>CAUTMS010000004.1:0-202604 GCA_963539805.1 uncultured Actinobacillus sp. | reverse complement strand
ATGTGTTAAGCCTGCCGCCAGCGTTCAATCTGAGCCATGATCAAACTCTTCAGTTCAAGTTTTCATCGCTCAAAATACTGACTTCAATCATTTATTAAATTAACTTTGGTCAGCACCTTAAGTCTTCTATTTTTCTAAAACGAATCTTATCGGTGCCCACACAGATTGTCTGATAAATTGTTAAAGAGCAAAAATTGGTCGGCGAGATAGGATTTGAACCTACGACCCACTGGTCCCAAACCAGTTGCGCTACCAAGCTGCGCTACTCGCCGTCAGATTTCTCAATTAAGAGAAGATGGGGTGGCTAATGGGATTCGAACCCACGACAACTGGAATCACAATCCAGGGCTCTACCAACTGAGCTATAGCCACCATTGATTAGTTGTTCATCGCATTGACTTCTGGCGCGCTCGACAAGATTCGAACTTGCGACCTTTGGCTCCGGAGGCCAACGCTCTATCCAACTGAGCTACGAGCGCTCAGCGCGTCGTTGCGGGGCGTATATTAAGGATTTTCGTTATGCTTGTCTAGCATTTTTTTGAAAAAATCGAACATTTATTTTCTTTTGCTGCTTATTTATTCAAATTGTTTAGAATTCAACATTTTTTTGCTTAAATTTTAGCTTTCGGTCTGATTTTTCTTTTCTTCCAGGGCAGCCCAGCGTTCAAAGGCTTGCTCCAGCGCTTGCTCCTGTTCGGCTAATTCCTGTAATTTTGCCGTCGTATATTCATGTGGTTGCTGGAAAAATTCCGGCGCACTCACTTCGTTCTGAAGTGCGGTCAATTTTTCTTCTAAATTTTCTAATAATTGAGGCAGTTGTTCCAGTTCCTGCCGTTCTTTGTAAGAAAGTTTCAACGGGCGTTGGCGCTCAGGTTGAAAAACTGTTTTAATTTCTACCGCACTTTTCGTTATTTTTTTCTGTTTTGATTCTTCTTCCGCCTTTTTTGCCAACACATTGGCCTGCTGCTGTTTAGCATCGAAAAAACCGCCTACATATTTATTGAGCACGCCGTTGCCTTCAAACAAATAACATTCCGTCGCCACATTATCGATAAACTGACGATCGTGGCTGACGATGATCAATGTGCCTTGGTAATCCGCTAAAATTTCTTCCAGCAATTCAAGAGTTTCCACATCCAAATCATTGGTCGGTTCGTCCAAAATAAGCAGGTTATTCGGTTTCAGTAATAATTTTGCCAATAGCAGGCGGTTACGTTCGCCGCCGGACAGCGCTTTCACCGGCGTCATCGCTCGTTTAGGCGGAAACAAAAAATCCTGTAAATAGCCCAACACGTGGCGTTTTACGCCGTTAACTTCAATATCCTGTTTGCCGTCCGCCACATTGTCCATAACGGTTTTTTCCGGATCCAGATCCACACGGTATTGATCAAAATACGCGACATCCAGTTTTGTTCCGCAACGAATGGCGCCTGAAGTAGGTTTCAGTTGCCCCAGCAATAACTTGATAAACGTGGTTTTCCCGCAACCGTTCGGCCCCACCAGGGCAATTTTATCGCCGCGCAAAATCGTGGTGCTAAAATGGGAAAGCAAGGTTTTGCCTTCAATTTCATAACCGGCGTCTTTCACTTCAAACACAATTTTTCCCGAACGACTTGAGCTATCCAGCTGTAATTTCGCCGAACCCAACACATCGCGGCGCTGACGCCGTTCTTCGCGCAACGCTTTCAACGCGCGCACTCGTCCTTCGTTACGGGTACGCCGCGCTTTAATGCCTTGGCGAATCCACACTTCTTCCTGCGCTAATTTTTTGTCGAACAATTCGTTTTGTAAGGCTTCGACCCGCAGATTTTCCTCTTTTGCGGCGAGATAAGCGTCATAATCTCCCGGATATGACACCAAACGCCCGCGATCCAAATCCACAATTCGGGTCGCCATTTTCTTGATGAAAGAACGGTCATGAGAAATAAACACCATGCTGCCGCCAAAGCCCGACAGAAATTCTTCCAGCCATTCAATGGCGTCCACATCCAAGTGGTTAGTCGGTTCATCTAACAGCAAAATATCGGGATCACACACCAGCGCCCGCGCCAATGCGGCTTTCCGCAGCCAACCGCCGGACAATTCCGACAGAGGCGCCTCCGGATTTAATTCCAGTTTTCCTAATACTTCCTTAATTTTATTTTCGAACTGCCAGCCGTTTTCGTGTTCCAGTTTCGCCTGAACCTGAGACAGCCGGCTCAGCGCCGCCTCGTCGTATCGGTTTTCCAGCTGTACGGAAATCCGGTGATATTCTTTTAATAAATCCGCCAGATGACCGATACCTTCCGCCACATAATCAAACACGTTCCCTTCGGCGTGGCGAGGCGGATCCTGCGCTAAACGCGAAATAACCAAATCTTTTTCAAATTGCAGTTTGCCGTCGTCCATCACCACATCGCCGGACAAAATTTTCAGCAAAGTCGATTTGCCGGCGCCGTTGCGGCCCACCAAACAAACCCGTTCGTTCGGTTCGATATGTAAATTGGCGCGATCTAACAAAGGCGCGTCGCTAAAAGAAAGATATCCGTTGGTTAAACTGATCAGTGGCATAAAATAAAAATTCCGATTAAATCATAATGTCGGAGGATTTTAGCATTTTTTCATGTAAAAGTGCGGGCAAAAAAACGATCGTTTTTTCGCCCGCACTTTATAAAACGGCTATCAGCCTAGCGCTCGCGCGATGTTTTTATCCATGCGTTTGCGCCATTGCTGCGCCACCATTTTTTGCGACACGTATTTGCCTTTGGCATTGTAAGCTTCTTCTTTCGGCAGTTTTTCAATGCGGCAGGCGCACACTTTATATTCCGGAATGCGCGCGAATTGGTCTAATGCGGCATTGGTCAGCCAGTTGCAGTTGCCGTCGGCGAAATGGAACGGCATCCAGCATTCGCCAGGATTGGTTTTATCCGATACGCGCGCTTCCGAGGTTATGCGCCCACGACGCGACGTAACGCTGACCCGTTCGCCGTCGACAATACCCAGGGATTTTGCATCCGCCGTGTTGATTTCCACGAAGGAATGTCCGACGATTTCCATCAGACCTTCGGTTCTTGCCGTCATGGCCGAAGTATTGTAATGGTACAAAATCCGTCCGGTTGTTAACATGAACGGATAATTTTTATCCGGTAATTCTTTCGCCGGTTTATATTCCGTCGGATAGAATAAGCCTAATCCGCGAACCATTTTGCCTACATGCATAATCGACGTACCCGGATGATATTTGTCGGTGCACGGCCATTGCAGGGATTGAGTCGGTTCGTTCTCCAAACGTGCGTAGCTCATACCATGGAACGACGGTGTAACCGACGCCATTTCATCGAAAATTTCCGAGGCGGTCAACGTCGGCTGGTTATAGCCCATGCGTCGCATTAGTTCGCAGATAATATCCGTATCGAGGCGGGAATTCCCCGGCAGGGTCACCGCTTTGCGAACCCGTTGCACGCGGCGTTCCGTATTGGTGAAAGTGCCGTCTTTTTCCGCATAGGAACGTCCCGGCAGCACTACGTCGGCCAGCAACGCGGTTTCCGTCATGAACAATTCCTGAACGACGAGAAAATCCAACGCATTCAATGCTTTCACGACATGAGCGCTATCCGGATCCGTCACGACCGGATCTTCACCGCAGATGTACAATCCCTTTACTTCGCCTTTAATGGCTTTCGGGAAAATATCGGTGGCGTGCGTTCCCACATGCGCCGGTAACTCAACGCCCCAGGCTTTCTCAAATTTTTCGCGGATTTCAGGGTTGGTCACCGGTTGATAGCCGGGGAATTTATCCGGCATCGCGCCCATATCGCAAGCCCCTTGCACGTTATTTTGGCCGCGCAACGGGTTAACGCCGCAACCTTCGCGTCCCAGTTTGCCTGCCATCATGGCCATGTTGGACATAGACATCACACCTTCCGTGCCGGTGGAATGTTCGGTCACGCCGAGACAATAGATAATCGGCGCTTTTTTCGCCGAAGCGTAAATTCTTGCCGCCGCACGCAAATCGTCCGGATCAATTCCGCAGATTTTCGCCACGCGTTCTGGCGTGTAATCTTTCACGATTTTTTTCAGCTCTTTAAATCCTTCCGTGCGTTCGGCGATAAATTGTTCATCAATTAATCCTTCTTTGATGAAAATATGGCACATCCCGTTGGCAAAGGCGATATTGGTGCCCGGACGCAGTTTTAAATGCACGTCCGCCTGCTTGGTCAATCCGATATCGCGCGGATCCACCACGATTAATTTGGTGCCTTTGCGTACCGCTTCACGGATTTGCATCCCCACCACCGGATGCGCTTCTTCCGGATTGGATCCCACCAACAAAATCGCATCCACATCATGCGTGATATCGTAAATCGGATTGGTCATAGCTCCGGAACCCAGAGTTTTCGCCAACCCTTCTACGGACGCGGAATGACAGACGCGAGCGCAGTTATCGGTGTTATTGGTACCGAAACAGGTGCGTACCATTTTCTGTACCATATAAATATCTTCGTTCGGCGAACGAGAACAGGCAAATCCCGCCAAAGAATCCGGACCGTACTGGCGTTTCAAAGTCATAAATTTGGAAGCGACCAAATCAAGCGCTTCATCCCAGCTTGCTTTACGGAATTTACCCGTCGCACGATCTTTAATCAGCGGATCCGTCAACCGATCGCCGGACATCACGAATTTATAGGAACCGAAACGTCCTTTCACACATAAACATCCGCCGTTAGACGGCCCGTTCACCGCTTCCGCGCCTACCAGTTTGTTGTCTTTTACCAATAATTCGTATTGACAACCCACGGCACAATGCGGACAAGTGGTTCGCACCCGTGAAATTTCCCAAGTGCGGTACGATTTTGCTTCTTTTTTATAAATCGCACCGGTCGGGCAGGCTTCCGCGCAGTTACCGCAAGATTCGCAATCCGTTTCTTTCCAGTTCTTACCGAACGGCGTTTCAATAGTGCGGAAAATGCCCCGTGAAGTCAGTTTAATGGAATCGCAGCCGCTCACGTTGGCACAGGTATTAATGCAGCGTTGGCAATGAATGCACAAATCCGGACGATATCCCAGGAACGGGTTGTCTTCCACATGCGGAACTTCAATGCCGGCTACGCGAATATTTTCGTAACTCGATTCGGAAATGCCGCATTGATGACAGACGTTTTGCAGCTCGCAGGCACCGTTAGACGGGCAGGAAAAACAAATCAGATTATGATGCGAAAGAATTAAATCCAGCGCCATGCGACGGGATTTCACCACGCGATCCGTCTGGGTACGAACCACCATGCCGTCCTGCGCCAAAGTATTACAGGAGGTCGGCAATTTGTCATAGCCTTCCACTTCCACCACACAAACGCGGCAGGAACCGATATTGCTCACATCTTTTAAATAGCAAAGCGTAGGAATATTGATACCTACGGATTTTGCCGCTTCGAGCACGGTTGTGCCTTTTTCGACCCGAACAGTTAATCCGTCAATGGTTAAATTAATCATAGATCACGTCCTCCCTGTAACACTCCACAACCGAAATGATCGCAACGCAGACAGCGGGCGGCTTCCTGCATGGCTTCTTCATAAGTATACGGATTTTCTACATGTTCAAAGTCGCGTTTACGAATGTAAGCCGGTCGTTCCGTAATATTGGCGCGACCGACCTGAATGCGCATATTTTCTTTTGGCTCCGGCGCCCGGGTTTCACAAGGGAACTTATGATGATAACCCAAGTATTCGTCGATATTGTGCGCCGCCACTTTACCCGCCGCAATGGCTTTGATCGCCGTTGACGGACCGGTGGCGCAGTCTCCCCCCACAAAAACACCGGGGATCTCCGGCACCGCGGTAGTCAATTCGGATTGAAATACGCCGCGATTTGCCGGCATCCCGAATTCTTCAAACGGACCGCTGATAATATCCTGCCCCACCGCGATTAAAATCACATCACAATCAATGGTAAACGGCGGTTTTTTCACCGCCACCGGACTCGGACGACCGCCGTGATCATAAGGTCCCGTCATTTGCGGCTGCACCTTTAACCCCGTACAGTTGCCCTGTTGGTCTTTTTCAATGGCGACCGGCGCGGCCAAAGTGATTAATTCAATCCCCTCCATAATCGCCGCTTCAATTTCCGCATGCAACGCCGTCATATCATCCTGACGGCGACGATACACAATGCGCACGTCTTTGGCTTTACAACGTACTGCGGAACGGGCGGCGTCCATAGCAACGTTACCGCCGCCAATCACCACCACCACTTTATCGCTGTAATCCGGAATATTGCCGTTACCGATGCCGTCCAGCATTTCCACGGCGGAAAAAACATTGTTTGCATCGGCACCTTCAATACGCAAACTTTTACCTTTTTGCGCGCCGATACTAACGAACATGGCATCGTAATCCGCTTTAATTTTTTCAATCGGCATATCTTCACCGACCATTACGCCGTATTTCACTTCGATATTACCGGCGGATAAAATCGCATTCAAATCCTGATCTAACCGATCTTTCGGGAAGCGATAATTCGGAATCCCGTAACGCAGCATCCCGCCCAAAGCTTTCTGTCGTTCGAAAATCGTGACGCGATGCCCCATTTGGGCAAGGAAATAAGCGCAGGTTAACCCTGCCGGCCCGCCGCCGATCACCGCCACTTTTTTACCGGTATCCGGCAACGGTTGCGGCACCTTAACGGTATCTGCCGCCACTTGATCCACCGCGTATTTTTTCAACCCGCGGATATTAATGACGTCATCAATCAAACGACGACGGCAACGTTCTTCGCAAGGATGCTCGCAAACCAATCCGCAAGCGGTCGGCAACGGGTTATCTTTACGGATAAGATTAATGGCATCGGCATAATTGCCGTCGCCGATATGGGCGATATAACCGGGAATATCCACATGCGCCGGACACATATTAATACAAGGAATTTTTTGTCCGACGCTTTTCAGGCAGGATTTATTATGAATATGACTTTCGTATTCGTCTTTGAATTCTTCAATGCTGTCGAGCACCTCAAAAGCGGGTTGATAACCGATAGCGCAGTCGGAACCGTCGCGAATCATTTCCGCCAGCGCTCGAATTTGTTTCATGGTGGATTCGTCGCCCTCACCGTCCAGTACTTTTCTTACCAAAATCGATAACTGCGGGATGCCGTCACGGCAAGGCACGCATTTACCGCACGTTTGGCTGACGGAAGAACGCAAAGACGCATATTGCACCACTAACGGACAAGTACCGGGCGGAAAACTCTGGACTTTACTGACAAACTTATCGATTAATACACCGATTTTCGTATCGTAGTTGTCCTCCGGCATCAGAAAAAACTTCGCCATAGCAATCACTCCAACATAGTTTCAGGTAAAGAAAGCAAATCAAAAAGTAACCGTTTCAATCTATAGCAAACATGTAGATGTGTAAATTTCTCCCGACCGGAAAATGCATTTCTTTTGATCCACATCAGTATTCCCACACAATAAATATGTGTTTCGTTTTGGCGAAAACACGAACCAATCCTACCGATATTTCCGCCACATTTTGCATCCGATAAAAATTACGCTAAAATCGACCGCACTTTTTTAATCCGGAACGAAAAATGCGCCTGTTTATAGCCGAAAAACCCAGCCTTGCCCGCGCCATCGCCGACGTTTTGCCGAAACCGCACAGTCGCGGCGACGGCTTTATTCGCTGCGGCGAAAACGATTATGTCACCTGGTGCGTAGGGCATTTGCTGGAACAGGCGGAGCCCGATGCCTACAACCCGATTTATAAACAATGGCGATTGGAACATTTACCCATTATTCCGCAAAAATGGCAGCTGATCCCGCGCAAGGAAGTGGCGAAGCAACTGAAAATTGTGGAAAAACTGATTCATCAGGCCGACGAACTGGTTAACGCGGGCGACCCGGATCGGGAAGGTCAGTTATTGGTGGACGAAGTATTCAGCTACGCCAATTTGCCCGCCGATAAAAAGGACAAAATTCAACGCTGTCTGGTGAGCGATCTCAACCCGAATGCGGTGGAAAAAGCCGTCAACAAGCTACAACCGAACCGCAATTTTATTCCCTTGGCGACCTCCGCACTCGCCCGCGCCCGCGCCGATTGGCTGTACGGCATCAACATGACGCGCGCCTACACTATTCGAGGACGTCAAGCCGGTTACAACGGCGTATTATCCGTAGGACGCGTGCAAACGCCCGTGCTGGGACTGATTGTGCGCCGCGATCTGGAAATCGAAAATTTTCAGCCGAAAGATTTTTTTGAAGTGCTGGCTCACGTAAAAACTGAGCAAAATTCTACCGCACTTTCTTTCACCGCATTGTGGCAACCCTCGAAAGCCTGCGAAGATTATCAGGATGAAGACGGTCGCGTACTTTCCCGCGCGCTGGCGGAAAACGTGGTTAAACGCATTACGCAGCAACCCGCGGAAGTGACGGCATACGAAGACAAGCGGGAAAAGGAAACCGCGCCGCTTCCCTATTCGCTCTCCGCACTCCAGATCGACGCGGCAAAACGATTCGGCCTGTCCGCTCAGGATGTGTTGGATAGCTGCCAGAGTTTGTATGAAAAACACAAGCTGATTACCTATCCGCGCTCCGATTGCCGTTATTTGCCTAACGAGCATTTTGCCGATCGCCACGCGGTAATGAACGCCATTTCCGTGCATTGTCGGACGTATCAGACATTGCCGAATGCGGTCAATCCCGAGCAAAAAAACCGTTGCTGGAACGATAAAAAAGTGGAAGCGCACCACGCCATCATTCCTACGGCCAAAAAACACGCGGTCAATTTAACCGCGCAGGAACAAAATATTTACGAATTAATTGCCCGCCAATACCTCATGCAGTTCTGCCCGGACGCCGAATACCGCAAAAGTAAAATCACGCTGAATATTGCGGGCGGCACATTTATTGCGCAGGCGCGCAATCTGCAAATTGCCGGCTGGAAAGAATTACTCGGTAAAGAAGATGACGACGATCAACCGGAACCGCCGTTGCCCGAAGTAAAAAAAGGACAAATGCTGTTTTGCGAGAAAGGCGAAATCGTCAGTAAGAAAACCCAACCGCCCAAACCCTTTACCGACGCTACCCTGCTTTCCGCGATGACGGGAATTGCCCGCTTCGTGCAGGATAAAGAATTGAAAAAAATCTTACGCGAAACCGACGGACTGGGCACCGAAGCCACCCGTGCCGGCATTATCGAACTGTTATTCAAACGCGGATTTCTGTATAAAAAAGGACGTAACATTCACAGCACGGAAGCGGGACGTATTCTGATCCAGGCCTTGCCGGATTCGGCGACCCAACCCGATATGACGGCACAATGGGAAGCGCAGCTGAACGGTATCAGTCAAAAAGAAACCAGCTATCAATCCTTTATGTTTCACTTGACGCAAATGCTGCCGGATCTGGTGCAATTCGTGAATTTTTCCGCCTTGCGCCAACTGAGTGCGGTTGCCAATCAACCGAAACCGACACTCAAACGCCAAACAAGAAAAACCGCCGGTAAAAGTGCGGTCAAATCCGCTTAGATTTTCGGCATTCGGACAAAAAATACTTGCGAAGCCTACAAATATTCGGTAGTATTCGACCCGTTTTTTGTTAATTGCGAATATGCGCAGAGAAGATTCAATGTATAGCGTTTTATTATTTGTTTATTTAATTATTTCAATCGTCATGATTGGCTTAATTTTGATTCAGCAAGGCAAAGGCGCCGATACCGGTGCGTCCTTTGGCGGCGGCGCGTCCGGCACGGTTTTCGGTTCGGCCGGTTCTGCCAACTTTTTATCCCGTTCAACCAGTATTTTAGCCGTTGCATTTTTTGTTATCAGCATTGTTATCGGAAACATTAACTCTCACCGCAACAACGTTGAACAAGGCAAATTCGATGATTTATCGCAAGCCGCTCAACAAATTGAACAGCAACAGAAAACCGTTGCGCCGGCAGTAGAAAATAAAAACGCCGATATTCCTCAAAACTAAAAATTAACCATTTAAACAATAACGCTCTGGTGGTGGAATTGGTAGACACGCTATCTTGAGGGGGTAGTGACCGCAGGTCGTGCGAGTTCAAGTCTCGCCCAGAGCACCATTTAACTAAATTTAGCTCAACGAAACTAAACGAAAAACTTCTAAAAAGCCTGTAAAATCAACGTTTACGGGCTTTTTTCTTTGCCTTGTTAAGGCTCGGTCGATATGCCAAATAATATTAAAATCGGCTATCGGCTCGATTTTATTTACCGTTTTAAATTGTAAAAAAACATTTAAAATTTTGACCGCACTTTGAATATTAAGGCGTTGAATTTCTCTGGTAACGCTAAATATCCATAGGCTATTCAATATAATCGTTACTACGGATTTCAAGAAACAAAAAACTAAGTCCCGCAATAACGAAACTTAGTTTTCTTTTTCAATGAGGTTAAGAATAAATTACTTCTTGGCCTTATCATTACGCTGATCGGCGATTTCGTCCAAATATTCCGCGGTGATGTCACCGGTGACATAGGTTCCGGTGAAAACGGAAGTATCAAATTCGCGAATATGCGGATTTTCTTGCTGGATGGAAATTTCTAGAGAAGAAAGATCCTGGAAAACCAAGCGATCTACGCCGATGAGTTTAGCGATTTCTTCCGTCGTACGACCGTAAGCGATAAGTTCGTGTTTGGTCGGCATGTCGATACCGTACACATTCGGATAACGGATTTCCGGCGCGGCGGAGGCAAAATAAATTTTATTGGCGCCGGCCGCTCTCGCCATATCCACAATCTGTTCGGATGTGGTGCCGCGCACAATGGAATCATCCACCAACAATACATTTTTACCTTTGAATTCCGCCGCAATAGTGTTTAATTTGCGTCTTACCGCACTTACGCGCTGAGTTTGCCCCGGCATGATGAAAGTGCGTCCCACATAACGGTTTTTCACAAATCCCTGGCGATAAGGCACGCCCAGCACATGAGCGATACGTAATGCAATATCGTTCGAGGTTTCCGGCACGGGAATAACCACGTCAATCTGTTCATTCGGCCACTCGTGGGCAATTTTTTGTCCCAGACGTTCTCCCATGTGAACACGCGCCGCATAAACGGAAACGCCGTCAATGGTGGAATCCGGGCGGGCAAAGTACACATATTCGAAAATACAAGGACATAATTTCGTATTCTCCGCACAAATTTCCGAATAAATTTCGCCTTCAAAAGTGACGTATACCGCTTCACCCGGCGCGATATCCCGTACAAATTCAAATCCGACGGTATCCAGTGCAACGGATTCGGAAGCAAACATATAATCCGTTTTGCCGTTATCTTCCCGTTTCCCCAACACCAACGGGCGGATTCCGTGCGGATCGCGAAACGCAACCAAACCGTGCCCGATAATCATGGCCACGCAGGCATAGGCACCGCGAATATCCCGATTGGTTAACCGTAGAGCGGAAAAAATGTCTTCGGGGGAAAGATGATATTTAGCGGTTTGGTCGATGTGATAAGCGAGAATATTCAGTAATGCTTCGGAATCGGATTTGGTATTGACGTGGCGGCGGGCGACTTTGAACAGTTTTTCTTTGAGTTCTTCGGAATTGGTTAAATTGCCGTTATGCACCAATGTCACGCCATAAGGCGAATTCACATAAAAAGGCTGCGCCTCAAATTCGCTCGAACTGCCCGCCGTCGGATAACGAACGTGCCCCAAACCGGCATTTCCGCGCAAACGTTCCATGTGGACCTGCTGGAATACATCAGTCACCAATCCGTTCGCCTTACGTAAATGAAAACAACGGTTTTCATCCGCCGTCACAATCCCCGCCGCATCCTGGCCGCGATGCTGCAACACCATTAAGGCGTCATAAATCGATTGATTTACTGGACTTTGACTAACAATCCCGACAATACCGCACATTTGGTCACCCTCTTATTTCGTTGTAGGTAAATTTAAGAAACTGGAATTCGTTTGAAGCTGCTCGAAAAACCATTCCACGATAAAACCAAAGTGCGGAATTAATTTTGAAGTTTTCCACATGTCCGTCTGGTTAAAATTAGTGAAGGTATCGAGAAAGAACAATAACGCCGCAACAATTAACACGCCGCGCAAAAAGCCGAAACAGCCGCCCAGCACCCGATCGGTACCGGATAAACCGGTTTTATCCACCAACTGCCCGATGACATAATTCACCACGGCGCCCACAATCAGGCTCAGAATAAATAAAATGCCGATTGCCGTACCGTTACGAATATACTCCGATTCGATTTGCGTCAGTAAATTGGCCAGATAAGGATAGAATTGACTGGCAATGATAAACGCCACCACCCAGCTTGCCAGCGACATCACTTCACGCACAAAACCGCGCAGCAGGCTGACAACAATAGAAAAGACAATAATTGCGATGATAATATAGTCAATCATAAACGCTCCCCAAATTAACTCGGCTATTTTACAGAAAAAGTAACCGTTTGCGTAGTCCAAATAATAAGAAAATTACAGTTCATCCCAAAAGCTTTCGCCCAGATGCTTCTCCGCTTTTTGTAAAAGATCCGCTAAATCGCCGTAACCAGGTCGTTCGATCGGCGTTAATGACACTTGCTTTTCCTGCAAACGGGAAAAAATCTCCTGAAATTTGACCGCACTTTGGGGCGGTAATTTCGTATTCGCCCGTTTTCCCAACCAATACAATCCCTGAAAAGGTAAACATAAAGCAAAAAGTGCGGTCAGAATCGCTGCAGAAAACGCTACATTATTGCCTTTGGCAAAAAGCTGCTGCCACACCACGGCAAAAACCGCCAGAAAAGGCATAGCTTTTTGGGCGAACCGGGTGGCGATAATCACGCGGTTTTCCGGAAAAATCGCCGCCAATTTCGGATGCAAAGGCCAACGTTCGAGATAGCGCTGCCCGCGTTTTACAGTTTGAAAAAATGCCATTTATATCAACTCGTCAGGTAAAAATAACGGACCAAGCGGCAGACTCGGAATCGCAAAATAGTCGGGATACGTCACCCGAACCAAATACAATCCTTCCGGTTTCGCCGTCGGCGCGGCAAGCTTGCGATCCCGTTGTTCCAGCAACCATTTCATCCATTCCACAGGCTGACGGCCGCATCCGATTTCCATCAAACTGCCGACAATATTACGCACCATATGATGCACAAACGCGTTCGCCTGAATATCCACCACAATATAATGACCGTGCCGCGTCACCCGTAAATGATGCACATTGCGCCAAGGCGTTTTAGACTGACATTGCGCCGCGCGGAAAGCGGAAAAATCATTTTCCCCCAACAAAAACTGCCCCGCTGCATGCATTTTTTCATGATCGAGCGGCAAATGACAGTGCGTAATGCCCTCGGGCAAAACGGCGGAACGCAAACGATTGTCGTAAATCAGGTAACGGTAACGACGCGCCGTGGCACTGAAACGGGCGTGAAATTCGTCATCCACGGTTTTCGCCCATTTTATCGCAATATCGTCGGGTAAATTGGCGTTCGTTCCAAACTCCCAGGCTTTTTCGGGGCGCAGAGCATGGGTTTCAAAATGCACCACCTGGCCTGTTCCGTGTACGCCGCTGTCCGTCCGGCCGGCACAAAACACTTCAATTTTCTCGTTCGCCACAAAAGACAGAGCCTTTTCCAATTCTTCCTGCACGCTCGGAAGTTTCTCCTGTCGCTGCCAGCCGAAATAACCCTTGCCGTTATATTCCACACCTAAAGCAATTTTCATAGATCGCGCTAAAAACTCCTCAAAACCGATTGACTTTCAAAAAAACGTCGTATTTTTTGACCGCACTTTATCGGCTCACTTTACGCCAAAAACAAAAAAACACCAACAATCGGGGATTATTGGTGTTCTTCAACAACAAAAAATTAAGCACGTTTAAAGTCGATGTGTACTAATTTCGGTTTGAACGGATGACGTTGCATAGCCTGAACTTTTACCGCAACTTCTTTACCGTCAATCACTAAAGTGATCACGTCCGAATAGAAATTATCCTGTGCTTGCGCGTTGTTTAATTCATCGTGGTTTAATACGATGGAAACCGGCGCTTCGCTGCCGCCGTAGACGATTGCAGGAATTTGGCCGTTATGACGCAGGCGGCGGCTCGCACCCTTACCTTGCGCCGTACGAACTTCAGCGTTAAATTTAAATGCCATGTTAATGTTCTCTTAAAATTGTAAAATGAAATCTCAGAAACTGCAGGCGACCCAACAATTTCCCGTAGCTTGCTCAAAGACCGGCTTTGAGGGCGTGAATTATAATGAATTTATCCTGCGAAAGCAAATTTAAACTGGCATTTAAACGCTAAAAAAGGCAAAATACACACAATTTTGTTTAATAACTTTGATGTGTACATTTTATGGATTTATTGGTTAATTTTTTCACCGATTACGGCTATTGGGCCGTGTTATTCGTGTTAATTATTTGTGGGTTCGGCGTGCCGATTCCGGAAGACATTACCTTGGTTTCCGGCGGTATTATCGCGGGATTGTATCCCGAAAACGTCAATGTGCACATTATGCTGGTCGTCAGCATGCTCGGCGTATTAATCGGCGACAGCACTATGTATTGGCTGGGACGGATTTACGGCGTCAAAATTCTGCGTTTTCGTCCGATGCGGCGAATTCTCACCTTGCAACGGTTGCGTATGGTACGGGATAAATTCGAACGGTACGGCAACCGCGTCTTATTCGTCGCCCGTTTTTTACCGGGTTTGCGCGCGCCGATTTATATGGTGTCCGGCATTACCCGCCGCGTCAGTTTTGTCCGTTTCCTGTTTCTGGATTTCTGCGCCGCCATTATTTCCGTGCCGATTTGGGTATATCTCGGCGAACACGGCGCCAACAATCGGGAATGGCTGGCGGAACAAATCAAAACCGGCCAATCGGGTATTTATGTGCTTATCGGTTTAATCGCGTTATTCGTAGGTTGGAAAATTTATAAAGCCCGCAAATCTCCGAAAGAATAAAAATAGGACAAAATCCGCGTTTCTGCGCGGATTTTTCTTTCCTCAAAAAACACTTCAAATTTCGACCGCACTTTTCGTCTCCGTTCTTCGCTTGAAATCACTCGCCAAATAACCTACTATAACGCTCAGTTATAAACCTTAAATGACAACAATGAGAACCATCATGAAAACAGAATTAATCAGCTACAAAAAAATGCCGGTGTGGACCAAAGACAGCCTTCCCCGCATGTTTCGGGAAAAACATAACACCAAAGCCGGCACCTGGGGCAAAATCACCGTCTTAAAAGGCCGATTAAAATTTTATGTGCTGACGGAAAACGGCGAAACGGTCAGCGAACATCTTTTCACGCCGACAGACGAAACGCCGTTCGTCGAACCGCAATTATGGCACCGCGTGGAAGCGGCGTCCGACGACTTGGAATGCTATCTGGAATTTTATTGCACCCGGGCGGATTACTTCAGCAAAAAATACAATATGACGGCAACTCATTCCGAAGTGAAAGCGGCGGCGGAACGAATCCGTCCCTGCAAAACCCTGGATTTGGGCTGCGGGCAAGGGCGCAATTCGTTATTTTTGAGCCTGTTAGGATATGAGGTAACATCCTGGGATCACAACCAAACCAGTCTGACGTTTCTACAGGAAACGGCGCACAAAGAAAATCTGCCGATTTCCACCGCACTTTATGACATTAACTCGGCAAATATTCAGGAAAATTACGATTTCATCTTATCCACCGTGGTGTTCATGTTTTTAAATCGCGATGCCGTGCCCGCCATCATTCAAAATATGCAGCAACACACCAACAGCGGCGGCTATAATCTGATTGTCGCCGCGATGGATACGGCGGACGCGCCTTGTCCGGTTCCGTTTTCCTTTACCTTCAAAGCGGGAGAACTAAGCGATTATTATCGCGACTGGGAACTGGTAAAATACAACGAAGAACCGGGCGAATTGCACAAAACCGATGAAAACGGCAATCGGATTAAAATGAAGTTCGTGACCATGCTGGCACGCAAAAAATAATTCGCCGATAAACACAATGAATAAAAAGTGCGGTGAAAAAATCTTGTGTTTTTTCACCGCTCTTTTCGTCTTTCTAATTTGCCGTTAACCCGTCAAACGGGCAATTCGTCCCTTTTTTCCTCGTGCCGTTTACGCAGTTCTTCCGCCACAAGTTTAATCGCTTGTCCGGCGGGAACGCCTGTTGCCATCAGTTTTTGAATTTGTTCTACCGCCTGCTGTTGCTGTTCGTGGGTTAAACCCAATAAAGCGCTGTCTAACATATCGGCTCCTATAAAATACCGGCTAATTGAAAAAATGTACGATAGGCCGCCGTTTTTTTCTCGAAACTCAGCGGATAAGCTCTGGAGGTGGAAGGCGCGCGGTAAAGTTTCAGTTTTCGTCCTGCAAAAGGGAAATCAATCACTTCGTTGGTTTTCGGTTCCTTCGGTTTTTCCGGCGACAGACTGCACAACACTTCCGTCGCTTTGCCGCCGGTGGTGAAAATCCATTTGCATTGCGGAAGCCGGGTTAAAATTTCCGCCAACGGAACAGGTTCCACAATGTCCAGAAATTTATCCGAAGCATTGCCCCGTTCCCGAATGGCTTTTAAAACGGTGGGGCAAGAGGCAATTCCGCGCTCCGTCAGAAAAGCTTTGATGCGTTCGGCGTCGAACCGTTTTTCGTTCTTCACTACAAAATGATCTTTATCGCCAAAGAAAATCGCCCCGTAAATCCGCCACATATCGTTTTGAAAATTCGGATAATGAAACGCCATGCTGCGTTTGTCCGCAGGCGGCGGGAACGTGCCCATCATCATAACGGTGGCCTGCGGCGGCAACAGAGGCGGAAACGGATGACTTTCAATCACAGATTCTGACATAAAAAACTTCCTTAATTTTGACCGCACTTTTACCTCATAAATTGTTTTTAGTGCTTTAACGTCTCAAAAATGGTTTCGGCTAACGCCCGGGAAATACCGGGCACGGAGGCGATTTCATCCAGCGTCGCGTTTTTTACGCCCTGCATGCCGCCGAGATATTTTAACAATGCCTGACGACGTTTCGGTCCAACGCCTTCAATGGTTTCCAGCCCGCTTTGTGTGAACGCTTTTTGACGTTTTTTACGGTGTCCGGAAATCGCGTGATTATGGCTTTCGTCGCGAATATGCTGAATCAAATGCAATGCCAGATTATCCGGATTCAAATTCACTTCCCGTCCTTCTTTGCTTAAAATCAGGGTTTCCTGGCCCGCCCGGCGATCCACGCCCTTTGCCACGCCGATTAAGTGCGGTCGGTTTTTGTCCCATTTTACGTTCAGTTCTTCAAACACGTTTAAAGCGCGATTTAGCTGGCCTTTACCGCCGTCAATAAAAATGACGTCGGGAATTTTTTCCGGCGGCAAATCGCGATCATAACGTTTCTTCAGCGCCTGTTCCATTGCCGCATAATCATCGCCGCCGGTAATGCCTTCAATATTAAAACGGCGATATTCGGATTTAAACGGCCCCGCATCGTTAAACACCACGCAAGAGGCGATGGTTTGTTCACCCATGGTGTGGCTGATATCAAAACATTCCATCCGGTTGATTTTGTTTATGCCAAGCAGTTCCTGCAACGCCCGATAACGTTCGCTGATCAGCGTCGTTTCTTTGAGTTTCAAAGTCAGCGCCGCTTTCGCATTCATTTGCGCCAGCGACAGATATTTGCTCTTACTACCTTTGGCTTTATCCTGAATACCAACCTTGCGCCCCGCCTGTTCGGAAAGTAGTTGTTCGATTTCCTCTTTGGCTTCCAGCTTATGATCCACTACAATGCTGTTCGGCACCGTGCGCCCCTGATGCGCCTGCAAGTAAAACTGTCCCACAAAGGTTGCCGTTAATTCGGATAAATCCGTATTTGCCGGAACTTTCGGAAAATAACTGCGGTTGCCCAGCACTTTGCCCTGACGGATAAACAACACTTGTACGCAAGCCACGCCGTGTTGATAGGCAATGGAAATAATATCCATATCGTCCAAGCGATCGTTGGACACAAATTGTTTTTCAATGACGGCGCGAACCGCTTGAATCTGATCACGAAAACGGGCTGCGCTTTCAAAGTTCAAATCCCGGCTGGCCGCTTCCATTTTAGCGATCAAATGAGCCAATACCTGCTGATCCTTTCCTTGCAAAAACAAACGGGCATATTCCACCTGTGCCTGATATTCTTCATCCGTCACATAGCCCGCAACGCAAGGCGCGGAACAACGCCCGATTTGATACTGCAAGCAAGGACGCGAGCGATTTTTATACACCGAATTTTCACATTGTCGAACGGGAAAAAGTTTTTGCAGCAATGACAACGTTTCACGCACTGCCCCCGCGTGCGGATAAGGTCCGAAATATTCGCCTTGAATTTTCTTCGCCCCGCGATAAGCGGTAATGCGCGGATGACGTTCTTTGGTCAGCAAAATATAGGGATAGGACTTATCGTCGCGCAACAGTACGTTATAACGCGGCTGAAAGGTTTTGATGTAATTATGTTCGAGTAATAAAGCTTCCGTTTCCGAGGTGGTAATGGTGGTTTCAATACGCGCAATAGACGCCACCAGCGCTTCCGTTTTTTTACTGCTTAAATTCGGGCGGAAATAACTGGACAACCGTTTTTTCAAATCTTTCGCTTTTCCCACATAGATTACCGTATCGGTTTTATCGAACATGCGATAAACGCCGGGATCATGGGTTACGTTTTTCAGAAAAACTTTAGAATCGAACATAAAATTTAAAACCGAAAGATAAAAGTGCGGTCGATTTTAACACAATTTTTACCGAGAATCGGCAAATAAAAAGACGACAAAACCGCCGTCTTTTATCGGGTTAAAAATCATGCTATTTAAAGAAATTATTTAATACCGAGCCGATATCCTGTGCTAATTCATCATTGCTGCTTGGCGCGGAAGTCCGGCTGGTACGAGTCGGTTGTTGGTTTAAGATTTGGCCCAAAATATCGCCCAAACCGCCCTGCTGAGTCTGAGATTGCGTTTGTTGTCCGCCCAATAATCCGCCTAACAAATCATCCAAACCGAAACCCTCTTGTTGTGACTGTTCGGCGCGCTGAGTAATGACTTCCGGTTGAACGCCGCCTTCGCGCCCGTTCGGAGTCAACATGTCAATAATTTGCGGTAATGCCTGGGACAAAATATCCTGCGCCTGCGCTTTTTCCACGCCTGCTTGTTGCGCTACGTCGGAAAGGGTTTCGTCGCCGAAAACGTCGTTCACCTGATTGGCGTTCATCGGTTTGTTCTGACCGGTGCCAATCCAAGAATTCAGCAAATCGTCCAACCCGCCTTTTTGCAGTTGGTTGAAAATGCCTTCCATGCCGCCCTGATTTTTCAATAGCGAGCCCAACACATCCGTAATGACGGAACCGCTTTGCGCCCCGCCGTTACCGGATTCGCTCAATACATTGCTTAATACCGAACCAATGATTTTGTCTAACATTTCGCTTTCCTTTTAATGTAATTGCCATTTCAGTCGTTTAAAACGCCGTCAAAATTGACCGCACTTTTTCTAAATCTTCCGGCGTATCCACGCCCACCGCCGGCACTTCTTCGGCAAGTTCGACATGAATGCGTTCGCCATACCATAATACCCGCAGCTGTTCCAGACTTTCGATTTTTTCCAGCGCTGTCGGTTGCCATTGCACGTATTGTTTGATGAAACCCGCGCGATAAGCGTAAATGCCGATGTGCCGCAAATAATGCTCGCCCAGCTGCAAATCATCAAGGTTTTTCGTGTTTGCCGCAATGCCGGCGAATTCATCGCGGTTCCACGGAATCGCCGCGCGCGAAAAATACAGCACGTAACCCGCCCGATCCGTCAGCACTTTAACGGCATTGGGATTAAAAAGTTCTTGCGCATCCTCAATTTTCACCGCCAGACTTGCCATATTTACCTGATATTTCGCCAGATTTGCCGCCACTTGTCGCACAATAACCGGTGGAATCAGCGGTTCGTCGCCCTGGATATTGACGATAATTTCATCGTCCGCGATCCCTAATTTTTCCACCACTTCCGCCAAACGTTCCGTGCCGGAATTGTGTTTTTCCGAGGTCATGCATACTTCGCCGCCGAATTGCAACACGGCATTTTTTACCTGTTCGTTATCCGTCGCCACCACAACACGGCTTGCCCCAGCCTGGCAGGCTTTTTCCCACACATGGCGAATCATGGGTTTGCCGGCAATATCCGCTAGCGGCTTGCCCGGCAGGCGGCTTGATGCAAAACGCGCGGGGATGATTACCGTAAATGTCGTCATATTATTTTCCTTGCTGTGTCATTTGTTGAATTTTATCTAACAGTGCGACGGATTTTTCCCCTGAAATTTCGGCATCCACCGGCACATACCACCAATTTTGTTGCGAAAATCGACCGCACTTTACCGCATCTTTTTCGGTCATCAATAAAGGCAATGTCGGATCAAATCGAGCAAATAAATCCGCGCTGAATTTCTGATGATCCTGAAATGCCTGAGCGGTAACAAGTTGAATACTTTCACCCTGTAACATTTTAAAGAAACGAGAAGGATTGCCAATCCCGGCAATGGCTATTGCCTGTTTAAAGCCGTTCAATTCTCGCTTTTCATTTGTCACTAAATTGATCGCATAATGAGGAACCAACCGCATCACCGCATCCGAATAGGCATTTTCCCCGCCGTTGGTAATAACTAGCTCGACATCCGCCAAACGACTTGGTAATTCCCGCAACGGTCCCGCAGGCAAAACCCATCCGTTGCCAAGCCCTCTGGCGGCGTCCATCACTACGATTTCAATATCGCGCTGCAATTTATAATGCTGTAACCCGTCATCGCTGATGATCACATCACAGGAATAACGGCTCAATAATAATTCCACCGCCTGCCGGCGATTCGGCGAAATACACACCGGTGCACCGGTACGTTTAGCGATAAGAACGGGTTCATCGCCGCCTTGAATCGGATCGGTTTCGGCGTTCACCAATAAAGGATAAACGTCAGACCGGCTGCCGTAACCGCGGGAAATCACACCGCAGGTTAATCCGCGGGCCTGCAACTGTTGTACCAACCATATGACCACCGGCGTTTTTCCGTTTCCGCCTACCGACAGGTTACCCACAATAACAACGGGAACCGGCGCTTTGTAAGCAGAAATAATGCCGGATTGAAACAAAAAACGGCGAATGGTACTGATTAACCAAAACAGAAAAGAGAAGGGCAACAACAAATAGGCAATTTTGGAATGAGAATACCAGAAATTCATTATTGTCTCCGTGATACGACGTTTTGCACTCGTATGAATTTGATGTCGTTCTAAATAAGAAAACGGCGGGCAAACACCCGCTTTATTTAATGGGAAAATTGCATGGAATGCAACTGTTTGTAGGCACCGCCCTGCGCCAATAAGTCCGCATGCGTCCCCCGCTCCTTAATTTCACCGTTTTCAATCACAATAATTTCATCGGATTTTTCAATCGTGGATAAACGATGCGCAATCACCAGGACGGTACGATCTTTTTGTAATTCTTCCAATGCCGCCTGAATCGCGCGTTCCGACTCCGTGTCCAGCGCCGAAGTGGCTTCATCCAAAATCAACACCGGCGAATTACGCAATAAAGCGCGGGCAATGGCAAGTCGTTGACGTTGCCCGCCGGACAAACTGGCGCCGTTTTCACCGATCACCGTATCCAATCCGTTATCCAGTTTTTCAATAAATTCCATGGCATGCGCCGCTTTCGCCGCGGCAATAATTTCATCGCGACTATATCGATCATTCGCCGCATAAGCGATATTGTTGGCAACGGTGTCGTTAAATAAATGAACCTGTTGCGACACAATGGAACATTGTTCACGTAAATTAGAGAGCTTGTAATCCCGAATATTCACACCGTCTAACAAAATCTCACCGTCCGTGACATCATAAAAGCGGGTCAGTAAACTGGCGATAGTGGATTTGCCCGAACCGGAACGCCCGACCAGCGCCACGGTTTTACCCTGGTCAATCTGAAAATTGATATTTTTCAGTGCCAACTCTTCTTTGCCTTCATAAGCGAAGAATACGTTTTTGAAGGTTACTTCACCTTTAGCGCGTGTCACTTCTTTTGTTCCCTGATCTTTTTCCACATCCAAATCCAGGAAATCGAATAATGTCTGGCACGCCGCCATTCCGCGCTGAAATTGCGAATTCACATTAGTTAAGGATTTCAACGGACGCATCATCGCCATCATGGAAGAAAACACCACCGTGAAAGAACCGGCGCTCAGATTATCAATCTCCAGACTTTTAATGGTCGCCACATACAACACGACGGATAAAGCTAAAGACGCAATTAATTGCACCACACCGTCGGCAATTCCGTCCGCCGCAACAATTTTTAACCCTTTGCGACGCATATCGTCGCTCACCTCGTTAAAACGGCGTTCTTCCACTTGTTGCCCGCCGTAAGACAAAATCACTTTATGCCCTTTGATCATTTGCTCGGTGGTCGTGGTTAGCTCTCCCATCGCCCCCTGAATATTACGGCTCAGTTCGCGGAAACGTTTTGACACCACGCCGATCAATCCGCCGATAATGGGTGCCAAAATAAATAACACGACGGAAAGTTGCCAGCTGGTATAAATCATCACCGCAAACAGCGACACCAAATAAACGCCTTCACGCACAATAGTCACTAAAGCGGAGGATGACGAATTGGCGACCATTTCCGTATCATAAGTCACGCGGGATAATAAACGGCCGGCCGGATTTTGGTCGAAATAACTCACCGGCATAAACATCATATGACGGAACAAACGACGACGGATATTCATCACCACATTGCCGGACACCCAGGAAATGGCGTACGCAGAAAAATAATTGGTAATCCCGCGGAAGAAAATAAACACCACCACGACCACCGCCATCAATTTCAGAAAATCGTGGTCCGCTTCACCGAAACCTTCGTCCAACAACGGTTTAAGCAAATAGATCAAACCCGAATCAATCAACGCATTCAGTATTAACATGACACCGCCGCCCACCAGCACCCAGCTGTAAGGTTGAATGGTCGGCCATAAACGCTTAAAGGTTTTAAAAGTCGAAATGTCTTTTTCTTGTGTCATAAATCGAATCGTCCGTAAAAATTTGAACGCATTGTACCTGTTATTTCCTACTTTCGCCAATAAATCCGCGATACCAGGGCGAAAAATCGGTTCTCATGGTCTCAACCGACATCTTCTCGCCGTTAAAATGTACGGAGATTTGTCCAAAAACCGCCGTATTTTTGACCGCACTTTGCGCACGCAGCAAACGTTCCACCACCGACGGATGGGGAAAGTGCCACGGATTCCAGCGTCCGCTGGAAATCAACGCAATCTCCGGCCGAATTCGCCGAACCAAACGACTGCCCGTAGAAGTTTTGCTGCCGTGATGCCCCACTTGTAAAACATCCGTTTTGTCCAGCCGGTCGATAATCCGATTTTCCGTCGCCACGTCCGCATCGCCCGTCAGCAGAACGCGGTGAATACCGTCGGAAACCGACACAATACAAGAATCGGCGTTTTCCGCACGCGTCACGATTTTCGCCGGCGATAACACGTCAAACCTCAGGTTTTGCCAATGCCAGCTTTGCCCTTGCAGGCAAAAAGTGCGGTCGATTTTTCCATAGTTTTCGGCAGAGGGCGTAATCAGTTCCATTTCGGGATAAGCCTGTAAAATCGCCTGCGCACCGCCGGAATGATCTTTATCGTCATGACTTAAAATCAGCTTATCCGGCACAATTCCCTGCCGTTGCAAATAAGGCAGAATTTCAATTTCTGCCATGGATCCGCCTTCCCATGCTACGCCGGTATCATACAAAACGGCTCGCTGATTTTTTACGATCAAAGTGGCCAGCCCCTGGCCGACATCCAAGGTTTCCACCCGCCAATCCGGTTCCCGCCACCATAAATATCCCCAACGCACGCCGCAGAATAAAAGCAATAACAGACAACCGCTTACAATAAACGGCCGTTCCGCCGGTTGATTTTCCGGCGAAAAACCAAGCCGGGCGCGTCCCGAACGCGCATGGCCATACACCGCTAACGGCGGGCCGACCGCTGCACGTTCGCGATAAAGCCAACGGATAAAAATCAGCAGGCAAAATGTTAAAAGTGCGGTCAAAATCCAGCCTGTTTTTTCGCTGACCGTCAGCCAATAACCGTCAAACCGCATAATCAGATCAGTAATCCACTGCGCAAATTGATCGGCGATCCGCCAGGAGCCGGCCGCGCCGTTCGTCAGCACGGCGAATAACACCAACGGTACCAGAAAAAAGCTGAAAAACGGCACGGCGATCAAATTCACCGCGAATCCAACCCAGGAAAAGCCGTTAAATAACGCAATCTGAATAGGCGTAAACAGCCACAACAAACCGAACTGTAAATGAAACAGCGCAAAAATCCACCGCACTTTGGTCGGAATCGGTTGTTCGCGCCAGCGAACGGCATTCAGCGGAAAAATCCGATACCATAAAATCAAACAAAACACCGCGCCCACCGATAACCAAAAACTGGCGGATAAAATCATCAACGGATTGCTCAGCAATAAACCGGCGACACCGTAAATAAAAAGCTGCCAGGGCGAACAGTATCCCCGGGCGAAACGCAGGATTAACAGCAAAAATAATGCCAATAACGCGCGAGAAGTGGGCGCGGCAAAACCCGCCAGATTCACATAAAGACATGCCAATCCCGCACCGGTGAGCGAGGGTAACAGCGGTGAAATCCATAAAGTCGGCAGGAAAAACTGAAACGCCCGCCCCAGCCCCATTCCCAACATCATCGCTAAACCGATGTGTAACCCGGAAATGGCAATTAAATGCGCCGTGTTGGTTTGCTGATAGGCTTGCCAGGTTTCGGGCTTCAGCCAAGCGCGTTCGCCAAAGCCCAACGCCAATAACAAGCCTTGCTGCGGTAAGTCCGCGGTTTGCCTGAGCGCTTGATGAAACCATGCATCCCGCCATGAAAAATCGTCACCAATTTTGACCGCACTTTTTACCGTTCCCGTCGCCGTAATCGCTTGAGAAAAATACCACGCCTGACGATCCATGCCGCCCTGATTCAAGCGGGAGGACAGCGGACGTTGACGTATTTCCAGCCGCCAGATTTCACCGGTTTTTACGGGGGAAGAATCGTTCCAAGTCACATAATTCAGTTGACGGTTCGCCGTATTTTTAACAATCGCGGTTTGATAATCGCCGATATGCTGAATTTTCTGAATGCGAAATTCCGCCGTGACGTTTTGTGCGGAAACCGTCTGCGCCTGTTTCAGCAAATGAAGAACTTGGCTATGGGAAATCATTAATCCGACACAAAAACCTAACCCGACCAAAACCATACCGCTCCAAACGGAAAACCGACGCCGCCAATAAAAATAGACATTGAGGCCCGCCAAAACGCATAAAATGCCAAACAGAAAATCCAAAGACAATAAGCCCTTTTCCGGTAAAAACAGAATGGTAGCGACTCCGGCAATACAACCCAATGCAAACTTTTCCACCGTATAACTCTCTTTTATTTTACCATTTGAGGCAATATGGCGGAAAAATGCGACAGGATAAACTTGATCAAAACGAAATTGGAATCTTACTCACAAATTTGTCAATTTAATGTAAAATTTTCCGGTTTGTGATAATTTCATTTGATTATTTATCCGACTTCTGCTATTTATACGCCTTTCAAAAACCATGGGTTTTTGGTACGGGATTTTATTTACTGTTTTGGAGAAAAACATGGCAACTACGAACTCGGCATCTTTAAGTCTTTTGGCATTGGCTGGCGTTGAACCATACCAAGAAAAAGCCGGCGAAGAATATATGAACGAAAAACAAATTGTTCATTTCCGTAAAATTCTGCAAGCCTGGCACGATCAAATTGTAGAAGAAGCAAGCCGGACAGTGGCGCATATGCAAGACGAAGCGGCGAACTTCCCGGATCCTGCCGATCGTGCGACCCAGGAAGAAGAATTCAGCTTAGAATTGCGCGCCCGTGATCGCGAACGCAAATTAATGAAAAAAATTGAAAGTACATTAAAAAAATTAGATACCGAAGACTTCGGTTATTGCGATTCCTGCGGAGAAGAAATCGGTATCCGCCGTTTGGAAGCGCGTCCGACCGCAGATTTATGCATCGATTGCAAAACCCTGGCGGAAGTTCGCGAAAAACAAATGGGTTATTAATTTTCTAATGATACGGTGGGCGCATTATGCCCACTCTTTTTATTGGAGTAGTAGATTATTTTAACTTACCTCAAAAACCTGTTTATTAAGCATCCGAAACAGGAAAAACAAAAAAAATCCGAACGAAACGAACCGCACTTTATTTCTCAATCGGCTCAACCCGCTCGTTCATCTAAAAAAAATTTCAAATCCGAAAAACAAGCTTCTCATTACAAAAAATATATCATCAAGGCTAACATAGCGGGCATCTCTCCGCGCATGATCAGCAAAAACGCCCTGACGGTAGTGGACAAACTCAATCGCAACGGTTATGAAGCCTATGTGGTCGGCGGTTGCCTGCGGGATTTATTGTTAGGAAAAAAACCGAAAGATTTCGATGTGGCGACAAATGCCCGTCCGGAACAGATTCAGGCCGTTTTTCAGCGTCAATGCCGGTTAGTAGGACGCCGCTTCCGTTTAGCGCATGTTATGTTCGGTCGCGACATTATTGAAGTGGCCACCTTCCGCGCCAATCATACGGAAAGTAAAAACGACAATCAGGCGCGTCAGAACGAAGACGGCATGCTGTTACGGGACAATGTGTACGGCACCTTGGAACAGGATGCCGAACGTCGCGACTTTACCGTCAATGCGTTGTATTACAATCCGAAAGACAACACCATTCATGATTATTATCAGGGTATTGAAGATCTCAAAGCGGGAAAACTCCGTTTAATCGGTAATCCGTCCACCCGTTATCAGGAAGATCCGGTACGCATGCTGCGTTCCGTTCGTTTTATGGCAAAACTGGATATGTTTCTGGACAAACCCAGCGAAGAACCTATCCGCCAACTGGCTCCGTTGCTGAGAAATATTCCGCCGGCACGCTTATTCGACGAAAGCCTGAAATTGCTGCAAGCGGGTTTCGGCGTCAAAGCTTATCGCCTGATGCGGGAATACGGGCTGTTCGAACAGCTTTTCCCCGCACTGACGCCTTATTTCACCGAAAAAAGCGACAGTTTTGCAGAACGCATGATTGAAAAAGCCCTTGCCTCGACCGATGAACGCGTAGCGGACAAACTGCGGATTAATCCGGCATTTTTATTTGCCGCATTTTTCTGGTATCCGTTACGTGAAAAAGTGGAAATGCTGAAAAATGAAGGCGGGTTGAATAATCATGATGCCTATGCGCTGGCAAGTAATGAGATTTTAGATCAATGCTGTTCCGCCTTGGCGGCACCGCGCCGTCATACCGGCGTTATCCGCGATATTTGGTTCCTCCAGCTGCAATTAATGAAACGTTCGGGTAAATATCCCGCCACGACCATGAGCCATCCGAAATTCCGGGCGGCGTACGATCTACTGGCAATGCGGGCCGAAATCGAAGGCGGCGAAGCCATTGAATTAGCGACATGGTGGCATGAATATCAGTTCAGCAATGAAGAACAGCGTCATAATCTGGTGAAAGAACAGAATAAAAACGCACCGAAGAAAAAACGCTATTACCGTCCGCGCAAACGGAATAAACCGAAGGCGGCGGCATAATGGCCGTCGTTTACATTGCCTTGGGCAGCAATCTGAATGAACCGGCGGAACAACTGAATACGGCGGTTAAGGCGATTGCCGCTTTGCCGCACACTAGCGTTGAAAAAGTCAGCAGTTATTACGGCAGCAAACCGATGGGGCCGCAGGATCAACCGGATTATGTCAATGCGGTGTTGCAAATTCAAACCGAATTATCGCCGCTGGCGTTATTGGATGAATTGCAGCGCATTGAAAACGAACAAGGGCGGGTTCGCTTACGCCGTTGGGGCGAACGGACGCTGGATTTGGATATTTTGTTGTATGACAATCTGAAAATGCAAAGCGAACGTCTCACGATTCCCCATTACGACATGCAAAACCGCGAATTTGTGATCGTGCCGCTGGCTGAAATCGCGCCGGAACGGATTCTGCCCGACGGCAAAACGGCGGCCGAATTAATGCGAAATTTCATTCATCACCAAATGACAATGATCGCCCCTTTCCGCTCATAAATTTTGCATAAAAAACCCGCACGGACTAAAAGTGCGGGCGATTTTTCGATAGTTTTTACGCCAGCCCGGCGCGAATTTTGCCGTCGAAGCTGTCATAGTCCACCAGAAACGCGTCATGCCCGTAATCCGAAGGAAATTCATAATACAGCAAATTCACGCCGGCCTGTTCCAATAAGGCCTTACTTTTATGCAAATCCACCTGTTTGAACAGTTGATCGTTCGTGACGGATACCAACGTATAACGCGCTTTAATGCGGGAAAGCGCGGCATGCATATTTTCAAATCCGAGGCTCGGATCATACAAATCCAACGCACGCAGCAAATGTAAATAAGTATTGGCATCAAAGCGTCCCAGGAATTTTTTCCCCTGATAAGTCAGATAACTTTCCACCTGAAAATAATCGCCCCAATACACACCTTCCGCTTTAGTGGCCCGGCCGAACGCTTTTGCCAACTGAATATCCGTGCGATAGGTTAACATTCCCAGCATACGGGCGATGGCAAGTCCTTTTTCCGGCGGTTCGCCCTCATAATAATCGCCGTGACAAAAATGAGGATCGTTAATGATCGCCTGACGCATCACATGGTTAAACCCGATAGCCTCCGCACTCAGGGTTAACGAGGAACACAGATTGATAATATTATCCATAAAATCGGGATAATAAACGGCCCATTGAGTGGCTTGCATGCCGCCGAAAGATCCGCCGATCACCGCGTGAAGATGAGGAATGGCGAGATAATCAATCAGTGCTTTCTGCACATGCACGATATCCTGCACAATAATATTGGGAAAGGTACTGCCGAAAGGCTTGCCCGTTTTAGGATTAACGGAAGACGGCCCGGTGGTGCCTTTGCAACCGCCCAGCACATTGGAACAAATAAAAAAATACTTCGCCGTATCAAACGCCAGCCCGTCTCCCATAAACTGTTGCCACCAGCCGCTCTGACCGTTATCGGGAAAATAAGGCTCGGCATCGCCGGTTAAGGCGTGACAAAGCAAAATGGCATTACTTTTTTCCGCATTCAACGTCCCGTAGGTTTGATATGCCACCTCAATATGGTCTAATTCTCCCCCGAACATCAAGCTGAGCGGGCGATCGTTGAAAAGCGTCACTTTTTGTACTGCCATGATAAATCCAAAAGCGAAAAACAGAGTTAAAAGGATACAAGGTGCGTATAAGCTACCGCCGAGGTTATTTTTTGTCAAGAAAATTTAGACGTCTAAACGTCCAAAAATTCTCGTCGAAAATTTATTCTTGAATTCGACCGCACTTTTCTTTAAGGTAAGCCATCTGAGTAGGAGAAAATTGCATAATGCCCAGCCTTATTTCCCGAACCATCACTTTTCCAGTCGCCAAAGTGCGGTCGATTTTAGCGATATTTTCCCTAAAACGTTTCATCGGCATCCTGGCTATCGGTTCCACGGCATTTATTGTATTACTCACCGCCATCGATCAAATGATCGCCTACTACGTGAAAGACGCCATTTATACCGATCTTTCCCGTCTGCCCTACCGCCCTTACGGACTGCTGCTCGGCACCTCGAAATACGTGGCGAAAGGCACGCCCAACACATTTTATACCAATCGGATCTATGCCGCCGACACCCTGTTCAAACGGCAAAAAATCGATTATCTGCTGCTGAGCGGAGATAACCGCACTTTACAATACAACGAACCGCGTACGATGGCGCGGGATTTGCGTAAACTCGGGATTAGCGACGAATTTTTATTCCCCGATTACGCCGGATTCCGCACCCTCGACAGCATTATCCGCGCCAAAGAAATATTCCGCGCCGAACCCATGACGATTATCACTCAACGTTTTCACTGCGAACGAGCGTTATTCATCGCCAAATACCACAATATCGACGCCGTCTGTTTCGTCGCCGATTCGCCTTACAGCGCGTCCGTCACCCGCGTACGGGAAAGTTTCGCCCGCATTCTCATGCTGTGGGAATTATTCCGTGAAAAACGCCCGCACTTTTTAGGTTCGCCCGAACCGTTACCGCTGCCGATTCAGCGTTCGACATTCTCTCAATCGTCGGAGCAGTAATTGCGCATCAGCCTACGTTCATCGCGCCAGGCAGTGCAAAATTACCTCAAATTTTTTATTGTTCTGTGCCTTTAAAACTAGGATAATACCGGTTTAATTTCTACTTCTCTCTTTGAAAAACGCGAATTTACAAGCAGTTATGGAATATATTCTCCTCATCATTTCCACCGCCTTAATTAACAATTTTGTGCTGGTAAAATTCTTAGGTCTTTGCCCGTTTATGGGGGTGTCGAAAAAAGTCGAAACCGCCGCCGGCATGGGATTGGCGACCATGTTTGTGTTAACCGTGGCTTCACTTTGCTCTTATCTGGTGAACACTTATCTGCTTATCCCGTTAAAGGCGGAATTTTTACGCACTTTAGTCTTTATTCTGGTTATTGCGGTAGTGGTGCAATTTACCGAAATGGTGATCAATAAAACCAGCCCGACGCTTTATCGTTTGCTGGGCATATTTCTGCCGCTCATTACTACGAACTGTGCGGTATTGGGCGTGGCGCTGCTCAATGTTAACCTCGCGCATAATCTCACCCAATCCGTTATTTACGGCTTCGGCGCATCGTTAGGCTTCGCCCTTGTGCTGATTTTATTCGCTTCTCTGCGGGAACGCATCGCTGCGGCGGATGTGCCGGTGCCGTTTCGCGGCGCCTCTATTGCGTTGATTACCGCGGGGCTGATGTCTCTTGCCTTTATGGGTTTTGCCGGTTTAGTGAGAGCATAAATGATGATGTACGTATTGCTTGCCGTCGCCGCTCTTGCCTTAATTTTCGGGCTGATCTTAGGATTTGCCTCGGTAAAACTTAAAGTGGATGCGGATCCGTTAGCGGAAAAAATTGACGCCGTATTACCGCAAAGCCAATGCGGACAGTGCGGTTATCCCGGCTGTAAACCTTACGCCGAAGCCATTGTGAACGGCGATGAAATTACCAAATGCGTACCCGGCGGACAACCGACCGTAGTAAAAATTGCGGAAATTCTCGGTGTGGACGTTCCGGCGACGGACGGTATGGCGGAACCTGAAATCAAAGTCGCCTTCATTCATGAAGATATGTGTATCGGTTGTACCAAATGTATTCAGGCCTGTCCGGTAGATGCTATTATCGGGACCAATAAAAGCGTACACACGGTTATTCCGAATCTCTGTACCGGCTGTGAACTTTGCGTGTCACCTTGCCCGACCGATTGTATTACCATGGAAAAAGTCGAACCGAAAATTGAAAATTGGGACTGGAAACTTGCGCCCAATGTCATTCCCGTCAAAAACGTAGCGGAGGAAAAATAAGATGACAGATGTACTGACCCGCTACAATTCCGGCAAACTTTGGGATTTCGACGGCGGAATTCATCCGCCGGAAATGAAATCTCAATCCAATTCGACGCCGATTTCTACCGCACTTTTAGCGGAAAATTACTATGTTCCCGTCAAACAACATGCGGGTAATGCCGGTAATTTGCTGGTTAAAACGGGCGATTACGTACTCAAAGGACAACCGCTCACCCAAGGCGACGGACTTCGGGAGCTGCCGGTACACGCGCCCACTTCCGGTACCGTCACCGCAATTGAACCTTATATTGCCGCGCATCCGTCCGGATTAAACGAATTGACCGTGCATATTCGCGCCGACGGCAAAGACCAATGGCGTGCGCAACATCCGACGGAGGATTATTTTACTCACGCACCAGAACAACTTATCGAAAAAATTTATCAGGCGGGTGTCGCCGGATTAGGCGGTGCCGCGTTCCCGACAGGTGCAAAAGTGGATTCCGCTCAGGGAAAGGTAAAATTACTGATTATTAACGGCGCAGAATGCGAACCCTATATCACTTGTGACGACCGGCTCATGCGCGATTATGCCGCCGAAATCATCGAAGGCGTACGAATCTTACGCTATATTCTGCGCCCGGAAAAAGTGGTGATCGCCGTTGAAGATAACAAACCGGAAGCCGTCGCCGCCCTGCGCGCCGCATTACAGGGCGCAGACGACACGGATATTCGCGTCATTCCGACCAAATATCCTTCCGGCGCCGCCAAACAGCTGATTTACATTCTCACCGGCATGGAAGTGCCGCACGGTCAGCGTTCCTCCAGCATCGGCGTATTAATGCAAAACGTAGGCACCGCCTTTGCCGTCAAGCGTGCCATTATCAACGACGAGCCCCTGATCGAACGGGTTGTCACCCTTACCGGCGACAAAATTCCCCATAAAGGCAACCAATGGGTGCGCCTGGGCACGCCGATCGATTTCATTCTGAAAAATGCCGGATACCAAACGGACGATCGCTTCCCGGTTTTCCTCGGCGGACCGATGATGGGGCTGATCGTGCCGGATTTGCGCGCGCCGATAACCAAAACGGCGAATTGTTTGCTGGCACCGGATCATTTCGAATATGATCCGCAGGCGACCGAACAAGCCTGTATTCGCTGTTCCGCTTGCTCGGACGCCTGCCCGGTGCACCTGATGCCGCAACAAATGTACTGGTACGCACGGGCGGAAGATCACGACAAATCGCAACAATATCAGCTTATGGACTGCATCGAATGCGGCCTGTGCGCTTATGTCTGCCCGAGTCACATCCCGTTAATTCAATATTTCCGCCAGGAGAAAGCCAAAATCTGGGACATTGAAGCCAAAGCGAAGAAAGCGGAAGAAGCCAAAATCCGTTTTGAAGCCCGCCAAGCGCGGTTGGAACAGGAAGAACAGGCTCGCAAAGCGCGTAGTCAACGTGCCGCAGCCGCCCGCCGCGAAGAATTGGCGGCCAGCGAAGGCGAAGATCCGGTGCAAGCGGCGCTTGCTCGTCTGAAAGCGAAAAAAGCCGGCGAAGCGCCCGACACCCTCGGTAACGCCAAAGGCACTCCGCATATCAAAACCATTCTGACGGAAAAAGGCGAAACTGTTCCGGACAACAGCGAAATGACGGCGTTGCGTCGGGCTCGCCGCTTAGCCCGTCAACAGGCAAACGACCATTCGCCGGCGACGGACGACGTTCTAACGGAAAACGCCGCCGACGAAACCGCCACACAAAAAACATCGGAAAATTCGCCCGCACTTGAGGCGAAAAAAGCCGCCGTTGCTGCCGCCCTGGCGCGTGCTAAGGCGAAAAAAGCGGCGCAACAACATAGCGAAGCGGTTTCAGCCAATCAGCCGGCGCCGGACGACGTTCTAACGGAAAACGCCGCCGACGAAACCGCCACACAAAAAACATCGGAAAATTCGCCCGCACTTGAGGCGAAAAAAGCCGCCGTTGCTGCCGCCCTGGCGCGTGCTAAGGCGAAAAAAGCGGCGCAACAACATAGCGAAGCGGTTTCAGCCAATCAGCCGGCGCCGGACGACGTTCTAACGGAAAACGCCGCCGACGAAACCGCCACACAAAAAACATCGGAAAATTCGCCCGCACTTGAGGCGAAAAAAGCCGCCGTTGCCGCCGCAATCGCGCGTGCTAAGGCGAAAAAAGCGGCGCAGCCACAAACTGACGAAGCGATTGCGCCAAATCAGCCGGCGACGGACGACGTTCTAACGGAAAACGCCGACGTCGAAATCGCCACACAAAAAACATCGGAAAATTCGACCGCACTTGACGCAAAAAAAGCCGCCGTTGCCGCCGCAATCGCGCGTGCTAAAGCGAAAAAAGCGGCGCAACAAACGGAAAATGAGAAAAAATAATATGGATTACGGCTAAGTTTTCAGCTGACAACCATTACTTAGCCGCATTAAAAATGAGTAAAAATAATGTTTAAACTGACCAGTTCTCCTCATATTCACTCAGGCAAATTCACGGCTCGCATCATGCTGTGGGTGATTTTTGCCATGCTGCCGGCATTGGCCACGCAGATTTATTACTTCGGTTTCGGTGTGTTAATTCAGATTGGTTTAGCCGTCGCCCTGGCGTTAGTGCTGGAATTCGCCGTGACAAAATTGCGCCAAAAGCCGTCGCTGTTTTATGTGAGCGATTTCAGTGCGATATTAACCGCCATGATTCTCGCCATGGCCATTCCGCCCTATGCACCTTATTGGGTGATTCTGATCGGCACGTTTTGCGCGCTGATCTTAGGCAAGCATGTATACGGCGGGCTGGGACAGAATTTATTTAATCCCGCGATGATCGGCTATGTCGTGCTGTTAATTTCATTTCCGTTACAGATGACGGGTTGGATGCCGCCGATTTCGCTATTACACGAACCGCCGACCTTGAGCGACAGTGTCGGCCTGATTTTCGCCGGCGTCACCGAGGACGGTTTCAGCCTGTCGCAGTTAGTGTCTTCCATCGACGGCATCACGTCCGCAACTCCGTTAGACAGCGCCAAAACCTGGTTTAAGCTAAACGGGTCGGCAGCGGATTTACTGAGTCAGCCGATTTTTCTGGCGGGCTCAGACGCCGGTCTGGGTTGGATGCAAATCAATCTCGCTTTTTTCATCGGCGGATTATTTTTAATCTGGAAAAAGATCATTCACTGGCAAACGCCGCTCGCCATGTTGCTGTCCGTCAGCATTTTTTGCGGAATTTTTGACCTGTTCGGCGGCGCCCACAGCGTCAGCTTTTTCAGCCAATTGGTCAGCGGCGCCATGATGTTCGGCGCGTTCTTTATCGCAACCGATCCCGTTACCGCGCCGGTAACGCCGAAAGGCAAATGGATTTTCGGCGCGTTAGTCGGCTTGCTGGTGTGCTTAATCCGCCAATTCGGCAACTATCCGGACGGCGTGGCGTTCGCGGTTTTACTCGCCAATATCTGCGTGCCGTTAATCGATCAATACACCCGCCCGCGCGTAACGGGATACGGCTTGAATAAAGGAAATTAACATGAATACCACCAAAATTTCGGCCAAATACGGGGTTATGCTAGGCTTTGTCGCTCTGCTCTGCACAGCAATTTCGGCGGGCGTTCATTTTCTTACCAAGGATAAAATCGACGCGGAAGCCGCCAAACACCAACAGGCTTTATTAGCTCAGGTGATTCCCGCCGATTATTACGATAACGATGTGACGGCAAACTGCGAAATCCCCGATTCACAAGAAATCGACAAAATTTGTACCGCACTTTCCGGCGATAAGGTGCGCGCCTATGCCGTTGAGGCCACGGCGCCGGACGGTTATTCCGGTAAAATCCGGTTACTGATGGGGATGACGCCGGAAGGCGAAATTCTCGGCGTGCGCATTCTGGAACATCATGAAACTCCGGGCCTGGGCGATAAAATCGAAACCCGCATTTCCGATTGGATTCTGAATTTCAGCCATCAGAAAATCGATCCGCAAAACCTGAAAGATTGGGCGGTAAAAAAAGACGGCGGAAAATTTGACCAATTCGCCGGCGCAACTATCACGCCGCGGGCTGTGGTTAACCAAGTGAAACGTACGGCGTTGGAAGTGTTGAATCGTCAATCAAATAAATAATTCGTACTTTTGCTTTAAAGTGCGGTCAAAATTACAAGAGTTTTTTATATGACAGAACAAACGAATCAAACTATTTGGCGTGAGTTATTGACTCAGGGAATTTGGCGCAATAATCCCACCATCGTCCAATTGCTCGGGCTCTGCCCGCTGCTGGCGGTGTCGAGTTCCGCCACCAATGCGCTGGGACTGGGATTGGCGACGCTGCTTGTGCTCACTTGCACGAATACCATGGTGGCGCTGTTTCGCAAGCAGATTCCTCATGAAATCCGCATTCCCATTTACGTGCTGATTATCGCCACGACGGTGACGGCAGTACAACTGTTAATGAACGCTTATACTTACAGCCTGTACCAATCCCTTGGCATTTTCATTCCCTTGATTGTGACCAACTGTATTGTCATTGGTCGCGCGGAAGCCTTTGCGTCTAAAAACGGCGTATTGCATTCCGCTTTCGACGGCTTTGCCATGGGATTGGGTATGACGCTCAGCCTGTTTTTATTAGGCGCGCTGCGGGAAATTTTAGGCAACGGCACATTATTTGACGGTTTACATTTACTGCTCGGCGATTGGGCGAAAATCTTCCGCATTGAATTTTTTCACCACGACAACAATCTGTTGCTGGCCATTTTGCCGCCGGGCGCATTTATCGGATTAGGCATCATTTTAGCCGCAAAAAATATTTGGGATCAGCGTAAATCATGAATCAACAAAAGCGTATTGAAATTCTCACTCGGTTGCGGGATCAAACCCCCAAACCAACCACCGAACTGACCTATCATTCGCCCTTTGAGTTGCTGATTGCGGTCATTTTATCGGCGCAAGCCACCGATAAAGGCGTAAACAAAGCCACAAAGAAACTGTTTGCTGTGGCTAATACCCCACAATCCATTCTGGCTTTAGGCGTTGACGGATTGAAAGAATACATAAAAACCATCGGACTTTATAACAGTAAAGCGGAAAATATCATCAAAACCTGCCGAGATTTAATCGACAAATTTAACGGTGAAATTCCGCAAGATCGCGCGGCGCTGGAAAGCTTGGCCGGGGTGGGACGCAAAACCGCAAACGTGGTATTGAACACCGCTTTCGGACACCCCACCATTGCGGTGGATACCCACATTTTCCGCGTTGCCAACCGCACCGGCTTCGCACCGGGTAAAGATGTGGTAAAAGTTGAAGAGAAACTGAATAAAGTGGTGCCGGCCGAATTCAAAGTGGATGTTCACCATTGGTTGATTTTGCACGGCCGCTATACCTGTATCGCGCGCAAGCCACGCTGCGGTTCCTGCATTATTGAAGATTTGTGCGAATATAAAGATAAAACCGATATCTGATTCCCGTCTTATTTTGCCAAACCGTACAAGTGCGGTTAAAATAACCCACTTTTTTAAAATTTAACGGAAATAATATTCATGACTTCAAAACAAGAACGCCAAACCTGGTCAAGTAAACTCACCTACGTCATGACCGTGGCGGGCGCAACGGTCGGCTTCGGCGCGACCTGGCGCTTCCCTTATTTAGTCGGAGAAAACGGCGGAGGCGCTTATGTGCTGCTTTTTTGTATCGCTATGATCATTATCGGCATTCCGATGATTCTGGTGGAAAATGTTATCGGACGCCGCTTGCGGATAAATTCCATTGACGCCTTCGGTGACAAACTCCATGACAAACATATTTCCAAATGGTGGAAAATTCTGGGTTACATGGGATTGCTGGGCGCTTTCGGTATTATGGCGTATTATATGGTGCTGGGCGGTTGGGTTATCAACTATATTATCAGCCTGCTCACCGGTTCTCTGGACATTTCTTCCCCGATAACCAAAGACACGGCCAAAAATTTCTATGATATGAGTATCGGCGACAGCCCGTTACAGATCGCCCTTTATACCTTTCTTTTCGTTGTCGTCAACTACATCATTCTGGCAAAAGGTATTATCGGCGGTATCGAGCGTTCGGTAAAATTCCTCATGCCGTTATTATTTGTGTTTTTAATCGGTATGGTTATCCGTAATGTCACCCTGCCCGGCGCGATGGAAGGGATTATTTATTATTTGAAACCCGATTTCGGTAAAATCACTCCGCAGCTGTTTATTAAAGTCTTAGGACAGGTTTTCTTCGCGTTGAGTCTGGGTTTCGGCGTCATTATTACCTTATCCAGCTATCTCAGCAAAGAAGAAGATCTGATTCAAACCGCCGTCATCACCGGTTTCACTAATACCATTATCGCGGTATTGGCGGGATTTATGATTTTTCCGTCTCTGTTTACTTTCGGGATTGCGCCGAATTCGGGACCGACTTTGGTGTTCCAGAGTCTGCCGATTGTCTTCTCCCATTTATGGGCCGGTAGATTCTTTGCGATCGTTTTCTTCGGTCTATTGCTGATCGCCGCCTTAACCACATCCATTACCATTTACGAAGTGATTATCACGGCGTTGCAGGAAAAACTGCGTATGCGGCGCGGTAAAGCCATTGTTCTGACATTAGGCGGCATTTTCCTGTTGGGCAATATTCCGTCCGCGTTAAGTGATAATCTGCTGAAAAATGTGCGTCCGTTCGGCATGAGTATTTTTGATGCCTTCGACTACGTCAGCGGAAATATTCTGTTTTTATTGACCGCACTTGGCTGTGCCGTATTCGTAGGATTTGTGTTAAAAGAGCAGGCGAAAAAAGAATTATCGCCGACGCCGGACTCAACTTTCACTGCAGTTTGGTTTAATTATGTAAAATTCGTGGTGCCGCTGATTATTATCGTCATTTTTATCAGCAATTTTCTGATGTAATTTCAAAAACAAGGCTCCGTCCGGAGCCTTTTTCTCACGCTTTATCCGAACAATATTTCGTAAAAATAGACAAAAAAGTGCGGTCAAAAAACATAAAGATTTTTGACCGCACTTATGCCGAATAAACGTTATTTCAGATCCGACAAAATCCGTTTAGGCTGGCGGTGTAAACTTCAATAAGCGATTGGCATTGGTTGCGACGGTAATGGACGAACAGGCCATTGCCGCTCCGCCCACCATCGGATTCAGCAGCACGCCGAGCAACGGATAAAACACGCCGGCCGCCAGCGGAATGCCCAGGCAGTTATACACAAAAGCAAAAAACAGATTTTGCTTCATATTGCGCAATGTGCCTCTGGACAAACTCAAAGCATCCGCCACGCCGTGAATACTGTGACGCATCAGGGTTAATTCCGCCGTTTCAATCGCCACATCGGAACCGGATCCCATGGCAATACTGACATTAGCCTGCGCCAGTGCGGGCGCGTCATTAATGCCGTCCCCCACCATCACCACTTTGCATCCCTGCGCCTGAAGTTGCCGGATAGCCTGCACCTTGCCTTCCGGCAGCACGCCGGCAATCACCTGGTCGATTCCGGCTTCTTTGGCAATAGCTTGCGCCGTTTTTTCCTGATCGCCGGTAAGCATGACCAAGCGATAACCCTGCCGGTGTAAACGGGATAATGCCGCCGCCGTGTCATCGCGCAGCGGATCGCGAATAACAAACACCGCCGCCAACATTTGTTCTACCGCCAGAAATACCACCGTGGCGCCTTTTTCGCTTTCCTGTCGGAACGACGATTCGGCTTCCGTCAGCACCACCGAATGTTGTTCCAATAATGCGCGGTTTCCCAACAGAACGGCTTTATGCTGAATTGTCGCAGTCACGCCCAAACCTTTTAAGGTGCGAAAATCCGACACGGTTTGCGGCGAAATCCGCAAATCGGCCGCATGTTCCAGAATCGCCTTGGCTAGCGGATGGTTTGAGCCTTGCTCCAAATCCGCCGCAAATTGCACCGCGATTTGCGTATCAAACCCGTTGAAGGTATAAAGTGCGGTCAATTTTGGCTCACCTTTTGTTAAAGTTCCCGTTTTATCAAATACTACCGTATCGGCCTCCGCCGCTTTCTGTAAAGCGTCGGCATCCCGCACTAATACGCCTAATTCCGCCGAGCGTCCCACGCCGGCAATAATCGACATCGGCGTTGCCAAACCTAAAGCACAAGGACAGGCAATAATCAGAACGGTGGTTAATACGACGAAAGAATAAGAAATTTCTTTCGTTACGGCATACCAAATTACCGCGGCGACCAGCGCAATCGCAATCACCGCCGGGACAAATACGGCGGCGATACGATCCGCAAGCTGCCCGATTTGCGGTTTACTGCTTTGCGCCTGACGCACTAAGCGGATAATGTTTGCCAACGTAGTTTTATTGCCGATTTGTTCCGCCCGAAACAAAACCGCGCCGTCCGTGACCAAAGTGCCGGCACTGATTTTATCGCCTTCCCGTTTATGCACCGGCAAAGGTTCGCCGGTGAGCATACTCTCGTCCAACCAGGCCTCTCCCTGAGTAATGATACCGTCTACAGAAACGCGGTTGCCGGTTTTTAACCTCAAAATCATGCCTTGTTGAACCCGGCTCAAAGGAATTTCCCGTTCCTCCCCGTCTTCTACAATCAACGCCGTTTTCGGCGTGAGATCCAATAACCGTTCCAACGCTTTGGAAGAGCGTTGTTTCGCTTTCGCTTCCAGCATTTTTCCTACATTAATCAAGCCGATAATCATGGTACTGCTTTCGAAATACAGATGACGGGCAGTTTCGGGGAAGAAATCCGGCGCAAGCGTGACTGCCATGGAATAAAGCCAGGCGGCACCGGTTCCCAAAGCGACAAGCGTGTCCATGGTTGCGGTTTTGTTGGCGAGATTTTTGAGGGCCCGCCGGTAAAAATGTCCGCCGGTGAAAACCATCACAATTAAGGAAATCACGCCCACCCCTATCCAATTGCTGCGATTTTCTGCGGTCACTTGCATTTGACCGCCCGCCAGCCCCCAGAAAAGCAGACCGAATCCCATAATCAACGCCACAATCGCCTGCCATTTTCGCTGTCGGATTTCATGTTCGATTTGCAAACGTTGCTTATCGCGGCGTTTGGTTTCATCCTCAATCAATTCCGCCCCGTAACCCGCTTGAATAACCGCGTCAATTAAGGCTTCCGGCGTTGTAGCGCCCGTCACAAACGCCGTTTGTTCGGCTAAATTTACGCGAGCGGACTGAACATTCGGTACCGCCTGCAACGCCCGTTCGACCTTCAACACGCAGGCGGCGCAACTCAACCCGCTTAACAATAACGTGATTTGCTCGCCGGAAAGCGATTCGGCCTGAAAAGATTGCGCAACCGCTACGGGTTCGGGAGACGTCACCGATTGTAACGGTTGTTCAGACTTTGGGCGTGCGTCAGCCTTTAAAACGTCAATCGCCGCGTCTTCAGACTTTGGGACGACATTTTCAAGCGATGCGTCAAAGCCTGCCTCCACGATAGCCTGAATCGCCGCTTGCGGATCCGCCGCGCCATAAATTTTTGCCGAGGTTTTGCTGACGTCAAAAACTTCAATATTTTTGACCGCACTTAATGCTTTTTCGGTGGATTTAATGCAATGTCCGCAATTCAATCCGATTAACGCCAGAGTAAAATCCGGTTCGGCCAGCTTCGCCCGGTAACCGGCGTCCAGCACGGCATTAATCAGCAATTCCGGCGTTACATCGCCCGTCACTTTAGCGAAATTTAACGTGACTTCCGCCGTTTCTACGCCTTCAACTTTTTCCAATGCCGTTTTAACGGCTTTAATGCAATGGCCGCAGGAAAGATCGCCGAGCGCTAAAATTGTTGTCATACTGTTCTCCTCTCTTTTTTTCAGTAAGCATAAGATAAACCTTGACGTAAGGGGAAAGTCAATATATTTTCTTATTCCCAATCAAACGAGTATAAAAATCATGAATATTACGGAAATTGCACGGAAAACCCGGCTTACCCCAAAATCCATTCGGTTTTACGAAGAAAAAGGGCTTATCACGCCGCCCGTCCGTGCGGCAAACGGTTATCGGCAATATAATTCGACTCACATTGAAGAGCTGACCCTGCTTCATCAGGCGCGTCAGGTGGGGTTTTCTCTGCCGGTCTGCAAAGAATTGCTGGAATTGTATAAAAATCCGCACCGTCGCAGCGCGGATGTGAAAGAACGGACGATGACGCGAATTGCGGAAATCGATACGCAGATTCGGCAGCTACAGTCTATGCGTGAACAGCTGGTGAAACTGGCGCAGCAATGTCCGGGAGACGATTCCGAAAACTGCCCGATTATTAACGGTTTATCCTGTCCCCATTGCATTTAAACTGTTGCCGGTCTCAGCGGGCCGGCAAATTTAATCGATTTTTTAACCGCACTTCCAGTTCGTCGCGTTCATTTTTAGTCAACGCCTGATTCTGCAAATTGGTTAACATGAAAAAATCTTCCGCTTTTTCACCTGTGGTGGTGATTTTGGCATTCAGCAGATTCAAATTCAGTTCGCCGAAAATTTGGCTGACCTCCGCCAACAAGCCCGCTTTATCCAACGCCACCAATTCCATTTCCGTATGCGTTTCTTTTTCCGTATTTAAAAAACGCACGTCCGTTTTCACATTAAACGGCTGTAATTTATGATTGCCTAAGGTGCTGAGTTTCGGGGTTTTACCGGAAAGCAACGTCTCGGTAACGGCTTTTTCCAGCTCGCGGCGACGATCGCCTTTCAGTAATGCGCCGTTCAGTTCCGTCACCACAAAAGTGTCCAGTACGTAACCGTCTAAACCGGTACTGATTTGCGCACTGTGAATACTGAGTTTTTTAGCGCCGATAGTACTGACGACTTTATGGAAAAGCTGCGGCTGATCCCGACAATACAGGAAAACGGCGGTTCCGCCTTGCGAAAAACGATTGCTGATTTTTACCAGTATTTCCCCGCGGAAATCCGTTAACAACGCGGCGTGCCACGCCAATTCTTTCGGCGTGCTGCGCAGGAAATAGTCGTCCGGACAGCGCGCCCACAGCGGCGCCACATCCTCTGAAAAACCTTGATTTTGTAAAATCGCCAACGCCCGTCGTTTATTTTCTTCCGCCTGTTCTTCGCTATCGAGCGGCTGATCCATGCCTTGTTCAAATTGCTGGCGGGTATACTGATAAAGTGTGGCGAATAAGGCGCGCTTCCAATCGTTCCATAAATTGGAATTAGTGGCGCAAATGTCCGCCACGGTTAAACAAATCAACCAATCCAGCCGCACTTTATTTTGCACTTCTTCCGCAAACGCCATCACCACTTCCGGATCATGAATATCGCGCCGTTGTGCGGTAACGGACATTAACAGATGTTTTTTCACCAACCAGGACATGGTATCGATTTCCCGCCCGTCGAAACCGTGCAATCCAGCGAAAGACGCAATATCCTGCGCGCCAAGCACGGCATGATCGCCGCCGCGGCCTTTGGCGATATCATGAAACAACGCGGTGATATACAGCAAAGTGCGGTCGGAATTTTGCGAGAAAATGGCGGAACAAATGGGGTGAATGGCCCGCGTTTTTTCATCCAGAAAACTTTCCAAATGCAACAGCACCCGAATCGTATGCTCGTCTACGGTGTAAGCATGAAACAAGTCAAACTGCATTAATCCCACAATGGCTTTCCATTGCGGAATATACGCCGTCAGCACGCCGTATTGGTGCATCGGCACCAAAGCGCGGGCGATGGCTTTCGGCTGACTGAACAGACGCAAAAACTTTTCCCGCGCCGCCGCCGATTCGCACAACGGCGTTTGTTGCTGCCGCAACGCAATGTGCAGCTTACGCAAGGTATCCGAATGAATTTCGGCGTGCGGATAAGCGGTTAAATGATAAAACAAATCCAGCATGACTTCGGGTTGCCGTTCGAAAATATCCTGGCGCATCAACTGAATTTCGTTATTCTGCAACAGAAAATGGCAATCTAAAAAAATCTGCTGAATTTCGCCCGCACTTTTATCCTGCAGGAAATGTTCGCGGTAATGGCGGGTTAAAATATCGCTCAGACCAGAAATCGTTCTCAGCGCCTGAAAGAACATTCTCATCATCTGTTCGACGCCGTGATTGCCTTCTCCCTGAAATCCCAACAATTCGGCGACTTTGAGCTGGCGATCAAACAACAAACGGTTATCGTAACGCTTCAAAATAAGGTGCAAGGCAAAGCGCACTTTGAACAGAAATTGCTGGCTTTGCCGCAACATGTCGTATTCTTCCGGATAGATAAATCCCGATTGCAAAATCTCTTCCAGCGTCAACGTGTTATTGTGGCGCAAAGCGATCCAGTAAATAAAATGCAAATCGCGTAAACCGCCCGGACTGTATTTGATGTCGGGCTCCAGGTTATAACTTGTGTTGTGATAACGGGCGTAGCGTTCGTTTTTTTCCTGTACTTTCGCCTTGAAAAAAGTTTCGCGATTCCAGAAGTCCGGCCGGTTTAAAAGTGCGGTCAATTTTTGGAACGTTTTTTCATCGCCCGTCAACAAACGGCTTTCCAGTAAATTGGTGGCGATAGTCAGATCCGCCCGTCCTTCCTCGGCGCATTCCGCCAGCGTCCGCACACTCGCGCCCACATCAAAACCGCAATCCCATAAAAATTGGATAAAACTCGCAATTTTTTGTTCGATCTCCGGCGTATTTTTCCGTTCGCTCAAAATCAGAAAATCCAAATCCGATAACGGAAACATTTCTTTGCGTCCGTAACCGCCCACGGCAACCAGGGAAAGCGCCGTTTGCGCCAATCCGAATTGCCGCCAGAGGCGAATCAACAAGTCATCATAAAACGCCGTACGCCGGCAAATAAGCCGATTCACATCCGTTTGCGGAAAATGTTCGAGCTCCGATTGCTTTAAAGACTGGAGTTGGGATTTGATGTCGTTCGGACGGAATGCAGTCATGGGCGTTCACCTGAATATAAAAAGGCGAACCCGCAAGCCCGCCTTAAACCGTATTACGCATTCACCATAAAACGGGAAATGCGGCCTTCTTTTTCTTCTTCTTCGCGAATCGTCATCACTTCGCAACCGTCGTCCGTCACTACAATTTCGTGTTCGTATTGCGCGGAATGGCTGCGGTCTTTGGTTTTTACCGTCCAGCCGTCGCCCATCAGACGCACTTCTTTTTTGCCGGCGTTAATCATCGGTTCAATAGTGAACACCATGCCTTTACGCAAAATCACGCCGCCGTCGTCCGCATAATAATGCAAAACTTGCGGTTCCGCGTGATATACGTCGCCGATGCCATGACCGCAATATTCGCGCACTACGCTGAATCCTTCTTTTTCCGCATATTCCTGAATGGCTTTGCCGATGGAATTCAAACGCGCGCCCGGTTTCACCGCCCGAATGCCCTGATACAGGCATTCCTGCGTGACTTCGCACAAACGTTTATCACGCGTGCTGGGTTCGCCCACTACGTACATTTTGGAATTGTCGCCGTAATAACCGTCTTTAATCACGGTGACATCGAGATTCAGAATATCGCCTTTTTTCAGTTTTTTCTCGAAACTCGGAATACCGTGGCACACCACTTCGTTCAAAGAAATGCAGGTCGCATGTTTGAAACCGTGATACCCCACATTGGCGGGCTTACCGCCTTGTACTTTTTCAATGTATTCGTGACAAATACGATCCAGTTCACCGGTGGTGACGCCTTCTTTAATATGTTCTTCGATCATTACCAGCACGTCTGACGCTAATTTGCAGGCAATGCGAATCTTTGCCAATTCTTCTTCTGTTCTTAACGGAATAGCCATAATTATCTCCTAAATAGCGCGCGTATCATAGCATTAAACGGGCGGGAGTGAAAATATCCTTGAACGAATCAGTCGGTTATTAGATAATGAGCGAATTAATTTTTTGAGTAGAAAGTAGGAAAGCGATTATGTCAGATATTTCAGTGCCGCTCACCTTTACCGACGCGGCAGCCAATAAAGTAAAAAGTTTAATTACCGACGAAGAAAATCCGGATCTTAAATTACGCGTTTATATTACGGGCGGCGGTTGCAGCGGTTTCCAATACGGTTTCACTTTCGACGAAAAAGTGAACGAAGGCGACTTGACCGTGGAAAATGCCGGCGTGCAGCTGGTGATTGATCCGATGAGCCTGCAATATTTAATCGGCGGCACGGTAGATTATACCGAAGGCCTGGAAGGTTCCCGTTTCGTGGTGCAGAACCCGAATGCCTCCAGCACCTGCGGCTGCGGTTCATCCTTCAGTATTTAACCGGCGCCCGGGGACGCGCGATGGATTTCCAATTCACCTCCTTACACGGTGATATCGTGGCGAAATGTTCCATGGAACACATTGCGCTGGCGAATTGGTTTAACACCGAAGTGCGGTCAAATTCTTCCTTAATTTTCACCGCACTTGCGGAAATCGCAAAGGCGCAAAACCATAACGGCGAACGGGAAAGTTGCCTAATCGGCAAGGAATACAGTCTGTTTATTCACGCCGACGAAGTCATGGTGAAAGCCAATCATCTCGACATTACGGGCGATCCCGAACGGGAATTGGAGCAAAATTTCCATTATTACGACGCGGAAAGCATCGCTGTTTGCGGTCTGGAGGATTTCGAACATTTTTTACGCTCCTATCAGGACTTTATTCAATAACCAATCCGTCCTCGCGCCATCCATAACCGCCCGTTTAATCCGTAAAGTGCGGTCAATTTTTTACTCGTTTTTCAAAATAATATGCTAGAATCTTTTCGTTTCCGAGAAAAACAAACGTTAAAACGGCATTTAATATGGCAGACGAACAACGAAATTCTTCCCAAAAATCTAACGTCAAAAATACGGTTCCCTGGACCCAAACCTGGAAAATGACCGCCTTAAAAATCGCATTTACCGGCGCGTCGTTATTTGCGTTTTACGGAATTTATTTAGACGGACAAATCCGTTCCAAAATGGACGGACAAGTCTGGCGCCTGCCCGCCGAAGTGTACAGCCGGATTCAGAGCGTTCGCCTGGCGGATAAATTATCTCTCGAGCAAATCAAACAACTGTTGCTTGATAACGATTATCGCCAAACCACGCTAGTTGCCGCACCGGGTGACTTCAAAATCGAGGACAACACCATCGTCCTTTTGCGCCGCGCCTTTCCATTTCCGGACCATCCCGAAGCTCAGCGGGTTTTTCGTCTGCGTTTCAACGATAATCAAAAATTAGCCGTCATCGAAGATTTAATCAATCTGAAAGCGATTGATGAATTTCGCCTGGCGCCCAAACTCATTGCCATGCTGCAATCGGGAGAGGAAAAAGAAGAACGTTTAGCGATACCGCTGCAAAACTATCCTCGTTTATTGATCGACACGCTGATTTTAACCGAAGATCGCCGTTTTTACGAGCATGGCGGCGTTAGCCCGTTGGGCATCGCGCGTGCCATGTATACCAATTTCCGCGCCGGTCACACGGTGCAAGGCGGCAGTACGCTCACTCAACAACTAGTCAAAAACCTTTTCTTAACCAACGAACGGTCGCTCAGCCGAAAAATCAACGAAGCCTTTATGGCGGTGATGCTGGATTTACGTTACGACAAAAATACCATTCTCGAGACCTATCTGAACGAAGTCTATCTCGGGCAAAACGGCGATTCGCAAGTACACGGTTTCGAACTGGCCAGTCATTTCTATTTCGGATTACCGGTTCGCGAAATCAATCTGGATCAAATCGCACTTCTGGTGGGCATGGTGAAAGGCCCTTCTTTGTACAATCCTTGGCGTAATCCGAATAACGCTCTCGAACGCCGAAACGTGGTACTGCGCTTAATGCTGGAACACCAAATGATCGATCAGGAATTGTACGACACACTCAGCAAACGCCCGCTTGGCGTGCAAGAACGAGGAAAAATTGCGCGTAATTATCCGGCTTTCATCCAAACTATGCAGGCCGAATTACGTGAAAATTTAGGCGAAAACAGAGAAGGTCGCTTACAGGGCGCACGGATTTTCAGTACGCTGGATCTGAAACAACAAAGTTACGCCGAACAAGCCGTGATTAACGCAACGGCGGAATTACAGTTGCGCACCAAAAATCCTGCGTTGCAATCGGCAATGATCATCGCCGATTATAAAAAAGGGGAAATTCGCGCGGTGGTGGGCGGCACGCAAACCAATTACGCGGGCTTTAACCGCGCGACCATGGCGCAACGACAAATCGGCTCGCTGGTAAAACCGTCCGTTTATTTGACCGCACTTACTCAGCCGGAATCTTTCCGTTTAAACACGCCGTTGAACAACCGTCCGATTACCATCAATGTGAAAGGCAGTCCGCCCTGGCAACCGCGCAACTATGACAAACATTACGGCGGTTCCGTGCTGATGGTTGACGCATTGGCGCGTTCCCTCAATATTCCGACGGTCAATCTGGGCATGAAAGTCGGTTTGAAAAAAGTCATCGAAACGCAGCAAGCAATGGGCTGGGACAGAGTCAAAATTCCCCGGGTGCCGTCAATGCTGCTCGGTTCATATTCCATTTCGCCTTACGACGTGACAAAGCTTTATCAGGTTATTGCCAACAACGGCGGCAAAATCCCGCTTTCCACCATTGAAAGCGTTAACGATCGGCAAGGTAATGTTATTTATCGGCATAATACCGAAGCGGAACAAGTCGTGCCTGCCGAAGCGGCGTTCCAAACCGTTTATGCCATGCAGCAAGTGGTGGAACGCGGCACCGGACGCAGTCTGCAGGAAAATTACGCCGATCTGCATTTAGCGGGAAAAACCGGCACGACCAATGACGCAAGAGATACCTGGTTTGTCGGTATTGACGGCGAAAACGTGACAACGGTTTGGCTGGGTCGCGATGATAACGGCGAAACCAAACTAACCGGTGCCAGCGGCGCATTATATTTATACAAAGATTATTTAAAACGCACCACGGCAACACCGTTAAAACCGAACAAACCGAATGACATAAAATGGGTGGGAATCAACAGTTACGGCAGCTGGGATTGTTACAATCCGGTCAGAAACCTCCCCGTGTGGGCGAATAAAAATCAGAATTTCTGTAGCGGCGACAGACCGGAGGTGGTCGAAGCGCAACCGGGCGGCGCCGCACCGATTATCGTTCAACCGGCACAACCGTCTGCACCTCAATATGTCCCGATTGAAGACGCCAAGCCGGCCGGATAACCCGGTGAATCGGCAAATAATTTAACCGCTGATCCAAAAGTGCGGGCGAATTTAGCCGCATTTTTTATGTCGATAACCGAACGCTTATCAAACCGATTCCATTATCACCGTAAAAAAACAGTCAAAAAAAAGACCGCACTTTCATGCGGTCTTTCGTTCATTCTGATAAAAAGAATTAACCTTTATAGTTGTAGATATGCGCTACTAAGTCTAATACTTTGTTTGAATAACCGGTTTCGTTATCGTACCAAGATACCAATTTCACGAAAGTATCGGTTAATGCGATACCTGCATCGGCATCAAATACGGAAGTTAATGCGCAACCGTTGAAGTCCGTAGAAACTACGGCATCTTCAGTGTAACCTAAAACGCCTTTTAATTCGCCGTTGAAAGTTTTACCTTCCGCCGCATCTTTGACAGCCGCTTTAATAGTTTCGTATGAAGCAGGTTTTTCCAAGTTCACGGTTAAGTCGACAACGGAAACGTTGGTGGTTGGCACGCGGAATGCCATACCGGTCAATTTACCGTTCAATGCAGGCAATACTTTGCCCACCGCTTTCGCCGCACCGGTTGAAGACGGAATGATGTTCTGAGATGCACCACGGCCGCCGCGCCAGTCTTTTGCAGACGGACCGTCAACGGTTTTTTGTGTTGCCGTTGTTGCGTGAACGGTGGTCATTAAACCGTCTTTGATACCGAAAGTTTCGTGAATAACACGGGCTAACGGCGCTAAACAGTTAGTTGTACAAGATGCGTTAGATACGATGTCCTGGCCTGCATATGCGTTGAAGTTAACACCGCGTACGAACATAGGAGTCGCGTCTTTTGAAGGACCGGTCATAACTACTTTTTTCGCACCTGCGGTAATGTGTTTGCGAGCGGTTTCATCCGTTAAGAATAAACCTGTCGCTTCAACTGCGATATCAACACCGATTGCACCCCAGTTTAAGTTCGCCGGATCACGTTCAGCCGTTACACGGATAGATTTACCGTTAACCACCAAGTTACCGTCTTTCACTTCAACCGAACCATCGAAACGACCGTGAGTTGAATCATATTTCAGCATGTATGCCATGTACTCAACATCGATTAAATCGTTGATACCCACAACTTCGATATCATCACGTTGTTGTGCAGCACGGAATACGATACGACCGATACGACCGAAACCATTGATACCAATTTTAATTGCCATAAGATTTTCACCTTCTTTTCTAAGTTAAACAAAATTATTACAGTCCGATTTACTCATGATTAAGTATCTACCTGTCACTCTGCGATTATAGCACGGTTTCCTTGCAGAACAATCCAGACTACGGAAATAACTATAGCAGATAAATATTTCGTGATCTATGTCAAATTTTCCCTGCGCAATCCCAAAGGATTCAAAAAAACTATGAAAAATTTCACCGCACTTTTACATAAAATTTGGCATAATGAAGCAAAAAGCACAGAGGTAAAACCATGGCTCAAGGCAATTTATACATTCTTTCCGCCCCGAGCGGCGCGGGCAAATCGTCACTCATTGCGGCACTGCTGAAAAACGATACGCAAAACTCCATGATGGTGTCCGTTTCCCACACCACGCGCCCACCCCGTCCCGGCGAACAAAACGGCGTGCATTACCATTTTGTGAACGTCGAAGAATTCGAAACGTTGATCGAACAGGGCGCGTTTTTGGAATACGCCAAAGTGTTCGGCGGCAATTATTACGGCACTTCCCTGCCGGCAATCGAGAAAAATCTCGCCGCGGGGATTGACGTTTTTCTGGATATCGACTGGCAGGGCGCTCAACAAATTCGTCAAAAAGTGCCGAATGTAAAAAGTATTTTTATTCTTCCGCCTTCCTTGCAGGAACTGGAGCGCCGCCTTATCGGACGCGGTCAGGACAGCGCCGAGGTGATCGCAGACCGCATGTCGAAAGCGGTGGCTGAAATATCCCATTACAACGAATACGATTATGTGATTGTAAACGACGATTTTCATCAGGCATTAGCGGATTTAGTCCACATTCTGCGGGCGGAAAAATTAACCTTGGCTTATCAGGAAACACAAAATCACGCATTAATTCAGGAATTACTGGCAAAACAGACCGCACTTTAGTATGATTAACAATCCTTTAAAACGAACTTAAAAGAATAAATTTGGAGTAAATAATTATGGCGCGCGTAACAGTGCAAGATGCAGTGGAAAAAATCGGTAACCGTTTTGATTTAATTTTAACCGCAGCCCGTCGTGCGAGACAGTTGCAGTTAAATCAACGCGAACCTTTGGTGCCGGAAGACAACGATAAACCGACCGTGATTGCATTGCGGGAAATCGAAAAAGGCTTAATCAACGACGACATTATGGATGCGCAAGAGCGTCAGGACGCGTTATTGCAAAACCAAACGGAAGAAGCCGCCGTTTCTTTATTGACCGCTTAATTCCATTAAAAGTGCGGTCGATTTTTGAATAATTTTAAGGGGGACTTATGGATTTGTTTGAACCTTTAGATCACATTATTCAGGAATATTTGCCCCCCGAGCAAATCGAATTGGTGAAGCGCGCATTCGTGATTGCGCGCGACGCCCACGAAGGACAATTCCGTTCCAGCGGCGAACCGTACATCACACATCCCGTGGCCGTCGCAAGTATTATTGCGCAAATGCGCCTCGATCACGAAGCGGTCATGGCCGCCCTTCTTCATGATGTCATCGAAGACACGCCTTATACCGAAGAACAACTTGCCGCGGAATTCGGACAAAACGTCGCCGAAATCGTGGCCGGCGTATCCAAACTGGACAAACTGAAATTCCGGACGCGCCAGGAAGCGCAGGCGGAAAGTTTCCGTAAAATGATTCTCGCCATGACGAAAGACATTCGCGTGGTATTAATTAAACTTGCCGACCGCACTCATAATATGCGAACGCTGGGTTCGTTGCGTCCCGACAAACGTCGCCGTATCGCTAAAGAAACCTTGGAAATTTATAGTCCGCTTGCTCATCGTCTCGGTATCGAACATGTGAAAAACGAGCTGGAAGATTTATGTTTTCAGGCGATGCATCCCAAACGTTACGCCGTATTAACCAAAGTTATCGAAAACACCCGCGGCAACCAGCACGAGCTCATCGAACCGATTCTGGAAGAACTTGAACAACGACTACGCGCCGCTTATATTCCGTCGCGGGTATACGGTCGCGAAAAACCGTTATATTACATTTACAAATCCTTGCGCCAACGGGAACAAAAATTCCGTTCGATTCTGGATATTTACAACTTTCGTGTCGTTGTGACCACCATAGACGATTGTTATCGGGCGCTGGGCTGCATTCACAGTTTCTATAAACCGAGACCGGGGCAAATTAAAGATTACATCGCCGTGCCGAAATCCAACGGTTATCAGGCTTTGCATACTTTTACCATCGGTCCGAAGGGCGTGCCGGTTGCGGTGCAAATCCGTACGGAAGAAATGGATCAAATCGCCAAAATGGGGGTGACGGCGCATTGGGTTTACAAGCAAGGCGGCAAAAACGACGGTACGACCGCTCAAATTAAAGCGCAAAACTGGTTGCAAAATATCATCGATTTACAACAAAGTGCGGGCAATTCTTTCGAATTTATTGAAAGCGTTAAATCCGATTTATTCTCTCATGAAATTTATGTTTTTACGCCGAAAGGGCGGATTATCGAGCTCCCGGAAGGCGCTACGCCGGTGGATTTTGCCTATGCGGTACACACCGACGTAGGCAATTCCTGTGTGGGAGCCAAAGTGGAACGCGCCGATTATCCGCTGTCTCAGCCGTTGGTTTCGGGACAAACCGTTGAAATTATCACTTCGCCAAACGCCCGACCAAAAGCCGGTTGGTTGAATTTTGTGGTGACGGGACGCGCTAAATCGAAAATCCGTCAAACCTTAAAAACTCATGAAAATCCGACCGCACTTTCCGATAATAAGCTGCCGCTTCATTGCGCCAAATGCTGTCACCCGATTCCGGGCGATCCCGTTGCCGGTTATGAAACGTCTGCCAAAGAAATTACCGTGCACCATCAACAATGCATCAATTTACGCAAACATACCGACCACCTTGTGCCGGTGTCGCTGGATAACGAACAAAGCGAATTTGAGGCGGAATTACGCATTCAGATGCAGACTCAATCCACTTTGGGCCGTTTAATGAATGCGATTTCTGCGGCGCAAAGCACGGTACACAGCATTTGGACCGAAGACGCCGATGAAGAAAGTCTGGCGATTTTGCTAGTCACGGCAAAAGATACGGAACATTTGGCGCGCATTATGCATCTCATTCGTCGCGTATCGGGCGTGACGGACGTTAAACGCAATATCAACGCTTAACAATTTAATTTCCGAAACGGTGCCGAACCGATGACTACGCAATTACTTGATGCCGTTCCGCTTACCACACTTTCCGGCGTGGGCGCGGCGGTTGCCGCCAAATTAAGCCGAATCGGCATCAATAATCTGCAGGATCTGCTGTTCCATCTGCCCGCCCGTTACGAAGATCGCACCCACATTACGCCCATCGCCGACGTCCGTCCCGAACAATACGCCACCATCGAAGGCACGGTGCAAACCTGCGAAGTGCAATTCGGACGACGACCGATTCTGACCGTCAGCCTGTCCGACGGCAGTTCAAAAATCATGCTGCGCTTTTTCAATTTCAACGCCGGTATGCGCAACGGTTTTCAAATCGGCGCACGGGTTAAGGCTTTCGGCGAAATTAAGCGCGGCCGGTTTATGGCGGAAATTCATCATCCCGAATACCAAATCATTCGCGATAATCAGCCGATTCAACTGGAAGAAACGCTCACCCCGGTTTACGCCGCCACCGAAGGTTTAAAACAAGCCTCATTGCGGAAATTAACGGATCAGGCTCTGGCGCTGCTGGATAAGGTTCAGCTGACGGAAATTTTGCCCGATGAATTTAACCCGCATCCCTTCAGCCTGAAAGAAGCGTTGCGTTTTCTGCACCGTCCGCCGCCGGACGTATCACTGGAAATCTTAGAAAAAGGACAACATCCGGCGCAAGTGCGGTTAATTTTTGAAGAATTATTGGCGCACAATCTGGCGATGCAGAAAGTCCGGCTCGGTACGCAGCAACATTATGCTTTGCCGCTGACCCATCAAACGGATTTAAAACAACGTTTTCTGGCGCAACTCCCTTTTCGCCCTACCAACGCACAATTACGCGTCACCGCCGATATCGAGCGGGATTTGGCGCAATCGCATCCTATGATGCGTTTGGTCCAGGGTGATGTCGGTTCAGGTAAAACCTTAGTCGCCGCTTTAGCCGCCCTCGCCGCCGTTGACAACGGCAAGCAGGTGGCGTTGATGGCGCCGACGGAAATTCTGGCGGAACAGCACGCAGAAAACTTTCGTCGTTGGCTGGAACCTTTTAATATCCGCGTGGGCTGGTTAGCCGGCAAAGTGAAAGGCAAAGCGCGCCAAACCGTCTTAAATGAAATTCGGCAGGGAGAAGTGCAAATGGTAGTCGGCACCCATGCGCTTTTTCAGGAAGAAGTGAAATTTGCCGATCTTGCCCTGGTAATTATCGACGAACAACACCGTTTCGGCGTGCATCAACGTCTAATGTTACGTGAAAAAGGCGAAAATTCCGGCATTTATCCGCACCAGCTGATCATGACCGCCACCCCGATTCCCCGCACTCTGGCGATGACGGTTTACGCCGATTTGGATACTTCCGTCATCGACGAACTGCCGCCGGGACGCACGCCCATCACCACCGTGGTGGTATCGGAAGAGCGCCGCGCGGAAATTGTCGCGCGCGTACACCATGCCTGCACTCATGAAAAACGTCAGGCTTATTGGGTCTGCACGCTTATCGATGAAAGTGAAGTGCTGGAAGCGCAGGCGGCGGAAGCCACCGCAGAAGATTTGCAAAAAGCGCTGCCCCATTTGCGTATCGGGCTGGTTCACGGGCGCATGAAGCCTGCCGAAAAACAGGAAATTATGGCGCGTTTCAAAGCGACCGATCTGGATCTGTTAGTCGCCACCACAGTCATTGAAGTGGGTGTGGACGTTCCCAACGCCAGCCTGATGATTATCGAAAACGCCGAACGGCTCGGTTTGTCGCAGTTGCATCAATTACGCGGACGAGTCGGACGCGGCAGCACCGCATCATTTTGCGTATTAATGTACAAGCCGCCGCTGGGTAAAATTTCCCGAAAGCGCCTGCAGGTTTTGCGTGACAGTCAGGACGGTTTTGTGATTTCGGAGAAAGATTTGGAAATCCGCGGACCGGGCGAAGTGTTGGGAACCAAACAAACCGGTATTGCGGAATTCAGAGTAGCCAATTTAATGCGCGATCGCCGCATGATCCCGACGGTCCAACATTATGCCAAACAGCTTATCGCAAAATACCCGGACACCGCCGAAGCGCTGATTAAACGCTGGCTGAACAACCGCGAAATTTACAGCAACGCCTGACTATACCTCGTTCAGCCCTTTAAAAAACAATAAAAAAATCGCCCGCACTTTACAGTAATGATCAAAGTGCGGGCGAAAAATGAAACGTTTTTTTATTAATTACAGCGCTTTCAGAATGTCATCCACACGTTCTTTGGCATCGCCGAATAACATTTGGGTGTTTTCTTTGAAGAATAACGGATTTTGTACGCCGGCGTAACCCACCGCCATTGACCGTTTGAATACGATCACATTTTGCGCTTTCCACACTTCCAGCACCGGCATACCGGCAATCGGGCTGTTCGGATCGTCCAATGCCGCCGGGTTCACCGTGTCATTGGCGCCGATAACCAACACTACGTCGGTATCTTCGAAATCATCGTTGATTTCATCCATTTCCAGCACCACGTCATAAGGCACTTTCGCTTCCGCCAGCAACACATTCATGTGGCCCGGCAAACGTCCCGCAACCGGATGAATACCGAAACGCACGTTCACACCGCGTTCGCGCAGTTTTTGCGTCATTTCCGCGACCGGATATTGCGCCTGCGCCACCGCCATGCCATATCCCGGAGTAATAATGACCGAACCGGCATTTTTCAGCAATTCCGCCACTTCTTCCGCCGTTGTCTCGCGGTGTTCGCCTTGTTCGGCATCGGAAGATGAAACGATGTCGTTACCGAATCCGCCGGCAATCACGCTAATGAAGGAACGGTTCATGGCTTTACACATAATGTAAGACAGAATCGCACCGGAAGAACCCACTAACGCACCGGTCACAATCAGCAAGTCATTGTTTAACATGAAACCTGCCGCCGCAGCCGCCCAACCGGAATAAGAATTCAGCATGGAAACCACCACCGGCATGTCGGCACCGCCGATGGAGGCCACCAAATGCCAGCCAAAAGCAAGAGCAATCGCCGTCATCAGCAAAACCGGGAAAATATTTTCCGGATTATTCAGGAATGCCACCATTAACAACGCAGAAACCACTAACGCCGCTAAATTCAATTTATGGCGATGCGGTAACATCAATGCCTTGGAGTTGATTATGCCGCGCAATTTTCCGAAAGCCACCACCGAGCCGGTAAACGTTACCGCCCCGATAAAGATACCTAAGAACACTTCTACGTTATGAATGTTGTTTAACACCGTCTGTTCCGCGTCAAACGCTTCTCTCGCCGCCTGCTGTGCCGCTTCGCTGACAAACGCCGTACCGACAGGCGCAACAAATTCCGGCCCGACATGCAGGCCAAAACTGTTAAAACCGACCAAAACGGCGGCTAAACCCACAAAGCTGTGCAGAATAGCGACTAATTCCGGCATTTCCGTCATTTCAACTTTTAACGCACGATGAATACCGATAACCGCACCGATGATCATCGCTACAATAATCCAGAACTGACCTTCGGTTTGCGGACCGGAAATCGTTGCAATCAGCGCAATGGTCATCCCAACGATACCATACCAACAACCCGCTTTTGCCGTTTCATGTTTAGAAAGACCCGCCAGGCTCATAATAAACAGTAATGCCGATACAATGTATGCGGCTTGTACTAAACCTACTGACATTATATTTCTCCTTAACCTTTTCTAAACATGGAAAGCATGCGTTGAGTGACTTTAAAGCCGCCGAAAATATTGATGCTGGCAACTAGAATCGCGATAAATGCCAGAATGCTGACATAAAAACTGCCCTGCGCGATTTGCAAAACCGCACCGACGATAATAATCCCCGAAATGGCATTGGTTACCGCCATTAACGGCGTATGCAACGCATGACTGACGTTCCAGACTACGTAATATCCCACCACGCAAGACAATACAAATACCGTAAAATGAGACAAGAATGCCGCCGGCGTCACCGCCGCCAACCACAGGAACAGAACGACGATCGCCGCCATAATGCCGTATTTCACACGCGGATTCATCGGCGCTTTTTCTTTCTTCGCCGCCGGTGCCGCCGCCGCTTTTTGTTGCGGTTGGGCGGAAACCTGAATCGGCGGAGCCGGCCAGGTGACTTCGCCGTCACGAATAACCGTCACGCCGCGTAATACCACGTCATCAAAATTAATATCAATCTGACCGTCTTTATTCGGCGCCAGCAATTTCAACAGGTTGACTAAATTAGTACCGTAAAGTTGGGAGGATTGGGTCGGCAGACGCGCCGGAAAGTCCGTATAACCGATGACTTTTACCTGATTTTCCGTCACGACCACTTCGCCCGCTTTGGTGTATTCGCAGTTACCGCCGGTTAACGCCGCCAAATCCACAATCACCGAACCCGGTTTCATGGAATCCACCATTTCTTTAGTAATTAAACGCGGAGCCGGTTTGCCCGGAATTGCGGCGGTAGTGATGATAATATCCACTTCTTTCGCCTGTGCCGCATAGAGTTCCATGGCTCGACGGTTAAATTCTTCCGACATCACCTTGGCATAGCCGTCACCCGAACCGCCTTCTTCTTCAAAATCGATTTCCAGGAAATCGGCGCCCATGGATTTCACCTGCTCTTTCACTTCGGGACGGGAATCAAAAGCACGCACGATAGCGCCCAGACTGTTTGCCGCACCAATAGCCGCCAGACCTGCCACGCCCGCACCAATCACCAGCACTTTCGCCGGCGGCACTTTCCCCGCCGCGGTAATTTGCCCGGTAAAGAAACTGCCGAAAGCGTTCGCCGCTTCAATCACGGCGCGATAGCCCGAAATATTTGCCATGGAAGACAAGGCGTCGAGCGCCTGAGCCCGCGAAATACGCGGCACGGCATCCATCGCCAGCACGTTAATTTTTTTTGCCGATAATTTTTCCATTAATTGCGGATTTTGCGCCGGCCAAATAAAACTGACCAACGTCGCCCCGTCTTTTATCAGCGCGATTTCCTCTTCCGTCGGTGCATTCACTTTGAAAATAATGTCCGCACTCCAAACATCCTGTTGGGAACCCACGGATGCGCCGGCTGCAGTAAAGGCATTATCTTCAAAACTCGCTTTAAAGCCCGCATCATTTTCGACGATGACATCAAAGCCGAGCTTTTTAATCTGTTCAACGGTTTTTGGCGTTGCCGCCACGCGAGTCTCGCCGTTGAGCCGTTCTCTTGGCACACCAATTAGCATAATGTTTCCTTCATTTGGTTGGTGATATTTCATTTAAAGCCGTCCTGCGACCGCTTTAAACCCCTATAAGTCTCAAAACCTAGTCAGGTTTCTCACTTTATCATTAAAAAGAAGAAAAAAGAAAAGTATTTTTGCAGCAAAAAGCAATTAATTTGAAAGCAAAAACCGATTCGGTTTCAATGGAAAAACTCACAAAATTTTGACCGCACTTTTCATCATGTGCAGATGATTGAACGAATCGGTTTTTGCGAAATTTGATTGCGGAATAACTTTAAATGTGAATTATTTTCAATTAGAATGGTCGTCCTTTAAATTCATAGCCGATGATTGAGAGAAATTGTGTTTATCGTTACCGACGTCACCTTTAAAGTTCCCGCCCGAACATTGCTGTCACCGCTTTCCCTGTCTTTCGAACAAGGGAAAGTATACGGCTTAATCGGGCATAACGGTTCCGGCAAATCAACGCTGATCAAATTGCTTGCCAAACAGCATTCCTACTCGTCCGGCTTAATCACTTTTAACGGTAAACCGCTGCCGCAATGGACATCGCGCGAATTTGCCAAACAAGTGGCCTATTTGCCGCAAAATTTACCGCAAGCGACCAATTTAACCGCGCGGGAACTTATCGCCATGGGACGTTACGCCTGGAACGGATTATTCGGTGCCAACAAAAAGAAAGATACGGACGCCATTCACCGTGCATTAGCACTCACCCGAACGGAAAGATTTGCCGATCAATTGGTGGATACGTTATCCGGCGGCGAACGCTCCCGCATTTGGCTGGCCATGCTGCTCGCCCAACAAAGTCGATTTTTACTGCTGGACGAACCTCTGGCGGCGTTAGACATCGCTCATCAGGTTGAGGTGATGGAATTAGTGACAAAATTGGCGCACGAATTAAATCTGGGTATTGTCATCGTTATTCATGACATCAATCTTGCCGCCCGTTATTGCGATCACCTTATTGCGCTGCATAACGGTAAATTACTGGCGCAAGGTAACGCATTCGATATTGTGAACACCGCAAAACTGCAGGATATTTACGGCATACGTCTGAATGTCATTGCGCATCCCGAAACTCAACGTCCGGTAAGTTTTTATTGATGCGTGTTCCGTTTTCCCCTTTTCTGCGTCGTAAACTCTCGGCTAAATGGCTGATCGTTTCGCTTTTATTATTCGCTCTGCCGTTGCAAGGCGCTTCCGTGCCTTTCCGTATCGCCACGCTCGACTGGACGGTTGCCGAAACGCTGATAGCGTTAGGCGAACCGCCCGTTGCCGTGGGGGATGTAAAAAGCTACCGTCAATGGGTGGCGCAACCGCAATTACCGGCGAACACCTTAGACCTCGGTCTCAGAATGCAACCTAATCCGGAACTGTTAATTCCTCTGTCAAAATCGGATCAGAAAGCTCCGCTGATATTTATCAATACCGGTTTTTACACTTCCGCCGCGCCTCTGCTGCAACGATTCGCAAAACAGGTTTATAGCGTCGATTTTTACGCTGAAGGCGACGCCTGGCAAAATATCCTGACCGCCAGTAAACAGGTTGCGGACATTATCAATCGCCCGCAAGCCTTCGAACGACTCATACGGCATTATCAACAAAAACTCGCCGAAATTCGCCCGCACTTACAGGCTTTCCGCGATCGTCCGTTGGCGTTGGTGCAGTTTGTCGACAGTCGCCATTTACGCATTTACGCTCCAAACAGTCCGTTCGGCGCCGTGCTGGCACAACTCGGTCTACAAAATGCCTGGTCGGGAACACAGAATAATTGGGGATTTGAAACCATCAACGTCACTCAATTGGCGAAACTGCCGCAAAACAGTCGTCTTGTGGTGATTAAACCTTACCCCGCCAATATTGAGACGGACTTAAAATACAACACATTGTGGCGTCATTTAACGATGGCGCGCGATCCGCTCATTTTGCCCGCCATCTGGACATTCGGCGGCATTCCGTCGGCGCAGCGGTTTGCGCAAGCCTTGGCGGACGGATTACAAAACGGGGGCGAAGCATGGTGAAAAATCGTATTGCCGTCTTTAGCGCGTCGGGCTTCATTCTGTTTGCCGGATTGGTTGTTTTTCTGCTGCAAAGCCAGTTACCCGCCGCGGCACATTTCAGTCAATTATGGTCGGCCGGTGACAATTTCGAGATTTTGTTGGTGCAAAGTTATACTCTGCCGCGAATTGCCATGGCGATACTGGCGGGCGGCATTCTCGGTTTTGCCAGTCTGTTGCTGCAACAGGTGATGGCGAACCCATTAGCCTCGGACAACACGCTTGGGATCAGTAGCGGCGCTCAATTCGCATTATTTCTCTGCACTATTTTCATGCCAAATCGGTTGGAAGCCGGAGCAAATCTCATTGCCGTTTTAGGCGCGGCAATCAGCCTGATATTGGTGTTAACCCTTACCATGCGAAAATCCCTGTCGCCGCTGTTGCTGATTTTAGCCGGCTTAGTCGTGAATCTGTATTTCGGTGCGTTTTCCTCTATGATGATGTTGTTTTATCCCGAAGAATCCCGCGGTTTGGCGCAATGGGGAGCCGGATCGCTGGTTCAGGAAAGCTGGCGCGACAGCCTGGCGCTATGTCTGTGGGCGATTCCCGCTTTTGCCATAATTGCCTTGCTGATTCGTCCGTTAACCGTTTTAACTCTGAATGACGCCAATGCACAAAGTTTAGGCGTACCGGTGGGGAAATTGCGTTTAATCGCTGTGGCGGTAGCGGCATTTTTAATCGCCTCCGTGGTGTCTGCCGTGGGAATGCTGGGATTTGTCGGCTTAGCCGCCGCCACCATCGTGCGCCAACTCGGCGTGCGCACCTTGAAAGGACAACTCATCGCTTCATTTATTGTCGGGGCATTATTGCTTTCGATAACGGATATATCCTTGCAATTACTGGCGCAATTTAACGGCGTAAACCTCCCCGTCGGCGCCGTCACCGCGCTACTCGGCACGCCGTTGCTGCTTTGGTTAATGTTCCGCGCCTTGCCGCATAGCGGACGTTTGCAGCAACAAACGGTGGAAAAACGACGCAATTTTTCACCGCACTTTTTAGCGATTATCCTTGCTTTGTCAGCGATTTCCGCCGTCGCCGCGCTCATGTTCGGGCAAAGTTTGCAAGGCTGGCATTGGTTGGATTTAGCCGACCAGTGGGATCGCCAAATTTTTGCCTTACGTTATCCGCGCGTACTGGTTGCTTTATCCGTCGGTATTTTACTTGCCGTAGCGGGCGTAATTCTACAGCGATTAACCTTAAATCCGATGGCAAGTCCCGAACTGCTGGGCGTTTCATCGGGTACCACGATGGGCGTGCTGGCGGTGATTTTCCTGTTTTCCGCACAGCAAACTCAATGGTTCTGGCTTGCGGGCATTCTGGGCGCTTTCATCGCCTTGCTTATTCTGGTCGCCGTCAATCAACGCCAGGACATGCTACCGGAAAAAGTGCTGCTTACGGGAATCAGCCTGTCCGCTTTGTTGGACACCTTACAGCGATTAGCCGTTGCCAGCGGCGATCCGCGCGTGAATCAGCTGATTTCCTGGACTTCCGGCTCCACTCAAAATATCAATCAGGATTTTGCCCTGATTTTTCTTTGTCTCAGCATTTTGCTGTTAGCGACAAGTTTAATCTTTTGTCGCTGGCTGGCACTGCTGGCCTTGCAAGCCCCGATGGCTCAGGCGCTTGGTCTGAATTTGTCGCACACACGTCGAATCTTGATATTTTTTACCGCAATTTTGACCGCACTTGCCACCCTGATTATCGGCCCGTTAACCTTTATCGGCTTATTGGTGCCGCAAATCACCCAACTGTCGGGCGTGAAAAACGTATCAAATCAGTTGCTCATTTCCGCTTGTTTGGGCGGGCTAATTATGGTGTCGGCGGATTGGTTCGGCAGACAGATTTTATTCCCCTATGAAGTGCCGGCGGGACTGGTCGCCACACTTATCGGCGGAACCTATTTCTTACTGATGGTAAGAAAAATTTAATCGTTAACTTTAGGAAAAGAAACATGAAAAAAACGTTCATTAATACGAGTATTGTCAGTGCGTTAGCACTTACCGCGTCCACGGCGATGGCGGAAGATGTCGAACAACTGAACGAAATCGAAGTGGTCGGCTCCGTCGCCAAAGCGGGAAAAGTAGACTACATGACACCCCCGTCATTGCTATGACGCTTGCCATTGACGCGGCCGTCGCCAAAGCGGGAAAAGTAGACTACATGACACCGGAATCCGTCGACGTGATCAGCGAGCAACAAATCGCCGACGAAAATGCGCAAAAAGTGGATCAGGCGTTACGTTATCAAGCGGGCATCGTGACCGAACCTTACGGCGGCGATAACGACACCGATTGGTTTAAAATCCGCGGTTTCGACGCTTCCATGACCTTAGACGGCACGGCGCTGGGCAAAAACGGTTTCTTTGTGTGGCTACCCAATACTTACGGTTTGGAAAGTATTGAAGTGGTGAAAGGCGCCGATTCTTTCACTTACGGCGCGGCGGAAACCGGCGGGATCGTGAATTTGGTCAGCAAACGCCCGACCAAAGATCCGAAAGGCGAAATCAAACTGACCGCCGGCAATAAAGACGAACGCGGTATCGGTTTCGATGTCAGCAATAAATTTACCGATAATTTACGTTATCGCGTGGTAGGCGATTACAACAAACGTCACGGACAGGTTAACGGCACTTGGCTGGAAAGCTATTACTTCGCACCGAGTCTAACCTGGGATATTTCCGACAAAGCGGCATTCACCCTATTGGCAAGCGTACAAAAAGACGTAGGCGTACCGGTTAATCCGTTTCTACCGGCTTACGGTTCGTTAATCGATACGCCGAACGGCACTATCGCACGCGGCGTTAATCTGGGCGAACCGGATCAGGATTACACTGACCGCAGCCAATATTCTCTCGGCTACGAATACATCAATAAATTCGCCGAAGGTTGGACATTCGCGCAAAACTATCGTTTCAGCCGTTTGAATATTGATCAGTATAATACCTTTGCCTGGAGTTCCGACGCCGTTTCCAACGCCTATCGAGGCTATGCTTACACCGTCGGTCACACCACCAATCACACCATCGATAATCGACTCAGTAAAGCCTGGAAAATCGGCGAGGCGGAAAATATCACCACCGTAGGCGTAGATTACCAACATTCCGAAACCAAGGGATTAAATAACGGTTTCGGCGCGGTAAACGCCATCAATATGTTCCGCCCGGTATATAACCAAACGCCTTACAACCCGACGGGAACCGATTACAATCTGAAAAGTATCCAGTTAGGCTTGTATGCGCAAAATCAATTACGTTACCAAAACTGGATATGGAATCTTTCCGCTCGTCACGACAAAGCCCGTGGCGATTCGGAAGCCAACGGCGCTATCACCAGTTACAATGTCAGCCACAATTCTTATGCGACCGGTTTGATGTACCAATTCGACAACGGTTTGGCGCCTTACGCCGCTTATTCCGAATCCTTCCGGCCAATTGCCGGTAACGACGGTTACGGACGCGCTTACAAACCTTATGAAGGCAAACAATACGAAGTGGGTTTAAAATACCTGCCAAGTTTTATCGACGGAACCTTCTCCGTCGCCTGGTTTGATTTGGAAGAGAAGAACACCTTGGTAAACGATCCCTCCCAAATTCAGGTGCAAGCCGGAAAACAAACCAGCCACGGCGTGGAGGCTCAAGCTAACTTAGCCTTCACCGACAACATTTCGGGACAATTCGCCTATACTTACACCAAAGCGAAAACCGATTTGGCATATAACCAAACCGTACGCACCGCATTAATTCCGCGCCACGCCTATTCGGCAAAATTAAATTATCGCTTCACCGATAATGCGCTTAACGGCTTAACCGTCGGCGCCGGCGTACGTTATACCGGCTCAACGGTGGACGAGCAATATTACAAAGGCTACAAAGTGGGCAACTACACGCTGGCGGATCTTTTCGCTAAATATGAATTTGCCGGCAACTGGGTCGCTCAGCTCAACATAGACAATTTATTCGACAAAAAATATCTCGCCAGTTGCAGCTATTACTGTTATTACGGCGAAGGCCGCAGATTAACGGCAAATTTAACGTATAAATTCTAAATTCACTTGAAAAACAAGGCTTATTGAGCGAATCAATAAGCCTTTTCTTTTCCGGAAATTGACATGTTAAGCCTCAAAGTGCGGGCAAAATTTTGAAAGTTTTTTTAACATTTCAAGCGACGGACGCCGCCGAAAAACGTTGCAAAAAACGCCCGCACTTTTACGGAATCAGACCGATATCGACTTCGCTGAAATTACAGCCGGTTAAATTCAATCAGCACCGCACTTTGCGGATCCAACACCGGAATGGTCAATCCGGCATGCGCCAGCCAATCGCCGCGAACGGTGACGGTTTTACCGGCGAAGTCATCCAGCATCCATTGCGGAAAACGCTTCATCAAATGTCCGCCTTTGCCTGTTTTGATATAATCCGGAACGGAAAGAATTTTAACCCGGTAATCCGCTTTCGAATCGAGATAAGGCACGCGCAGTTTGCCCATGCATTTATAATCCGGCATATCAAGCTGGCTGATAAGCACCACCGCCCGCTTTTTATCCTGCGCAACAACGCCGTTAATCAACGTAGTCTCGTCATAATGATCCAAACGGAAGCTTTCCCCCGAATGCAATAACGGGCGAAGTTGTTTATGTAACGCGATATATTTTGCGAAGCCCCGCCGTTCTTCCGCCGATTCTTTCACCGGATCAAGCTCAACGCCCATATGTCCGAATAATGCAGTTAACCCTCTGAAATCGAAAGAAAAACTTCGCATGGTTGTCTGACAAGGCGCACCGCCGATATGGGCGCCGACGACTTCCGGCGGATAAAAATAACTCATGCCCCGTTGGATTTTCTGGCGGGCTAAAGCGTCGTTGTTATCGGAAGCCCAAAAACGTTGCGAGCGTTTCAGAATTTCAAAATCAATCCGCGCCCCGCCCGACGAGCAGCTTTCAATTTCGACGTGCGGATAACGTTGCTGCAAAATATCAAACAGACGATACGCGGCCTGAGTTTGCGCGGTAACCGCCGCTTTGCCAGAATGTCCCGGTTGTACCAAACGACGATTGTGATCCCATTTGATGTAATCCACTTGATTCTCGCTTAACAGCCAATCCATACGTTCCAAAATGTAATGAAACGCATCGGGATTGACTAAATCCAGCACGTATTGATGGCGTTCTTCCGGCTGGTCATAACCGTCCAATTGCAGCAACCAATCGGGATGTTGCCGGTACAGCATCGAACGTTTACTGATCATTTCCGGTTCCACCCAAATCCCGAATTGCATACCCAGTTTTTTCACCGCGTCAATCACCGGCGTTAAACCGTTCGGATATTTTTTCTCATCCAGGAACCAATCGCCTAATCCGCCGAAATCATCGTTCCGACCGATAAACCAACCGTCATCGATGATAAAGCGTTCCACTCCCATTTCCGCCGCTTTTTCCGCCATCGCAATAATATGCGCGGGATCGTGATCAAACATCACTCCTTCCCAAATATTCAAATGAACAGGGCGTACCGGTTGCGCAAAGTGCAGAATATGGTTTCGGATATGCCGGTGAAATTGTTGCGACATGCCGTTCAACCCGCTATTGGAATAAACGGTATAAACCCAAGGGGTGGAAAGCGATTCGCCTTGTTCCAGAGCGATTTCGCCCGGCAAATAAAGATTTTCCAGTTGCGCGAAGCGACGCCCGTCAATCAATACGTCGGCACGAATGCGATGATTACCCGACCAAGCCAAATGAAAGCCCCAAACTTCGCCTTGTTCCTGACTGAAATGCGGTCGTCCCAGCACCAGATTCGGCGCATATTCGTGGGAAGTGCGCCCGTGACGATTTTCCTGCATAAATGCGCCGTGTTTTAATCGGGTGCGGTTTTCCTGCAATTCACGGCACCAACGCCCGTAAAAACTGAGCACTTCATCGGCATATTCTGGCACGGGCAAGGTAACCGCAAGGCGATTAACGGTGAACTTGCTTTCGCCGAGATTGGTTAAGGTGTTACGGAATTTAAACACACCGTTTTCATCGCTCTCGATTACCGTTTTAAACGCCAGTTGCGCGATACGATCTTCCGCTTCAATCAAAAAAACGTTGTCATTTTTGACCGCACTTTTGGTTTTGAATACCGGCGCCCAGTCGTCACCGTCGCGGTGTCCGTCCAGACCGGAGGAACCCCAGAAGCCCCGTCCGTTTTCGGCGGCAAAGGTGACCGGCGTGTCCACATCCAAACCGCCGTTGGATACGCCGCGCTCCAGGCTTAACGCATCCGCTTCCGTGATTTCGTCAATATCTAAACGCGCACCCCAATAAAGGATTTCCGCCGGTTCGGAACGAATAATTAAGTCCGTATTGCCGGCAGTTAAACGAATAATATTTTTCATCATTTATCCCTCTTTCACACTTCTGTATTTATCCAATAACACGATATTGACTTTCGCCAATAAATCTCCGTGCAATTTATAATAACGGAAGTAAACGAACAATTTGATACTGTAAAATAAAATCGGCAGGCCGATCATAATGACTTTCATCCAGAAAATTGTGTTTTCGTTTTGCACTTCGTTCGGTACATAATTAATCGCGGTTAATAACACACCGATCAGGAAGGCGGAAATGGCGGATCCCGCTTTCACCACCATGGTTTGTACGGAATAAGCGATACTTTCCGAGCGAATGCCGAGTTTGTATTCGCCGTAATCTACGGTATCCGCCACCATAATGACCTGCAATGTCCAGAATAACGCGCTGCCGATTTGCATAAAAATACCGGCAAGGATAATTAAAAATACGCTCGGGGTTTCCGCCATGCCCGTATAAGCAAGAATTAAACAGCTTAAAATCGAGCTGACGGAAATCGTAATCCACAACGTGCGGCGTGAGAATAATCGCACCAAACGGGCAAAAAAGATAATAATGATCAGATTCGCAATACCGGCGTAGGACATGTAGTAAGGGAACATTTCTTTGTCGCCCACCACATAAGTGAAGTAATAAATCGCAAAGCCGGAAATAATGTTGCTGGCGATGTTATAACATAACGCCATCACCAAAAGGCTAAAAAGCTGGTCGTTACGCGGGATTAAGGAAATCAGCGTTTTAAGCGGAATGCGCGCCTGAGCTTCGCCGTTCAGATTATCCGAAGAATACTTCTCTTTTAAATTCACCAAAGTAATAACGGTTGAGGCGATAAAACAGACAATAATAATGATCGTAAACATGCGGAAGCCGAAGCCTTTATCCTCGCCGCCGACATAATCTACAAAAGCGATACAGGTTCCCGCAGTGATAAAATTGGCAAGACTTGAAAAGAATCGCGGATAAGGGACTAATTCTTCACGTTCATGCTGATCCAAGGTTAAAGTCGGAGTTAAAGACCAAAACGGAATATCCATTAAAGTGTAAGTCATACCCCATAAAATGTAGGTCACGGCGATATACGCGATTAATGCCGTACCGCTAAAATAATCCGCACAAAACAAAGAAAAAAGAACAAGAGAATTTAAAATCGTACCGATTAAAATCCAAGGCTTAAATTTCCCCCAACGACTACGCGTGTTATTCACAATCCATCCCATTATCGGATCGTTTAGCGCATCCCAAACTCGCGCGATCATAAAAATCGTTCCTACGATAGCGCCCGATACGCCAAGCACATCCGTGTAATAATACATCAAATACATATACACGATATGAATGGCGAAGTCTTTTCCGTAGGCGCCCAAGCCAAAGCTCAATTTTGTTTTCATCGATAAACTCATTTTTCACCTCATGCTATTAATAACACATCCGTACTTGAATATTTGCATAAGGAAACTAAAAAATTCTATCCGATTTTTTCAGCAAAATTCCTGAAAACTCAGATTACGTGATCGAACAAATAAAATCTGAAAATTCGAGAAAATTTCACTAGAAAACGCTATTTTAAGCGGTATACTAAACGCCAATAAAAAATAAGAATAACTTAAATCATGAACATGCCATCTCGCATAATAAAACTGCCGGAAAACTTACGGGAACAATCCGGCAGCGAACAAATCAGTCCTTTGTCGCTTTCCCTGGATGCCCGCCCGATTAACGTTAACGTGCAGCAACCGCCGGAAAATATGCCCGCCTATCATTGGCACGGACATATCGAAATCAATATTCCCTTCGATGACGACGTAGAATATATCTTCAACGAAAACAATACGGTTATTTGTGCGGGGCACATCGGCATCTTCTGGGCATCCGTTCCTCATCGGCTAATTGACAAACGTCACTGTCAGACGATGGCGGTATTTGATATTCCCGTTTATCAATTTCTGTCCTGGCAACTGTCACAAAATCTGATCAATCACATCACTCACGGCATTATCATTCAATCGAAAAATCCGCATTTGGTCAGTTTATTTGAAGTCCGACGCTGGGAAAAAGAATTGGAATCGGAAGATCCGAATCGTCATCAACTGGTTTATGACGAAATTCAACTGATGATCAAACGTATCAGTTTGGACGGTTGGACTTTATTACTGGAACTGCCGAAAACCGTCAATCATCAAATTTCCGGTTCCAGACACGCACAAAATTATGTTCGAACGATGCTCGATTACATCGCCAATCATTATAATGCGCCGCTCACCGTACAATCGGTAGCCAGCGCGGTGGGATTAAATAGCAACTATGCGATGGGATTATTCCAAAGCGCCATGCAGCTTACCATCAAACAATACATTATGATGATGCGCATCAATCACGCCAAGGCTTTGTTGAGCGACACCAACAAAAGCATGCTGGATATTTCACTCACCACCGGCTTTGGTTCGATCAGCCGCTTTTACGACAATTTTCTAAAATACACCGGTCTCTCGCCCAATAAATACCGTAAACAGATTCGCGCCAAGGACAGCTGGTCGGCACAAGGACTCATTCCCACCAGCCAATCCGTGAAAGGCGCCAGCACGGGTGAAAAATTAATCACCAAAAACATTCGGGAACTCTAAATCTAAACAAGGACAATTTATGCAATTTCCCCCTCTTCAATCCGCCGCATTTATCCGTCGTTACAAACGTTTTATGGCGGACGTAGAACGGCCGAACGGCGAAATCATGACCGTTCACTGCGCCAACACCGGTGCCATGACCGGCTGCGCGGAAAAAGGCGATACCGTTTGGTATTCCGATTCCAAAAGCACCACGCGGAAATATCCCTGCTCCTGGGAACTGACTCAACTTGCAAACGGCGATCTGGTTTGTATCAACACTCACCGTTCCAACCAATTAGTGCACGAAGCCTTACAAAACAAAGCGATTAAAGAACTTGCCGACTATTCGGAAATTTACCCCGAAGTCAAATACGGCGAAGAAAACAGCCGCATCGATTTCCTGCTGAAAGGCGAAGGTTTGCCCGATTGTTACGTAGAAGTAAAATCCATCACCTTGGTGCAAAACAACATCGGCATGTTCCCCGACGCCGTAACCAGCCGCGGACAAAAACACATACGCGAATTACTCGCCGTGAAAAAACGGGGACATCGCGCCGTCGTGTTATTCGCCGGCCTGCATGACGGTTTCGATCGTTTCAAAATCGCCGAATACATCGATCCCGAATACGACCGCCTGTTAAAAAACGCCGTGCGGCAAGGCGTAGAAGCTTACGCCTACGCGGGAAAATTCGAGAAAACGCAAAACGTTCCCACCGCGCTTTCGCTGACGCATAAAGTTCCGTTCATCGAATGAAAAGATGTCGGGCAACGCGTTTTAGCCGATTAAAATATAAAAAAGTGCGGGCAATTTTCAGCATGTTTTTTCCATAATCTTGAAAAATCCGAAATCGAACATATATTCGTTATACCGTTATGCTCGGCTTCGAGCAACAAAAAAGCCGCAAGCAAACAGCTTACGGCTTATAATAAAAAGTGGCGGAGGAACTGAGATTCGAACTCAGGGAGGGCGCAAACCCTCGCCGGTTTTCAAGACCGGTGCATTCAACCGCTCTGCCATTCCTCCGTCGAAGTGCGGAGAAATATAATATAGTTTTACGATGAGGTAAACTAAAATCTTAGAAATTTGTCTTAATAGACGATATTTTGTCCAACGTCGGTGAAAATATCGCCGACAACATAAAAAAACATTTTGACTTTTATTAAATTTAACTTTAATTTAACAACAATTTTATTGACTCTCTATTGAAGGAAAGACTATGCAACAATCCCGTATTGTTTTCGATTCCCGCGATCAGGCTTCTTTATTGCTAAGCACCCACAAAGTGCTGCGTAACACCTATTTTTTATTGGGTTTAACGCTGGCTTTTTCTGCGCTGGTCGCTTATATTTCCATGTCCCTTAACCTGCCAAGCCCAGGTATTTTAATTACCTTGGTAGGGTTTTACGGATTACTATTCTTAACGAATTCATTGGCCAATAGCGGCGCGGGCATTTTGGCGACGTTTGCCTTTACCGGTTTCCTGGGTTACACCTTGGGCCCAATCCTTAACATGTATGTAGGCGCCGGCTTAGGCGATCTGGTTGTACTGGCTTTAGGCGGAACCGCAGCGGTTTTCTTCGCTTGTTCGGCTTATGTATTGACCACGCAAAAAGACATGTCATTCCTTGCCGGTATGATGTTCTCTTTATTCATCGTGCTGTTAATCGGTATGATCGCCAATATCTTCCTGAATATGCCGGCATTGCATATCGCGATGAGCGCGTTGTTCGTGGTATTTTCCAGTGCGGCGATTTTGTTTGAAACCAGCAACATTATTCACGGCGGTGAAACCAACTATATCCGGGCAACCGTCAGCCTGTTTGTGTCGCTTTACAACCTGTTCATCAGTTTATTGAATTTATTAACGATTTTCAGCCGCGACGAATAATCACCGCGAATCATCATAAACGCCCCGTTTCGGGGCGTTTTGTTCTTCATAAGGAAAATTTTATGTTAACGGTTAACCAACAGCGGATTGAGACCGATCCTGCCGGTTATTTAATGGATTTAAGTCAATGGACGCCGGATGTCGCCCGCGCCATCGCGGAAAAAGAAGGCATTGTTTTGACGGACGCACACTGGGAAGTGATTTATTTTGTGCGCGATTTTTATCAGGAATATAAAACTTCTCCCGCTATTCGGATGTTAGTGAAAGCCATGGCGAAAAAATTGGGCGAAGACAAAGGTAACAGCCGCTATTTGCAACGCCTTTTTCCGGACGGCCCGGCAAAACAGGCGACTAAACTGGCGGGATTGCCGAAACCGGCAAAATGTCTTTAATTCCCCATTCGGCAAGCCAAATCCGACGCGAAAGTGCGGTCAAAAAACGTCGCATTTTTTGCCCGCACTTTTCGTTTTCAGTAAGTTTTTTGCGTTAACGTTCGATAGAAAAACGGCTGAATACGCGCCCGCCCGCATATTCCTGTTCGATTAAATTTGTTACCTCAGCCGTGGGCGGCCCCTGTTCCAGCCATTCTCTGAAGGCGGCAATCTGTTCGGCGGATCCCGCGGCGACCACGCGAACCGAACCGTCGATTTGATTTTTCACGTAGCCATGAATCCCTAATTTATTGGCTTCACGTGCGGTAAAAAAACGAAATCCCACGCCCTGCACACATCCGTAAACGGTAAATTGTCGTTGTATCATCACGCCACTCCTTGATTTATTTCAGAAATTTGCGATTTTTTTACGGCTAACTATTCCTATTTCATCGAAATTAGCATAGCATACAAACCAACACTTTCATCATTAAAGTGAGGTTTTATGTTTTATTTCTCCCAAGGAGTCACTATGAAATTTCGTTTAGCCGCCGTTGCCGCTGCGGCATTACTCGCAAGTTCCGCCAGTTTCGCAGGCATGGTTACCGCTTCATCGAATATTGATTTTTTAGCGGTTGACGGACAAAAGGCAAATAAATCTTTATTAAAAGAAAGCCGTTCGTTCAATGTCAATGATACCAACACTCACCAGGTGGTCGTGCGCGTATCGGAATTAATTCGCGAAGGGTCTGATCGCAATTTATTCGAAAGCGATCCGATTGTGGTGACATTCCAGGGTTCTACCGAAGACATTCAATTTTCCGCGCCGCGTTTAACCAACGAACGCGAAGCCAATAATTTTAAAGCGAATCCTAAAATCACGGTGAAAACCGTTTCCGGCAAGGAAATCGCCACGAAGCAGGATTATTTGAAACAGGAAGGTTTCCTGCCCGGCGTGAATTTAGAAGAAAATCTGTCTAACTACAACCAGTCCGGCGCCACCGCTTCCGTAGCGGGCTTCGCCACGGCGTCTATGCCGGCGGCTGTCGGCACCGTTCAAAACGGTAAAGTGAAGAAAGGCAAAGTAACCGTTCAGGGCGAAAACGCCGCGGAACAAATGCTGCAATACTGGTATCAACAAGCGGACAAAGAAACCCAGGAACGTTTCTTAAACTGGGTGAAAACGCAAAAATAAACTTTTAATTGATGCGAAAAGTGAGCTAAGCTCACTTTTTTATTAGACATTCGAGGCGGTTTATCACGTTAGGATTGTGCGAAAAAACTTCGTCAATTTTGACCGCACTTTTGAGGCTGTTTGAAGACTATGGCGCTGATTCTTAATATTTTAAATTTCGTTCTGGGCGGTTTTGCCGTTACGCTGGGTTGGTTAATCGCCACGATATTCAGCGCCGTGTTGATTATTACCCTGCCTTATACGCGAAGTTGCTGGGAAATTACTAAAATGTCGCTGATTCCCTTTGGCAACGATATTGTTCACGTGAAATATCTGGAACCGAAAACCGCGGTGCAAAATACGCTCGGTTCCGTGCTGAATCTGGTTTGGTTCCTTCTTTTCGGTTGGTGGTTGTGCCTTGCTCATATTTTTGTGGGCATTGCTCAATGTCTGTCCGTTATCGGTATTCCGACCGGCCTGGCGCATTTCAAACTGGCGCCGATTTCGCTTTTTCTCGTGGGTCAGCGCGTGGTGTCAAAAGAAACCGCTCAATTGGTTCGTCAATACGCGGCCGAAAAAGAATTCGAATTAAAACGCAATGCTTAATACTCAAGTTATCGCCTCGCTACCGATGTTTATTGCCGTCAATATTGCGGCGTTATTAGTTTGGGGATTGGATATTTCGCAGCAAAGCATGCCGTTGGTGCTCGGCGTGATTGCCGGCGGTCTGGTGGATTTGGACGATCGCTTCAGCGGGCGCTTGCGTAATATTTTTTATACTCTGCTCGCCTTTACGGTGTCTTCTTTTCTTTCTCAACTGCTGATCAATCAAGGCATTTATTTCATCGTCATGATGACCTTGATGACGTTTATTTTCACCATAATCGGCGCCGTAGGACAGCGTTACAGTACGATTGCATTCGGCACTCTTGTCGTGTCTCTGTATACCACACTCACGTATTTGCCCGAAACGCCTTGGTATCTGAATCCGGTTATGATTCTGGCGGGAACCTTGCTGTATAGCTCGGTGGCGATGATTATTCATCTAATTTTTCCCAATCGTCCGGTACAAGACAGTCTAATGACATCCTTTTTGGCACTGGCGGATTATCTTGACGCCAAATCGGATTTTTTTGACCCTGACGATATTGAGCAACTGGAACAAAAACAAATTTCTCTGGCAATGAACAACAGCCGACTGATTGGTGCGTTCAATCATTGTCGCAACCTGTTGTTTAACCGTATGCGCAGTCAGCACCGCCATGCGCACACCAATAAAATGTTGCGCTATTATTTTACTGCGCAGGACATTCACGAACGCGCCCATTCCAGTCATGCCGACTACCAAGTCCTTGCCGGAAAACTGAAAAATTCGGATTTAATCTTTCGCATGCAACGCCTGCTGGAACTTGAAGCGCAGGCCTGCCGCGACATCGCAACGGCATTGCAAACCAACGGCGAATACCGGTACAGCCAGCGGTTGGAACGTACCGTAGCGGGCACCCATCAGTCTTTAGAATTGTACGCTCAACGCTGTCAGTCCGGCGATGAAAAAAACAATCTGCAAACGATACGCACTTTACTGGAAAATCTGCAGAATATCGACTGGCAATTACGCAATCTGGCCCAGTCTCAACACAGCGAAGAACAAAACGAACGCGCCCGGATTTACACCGAACATATTTCCGGCTTAGGAAATATTCTCGCCCGTATCGGCAGCCATTTTACGGTGGAATCTCAGCTGTTCCGCCATGCCGTACGTTTGTCCGTTGTCGTATTTATCTGTTGCAGCCTGGTAGAAATTTTCGATTTACAGGTCGCTCGCGGCTACTGGATTTTATTAACCGCCATTTTCGTTTGCCAACCTAATTATTCCGCGACCAAAATACGAGTAAAACAACGGATTATCGGCACATTGCTGGGCGTACTGGTCGGTTCGTGTCTGCCTTACATGGCATCCGCCTTAGAAGCCAAACTGGCGATGGTTGTCATCAGCAGCACCTTATTTTATTTTTTCCGTACTAATAATTACAGTTTTTCAACCTTTTTCATCACCATCCAAGTCCTCGCCAGCTTTGATATTATGGGTTTCGACATTTATGACGCCACTTTGCCGCGCCTGCTTGATACTTTGCTGGGTTCCGTCCTGGCATGGTTTGCCGTGTCTTATATTTTCCCCGACTGGAAATATCTGCAACTGGATAAAGTCAGCCGTCAGGCGATCATTCACGATGCTCAGTATTTATTGCATATCGTCGGGCAGTTGTTATTCGGCAGCGGCGATGATCTGAAATATCGTATTGCGCGCCGTCGCGCTCATGAAAGCGCCATGGCGTTAACCGCCACGCTGACGACCATGAATACCGAACCGAAAAAATACGCGCCTTATCTGCAAAAAGGCTTTAACTTTCTGCAGATTAACACCACGTTGCTGGGTTATATTTCCGCTTTGGGCGCATACCGTCAGAAAATGCGTGACATTAAACAGGACACCGATTTTTTAAGCGAATTTTATCCTATTGCCAAACAGACCGCGCTGTTACTGGAAAAGTCAGACCGAATATCCGATACGGAATTTGAAAACCGTTACCGGCAGATAATGACGAAATTACAGCGTTATACGGAAAAAAATCAGCGCAAAAATCGCCCGCACTTTAGCGTACCGTTGCAACAAATTCAGATGATTGCGCAACTTCTCCCCCAATTACGGCAAGCCGTAAAATAAAAAAGCTCGGAGAATTCCAAGCTTTTTACCTTTTATTTTTACGGTCGGTTTATTCCGCTTCTTCCAGCTCATCCGCCATCGCCGCCAATATTTCGCGGGAAAGCAACGCCAGCGCGCGATAAAACGGTAAATTCGCCGCCGCTTCCACTTTTGTTAAAAACGGGTTGGCGCAAGGCAACAAGAACTGCTCGAACAGTTCCTTTTGCGCGGAGACAGAAGCCAGATTATCTTCAATCCAGGAAGCGGTTAAAAAAACTAAACCAAAATGATCCGCACTTTCCACCGAAGGCATATTGCGTGCTTCCCGGAATGCCGCAAAAGCTTCCGCATCAACGTTGTAAGCCGAAATTTCAACGGGTACGGCATTTTTCTTGTCGCGGAACAATCGCTGATATTCTTTATCCAGCACTACGGGATCGACCGCCATTTGCAGGCTTTCAATGGCAGACAGGCTAGTTTTGTCCGTCTCCAGCGGCCAAATCTGCGCCAATCCTTTTTGCTGCAACCAGTTGAAAACGCCGTCGAGCACCGGATCCGTCGGCGAACGATAAAATAAATTTCCCAGTAAACGGCTGATCAGTGAAAAATTGTTTATATTTTCCGACATGATTTATCCCAATTCGCGACGACCCAAAAACGAATGGGTCAAGGTTGTGCCATCCACCATTTCCAATTCGCCGCCCACCGGAATACCGTGAGCAATGCGGCTCACTTTAATGCCCTGTTGCATACACATTTCGGCGATATAATTAGCCGTCGCGTCGCCTTCAACAGTCGGATTGGTTGCCAAAATGACCTCGTGAAAACGTTCGTTCTGCAAACGTTGTTGCAGCAAATCCAAACCGATTTCCCGCGGACCTATACCGTCTAACGGCGACAAATGCCCCATTAAAACAAAATATCGTCCGGAAAACTGCCCCGTCTGCTCAATGGCCTGAATATCCGCCGGCATTTCCACTACGCACAGCAAGCCCGAATTCCGGCGACGCGGATTATCACAAATAGCGCAGGTTTCTTCTTCCGTAAAAGTACGGCATTGGCCGCAATGCCCGATTTTCGACATCGCATCCGTCAGGGCGCGGGCTAAATTCATGCCGCCGCTACGATCGCGCTGCAATAAATGATATGCCATACGCTGAGCGGACTTCGGTCCCACCCCTGGCAGGCAACGCAAATGCTCAACAAGATTTTCTAACAGCGGACTGCTTTGCATAAGATTTCCTAAAAACAATGAAAAAATCGACCGCACTTTTGATATTGACACAAAGTGCGGTCTAAAAACGCAATGTTTTTACACATTGATTCGTCGGTAACGATCATCCTTCAACCTGATGAAGCAAGGACGGATTGAAAAATTAAAACGGCATTTTGAAACCCGGCGGCAATGACATGCCGGCGGTCACTGAAGCCATTTTTTCTTTCTGCATTTCTTCCGCACGACGCACGGCATCATTAAATGCGGCGGCAATTAAGTCTTCCAGCATTTCCTTATCTTCTTCCATCAGAGAAGGATCAATGGCGATACGACGGCAATTATGCGCACCGTTTAATGTAATTTTAACAAGCCCGGCACCGGATTCGCCCGTGACTTCAAGCTGAGCGATCTCGTCCTGCATTTTTTGCATACGTTCCTGCATTTGTTGGGCTTGTTTCATCAAGCCGCCTAATCCGCCTTTCCCAAACATAATATTTCCGTTAATAACTGTTAAAGTACCGTTCATTTAACGAACCGCACCATCAAACAAAAAGTCCGCTTAATCAACCTAAGCGAACTTTTCAACAAACCTAAATCAGCAATGGTTATTTTTTAAGCAATAAAACTTCCGTTTCGCCTGCAATTACAGAACCAACGTGTTTTTCAATATGACTGATTTCATCCATATTAGAAATCACAATCGGCGTTAATACTGATTTTGCTTTTGATTTTAATAAATCCAAGTCAAATTTCAATATGACATCACCGCGTTTAACGCTTTGGCCTTCCTGAGCGACACGGGTAAAACCTTCACCTTTCAACTCAACCGTATCAATACCGAAGTGAACGAATAATTCCACACCTTCGGTAGATTCCATAGAAAACGCATGATTCGTTTCGAAAATTTTGCCGATAACGCCGTCCACCGGTGCGACAATTTCGTCGCCGGTCGGGTTAATTGCAACGCCGTCGCCTACAATTTTTTCCGAAAATACGACATCCGGAACATCTTCAATGCTTACGATTTCACCTGATAATGGCGCATATACTTTCACTTCCACTGCTTGACTTTGTTTTGAGCCAAATAACTTAGCAAAAAAACCCATTGTAACCTCTCCATAATGATTGAAACCTTGCGTATTCTAACGCAAAAATTTCACTTTGTATCTAGTTTAATGTTTTTTCTTTCAAGAAATCATTGATTAATTTTTCGATTTCAGCCGCAGTCGGAACCTGTAACGCTTTTTCAGCCAAAATTCGGGCATCGGCAAAATTTACGTTACGGATTAATTTCTTAATACGAGGGACGGAAATCGCACTCATACTGAATTCATCCAATCCCATACCTAAAAGTAATAAGGTCGCGCGTTCGTCACCGGCCAACTCACCGCACATACCGGTCCATTTACCCTCGGCATGAGATGCGTCAATCACCTGTTTGATCAGGTTTAATACTGACGGAGACATCGGATTGTATAAATGAGAAATCAATTCGTTACCGCGGTCTACCGCTAAGGTGTATTGCGTTAAATCGTTCGTACCGATACTGAAGAAATCCACTTCTTTGGCTAAGAATTTCGCATTCACCGCGGCAGACGGCGTTTCAACCATCACGCCGACCTGAATATTTTCATCAAACGCTTTGCCTTCATTGCGCAGTTCTTGTTTCAATACTTCAATCACGGTTTTTAACTCGCGAATTTCCTCAACGGAAATAATCATCGGGAACATTACCGCCAATTTACCGAATGCCGATGCGCGCAACACCGCACGTAATTGCGCATGTAAAATTTCGCGACGATCCAATGCAATACGCACTGCGCGCCAACCTAAGAACGGATTCATTTCTTTCGGTAAATTCAAATACGGCAATTCTTTATCGCCGCCGATGTCCATCGTACGCAATACTACTAAGCGACCGTTCATCGCTTCCACCACTTCTTTGTACGCGGCGAATTGTTCTTCTTCCGAAGGCAGACTATCGCGGTCCATAAACAGGAATTCGGTACGGTATAACCCGACGCCTTCCGCTCCGTTACGATCCGCACCTTCGCAATCGCGAATCGTACCGATGTTCGCAACCACATCAACCTGATGACCGTCCAAGGTTAACGCCGGCAAATCTTTTAATTTGGCTAATTCCGCTTTTTCCGCCGCAAGTTGCGCCTGCTGTTCCTTCAGGCTATCGATTTGTTCCTGAGTCGGATTCACGTAAACCGCATTGTTCACCGCATCCAGAATCAGGAAATCGCCGGTATTCACTTTTTCCGTTACATTATTGGTTCCCACAATCGCCGGCAATTCCAAGGAACGCGCCATAATAGAAGTATGAGAGGTACGACCGCCGATATCGGTAATAAAACCTAACACTTTATCCAGATTTAATTGCGCCGTTTCGGACGGGGTTAAATCATAAGCGACTAAAATCGCTTCTTCGTTAATTTCGCCCAAATCCACAATATGCATGCCTAAAATATTTTTAAGCAATCGGTTGCCGATATCACGAATATCGCCTGCGCGCTCTTTTAAATATTCGTCATCGATTTCAGACAACATAGCGACTTGCTGATCGATAATTTTGCTCGCCGCCGAAGCCGCACTTACTTTATGTGAACGAAGGTAATCAATAATTTCTTCTTCCAGCTCTTCGTCTTCCAAGATCATTAAATGACCTTCAAAAATCGCCGCTTTATCTTCACCAAGCGATTTCAACGCTCGATTACGGATAGAATTTAACTGCTCCACTGCCGCGGCTCGCCCTTTATAAAAGCGCGCTACTTCGGCATCCAGTTGGTCATCACTGATTTTGCCATGATCGATGACGATTTTTTCTTCTTTAAGTACAAGTGCTTTACCGAAAACGATACCTGGAGAAGCTGGAATTCCTGAAATCATAATTTACCCTTCCAATATAATTAAGATGCGTATAAAAATAATAGCCACAACAGGACGTTTTCCATCACAATATGACGAAAATCCGATGTTATGGCTATGAAATCATTATTCTAAAGTTGGCATTAAAGCAACTAAATGATCAACGGCAGCTTGTTCATCTTCACCTTCAGCTGAAATTGTGATGACGGTACCTTGTGTTAAACCTAAAGTTTGTAACTTGAATAAGCTTTTTGCGCTTGCGCTTTTACCTGCCGATGTGACCGTGATGTCAGATGCAAAGGCTTTCGCCTCTTTTACGAATTGAGCGGCAGGACGAGTGTGCAGACCGGCAGCAGCTGTAATTTCAACGTCTTTTGAATACATGATTTTACCTCGAGATAAAAGTTTAATAGAAAGATTTAACAAGCTCAAAACGACTTATTAAGTGAATCGTCCGCATGAAAGTGCGGTTAAAATTTTATTGATTTTTTAATTACTCAATTTCAACAGTAAGTATCAATATTCTGCCTAAATAATCAAGCTTAATCGTGACAATTTTTGAGTTAGCGCATAAAAAAGACACAAAGCTGGTTATTTTTTAATCTAAAAGTAACAAAAATTTTAAATATTATAAGATTATTTTATACCTTTTTTGGGTTACGTCGTAAAATGTCGTTGAGATTTTGCCTCATCTTTACTTGAAATTAATCGGTGATAGTTATCAAAACGCACAGGATGAATTTTGCCTTGTTCCACCGCTTCCCGCAGCGCACATTGAGGATCGTTTAAATGCTTACAGTCCCGGAATTTACACATTCCCAGAAAATCCTGAAATTCGCGATATCCTTTGGTGATTTGTTCCGCGTCCAAATGCCACAAACCGAATTCGCGAATGCCCGGGCTATCAATCAAATTACCGCCCTGCGGTAAATGATATAAACGGGATGACGTCGTAGTATGCTGGCCCAATCCCGAAGTTCGGCTGACTTCGCCCGTCTGTGCATTCACTTCCGGCAGAATCCGATTGACCAGACTGGATTTGCCCACACCCGACTGCCCCACAAAAATAGACGTTCCCTGCGCCAAAAGTGCGGTCAGTTTTTCCATATTTTCTCCGGTTTCCGCCGAAATCATTAGGGTTTGATAACCGATATTCCGATAAATTTCCAACTGTTCTTCCGCTTGCTGACGGGCTTCGGCGGACAGTAAATCAATCTTGTTCAAGACAATCAGCGCCGGAATATTCGCCGTTTCGCAAATCACCAGATAACGATCGATAATATTCAGCGATAAAGTCGGCAACACCGCCGAAACAATCACAATAAGATCAATATTCGATGCCATGACTTTCAGTCCGTCATAATAATCCGGACGGGACAACTCGTTTTGGCGGGGTTTTACCGCTTCAATCACACCGCTGACGCCTTGTAGCTTTTCGTGTCCCTTGCGCCAGACTACGCAATCGCCTACCACCACGCCGGCCAAAGTCCGTCGCAGGTTACAGCGAAACACTTCACCCTGCGCATTTTCCACATCCGCATGCATGGAATAACGCGTCACCACCAGGCCGTCCTGAGTTTCGCCCAGCATATTCTCCTGCCAGTCAATCTGATTTTTAGCTTGCCGGCGGTGGCGATCCAAGGCTTTGGCATTATTGGAATGAATGCGGCGTTTTTGATTTTGGGTTAATTTCTGTTTTGCCATTTAAAGTGCGGTCGATTTTCGGGTAGAATTGAAATAAATAAATGATAGGATACTGAAATTATGGCTCAAGATAAAGAAAATCTGATTTGGATTGATTTGGAAATGACGGGATTGGATCCCGAACAGGAACGCATTATTGAAATCGCCACCATTGTGACGGATAAAAATCTCAATATTTTAGCGGAAGGCCCGGTTCTGGCGGTACATCAATCGGACGAACTGCTGGCTAAAATGAGCGATTGGTGTATCAAAACTCACACCGCCAACGGTTTAGTGGAACGCGTGAAAACCAGCAAACTCACCGAGCGCGCCGCCGAATTACAAACTCTCGACTTTCTGAAACAGTGGGTGCCGAAAGGCGCGTCGCCGATTTGCGGAAACAGCGTCGCGCAGGATAAACGCTTTTTATTCAAATACATGCCGGATTTGGCGGATTATTTTCATTACCGCCACCTCGACGTCAGTACCTTGAAAGAACTGGCCCGCCGCTGGAAACCCGATATTTTAAACGGATTCCAAAAAACCAACTCGCATTTGGCGTTGGACGACATTCGCGAAAGCATTAAAGAACTGGCTTATTATCGCGAACACTTCATCAAATTAGACTAAAAAATCAGCAAGCGGTCACTTTTCTGAAAATTCTGCTTGCACGATACAAAAACTTCCGTATAATACGCCCTGTTTTCGACGATAAGTCGCCTGCGGGAATAGCTCAGTTGGTAGAGCACAACCTTGCCAAGGTTGGGGTCGCGAGTTCGAGCCTCGTTTCCCGCTCCAAATTTCAAAGGACGTTTATAAACGTCCTTTTCTTTTATCTCGATTTAAAATTCATTTTTAATTTTCAAACCTAAAACTAAACAAAAAAACGTGTCATTTTTTGACCGCACTTTTCCGGAACCGACAGCCGCCGCAAAATTATTCCTATTGTAAAAATGAAAAATGCGGTACAATTTCGCCCATTTAATCCGTTAGTTACGAGCTTATGTCCGTTATGTCTTACAGTCGTTTTTTGCCTGACGAACAAGCGACGATCGATTTCGGTCGCATGCTGATTCGGGCCGTTTGCCAAATCACGTCCCCGCACGCTATCACCCTTTATCTTAACGGCGATCTGGGCGCGGGCAAAACCACCCTCAGCCGCGGCATGATTCAGGGGCTGGGACATCAAGGCAACGTAAAAAGCCCGACTTACACGCTGGTTGAAGAATATCGACTGCAAGGCAAACGCATTTATCACTTTGATTTATATCGTTTGAGCGCCCCGGAAGAACTGGAATTTATGGGCATCCGCGACTATTTTGCCGCCGACAGCATTTGTCTGATTGAATGGGCGGAAAAAGGCGCCGGTTTGCTTGCCAAGCCTGACCTGTCGGTCAACATGAGTTATGCGGACAGTGGGCGCCGAATCGAATTAATTCCACAAAGCGAACAAGGCGAAGCCATCATTCAATTATTAAAATAGCCGATGAAACAGATTTTATCCCTTTTATTGAAAACAGCCGGCGCCTTTGCCCGACGCCGCATTGACGCAAGTAAAAAATACGGACAAAAAATAGGGCTTATTTTGACCGCACTTTGCTGCCTGACCGCCTATTCCCAATCGGCATTGGCGGAAAAATGGACTATCGCCATCGATCCCGGCCACGGCGGGAAAGATCCGGGCGCTATCAGCCGCAACCTGCGTATTTACGAAAAAAACGTCACCATGTCCATCGCCCGGGAATTAAAGTCGTTTTTGGATAAAGATCCGAATTTTCGCGCCGTGTTAACCCGCAACGGCGATTACTACATTTCGGTGCCCGCCCGCTCGGAAATCGCCCGTCGCCAAAAAGCGAACTACTTAATTTCCATTCATGCGGATTCCTCCGAAGGCTCGACCTTGCGCGGCGCTTCCGTCTGGGTGTTATCAAATCGTCGCGCCAACGATGAAATGGGACAATGGCTGGAAGATCACGAAAAACAATCGGAATTACTCGGCGGCGCAGGCAACGTACTTGCCACCCACAACAACGAGAAATACCTGAATCAAACCGTATTGGACTTGCAATTCGGGCACAGTCAGCGGGTCGGATACGAACTTGGTGACGCCATTTTGCGCAATTTCGCCAAAATTACGACGCTAAGCCGCAGCCGTCCGCAACATGCCAGCCTTGGCGTGCTGCGTTCGCCGGATATTCCGTCCGTCTTGGTGGAAACGGGCTTCTTATCCAATCCGGAAGAAGAGGCAAAACTGAGCTCGCCGTCCTATCGCCGTCGTATTGCTTACATTATTTATCAGGGGATTGTGGATTACCGGAAACGCCACGGCGGTTTAGAAGTCAATACCGTGGTACGCGCCCCGGCGGACAGTCAGAAAACCGCTCAATCCAAGGACGAAAAAAGCGAAACCGACGACAAAAAAGAAAACGATACCGTTAAAGACAGTGGCGTAATTCACACCGTTAAAGCCGGTGAGCGGTTGGATAAAATCGCCAAGAAATACGACGTGAAAGAAGACGACATCGTCACCTTAAATAACCTGAAACGGAAAACCCTGCTGATCGGGCAGAAACTCCGCATTCCGGATAACCGTAAAAGTGCGGTCAAAAATACCGACAAATCCGCGCCGGAAACCGTTTCCGCCCCGAAAGACAGCGGCGTGATTCACACCGTTAAAGCCGGCGATCGGTTGGATAAAATCGCCAAAAAATACGACGTGAAAGAAGACGACATCGTCACCTTAAATAACCTGAAACGGAAAACCCTGCTGATCGGGCAGAAACTCCGCATTCCGGATAACCGTAAAAGTGCGGTCAAAAATACCGACAAATCCGCGCCGGAAACCGTTTCCGCCCCGAAAGACAGCGGCGTGATTCACACCGTTAAAGCCGGCGATCGGTTGGATAAAATCGCCAAAAAATACGACGTGAAAGAAGACGACATCGTCACCTTAAATAACCTGAAACGGAAAACCCTGCTGATCGGGCAGAAACTCCGCATTCCGGATAACCGTAAAAGTGCGGTCAAAAATACCGACAAATCCGCGCCGGAAACCGTTTCCGCCCCGAAAGACAGCGGCGTGATTCACACCGTTAAAGCCGGCGATCGGTTGGATAAAATCGCCAAAAAATACGACGTGAAAGAAGACGACATCGTCACCTTAAATAACCTGAAACGGAAAACCCTGCTGATCGGGCAGAAACTCCGCATTCCGGATAACCGTAAAAGTGCGGTCAAAAATACCGACAAATCCGCGCCGGAAACCGTTTCCGCCCCGAAAGACAGCGGCGTGATTCACACCGTTAAAGCCGGCGATCGATTAGATAAAATCGCTAAAAAATACGACGTGAAAGAAGACGACATCGTCGCCTTAAATCAGCTGAAACGGAAAACCCTGTTGATCGGTCAAACCTTAAAAATTCCGGCAAAAAACAAGAAGCCGGCTGAAAAGCAAACCGTTAAAACCAATGTGAAAGTGATGGAAAAGGGAAAAAATCAGGATAAATCGAAAGAAACACCGAAATATCACGTAATTGAAAAAGACCAGACGATTTATGCCGTCAGTCGTTTATACGGCATTCCGGCAAGTCAAATTTTGAAACTGAACCCGAATTTAAAAGACGGAAAAGTCCGCGTAGGTCAAAAAATTCAAATTAAGGAATAATTATGCCGATTCAAATTTTACCGCCACAACTGGCTAACCAAATCGCAGCGGGTGAAGTTGTCGAACGTCCGGCGTCGGTGGTGAAAGAATTGGTGGAAAACAGTCTGGACGCCGGCGCAACCCAAATTCAAATTGATATTGAAAACGGCGGCGCAACGCTGATCCGCATCCGCGATAACGGTATCGGCATTCCGAAACAAGAACTGGCATTGGCGCTTGCCCGCCATGCCACCAGCAAAATCGCCACTATTGATGATTTGGTAGCGATTCTCAGCTTTGGTTTTCGCGGCGAAGCCTTAGCCAGTATCAGCTCGGTTTCCCGTTTGACTCTCACCTCCCGCCCCGCCGAACAACAGGAAGCCTGGCAAGTCTTTGTGCAGGGACGCGAGCAGGAAAGCGTGATCAAACCGGCTTCTCACCCTGTCGGCACCACGGTGGAAGTGGCAAATTTGTTCTACAATACGCCGGCCCGTCGCAAATTTTTACGCACGGACAAAACGGAATTCGGTCATATTGATGAAGTTATCCGCCGCATTGCGTTAGCGAAATCGCACATCGGCTTTACTCTGACGCATAACGGAAAAATCATTCGCCAGTATAAAAGTGCGCAGGAAAATGCCCAGAAACTAAAACGCCTTGCCGCCATCTGCGGCGATGATTTTGTCCGTCAGGCATTGCATATTGACTGGAAACACGACGATCTGCATTTATCCGGTTGGGTGGCGATGCCCGCTTTCACCCGTTCGCAGAACGATTTGAATTATTGCTACGTAAACGGGCGCATGGTGAAAGATAAAGTGATTAATCACGCCATCCGTCAGGCTTATGCGGAATATTCGGGTAGCGAGCAATATCCGGCGTTTGTGCTGTTTTTGGATTTGGATCCGAACGATGTGGATGTGAACGTGCATCCGACCAAACACGAAGTGCGCTTTCAGCAAAGCCGTCTGATTCACGATTTCATCTTTCAGGGCGTCACCCATGCCTTGCTTTCCGCCGAACAATTGGATTTTTCCGCGCCACCGGCGGATGCGGGAAAAACAAACGAAATTCGGGAATCGCAGGCGGGTTATCAAAATATGGCAGCGACCGTCCGCCCTAACCGCGCGGCCGCCGGACAGAATCTGTTCGGGTTTAATCCGTCGGTGACGGAAAAAGAGCCCCATACTCCGGCGGTGACAAAATCGTCTTCGGCGCCGACACATTCGGAAAAATCGTCGAATTTTCTCCCGCACTTTATGCCGAAATCCGCGCGTTCGGTTTCATCATTCGGTCCCGGAAAAGTCACCAAAACGGAACAACGGCTTTATGCCGAATTGCTCAAAACGCCGACAAACCAAACCTCGACAACAACGTCGACTCAGCCGATATGCACCTCAACGGGCTCATTGCTGCGGGCTCTCGCTTTGGTGGATAATCGCGCATTATTGCTGCAACAGGATTCGGCCTTTTATTTACTGCCGCTTAATAAGTTGCAAAGAACAAGGTTTGAACTGATGTTGACCGCACCGAATCCGTCCAAACAAATGTTGCTGATTCCCGTGGTCTTCCGTTTATCGGACGAACAACTGGCGCAATGGCGACGACAAAAACACTGGTTTGAACAAAGCGGATTCGAATTCACCGAAAATCCCGCTCAGCGCCGCATTACATTAAACGCGGTGCCGCAATGCCTGCGTCATCAGAATTTACAGAAAATGATCGTGACGTTACTCAATCAATCCGTGCAAAAAACATCGGATTTTTTGACCGCACTTTTAGATTTAGTCGAGCCGTCCGATTGTCAGGTTTTAGCAAACGCCGTCAATCTTTTACAGGAAACCGAGCAGCTATTAAACCGGCAGACGGCGATAAAACTTAGCGATTTGCTGATTCCCGTTGATTTTTCATCTTATTTATCATAATTATGCAACATCATTCGACCGCTTTGCCCACTGCGATTTTTTTGATGGGCCCCACCGCCTCGGGAAAAACGGACTTGGCCATCAAATTGCACCAAACGCTGCCGGTAGAAATTATCAGCGTCGACAGCGCATTAATTTATAAAGGCATGGACATCGGCACGGCGAAACCGAGCAAAAGCGAGTTGGCGCTGGCTCCTCATCGACTGATTGACATTTTGGATCCCGCCGAAAGTTATTCCGCCATGAATTTCCGCGCCGATGCACTGCGGGAAATGGCGGATATTACGGCGCAAGGGAAAGTGCCTTTATTGGTCGGCGGCACTATGCTGTATTACAAAGCTTTGACGGAAGGCTTGTCACCGCTGCCTAATGCCGATGAAAAAGTGCGGGCGGAAATTGAAGCGAAATCGCGGCAAACGGGCTGGCCGGCGTTACATCGGGAATTAGCGAAATGTGATCCGACTTCCGCCGCGCGGATTAATCCCAATGACAGTCAGCGCATTAACCGTGCGTTGGAAGTGTTTTATCTCACCGGCAAATCCTTGACCGAACTCACGGCGCAAAAAGGCGATGCATTGCCTTACAACGTTTTGCAATTTGCTATTGCGCCGGAAGATCGCAGCATATTACATCAGCGCATTGAATGGCGATTTCAGAAAATGGTGGAACTCGGCTTTAAAGCGGAAGTGGAAAAACTCTACGCCCGTCCCGATTTAAGCCCGGATTTACCGTCTATTCGCTGTGTGGGATATCGTCAAATGTGGGAACATTTACGAGGCGATTACGGTTTTGACGAAGCCATTTATCGCGGCATTTGCGCCACCCGTCAGTTAGCTAAACGGCAAATCACCTGGCTACGCGGCTGGAAGACGCCGATTCAATGGCTGGACAGCCTGCAAAATGAAAAAAATCAGAAAAAGGTTCAACAAGCTTTTTATTTGGCTATGCAAAACCGTTAAAACTTGGTATATTGACCGTCGGCTATGAGACATAGTCGTTCATTATTCTAACTACAATAAATAATAAGAAGGAAAACAAGATGGCAAAAGGGCAATCATTACAAGATCCTTATTTAAATGCGCTTCGTCGCGAACGTATCCCCGTTTCTATTTACCTTGTCAACGGCATTAAATTGCAAGGACAGATTGAATCGTTCGATCAATTTGTGATTTTATTGAAAAACACCGTCAACCAAATGGTTTATAAACACGCCATTTCTACGGTTGTACCGGCTCGCAGCGTATCACATCATAACAATAATGCGCAGCAACAATATCAGCAACAAGCCGCTCAAGCCGCCGCGGTACAATCGGATGAATCGTCCTCTCAAACGGAATAATCTTGAATAACGAAATATCCGTTCAAAGTGCGGTGGAAAATACGCCAATTTTCACCGCACTTTCTCCATCTGAAAACGGACGTGACAAGGCGATTATCGTTCACGTTTTTTTCTCGCAGGATAAAAATCTCGAAGATCTGGCGGAATTTCAGCTTTTAGCCCAATCCGCTCAAGTCGACATTTTGCAAACCGTCACTACCAGCCGCTCTACGCCGCAAGCCAAATATTTTGTCGGGCAAGGCAAAGCGGAAGAAATCGCCGAGCTTGCGAAACAGTCGGATGCCGATGTCATTCTGGTCAATCATCAGTTAACGCCCGCGCAAACCCGAAATTTAGAAAGCTTATGCGCATGTCGGGTGGTCGATCGCACCGGATTAATTTTAGATATTTTCGCCCAACGGGCGCGCAGCCACGAAGGCAAATTGCAGGTGGAACTGGCTCAGCTTAAACACTTATCCACCCGCCTGGTACGACGTAAAACGGGTTTAGATCAGCAAAAAGGCGCCGTTGGTTTACGCGGTCCCGGCGAAACGCAACTGGAAACCGATCGCCGTTTAATCAGAGTGCGTATCGCCCAGCTACAAAACCGCTTGGAAAAAGTCTCTAAGCAGCGTAATCAGAATCGGCAAACTCGCCAAAAGGCGGATATTCCGACCATTTCGTTAGTGGGCTACACCAACGCGGGAAAATCCACGCTATTCAATCGTTTGACGCAATCAGAGGTTTATGCCGCCGATCAGCTTTTCGCCACGCTGGATCCGACGTTGCGCCGTTTATCCGTTCAGGATGTGGGCACCACCATTCTGGCCGACACGGTGGGATTCATCCGCGATCTGCCGCATGATTTGGTTTCCGCCTTTAAATCCACTTTACAGGAAACCACGGAAGCCAGCCTGCTGTTACACGTAATTGACGCCTCCGATACGCGCAAACAGGAAAATATTGAAGCGGTTAATGCCGTGCTGGAAGAAATCCGGGCGGATAATGTGCCGACGTTGTCGGTTTACAACAAAATCGATCGACTTGATAATATCCGTCCGCATATTGAATTTAATGACGAACAACAACCGATAGCCGTTTACATCTCCGCCCAAGCGAATTCAGGAATTGATTTATTATTCGACGCCATTCGTCAACGGTTGCGCAATGAAATTTTATCTCTATCCGTTTCCTTGAAGCCCGCTCAGGGAAAAATTCGCCACGCGTTTTATCGGCTCAATTGCATTCGTCACGAAACCATCGGTGAGCAAGGCGAATATTTGATAGACGTTGAAATTGACAAAATCGAATGGCTGAAACTGCTCAAGCGCTTTCCCGAACTGGAACTCTTTAATCCCGTCAAAAATCAGGAATAAAAAGACCGCACTTTTCGCAAATCCCAAAAGTGCGGTCAGATTTTGAATAGTTTTTTCCGAACCAGTCACACAGTATTTCAATTATGACTTAACTCTTTGATATTTATCCTTAAATTCCTTTTTTGCCAGTTCGGTATATCGGCGGATAAAATCGGTTTTGGCTTCCGTATAGGAATCCCGGTCATATTCGTACTGCTTCCATAAGGATAATTTTAAGCGTTCATAGGCTTGAGCAATATCGGGATGTGTAAGCAAATAATCGCGAAAATACAGTTCATCGTTATCCCCAAGCAAACGCAAATGCAGATGAAAAACCCGTTCGGCAAAACCCGTCGGCGTATAACCTTTATTATAGACAATACGCGTATCCGTTGCCGACATGCACAAATAGCCATTCCGGGCTAAACATTCGGAAACATGTTGCAACACCGTTCGATTCGCCAGTTCGATCAAAATATCCACCGTCGGCTTCGCCCAAATAGTCTGCACGGCCGTGCTGCCAATATGGCTAATTTTGCAAGGTTCGCAGATAATTTCAAGCAAATGCCGGCGTTCATCTTCATACCAACGCCGCCAGTCGGGGTCAGGTGCTTCCAAACGAATCGGAAAAAGCCGCCATAATTCTTCCAGCGACATTTCCGTCAATGCTTTATTCGTCATAATATAGGCTAAAAATTAACCGCACTTTCAGTTTAATCCAAAAGTGCGGTCAGATTTTTCAACGTTTTTTCGGATTATTTTTTACCTAATTGCGGTAACACGGAGTCTTTTCCGGCAACCAATAAACCGGTTTTAGAATACACGCCCAATTTCGCGCGGGTATCCACAATATCCAGATTACGCATGGTTAACTGACCGATACGATCGATTGGATCAAACGGCGCGTCTTCAATTTTTTCCATACTCAAACGCTCAGGTACATAAGTCAAGTTCGGCGATACGGTATCTAAAATCGAATAATCGTTGCCGCGACGCAATTCAAGCGTCACCTCGCCGGTAATCGCGCGCGCCACCCAACGTTGCGCCGTTTCACGCAACATTAACGCTTGCGGGTCGAACCAGCGGCCTTGATATAATAAGCGGCCTAAACGTAAACCGTTGATACGGTATTGTTCGATGGTGTCTTCATTGTGAATACCGGTCACCAAACGTTCGTAAGCAATATGCAATAACGCCATCCCCGGCGCTTCATAAATACCGCGTGATTTCGCTTCGATGATACGATTTTCGATTTGGTCGGACATACCCAAACCGTGGCGTCCGCCGATGCGGTTGGCTTCTAAGAACAATTCCACCGCATCGTCAAAGGTTTTGCCATTTAATGCAACCGGCACGCCTTCTTCAAAACGAACGGTGACGGTTTCCGCTTTCACTTCTACACTTTCGTCCCAGAACGCCACGCCCATAATCGGTTTCACGATTTTAATGCCGGTACTTAATAATTCCAGGTCTTTCGCTTCATGGGTGGCGCCCAGCATGTTGGAATCCGTCGAATAGGCTTTTTCTACGGACATTTTGTAGTTGAACCCGTTAGCGATCAAAAATTCGGACATTTCATGACGTCCGCCCAATTCTTCGATAAATTGATCGTCTAACCAAGGTTTGTAGATTTTTAAGTTCGGATTGGTTAACAGGCCGTAACGGTAGAAACGTTCAATATCGTTGCCTTTGAACGTAGAACCGTCGCCCCAAATATTAACGTCGTCTTCTTTCATTGCCGCAACCAGCATAGTGCCGGTAACGGCGCGACCTAAAGGCGTGGTATTGAAATACGTGATACCGCCCGTTGACACATGAAATGCGCCCGCTTGAATGGCGGCGATACCTTCGTGAGCCAATTGTGAACGACAGTCGATTAAACGCGCATTTTCCGCACCGTATTCCATCGCTTTTTTCGGAATGGCATTGTAATCCTCTTCGTCCGGCTGACCTAAATTCGCCGTATAGGCATAAGGCACCGCCCCTTTCTGACGCATCCACAATAATGCGGCACTGGTATCCAAACCGCCGGAAAAGGCGATACCGACTTTTTGACCTTTAGGAAGATGTTGTAAGATTGTGTTTGACATATCGGGTCCTGTATTGGTTGAAGTAATCGTTTGCGAAAATCGGCTTATTATGCGTGAAAACCGTGAAATTTTCAACCGCACTTTATAAATTCGGATACTGATAAACGAAATCTAAATCCGTGCAAATTTTATCTCCGCAAATCACTCGATTCGGATCTTGTTCGGAACAGGTAAAGTGCGGCGGCTCTATCTGAAATTGTTCGGCCGCGGCACAATAATACTGCACCCGCGACGGATGATACGGCGCCACCAAATGATATAAACGACAGCCGCCCGGCGTTTCCAGCAATAATTGCACTGCACGCGAACAGTCTTCCGAATGCACCAGATTCACCGGCGTATTGCTCCGGTTAAAATGTAAGCCGCTCATGGAACGGACGGGATGACGATCCGCACCGATTAACCCGCCGAAACGCAAAATATCCACATCAATTTGTGACAAATGCCGCAACATTTGTTCCACCCGGAACAAAGCTTTTGCCGCCGGTGTTTTCGGATGCGGTTCGCAACTTTCGTTAAACTCGCCGGTTTCATCAGCGAAAACCGATGTGGAGCTGATAAAAATGAAATGACTTACTCCGCACAATAAGGCTTCCTGCACTAAATTTTCGATGCCTTTTTCGTAGCTTTCCGGCTCAAAAAAATAATCGCTCGGCGGAATATTAATCACCAAACTGTTCACGGAAAGCAATGCGGTTAAATCATCGGGATCCGCATTAATTTCCGGTGTCAATTCAAGCCGATAAGTTTCCAGTCGCCATAAACGCATTTCTTCCACACCTTCATGGGTGCGTTTACTGCCCTTCACTTCCCAGCCGAGATTGCGCAAATCCCGCGCTAACGATAGGCCAAACCAGCCCAACCCGACAATCGCCACCGATCGCATATTTTCCTCTCATATAAAAAGTGCGGTCAAAATTTCTGAAAAAATTTTCAGGGTAATGTTTTCCAGTAAGCAAAACGGAGTATTCATAAATCACGCCTAGATTTGCGTGTTGAGCAACTATTCTACCGAGCAAATCAAAATAATTCACGGATTTTAGGGGGAATTTATGAGATTTCGCCCAAAATCTGACCGCTTACACGCTATGGTGATCCACATTTTTAAATGAATTCCGCACGGTGTGCTTCAGACCCGGAACCGATAGCATTCGCCTATATTCAGCCTTCCCGGCGGACGATCGCCACGGCGAAAACCCAAACCGCCCGTAGCATTATTACCCATTTCAAATAGCCGTCGCCCCCCTTTCCGGATAATATACTTTACCTCGGTTCACTCAAAATGCCTGAGGACCATTTTTATTGCTTAGTTTAAAAATAATGACATTTTTTATATTGGAAAAGGCCGTGGAAATCGTGTATTTTCTCATTTCATTGTTGCAATAATGATAAAATAATGGCCCTCTATTCATGAAATAGGGCTTTTTTATGGTGGTAAAATGGATTTAGACAAATTAATTGATATCGACCGAGCGCATATTTGGCATCCTTATTCATCAATGACTCAACCTATACCCGTTTATGCGGTGGAAAGTGCAAAAGGTGTTGAAATTTATCTTAAAGACGGTCGTGTGCTGATTGACGGTATGTCGTCGTGGTGGGCGGCATTGCACGGCTATAACCATCCCCGCTTAAACAAAGCAATCACCGCGCAATTGGCTAAAATGAGCCATATTATGTTCGGCAGTATAACGCACGAACCAGCGGTAAAATTAACCGAGAAATTACTGACCATTTTACCCCCATCATTAAACAAAGTGTTTTTTGCCGATAGCGGTTCTGTGGCGGTGGAAGTGGCATTAAAAATGGTATTGCAGTATTGGCAAGCAAAAGGAGAAGAGCGAAATCAATTTGTCACCGTACGTTCGGGTTATTACGGCGATACCTGGCACGCTATGTCTGTTTGCGATCCTGTTACAGGTATGCACGGCTTGTTTCGTCATCGTTTACCGATTCAACATTTTTTACCCCAACCTTCAATTAAATTTAATGAAGAATGGCAAGAAAGTGCTATTGAACCATTGAAAGAATTGCTTGCTAAAGAAGGTCGCCACATTGCCGCATTAATTTTAGAACCCATTGTGCAAGGGGCCGGCGGAATGTATTTCTATTCGCCGATGTATTTAAAACGAGCGAGAGAACTTTGCGATCAATATGGTGTATTGCTGATTTTTGATGAAATTGCCACAGGTTTTGGGCGGACAGGTAAACTATTTGCTTTAGAATATGCCGATGTTGTGCCGGATATTCTTTGTATCGGCAAAGCATTAACCGGCGGTTACCTGACATTAGCGGCCACCATTACCACCGAACATATTGCTCATACCATTAGTGAAGGCGATGCAAAATGTTTTATGCACGGTCCAACTTTTATGGGGAATCCTTTGGCTTGTGCCGTAGCCTATGAATCTCTGTCGCTTTTACTGGAAAGCGATTGGCGACATAAAGTCCATCAAATTGAAGCACAGCTGAAGACTGAGCTTGCCCCCGCTAAAGCGTTTAAATCCGTTGCTGAAGTCCGTGTTCTAGGAGCAATTGGGGTGTTAGAAATGCGTGAAACGGTGAATATGGTTTCTTTGCAAAAACGCTTTGTAGAAAAGGGAATTTGGGTTCGTCCTTTTGGTAAACTTATTTATATTATGCCGCCTTTTATTATCGAACCTAAACAATTAAGCTTTTTAACCGAGCAATTATTAGCCGTGGTCAAAGAGGAATATGATGAATAAATTTACTCAACACCTTCAACAATTAGCTCAAATTGGGCAGAAACGTCAATTTCCTGATATTGAACATCAGGGAAAATTTGTTGTTGCTCGTGGTCTGACGATGTTGAATTTATCGTCTAACGATTATTTAGGATTGGCAAATGATGCGCAACTAATGGAAAGATTTTTGCAATCTATCGGCAAAAATCAACCGCTGACTTCCTCTTCTTCACGTTTATTAACGGGCAATTTTCCGATTTATCAGGATTTTGAAACGCTATTAGCACAACGCTTTCAGCGAGAATCCGCTCTATTATTTAATAGCGGTTATCACGCCAATATCGGCATTTTGCCTGCGGTGGTAGATAAACAAACATTAATTTTAGCGGACAAATTAGTACACGCCAGCTTGATTGACGGCATTCGACTTTCAGGGGCAGATTTTTTCCGCTATAAGCATAATGATTATCTGCATCTTGAGCAGCTATTGCAGACACATTCGGAACGCTACCGGCAAGTGATTATTGTCACGGAAAGCGTCTTCAGTATGGACGGCGATATTGCGGATCTTCGACAGTTAGCGGCACTCAAAAAACGTTATAACAATGTGCTGCTGTATGTTGATGAAGCTCACGCCATAGGTGTATACGGGCAACAAGGTTTAGGAATAGCGGAAGTCTTTGGCTGTATTCAAGAGATTGACTTTTTAGTGGGGACTTTTGGTAAAGCCTTGGCATCGATGGGGGCTTATCTTGTTTGTGATGGCGAGATAAGAGAGTATTTAATCAATACGATGCGTCCTTTAATTTTTTCCACCGCACTTCCACCGATTAATGTCGCCTGGACTTACTTTTTATTTGAACAATTACCGCAATTTTCTGAAAAGCGTCATCATCTTGAGAAATTAAGCCGAATGCTGCGTACTGAAGTGGCGAAAAGAAGTGAATTTCCGCTGTTAAGCGAAACTTGCATCGTGCCATATATCTTGGGAGAAAATCAGCAGGCGGTGGAAAAAGCGGATTATTTGCAAAAACAAGGCTATTATTGTTTACCTATTCGTCCGCCAACAGTGCCCAAAGGCACGGCTCGTCTGCGTTTTTCATTAACCGCAGATTTAACCGAGCAAGAAATAAAAGGCTTAATCGCATATTTATAAAAGGAGAATAACGTGCGCTATCAACATATTGCACGCCAACAACGTAAATTAATTGTCTATTTTTCCGGCTGGGGAACACCAATCAGTATTGCGAAAACTTTGCAGTTACCGAACGATTTCGATTTACTGATTTGTTACGATTACCGGGATTTGAATCTTGAATTTGATTTTTCAGGCTATCAAGAAATTTATGTGGTGGCTTGGTCTCTAGGCGTTTGGGTGGCTGAACGTGTTTTACATGCTATCCCTTTGACTTACGCTGTGGCGATTAATGGGACGGGGGCGCCTAAACATGATCAATTTGGTATCCCAACGGCAGTGTTTGACGGTACACTTTCATCTTTAAGCGAAGAAAATCTTGCAAAATTTGAACGCAGAATGTGCGGTAAAATAGCTCTGGGAAATTACCGCTCATTGCCGGAACGGCGGGATTTCACGGAGCTAAAACAAGAGTTAGCCCATTTAAATGATTGTATTACACAAGATAATCGAACGGGGTTGTTAGTGTGGCAAAAAGCCATTATTGGCAACAAAGATAAAATTATCCCGCCACAAAATCAGCTTGAATACTGGCAAAATCAACCGCAAACCAAAATTCAGCTAATGGACGCAGAGCATTATCTTTTTAATCACTTTTCCGGTTGGCAAGAACTGATTAAGGATACGGCGTGCAGTTAGTGGATAAACAGCAAGTCGCTATCCGATTTTCACAAGCAAAATCGGAATATGATAATAATGCGATTGCTCAACAATGTATCGTAAAAAAGCTGATGGCGTTACTCGCAACCCAAGGCAAAGCTTTTGGCAAAATACTTGAAATAGGTTGCGGCACAGGTATGTTAAGTGAACAACTTGTATCGCACTGCTCTTTTGAACGTTTAGTGTTAAATGATCTCTGTAGCGATTATGAGCCTGCTTTACACAAGAAATTACCTTATCCTTCGGTACATTATCACTTCGGTGACGCGGAGCGAGAAAATTTCGGCCTGGGCTATGATTTAGTGATTTCCGCTTCTGCGGTTCAATGGTTTGAAAATGAAGCGAACTTCCTGAAAAAGACGGCCAACATGCTGAATGATGACGGAATTTTGTTGTTTAATACATTTTCGCCTAAAAATCTTTATGAAATTAAGTGTTTGCTTAAAACGGGATTAACTTATCCCACCGAAGACGAATGGTATAAATTATTAGCCGATGAATTTGAAGTTCTTGTTTTGACAACAGACAAAATCCCACTCTATTTTGATTCCGCATTGTCAGTATTGATTCATTTGAATAAAACAGGGGTAAGTATTATTGATCCGTCTAAATGGTCGGACAAACGTCTAACTCGGTTTGAACAACGTTATCGTACGCAATTTCAGCAAGGTTCAGGCGTTACATTAACTTATACGCCACTTTATGTAATGGCTCGTAAAAAAAGGAAATAACATGCTTGGTAAAGTGATTTTTGTATCGGGTATTGATACCGATGTAGGGAAAACCATTGCAACGGGTTTTTATGCTAAGACATTGCAGGAACAGGGATTTTCCGTGATTACGCAAAAAATGATTCAAACCGGCTGTGAAGGGATTGCGGCCGATATTTTAGTGCATCGCAAAATTCAAGGCATTGATTTATTGCCTGAAGATAAAGCAGGTTTGACTTGCCCTTATGTTTTTCCTTATCCTTGTTCGCCACATTTAGCGGCTCGTTTGGCGCATACGGAAATTGACGAAAATAAAATTAACCGCGCGGTTCATCAATTAAGACAAAAATATGATTATGTTCTGTTAGAAGGCGCCGGCGGACTGGCTGTGCCTTATACCGAAACGAGAACGACCTTAGATTATTTGAAAACACAGCAGTATCCGTTAATTTTGGTTAGCTCAGGTAAATTAGGCAGCATTAACCACACATTACTCAGTCTGATAGCGTGCCGGCAATATCAGATTCCGTTGGAAGCATTGGTTTACAACCGTTATCTTGATCAAGATTCACTGATCAGCCGGAATACGGAAGAATATTTATTACACCATTTGCAACAATATTTCCCGAAAGCGAAATTTATTGGTTTAGATCATATCAATATTTAATACAACATACTAATCATGTCAGTAGAGCGCTTTTTCGGACCATCGAAAACGTAATGTTTTTTTCCTCGACAGTTTGAAACGGCTGAAGAGCTCGTCGTTGCAGCCAAACAGTACCTTGAATACTCTAACCGTCAACGTATTCAACCGAAATTAAAAAGACTGACTCCGATAGATTCTCGAAATCAGTCCTGATGCGTATAGTCTGAAGCTTCGCGGGCGAATCAAAAAACGTTTAAAATTTTGACCGCACTTTATGCTTATTTCGTTAATAAATCCAAGGCTTCCTGATATTTCGCCACGGTTTTTGCAATCACTTCCGCCGGCACTTTCGGCGCAGGCGGTTGTTTGTTCCAGCCGATTTGTTCCAACCAATCGCGCACAAATTGCTTGTCGAAAGACGGCGGATTGGTGCCTTCTTTATAAGTCTCCACCGACCAAAAACGGCTGGAATCCGGCGTCAGCACTTCGTCCATTAAGGTTAACGTGCCGTTTTCATCCAAACCGAATTCAAATTTGGTGTCGCAAATAATAATGCCTTTGCTTAATGCGTACGCCGCCGCTTCTTTGTAAAGGGCAATGGCGGCGTCACGCACCTGCGCCGCCAATTCTTTGCCGATTTGGCGCTCGCATTCCGCATAACTGATATTAATATCGTGATCGCCCACCTCTTCTTTGCTGGACGGAGTGAAAATCGGCTCCGGCAATTTGCTGGCTTCCACCAGGCCTTTCGGTAACGGCAAACCGCAAATAGTGCCGGTTTGGCGATAATCTTTTAAGCCCGAGCCGGTTAAATAACCGCGCACGATGGATTCGATTTTAATCGGTTTTAAGCGTTTCACCACCACCGCACGGTCTTTCACCAAATCCGCTTCCGCTTTCGGTAAAACGTCGTAAACCGTTTCGCCGGTGAAATGATTCGGCATAATGTGCGCCAGTTTTTTGAACCAGAAATTGGAAATCTGCGTCAGAATTTCACCTTTACGCGGAATCGGATCATCCAAAATCACATCAAAGGCGGACAACCGATCCGACGCCACCATCAACATGCGTTTATCATCGATTTCGTAAAGATCGCGCACTTTACCGGAATAAATTTTTTTTAAGCTTAACTCTGCCATGATAGTTGCCTTTTATGGGAAAAATTCGGCAAAATTATACCGCATTTTTTTCAAAAGGTAAGCAAACGATTGCGAAAAATAGAATCCGAGACTCCAAACGCACCGTTTTGCCGCTTTCATTTTCAAGCCAACCAATAAATTCCCTGGTAAGGTTTTAAAATCAAGAGATCATCCGATTTTTCAACGTCATCATAGTTATTCATCAGTACTTCACCGTGCGGTTGCAAACAAACCGTTTGAGCCGTATGACTGAAGTTCGCGACTACGGTTAATGCCTGTCCGTCGGCTTTGCGTCTATATGCCCACACGAATTCATGATTCGGTAACAAATCGCAATAATCGCCGTCGGTAAACACGGTCAGCTCTTTGCGGAGCCGGATTAAACGCTGATAAACGTAAAACACCGAATGTTTATCCGCCAACGCCTGTTCAACGTTGATTTCCGCATAACTTTTCGCCGCCTCAATCCAAGGCGTACCGCCGGTAAAGCCGGCATTCGGGGAAGCGTCCCATTGCATCGGCGTGCGCGAATTATCACGGGATTTCTGGGCTAAAACTTGTAAAATTTCGACCGCACTTTTTCCCTGATCATGCAGAATTTGATACGCATTCAGGCTTTCCACGTCACGATACTGTTCAATTGAAGAGAAATTCGGATTAATCATGCCGATTTCTTCGCCCTGATAAATATAAGGCGTGCCTTGCATGCCGTGCAGCACCATCGCCAGCATTTTGGCGGAAGCGGTGCGAAATTCGCCTTCATCGCCGAAACGGGATACGATACGCGGCTGATCATGATTACACCAAAACAGTGCATTCCACGCACGATTATGCATACCTTGCTGCCAATAGTTGAAAATGGATTTCAGCTGAACATAATCCGGTTTGGCGTAAGTCCATTTTTCGCCGTTCGGGTAATCCACTTTCAGATGATGGAAATTAAAGGTCATGGATAGCTCGTTACCCGCCAAATTGGCATATTGCTGACAATGCTCCAGTTTAGTGGAGGACATTTCGCCGACGCTCATTAAATTGAAAGGTTTAAGCGCATTTTTATTCAAATCCTGCAAATATTGGTGAATTTTCGGTCCGTCCGTATAAAAACGACGGCCGTCGCCTTCGAAATCGTCTTCGAATACCGTCGGTTTGGAAATCAGGTTCACAACGTCTAACCGCAAACCGTCCACCCCTTTTTCCGCCCAAAAGCGACAAATATCATAAAGTTCGGCACGCAGTTTAGGATTTTCCCAGTTAAGATCCGCCTGCTCCGGCGCGAATAAATGCAGATAATATTTTTGTGCTTTGTCCGACCATTTCCACGCGCTGCCGCCGAATTTGGACTGCCAGTTGGTGGGCTGCTCGCGCCAGATATAATAATCGTGATATTCGCTGTTCGGGTCCTCGCCCTGTTTGAACCAGTCGTGAAAGGTTGAACTGTGATTGAACACCATATCCATCACGATACGAATACGCCGTTTGTGCGCTTCGGCGACTAATTGCTCGAAATCGTCCATCGTGCCGTAAATCGGATCGATATTGCGGTAATCGGCGATATCGTAACCGTTGTCAATTTGCGGCGATACATACATCGGCGTCAGCCAGATACCGTCAACGCCAAGCTTTTGCAAATAATCCAAACGACGAATAATTCCCTGAATGTCGCCCGTGCCCGAGCCGGTGCTGTCCTGAAAACTTTTCGGATAAATCTGATATATAACGCCGTTTTTCCACCACTCAGTTTGCATGTTGAATTCCTTAAAATAGTCAAGAATAAAGGTAAAAGTGCGGTCGTTTTTTACAACGTTTTTTCACCGCACTTTGAGAGAATAAGAGAAAGGTTATTCGATTTCGCCTTTCAGCGTTTTGCGTTTATAAACCGCCATGGTCAACACAATCGGCACCACAATGGCAACTAACATGGCAAGCGCATAAAAGCCCCAGTATTGATGTTGAATGGAAAGGATGCCCGGCAATCCGCCGACGCCGATACTACCGGCCAGCACGCCGGCAAAACCGCATATCAACGCCGCGCAAGCCGATCCCGTCATAGCGCATAACATCGGGAAACGGTATTTTAAGTTAATACCGTACATGGCCGGTTCGGTTACGCCAAGGTAAGCGGAAAGCGCCGCAGGCACCGCTATTTCGCGTACGCTGGCTTTCTTCGCCATAATCAGTACCGCAACAACGGCGGAAGCCTGTGCGATATTTGATAAGGCGATTAACGGCCATACCGGTGTGCCGCCGATGCTTTGGATCATTTGCATATCAATGGCCAATGAAGTTTGGTGTACACCGGTCACGACAAGCGGCGCATACAGGAAACCGAATAAAGCCGCCCCGATAGGCGCGAATTCGCCGGTCATCGCCGCTTTCACCACAAATGCGACGCCGTTACCGATTTCACGACCGATAGGACCGATGATACTGTGTGCCAAAAATACGGCTAAAATAAGCGAAGTCACAGGCACAATGATCAGATTTAAGAAATCCGGCACGATTTTATTTAAGAAACGTTCGATATAAGAAAGGGTTAAGCCCGCCATAATGGCCGGAATAACCTGCGCCTGATAACCGACTTTTTCAATAGAGAACAGACCGAAATCCCATACTTCCGGAATTTGTGAACCCAAGGCATAGGAATTCATTAATTGTGAAGACACCAACGTTATACCAAGGGTAATGCCAAGAATCGGCGAAGTACCCATTTTACGTGCGATGGACCAGCAGATCCCCACCGGCAGGAAGAAGAAGATCGCCTCGCCGATAAGCCATAAAAAGCTATGCATACTCGCCCAGAACGTGCTGATATCGACCAAGGTCTTTGTTCCGTCGTCAAACATTTTAATATCGCCGATCACGTTACGGAAACCTAAAATCAAACCTCCGCTGATCAAGGCCGGTAACAGCGGGATAAAGATATCCGCCATATGGGAAATCAGGTTTTCATACCATTTTTGATTTTGACGGGCGGCGGCTTTTACCTGCTCTTTGTCCACACTGGCCAAACCGGTTTTTTCCAGCAGGATTTTGTAATAATCGCCGACTTCCTGACCGATAACCACCTGATATTGTCCGCCGGTTGAAAAATTCGCTTTTACCATCGGCAATTCTTCGATGGCTTTAGCGTTAACTTTGCTTTCATCGTTTAAAACGAAGCGTAAGCGGGTGATACAGTGCGTTACCGTCACAATATTTTCCCGACCGCCGATATAACCGATTAATTCGTCAATATTTTTAGGATCCACCTTACTGATTTTCGCCATAGGATATTTCTCCAACTGTTAAAATTTTTTCAATTATAACCCGTGAACATACCGCGTAAATGGGAACGTTCCCATTTTTATTCGGAAATGTGATGAGGATCACAAAAATTTAAGATTGTTCAACCGAAATCAGATGATGTTCCGTTAAAGACTCTCCCCGCAACTGCCGCATTAATAACTCCACTGCTTTCAGTCCGGCTTGATAATAGCCGAAATCAAAAGATAAAGCGTTTGGCAGCATATATTGCAGTGGCTCGTTATATCCTACATATGCCATCTGGAAAACCTTTCCGGATTGTTGAGAAAATTTAAACGCGGCTAAAGCAAGCCGACCGGTCGCGCAAACCAGCGCATCTACCGGTTGAGTGAAAAGTTCCGCACAATGACGGTATGCACTTTCCGCACTAAGCTCCGTCAATGCCAAATTCGGGGGAATCTGATGAGACCGGCAAAATTGTAAATAACTTTGCGTGCGAAGCTTACCCGTGGTTTCGTCACTGTCCTCAATGCCCAAATAAGCGATCCGGCGGTGCCCTTGTCGGTAAAGCTCCGACATCAGGCAAGTAATCGCCTGCTCATCATTATAATAAATAGAATTAATATTCGGATAAGTGCGCGCAATCACAACCAAAGGGCCTTGCCACTCCTGCACGATTTCAAGAGGTAAGGGAAAAAAACCAAAAAGAATAACGGCATTAACCTGACGTTTACGAAAAAGCTGAAAATGATGCCGCACTTGTTCGGCTTGAAAGCGGCTTTCGACTATCAGCGGCGTAATGTGTTCGACTTGCAGCGCCTGTAAAATTGCGCGTAAAGTTTGCGATTCGCTGCCCGAATCAAGTTTTGAAACAATCACGCCGACCACCGGTTCCCGCCCCGCTCGCATAGCACGTGCGGAACGATTAGGCTGAAAACCGAGCCGATCAATGACCCGTTGCACTTTCTCTCGAGTTTCCGACCGCACTTTAGGATCCTTATTCAGCACGCGGGAAACCGTCGATTTCCCCACATTGCAGAGTTTGGCGATTTCATTAATGGTGTATTTCATAAATACGTATTCTAAATTTAGCGTGATAAATTGTGAAAAAATTATACTGAAAATAGATTTCCGCCGCTATATAAAGCTTCTCTCCCTTTATTGACATCTTGCACAAAAGCCCGAAATAACCGAAAATACGCCCCAATTTTAACTAAACAAGAATCCATCATGTCATACCCACAAGAAGTCAATAAACGTCGCACTTTTGCGATTATTTCCCACCCCGACGCGGGTAAAACCACCATTACGGAAAAAGTATTGCTGTACGGAAACGCCATTCAAACCGCAGGTTCGGTAAAAGGCAAAGGCTCGCAGGCTCATGCCAAATCCGACTGGATGGAAATGGAAAAACAACGCGGAATTTCCATTACCACGTCCGTCATGCAGTTCCCTTATAACGATTGTCTGGTGAACCTGCTCGATACGCCGGGACACGAGGACTTTTCGGAAGATACCTACCGCACATTAACCGCCGTGGACAGCTGTTTAATGGTGATCGACGCGGCGAAAGGGGTGGAAGATCGCACCATAAAATTGATGGAAGTCACCCGTTTGCGCGATACGCCGATTTTAACCTTCATGAACAAACTCGACCGCGACATTCGCGATCCTATGGAATTATTGGACGAAGTGGAAAGCGTGCTGAAAATCCATTGCGCGCCGATCACCTGGCCTATCGGCTGCGGAAAATTATTTAAAGGCGTGTACCACCTTTACAAGGACGAAACCTACTTATATCAAACCGGTCAAGGACACACCATTCAGGCAGTGCGCATCATCAAAGGCTTGAACAATCCGGAGCTGGACGTCGCCGTGGGCGACGACTTGGCGCAACAACTGCGCGAAGAACTGGAATTAGTCCAAGGCGCCTCCAACGAGTTCAATCAGGCGTTATTTATCCGCGGCGAGCTGACACCGGTGTTTTTCGGAACGGCATTGGGGAATTTCGGCGTCGATCACTTCCTCGACGGCCTAACGCAATGGGCGCCGAAACCGCAAGCGCGTCAAGCGGATACCCGCATCGTCGAAAGTGCGGAAGAAAAATTCACCGGTTTTGTGTTCAAAATTCAGGCGAATATGGATCCGAAACACCGCGACCGGGTGGCGTTCTTGCGCGTCGTTTCCGGCAAATACGAAAAAGGCATGAAGCTCAAACACGTATGCATCGGCAAAGACGTGGTGATTTCCGACGCACTCACCTTCATGGCGGGCGATCGTACCCACGCGGAAGAAGCCTATGCCGGCGATATTATCGGTTTGCACAACCACGGCACCATTCAAATCGGCGATACCTTTACCCAAGGCGAAGAACTGAAATTCACCGGCATTCCGAACTTTGCGCCGGAACTGTTCCGCCGCATCCGTTTAAAAGATCCGCTCAAACAAAAACAACTGTTGAAAGGCTTGGTACAGTTGTCCGAAGAAGGCGCGGTGCAGGTTTTCCGTCCGCTGACGAACAACGATCTCATCGTCGGCGCGGTAGGCGTATTGCAGTTTGACGTGGTGGTTTCGCGGCTTAAAACCGAATATAACGTAGAAGCCGTTTACGAAAACGTCAACGTGGCGACCGCGCGCTGGGTGGAATGCGGCGACGCGAAAAAATTCGAAGAATTTAAACGCAAAAACGAACAGAATCTGGCGCTCGACGGCGGCGATAATCTTACTTACATTGCGCCGACCATGGTAAACCTGAATCTGTCACAGGAACGCTATCCCGACGTGACTTTCTTCAAAACCCGCGAACACTGATAACCTGCAACAGGATAAAAAGGCAAACTCCATTTGCCTTTTTATTATTTTTCTTCCGTTTTCGGAAAAACAACCGTTAACAGAAATTTAAAATTTTCCACGCCAAACAAAGCGTGAGGAACGTTGGCAGGCATTACTATACTTTCTCCGGCAGAAACTTCATAATCCGTTTTATCAATGGTAATACGGGCTTTACCTTCCAGTACGGTGACTAAAGCATCGCCCGGAGATTTATGTGCGCTGATCTCTTCATCTTTCGGAATGCTGAATAAAGTCAGCCCCACACCTTTACTTTGCGCCAGGGTTTTGCTGATCACCTGCCCTTCATGAAAGGCGATTTGATCAGCCAGTTTCAGTACCGTCGCTTTTTCAATATTTTTTAACATAACGAATTCCTCTTCTAACGTAACAAAAAACTTTCGTTATTTTGACCGCACTTTTTCAAAAAAGTGCGGTCGATTTTTACATAATTTTAATAAAGCCCTAATAATTTCCACCACGCCAGACCAATGGCGAATACGATAAGCACATTAACCGACACCAATACAAAATTGATTTTGTAGAATCTCAGACGATCAAAATAGCCCTGAGCAAAATAAATAGGACCGGGGCCGCCGCCGTATTCCGTAGTACTCCACATTAAATTACTGAAAATACCGAAACAAATCGCGACCATCATCGGCGGCGCGCCGACAGCAATCGCCGTGGCGACAAACGGTGCGTATAATGCGGCGACATGTCCCGTAGCGGTGGCAAAGAGATAGTGCAAATAGATATAAAGTAATCCCAATACGACAAAAATTTCAATCGCCCCCACGCCTTGCATCGCATTGCCGAGAATAGCCGTCATCCATTTGATAAATCCCAGCTCGGATAATCCGCCGGCTAACGCAATGATAGCGCCAAACCAAATCACGGTGTCCCATGCGGCATGATCTTTAAGCAAATCTTTCCAGCTCACGGCATTCGTCGCGAACAGATAAGCCGCTAAGGCCAAACCAACGGACGTAGCCGAAAAACCGGTAATCAAACTGGTTCCCCAACCGGCAAGCGCAAGAAAAAAGCCGTCAAACACTTTTTTCTCTGCGACGGTCATCGGTCCTAATTCAGCATATGACCGCTTCCCCATCACTTTAGCTTCAGGCGTTCTTTTTAACGACGGATTAAGAATTTTGTATGCCAGCAACGGCATGATGACAAAACAAATCAACATGGGAACGACGGCAGCGACAAACCAGCCCGCCCATGTGATGTCAAGTCCGAAATTTTTTTTCGCTAAATCGCCGACCAACGGATTAGCCGCCATTCCCGTTAAGAACATCGCGCCGGTAATCGGCGTGAACTGATAACAAGCCATAATGAGAAAATCGCCGATTTTTTTACCCGATTCGCCGGGATATGAACCCAGCACATCGTTAATGGATTTCGCGATAGGGAAAATAATCCCGCCCGAACGGGCGGTAACCGAAGGCATCGCCGGCGCCATAATTAAATCGGACACGCCCAATGAATAAGCAATCCCGAGACTGCTGCCGCCAAACAAAGACAGCATTTTATAAGCGATACGTTTGCCCAATCCGGATGTAACGAACCCCAGCGATAGAATATAGGCGTAGAAAATCAGCCATACCGTGCCGCTGGCAAAACCCGATAACGCTTGTTTATCGGTTAACGTACCGGTAAAAATTGATACGCACAACGCAATCAGCATAACGGCGCCGGACGGCAGCGGCTGAGTTAAAATGGCGACAATAGTTGCCGCAAAAATCGCAAACATATGCCAAGCTTTCGGCGCCAGCCCTTCGGGAACGGGAATAAACCAAATAATCACGGCGAGCATGATCGGAATCAGTGCGGCGAGAATTTTATTAGACATAATCCTTCTCCAATGTAAAAAACTAAGAAAAAACGAACCGCACTTTACGTAGACGGTTCGTTTTGTCGATTAGTAACCTAATTTCGCCGAATTCTCGAGCACTTGATCCACCATCGCCGGCGCAATACCAAGGTAGTTGCGCGGATCCGTCAGACGTTTAACGATTTCAGGTTGTAAACGACTTGAAACCGCCGGCATGGCGTTCAAGACATCCGCCAAATGACCGCCCTGTTCGTTCACAATACGACATGCGTCGTATACGACTTCGTGCGCCTCCTGCCGACCGATATACGGCGCCAGCCCCATCATCACGGCTTCCGCCACAATTAAACCGTTGGTCATATCCAGATTACGGCCCATGGCTTCTTCATCCACAATTAAGCCGCCCAGCATGAATTTCGCCTGATTCAGCGCGCCCGCAGTCAATACAAAACTTTCGGGAATCGATATCCATTCGGCGTGCCACGGACCGGTCGCCCGTTCCAAATCCTGAATCATGGCGTCTAACATCAAACCTGCCTGTTGACGTACGCCTTTCGCGCAGGCCAACATTAATTCGCTTGAAATCGGATTACGTTTTTGCGGCATCGTACTGCTTGCGCCACGACCTTTGACGAACGGTTCATACAATTCACCGAATTCGTTTGACGCCATCAGCATAACGTCATACGCAATTTTCCCGAGCGATCCGGTTACCAAGGCCAGAAAATTAACCGCTTCCGCAAAACCGTCGCGCGCCACATGCCAGGTAGAAACCGGCACGCCGAGGCCAAGTATGTTCATCATGGCTTTTTGCACCGCCAAACCTTTATCGCCTAATGACGCCAGGGTTCCCGCCGCACCAGCGAATTCACCCACCAGCACGCGCGGTTTTAATTGTTCCAAGCGTTGTTGATGACGGTCAAACATATCCAGCCAAATTGCCGTTTTATAACCGAACGTAACGGGTAACGCCTGTTGTAAGTGAGTGCGGCCCGCCATGGCCGTGTTACGATAACGTTTTGATAAATCCGCTAAAATTTTGCGTAACGCTTTGATATCACGTTCAATAATGTCAAAACCGTCACGGATCTGTAACGCTACGGCACTATCCATAATATCTTGAGTGGTCGCTCCCCAGTGTACATAACCGCCCGAATTTCCCGCCTGTTTTGAGATTTGATGTACCAACGGCAAAATCGGATAACCGACAATTTCCGTTTCATGACGCAATAAATCGAAATCCAAACTGTCCGCATCGCATTTCGCCGTAATTTCGTCCGCCGCTTCCTGCGGAATCACACCGCATTCTGCTTGCGCTTGAGCAAGCGCGATTTCCACTTCCACATATTTCCGGATTAATTCTTTATCATCGAAAATTGCACGCATTTCCAGTGTGCCGAAAGAATCCCGGAATAACACTGAATCTAAAACGTTTGAAGCCATAATTTTCTCCTTACCCTTTTGGTGTTTATTTGTTCGGACATATAATAATGTCCGAACAAATAAGAATTCAATGCCTTTTTAATTTTTGTTTGATTAAAATCAAAATTTATTCAATAAAGAATTTTTACGGCACAACATCAACCCGGCGCTAAAGTGCGGTCAAATTTCTGCTAGAATATGGAAAATTGTACGGAAATGTTGTTATGAACGGATATATTGAAAAAGAATCACGCTACGTCACCATAGCCAAAGAACTGGCGCAACGCATTTCGCAGGGCGAGTTTCCCGTTGGTTCACTGCTTCCCACCGAAATGGCGCTCTGCGAACATTATCAAGCCAGCCGCCATACGATTCGCGATGCGCTGAGAGAGCTTTCGGATATCGGCTTGGTTTCACGTAAAAAACGTATCGGCACGCGTGTCGAAAGCACCGCCGAAACCACCATTAACAGCGGGCAATCGCTTGCCTCGCTTGAAGATTTGGTTGAACTCGCCCGACATCATATACGTGTTGTAAAAGACATTCAGCAAATTGTAGCGGATCAGGCGTTAGCGGATCTTATCGGCTGTTCGCTCGGTTCTCATTGGCTAAAAATTGAAAGCATTCGCGAAAACAACGAACAGCCCGACGCACCGATTTGCATTACGCAAAGTTACGTGACGGCAAGTTATCACAAAATCGGCGAACTCATCAAAGCGGATCCTTTCGCTTTAATCAGCGATCTTATCGAACAGCAATACGGACGCCGCAGCGTAGAAGTGCGCCAAACGATCACCGCCGTGGCGATAGACGCCCATTCCGCCGACATTCTGAATACGCCGACGGGCAGTCCTGCCCTCAGAATTGTACGCCAATATATGGACCGTCTCGGCAAAGTGCTGGAAACGACGATTTCGCTTCATCCGGCCGAACGTTACACCTGTTCGATTACACTCAAACGAATAAATAAAGAAAACTGTTAAAATTTTGACCGCACTTTGTGATAGAATACCGCCCTTTTTAACGGCTTGCCTTCCGGCGGGCTACTGACTTGAACTCAGACAAACGGAAAATCTATGACATTCAAACCCGAACTGCTCTCTCCTGCGGGCACTTTAAAAAACATGCGTTACGCCTTTGCTTACGGCGCCGACGCCATTTATGCGGGACAACCGCGCTACAGTTTACGCGTGCGCAATAACGAATTTAACCACGAAACCCTAAAACAGGCTATCGACGAAGCCCACGGTTTAGGCAAGAAATTTTATGTGGTGGTGAACATCGCGCCGCACAATTCAAAATTAAAAACCTTCGTAAAGGACGTACAAAAAATCGTCGAAATGAAACCGGACGCTTTAATTATGTCCGATCCGGGCTTAATTATGCTGATGCGCGAAAACTTCCCGGAAATGGCGATCCATCTTTCCGTACAAGCGAATGCGGTAAACTGGGCGACGGTGAAATTCTGGAAACAAATGGGCCTAACCCGCGTGATTCTTTCTCGCGAACTTTCCATTGAAGAAATCGCCGAAATCCGCCGCCAGGTTCCGGATATCGAACTGGAAATCTTCGTGCATGGCGCTTTATGCATGGCCTATTCCGGGCGTTGCCTGTTATCCGGTTACATCAATAAACGGGATCCGAACCAAGGCACTTGCACTAACGCCTGCCGTTGGGAATACAAACTGCAGGAAGGTAAAACGGACGATGTAGGCAATATCGTGCCGAAATTCGAACCGGAAATTGATGTGAAAAACGTGGCGCCGACCTTAGGCGAAGGCGCGCCGACGGACAAAGTGTTCATTTACACCGAACCGAAACGTCCGGACGAACCGATGACGGCATTCGAAGACGAACACGGCACCTATTTCATGAATTCAAAGGACTTGCGTGCGGTGCAACATGTGGAAACCCTGACTAAATTAGGCGTGCATTCGTTAAAAATTGAAGGACGCACAAAATCCTTCTATTATTGCGCCCGCACCGCGCAGGTTTACCGCAAAGCCATTGATGATGCGGCCGCCGGTAAACCTTTTGACGAAAGTCTGTTAACCACGCTGGAAAGCCTGGCCCACCGCGGTTATACCGAAGGTTTCCTGCGTCGCCACACTCACGACGAATATCAAAATTATGATTACGGTTACTCCATTTCCGAACGTCAGCAGTTCGTCGGCGAATTTACCGGCAAACGCAACGCACAAGGCATGGCGGAAGTGGCGGTAAAAAACAAATTCCTGCTGGGAGATGAAGTGGAAATGATGACGCCGAAAGGCAATATTGTCTTCAAAATCAACAGAATGCTGAACCGCAAAGGGGAAATGACGGACGCCGCCTTAGGCGACGGACATTTCGTCTATTTAGACGTACCGGAAGACATTCAGCTGGATTACGCCTTATTAATGCGCAATTTAAACGGCGGCAACACTCGCAATCCCCATCAAAAATAGTACGTTTAAGCCCTTTCACGAGAAAGGGCTTTCATTTCTTCATTTCATCAATGAAATACATTTTTTCATCTATTTATCACAAAATTTTGACATATATCAAGTAAACGTCAGATCAGACTTTTCAAGCTGAAACTTTTCCGCTACCATGCGCTCCATCAAGTAATTGCTTGATATTCATAAAGTTCCTAAATAAAATAATCATAAATAAATAGCTAAACTACTTTCCTACCGCCGTTTTGGCGGTTTTTTTTGCTTATTTTTCAACGACTTATAACGATTAATTTTTTTCAGATTTATTTTAGTGGCCGTTGCTTTTTTAGTTAAGATCTCGAAAAAACTTAACAAAATCCGACCGCACTTTTCGCGGATTAGGCCACAAATTACTTACAAATGCCGGCGAATTCCAGTAGAATGCACGGCTAAATTTAAATCATAAAGATGGAATCCAATATGTCATCACAATTTGTTTTTACCATGCATCGCGTGGGAAAAATCGTTCCGCCGAAGCGTCATATTCTTAAAGATATTTCTTTAAGCTTTTTCCCCGGCGCCAAAATCGGCGTGCTCGGTTTAAACGGTGCGGGTAAATCCACTCTGTTACGCATTATGGCAGGCGTGGACAAAGAATTCGAAGGCGAAGCGCGCCCGCAGCCGGGAATTAAAATCGGTTATCTGCCGCAGGAACCGAAGTTGGAACCGCAACAAACCGTGCGGGAGGCCGTTGAAGAAGCGGTTTCAGAGGTGAAAAACGCTCTGACTCGGTTAGATGAAGTCTATGCGGCTTATGCCGATGAAAACGCCGATTTCGATAAACTGGCCGCGGAACAAGCACAGCTAGAAGCCATTATTCAGGCGCACGACGGTCACAATCTTGATAACCAGCTGGAACGCGCGGCCGATGCGCTTCGTCTGCCGGAATGGGACGCCAAAATCGAACATTTATCCGGCGGTGAACGCCGTCGTGTGGCGCTTTGCCGTTTGTTGCTGGAAAAACCGGACATGCTGTTGCTGGACGAACCGACCAACCATTTGGATGCGGAATCTGTGGCCTGGTTAGAACGATTCTTACACGACTACGAAGGCACCGTGGTGGCCATTACCCACGACCGTTATTTCTTAGACAACGTAGCCGGCTGGATCTTAGAGCTCGACCGCGGCGAAGGCATTCCTTGGGAAGGCAATTATTCTTCCTGGCTGGAACAAAAAGAGAAACGCTTAGCCCAAGAACAAGCGGCGGAATCGGCTCGCCAAAAATCGATCGAGAAAGAATTGGAATGGGTGCGTCAGAATCCGAAAGGCCGTCAGGCGAAGAGCAAAGCGCGTATGGCCCGTTTTGAAGAACTCAACAGCGGCGAATACCAAAAACGTAATGAAACCAACGAACTCTTCATTCCGCCCGGTCCGCGTTTAGGCGACAAAGTGATTGAAGTGGAACACCTGACCAAATCTTACGGTGACCGCACGTTAATCGACGATTTGTCCTTTAGCATTCCGAAAGGGGCGATCGTAGGCATTATCGGTGCCAATGGCGCCGGTAAATCTACGCTTTTCCGTATGCTTTCCGGCAAAGAACAACCGGATTCCGGTTCCGTCACCTTAGGCGAAACCGTGGTGCTGGCTTCGGTGGATCAGTTCCGCGACGCCATGGACGATAAGAAAACCGTGTGGGAAGAAGTCTCCGGCGGCCAGGATATTTTAACCGTCGGCAACTTCGAAATTCCAAGCCGCGCATACGTCGGACGCTTTAATTTCAAAGGCGTGGATCAACAAAAACGCGTAGGCGAACTCTCCGGCGGCGAACGCGGGCGTTTACATTTGGCCAAACTGCTGCAACGCGGCGGTAACGTGTTGCTATTGGACGAACCGACCAATGATTTAGACGTGGAAACCTTACGCGCCCTGGAAAATGCCATCTTAGAATTTCCGGGCTGCGCCATGGTGATTTCCCACGACCGCTGGTTCTTAGACCGCATCGCCACCCACATTCTGGACTACGGCGACGAAGGCAAAGTGACTTTCTACGAAGGGAACTTCTCCGACTACGAAGAGTGGAAAAAGAAAACCTTAGGCGACGCGGCGATTCAACCGCATCGCATGAAATATAAACGCATTGCGAAATAATGTAACGATTCGGGCTGTCTTTTTCACGAAAGACAGCCTTTTCGTTTATACAAAAATTAATATGCCTGTAAAAAACGGCACGAATTTTGCCCGCACTTCTAAAAAGTGCGGTCGATTTTCACCGCACTTTTTGTTAAAATCCGTTCCAATTTTTTCATTCCACTAATTCATATCCGACAAAAAATTATGGCGACGCAAAACGAATACGATTCTATTAATATCACGGTACTGAAAGGCCTGGAGCCCGTGCAAATCCGCCCCGGCATGTACACCGATACGACTCGTCCGAACCATTTGGGCCAGGAAGTTATCGATAACAGCGTGGATGAAGCTTTGGCGGGATTTGCGTCGAAAATCGAAGTGATTCTGCATAAAGATCAATCTCTGGAAGTCACCGATAACGGCCGCGGAATGCCGGTAGATATGCATCCGACGGAAAAAATGTCCGGCGTGGAAGTCATTATGACCAAACTGCACGCGGGCGGTAAATTTTCCAACGCCAATTATGAATTCGCCGGCGGTTTGCACGGCGTCGGCGTTTCCGTGGTGAACGCCCTTTCCGAACGGGTGGACGTCACCGTACGTCGCGGCGGCCAGGTCTATCACATCGCGTTTGCCAACGGTGAAAAAGTGGAAGAACTTGAAGTGATCGGCACCTGCGGACGCCGTAACACAGGAACGTCTTTGCATTTCAAACCCAACCCGAAATATTTCGACAGCGACAAATTTTCCGTCAGCCGCTTACGCCATTTGTTACGGGCCAAAGCGGTGCTGTGTTCGGGGTTGGAAATTAAATTTATCGATAAAGTCAACGATACGGAAGAAAGCTGGTGCTACCAAGACGGGCTGGCCGATTATCTGACGGAAGCCTCAGGCGAATTCGTCACGGTGCCGGAAACGCCGTTTGTGGGCGAATTCAAAGGCTCCGGCGAAGCGGTGGAATGGGCGTTATTCTGGCTGCCCGAAGGCGGCGATCTGGTCACCGAAAGTTACGTAAACCTGATTCCCACCATTCAGGGCGGAACCCATGTAAACGGCTTGCGGAAAGGCTTAATCGACGCCATGATCGAATTCTGCGAATATCACAATTTGCTGCCGAAAGGCGTGAAATTAACCGCCGACGATTTATGGGATCGCTGCGCCTACGTGCTTTCCCTCAAAATGCACGACGCCCAATTTGCCGGCCAAACCAAAGAACGGCTGTCCTCACGGGAAAGCGCCGTATTTGTCGGCGGCGTGGTGAAAGACGCTTTCAGCTTGTGGCTGAACAACAATATGGAACCGGCAAAATTACTGGCGGAAATGACGATTAATTCCGCCCAACGCCGTTTGCGTGCGGCTAAAAAAGTGGTACGAAAAAAACTGACTTCCGGTCCGGCGTTGCCGGGCAAACTGGCGGACTGTTCGCAGCAGGATTTGGAGCGTACCGAATTGTTCTTAGTGGAAGGCGATTCCGCCGGCGGTTCGGCAAAACAGGCGCGCGACCGCGAATATCAGGCGATTTTGCCGTTGCGCGGCAAAATTCTGAACACCTGGGAAGTATCGTCCGAACAGGTTTTAGGTTCCGAAGAAGTGCACAATATCGCGGTAGCGTTGGGAATTGATCCAGACAGCGACGATCTCAGCCAGTTACGCTACGGCAAAGTCTGTATTCTGGCGGATGCCGACAGCGACGGCTTGCATATCGCCACTTTGTTATGCGCGTTATTTTTGCGTCATTTTCCGAAACTGGTGGAAAACGGCCACGTTTATGTGGCAATGCCGCCGCTTTATCGTATCGATTTAGGCAAAGAAGTGTATTACGCATTAGACGAAAACGAAAAAGACGCCGTGCTTGACCGTTTGAGCAATAAAAAAGGCAAACCGAATGTGCAACGCTTTAAAGGACTGGGAGAAATGAACCCGAGCCAGCTGCGGGAAACCACCATGGAGCCGAGCACCCGTCGCCTGGTGCAGTTGACCTATGCCGCTTACGATGAAAATACGGAAAGTGCGGTCGAAAATTCACAACAAAATGACACCATTGAATTGATGGATATGCTGCTCAACAAAAAACGCGCGGAAGACCGCAAAAACTGGCTGCAAACCAAAGGCGATCAGGCTGATTTAGAAGTTTAAACCGGCATCGATTCACCTGATGCCATGACGGAGTTTTTATGAAAAAAACCTTATTAACCGTTTTACTCGCTTCCCTTTTCACGGTTTCCGCCTCTGCACAGGCCGGCAATCAAACGGAAAAAACTATCGAAAAATCGACCGCACTTTCCGCCGATTCCACCACGGCCGGTTTACCGATAGAGGAAGCGGAACTCACTTTCGCGCCCGATGTGCCGAAACCCATTACCCGCAAAACGCCCGCCCGCGTCGTGGTAAAATTGGAAGCGCTGGAAAAAATAATGGAAATTATGGACGGCGTGCAATTCAAATATTGGACATTTAACGGCGCAACGCCCGCACCTTTCATCCGCGTGCGCGAAGGCGACACGGTGGAAGTGCGGCTTTCCAATCCGGTGAATTCAAAACTCGCGCACAGCCTGGATTTCCACGCGGCTGAGGCGCCGGAGGGCACGTCGCTCATCAGCAATACACAACCGGGACATACCACCACCTTCGCGTTTAAGGCGCTTAATCCGGGCTTATATCTTTACCATTGCGGCGCCTTCCCCGGCCCGGCGACCCATATCGGCAAAGGGATGTTCGGTTTATTGTTGGTGGAGCCGAAAGAGGGCCTGACGCCGGCGGATAAAGAATTCTATATCGTGCAAAACGAATTCTATACTCGCGGCGTCTTCGGTGAAAAAGGTTTACAAGTCACCAGTATGGAAAAAGCCGGCTACGAACTGCCCGATTACGTCGTGTTTAACGGGCATGTCAATTCCCTGACGGGCGACAACGCGCTGAAAGCCAAAACCGGCGAGAAAATCCGTTTCTTCGTCGGTAATGCCGGCCCGAATAAAGTGTCCTCGTTTCATTTAATGGGCAAAACCTTCGATACGGTTTATGTGGAAGGCGGAGATTTAAAAAATCATCATGTACAAACTACGCTAATTCCCGCCGGCGGCGCCACGATACTTGAATTCCAAATTAACGTCCCGGGGCAATACACTTTCCTCGATCACAGCATTAACCGCACGGAAAAAGGCGCAAAAGGCATGCTAATGGTGGAAGGCAAGGAAAATCCGGAAATTTTCAGCGGCAAAATTAAAGATGAGGTTTACGATAAGCGAAATCCCGAGGCCGACGTGGACGTGAATTTTCATATGAAATAACTTAACCAGGTAAAGCCTCAATCTAAAAAAACTCACAAAATTTTGACCGCACTTTGTGCAAACGGACGCCGGCATTGCGTCCCTCATCCCGAATTATTCGGGGGAAACGGTAATTAAGTTCGTTTCAAAGCGGGGCGTCGTCCGAGATGCTCGGCTTTTGGATTTAACGTAAAAAATTGCAAATACGCGAAGAAAAGTAAGTCGCCTTCGGCGACATTCGATTTAAACAATAAAATAGATTGGTGGGTTAGCATCCCCTTATAAAAATATGAGCAACAACATCAACTACGAAGGCATTGAACAAATGCCGTTACGCACTTTCACAGAAAGCGCCTATCTGAATTATTCCATGTATGTCATCATGGATCGCGCCCTGCCGTTTATCGGCGACGGACTGAAGCCCGTGCAACGGCGGATTATTTATGCCATGTCCGAATTGGGCTTAAACGCCGCGGCGAAATACAAAAAATCGGCGCGTACCGTGGGGGATGTGTTGGGTAAATTCCACCCGCACGGCGATTCCGCCTGTTATGAAGCGATGGTGCTAATGGCACAACCGTTTTCCTATCGCTATCCGCTCGTGGACGGACAGGGAAACTGGGGGGCGCCGGACGATCCGAAATCCTTCGCCGCCATGCGTTACACCGAATCCCGGTTGTCGAAAATTTCAGAAATTTTACTGGGCGAACTGGGACAAGGCACGGTGGATTATCAACCGAACTTTGACGGCACCCTTGCCGAACCGCAATATTTGCCCGCTCGTCTGCCGCATATTTTATTAAACGGCACCACCGGAATCGCTGTGGGGATGGCGACGGATATTCCGCCGCACAATCTCAATGAAATCGCCGATGCCGCCGTGATGTTATTGGATAATCCGCGCGCCACGCTGGACGATTTACTTAGCGTGGTGCAAGGCCCGGATTTCCCTACCGAAGCGGAAATCATCACACCGAAAGCCGACATTCGGAAACTGTACGAACAAGGTCGCGGTTCCATTAAAATGCGCGCCACCTGGAAAAAAGAAGACGGTGAAATCGTGATTACCGCCGTGCCGCATCAGTCTTCGCCAAGCAAAATTCAGCAGCAAATCGCCGATCAAATGAATGCAAAAAAACTACCGATGGTGGAAGACGTGCGCGATGAAGCGGATCAGGAAAATCCGGTGCGTTTGGTGATTGTGCCCCGTTCGAACCGTGTGGACGTCAATACCTTAATGACGCATTTGTTCGCCACCACGGATTTGGAACGCAGTTACCGCGTCAATATGAATATGATCGGATTGGATCACAAGCCGGCGGTAAAAAATCTGCTGCAAATTCTCACGGAATGGCTGCAATTCCGCCGCGCTACCGTTACCCGCCGCTTGCGTCACCGTTTGGATAAAGTCTTATCCCGCCTGCATATTCTGGACGGTTTGTTAATTGCCTTTTTAAATATTGATGAAGTCATCGATATTATTCGTCATGAAGATGAACCGAAAACGGTGTTAATGGCGCGCTTCAATCTGAGCGACGAACAGGCGGAAGCGATTTTAAATCTGCGTTTGCGTCATTTGGCAAAATTGGAAGAAACGGAATTAAAAGCGGAAAAACACCAGCTGGAAGAGGAACGTCAGCATTTGGAGCAAATCCTGGCTTCCGAACGACGACTTAACACATTGATTAAAAAAGAAATTCAACAGGATGCCAAAACCTATGCCAGCCCTCGCCGTTCTCCGCTGGTGGAACGCGAAGAAGCCAAGGCCATTTCCGAAACAGAAATGATTCCGGCCGAACCGGTGACGGTGATTCTGTCGGAAATGGGCTGGGTACGTTGCGCCAAAGGGCATGACATTGACGTTCAGGGCTTAAATTATAAAGCCGGCGATAAATATCTTGATCACGCTTACGGTAAAAGCAATCAACCGGCGGTATTTATTGACAGCACGGGGCGCAGCTATGCCGTGGATCCGCTCAGTTTGCCGTCCGCCCGTTCGCAGGGCGAACCGCTGAGCGGCAAATTGAATCTGCCTGCCGGCGCGTCAATGAAACAAGTCCTGATTGAAAACGAAAATCAGGATTTGCTGATGGCGTCCGACGCCGGTTACGGTTTTATTTGCAAATTTGAAGATTTAATCGCCCGCAACAAAGCCGGTAAAGCGGTATTGACGCTGCCGGAAAACGCCAACGTATTGCCGGCAAAAATCATCGAAAATTCGACCGCACTTTTAGTGGCGTTAACCCGCGCGGGCAGAATGTTGATTTTCCCGGTACGGGATTTACCGACGCTGTCCAAAGGCAAAGGGAATAAAATCATCGGTATTCCGGCCGCCGATGCCAAAGTGCGGTCGGATTTTGTGGTGAATTTATTACTCATCAGCGAAAACGCCAGTTTGGTCTTCCATTCCGGAAAACGCAAAATTACATTAAAGCCGGAGGATTTACAAAAATTCCGCGCCGAACGCGGACGTCGGGGTTCCAGCCTGCCGCGCGGTTTACACAGCGGAGTGGAAATTGAAATTATCGAACCTGATATTATGGAATGATTTTATGAATATAATATATTTCATCAAAGATAATCAGTGGGCAATTCCAATAATTATTTTTGTAATATCTTCTATAGCCGGGATATATAAATTTATAAAAGAGACATCTCAAAAACAAAATATTACCAATTTCAATCAAGCTAAAAATTTATTTTGTGGAGATGGTTTAATTGAACTTAAAAAATCTCCCTGTTTTATTCAAGATATGGCTTGTAAAACAGTATCATACTTTAAAAATCATAACTTTAAAGAGATTGAAATTTTAGTAGATTCAAATCTTTCTTTATATGAAATGTCTAATATTTTAAGATTAAAAAGAGGAAAAGCGTTAATACTAGATGAAAAGAGCGGCAAGCTGAGGTTAGATAAGAAATATAAAGATAACATTCCAGCTAAAAGTTTTGAAATATTCAGCTGGATAGGTTTTATAATTTACGTATTATTTTTATTATATGTAATTATTAAATATTTACCTCCCAATGACATAAAAACTAATCTTTTTATAACATTTGCAATAGGAATAGTTGAAATCCCAATGTTATTAAAAATCGATAAAAGAAAGTCAATAGAAAAATTTAAAATAGAACAAGAAAAAATATTATCAGAATTAAAATTTAAGAAATTCTTAAATTGAAAATAGGAAGTGTGTAACACACTTCTTATCTTATTTTATCTGTTATGCTTTTCTTATTTACCCGTCGCCCACAGCAGCATGATTAAAAATAAACCTGAAACCGCGAACTCGATCAACCCGACTTGTTTGGCGTTCAATTTTTTATGCGGCAAGCAAACCGCCCGAATCAGCGCCGGAGCAAATGTCAGCGACAACTGCCAGGATTGGTAAACGCCCAATAAGACTACGCAGGCAAGATGGAAAGCGATAGAAATGCGCAAATACCACGGATTTTTCCGCTCACGCAGCATGGATTTCACATAAAAAGTGACGCCAACGAAAAACAATGCGGGATACACCGCCACTTGCAGGGCTTCGGTATTCAGTTGTTTCGTACCGAAATAATAGGCGGCGACGCCGGCTAAAGCAAAAATTGCAATGGCGGCGAAATCATTCAATAATGCGCGTTCGTTTTTTGTTTTCGTGTAATAAACGGCGATCAGCATTAGCGGCAACATCGCGACGCCAAACCATAACATCGAGCTGTTCCGCCATAAAACCGGCAGGCAAAAAACCGCACTTGCCGCGGCATAAATGCCGGCCCAACGTACGTACTTCCGTTTATCGTTAATTTGCGGCTTGAACAGATTCAAAAAAGGATAACTGAACAGATATAAAGCAGTCCACGCCAGCAATAAAAACAGATGGGTCCAATGAGGCCGCCCCTGCAACATACCGTATAAAAACGGCAACATTGCCATAACAAGCGCACCGTGTTGATTTGAAACAAGCAATTTCATTATTGAGAATTATTCCTAAATGAAAAGAATTTTAGCGGCAAAAAGCTTAAATTGCTATAATCCGAAAGCATTATTATTTCAAGGAGAAGCTTATGAGTATTCAACGATTACATCTTAGCAAACGCTACTGCGAAGCGATAATTCATCGGGGAACGGTTTATCTTTCAGGCCAGGTACCGGAAAAAACGGTCAATCTGCCCGCCTACGAACAAACTCAAGAAGTGTTAGAACTCATTGATAATTTGTTGCGGGAAGCCGGCACTCATAAAGACAATATTCTGACGGCGCAGATTTTCTTAGCGGATATGGCGGATTATGATGCCATGAATCGGGCATGGGATGAGTGGGTCGCGCGCGATAACGCGCCTTGTCGGGCCACTGTCGAAGCCCGGCTTGCCGATCCGCGCTGGAAAGTGGAAATCGTAATAACCGCAAAGGTATAGTGAAAAGTATAAAAAAGTGCGGTCAAAAATCACAATATTTATGTAGCCGTTACACAAAGCCCGAGAACTGGCCAAAAGCCGTATAGATTTTTGATGCCTTTGCGATTTATTATCGTGAAAGGCATTTATTTTATGTTTTCTTATCAATCTGCCAACTGTCGCTTAATCTCCGCAATACGCGGTAAATTTTCCAACGCATAACGCATGCCTTTGAGCTTGCGCCCCGGCAAGGTCGCTAAGGTATCGGTGTGTGGCTGTTTTATTTTGGGCAGATTAATAAATTTCAGTAAGCTTCAAATGGGCTTCGGTGTGTAATGGGTTGTTCTCGCGCAAAATACCGAGATATTTCTCCGCCCATTCGTCTGTAGAAGATCAAACATTTTTACCGCACTTTTACTTTATATTCATTATCACACCGGACGAATACTATTCAAATCCAAATGAGCATCAAATGCCTGCTGTAACAGTTTAAGCTTCTTATCCGACTGCAAATCCTGACGCGCCCGTTCGCTGAGCTCGTGATAAATCTGGCGGCGAAAATCCAATGGCGTAAGGCGTTGTTCGTCGTCGTTCAGTTCAATTTTCAGCTGCAAATCTTTGCCGTAATATGCGCTTAACGCGGCTTGTAAGGCTTCCATAGCGCTTTCCCGCTGAAGATGTTTTTGATTGGAACGCAAACCCAGCACAATTTCAGTCTCACTTTGAGCCAAAATCACGGAATTCAACGCAATTTGTTTGACCAGTTTCAGATGATCCAGCCCCAAATGTTCCACCGCTTTTGTCCAGTCGTCCCGTTCTTCCGCCAAGGCAATCACTTTTGCGACTAATTCGGGCGTTTTTTCTTTTAAAATCGCCTGCTTAATTTCGGAAGGACGAATGACGTTTTCCGCCTCCGCCATTTCGGGATTTATCCATTCCCATTGATAGGTTTCGGCAAGATTGGCTTCATCATTGTTGTCATCATTTTCCGATTCCTGCGCATTGTCGGCGGCAGGCGCATTCGGCGCGTTATCGGCACCGGGCACAGAAACCGGTTTGCGATTCGGGGCGACGGCATTCCCGTTATTTTGCGATTGTTGGGCAAGACTTGCCAGTCGATCAATCAAATCCGTTTGCGGGCGTTCTTTCTGCGGCATAGATATCACCGGCAATTCGCGCGCCTGTATCGTCGGCTGAACCGGCTCCGGACGTTGTTTTTCGGCGGATACCGCCGTCTGTACGCTGGCACGCAAGCGATCGATTTGGGCCAAGGCGTTTAATGCGTTTGAAGCGGATTTAGGCGGATTTGCCGCTGCATTTTGAGGCACGGCGGAAGCACGCAAATGTTGATTATAAACGGGCATTTCCACCAAATCGGCCGTTTTTTTGCCCGCACTTTCTTTTTCCGGGCGGAGTTGTGCGGAATGCTGTACGGCGAGATTGGCGCTATATTCTGCGGGCTCCGCCCGACTAAACTTTGGGTGGAAAGCTAACGCTCGCAATAAGGTCATTTCCACCCCGACCCGACGGTTCGGCGCGAAAGCCAATTCCTTACGCCCGACGGTGACAATCTGGTAGAAAAATTGAATGTTTTCCGGTGAAATATGTTTTGCCAAAAATCCGAGCTGACTTTCTTCGTCAATCCGATTCGGCAGCAGTTGCAACATGGCGATTTGATGCAATGCTTCTCCCACTTCAATCAGCAATTCATCCCAATCCGCACCTTTATCCGCGACGGACTGAATACACTGCATCAGCTTTTCGCCGTTTCCCTGGTGCAACGCATAAAGAATTTCGACGGGTTGATTGTCATCCAACAAACCCAACATGGTATTTACCACATCCGTCCGAATATTGACATTAGACATGGCGATAGCCTGATCCGTTAAACTTAAACTATCGCGAATACTGCCTTGCGCCGCCTTGGCGATTTTATCAAGTGCGGGCGATTCGAACGGAATTTTTTCCTGCGTCAGAATATGCGCCAAATGTTGAGCGATTTGCTGTTGATCCAACGCTTTCAAATGAAACTGCATACAACGCGATAAAATGGTGATCGGCAGTTTTTGCGGATCCGTGGTAGCAAGCAGAAATTTTACATATTCCGGCGGCTCTTCCAGCGTTTTCAATAACGCGTTGAAAGAATGGCGGGAAAGCATGTGCACTTCGTCGATAAGGTAAACCTTATAACGCCCCTGCACCGGCTTATATTGCACATTATCGAGCAATTCGCGGGTGTCTTCCACTTTGGTGCGGGACGCCGCATCGATTTCAATTAAATCGATAAAATTACCGTTTTCAATAGCCTTACAATGCTCACATTCACCGCAAGGCTCGGCGGTGACGCCATGAATACAGTTCAACCCTTTGGCGAGCAAGCGGGCAATGGAAGTTTTTCCCACCCCGCGCGTACCGGAAAATAAATAAGCGTGATGCAGGCGGTTTTCTTTCAAGCCGTTCGCCAGCGCGGTCAAGATATGCTCTTGCCCGACAACCTGATGAAAATTTTGGGGACGCCACTTACGGGCTAAAACCTGATAACTCACGCTTCTTTCCTGATAAAAATAAGATTAGTGTCCGGAAAAATCCACTAAGGTGAATGGTTCCACACCGAGTTTGCGCAAACGCGCTTCACCGCCTAATTCCGGCAGACTGATAACAAATGCCGCGTGTTTCACTTCGCCGCCAAGACGATTGACTAATTTAATGCAGGCTTCAACGGTACCGCCCGTTGCCAGCAAATCATCGATCACCAACACGTTATCGCCTTGTTGAATCGCATCCGCGTGGATTTCCAATTTGTCTTCGCCGTATTCCAGTTGATAACTCTGCGAAATCACTTTTCGCGGCAACTTACCCGGCTTACGCACCAAAATAAACGGCAAGCCCAGCACAACGGCAACCGGCGCACCGAAAATAAAACCGCGGGATTCGGTGCCGATAATTTTTGTGATGCCTTTATGGCGAAACGCTTCGGCAATCAGATTAACCGTTGCGGTAAAGGCTTCCGGAATTTCCGTTAAGCTGGTAATGTCACGGAAAATAATCCCTTCTTTCGGATAATTGGGAATGGATTTAATCGATGATTTAATAAGATCTAATTGTTTGTTCATAATGTTGATAACAAAAGTGCGGTCAAAATTTCGACCGAATTTAATTGGAACCGAATTCTATCATAGCTAATGATAAATATCTTCCCCGTTTTTGCGGGTTCTTAATAATTGTAAAATCCACACGTACTGCTCCGGTTGCGGGGTGACGAAACGCTCGATTTCCGCATTCATGGCCCGTGCCGATTGTGCGGGATCATCGCTTAATTCCATGGGCGGATGAATTTCCATTTCATATTTTCCGCTTTCTGCGTTATAACGCGGGAACATCGGGATCACCACCGCTTTCGCCAGTTTTGCCATTTTATTCAGTCCCGGTAAGGTCGCTTTATAAGTGCCGAAGAAATCCACAAACTCGCTGGCTTCCGCACCAAAATCTTCATCCGGCAAATAGTAACCCATATCGCCGTTGCGAATCATGGTTAAAAACGGTTTTATTCCGTTTTGGCGGGCATGCATTTTGCCGCCGAAACGCTCGCGGGTGGCGGTCCAAAGCCAGTCTATCAGCGGATTTCGGTGCGGGTTAAACATGGAAGTCATCGGCATGCCGTGAGTATGCAGAATAATTCCCGAAGCATCGATCGCCCAACCGTGCGGCACCATTAAAATAATATTTTTACCTTCGGCTTTTGCCTGTTTGATGTGTTCGATACCGATAAATTCGCTGCGTTTTTGCAAATGCGCCTTGGAACGAACGGCGATTTCACCGATGCCCAGCATCACCTGAGTGACGGTCACGAACATTTTGTCGATAACCTGCTCGCGCTGTTGTTCCGTCCATTGGGGAAAGCAATAGGCAAGGTTAATTTGTGCGCGGCGGCGCTGCTTACGCGCCTTACGCCCGATGACGATACCCAGTTTTGCCGCCAAACGATCGCGCCAGCGAAACGGCACATACGCCAGGATAAGCAAAACCGCCACGCCCAGCCAGGTTCCCCAATATTTCGGTTGCAAATACGTCCATGAGAAACGGGGTTCATAGCCTACCCGCGCCGTTAAACGTACATTTTCCTGTTCCGTCATTAGCCAAACCATCCTTGTTCATACGCCATTTTTGCCGTCATCACAAACGACATAAGCACAACCATCGGACGAATCAATCGTTTTCCTTTGCTAAGTACCATTTTTGCTCCCAGATATGCGCCGACAATTTGTCCGCACATCATCACAATGCCTACCGACCACATAATTTGTCCGCCGATTAAGAAACAAATTAGTGACGCAATATTTGAGGTAAAATTTAACACTTTGGCATAAGCCGTGGCTTTAGTGAGATTAAAACCCAGCAAAGTCACAAAGACCAAACTTAAAATAGATCCCGTTCCGGGGCCGAAAAAGCCGTCATAAAAACCCAAGCCAAAAGCGGCGGTCAACGCAAAAGTACGAAATGACAAACGCTGACAACGATCTTCTTCGCCCAATTTCGGCGTTAATAAAAAATATAAACCGACCGCCAACACCAGAAAAGGAATCGCTTTCTTTATCAGCGAACTGTCCACCAGCTGAATCAAAACGGAACCTATGGCGGAACCCGTAAAAGTACATAACAAAATAAACCAGATCGCGCCTAAATCAACCGCTTTCCGGCGAATAAAATACAAACTGGCGGAAAACGAACCGCCGCAAGACTGTAATTTATTGGTGCCCAACGCCATTGCCGGCGGCATACCCGTCATCAATAAGGCGGGAATGGTAATTAAACCGCCGCCGCCCGCCAAAGCATCAATAAAGCCGGCAATCATTGCCACGACAAATAGAATTCCGATTAATTCAACGCTGATTTCCACCGCACTTTCCTTATTTGATTCGAAAATTAGTTCAACCACTCATGGCGATTAGGCGAATTCAACACTTGTCGGCATAAAAACGGTTCGGGCGGAATCACTTTCGGTTTGCTTACCGTAGCGGAAGGCGCTTTCGGCTCGAACCAGGAATAAAGTTCCTCGCCGCAACCGTCGCCGGCAGGAACCGGCGCCTGGTTTTCACAATAGAGCGCATCAGGCGGGCAGGTTAGACGCACGTGAAAATGGCTGTCATGGCCAAACCAAGGACGAATTTTACGCAACCAGCCGCGATCCGCCCGTTCCGATTGGCATAATTTCAACTTAATTGCCGGGTTTACAAAAATACGGCTGACCGCCGGATCCTGCGCGGCCAATTTAATCAGCTCAAAGTGATTTTGATTCCAAACGTCCTCATCCACTCGTTGTAAAACGCGATTTACCACCAGCAGCCCTTTGCCGTCGGAATTTAAAGCTTCCTGTTCGGACATTTCGCCCATTCGCAGCCAAATATCGGCGTCCAGCCCCATTTGATGGCTGGCATGACCGGTCAGGAAGCGCCCGCCGCCCGGCATGGCAATATCGCCGATTAGCATCGTCGGCAATCCCGCTTGTTTTACTTGTTTGCCGAGACGTTCGAGATAACGAATCATGTTGGGATGACCGTAAAATCGGTTTTTATTCATGCGAATCACCTGAAAACCGTCACCTTTTGCCGGCATCGGCACGGAACCGAGAATACAGCCGTTACTGTATGAGCCGATCGGCTCCGCTTTTCCCGAAGCACTTGGGATAGGGCGCTTAATCGCCTGCCAGTCCGCCGGTGAAGCCTGCACCGTCAGCGTACTAAAAACGCTGAAAAAAATGACCGCACTTAGAATTTTTTTCATACTTTCCTTCGCTAAATAAGTTGCAATGACGTCGTGCAGACGCGCCCCCGCTTAAACCTCATGCCGATTTTGCAAAAACTGTCGTAAAATCGCCCGCACTTTTGCTTATTTACACTGCGCTTTAAACCGTAATAGATGATCCAGCAAAACAATCGCGACCATGGCTTCCGCAATAGGCACGCCCCGAATGCCGACACAAGGATCATGCCGGCCTTTGGTAATCAGCTCTACCGGTTCGTTGTTCACATTCACCGTCCGGCCCGGAATCGTAATGCTTGACGTGGGTTTTAACGCAATGGTGGCAATGATCGGCTGACCGTTGCTAATGCCGCCTAAAATGCCGCCCGCATGATTCGAGAGAAAGCCTTCCGGCATCATTTCATCGCGATGTTGCGTGCCTTTTTGCGCGACCACATCAAAACCGTCGCCGATTTCAACGCCCTTCACCGCGTTAATTCCCATTAATGCATGAGCAAGTTCCGCATCCAAGCGATCAAAGACTGGTTCACCCAAACCAACCGGCACGTTTTCCGCGACGACGGTTAATTTTGCGCCGATCGAATTGCCTTCTTTTTTCAAGTTACGGATTAATTCGTCGAATTTTTCCACCGCACTTTTATCCGGACAGAAAAACGGATTACTCGCCACTTGTTCCCAGTCGATTTTTGTCAAGTCCGCTACGGTTTGGGGATCAATTTTCACATCGCCGATTTGAGACAAATAACCGCGAATTTCAATGCCGAAGCGTTCGCGCAGATATTTTTTCGCAATCGCTCCCGCCGCTACTCGCATTGCGGTTTCCCGCGCAGAAGAACGCCCGCCGCCGCGATAATCGCGAATGCCGTATTTTTGCTGATAAGTGTAATCCGCATGACCGGGGCGGAATTTATCCATAATATCGCCGTAATCTTTTGAACGCTGATCCGTATTCTTAATGATTAAACCGATACTGGTACCGGTGGTCTTTCCTTCAAATACGCCGGATAAAATCTGCACTTCATCCGCTTCCTGACGCGGTGTCGTATAACGGGAAGCGCCCGGTTTCCGACGATCCAGATCAGGCTGAATATCCGCTTCGCAAAGCGCCATATTCGGCGGCACGCCATCTACGATACAACCTAAGGCAATACCGTGGGATTCGCCGAATGTCGTCACCCGAAACAACTGTCCGATAGTATTTCCTGCCATAAACGGCTCCTTCTATTTTTTAAATTCTACCGTTTCACCGACTTTCAGCTCTTCGTTGGTGGTCAGGTTTTTAATGAAAATATCTAACTGATTAAATGCGATATCAATATTATTTTCCGTCAATAATTGATTAATCCGCCGGTTGAGGTAATCCAGGGTCGGATTACGATTTTCCACATGACCGACATATACCCGCAACTCATGATCCAGCGTACTGGCGCCGAAATTCAGGAAGTAAACCACCGGCGCAGGATCTTTCAACACCAATTCACAATCGGTGGCAGCCTGTAGCAATAACTTTTTAGTTAATTCCAAGTCTGCTCCGTATCCCACGCCGACACGAGCGATCACCCTTGTCACCGTATCGGACAACGCCCAGTTTACCAACCGTTCCGTAACGAAAGACTTATTCGGCACAATCACTTCTTTGCCGTCAAAATCCACCAATGTCGTCGCGCGGATACGGATTTTCGAAACGGTCCCGCTGAATTCGCCTAAAGTAATAATATCGCCGATCCGAACCGGACGTTCAAATAAAATAATGATACCGGAAACGAAATTCGCGAAAATTTCCTGCATACCGAAGCCCAGCCCGACGGAAAGTGCGGCAAACAACCATTGCAGTTTGCTCCATGATACGCCTAACGCACCGAACGCAAAGGTTGCACCTAATGCGATAATGGCATAGGTAAGCAAGGTTGTAATGGTGTAAGGCGTACCCTGTGACAGTCTGGCATGAGAGAAAACCAGGGTTTCCAGCAATCCTGAAATATTCCGCACCAATACGTAAGTGACCACCATAATGGCGATGGCGACAAATAAATTCAGCAGCGTGATGGATTCCGTTACCGTCGTACCGTTTTCACCCGAAGTGGTTTGCCGCCAGAGGGAAATACTGTCCAGATAATAAGCCGCCGTAACTAAATCCGACCATACCCAATAGAGCATGCCGAATAAGGCGATCCAAAGCAAGAAATCCGCCACCCGTAACATCTGCGTTTTAATCTCGCTGATGGCGATACTGTCATCGTACTGAATTTCCTGCATATCCGGATTAAGCGAACTGTTGGCTTCCGCAATCACTTTTGCCTGCAACTGTTCGCGTTTTTCCTTCGCACGACGATATGCCATACGGCGGGCCGCCACCGCGAAACCACGGTATACCACATTACGAATCAGCCACCAGGTCATCACCACAAAATAAGACGAAATCGCGTGCTCGATCAAAACAATCGCCGTGTAATAATATCCCATGGCGGTTAAAACAATCAGCACAACCGGAACAAGCAACAATACCACGCGCAAAATCGGCAGAAAATACTGACTCATTACCGTTTGTTCTTTCGCCGATTTCTGATAACTCGACACCGCCTGACGGAAGCGCGGTACCATAATCAACAGCACCGTCACCAGCACGATGATCATCGACGCCTGGCCGATAACGTCATAACTTAATCCCAAATCAATATGACTGAAAATCGATACATTCAGCAATAATGCAATAATCCATGCCGAACGTTTCAGCATATTGCGAAACGCTTCATTACTTTCTTTCGGCATATTGAAATGGTGGTGCCCGATACCGTTCGGACGCAGCATACCCAGCATAAAAGCGAAACTCCACCAATAGGCCGCCATTTTCAGTCCCCAAGGCCAAACCGTTGCGGGATCTTTAAAACAAATTCCCGTCACCAGAATAAAGCCGGCCAGAAACAGAAAAGTACTCGGCAAGCTTAATACGGCAACCCAGAAAATCGCTTTCGGCGTATGCCACTGAGTATCCGTGGCATAAACATTAATTTGCTGATTCAGTTTGTTTAACCGCTTTTTAATATTTTCTTTTTTGCGGCGAATAAGTGCGGTCAAAATCAGCAACAAACCGATCGCCCCTAATCCGGGCAGCAGATGTTCTCTCCAATTGGAAAAATCAAAGTTTCGTTTTAATGCTCGGCGTTGAAAATTCATACTTTCGGGAAAAGATTTAAACCAATCCCAATCCATCACCGAATTACTTTTCACCCAGAAACTTTGCTGTTGCAATTTATTCTGTAACGAATCGCTGATTGATTGAACCTGCTGTTGATTTAATTCAATATTAATGGACAAATTCAGTTGATTATTTAACAAACTTAAATAATCCGACAATAACTTGCGGCGTTCTTCCACCAAATCGGCCACCTGTGCGCGGTCTTTTGCCGAAAGCGTCACTTTTTCCGTTTGTTCTAAGTCTTTGATATATCCATCCGTATCATAAAGTTTGTCGCGGAATTCGGTAATATCGAAGATTTTTACCCGCAAGTCGGCGATACGTTTTCCCAGCCCCGAAATCATTTCATCCTGAGGCAGAGACTGACGCTGTTTATTGATGATGCGGGAAAGCACCAGCGTGCCCTGCAGCGAACTGATCTGTTCTTCAATATTACGCTGAGTTTGTTGCAAATTGCCCAACACATTTTTAATACGCAAATTGTCCTGCGACAAACTGTTCATCCGCGTGGTTTCTTCCAGAATATCTTTACTGATTTGCGTGTTAAAATTCAGCTGCCCCGCAACCACCGGATTGGTATTGGCTTCCGCGTTCTTTTCCTGATTTTGGGTGGCTTGTTCCACCTGTTCTTTGGAAAGTTGCAGATTCTTTTCATTAATCGCCGATTGCAAAGTATTCAATTCATTCTGTAACTGTTGTTGCTGCAAAGTCCGCTCTTCAACGATAAGGGAATAAAGCGACATTAAGCGCGCCGTTCCCTGTAATAGCGTTTGATTATACGTATTTTGCAAATCAAGCAACGTCTGTTCCGCTTCAAGCCGCGTTTTTCTTGACTTTGACAGATTATCGTTAATAAATACCTGATTAATGGCCTGCGCCCGTTTAGCATTTTCCGCTAAAGCCTGTTGAGCGCGTTCCGGCGCGGAACGTTGGGAAACCAAATCGGCGTTCACTTGCGCTAATTCATCCTGCACATTCTGTAAAGTAATCTGTTTTTGTTCCAGTTGTTGTTGCAGTTCTGCTAAGGAATATTTGCTCAAATCCGCTGCCGTCGGCAATTTATCCGCTTTCAATTTGTTAATATTCGACTGCGAAGCGGAAATGCCTTTATCGGCGTTCTCAATATTTTTCACCAATTTAGCGTTTTGTTCTTTCTGCTTGGCAATATCCGCAATAAAACGCTGGGTTTCCTCCAAATCTTTAACCAAATCCTTGGCGGTGTCATCAGTTTGTTCCGCCTGTTTTGCCTTTTCGAGCTGACTTTCAATCTCGCGCGCCGACGGCAAAGCGGAATAAGCCGCATGCGGCCATGCCACAATCAACAAAGCGCTCAATAATAATTGTGTCGCGACACGTCGTGTCCAAATAGCTAACTGCATTATTTCATTCCTAATATTTCATTTAATTTTTGTTTTAATTGAATGCGGGACGGCTTAATTCCGCCCTGCTGCAATATCGTCGTATCGAGCGGAAAATACCGCACCGGCCGTTTAAATTTCTCTAATTTGTCAGCCAAAAAAACGTGTAAATTTTTGACCGCACTTTCGCTGAAACCGGTTTTAAATTTTACCATCGCCACGGGACGTTGCCCGAATTCCGCATCGTCGATCGGCAGAACGAACGCTTGCTCAACCTGTTCGTGACGTTGCAGAATCCGCTCGATTTCTTCCGGTTGAATGTTTTCGCCGCCGGAAATAAACATATTATCCAAGCGCCCTAAAACCTGCAAATTTTCGCCGTCCCAACCGCCTTTATCCTTGGTTTGCAGCCAGCCGTCGGAATTGGTCAGCGAAACGAGTTTGCCGTTTAGCCAGTAACCTAAGCCCAATCCGGCGCCGCGTAATTGGATTTCACCATTCGCCAGCCGAAATTCGCGCCCGCACAAAGGCCGGCCGACGCCCGCTTTGCCGTCGCATTTTTTGGCAAATACGGTAGACGCCATTTCCGTCATGCCGTATCCCACATAAGCCTGAATACCAAGTGCGGTCAAATTTTCGGAGATTTTTTCAGGAATATGCGAACCGCCCAATAAAATGTGCCGAATTTTGACCGCACTTTTCATCTCATTCGGAGGGCAATCCGCCAAATATTGCAGTAAACGCTGCGCTTGGGTCGCCACTAAAGAAGCATGGCTCGCCTGCGTGAGGCTGCGGTAAAAATCTTCGCTCGGCAGCTGTAATTCCGCGCCCTGCAACAGCCAACGCCAGACGATACCCTGCCCGGACACATGGTATAACGGCAGAGAAAGTAACCAGGAGGAATCGCGGGAAAAATCCATTAACTCACAAACGCCCCGCGCATTCTCCAAATGATTCCGCATGGAATGCAGCACCGCTTTAGGCGAACCTGTGGAGCCGGAAGTCAGCGTCATGGTACAGGCCGATAACGCGGCATGATCGACGCTATCGAATTCGGCAAAGGCGACGTCCTTCACTTCGCTGAAAACCGGTGGCGACCGGGTAAAATCGATCATCAGTCGGATTGCATTCCGCCGGCAAAGTGCGGTTCGTTTTTCATCAGAAAATGCAGGATTTAATCCTAAAACCCGCGCATTCAGTTGCAGCGCGGCCAAATAGTAGCACAACAGCGGAAAACCGTTTTTGCCGCATAACGCCACACCGGATTGCGCCGTCACCCCCTGTGCCGTCAGCATTTCGGCCGTCCGACGGATTTCATCCGCCAGCTGCGCCCAAGTAAAAACTTCGCCCTGCGAAAAATCCCGCAAGGCGATGTGGTGTTGATAGCTCGACTCGGCATGAATGCGCCAAGGAAACGGATGGCTTAGCATAAAATCAGTTTGCAATGAAGTAACCGCGAATGTCTTCGATCAGCGCTTCGGGCAACTGCATGCCGCGCATCACGCCTTCCAGCATAATCATTTTGCGTCCGCTGTTATTATTCGTAATAACCCAATAGGGCGTGTCCGGGATTTGTTTCGGCTTAGTATGCGTGCCCGCCGCCAATAACGTGGCTTCGTCCCGTGCGAAATAAACTCTTGTGCGGCCTTGCACTTGTTCGCTTTCTATCGCCACTGAAAAACCTTCGGGATTGGTGCGGTAAAGTGCGGTTAAAATAGCCAGAAATCTCACCACGGCTTTGGTTTCTTCCTGAAACGCATCGGATTCAATCACTTGGCGCACTTTATTGACAATGTGCGAAATAAATTGTTCAGGTTGTTTTTTCACCGTTTTTTCAACGACCGTTTTCTCTACGCTCGTTTTTTCCGTCGCCGGTTCTAAAACGAAATCATTTTTCACCGCACTTTTCGCTTCCGACGCCGGATTTTCCGCCGTTACGGCAGATTCGGCGGCAACCGCGCCCAAGGCGACCGAACTGACGCTGGAAGTCGGCAAACTCAATAAGCGTCGCAGAATATCCGAAGCGCTTTCACCGATAGATTGTGTATGGCTTGCAATAAATTGATAGAGTTCTTCGTCAACTTCGATAATCTTCATTTTTAGCTCTGACTTGAATTAGAAACAATTTTTCCGCATTATAACGTTTTCTTTATGAATTCTCTATCAAAAAAATGACGGTAAAACGACAACTTAATTATCAATTTCAGCCCGCTTCCCGTTCGTCCGATAATCCGGTTTTAGTTTTTTTACACGGGTTATTCGGCGATATGAATAATCTCGGCGTGATTGCCAAAGCCTTTGCGGAAGATTACGCCATTTTACGCGCGGATTTACGCAATCACGGGCGAAGTTTTCATGCCGACGAAATGAATTATCCGGCGATGGCGGCGGATGTCATTCGTTTACTGGAACATTTAAACGTTTCCAATGCCATTCTGATCGGGCATTCCATGGGCGGCAAAACCGCCATGACCGCCGCGGCGCAACGTCCCGATGTAATCCAAAAAATAGCGGTGATCGATATTGCGCCGGTGGATTATAACGTTCTGCATAACGATAACGCCCATGCGAAAGAGTTTCAGGCGCTATTCGCGCTGAAAGCGGCGGATATTCAAACCCGTCAACAGGCGAAAAGCGTGCTGGAAAATTATCTGGATTCCGAAGCCACCATTCAGTTTTTATTGAAATCTTTTGATGCCGACGCATCGGAAAAAACGCGCTTTAATTTGACCGCACTTTACACCCACTACAGGCAGATTATGGGCTGGGAAAAGGTGCGTTATACGCAACCCGTTCTGTTTATCAAAGGCGGCGAATCCAATTATATTCTGCCGCAATACGGCGATGCCATTCTGGCTCAATTTCCGCAGGCGACATCGTTCACCATTGCGGGAGCGCACCATTGGGTTCATGCGGAAAAGCCCGAACTTGTCGCCCGCGCAATCACAAAATTTATCCAATCGAATTAATCGAGGGTTGATGGTTTAAATCCCCGGGGAATTATGCTATAGTTCGCCCAACTTTTAGATAGTAGAAAATCATTCTCAGCATGAGAATGATTTCTAACAAATCAGCAAATTTACACATGGCAAAACAAGACGCAGATTGTATTACGCTTGATCTGTTTGCGGATGAACGCCGAGTTGGCCGTCCCAGAAGCAATCCGCTGAGCCGGGAACAACAAATCCGGGTGAATAAACGGAATCAGCTGCGCCGGGATAAATCAAGCGGCTTAAAGCGCGTAGAATTAAAATTACACGCTTCGTTAGTTCGGCAGTTAGAAGAATTGGCGTTAAGGCTCGACATTTGCCGGGCGGAATTAATTGAAAACATTTTACAAGATTACTTTCATACTCAAGAAGATAAGAATAAATAGGTAAACAGAATGGCTATTGTTGGTTTATTTTACGGCAGCGATACGGGCAATACGGAAAATATTGCCAAAATGATCCAAAAACAATTAGGCACCGAATTAGTGGATATTCGCGATATTGCCAAAAGTACAAAAGAGGATATCGAAGCTTACGATTTTTTATTATTCGGCATTCCGACCTGGTATTACGGTGAAGCACAATGCGATTGGGACGATTTTTTCCCGACCCTAGAAGAAATTGATTTCACCGACAAACTGGTGGCAATTTTCGGTTGCGGCGACCAAGAGGATTATGCGGAATATTTCTGCGATGCAATGGGCACTATTCGCGATATCGTTGAAAGCCGCGGTGCGATTATCGTCGGGAATACTTCAACGGAAGGTTATACTTTCGAAGCATCCCGTGCCTTGATCGACGACAAAACTTTCGTCGGATTATGCATTGACGAAGATCGCCAGCCCGAACTCACTTCGACCCGCGTCGAAAATTGGGTAAAACAGATTTATGACGAGATGTGCTTAGCAGAACTTGCTTAAGGAGCAATTATGTCGGAAGAAAATATTAAATTATTAAAAAAAGCGGGCTTAAAAATTACTGAGCCGCGCCTGAACATTTTAGCGTTAATGCAATTACACAAAATGCAGCATTTTTCGGCGGAAGACGTGTATAAACTTTTGCTGGAACAAGGGGAAGAAATCGGTCTGGCGACAGTTTACCGCGTGCTTAATCAATTTGATGAAGCGCATATTCTCGTCCGACATAATTTTGAAGGCAATAAATCCGTTTTCGAATTAGCACCGCCGGAACATCACGATCATATTATTTGTGTGGATTGCGGTAAAGTCTTTGAATTTAATGATAAAGTCATTGAAGAGCGGCAGAAAGAAATCAGCAAAGAACACGGTATTCAGCTGGAATCTCACAGTTTATATATGTACGGAAAATGTGCCGACATTAAAAACTGCGATAAAGATAAATAAACGGAAAATAATATAAAACTAAAAAACGTTGAATTCAAATTCAACGTTTTTTTATTGCTATTTACTGATTCCGTACTGCTTCAATTTATTGGCTATCGCCGTATGGGAAACGCCTAATCGGGCGGCAAGTTTACGGGTACTCGGATAGCGAGCATAAAATTCACGCAACAACCGGCTTTCAAAATCCGCCATAATTTGCTCCAACGACAAATTATCAAATTGCTCAAGGGAAAAGCCGTTTTCTGCGACAGGTATATTCGGTGACAGATTCAGCGCAGAAACGGAAAGCCGATTATTTTCCGCCAATGAGCAAGCGCGATACAGAGCATTATAAAGTTCTCTTACATTACCTTGCCATTGATAATTCTTCAGATAATCAATAAACGACTGATCAAAGTGCGGTCGAAAAATACCGAGATTTTTGCTGATTTGCGTAACAAACAAATCCGTTAGCGGTGCAATATCCTCCTGTCGCGCGTGTAGCGGCGGCAATTCAAGACTCAGAACGTTCAACCGATGAAACAAATCGTTACGCACTTTTCCTTGTTCCACATATCGCGCCAACGGAACTTGCGACGTACAAATCACCCGCACATCCGCATAATGCTCCTGTTCTTCTCCCACCCGGCGAAAGGTGCCGTCGTTCAGAAAACGCAATAATTTCGCCTGTAACGACAAAGAAAGCTCGGCAATACCGTCCAGCAACACCGTTCCGCCATCGGCGTATTCAAAAAAACCTTGCGTCGTTTTATCGCCTTTCGCCTGACCGAACATTTCGCTTTCCGCGTCCTCATTGGGCAAACCGGCGCAATTCACCGCAATAAATTTATTATGCCGGCGCTCACTGTGCTGATGACAAGCTTTCGCCAATAAATCTTTTCCGGTTCCGGTCTCGCCCTGAATTAATAAAGGCGCGTCAAGCAACGCAAATTTCTTTGCTTTATCCACTAACGCCTTCATTTGCGGGCTTTCAGCGATGAAATCGTTAAAACTTATTTCCGCCGGCTGCACGCGTGTCGTATTTTCAGTCATGTTGTTTGTCCCGTGACAAAATTGTGCTTTATCATATCGAAAAAAACGAAAACCTAAAAGCAAAACGTCAACTTATCTTTACATTTACACGCTTTGTTTTTCCCGGTTTTTCGCGGATTTCAATACTACGTTTTTCAGACCAATTAACAATTCCCGATGAATATGGCTTAAGCGCGGTTTATCTTCCTTATTGAAGGCCAGCGGACGGCAAAACTCCATGGTTTTTATTCCTAATCGTGCCGTCAGCAAACCTACGCCCAAACCTTGCCCGATGCGACCGGAAAGCTTGGCGGTAATGTCCTGCGACAACCAATCCAAACCCATATCCTGCACCAATTCCGTTGCGCCGGTGAGCGCCATATTGATGAGCACCATGCGCATTAGACGCAAACGGCTCCAATAGCCTAATTCAATACCGTAAATATTGGCGATACGATTGATCAACCGCGTATTACGCCAAGCCAGAAACAGCATATCCACCACCGCCAGCGGGCTGACCGCCACCACAATACCGCTTTCGACAGCGCTTCGGGTAATCAGCTTTTTCGCTTTTTTATCAATCGGATGCAACACGTTTTTGGTGAACAGCTCGCCCACTTCGCGAGCCGTCAATCCGTCATTCAATTGTTTCCGCCACAGCCCGATAGCGGGATGTTGCCCGTCCATATTCAGCGAAGAAGCGATTTTTTCACATAATTCTTTGGCTTTATCCACATCAAAATCTTCTTGAAATTCGACCGCACTTTCAGCCCGTAAAGCCAGGTGTCGGCGTAGTTTACGCAAGCGTAAAAATTCCTTGCCAAGCGCCGCTAAACCTAATCCGACTACCGAACAACCGACAACGGAAAAAGCAAAATAAATCCACTGATTCGCTTGCCAGGTATCGATTAACCATTGCACCGACTGCGCGACCGTCGCGCCCAAAAACAATATAACGACGGCAATCACCGCTCGCTTCCACCAGCGGGATTTTGGTCGTATCGCTCGTTCGAATTGCGAAGTCAGCAATTCGCCTTCCAACGCCTCGTTTTCTCCGTTTTCGTCATCAAGTGCGGTCAAATCCGGCGTAATTTCTGCCGTTGCGGAAAACTCACGCTTTGCTTGAAAAGCCTCTTCCTCATTATCGGCATGATTTTCCGCATAATTAAAAACGCGTTTATCGTTCATTTTTTTCTCCTGTTTCCGTGATTTTAGCGAAAAAATTATCGGCGCCCCGATTTAATGATCTAAATCACAAAAACTGTAATTCGTTCTATCCGACCTAACTATGAAGTGTTAGAATTCGTGCAATGTATTTTACTTTAACACAATAATAAATAGGTGATCATTATGACATTTCGTATTGAAAAAGACACTATGGGCGAAGTTCAAGTTCCTGCGGATAAATATTGGGCGGCACAAACCGAACGTTCACGCAATAACTTTAAAATCGGTCCTGCAGCGTCAATGCCACACGAAATCATTGAAGCATTCGGCTACTTGAAAAAAGCGGCCGCTTATGCCAACACGGATTTAGGCGTATTGCCGGTTGAAAAACGCGACTTAATCGCACAAGCCTGCGATGAAATCCTGGCGCATAAATTAGACGATCAATTCCCGTTGGTTATCTGGCAAACCGGTTCAGGTACGCAATCCAACATGAACCTGAACGAAGTTATCGCTAACCGCGCACATGTGCTTAACGGCGGTAAATTAGGCGAAAAATCCGTCATCCACCCAAATGACGATGTAAACAAATCTCAATCTTCAAACGATACTTACCCGACGGCTATGCACATTGCGGCATATAAAAAAGTCGTTGAAGCGACCATTCCCGCTATCGAACGTTTACAAAAAACCTTAGCGGCAAAATCCGAAGAATTTAAAGACGTAGTGAAAATCGGCCGCACTCACTTAATGGACGCCACCCCATTGACATTAGGTCAGGAATTCAGTGGTTATGCGGCGCAGTTACACTTCGGTTTAATCGCCATCAAAAACACGTTACCGCATTTACGTCAATTAGCATTGGGCGGTACGGCGGTGGGTACCGGTTTGAATACGCCTAAAGGTTATGATGTAAAAGTAGCGGAATACATCGCTCAATTCACGGGGCTTCCGTTTATTACCGCCGAAAACAAATTTGAAGCGTTAGCAACACACGATGCTATCGTTGAAACCCACGGCGCACTGAAACAAGTTGCCATGTCGTTATTCAAAATCGCCAACGACATTCGTTTATTGGCATCCGGTCCGCGTTCAGGTATCGGGGAAATCTTAATTCCTGAAAACGAACCGGGTTCGTCCATTATGCCGGGTAAAGTGAATCCTACTCAATGCGAAGCCATGACAATGGTCGCAGCGCAAGTATTAGGTAACGATACGACGATTTCGTTTGCCGGCTCACAAGGTCACTTCGAATTGAACGTATTCAAACCGGTAATGGCGGCAAACTTCTTGCAATCCGCACAATTAATCGCGGATGTTTGCATCTCATTCGATGAACACTGTGCAAGCGGTATCAAACCGAATACTCCGCGCATTAAACACTTGCTTGAAAGCTCATTAATGTTGGTGACCGCATTAAACACCCATATCGGTTATGAAAATGCGGCGAAAATTGCAAAAACCGCGCACAAAAACGGCACCACATTACGCGAAGAAGCCATTAACTTAGGTTTGGTATCAGCCGAAGACTTCGACAAATGGGTTCGTCCGGAAGACATGGTCGGCAGCTTAAAATAAGCCGTAAATATAAATAAAAATTGCAAGGCGACGGAAGTCGCCTTTTTTTTCTGGCTAGAGTTGGTATAATTTTGCCAATTCGTTTATGTTGGACCGTTTATGAAATTAAAATCATTCCTTATTGCTATTTTATGCTTAATTCCCACCGCACTTTCGGCGAATTGGCTGCCTGTGGGCAAAGCAGATTATAACTGGGGTCCGTTCCATGTTTATACCATATCGGTATTTACCGAAGACGGTCATTATAAAGAAAATCAAACGCCGGTTATGCTCTCTTTTGATTTTGGTAAGCCCGTTGAAGGTAAAAATTTTGCCATCATTATGATCAAGGAAATGGCGGCGCTCGATGTCGATTCCAAACAGTCTGAAACCTGGCTTGCCCAGTTGCAGCAAACCTTACCTGACTTATCGCCGAACGATCGTTTGAATTATATTGCCTTACCGGACACCGGTTATTTCATTTTGAATGATCAGATACTGGATCAACAGTTTGATAAAGCATTCAATCGGGCTTTTATCGACATTTGGTTATCGGGAAAAACGAACTTTGCGGCCTTAAAAAATCAGCTTATCGGTAAAGAAAAATCCACCGCAACGGAAATTCACCATAAAGAACCGCCTAAAGTGCTGATGATGGAAGATGACGCCAATCCGCAAATTCCACCGACTTACGAATTACAACAGGAACGGATTCCGGAAATTTAAATTTCATTTAATCGGAGTATCCTTCAAAAAATAAGAGAGTTGATTAAATCAACTCTCTTTTTATCATTCGAATTCCAACTCCCAATAGAGAGACCGAACGCTATGAAAACGCCGTTATTTTAGTTTTAGCCATACCGTCTAATATCAGCAAGAATACCGCAACACATAAACAGCCCATTAAAATATAGGAATCCTGCTCTAAACGTTCGCCGATTAGAAAGGAAACCGTTAACATCATAAAAGGTTCCAAATACCCCAGTAACCCTAAAATATTAATCGGAATTCGCTGACTTGCCATAATATAAGCGATAAACGCAATACCGCCCACCAATCCCAATAATGCCAACCATTCATAGGCAAAAGGATTTTGTTGCAAAACCCAGGACATCTCCACCTGTGCGGCAAAATAGACGGAAATCGGAATCATCAATAACATCTCAAGCAAAAAGCTGGAAAGATGCAAAATATTAAAATGTTTACGCACTGCAAAATAAACCGGATAACCCACGCAAACAAAAGCGGTTTCCCATGAAAAAACACCGGTGATCCAGATCTTACTGAACACGCCTAATGCGGCAAAAATAATAGCGATGCCTTTAACTCGACTCATTCGTTCACGGAACGCAAAACGACCAATCAACACCATGACCAGCGGCATCAATAAATAACCAATAGAAACCTCAATCGCTTTACCGTTCACCGGCGCCCATAAAAACAACCACATTTGCGCGCCGATATTCAAACTATTAAACAAAAGAATAACAATGAGATAAGGTTCGTGCGTTAAACGGGTTAAAAAGGTCAGAAACTCTTGCTGTTGTTTTAATAGAAAAACAGCGGCAATCACGAAAGGAACGGTAACCAACGTTCGCCATCCGAAAAGCCCGGTGCCCTGAATCGGATATAAAACCGTTGAAAGAAAATAGACCACACCAAAAAGCAAAGACGCGAAAACAGACAGAAAAATACCTTTTAGCATACGGAATCAACCAGAAAAGAGATAAGAAAAAAGCCACTATTACAGTGGCTTTGGAATGATATTTATCGGTGGTGCCTAGGGTCGGACTCGAACCGACACACCCGCAAAGGCGGCGGATTTTGAATCCGCTGCGTCTACCAATTTCGCCACCCAGGCTTCACTGATAAACATCATCTGGTTTGTGTGCTGTGCATTATACGGGTATTCACCGGGCTTGCAAGCAGAAATTTTTATTTTTTATCCGTTCGCTGTAAAATTCGCCAAATTTTGACCGCACTTATCAGATAACGACAAAAGTGCGGTCAATTTTAGGGACATTTTTTAATCCCGTTTACGGCTGAGCAACCACCAGGTAATGATAAGAAAAACAACGCTCGGCATTAGCGCGCCGACAATAGGCGCCACATTATAAACCAAACTTAACGGACCAAAAATTTCATTGATCACATAAAACAGGAAACCGAAACAAATCCCCGTCACAATGCGAGCGCCTGCCGTAACGCTACGTAACGGACCAAAAATAAACGACAACGCTAACATCATCATCACCCCCACCGAAACGGGTTGGAATAATTTCCGCCAATAAGTCAGCTCGAACTTTTTGCTGTCCTGTCCCGTTTGGTGCAAAAACGCGATATATTCCGACAAACCGGAAATGGAAAGCGAAGTCGGTCGCAAAGAGACAATGCCTAATTTGTCCGGCGTTAAAGAAGTCTGCCATTCCTGCGAAATATAATTCTTTGTGGAAATTTGATCCGGCTTAATATCGGACACATTCAACTGCTGCAATTGCCATTTTCCATTCTCGTAAGTCGCGCTATTGGCGTGACTAAGACGTTGTAATTGACGATTATTGAAATGGTAAATATATACGTCCCGCAGATTGGCATCTTCGCGCACCTGGCGAACAAAAATAAAATCATTACCGTCTTTCGCCCACACGCTGTTTTTCACGGACATCAAAGAACCGCCCGAAATCGCTTTCGCACGCATATCACGGGCGTATTGTTCCGTTTGCGGAATTCCCCATTCGCCAATCACCATGGTAATCAATACCAAGGGAATAGCGGTCTTCATGACAGCAATACCAATTTTCAACCGGGAAAATCCCGCCGACTGCATCACGATTAATTCGCTGCGGCTTGCCAAATTCCCCAACGCAATCAAAGCGCCGAGCAACGCCGCCATCGGGAAAAAGGTTTCAATATCTTTCGGTATAGTTAAAACCGTGAAAAGTACCGCCTGCAGGCTGTCATAAGTGCCCTTTCCTACCGAACGGAACTGTTCCACGAATTTAATGATGGCGGACAATCCCACCAAAGTCAGCAAAGTGGCAAAAATCGTTCCTAAAATGCTTTTGCCGATATAACGTTCCAATGTATTCATACGCTACTTCCCTGCCGTCGCTTCGTTGCCAAACATATTGCGAACCTTGTACATAAACGAGCTTTCCCAGCTATTAAGCACAATCCCCAGCAATAAAAACGCCACATTCACCAACGGCATAAAAATAGCGGCATCCAATTTTCCCGCCGCGCCGGCCGATTTCAACGAACTCTGTGCTAAAAAATAGATTAAATACAGTAACAATGCCGGCAACATCTTGGCAAAACGTCCCTGACGGGGATTTACACGGCTCATCGGCACGGCAATCAACGCCATTAGCGGCACCGCCAGAATTAAGGTTAAACGCCAATGTAATTCGGTTTTGGCCGCCGGCGTATTTAATTGGGTTAACGTATTGAAATCCAATACTTCCGCTTCATTTTCCGTCGCCTCGGCGGACTGATGCCCCAAATAAGCCTGATATTCTTCAAAACGGGTGATCCGGAAATCCGGTAACGCGGCAGAGCCTTCAAATCGCTGACTATTCTCCAGGCTCAAAATTTGATCGCCGTTCGGTAACGATTTAAGCTCGCCTTTTTCCGCCGTCACGACCGACGGTTTGGCGCTTCCCTTCTGACGGGTTTGGAACAAGTACACGTCATTGATCTGATTATCTTTTATCTTATTGATAAATAAAACAAAATCGTTATTATTCGACATCATAAACTGCCCTGCCGATAACGCCGCCATACGCGGATTCGCTTTTGCATCTTCGACGATTTCCGTTTGTTTCTGAATTGCCCAGGGAGACAGCCATAAGGCGTTATAAGCGGCAAGTATGGCGGTAAAAAACGAAAGCAATAAAACCACGCGCACTAAAATCCGCTGTCCCACGCCGCATGCGCGCATGACGGTGATTTCACTCTCCGCATATAACCGCCCGAAGGTCAACAAAATAGCGATAAACAAACATAACGGCAACATCAGCTGCGCCATGGTCGGCATCCCTAATCCCAACAGGGAAAAAACAAGATCCGCCGGCACATTTCCGTTAGCCGCCGAACCCAATACGCGGACAAGTTGCTGGCTGAAGAAAATTAAGAGCAAAATGAACAAAATCGCCACCTGGCTTTTGAACACTTCCCGGGTTAAATATTTGGTTAAAATCACGTTATCTTTTTTTCCGCTTGCAATTTATTGAAATTTCGTTAATCCTACGACCGCATATCCGGCTATGAAGTTCCTTCACAAGGCGCTACAGGATTTGACCGCATATCATAGCCTATTTTCACCTTTAAAAACAGTAGGAAGAAAAATGAAATACTCAGCAAATTCAACCGCACTTTCACAGGCGAATGCCGTTTTTGTCGCCGTTTTTGAAGACGGTACATTGTCACCGAGCGCACAACAATTTGACACACAAAGTGAAATATCCGGCTTAATAAAAAGCGGTGATATTTCGGGTAAAATCGACGAAATCACCTCATTTCGCCGACAAAATCAGCACATTATTGTGGTTGGCGCCGGTAAACCGGGTGAAATCAACGAGCGTCAATTCAAACAAATCAGTCAAAAAGCTTTTCAAGCCGTTAAACCCACCGCCGCTCAAACCGTTGTCAACGCGTTAACGGAAGTGGCAATTAAAGATCGCGATCTGTATTGGAACGTCCGCTTCGGACTAGAAGCCATTGCAACGGAAAGTTACGTTTTCGATCAATTCAAAAGCAAAAAAACCGATCCAATCAAATTGCAGAACGTAATTTTTCATACCGACGATAAACAGGCGCAGCTTGCCGTTCAACACGCCGCCGCCATCGCATTAGGGATAAAATCGGCGCGTGATCTTGCGAACTGCCCGCCGAATGTCTGCAATCCGAGTTATTTAGCGGCACAGGCAAAAACTTTGGAAAAACGTACCGCACTTTTAACCGCCGCCGTGCTGGGGGAAAAGGAAATGGCGGAATTGGGCATGCACGCTTATCTTGGGGTTTCGCAAGGTTCAAAAAATGAAGCGCAGCTTGCCGTGATGACATATAAAAATCACCCGAATCCTCATGCCAAACCCATCGTCTTGGTGGGAAAAGGGTTGACCTTTGATGCCGGCGGCATTTCGCTGAAACCTGCCGCAGATATGGATGAAATGAAATACGATATGTGCGGCGCGGCGTCGATTTTCGGTGTGATGAATGCCCTGGTGGAATTACAGTTGCCGCTGAATGTGATTGGCGTCATGGCGGGCTGTGAAAATCTGCCGGACGGCAACGCTTATCGTCCCGGTGACATTTTAACCGCCATGAACGGCTTAACCGTCGAAGTGCTGAATACCGACGCGGAAGGCCGTTTGGTGTTATGCGATACCCTTACTTACGTGGAGCGCTTTGAGCCCGAATGCGTGATCGATGTGGCGACGTTAACCGGCGCTTGCGTCGTAGCGCTGGGACAGCACAACAGCGGCCTGATTGCCACCGACGATACGCTTGCCGACCAACTGCTGCAAGCTTCGCAGCAAACGCAGGATAAAGCCTGGCGTTTACCTTTAAGCGAGGAATATCAGGAACAACTGAAATCTCCTTTTGCGGATCTTGCCAATATCGGCGGGCGTTGGGGCGGCGCCATTACCGCGGGCGCATTCCTGTCTAATTTCACCAAGAAATACCGTTGGGCGCATTTGGACATCGCGGGAACCGCGTGGTTGCAAGGCGCCAATAAAGGTGCGACGGGCCGACCGGTCGGATTATTAACGCAATTCCTGATTAATCAATGCCGATAACCGAAAGGACGCCATCGGCATCCTTTCATTTTCGTTTAACACAAACAAAAGTGCGGGCAAAAAAATAAACGTTTTTTTGCCCGCACTTTTCAGCTGTTCGCCGTGTTTTATGCTATCTGCGACAAACCGTTACGCGTTTTTTCCGCCGCTTCGTCCAACATCGCGCGGCGGGCTGCGTCATCAATTAAATACAGACTACCGAATAAAGTATGCTGAATATCCGTGATTCCGCAAAAATTAAACAAACCGTTCACCAAACACACGTCCAAGCCCTGCGCATAGCCGTTTTCCCGATAAGTTTGCACGTTACTGCCCAGATTAATGAACTGCTGCATTTTCTTGCCGCGCAATAATCCCACCGACCCCGTTTCATCGGTTTGATAAGCGAAGCCGTGGGTTAATACGCGATCGAGATAACCTTTCAGGATGGCGGGAAATCCCATCCACCATAACGGATAAATCAAGGTGATTAAATCCGCCCGGCGGATATATTGCTGTTCTTGCAGAATATCGGGCGGAATGTCGCCTTTCAGTTCTTGCAAAGACAGCACGGGATTAAAATGCATCCCGTATAAATCTCTTACAATCACTTTAGCGCCTTGCTGCGCGCTGACATCAGCCACGCGCGCAACCATCGCGTCGGTAAAGCTGTCGGGGTTGGGGTGGGCAAAAATAATAAGGTGTGTCGCCATGATTTAAATCTTTTTCACAATTAATGTTATGCCTTGCACCGCCCGGACTTCGACGGTATCGCCGATATTGAGCCCGGAACCCTGAATCCGCCAGGTAGTGTCGCCAAAACGTCCGCGTCCGATACCGTTATCGCCCATTTCCTGTACCACGCCGCGACTTGCCAACATCGCGTGATTCCGCTGATTAAGCACGGAATGCTTTTCATCCGCCTGATCCCGTCCATGCTGATATTTCCACCACATAATGCTGAGAATCGTGGCAAGCACGGCGTAAATAACGCCCGATAGCGGCAACGTCAGTGCGGTGACGAACGCCATCAACCCCGCCACCACGACGGCCGCCAGCCCCCACCAAAGCAAAAAAATGCCCGGAATGAGAATTTCGGCAATCAATAGCACAAAGCCTAAAATCAGCCAGTGCCAAGCCGTCCAGGTCGTTAACCATTCCATCTTTTTTCCTTATTTTTTATCACCTTTCAATAATTCTGCGACACCCGCCACAGAACCGATCAAATTACCCGCTTCCAACGGCATTAATACCACTTTGCTGTTATTGGCGCCGCCGATGTCTTTCAAGGCCTCGGTGTATTTCTGAGCGATAAAGTAATTAATTGCCTTGGTATCACCGTTAGCGATGGCTTCAGATACCACTTGGGTTGCTTTGGCTTCCGCCTGAGCCGCGCGCTCACGGGCTTCCGCCTGCAAAATGGCCTCTTGTTTTTCCCCTTCCGCGCGCAAAATACGGGATTGTTTTTCCCCTTCCGCTCGCAGAATTTGAGCTTGACGCACCCCTTCCGCTTCCAGAATTTCCGCCCGTTTGTTTCGTTCGGCTTTCATTTGCGCGTTCATGGCTTCGCTTAATTCACGCGGCGGACGCACGTCTCGGATTTCAATCCGCGTTACTTTCACGCCCCACGGATTGGTCGCTTCATCGACGATAGATAACAAACGACCGTTAATACTGTCGCGCTGGGAAAGCATTTCGTCCAGTTCCATGCCCCCTAAAACGGTACGAATATTAGTCATCACCAAATTGATAATCGCCTGTTCCAAATGATTCACTTCATAAGCGGCGCTACGCGCGTCAATCACTTGCACGAAACACACCGCATCAATGGAGACATTGGCATTATCTTTTGAAATAACTTCCTGTGACGGAATATCTAGCACCTGCTCCATCATATTGATTTTGCGTCCCACGCGATCCACAAAAGGCACCACGAAATTCAAGCCGGGCGTAAGCGTTTTAATGTAACGTCCGAAACGTTCGATCGTCCAGTGATATCCCTGCGGCACCGCTTTAATGGTGGAAAACAGAACGACAAACACCAAAATGACAAACACAATAGCGGCCGGGTAAAGATCAAAAATCTCCATAATGGGTTCCTTTTATAAATAAAGAATGCCTAAAAACTATAACAAATCAGACCGCACTTTGCACATATTTATAACCGCCGCGGTCCGGCACAAATTCAAAGATATGGGTAATACAACTCGGCGCGTCCTGATCCTGATGAGAGACGAACAATAATTGAGTTTCGCTGTTGCTCACAAGTTGCTCGATAAAACTTTTTACCAGCTTACGGTTTACGCCGTCCAAACCTTGCAACGGCTCATCCAGAATCAATACCGGCGGATGCTTCACCATCGCGCGGGTAATTAACAGCAACCGCTGCTGCCCCCAGGACAGCGAACGAAACGGTTTTTTCGCCAACGCGGTTAAATTCAGGCGGGACAACCACTGCACGGCTTTTACCCGTAATGCGTCGGGCGTCTGTCGGTAAACGCCGATACTGTCAAAAAAGCCCGAAATAATAACGTCCAACACGGAACAATTGACGCGATAATCCATATGTAACTGACTGCTGACATAACCGATTTTAGATTTAATGTCCCAAACGGTTTCGCCGCTGCCGCGTTGGCGACCGAACAAGACCACATGATTACTGAACGCTTGCGGATGATCGCCGGTAATCAGCGACAGCAAGGTTGATTTTCCCGCGCCGTTCGGTCCTTTAATCCACCAATGTTGTTTTGGCTGAACCCGCCACGAAAGATTATTCAGAATCACATTATCGCCGTAACGAACCGTCACATTCCGTAAATCAAAGTGCGGGCGATTTTCCGGTAGTTTTTGTAACGGTGCCGCTGGTTCCGGCAACGCCGCATCCACCGCATTTTCCGCATAAGCCAGCTGCTGAAAAATACTTTGTCCTTCAATTTCCTCTCGTTCGCCCTGCAGGATCAATTCAAGGCTTTCCAAAACGGCAATTTTCTTCGCCGCAGCCGGAATATCGTCGAAACGGTTGACAATCAACACTAACGCCATTTTTTCCGCCAACCGCTCAAGCAGCCGTACCCAATCCTGTACGGACCGCTTATCCAGCCCTTCGAAAGGTTCGTCTAAAATTAACACATCCGGCTCGTTCACCAACGCCTGCGCCAGCAACACTTTACGGCTTTCTCCGGTGGAAAGTTGCATAAACGGACGTTCCAGCAACTGTTCAATATGCAAACTTCCGGCATAGTCTTCGCACAATGCGTTTTTATCCGAACCGTTTAAAATCACCTGACGCGCGGTTTTACCGAAATCATCAGGGCTCACCATATCGTTATTTCGATCCTTAAAAGTTTGCTCTAAAATCTGCTGTTGCTTTTCAAAGGAAAGCAAATGAATACGGCGAAAACAATTATGACGATTCCCCGAATAAAGCGGCAAAGTGCCTTCCAACGCCAATGAAAATGCGGTTTTGCCGCTACCGTTACTGCCCACGACCACCCAATAATCGCGCGCGGAAATCTCAAAGTGCGGTAAAATTAAGAAACGATTTTGCCGTAGCTTGAATCGTGCATTTTCGAAATTAAGCATGTCATTTCTCCGAATACAAAAAAAGCGGATAAAAATCCGCTTTTTCAATCAATAGAATTATGCGTTATTTTTACGTTCTTCCGCCATACAGACCGCTGCCGTAAATAATACGTCGGTAGACGAATTTAGCGCGGTTTCCGTAGAATCCTGCAATACGCCGATAACAAAACCTACCGCAATCACCTGCGCCGCCACATCACCGGAAATACCGAACAAACTACAGGCCAACGGAATTAACAAAAGCGAACCGCCGGCAACGCCCGAAGCGCCGCACGCACATACGGCCGATACAACGCTTAATAAAATCGCCGTCGGAACGGATACCGGAATACTTAACGTTTGAACCGCCGCTAAAGTCAATACCGTAATGGTAATTGCCGCGCCCGCCATATTGATCGTCGCGCCTAGCGGAATCGAAACGGAATAAGTTTCTTCATCTAAACCCAATTCTTCGGCCAGATCGATATTCACCGGAATATTCGCCGCCGAACTGCGGGTAAAGAATGCGGTTAAACCGCTTACACTGATACATTTCCATACTAACGGATACGGATTACGGCGAATTTTCCAATAAACGATAATCGGATTAACCACAAATGCCACAAAGAACATAGAACCAAGCAACACAAGCAGTAAATGGCCATAATTCCAAAGCGCGCTTAATCCTTTATCGGCAAGCGTTGCCGCAACTAAGCCGAAGATACCGAACGGAGCAAGGCTAATAACCAAATGCACAATTTTCGATACGGCTTCGGCAAAATCATTCATAACATTTTTCGTGCCTTCTGCGGCGTAACGTAATGCAATGCCTAAAGCAATCGCCCAAGCTAAAATACCGATAAAGTTACTGGTTGCCAATGCTTCGACCGGATTGGCAAAAATATTTGAAATGACCACGACAAAGACTTCCGAAACGCTGCTCGGCGGCGATAACGAATCCGCCGCGGTACTTAACGGAATATGCATCGGGAAGGCAAAGCTTGCTAAAACGGCCACAATAGAGGCGCCGAAGGTACCGATGACATAAAGCAGCACAATATCTTTCATATTGCTTTTGGAGCCCACTTTCTTATTTGCAATGGCCGCAATGACCAAAACGAAAATTAAAATCGGCGCAACGGCACGCAGGCCTTTAACAAATAAAGAACCTAAAATACCGATTTTTTCAGCAAGATTAAATTTAAGAACCGGTTCCAGATCAGGACTGATTAATGCTGTAATTACACCAAGAATTAGCCCGACTATAATACGTTTCACCAAACTGCCATGAAAAAAGAGAGAAATAAAACGTGAAGTATTCATAATAAAACATAAAGTTATGCAAGCGTTTGCCTGCCAGTTAAACACAAGGATCCTGCGATCCGGTAAAGCACACTAAAGATAACGGAAAATCTACCCGTTGGGAATAAAAAATTAAGATTTTCTAACATTCAATGCGCACCGGTTAAAAAAGATCTAAAAACACTGTTGACAAACTGTTTAAGAAAACAGTAATATACACCTGTAAATTAAATCACCCTGATCTTATTTTTAGTATCCCTAAGGAGATCCGTCATGAACTATGCGATTCAGGCTCAAAACGATTTTTCTTATCAACCTATGCCGTTTTTCGAAGATTATGCAATGACGTCAAATTACAGCCGAAAACTGGATCTGAATTTATATTGCATCAAACGTCCGCAACAAACCTGTTTTATTCGTGTAACCAATCCCGATATGCTGGCGTGGGGAATCGAACAAGGCGATATGTTGGTGGTCGAAAAAAGCGAATCATTGACGGTCGGCGATCTGGTTGTCATTGAAAACCGGAATAAAATGGATATCTACGAATTTGTTACCCATAACAACGGCGAATTTGTTTTGTTTTCACTCAGTGCAAAAGCGGCCAATATCAAAACCCGCAATTTAACGGATTTAAATATTATCGGTGTGGTAACCAATACGATTCATCAAGTCAAACCTCGTCGCGACACCATGAAATTCGTGGCATAACTATTTTATTCACCGAGCACCAATTAAAATTAATTCTGTGCGACACCACGCAAAAGTGCGGTCAAAATATTGAATTATTTTGACCGCACTTTATATACAACAAGCTTCAACATTAAATGTTATAGAATCCGACGAGATTGGGTGTAGGTTCTTGCCCAATAATTTTCGTCCAATGAACTGATTGTGACACCCTGGCTTGAGCTGGCATGCATAAATTTATTATTGCCTATATACACGCCTACGTGAGAATTACCGCGGAAGAAAACCAAATCGCCTTGTTTAAGTTGATGTTTCTGAATACGTTTTCCTAAAGAACGTTGTTCTGAAGTCGAACGCGGCAAACTCACACCGAACGCAGTGGCAAACGCCGTTTGCATAAACGCCGAACAATCAATGCCGCCGCGTCCCGTACCGCCCAAACGATAACGCGTTCCCACCCATTTATTATAAACCTGGGCGAGTCTTTGTGCGCTTTGCGCCGGAGAAACGGTTGAATATTGACGAACGTATTGGTTAGAAAGGGATGATTGGTATGGGCGGTTTGTTTTCAACTGACCAATAAAAGAGGTTAATTCCGCATCATTTCTTTCATCAACTGACGGATAAGCCGCCGTATCCAGTTTGGAAGACGACGAACAAGCCGCTAAAAATAATGCACCGGTGATAACTAACAGTTTCTTTAACATGAGTAAAAAAGAAGAATATTTGAATAAAGCGGTAGGACTATACCAAATACATCTAACCATTACCAGCTTTTATTCCGTTTTTTATCATATTTTGTGAGATAAATCACATTTTTTATAATCAATATAAATAAACGCTTTCTTTTTTAAAGTTCAGATGTAAAAAAACCGCACTTTTCTAAAAAAAGTGCGGTCAAATTTTTCAACGTTTTTTACGGCTTATTTTTTCTTCGCTTTCGGATTCGGTAAATCCGTGACCGAACCTTCAAACACTTCCGCCGCCAACCCCACGGATTCGTGCAAAGTCGGGTGCGCATGAATAGTTAACGCGATATCTTCCGCGTCGCAACCCATTTCAATGGCTAAGCCGATTTCACCCAGTAATTCGCCGGCATTGGTGCCCACAATGGCGCCGCCTAAAATGCGATGCGAATCCTTGTCGAAAATCAATTTCGTCATCCCGTCCGCACAGTCGGAAGCAATCGCTCGACCGGATGCCGCCCACGGGAATGTCGCCACTTCGTAATTTAAGTTTTCGGCTTTACATTCTTTCTCGGTTTTGCCCACCCATGCCACTTCCGGCTCCGTATAAGCGATAGACGGGATCACTTTAGGATCAAAATAGTGTTTTTTGCCTGCAATCACTTCGGCGGCGACATGACCTTCGTGCACGCCTTTATGCGCCAGCATCGGTTGTCCTACAATATCGCCGATAGCGAAAATATGCGGCACATTGGTGCGCATTTGTTTGTCGGTACGGATAAAACCGCGCTCGTCCACCGCCACACCGGCTTTTTCCGCATCAATCAGTTTACCGTTCGGCGTACGTCCGATGGCAACCAACACCGCGTCATAAACACGGGTTTCATTTGCCGCTTTGCCTTCCATGGAAACATGAATACCGTCTTCTTTCGCTTCCACTGCGGTGACTTTGGTTTCGAGCAGCAAATTGAATTTATTTTCAATGCGTTTGGTAAAGATTTTAACAATGTCTTTATCCGCCGCCGGAATCACCTGATCGAACATTTCCACCACATCAATTTGTGCCCCTAATGCGCTGTAAACGGTTCCCATTTCCAAACCGATGATACCGCCGCCCATAACCAGTAATTTTTTCGGCACTTCGCGCAATGCCAGGGCGTCCGTGGAATCCCACACGCGGGGATCTTCATGCGGAATAAACGGAAGTTGAATCGGGCGAGATCCCGCGGCAATAATCGCATTATCAAATCTGATTGTGGTCGGATTACCGTCACGATCCTTCGCCACCATGGTATGGCTGTCTGTAAATTTCGCCAAACCTTCCACCACAGTCACTTTACGCATTTTCGCCATGCCCGCCAAACCGCCGGTTAAACGGCTTACCACGCCGTCTTTACCGGCGCGGATTTTATCTAAATCGATGGTCGGTTCGCCGAATACCACGCCGTGATGTTCAACGTGTTTGGCATCTTCAATCACTTTTGCAACGTGCAATAAGGCTTTCGACGGAATACAGCCCACATTTAAACACACCCCGCCAAGCGTCGAATAACGCTCCACCAATACGGTTTCCAACCCTAAGTCCGCGCAACGGAATGCCGCGGAATAACCCGCCGGACCGGCTCCCAGGACGACAACCTGGGTTTTAATTTCTTTGCTCATTTGTTTTCCTCAATTCAAAAAACGTGCGGATTTTTGCCCGCACTTTTCGGAATAATCGTTACATAACCAGGCGACGTAAGTCGGAAAGTACGCCGTTAATAAACGTAATAAAGCGCGCGCCGTCCGCACCGTCGATCACACGATGGTCGAAAGATAACGACAACGGAAGCATTAAACGCGGCGTAAATTCTTTACCGTTCCACACCGGCGCCATTTCGGATTTAGACACGCCTAAGATTGCCACTTCAGGCGCATTTACGATTGGTGCGAAGTGCGTCGTCCCCAAGCCGCCGATACTGGAAATGGTGAAACAGCCGCCTTGCATATCGGCTGCGGTTAATTTGCCTTCGCGGGCTTTTTTCGAGACTTCCGTTAACTCACGGGAAAGTTCGATAATCCCTTTTTTGTTCACGTCTTTAAATACGGGCACCACTAAACCGTTCGGCGTATCCACCGCCACACCGACATTGACATATTTTTTCAGAATCAAACGCTGTGCGTCTTCGGTGATTGAACTGTTGAAACGCGGGAACGCTTCCAATGCTTTCGCCACCGCTTTCATGATAAACACAACCGGCGTAATTTTCACACCCAGTTTTTGTTTTTCCGCCAAAGCGTTTTGTTCTTTACGGAAAGCTTCCAAATCCGTGATATCCGCGCGATCAAAATGAGTGACATGCGGAATCATCACCCAGTTACGGTGTAAATTCGCACCGGAAATTTTATTAATGCGGGTTAATTCGATTTCTTCCACTTCACCGAATTTGCTGAAATCCACTTTCGGCCACGGTAATAAGCCCAAACCGGCGCCGTTTGCCGCGCCTGCCGATGCCGCACCGCTTTCAAGCTGTTTAAGCGCATTTTTCACGTATTCCTGAACGTCTTCTTTCAGGATACGACCTTTACGACCAGTCCCTTTCACTTTATCCAGGTTTACGCCGAATTCGCGCGCTAAACGACGAACCACCGGTGTTGCATGCGCAAAGGTCGCACTTGATGTCACCGCTTCCTGACCGGCGGTCGGAGCGGAAACCGCAGCGGCTGCCGGAACCGGTTGTGCCGCCGGTGCCGGCGCCGGAGCCGGAGCCGAAGCCTGAACCGCAGGCGCCGCTACTGGCGCTGCGCCCGCAACTTCAAAACGCATAATCAACGAACCGGTTGAAACTTTGTCGCCGGATTTCACGACAATCTCTTTCACTACACCGGCAAACGGCGCCGGAACTTCCATGGACGCTTTATCGCCTTCAACAGTGATCAAAGATTGCTCTTCTTTCACGGAATCGCCCACTTTCACCATAATTTCGGTGACATTGACTTCGTCACCGCCGATATCCGGCACATTCACATCTTTCACTGCGCGTGCCGCTTCTGCCGGGGCCGGAGCCGCTGCAGGTTGCGCCGGAGCGGCGGCAGGAATTGCACCCGCCACTTCGAATTTCATAATTAATGAACCGGTTGAAACTTTGTCGCCGGATTTCACGGTGATTTCTTTCACTACGCCGGCAAACGGCGCCGGAACTTCCATAGACGCTTTATCGCCTTCAACAGTGATCAAAGATTGCTCTTCCTTCACGGAATCGCCCACTTTCACCATAATTTCGGTTACGTTGACTTCGTCACCGCCGATATCCGGTACATGCACGTTTTTTACTTCGGCAACCGGCGCTGCGGCGGCCGGAGCGGCTTCAGCCTGAGGTGCCGGCGCGGCGGCAGCGGTGTCCGCCGTTTCCAATACGAACATCGGCGTGCCGGTCGTCACTTTATCGCCGACTTTCACTAACAATTCTTTTACAACGCCCGCTTCCGGCGAAGGCACTTCCATTGAAGCTTTATCGCCTTCAACATTAATAATTGATTGATCCGCCGCAACGGTATCGCCTACGTTTACCATCACTTCGGTAACGGTTACTTCATCCGCACCGATATCCGGAATTTGAATTTGTTTTGACATGTTTTATTCCTTTTAAAGTGCGGTCAAAATTTTCATTGTTTTTTGACCGCAGTTTCTCTCTTACGCGTATAACGGGTTTGCACGATCCGCTTTAATGTCATACTTGGCAATGGCTTCCGCCACGACTTTGGCATCCACTTTGCCTTGTTTCGCTAATTGAGATAACGCGGCAACCACAACATAATGCGCATTCACTTCAAAGAATTCACGTAAATTTGCGCGGCTGTCGGAACGACCGAAACCGTCGGTACCCAATACATGATAGCTTTGCGCCGGAATAAACGCGCGAACTTGTTCCGCGTAGAGTTTCATATAGTCGGTTGCGGCAACGGCAGGTTTATCGGACATCACTTGCGCAATGTAAGGCATACGAGCTTGTTCCGTCGGATGTAATAAATTCCAACGGGCGGCTTCCGCACCTTCACGAGCCACTTCGGTGAATGACGGTACGCTGAATACGTCGGAAGTAATGCCGTAGTCATTTGCCAAAATCTGAGCCGCTTCACGGACATGACGTAAGATTGCGCCGGAACCCATCAATTGAACCGCCGCTTCGCCTTGACCGACGGTTTCGAATTTATAGATACCTTTACGGATACCTTCTTCCGCGCCGGCAGGCATTGCCGGTTGATCGTAAGTTTCGTTCAATGTGGTGATGTAGTAGAACACATTTTCCTGTTGTTCGCCGTACATACGATTGATACCGTCTTGCATGATCACCGCCACTTCGAATGCAAATGCCGGATCATAGGATACGCAGTTCGGGATAACCGCCGATTGAATATGGCTGTGACCGTCTTCATGCTGTAAACCTTCGCCGTTTAACGTTGTACGACCTGAAGTTCCACCAATAAAGAAACCGCGGGCCAATTGGTCGCCTGCTAACCACATCATGTCGCCTACGCGCTGGAAACCGAACATGGAGTAGTAAACAAAGAACGGAATCATCGGCAGGTTGTTCACGGAATAAGATGTCGCCGCCGCCACCCAAGATGAGGTCGCACCCAATTCGTTAATCCCTTCCTGTAGCACCTGACCGTCCGTCGCTTCACGATAATAAGCCACTAAATCGCGGTCTGAAGGCACATAATTTTGTCCGTGCGGGTTATAAATACCGATTTGACGGAATAATCCTTCCATACCGAAAGTACGCGCTTCATCCGCAATAATCGGCACGATTTGTTTGCCGATATTCTTATCTTTCAGTAAGGTGTTTAACGCCCGAACAAACGCCATGGTTGTTGAAATCGGACGCGCTTGCGCTTCTAATAGCTGAGCGAAATCCGTTAATGCCGGCACTTTAAACTCAGTATCAAATTTCGCGCGACGCGCCGGTAAATAACCGTTTAACGCTTTACGTCGATTGTGTAAATAGTTGTATTCGTCGGAACCTTCGGGGAATTTAACGTATTCTAAGTTTTCCACCTGTTCGTCCGTTAACGGTAATTGGAAATAGTCACGGAAACCTTTAAGGCTGTGTTGTGACATTTTTTTAGATTGATGAGCGGTATTTTTACTTTGTGCTTCAGGAATTTTATACCCTTTCACCAGATGCGCTAAAATAACCACCGGTTTACCCGCGGTATGAGCTTTCGCATAAGCCGCATACATTTTTTCCGCATCATGCGCACCGCGGCGTAACGACCAGATTTCATCGTCCGTCATATCCGCCACCAATGCTGCGGTTTCAGGATAACGACCGAAGAAATGTTCGCGAACGTAAGCGCCGTCTTTAGATTTAAAGGTTAAATAATCCCCGTCCAGCACTTCCATCATTAACTGCGTGAGTTTACCGGAAGTGTCTTTGGCGAATAATCTGTCCCAGTTTCCGCCCCACATCACTTTAATCACTTCCCAGCCGGCACCGGTAAACAGACCTTCTAATTCCTGCACGATTTTACCGTTACCGTCAACCGGGCCGTCTAAACGTTGCAAGTTACAGCTGATGGTAAAAATTAAATTGTCTAATTTTTCACGAGCGGCGAACGCCAATGCGCCTTTAGATTCGATTTCGTCCATTTCGCCGTCGCCTAAGAAAGCGTAAACTTTTTGTTTAGACGTATCTTTTAACCCGCGATTGGCAAGATATTTCAAGAAACGGGCTTGATAAATAGCATTAACCGGACCTAACCCCATGGATACGGTAGAAAACTGCCAGAATTCAGGCATTAAACGCGGGTGAGGATAAGAGGATAAACCGTCGGCAAAGGCTTCCTGACGGAAGTTATCCATTTGTTCTTCGGTGATGCGACCTTCTAAAAATGCGCGCGCATACATTCCCGGTGCGGCATGTCCCTGGAAAAAGACCAAATCGCCGCCATCCTGTTCCGTCGCCGCTCTAAAGAAATGGTTAAAACAAACTTCATACATTGTTGCCGCGGCCTGATAAGTGGAAATATGGCCGCCTAAATCAAGATCTTTTTTCTGACTGCGAAGCACCGCCATGATAGCGTTCCAACGCACGGCGGAACGAATACGACGTTCAATTTTTAAATCGCCCGGATACGCCGGTTGTTCGGAAAGCGGAATGGTATTGACATAATCCGTGGTAATGGCTTCGCCCACCGGTAAACTGACATTCTGACTATGTGCGCGGTGCATTAATTTTTCAATAATATATTGAGCGCGTTCCACACCTTCTTCACGAATGATGGAATCGATAGCTGATAACCAATCCTGAGTTTCGATTGGATCTACGTCATTCTTTAACATTTCTGACATAGTTTTTTCCTTCTTAATTAGTTGATGAATCATTTAGACCGGAAGCCTAAACACGGATGATCACTAAATACTTAACAAATCGGATAAATTTTATAAAAAAATTTGAGTTAAAGATAGCTAAATTTCATGTTTTTTAACAATTCAATTACATTTTAGTAAAAACGTACCAAATTTTGACCGCACTTTTGTGCGAAAATCCAAGCCATTCAACAAAACCGGCAAAAAACGAAATCCAATCTCTGCGTTAACTCAATCGTTTTAACATAAAAAAAAACCCTTCAGTTTAAAAACTAAAGGGTTAAGTTCGAATGAATAATTATTTCGCCGCAGGAGCCGGTTGTTCACCGTATTTTTTATCTAACTCCGCACCGAGATCAGCAAATTCTTTCACGGCTTTTTGCAAATCCGCCACTTCACCTTGGATTTTTTGCATTTCTTCCGGAGAAGGTTGTGTAACGGCCGCTTTAGCGCCTGCCGATGTTACCGCTTTAGAGCGTAATAAAACATCTTTGGTTTTTGCTTTGAATGGTGCAATTTCTTTACTTTTCACTTCAACTTTATCAAGTGATTGAATAATTGCGTCGGTGGCCGTTTCGTAAGTTTTAATCGCTTCATCTACAGCCTGAGCGTTCGCGTTTTCTTTCGCAGTCGCGATGTTTTGCTGTAACTCGGCAACAATTTTTTGTTGCGGTTCGGCTTGCTGTTGGTTCCATTCGACCAATTTTTTGTAATCGGCTTTCGGATCTTCGTTATTACAAGCTGCTAAAGTCACCGCAAAAAGTGCCACTGCACCCATTTTTAATAAATTTTTCATGTACTAGCCCTTATTAAATTAAATAGCCCATCCAAATGCATAAAACGCAACCAGTGCAACGGCAATAATTACTGTTCCTGCATTTAAGTTTTTCACATCGCCGGAAACAATACGTCCGATAACCAGCGTAGCGAACCCTAGCATGATACCCGTAACGATATTGGCGGTCAACACAATAAATACTGCGCAGACCAATCCGGACATTGCACCGACAAAATCGTCGAAGTCCAGTTTACTGACATTGCTGAGCATTAATAACCCCACATACATCAACGCCGGTGCCGTAGCATAATTCGGGACAAGCGTCGCTAACGGCTGGAAAAATAACATAAGCAGGAAACCCAATCCTACCACAATGGCGGTAATCCCGGTTTTACCGCCCGCCGCGGTACCGGCCGCAGATTCGATATAAACCGCCGCAGGCGCCGTACCCAATAAGCCGGAGAACATACTGCTAACGGAATCCGAAGTTAAGGCTTTGCCTCCGTTAATAATTTGCCCGTCTTTATCCAGCAGATTTCCCTGCCCCGCCACGGCGCGAATGGTACCCGTTGCATCAAATACCGCCGTCATGACTAAAGCGAATACCACCGGTAAAATCGCCGGTTGTAAGGCCCCCGGAATATCTAATGCCAGAAAAAGCGATTTTTCACCGAAACTCGGCATTTTGAACACTTCACCGCCGAATGTTACTTTCGGATCAAATATCAAGCCAATAAGCGTGACGGCAATAATCACCCATAAAATGGCGCCTTTTACCCGTAATTTTTCCAATCCGATAATAACTGCCAACCCTAGCAACGACATTAAAACGGGAAATGAGGTAAAATCGCCTAATGCCACAAGCGTACCGGTTCCACTGGCTTTTATAATACCTACGCCACCCGTTGCAATCAGCAACAGAAATAAACCGATACCGATACCGGCGCCATGTGCAATGCTTGCCGGCAAATTACGCAAAATCCAGGAACGAACGCCGGTCGCCGAAATTAAGGTAAACACAACGCCCATCAGGAATACGGCGCTAAGCGCCACAGGAATACTGACTTGCTGGCCCAACACCAAACTGAACGCCGTAAAGGCGGTTAAGGAAATGGCGCAGCCAATCGCCATCGGTGCATTCGCCCATAAACCGATTAAAACGGAGCCCAAACCGGATACCAGGCAAGTCGCGATAAATACGCTTTCCGCCGGAAAGCCTGCCGCGCCCAACATATTCGGTACGACAATCACGGAATATACCATGGCGAGAAATGTGGTTAATCCCGCAATAATTTCTTGACGAACATTGGAGCCGCGCGCCGTAAGTTCGAAAGTTTTTTCTAAAGACATAACTATCCTATTAATTAAGTGAAAATTGCGCGTATTTTACCTTATTTCGCCCATAAAAAAACCTGCCGAAGCAGGTCTTTTTGTTATCAGATAACATTTTATTATTTATCGATTTGGCTACCGATTAAGCCGCCTAATGCCGCTCCACCCAGTGTTGCGCCGGTTGAATTACCGATTACATTACCGGCTACTCCGCCGACTGCCGCACCGATTGCGGTATTTTTTTGAGTTCTGCTCATGCCGCCACATGCTGTGACTGCGGTTGCAACCAATGCAACTGCAAATAATTTTACGATTGTCTTCATTAAAATAAACTCCATTTTTCCGAGTAATGTAAACGATCACTCGTTTACACAGCGTAAGACATAACCAGAATTCAAAAGTTCATTTGAAAATATCAAAAAAATTGTTATTTTTTTGACCGCACTTTTAATCGAAAAACAAAAAATGTGATCTACTTCAAATTTTGGAAAAATAACTATTGCTGAAACGTGCAAAGCAATTTGATTATCTTTAAAATACGAACATTTTTAAAACTAACAAAGGAGTCAGTTATGACTATTGCGATTATCATCGCAACTCACGGTACGGCGGCAAAGGAATTGCTGAAAACTACCGAGATGTTGATCGGTGAGCAGGAAAACGTGGCAACCATTGACTTCGTTCCCGGCGAAAACGCCGAAACGATCATTGGTAAATATCAGGCTTTAGCGGATGGTCCCCTATCAAATTGCGATCACCTGTTATTTCTGGTAGATATGTGGGGCGGCAGCCCGTTTAATGCCGCCAATCGTTTCCAGGAAGGAAAAACCAATATGGATGTGGTAGCGGGCGTAAATATCCCAATGTTGGTAAATACCTGTATAGCGCGCGACGATGTGGAAACCCTGAATGAATTGGTTGAGGTGGCGTTAGAGGCGGGTTCAACCGGCGTCCGTGCATTAAATCACCAGCCGGTTAAAACGGAACCTGAGCCATCTGCACAAACGCCGCAGGAAACACCGGCGGTTCAACCACAGATTCAGGATGATGGTCGTCGCATGACTATTGCTCTGGCCCGTATTGACGACCGCTTAATTCACGGTCAGGTTGCAACGGTATGGACAAAAGAAAGCAAAGTAAACCGAATTATTGTAGTCAACGGTGATGTGGCAAAAGATAAAGTGCGTACTACGATGCTGAAAAGCGTCGCGCCTTTAGGTGTCACCGCGCATGTGGTTGATGTACCGAAAATGATCCGGGTTTACAACAATCCCGAATATGCAAATGATCGCGTTATGTTACTATTTACCAATCCGACGGACGTATTAGCGCTTATCGATGGCGGTGTGCCGTTAACGTCTATTAATGTGGGGGGGATTTCCCACAAAGAAGGCAAACAAATGGTAAGTCACGCCGTTGCCGTAGATCAAAAAGATATTGACGCATTCAAAGCCATCGATGCTAAAGGCATCGAACTGGAAGTCCGTAAAGTCTCAAGTGACAGCCGTCAACATATGATGGATTTATTAAAGAAAAATAACCTGATTTAAGGAAACTGTTATGGAAATTACTACCTTACAAATTATTCTCGTCTTTCTGGTCGCCTGCGTATGCGGCGCAGGCTCTATTCTCGACGAATGGCAAACACAGCGTCCGTTAATTGCCTGTACTTTAATCGGGCTTGTATTGGGCGATTTAAAAACAGGGATCATCATAGGCGGAACTCTCGAATTACTGGCTTTGGGCTGGATGAATATCGGTGCCGCCGTGGCGCCCGATGCCGCTCTTGCGTCCGTGATTTCAACCATCCTCGTCATTGTCGGCAAACAGGATATTTCAACCGGTATCGCCGTTGCTATTCCGCTTGCCGCAGCGGGCCAAGTGTTAACCTATATCGTTCGGGCCATTACTGTGGGTTTCCAGCATGCTGCCGATAAATCCATTGAAGACGGCAGTTTAACCCGGCTTGACTGGCTGCATCGCGGCGCCTTAATGTTACAGGCGATGCGTATTGCAATCCCCGCCTTGCTTGTTGCTCTGACCGCCGGTACGGACGTGGTACAAAGCATGTTAAACGCCATTCCAGAAGTCGTCACTACAGGTCTTAAAATTGCGGGAGGTTTTATTGCCGTTGTCGGTTACGCCATGGTTATCAATATGATGCGGGCCGGCCATTTAATGCCGTTCTTTTACGCAGGCTTCGTAATTGCCGCTTATACAGAGTTTAACCTTGTTGCCCTCGGTGTATTAGGCATCATCATGGCCGTAATTTATATTCAGATTCATCCTAAATACAATAAAAGTCAGCAGGTCGTTGTCGCTCAGGCTGCTGCAGATAACAACGATTTGGACAACAGATTAGATTAATGGGGATAAAACAATGACGACTGAAATTAAAAAAGTAACCAGAAGAGATCTTAACGCCGTAGTAATGCGCTCAAACTTATTCCAGGGTTCATGGAACTTCGAACGGATGCAAGCTCTCGGTTTTGCTTATTCTATGGTGCCGGTAATCAAACGTTTATATCCGGACCAAAACTCACAGGAACGTAAAGACGCCATTAAACGTCATTTGGAATTCTTTAACACTCAGCCTTTCGTCGCGGCGCCCGTGTTAGGCGTAACGATTGCAATGGAAGAAGAACGCGCCAACGGCAAGCCGATTGAAGACTCCGCAATCAACAGTATTAAAGTGGGTCTGATGGGGCCGTTAGCCGGTGTGGGCGACCCGATTTACTGGGGTACCGCACGTCCGGTATTTGCGGCATTAGGTGCCGGTCTGGCATTAACGGGCAGTATTTTAGGTCCGCTACTCTTCTTCGTGTTATTCAACCTGGTTCGTTTGGCAACCCGTTACTACGGCGTAACTTACGGTTATAAAAAAGGTCTGGATGTGGTACAGGATATGAGCGGCGGTCTGCTGCAAAAATTAACCGAAGGCGCTTCTATTCTCGGCTTGTTTATTATGGGTGCGCTGGTGCAAAAGTGGACCAGCATTAATGTTCCGCTCGTGGTTTCCACCATTCAAAAACAAGACGGAACGATTGAAGTCACCACCGTCCAAACCATTTTGGACAGCTTAATGCCGGGCTTACTGCCGTTACTGTTTACCTTTGCCTGTATGTGGTTGTTACGCAACCGCGTCAATGCGCTGTGGATTATCGTCGGTTTCTTCGTTATCGGCATTTTAGGCGCATGGACGGGAATTCTTGCGTAAAATCGACCGCACTTTATCTGTCGGGGCAAATTATTTTGCCCTGCTTATTTAAGTTGATTGGGCGAATATCATTCGCCCTATAAACGACCCATAAACACCATGATCAACACCATCCTAACGCTCTCCGTTATCGCCTATTTCGCTTACGCCTTCTTCGAACAATTCGGTATCGATCGACTCAAAGGCAAAACCCGTTTAAAAGTGCGGTTAAAAAAACGTGCAAAATTAGACAGCCTGATTTTTATCGCATTAATCGGTATTATCATTTGGCAGACGGAAGGAAATATCGAACCTTACACGGCTTACCTGCTCGGTTTTCTGATTATTCTCAGCCTCTACACCGCTTTTTTCCGTACGCCGATGTTAGTGATTAAAAACGGCGGTTTTTTCTTCGAGAATATTTTCATCACTTTTGATAAAATCGAGGCCATTAATTTAGCAAACGATTACAAACTGGTTTTCGATCTCAAAAACGGCAAACGCATTATCGCGTGGCTCACTAATCAAGCGGACACCGATGCGGTGGTTACCCTGCTGGGCGGTTATAAATAACGGAGGACATTTCATGGCAGGCATTTATCCCTTAACCGGCACATTGCAAAATTACGTTTGGGGCGGCGAAGATTTTCTTCCCGCACTGCTCCATTTCGCCAAACAACCGCACACTCATTACGCGGAATGGTGGCTCGGCGCGCACGTTTCCTCGCCGTCGACGATTAAAATTGACGGCAAGTCGCAATCGCTCATGGAATTTTTAATGCAAAATCCGACCGCACTTGGCGCACAAAGCCGGGCAACTTTTGGTGACGAACTGCCTTACTTACTGAAAATTCTGGATGTGAAAAAACCGCTTTCCATTCAACTGCATCCGACCAAACGACAAGCGGAATCGGGCTTTGCCGCGGAAAATGCCAGAGGCGTGGATTTAAAGGATCCGAAACGCACCTACAAAGACAACAATCACAAACCCGAAATGATGATCGCGCTGTCGGATTTCTGGTTATTACACGGTTTTAAAACCAAAGTTAAAATCATTGAAACCTTAAAAACTCGCCCAAGTTTGACCGCACTTTTAGGCAAGCTCGAACGTCAGAACTTACACGATTTCTACGCCGACATCATGCAGGCCGGTCAGGCGGAACTGGCGGACTGGTTACTGCCGATTGTCGAGGCTAATCGGACCGCTTACGCCAATGGCGAATTAACCTTAGAAAATCCGGATTATTGGGTGTTGTACACCATGGAAGCCATGGAAATTGCGCCGCAAAAACTGGATCCGGGCTTAATTTGTTTTTACTTGTTTAACATCGTGCATCTCAAACCGGGCGAAGGTATTTTCCAGGACGCGGGCATTCCGCACGCATATCTGCGCGGACAAAATATTGAATTAATGGCGTGCTCCGATAACGTGATTCGCGGCGGTTTAACGCCTAAACACGTAGATATTCCCGAATTATTGAAAGTCGTGGATTGTCGAGAAGTCGAACCTGAAATGATTCCCGCCGCCCCGCAAAATAACGGTTCGTTCACCTATCAAACGCCGGCTAAAGATTTCGCGTTGGAAAACGTGCGCTTTGATGCAGGTTTCAGCCTGAACGGCACCGCAAGAAACGGAACGATTTTATTCGTGATGGAAGGCGCCTTACAATTAAGCAAAAACGCCGCCGTGCTCGAACTTAAGCAAGGCGAATCCGCTTTTATCCGCGCACAAACCGATTACCGAATCCGCGGCATAGAAAACGGCTATTGCGTGTTGGCTAAGCTGCCTTAATACATAAAAATCCGCCGAACAGGCGGATTTTTTTATGCACTAAATTTAAGCGCGAACCGAATAAACCTTAAATTTATTGGTTTTCGCCAGCACCCGGTGAGCGCCGAAATACTCGTCGAGCAAATCGGAGTACGGCAGAAAGGCGTTTGCCACAATGCGCAGTTCACCGCCGTCTTTTAATCGCCGGCGGGCTTCTTTGATTAACTCGTTCACCGCGCGATAGGCGGTGTCAATGCCGTCGTGAAACGGCGGGTTAGAAATAATCAGATCGAATTTACCCTGTACGTGAGAAAAAACATCGCTCGCCAGCACCTCGCCCGCCAAATGATTTTCCGCCAAAGTCCGTTCAGCGGAAGCCAGCGCCATGGCATGAATATCGGTCAGCGTCACTTGGACTTGCGGATTCCGCCGCTTCACATACGCACCGAGAATACCGGCGCCGCATCCCAAATCCAGTACTTCGCCGCGAATAGGATCGTTAATCGTTGATAACAACAATTCGGTGCCCGCATCCAACTCATTGCCGCTGAACACACCAGGCAGGCTGTAAACGGTTAACTCGCCCAATTTAGGATTCCGATAGGTTTTCCAGTAATCGGCGATATCAAAGTACGGTCGGTTTTTCAAACAAAAATGATACAACCCGCAACGGCGCGCCGAATCGATTTTCCCGATTTCACCGAAGGGTTCCAGCATTTTCTCCGCCGAACGCACGCCGCAACGGTTTTCGCCGATAATCAGAACTTCCTGATTTTCCCGCCCGTTCACCAACAACTGCATTAGCTGAAACTGCACTTCCGCTTTGTTTTTCGTCCAGTAATACACAATCAAATCCGCCTGCGTTTCAAAAACAGGCGAAAATTTGACCGCACTTTTCCGGTTCCGCCCGTTCGCATAGTCAAAATACCAAGACCACACCGTCACGGTTTTGGCCGTTTTCTGAATTTGAGCGGGGAAATCATCGTGAACGCCGCCGGCGAATAATAAGGTTTTATCGCGGAAAAGAGACAAATGACGTTCTAAAACCTGGCTTTCGAGAGAAATCATGTTGGGAAATCCTGGGAGATACGTTAAAATCATCGGCATTATAATAGAAAACGAAAGCCGAATGAACAGACGTGATTTTCTCTTACACAAAATGGGCATTATTCAATGGGAACTCGTCCGCCCCGACGTATTAAAAGGCGCAGTGAATATTCCTATTTCGGAAAATATCAAATTGGTCGTGATTTCAGACAGCTCCATCGACCGGCAAAATCCGTTTTTGCAGGACATTCTGCGCAGCGCCGATTTGAACGATGCCGAATGCCTGCTCACTGATTTTGCTCATGCGTCACATCTGAATATTCGACATTCGCTGCAATATTGGATTCTGAGCGAAAATCAGGAAAAAATCGACCGCACTTTGCCTTTATGCAAACAAGCGGAAAAAATCTGGCAATCCGCCGATTTGTCGCAACTGAGAAACAATGCGAAATTCAAACGCGCCTTGTGGAAACAGATTTGCGCGGTCTGATTGTACAGTTTTACGGCAAACAAACGCCGTTTTTCAGTTTTTCCTTGCAATATGAGCTGAAACGAGTATATTAGCCGCCATCAGACGCGGGGTGGAGCAGCTTGGTAGCTCGTCGGGCTCATAACCCGAAGGTCGTTGGTTCAAATCCGGCCCCCGCAACCAAATTTAAAAAAGGCGTTCTTGATGAACGCCTTTTTGCTTTCCGACACCCATTCGAGTTAACTTCGCACCGTATAATCGCCGGTAGCCACCCATTTATAGGTGGTTAACGCCTCCAAACCCATCGGACCTCGCGCATGCAACTTCTGCGTGCTAACGGCAACTTCCGCGCCCAACCCGAATTGGCCGCCGTCGGTAAACCGCGTACTGGCGTTCACATAAACCGCCGCCGCATCGACCAGCGTCACAAACCGGCGCGCCAATTGCAGAGATTCCGTTAAAATCGCTTCCGAGTGCCGGCTGCCGTATTCACGAATGTGCGCCACCGCCGCCTCAATATCTTTCACAATTACGACGTTTAAATTGGTACACAACCATTCTTGGCGCAACGCTTCTTCCGTAACGGGCGAAACATCCGCGCGGGCGTTATGCAAAATTTCGTACGCCGTCGCATCGGCATAATATTTAACCGACAATTCGGCGGCGAGTTTCGGTAAAAATTCGTGAGCGATACTTTCCTGCACTAATAAAGTTTCCAGCGTATTACACGTGCTCGGGCGCTGAGTTTTGGCATTTTTAATCACCGAAATCGCACGATTCTGATCCGCACTTTGTTCCACAAAAGTGTGACAAACACCGATTCCGCCCACGATGACCGGAATCGTAGCATGTTGCTTGCACAAGGCGTGTAATCCCGCTCCGCCGCGCGGAATAATCATATCCACGTAACGATCTAATTTCAGCAATTCCAGCACCAGCGCACGATCAGGATCGGTAATCGCCTGCACCGCCGTTTTTGGCAAACCGGCTTTTTCTAACGCATGTTGCACGACCTCTACCAAAATCCGGTTAGAATGCCGGGTTTCTTTACCGCCGCGCAAAATCACCGCGTTCCCGGTTTTCAGGCAAAGGCTTGCCACATCAATCGTCACATTCGGTCTCGCTTCATAAATCGTGCCGATAACGCCCACCGGCACACGAATCCGCTCCAGTTTCAAACCGCTGTCCAGCACACCGCCGTCGATTAATTTACCCACCGGATCCGCCAATGACACCACATGGCGTACGTCCTTTGCCATTCCCTGCAGCCGTTCCGGGGTTAACAACAAACGATCGATCACGGCGTCGCTTAATCCGTCTGCCCGCGCGGCGTCAATGTCCTGCGCGTTCGCGGCTAAAATCCGTTGCTGTTGGGATTCCAGCTGCTCCGCAATAATCCGTAATGCGTGATTTTTTTCCTGCGCGGATAACCGGCTTAACTCAAATGCCGCCTGGCGTGCCGCTTTTCCCATTGCCTCTAAATTCGTCATCATTTTTATCCTTATTCGACTTTTTGCACAGCATACCCGATCTCAAAATACAAAAAAAGTGCGGTCAAAAACATGCAAGATTTTGACCGCACTTTATCATGCCGTTCCAGAATTATTTTTCATAACGGCGGAAAACTAACGTCGCATTGGTACCGCCGAAGCCAAAACTGTTGGACATCACGGTTTTTAAGCCCGCATTTTCTTTCGTTTCGGTCACAATATTCAAGCCTTGCGCCTGTTCGTCCAAAGTTTCGATGTTGATACTCGGCGCGATGAAGTCGTTTTGTAACATTAACAACGTATAAATGGCTTCATGCGCACCGGCGGCGCCTAATGAGTGACCCGTCATGGATTTCGTGGATGAAATCGCCGGCGTTTGATCGCCGAATACCGCTTTGATTGCGCCTAGCTCTTTTACGTCGCCGACCGGCGTTGAAGTGCCGTGCACGTTGATATAATCGATTGGCGTATCCACATTTTGCATGGCCTGGCGCATGCAACGTTCCGCACCTTCACCGCTTGGCGCCACCATGTCGTAACCGTCGGAGGTCGCGCCGTAGCCGACCACTTCCGCATAAATTTTTGCACCGCGCGCCAACGCGTGTTCCAGTTCTTCTACCACCACCACTGCGCCGCCGCCCGCGATAACGAAACCGTCACGGTTCGCATCATACGCACGGGAAGCTTTTTCCGGCGTTTCGTTATATTTGGTTGAAATCGCGCCCATGGCGTCAAATTGCGCTGCACCTTCCCAGGATAATTCTTCCGCACCGCCGGCAAAAACGATATCCTGTTTGCCCAACTGAATTAATTCCATTGCATTTCCGATACAGTGTGCGGAAGTAGCGCAAGCCGAACTGATTGAATAGTTTACGCCCTTGATTTTAAACGGCGTGGCCAAGCAGGCTGACACGCTTGAAGACATGGTTTTGGTCACCGCGTAAGGACCGACCGCTTTCACACCGCGCGCACTACGCGCCGCATCGGCGGCTTTTACCTGATAATGAGCGGAACCGATGCCCGCACCGATAACCAATCCCGTACGTTCGTTAGAAACCTGCTCTTCCGTTAAACCCGCATCCTCGATGGCTTCTTTCATTGAAAGATAAGCGTATGCCGCCGCATCGCCCATAAAACGATAAATTTTACGGTCAATTAATTCCGCAGGATTTAATTTAATCGTTCCCGCAATATGGCTACGCATGCCGATTTCGATAAAACCCGGAACGGTTTCAATCCCTGATTTACCTGATTTCAATGACGCTAACACTTCTTCTTTGTTGTTACCGATGCTAGAGATAACCCCGAAACCGGTGATAACCACTCTTTTCATTCTGTCTTCCTTTGTTGGATTAAATAAATTCACCTTACACTTGTAAGCTGAATGCTAATTTACTATGAAATCGAAATATTGCAAGCATTTATTGCCATATTTGACCACTTTATACCGACACAGGATTATAATAAACTCCAAAATCAGAAAAAAGGAATAAATACATGCTCCATCTTCATCCCGCCGATTTACGCTTCAATGCGGACGGCACGCCGATATCCGACCGTTTTGACGACATTTATTTCTCCACCCAGGACGGCGCGGCGGAAAGCCGTTATGTGTTTCAACAGGGCAATGCCTTGTGGGAACGCTGGCTGAGCTGTCAGGATGCACATTTTGTGATTGCGGAAACGGGATTCGGAACCGGATTGAATTTCTTCGCCGTCACGCTTCTGTTTCGTCAATTTCGTCAACAAAAGCCGCAATCGCCGTTGTCACGATTACACTTTATTTCCTTCGAAAAATACCCGATTTCCGGCGAGCCGCTGGCGATAATCTATCAAGCGCTTCCCGAATTTTCCGCGCTGGCGGAACAATTACAAAAATGCTGGCAAATCAACGGCGTGCCGATTGAAGGCTGTTATCGCTATCATTTTGCCGAAACGACTCTGGATCTCTGGTTCGGCGATATCAATACGCAATTACCGCAGCTGGGCGATTATATGCAAAACCGCATTGACGCTTGGTTTTTAGACGGCTTTGCACCAAGCAAAAATCCCGATATGTGGAACGAAACGGTTTACCGTCAAATGCACCGTTACACCAAGCCGCAAGGCACCTTTGCCACCTTCACCGCCGCCAGTGCGGTCAAAAAAGGGCTGGAATCCGCAGGATTCCGGGTTGAAAAGCGCCCGGGATTCGGCAAAAAACGAGAATGCCTGCACGGCAAAAAACTTGCGCAAAACGTACCGCACTTAACCGTTCCCCGGTTTGATACGCCCTGGTATTTAGCGCAACCCGCGATATTTGACGGCGCAGCCGATGTGGGCATTGTGGGCGGCGGAATCGCCTCGCTGTTCACTGCGCTGTCGTTGCTCGAACGCGGTGCCAACGTGACGCTTTATTGCGAAGACGACGAATTGGCGCTCAATGCGTCCGGCAACAAGCAGGGCGCCTTCTATCCGCAGCTCAGCGACGATGACGAACGCAATATTCGTTTTTACGTCCACGCCTTCGCTTACGGCCTGCAACGGCTGCAATGGGCGATTGAACGAGGCATTTCCTTTGAACATCAATTCTGCGGCGTGGCGTTATGCAGTTATGACGACAAAAGTGCGGTCAAATTAGACAAGATTTCCGCTTATCGGTGGGATAAAAAACTATATTCGAGCATGAATCGGGAAGAACTCAGCCAAACCGTCGGTTTACCGTTGCCTTGCGGCGGCGGATTCATCCCGAACGGTGCCTGGCTGGCGCCGCGACAATTCGTACAAAATGCCTTTGCCTTGTTGGAAACGCTGGGATTATCCGTGAAAACGGCGCAAAAAATTACCGCACTTTCACCGATTCAAAAACACTGGACGCTGAAAAATGCGCAAGATCAAACATTCCGGCATGATATTGTGGTATTGGCAAACGGCCACCGATTACACCGTTTCGAACAAACTGCGCATTTACCGCTTTATCCCGTACGGGGGCAAGTCAGCCAAATTGCCACCGGCGAAAATTTAATCAAACTGAACAGCGTGATTTGTTATGACGGCTACATGACGCCGGCGGATCAGGCCAGAACCAGCCATTGCATCGGCGCCAGCCATGTACGGGACTGCGAAAACCGCGATTTCAGCATAACGGAACAGCAAGAAAATCAAATGAAAATTCAGCACAATCTCGCCATGGACTGGACGCGGGAAGTGGACACCTCGGACAATCGCGCGCGAATCGGCGTGCGTTGCGCGGTGCGGGATCGCATTCCGATGATGGGCAGCGTGCCGGATTTCGAACGTCAGGCGGAAGAATACCGCAACCTGTTCAATTTGCGTCGCCGCAAGCAACCGATTCCCGTAGCGGCGAATTTCGAAAATCTGTATTTAGTCGGTGCGCTGGGATCGCGCGGATTAACCTCCGCGCCGATTTTAGGCGAATGCGTGGCATCGTTGATTTACGGCGAACCGCTGCCTTTAAGCGAAGACATTATTCACGCTCTCAGCCCAAACCGCAGCTGGATGCGCAAACTGCTAAAAGGCACGCCGGCGAAATAAAAAGTGCGGGCAAAAAACGAAGGATTTTTTGACCGCACTTTGACCGGATTTTGTCGGCACAACAATAAACTATGCCGCAACCATCACCATTGCCGGACGAATGACGCGGTTGTTCAATAAATAACCTTTCTGCAAGACGGCGGTAATTTGATTGGTTTCAAAGCCCTCCGCCGGCTGCATAGAAATGGCCTGATGCAATTCCGGATTGAAAGTATCGCCCACTAAACCTACCGGTTCAATGCCGAAACGAGCCACCGTGGCAAGTAATTCTTTCAGGGTTAATTCCACGCCGTCAAACAAGCCCTTCACACTTTCGTCTTCTTTGTTCGCCGGCGTTGCCAGGGCGCGTTCAAGATTATCGATAGTATTTAAAATGTCTTTGGCGAATTTTTCCAAGGCGAATTTGTGCGCTTTTTCTATGTCCTGTTCCGCACGACGACGCATGTTGTCCACTTCCGCCCGAGCGCGTAATAAAGCGTCCTGCTCTTTCTTCGCGGCGTCCGCCAGTTGCTCTTCCAATTCCTGTACGCGGGCAATGGCTTCCTCTAACGGATCCGTGGCGTTTTGTTCGGTCTGCGCTTCCGTTTCGGTTAAATCTTCGGTATTCGGCGCTGCATTTTCTGTTGCATTTTCAATCGGTTGTTCTTGTTTTTGCTCTTGTTCTGACATGTTTTACTCCATTCAATAGCGAAAAGTGCGGTCATTCTAACAAAGGATTTCGGGAATGTTAATCTTTGCGCGTTTGTCGTTTCGATGTAATATAAGGGCTAATCCCGATTATTCAAGAGAAATCTATGAAAACGCAAAAAAAGCCCGTCAATACATTGTACGCTTCCTTTAAAACCATCGGTTTGGTGGGACGCCCGCGCAATGACGTCACCCTGCAAATGCACCGCAATATTTTCCAATGGCTGCGCGAACGCGGATATGAAGTTTTAGTGGAAGACAGTGTGGGCGAAGCGTTAAAGTTATCGGCAAATCATATCGCCTCGCTGGAACAAATCGGTCGTCAGGCTCAACTCGCCATTGTCATCGGCGGAGACGGCAATATGTTGGGGCGCGCCCGCGTGTTGTCCAAATACGACATTGTTATGATCGGCATCAACCGCGGTCATCTCGGTTTTCTGACCGATATTGACCCGAAAAACGCCTATTCCCAGTTGCAGGCTTGTCTGAACGGTGAATTTTTTGTGGAAGAACGTTTTCAGCTTGATGTCAATATCGTGCGTAACGGCGAAATCATCGCCGGCGGCAATGCCATTAACGAAGCGGTTATCCATCCGGCCAAAGTCGCGCATATGATTGACTTTCATGTGCACATTGACGATAAATTCGCTTTTTCACAACGTTCCGACGGTTTAATTATCGCCACGCCGACAGGTTCCACCGCTTACTCGCTTTCCGCCGGCGGACCGATTTTAACCCCGCAGCTGAACGCTATCGCGCTGGTTTCCATGTTTCCGCACACCTTATCTTCCCGTCCGTTAGTTATCGACGGCAACAGTAAAATTTCCCTGAGTTTCGCCGAATACAATACGCCGCAACTGGAAGTCAACTGCGATAGTCAACTCGCTTTAAATTTTACCAGTGATGATATTGTGACAGTAAAAAAAGCGCCTCATCCTTTACGCCTGCTTCACCTACAAAATTATAATTATTACAACGTGTTAAGCTCAAAATTAGGTTGGTTGAAAAAATTATTCTAAATTCACTGTAAAAAAATACTTTACTGTATATTTATTTAAAATATAATCATATCCATACAGTAAAGAGGATTTTTACAGATGCTTACACAACTCACTATCAATAATTTTGCGATCGTTCGCCATTTAGACATTGAACTGGCAAGAGGTCTGTCCGTGATTACCGGTGAAACCGGTGCAGGAAAATCCATTGCTATCGACGCGTTGGGTTTATGTCTGGGTCAACGAGCCGACGCTTCCATGTTACGCAACGGGCAAGAACGGGCGGAAGTCTGCGCAACCTTTTACATTGAGCCTCGTAACCCCGCCGCACTTTGGTTGAAAATGCAGGAACTGGAAGATCAGGATAATCCGACAAGCTGTATTTTGCGCCGTATTATCGGCAAGGAAGGACATTCAAAGGCTTTTATTAACGGCACGCCGGTTTCCGCCGGCACACTGAAAGAATTGGCCCAATACCTGATCCAGATTAACAGTCAGCACGCTTCTCAATTACTCCTGAAAGCCGACCATCAACTGCAACTGCTGGACAATTTCTGCGCCCATCAGGATTTATTAACAGAAATGCGCAAAGATTATCAGCACTGGAAAGCGTTACAGCACCAGCTCGACCTCTTCAAACAAAAAGTTACCGAAAACGAAGCAAAGAAACAACTATTGCAATATCAGGTAAATGAACTGGATGAGTTTAATTTGCAGGATAATGAATATTTGGAGTTGGAAGAGGATCACAAACGCCTCTCAAACAGCGAAGAATTAACTTCTTTAACGCAATCGGTTTTACAAATACTCAGCGAAAATGAAACGGTCAGCGCAGACGGTCTGCTCTATCGCGCCCTTCAGCAGCTGGACGAATTGGTCGAACTGGATGGGCAATATAGCGGTGTACAAAGCATGTTGAACGAAGCCCTGATTCAGGTGCAGGAAGCGGTGAATGAAATGCGGACTCTGGCTTCCGGTATCGAACAGGATCCCCATTCGCTTGAAGAAATTGAGAATCGAATGAGCCAAGCCATTCATTTAGCCCGTAAGCATCGCGTACAACCGGAAAATCTCGTGGAATTTCACCGCACTTTGAAGAGCGAATTAATGCAGTTGGTGGATTTTTCCGAAAGTGAAGACGAATTACTGGCGCAAGAAAAAGCGGCGTTTGATAAAATGCAGACAACCGCGGCGGCACTTCACCGCAGTCGCCAAACCGGTGCCGATAAATTAGCCCAAAGCGTCACAAAATCCATTAAACAATTAGCCATGGAAAACGCACAATTTTTTATCGAACTTAAAACGGATTTCAACAAAGTGAATGCAAACGGTGCCGACAGCGTTATTTTTAATCTGCAAAGCAATCCGGGACAGAATGTTCAACCGCTGGCAAAAACCGCATCGGGCGGCGAATTATCGCGTATCGCGCTGACGTTACAGGTTTTAACCTCCGATAAGAGCGCAATTCCAACGTTAATTTTCGATGAAATCGATGTGGGCATTAGCGGCGCCACCGCCAGTGTGGTCGGCAAATTATTACGTCGTTTAGGACAAAAATGTCAGGTATTGTGTGTCACGCATCTCCCGCAGGTTGCCTGTCAGGGCAACCAACACTTTTCCATTGAAAAACTCACCATTGACGGAAAAACGGAAACAAATATGACCGCACTTTCCCCGCAACAACGCGTAAAAGCTTTAGCAAAATTATTAGGCGGTACCAAGGTAACCGATAACGCCTTAGCCAATGCTCAGGAATTGTTAAATTTAGCCGGTTAATACCTTGGGTTTATTATTTACGGGGGATGTTTTTTCATCCTCCTTTGCTAATCCGTTTTTTCCGAATCCTCCGAACAGTTCGTAGACAATTAAGAATAGGTTTCAAAATGAATAACTTTAGTGATTTCACTATAAAATGGGTATAATCTTAGCAATTTTGTAACAACTCTACGTTTAAGGACTGCAATGCCAATTAACTTTACCCAACTTTTTCGCGACAGTTGGAATTTTATGCGTAACCAACGCCAGTTCGTCATAAAATTCATGCTGATATTTCTGGCCGCTTCCGCCGGAATGAGCGCTCTTGCTTCGATATTGCAATCTTCGGTAGCCAATACGGCTCAGATGGATCAAACTCAATTGGCTCAATCCATGATTGAACAGTCGCGGCAACCGTCCAGACAACTGTTTTTCTTACTGAATCAGGGCGTGACGCTTTTCATTTCCAGTTGGGCGCTAACGGTGATTCACTCAATCAGTCAGCAACGCGGTATGAATCTCATAATCGCCGCCGCTTTCACGGCCCGTCGTTTTATTGGCGTTGCATTGCTGAGTATCTTGAGCGTATTGCCGTTATTCATCGGATTATGGTTCGCATTCGCCAACATGAGCAACAATCAAGCCCCGTCAATTCTGTCTTTAGTTTTGATGATCGCCGGTCTTATTCTGTTTATTCGCCTCTGTTTAGGGCCGGTGGAATATCTGATTCAACCGGTTTCGATGCAAAGTGCGGTCAAAAATATTTTAGTTTTTGGTACGAAACAGACGGGCACGCTGTTTTTCTACTGTTTAATCGTGAACTTTTTCCTGCCGCTTATCGGGCTGCAACTCTCTGCAATGGCAATTAATATGCTGTTTAGTGTGATTGTACTGGCGGCTATTGCCTTGGTCAGCTTGTTTTCATTGATTTTCACTTATCGTTTTTATTCTATTTTTAGCAATCAGGAGACGTAATATGAAGCAATTACTCGAATTTATCCCGCTCGTTCTCTTTTTTGCGATTTACAAATTATCCGGCATTCGCGATGCAGCGATAACCCTAGTCGTCGCCACCATCGTGCAGCTGATTATCCTTAAAATTAAATACGGTCAAATCGAAAAACAGCAAATCATCATGGGTATCGCCGTGGTCTTTTTCGGTTTACTGACAGCTTATTTCAACGAAGTCAAATACTTACAGTGGAAAGTGACCATTATATACGCTTTATTCGCTGCTATTTTGTTAATCGGACAATTTATATTTAAAACCCCGTTAATCCGGAAATTACTCGGTAAAGAAATCGAATTACCCGATCCCGCCTGGCAAAAACTCAATTTAGGCTGGGCCGGATTTTTTGTACTTTGTATGTTGACTAACATTTATATCAGCCAATATTATTCGGAAGAAATCTGGGTTGATTTCAAATCATTCGGCATTATCGGCATGACCCTTATTGCAACACTGATTACAGGCGTATATATTTACCGTTATCTTCCAAAGGATAAGGACTAATCATGACAGAACATATTGCTTCCCGCCAACCTGAAGGTTCGCTGATTTTGCGCACACTGGCAATGCCTTCCGATACCAACGCTAACGGCGATATTTTCGGCGGCTGGATTATGTCACAAATGGATATGGGCGGCGCGATTCTGGCAAAAGAAATCGCCAAAGGGCGTGTGGTCACCGTCTGCGTTGATAAAATTACTTTTTTACGCCCGATTTCCGTGGGAGATGTGGTCTGCTGTTACGGCAAGCTGGTTAAAGTCGGACGCACCTCCATGCAGGTTAAAGTGGAAGTCTGGATCAAGCAGGTATACGCCGGCGTACGTGATCGCCATTGCGTAACCGAAGCTCTGTTCACCTATGTTGCGATTGACGAGAAAGGGAAACCTCGCGCCGTACCACAAGAAAACAACCCGGAATTAGAGCAAGCGCTCGCATTAATGCACGCCTGATTTTTAACAATAAAAATAAAGGAGAAACGGAATGGAATATTTTGTTATTTTTGCCCAAGACAAACCTAACACGTTGGAACAGCGTCTGGCGGTACGCCCGCAACATTTAGCGCGTCTGGAACAGTTAAAAGCCGAGGATCGCCTATTAACGGCGGGCCCGAATCCCAGTGCGGACGGCAAAGGCATTACCGGTTCAACCGTGATCGCGAAATTTGCCACATTAGAAGACGCACAAGCCTGGGCGGCCCAAGATCCTTATGTGGATGCAAAAGTTTACAGCGAAGTCATTGTCAAACCGTTTAAGCGCGTATTCTAATGCGTCCATTTGATTTGAATATCAAGAGCGATAATGCCTTATTTTTTATGATCTAAATCATAAAAATTGCGGCTAATTTCCGGATTTTGCATTTCTCACTTGTTACAAGAATGTTACATAGGTAGAATCCACCTTCAGGAATACCCAATATTAGGGATAAAAATTTAAAAGGGAAAGAAAAATGATAACGCCTAATATTCTTGTGGTCGAAGACGAAACTATCACGCGAAATACCTTAAAAAGTATTTTCGAAGCCGAGGGTTACAACGTTTTCGAAGCAACCGACGGTGCTCAAATGCATCGTGTCTTAGCCGAACACAGCATTCATTTAGTGGTGATGGACATCAATCTGCCGGGTAAAAACGGACTCATGCTCGCCAGAGAATTACGTGAAAATGCCGACATCGCTTTGATTTTCCTAACCGGACGCGATAACGAAGTAGATAAAATCCTCGGATTGGAAATCGGTGCCGACGACTATTTAACCAAGCCGTTTAATCCGCGCGAATTAACTATTCGGGCACGCAACTTACTGCAACGCACCATGAGCGAACATAAAAGTGCGGTGGAAAATATTGAAATTTTCCGTTTTAACGGCTGGACGTTGGATTCCAACCAACACGCCTTAATCACTCCGGAAGGCGAAATCATTAAATTACCGCGCAGTGAATTCCGCGCTATGCTGCATTTCTGCGAAAATCCGGGCAAAATTCAATCCCGGGAAGAATTATTGCGCAAAATGACAGGGCGAGAACTGAAAGATAATGATCGTACGGTAGACGTCACCATCCGCCGCATTCGCAAACATTTTGAAAATCACGACAATACGCCTGAAATTATTGCCACTATCCACGGCGAAGGTTATCGATTCTGCGGCGAATTGGAATAATCGGTCATATAACCAAAGTGCGGCCAAAAACATTAACAATTTTGACCGCACTTTTCCTTTCCGGCCAGAATTGTGTTCATTCCGCTTATTCGGTACAATTCCGACAAATCAATCAATCAGCAAAATTATGACGAAGAAAAAAAACAAAGCGGTCTCCAACACCATTGCATTAAACAAACGCGCCCGCCACGACTATTTTATTGAAGAAGAAATTGAAGCGGGACTTTCACTGCAAGGCTGGGAAGTGAAATCCATGCGGGCGGGTAAAGCCAACATCAGCGACAGTTACGTCATTTTCAATAACGGTGAAGCCTTCCTGTTCGGCGCCACCATCCAACCGCTTTCCGTCGCCTCTACCCATGTGGTTTGCGATCCGACGCGTACCCGTAAATTGCTGCTCAACGAGTGGGAATTGGCGTCCTTATTCGGCAAAGCCAATCGGGACGGTTACACGATTGTATCGCTTTCGCTTTACTGGAAAAACGCTTGGGCGAAACTCAAAATCGGATTAGCCAAAGGGAAAAAACAACATGATAAACGCGAAGATATTAAAGATCGCGAGTGGAAAGTTCAAAAAGATCGCATCATGAAAAATGCCCATCGAGGTTAATTTTCCCACTTTCAAAAAATACAGTATGTTTTTCCGAATATACTGTATTTTTTTGTATTTATAGGTTGTATATATAGTGAAAACTGTATAGAATATCAATCATTGTATACAACCACAGGGAAATATTATGTCATTAGCCAAGCCACTTACTGCCCGCCAGCAAGAAGTTTATAACTTTCTCAAACACTACATCGAAACAACCGGCATGCCGCCGACACGTGCCGAAATTTCCCGCGAATTAGGTTTTCGTTCCCCTAACGCGGCGGAAGAACATTTGAAAGCCCTTGCCCGCAAAGGCGCCGTAGAAATTTTAGCCGGCACCTCACGGGGCATCCGTTTACTGCTTGACGCCGCCAATGACGAACCGGAAGGTTTACCGTTAATCGGTCAGGTGGCCGCCGGCGAACCGATTCTGGCGGAACAGCATATTGAAGGCACTTATCGCGTCGATCCCGATATGTTTAAACCGCAGGCGGATTTCCTGCTTAAAGTGAACGGACAATCCATGAAAAATATTGGCATTTTAGATGGCGATTTGCTTGCCGTACACAGCACAAAAGACGTACGCAACGGGCAAGTGATTGTGGCGCGCATTGAAGATGAAGTCACGGTAAAACGTTTGGAACGCAAAGGCGACATTATTTATCTCCATGCGGAAAATGAAGAATTTGCGCCGATTGTCGTTAATTTACGCGAACAGGAACGTTTTGAAATTGAAGGGATCGCCGTAGGCATTATTCGTAATAATGCATGGATGTAATTGTTCCGTAAATCCTCTGAAACGGCAAAATTTAACTAAAGTGCGGTGAAAAATAGCAACGTTTTTTTAATTAATCTTAACGATCGTTAGTTAAGATAAGTGTCGTGTTATTTGTTGATTACACCGTGAATGGTAAATTTTAAGATCAGCGGTTAGTTTTTGCGGATATAAAGCGTTATCGGAACAATGGGTGGTAGAAATATAGTCGTGGGAAATGCACGACAGGGAACGAATAAAAAAATGATCAAATTTTTGACCGCACTTTGATCATTTTTTCATTTCCCATATGTCTCTAATTTGGGTTGAAAACTTGTTTCTTGTTGTTAGCACCCTACTTTAATCCGGCTGATAACCGACATCTTCCAATGTCGGATTCTCCGCTCCCTGTTTTGCAAGCTCATCACAAATTTCATTTTCGCGATGACCGGAATGTCCTTTAACCCAGCGCCAATGAATGTCATGAGCTTGGATAGCCGCATCCAGCGCCATCCATAAATCCTGATTTTTAACCGGCTTACCCGTACTGGCTTTCCAATTATTTTTTTTCCAGTTGAAAATCCATTGAGTTATGCCGTTTTTCATATATTGACTGTCACTATGCAAGGTAATTCGGCAAGGTTCTTTCAATAAATTTAACGCCTCAATAACGGCGCGTAATTCCATGCGATTATTGGTAGTTAAAAAATACCCTTTTGATAAGGTTTTTTCATGTTGTTTATAGCGCAGAAGCGCGCCGATTCCGCCGGCTCCCGGATTGCCGAGACAAGAACCGTCAGTAAAAATTTCAATCTGTTTTCCCATAATCTGTTACAATCATCCCCTAAAAGTGCGGTTGATAATAGCGCAAATAAACAAAAATAGACAGTAAGAACCATGAAAGAAGAAAATGAAATTATTCGCCAAATTGTGCTCGATACCGAAACAACGGGTATGAACCAATTCGGCGCACATTATGAAGGACATTGCATTATCGAAATCGGTGCGGTAGAACTGATTAACCGTAAATATACCGGCCGTAAATTGCATTTATATGTCAAACCCGATCGCCCTATTGATCCCGAAGCGATTAAAGTCCACGGCATCACTGACGAAATGCTGGCCGATAAACCGGGCTTTGCCGCCGTCGCACAGGAATTCATTGATTTTATCAGAGATGCGGAATTGCTCATTCATAACGCTCCCTTCGACGTAGGATTTATGGATTACGAATTCCGCAAACATCATATCGATGTCAAAACGGCGGATATTTGTACGGTAACGGATACGCTCCAAATGGCGCGTCGGCAATATCCGGGGAAACGCAATAATTTAGACGCATTGTGCGATCGTCTGCATATCGACAACAGCAAACGAACCTTGCACGGAGCATTGCTGGATGCGGAGATTTTAGGCGACGTATATTTAGCCATGACCGGCGGGCAAGTCAGCCTGTTTGCCGAACAGGAAACCGAAACACCGGTTCCGCAAGCGGAAGAAATCAAAAAAGAATTGACTCCCGTTAAAATTTCCTCGGAAGGCTTAATTGCTTTACCGTTAACCGAAGAAGAATCGGCGGCTCATGCGGAATATCTTTCGTTAATTAACAAAAAGAGCAAAGATAACTGCATTTGGATCAAAAGATTGTCTTCGGACGCTAATGAAACCGTGCATTAATTAAGCAAGCGATTGTGAACCGGAGAAAAAACAGTTGACGAAAACGCTTATGACAAGTATCATTCGCAACACTTAGCGGAGTGGTAGTTCAGCTGGTTAGAATACCTGCCTGTCACGCAGGGGGTCGCGGGTTCGAGTCCCGTCCATTCCGCCAACATTCAAAAAGCACAGTCTAAACTGTGCTTTTTACTTTTGCGAAATATAAAAATTCCCCGAGATCTGATATACTTTCATGAATTTTATTCCGAATTAAGAGATATTTTTTATGACAACTCCCGTTGTGGCGCTCGTCGGTCGCCCTAATGTAGGTAAATCTACTTTATTTAACCGCTTAACCCGCACGCGTGATGCATTAGTGGCGGACTTTCCCGGTTTAACCCGCGATCGTAAATACGGTCAGGCTAATATTGCGGGCTATGATTTCATCGTCATTGATACCGGCGGGATTGACGGCTCCGAGGAAGGTGTCGAAGAGAAAATGGCGGAACAATCGCTGCTCGCTATTGAAGAAGCGGATGTGGTGCTGTTTCTGGTAGACGCGCGCGCAGGCTTAACGCCCGCCGACATCGGCATTGCCAACTATCTTCGTCAGCGTCAGAACAAAATCACGGTTGTGGTCGCCAACAAAACCGATGGTATTGACGCCGATTCTCATTGTGCGGAATTCTATCAGCTGGGATTGGGCGACATCGCCCAAATTGCCGCCGCCCAAGGGCGTGGCGTCGCACAACTGATGGAAACCGTACTGACTCCGTTTGCTGAAAAAATGGAGGAAAGTGCGGTCGAAAATAACGAAGATTCTGAAGAACAGGACGAATGGGAACAAACCTTCGATTTTTCCGATGAAAACGATACCGCATTATTAGACGAAGCGTTGGAAGAAGAAAATACGGGGCCGGCTCACAAAAATATTAAAATCGCGATTGTCGGACGTCCGAACGTAGGAAAATCCACCCTCACCAACCGCATTTTAGGTGAAGAGCGCGTAGTGGTTTACGACTTACCCGGCACAACGCGCGACAGTATTTATATTCCGATGGAACGTGACGGTCAGCATTACACGATCATCGATACCGCCGGAGTACGCAAACGCGGCAAGGTTCATTTAACCGTCGAAAAATTCTCCGTCATTAAAACCTTACAAGCCATTCAGGACGCCAATGTCGTGTTATTGACGATTGACGCCCGTGAAGGTATTTCCGATCAGGATTTATCGTTACTCGGCTTCATTCTGAATGCCGGCCGTTCGTTGGTCATCGTGGTAAACAAATGGGATGGATTGGATCAGGATGTTAAAGATCACGTGAAATCCGAACTCGACCGTCGCCTGGATTTTATCGATTTTGCCCGCGTACATTTTATTTCCGCCTTGCACGGCAGCGGAGTCGGCAATCTGTTTGAATCCGTGCGAGAAGCTTACGCCTGCGCAACGCAAAAAATGACCACATCATTGCTGACGCGAATTCTGCAAATGGCAACGGACGAACACCAACCGCCGATGGTCGGCGGTCGCCGTATTAAGCTGAAATATGCTCATCCGGGCGGCTATAACCCGCCGATTATCGTTGTACACGGTAATCAAATGGACAAACTGCCGGACAGTTATAAACGTTATCTGTCAAACTATTATCGGCGCAGCCTGAAAATCATCGGCTCACCGATTCGCATTCAGTTCCAAGAAGGCAGCAACCCGTTTGCCGGCAAACTCAACAAATTAACACCGAGTCAGTTGCGTAAACGGAAACGTTTGATGAAATTCATCAAAAAATCAAAACGATAACAAAAAGTGCGGTCAAATTTGACCGCACTTTTTATCATCATTCAGTGAAACTTAATTAGTTATGGGTAACACATTGCGATATTTGAAATGAAGGGAAATAAATAACATAATGCCCAGCATACCAATCAGCGCACCGACAAAACCGATACCGCCCAGGCCCCAATGCTGCATCACCTGATTACCGATTAAAGCGCCGCCGCCGATGCCAACATTATAAATTCCCGAATAAATCGCTGTGGCCACATCCGTCGCGTCCGGAGCCTGCTGCAGCACACGCATTTGTAAACCGAGCGATACGCCTGAAATCCCGATTCCCCATACAAAAATTAAGATCAGCATTAACACAGTATAACCGCTCAGCAAATACAGCGAACAAAGCGATAAAATCAGTAAGCCCATGGCGCTCATCACGAATTTGATCGGGAAGAAACGGTAAATACGTCCGAATAAGAAACTAGCCACAAAGCCCGCCAGCCCGAAAATAAGCAACACCACCGTTGCGTTGCCCTCCGTCATACCGCCGATTTCTTTCACAAAAGGTTCGATATAACTGTATGCCGTGAAATGCGCGGAAATAATCAGCACGGTCACCGCGTAACTCCCCATCAGCAAAGGGCGTTTAACCAAACCCGGTAAACTGGCGAAAGAACCGGCGTTTTTACTGGGTAAATGCGGCAAGAGTTTTGCCAGAATGAGCATGACCACAAAAGCCGACAAGGCAATTACGGCAAATGTGATACGCCATCCCAGCCATTGTCCAATGATTCGTCCCAACGGCAAACCCAGTACCATCGCCATGGATGAGCCCATTGCGATCATACCCAATGCCTGCGTTTGCTTTCCTTTTGGCGCTACTCGCATGGCAAGAGCGGCGGTGATCGACCAAAACACCGCATGCGCCAAGGCAATTAATATGCGGGCAAGTAAAAGAATGCCGTAATTCCAGGCGATAACCGACAAAATATGTCCGCTAATAAACAACAGAAACAATTTTAATAACAAACTCCGACGTTCCGATTTTGCCGTAATTAACATTAACGGCAAGGACATCAGCGATACAATCCAGGCATAAACCGTGATCATCAGCCCGGTTTGCGAAACGGGCATCGCAAAACTCTGCGCGATATCGGAGAGCAAGGCGACGGGAACAAATTCGGTAGTATTAAAAATAAAGGCTGCAAACGCTATGGCTATAACGCGGAAATGAGCAAAACGCTCGAATTTTGCGGTGTTAAACATTATCTAAACTTCTCACGCAGAAAATCTTTTAACTGATTGCGAAAATCGCGATTAAATTTCACTTTATATTGAGGCGATTTGCAATCGCCGAAAAAATGCACCGGCAAGGTCAGGGCACGATAACGTTCGTCATTGGATGAAATATAGGTCATAAAATCGCAATAACCCGTGATTAAATCCACATTTCCCTGACTTTTCGCCGTAAAGTCGCGATGCAGCATTTGCGTATGATCAACGCGAATGCCTTCAGGATCCCATCTAAATTGGGTTTCCAGCACATCAAAAGAGGTTTCGATATGCTTATTATTCAGCTCGCTTTCATCATAATTAAGCGGCACATACTGACCAATCAACGCCAGCAATCCCACGCCTTTTAATTTACCTTCCGTCACTCGTCCCGTCACCATACCGTGGCGAGGCAAAGCGTCTTGCGAAAACAAATCCGCTTCAACGGAAACGTGTCCTGAAATCAAATCCGGAATATTAAACGCTTTCAACCAATCCGCCAGCACCAAATGCTGAGCGGAAATCATTAAGTGATAAGGCTCCGGTCGTGTCGATTGAGGGTGAGATTCAAAATTTGCGGATAACCGCCCCTTATCGGATATGGAAGGAAACTGAACGATCGCATTAAGCCCAGGCTCGGTTTGGATGCGAGCATTCACCTCATTAAGGGCAATATGATTAAACTCCGCAGCGGACAAATTGACAATATAGCCTTCTTGCGGCAATCGTAAAATTTCACCGTTCTTCCAGTTTAAAAAGATTTGTTCGGCATTAAACAAACGGCGGTTTTTCAGCTGAATTGTCGCCTTTACATTATTCAGGCGAAGCCCCGATGAAATCGGTTTTAACACCCCTTCAAAGGTTAATTTGTCCTCTTGCTCGTTTAAAGCTGCAACATTAATAAGCAATTCGGGCATATTTTCAGGTAAAGCGGAATCTTGACGATATTGCGCCAATAACGCCGGTAATGAGGCTAATTTTAAGTTTTTCGGCGTGATCACGGCGTCAATTTGGTGAAAATAAAAATTCTCCTTCAAATTTGACCGCACTTTTCCTTTTTCCAGTTGCAAATCGGCGATTCCCGACTGCCCGAATAACCATCCCCACCAACTGAAATTTAAGCGAACTCGTTCCGCGGAGAAAGACATCTCTTCCGTTAAATAAGTCACTCCGGCTAAATCAATAGCAGGCGAAGGCAACCAATTTACCTGAGACTGCGCCACTTGAATGCGGTTATCCTGCAAAAGTGCGGTCAGTTTTTGCTCGATTTTGCCTTTTTGCACGTAAACAAAAGCCAAAAAGGCAAAGACAATCACAAGAAAGCCTATGCCTAATTTTTTCATCATTATTTGTCCTGATTTATACGGCTCGCCACCGCACTTTGCTGGTTTTTATATTTTGCGTCCCGCCGGCTGTTGTAAGGCCGCGCCGCCGGTCCGCTTAAAACTTCGAAACTCAGTGCGCCGATGATCATGTTAGGACGCAATGCCAGTGGTAATTTACCGGAATTATAGAATTCCAATACGATTTTGCCTTCCCAGCCCGGATCAATACGGTGCGCCGTGACATGCACCATTAATCCTAAACGCGCCAGCGAAGAACGTCCGTCCAACCAACCGATAATATTATCCGGCAATCTGACGCTCTCCAGCGTCGTCGCCAGCGCCAACACGCCGGGATGCAGAAAAAACGCCTCATCGTCAGCAATGATGATTTCGTCGCTCATCACCCGTTCAAGTTGTTCCGCCACCGCTTCTTTCGGCCCGCTCACATCGATGTAAGCGGCGGAATGATCACGAAAAACCCGAAAGGAATTTCCCAAACGCAAATCGATGGTCGCACCGTTGATTTTGCTGTTATCCGGACGCGGGAAAATGCCGATAACGCCTTCGTCCAAGTGTTTTTCAATATCGGTGTCACAAAGTCTCATCTTATCTTCCTAATAATTTCAAAATCTGCGCTTTTAACAATTCAATGGCCACGCGGTTTTTGCCGCCGCGCGGAATAATGACGTCCGCATATTGTTTGGACGGTTCGATAAATTGCAAAAACATCGGTCTGACCGTCGTGCGGTATTGCTGAATAACGGATTCCATCGAACGCCCGCGTTGCACCATATCCCGCTGCAATCGGCGAATAAAACAAATATCCAGCGGCGTATCGACAAATACCGACATGGACAATTCATTGCGCACGCGTTCGTCGGTAAGCAGCAAAATACCTTCTAAAATAATAATCTTGCGCGGCTCAAAATGAGTTATCTCTTTTGAACGATTATGTTCGGCATAGTTATAAACGGGAATATCCACCGCTTTTCCCGCTTTCAGGGCACGTAAATGTTCGATGAGCAAATCGCGGTCCATCGAATTCGGATGGTCGTAATTGGTTTTAGTTCGGGTTTCAAAGTCCAAGTGACTTTGGTCTTTGTAATAGCTGTCTTCCGCGATGATGCCGATTTCTCCGCAATTTAATTCCCGTAATAATTCATCGTGAACGGTGGAGGCGATTAAACTTTTTCCTGACGCGGACGCGCCCGCAATGCCGATAATAATGCAAGATGTCTCTGCCATAAATGCTGACCTGAATGGGGTGAAATTGAAGAAATTATACGGGAAAATTATGGTTTTTGATAGCAATAGACAAAAAGTGCGGTCAAAATTTCCGGAATTTTGACCGCACTTGGATTATTGATATTCTTCCAGCCATTTCAATAAAACGGCTTCAAGAATCTTTTCATTACTGGCATCGGGATTATCGTCAAACCCGTCCAATTCACAAATCCACCGATGCATATCGGTGAAACGAACGGTTTGGGGATCTAAATCCGGATTGCGATCATATAAAGCTTCGGCAATTTCCTGCGCGTCCGTCCATTTCATTAATGCGCCGCCTCATTGACTTGGTTAATATTGTATTTTGGGATTTCCACCACTAAATCTTCATCGCCGATCACGCATTGACAGGATAAGCGACTTTCCATTTCCAAGCCCCAGGCTTTATCCAGCATATCCTCTTCCTGATCGCTGGTTTCGTTTAAGCTGTCGTAACCTTCGCGGATCACCACGTGACAAGTGGTACAAGCACAGGAACCGTCACAGGCGTGGTGAATTTCCACTCCGGCATTATGAGCGACTTCAAGCAAATTCTCGCCCGCAGCGGCATCAACGACCATGCCTTCGGGGCAAAACTCTTCATTCGGAAGAAAAACAATTTTTGGCATAATACTTTCCTATAACGTTATAAACTGTCTACAGACTGGCCGGACAATGCGCGTCGGATAGATTTATCCATGCGACGGGCGGCAAATTCCTGGGTCGCCGCATCCAACGCTTTAATTCCCTGTTTAATCGCCTGCGTATCCGTGCCTTGCTGTAAATTATCCAAAAAAACTAACGCATTTTTGACCGCACTTAATTCGTCATCATTCAATAAATCCTGATCGTCCTGCAAAGCGGATAACACGGCTTCAATCACGCGGCGGGCTTCAACCCGCTGCTCCGCCAGCATACGGGCGTCGATATCTTCTTTGGCATTTTCCATGGAAGCTTTCAACATTTGAGTGATTTCATCGTCAGTCAGACCATAAGAGGGTTTCACCTGAATGCTGGATTGCACGCCGGTGGATTTTTCCATCGCCGTCACGCTCAACAAACCGTCCGCATCCACCTGATAGGTCACGCGGATATGTGCCGCGCCCGCCGCCATCGGCGGAATGCCGCGCAATGTAAAACGCGCCAGCGAACGGCAATCGCTCACCAATTCGCGCTCGCCCTGCACCACATGTACCGTCATGGCGGTTTGGCCGTCTTTAAAAGTGGTAAATTCCTGTGCCCGCGCCACCGGAATGGTGGTATTGCGCGGAATAATTTTTTCCACCAGGCCGCCCATGGTTTCAATACCGAGAGACAGCGGAATCACATCCAGCAGCAACATTTCGTTATCGGGCTTATTACCCGCCAGAATATCCGCCTGAATTGCCGCCCCCAACGCTACAACTTTATCGGGGTCAATGGACGTCAACGGCTGACGTTGGAAAAACGCGCCCACTTGTTCGCGTACAAAAGGAACGCGGGTAGAACCGCCCACCATCACCACTTCCCGTACGTCGGACTGGCTGATTCCCGCATCTTTCAACGCTCGACGACAAGCCGTCAGCGAACGTTTCACTAAATTCGAAATGAGTGAATTAAACTCATCGCGTCGTATTTCACCCTGCCAGCCCCGGTATGAAAGGCTAACCTGCGGGTTGTCCGTTAACGAAATTTTAGTTTGCGTCGCCAATTCAATCAGCAGGCGTTTTTGCTGATCGTCCTGCGGTTGAATACCGGATTTTTCACTGATCCAATCCGCGATCAAATGATCGAAGTCATCGCCGCCCAATGCGGTGTCCCCGCCGGTCGCCAGCACTTCAAACACGCCTCGGGATAAACGCAGAATCGAAATATCGAAGGTACCGCCGCCTAAATCATAAACGGCAATGACGCCTTCCTGTCCGCTGTCCAGACCATAGGCGATGGCCGCCGCAGTCGGTTCGTTTAACAAACGCAACACATTCAGTCCCGCTAATTTTGCGGCGTCTTTCGTACTTTGGCGTTGCGCGTCGTCAAAATACGCCGGCACCGTAATCACGGCGCCCTGCAATTCGCCGCCCAAACGTTGTTGCGCAAGTGCGGTCAGTTTTTTTAAGATTTCGCCGGAAACTTCAACCGGGCTGACGTTACCTTGCACCGTGCCCATTAACGGCAATCCGTTTTCGCTTTGCGCAAATCGATACGGTAAATTTGGGTAACGCGCTTGCACATCGCTCAGGCTGCGCCCAATCAAGCGTTTTACCGAAATAATCGTATTTTGCGGATCCCGGCTCGCCAATTCGCCGGCTTCATAGCCGACAGTCACCTCATTGCCGTAATGCACGATAGAAGGCGTTAACGGACGCTCCCGTTCGTCGGATAAAATTTCCGCCCGGCCGTTGCGCACCGTCGCTACCAGACTGTTTGTCGTGCCGAGATCGATACCGATTGCTAATTTATGCTGATGCGGAGCCGCACTTTGTCCCGGCTCGGCAATCTGAAGTAATGCCATAATGATTTAAAATCCTGAAATCTGTTCTTCTACCCGCTCAATCTCACTGTTGAGCTTTTTCATAAAACGTAAACGATCGTTAATTTGTTCGGCCTGCCGCCAATTTTGCTCGCGAAGTGCGGTGGAAATTTCCGTTAAATTTTCTTGCTGCACCGCTTCAATATTCCGCACGAAATCCGTCAACGCTTCCCAATCCTGCGCCTGTTCAATCTCTTCCAGCCGCTCGCGCCATTCCAGCTGCTGCATCAAAAACGCCATATCCCGATTACTTTTTTGTTCGACGTCCTGCACATCTGCCGTATTTAAACGGATAATGCAGTCTGCGCGACTGACGGGATCTTTCAGAATTTGTAGCGCATCGTTGACTTCCGCCGATTTTTGCATGGCTAAACGCTGTTCTTGCGGCGAACTGTACGCAAAATTATCCGGATGGAGAGATTTCTGCAATGCCAGATAACGGCTGGTCAGCAGCGCGTTATCAAGATGAAAATCAACAGGAAGATCAAAGAGTTCGAATGGATTTGCCATAATAATCCGTTTACAAAATGTTACACGCTGAAACTTTCACCGCACCCGCATTGATCCTTAATATTCGGATTGGTGAATTTGAAACCTTCATTTAAGCCTTCTTTGACAAAATCCAATTGTGTGCCGTCAAGATAAACCAAGCTTTTTTTGTCGACGATGATTTTAATGTCATCCTGTTCGAAAACCTGATCGTCATCGCTTAATTTATCAACAAATTCAAGCACATAAGCCAGTCCGGAACAACCCGACGTTTTGACGCCCAGACGCAAACCGATGCCGCTGCCGCGATTTTGTAAAAACGTACGGACCCGGTTTAACGCCGTTTCACTTAATGTTATTGCCATTTTCTGCCTCACAAAGATTGAAAGTGCGGTCAGTTTTTCGTCGATTTTTTTGACCGCACTTTAAAATTATTCGCCTTTTTTCGCTTTGTAATCCGCAATCGCCGCTTTAATCGCATCTTCCGCCAGAATTGAGCAATGCACTTTTACCGGCGGCAATTCAAGTTCTTCGGCGATTTGGCTGTTTTTGATTGCGCCCGCTTCATCCAAAGATTTGCCTTTCACCCATTCGGTAATCAGCGAACTGGAAGCGATGGCGGAACCGCAACCGTAGGTTTTGAACTTCGCATCTTCGATGATGCCGTGATCATTCACTTTAATCTGTAACTGCATAACATCGCCGCAAGCCGGCGCACCGACCATGCCGGTGCCGACATCCGACGCTTTCTTATCAAATGAACCGACATTGCGCGGATTTTCATAATGATCGATAACTTTTTCACTATATGCCATTTTCTTCTGTTCCTAATTTTCAATAACAATAAACGTTGTCTCTAATCCCAATTTTAATGGGCGGACCATTCGATTTTGGACATGTCGACGCCTTCTTTAAACATATCCCATAACGGCGATAATTCTCGCAATTTTTTGACCGCACTTTTCACTAATTCGACGGTGTAATCAATTTCTTCTTCCGTGGTGTAACGGCCGACGGTGAAGCGAATTGAACTGTGTGCCAATTCATCGTTTAAACCCAATGCGCGCAACACGTATGAAGGTTCAAGACTGGCCGAAGTGCAGGCGGAACCGGAGGACACGGCGATGTCGCGCAATGCCATCATTAAGCTTTCGCCTTCCACATAATTGAAGCTGATGTTCAAATTGCTGGCAACGCGGTGTTCCATAGAACCGTTCACGTACGTTTCTTCAATATCTTTTAAACCGTTGTATAAACGGTCGCGCAATGCTTTCAAGCGCGGCATTTCCGTCGCCATTTCTTCTTTGCAAATGCGGTATGCTTCGCCCATGCCTACAATTTGGTGAACCGGCAATGTCCCCGAACGCATACCGCGTTCGTGACCGCCGCCATGAATAATAGCTTCTAGACGAATACGCGGTTTACGCCGAACATATAATGCGCCGATACCTTTCGGTCCGTATAATTTGTGTCCGGACATGGAGAGCAAATCCACCGGCAATTCCGCTAAATTAATGGCGATTTTACCCACGCTTTGCGTGGCGTCTACATGAAAAATGATTTTGTGTTCGCGACAAATTTCGCCAATCGCCCGAATATCCTGAATCACGCCGATTTCGTTATTGACATGCATAATTGACGCTAAAATAGTGTCCGGACGAATCGCCGCTTTAAATTCTTCAAGATCAATTAAACCGTCGGATTTCGGCGATAAATACGTCACTTCAAAACCTTCGCGTTCAAGCTGACGGCAAGTGTCCAACACCGCTTTATGTTCGGTTTTGCAGGTGATAATGTGTTTACCTTTGGTTTGATAAAAATGCGCCGCGCCTTTGATAGCCAAGTTATCCGATTCCGTCGCGCCGGAAGTGAAAACGATTTCCCGGCTGTCCGCACCGATTAAATCCGCGATCTGGTTACGGGCGATATCCACCGCTTCCTCAGCCCGCCAACCGAATTTATGAGAACGGGACGCCGGATTCCCGAAGGTTCCGTCAATTGTCAGGTAATCCATCATTTTTTTCGCAACGCGTTCATCCACAGGGCAAGTTGCCGCATAATCTAAATAGATTGGTAATTTCATTTTATTTCTCTTAACTGTTTACAACTAATAAATTGTCAAAATCCACATGGGCTTCACGGTGTTTTTGCTTGCCGTGATGTTTTTTAACCAATTCCGCCAGGGTAATTTTATCTAAAAAATCTTCGATCCGATGACTCAATTCCGCCCACAGCGAATGCGTTAAACATTCCGTTCCGTTCTGGCAGTTGCCTTTGCCCAGACATTTGGTTACGGTAATGTTTTCATTTACAGCGGCAATAATCATGCCGATAGAAATTTTGTCCATGGAATGCCCGAGCTGATAACCGCCGCCCGGTCCGCGCACGCTTTTCACTAATCCGTGACGACGCAATTTGGCAAAAAGCTGTTCCAAGTAGGATAACGAAATATGTTGTCGTTCCGAAATATCGGACAGGGTTACGGGCCCGTCCGTGCCGAACAAGGCGATATCCAAAATTGCGGTGACGGCGTATCGGCCTTTTGAAGTTAATTTCATGTCACTTTCCTTTTTAAATGGTATAGAGTTAGTTTACACATAACCCACTAAATTAATCAACTATTATTCTTTATAAAAAACTAAACGTTTTTCTACCGCACTTAGCATGCCGCGCAGAATATTAAGTTCGTTTTTTTCCACGTCCGCACGCTGATATAAACGCCGTAATTTCTGCATAACCGCTTGATTCTGAATAAAATCCAACTGCGTATACAAGCGTTCGATATGTTGGTAAAAATATTCCAGCTCCTGCGCGGTCGCTAACGGATTCGTCATCCGATTCATCTTTTCTATCGCAGAAAAAGGTGTTTCTTGCATCTTTAAATAAGCCATTCGCAACTCGTAACAAACTAACTGCACCGCCATTGCCAAATTTAAAGAGGAATAATCCGGATTGGCGGGAATGGTTAGATGATAGCGACATTTCAGCAATTCATCATTGGTTAACCCGACACGTTCACGTCCGAAAACGATAGCAATTTGACCGCACTTTGCCGCCGTTTCTATCGCCTTTTCACCGCATTCGCGCGGTTCAATCAACGAACCCGGTAAATGCCGCAATCTCGCACTGGTGCCAATTACCAACGAACAATCCGCCACCGCTTCATCAAAAGTGGAAACCTCCGCCGCATTTTTCACCACATCCTCGGCTCCCGCCGATAATGCGATCGCTTGTTCGTCAATCGGACATTTTGGGGAAACCAGACAGAGGTTCATGAATCCCATGGTTTTCATCGCTCTGGCGGCAGAACCGATATTGCCGGAATGAGAAGTTTCCACCAACACAATGCGAATATTATTTAACATATTATTTACATTCAAAGTAAAAATTGTGGTTATTCTAACATAATAACCTTGAAAGTTAGTCAGTTTTTTTTATTTTTTTCGGTAGAATTCGAAACCAAAAGTCTCTATAATGTATCACCGTTTATATGGGCGGATTATCCGTCCGCAATCGTTCTTTTCACAATCTATCTGATGGACAATTTATGAACCCAATGTTAAATATCGCTATTCGTGCGGCGCGAAAAGCGGGCAATGTAATTGCTAAAAGTTACGAACGCCGCGATGATATTCAAACCAGCGCTAAAGGCCCTAACGATTATGTCACCAATGTGGATAAAGCGGCGGAAGCCGTGATTATTGAAACGATTCGCGCTTCTTATCCCGAGCATACTATCGTAACGGAAGAAAGCGGCGCGTTAGAAGGTCAAAACAGCGATATTCAATGGGTGATTGATCCGTTAGACGGCACCACCAACTTTATCAAAGGTTTCCCCCATTTTTCCGTTTCTATCGCCATTCGTGTGAAAGGTCGCACAGAAGTGGGCGTGGTATACGATCCGATTAAAAACGAACTGTTCACTGCGGTACGCGGCGAAGGCGCCAAATTCAACGAACTTCGCTTACGCGTGCCGGAACGTCGCGATTTACAAGGCGCGGTATTAACCACCGGATTTCCGTTCAAACAACCGAAATTTATGCCGATTCAGTTTGCTATGATGAGTGCACTGTCCGCCGAAACGGCCGATTTCCGCCGTACAGGTTCCGCCGCGTTAGATTTGTGTTACGTAGCCGCCGGTCGGGTAGACGGTTTCTTTGAAATGGGCTTAAAGGCCTGGGATATCGCCGCCGGTGAGCTCATCGCTCGCGAAGCCGGTGCTTTGGCTTGTGACTTCAATGCCGGTCATCAATTCTTAAAAGAAGGCCACATCGTGGTAGCTTCGCCGCGTGTAATAAAAGCGATTTTAAATCTGATTCAACCTTGCTTAGGCGATGAATTCAACGTATAAAAAACGAGGAGCCTTTTGGCTCCTTGATTATTTCCATCGTTATTCCGCTTCCGCACTCCAGTTCTGCAAATATTGCAGACTTCGATTTTCCGCCGTATCCAGTTCCGCCATTCGTGCAGATAAATTGGCTTCCCAATCGGCCGCTTCGCCATGCTGAATATGATCCGCCAGCCGCTGTACTTTATGCAATCCCAGACTGCCCGCCGCGCCTTTTAATTTATGTGCCGCCTGGCAAAGTCGTTCTTTCATCTGCGCATCCGGTTGCGCGCAAAACTGTTGATAGACGGAACGAATATCCAACTCTGCGTGCCGCGCCTGCCGGTAATGAGCGAGATTTTGCCGATACGCCGCCCGGCCAATCACGGCCGTTAATTCGTTGATATGGGAAAAATCAATATCTTCCGCATAAGCCGGATCAAAATCTTGCTCAAATTTGACTGCACTTTTTACTTGATCCCGGTCCGTTTTTTCCGCCGAAATCGTTGAATCATCAAAATATTGCGCCAAGCATTCCGTTAATGCCGTCACGGAAAGCGGTTTGCGCAGCACGTCGTCCATGCCTTTCACCTGAAATACGGATTTATCCTGCATGACATTGGCGGTGAGCGCCACCAACGGCGGCAAATAATCATAAACGCCGTCTTCATAATTACGCCGCAGAAAATGCGCCACTTCAAAACCGGGCATGTCCGGCAGCTGAATATCCAGCAACACCAAATCGTAATCATGCTGCTCGAATTTATCGATGGCTTCTTTGCCGCTCATCGCTACGTCCACATGATGGCCCAATTTTTCCAGTAAGGATTTCGTCACTAAAATATTGAGCTCAATATCTTCCACCAACAGAACGTTCAGGTTGGAAATAACGGGCGTTGCGGAGGTCGCATAGGATTCCGCAAGCGGCTCCGCTTCAATGGTCAGCACGAAAGTCGAGCCTTTACCCAACTCACTCGAAACCGTTAAATTGCCGTTCATCAGATTGGCGATATTTTTCGAAATGGATAAACCGATGCCGCTGCCCGCCGCTTTATGTTTGTTTTCGACCTGATAATACATGCCGAAAATTTTGGTCAGTTCATCACGGGGAATTCCCTGTCCCGTATCGCTGACGGAAAACTGAAAACCGTTCGGCGAGAGACGTTGAATATTCAATGTCACTTTCCCTTTTTCAGTGAATTTCACGGCATTGCTGATCAGGTTCCATAAAATCTGATTCAGACGAGTCGCGTCGATCAACAGAAAGTGCGGTAAATCCGAGGAGGTTTTTAATTCGAAGGTGAGATTTTTCTGTCCCGCTAAAAATTGCGCAATATGATTAATGTCGTTGATAAAGCTGAAAAAATCCGTTTCTTTTTTGTACAACTCCAATTTACGCGAATCGATTTTTTCAAGATCGATGACATCGTTAAAAATATTGCCTAAAGAGACTGCACTGACATTAATGGTATTCAGATAATTTTTCTGTTCGTCGGTTAACGGCGTATCCAGCAAAATTCGGGTTAATCCTACAATGCCGTTTAAAGGCGTGCGCAGTTCATGGCTGATGGTCGCCATAAAATCCGTTTTATCGCGAATAAGCTGCGCCAAATCTTGCCGGGACAACTCCAATCTTTCCACCAAGACCGTGAAAAAATAAATCACAAACGGCGCTGAAATCAAACCGAAAATAATAGAATAGCCCAAACTTTCCCAATGGATTTTGCCAACAACGATAAAGCTCAGAATAATATGCGTAAGCAAAGCAAAAGCCGCCAGAATCAAAAATCCCAGCACGGAAAATTTTACGCGACCGAGTTTGATTACCCAGTCGATATAACGCTGTGTAAAGTGTCTGACATTTTTCATAAAATCATTTTCACGAAGCCGTTTCGGTAAATAAAGTTGAACTATTCTAACAAAATTTTATCTACAATTAGTAAGGACTTTTCGCCCATACTTTAAATCACTTCATAACAACGTTAAAACCAGGATGATAATAAGCATGTCGGATTCTTCGCGTAAAGCCAGAAACCCTCTAATTTTAGCCATGTTGATAGGACTCGGATTCCATTCGTTCCCCGCGCAAGCCGCGGATGACGACAGCGCAATTTTACAGCTTCACCAGACTTTTCAGCCTACGGAATCATCACAAAATAAAGAAACGGGGCTGGCGTTGGACATTGCGCGCCATTTTTATCCCGCCGAAGTAATTAAAGCGTTTATTGACACTATCCATAATGTGGGCGGAACATTCCTGCATCTGCATTTTTCCGATCATGAAAATTATGCCTTGGAAAGCACTGTTTTAAATCAACGCGCCGAAAACGCCACGCAGAATAAATACGGTGTCTATATTAACCCGAAAACCCATAAACCGTTTTTAAGTTACGCCCAACTGAAAGACATCATAGATTACGCCAAAAGTAAAAAGGTTGAATTGATTCCCGAATTAGACAGCCCTAACCATATGACGGCGATCTTTGATTTGCTGGAAAAAGAACGCGGCAAACCTTATGTGCAAACAATCCGTTCCAAGTGGACCGACGAAGAAATCGACATCACCAATCCGGATAGCATCGCCTTTATCGAATCATTAATAACGGAAGTGGTTGATATTTTTGGTGACAGCAGCCGACATTTTCATATCGGCGGCGACGAATTCGGTTACGGCGTAGATAATAATCACGAATTTATTAATTACGCCAATACGTTAGCCAAATTTCTTCAGGAAAAAGGGCTGAAAACCAGAATTTGGAATGACGGATTAATTAAGGCAACCATCAACCAACTCAACCCTGATATTCAAATTACTTACTGGAGTTATGACGGCAACCCGCAAGACGAACGGGAAGCGCAGCGCCGTCGAAAAATCCGCATGAGCATGCCGGAATTAATAGAACGCGGCTTTTCGGTTCTCAACTACAACGCCTATTATTTGTACTTCACGCCGGAAGAGGGCGCCGCCACCTCCCATGACAGTAATTTTGCCACGAAAGATGTGCTGAAAAATTGGGATTTAACCATCTGGGACGATAGAAATCCGCAAAATAAAGTCAAAGATCCGCATAAAATCATGGGGTCGGCACTATCAATCTGGGGCGAGCATGCCGGTTCGCTGCAAAGCGATTCCATTCAAAAATATACGGCGCCGCTGTTAACGGCCATTATTTACAAAACCAAAGCGGCGGACAACCGTGACGAAACGAACCGACGCCTCCGTTTATTGGCGGAAAACGATTTTGCCTCATTAAACAGCACAACCTATATCGACTTGCTGCAGCTTAAAAATAATGCGTTTATTGCATTAAAAAACAATCGACAAACCGTCCGTTTATTACAGGAAAACAAACTGCCCGAACGGAAAATTACTTTCTGGCTTAACGGCTCGGATCAACAGAAAATCCAGCTAGATCCGCATTGGCGGAAAACGGACAACATTCAACAGCGGGACGGCAAAGATTATCAAGCTTATGACTACCAGGGCAATACGTTATGGCTGGATAAAACGATCGAGGTTTCCGACCCTTAAGCGAAACAAAAGTGCGGGCAAAAATTCAATGATTTTTTATATGGCGAAAAAACAACGCAAAAATCGCCCGCACTTTACCGAAACGTTGATCACAAAAGGCACAATTTCTTGTGCCTTTCCGTTAATCAGTTCTAATGATGAAGAACCAAGCGTTTTGACGGTTTTGCAATAAACGACCAAACAATTGCAATCACCAGTAACGCCACCGAGCTTGCGAACATAAATACGACAATGTCTGCGAAAAAGTAATGCTCAAAAACCGGATTGGTAAAAATCTTTTGCGAATAACGGATAATCGCGTAAACGGTATATCCCCACAAAGACCAGGTCGCCAAGCTTAAAAACATACTTTTCAGAATTAAAGCCAACGGTAATTCTTTTGCCTGTTTTTTAATAATCATTAATTTTTGTAGTTCCAATTCATACCCCTCTATCAGGACTTGTCCAGACGGCCAACTTGGACTTGTTTCTAAAAATCGCCTTCGGAATCCCGAAAACGAGCGTCAACATATTCAGTAACCAATACACGTACGGATACCAAATACAATATAAAGAATAACGAAATAACCCTTTCTCATAGCGGCTATCAATATACAAACTGAACATGTACTGCCAGAAGAAAGAGAAAAACAATACCGTCATCAGCACCCGGAATACGGATACGTCAAACGTCCCTTGAGTAATTTGAAGATAAGTGTTGATGCATAACACGGCAATGAGCGCATACGCCCAGATTGCGGTGACGAAATATTCCAGATACATCGGCCATAAACGACGGTTTTTAAAACGCCAAACCACCGGAAAATATTTCAGAATCGTTTCAGCTCCGCCTTGTGCCCAACGTAAACGTTGTTTAAAAAGCCCACTAATCGTTTCGGGCATAAGAGTCCAACACAAAGCACGGGGTTCGTAAACAATATTGTATCCAGCCGTCTGCAGCTTCCAACTGACATCAATATCTTCGGTGATCATATTGGTACTCCAACCACCGATTTTTCTTATGGCTTCCGCCTTGAACAGACAGCATACGCCGGACACGGTAAAAATAGTTCCCATCACACTTTGCGCACGTTTAATCAAGCCGATAATGGAGCTGAATTCCGAAGTTTGTAAACAACCTAAAATCGTACTACGGTTACGCACCCGCGGATTACCCGTTACCGCGCCGTATTGCGGGTTAGACGCCAGCGCCTGAACCATATAATCCACAGCACGGTAATCCAAAACGGCGTCGCCGTCGATACAGCCGATATATTTACCTTTGGCGACGGTTAATCCGTGATTTAAGGCGCTCGCCTTACCGGCATTCTCTTGATGTAACGCCACGATGCGGCTGTCTTTCTGTGCCCAACGCTCGATAATTTCGCCTGTCGCATCCTTACTGCCGTCGTTAATAAAAATAAGCTCGAATTTCGGATATTTCAACTTGAGTAAATAAGGAATAGCGTCATCCAGATTATCGGCTTCATTATAACAAGGTATCATAATAGAAACCATCGGCACGTCCGTCATATCCATTTGAGCGAATTCCGGTTCCTGCAATTTTCCTTCAATAAAAAAGTAATAATACCCTGCTGCAATGGTCCAATAAACCGCCATCAGGGCGGGATACATAAATAACGTTGCATTTAATATATCAAACCACGACATAATTCACCCCTTATTTCAATCCGATATTGGTATTTATTGAAAAGTGCGGTCGGATTTTTTGCAGTTTTGGTTGGTCGGTTTGGAAATTGTCCGGATAATAGCCAAAATTGTAAATTTTATTTTCATTCTGAAGCACTTCCATCCAATCCGCCAACTCATCATCCGGCACGGCTTGTCGGGTGCGCGCGTCCACGGCTTGTAATTCAAAGGCGAGTTTATCTTTTGAAACATACGGCGTCGTATTTTTCACTACCTCGTCCACCCAATTTCTCGCTTCACCTTTGGAAAATCCGGAATGATGCATATAAGGATCGGTTGATACCAGCACGGTATCATAATATTTAGCGAAACTCGCTAAACGCCGTGTGAATTGCGGTTCATTCTGAGACGATAAATTTAACGGCGCCGAAATCATGCCTGCCGTTTTAAAATATTCATTTCCCCACAATACATAAGGCGACATGGCTTTTCTCGCTTCATCGGTTATCTTAAATAAAGTCGAAATATTTTGTTCGCCCTTTTCAATAACCTGATCATCGGTGAATAAAATGCCTTTAAATTTAGCATAGAGAGATAAATCCTGATAAACGGATTTAATCATTTCCGTTTTATGTGAATCCACATTTGTTAAATCAAAAGCCGAAACCGGCAACCAGGCGTAAGGAGAAACATTGAGTCTGGTTGCCAGAATCCAGGCAACCCGACTGAATAAATCAGCCCGCACGGGTAAATACTTGTTAGGAAAATACAATGCCTCTGCAATGCCGTCATTATTGGCATCCGAGAAAGCCTGAATATAAACTCTTGAAACACCTTGGCGGTGAATGCGTTCAATAATTTTATCCAGATTTTTACTCTGTTTTATCGGATCAGGATCATAAACGTCATCCAGCTTGATTCGCAAAGAACGTTGCACCGACAATGATTCATTTTTATTCTTCAAATAATTTGCGATAGTTTCAATTGAGGTTTCAGCGTCCAATAATAACCGACCTAAATGAAATTGCTCAGGCGTATTCGTTTTTGTATCGACAAGCGACATATGCACTTCAAAACCCACTTCTTTCGCAATATCCGCTGCGGTTGCCGTAAAATGGCCATAAGGCCAAACCATGGCCCGAGGCGCCACGCCTACATTTTTTTTCAATAAATCATAAGAACGCTGGAAATCCTTACGCAACTTATTCTTATACTCCGTTGACGTTTCATACTGACCATTACGATACGCCGGCGCAATCACGGCCGGTAAGCTGCTGCCGGCCGGATTAGCGTTGACTCCGTGGTGAAGATTATTAGTGTGAGACGCCATTTCGATTAACCCGCTCGCCTGCATTTCACGTAGTTGCTGCCATGTAACGAACTCATTACGATTCAGTTTTTGATTACCGTAAGAAATTTTCCGGTTATTCGGAGTATTAACCCAATCCGTAACTATGGCATACACGGCAGGATAGTTATAAGCTCTCAATAGCGGATAAATCACGTTATAAAAACTTTCATAACCATCATCAAAAGTTAACAGTACGGCTTTATCCGGCAGCGGACGTCCGCCGTTTCGAGCGTCCATGATTTGTTGCAGGCTAACCGGTTTATATCCGTTATTCCGCAACCAGTTAAAATGCGTAATTAATGTCTGAGCAGAAATAGTTTGTGGAAAATATTGTTGATGTTTATTCGGAACGCTTTCGTCAATTACATTATGGTAACAAAGAATACCTAAATGTTCGTTTAATGCAAAAGCCGGTATATTTAAAAGTAATAAAACAATTAAATATACAAAATTTTTTATATATTTCTTAAACATATAAATCCCTAGATAGAAATTCGACAGAAATTAAAAAGAAGCGGATAAATCCAGATTAATAAAATTATTAAACTCAGGCGCTCCATCATAAATGGATCTTTTTCGACCGATATCATAAGAAATACTTAAACGTCTACCTAAACGCCATTCCTGACCATAGGCGATAGACCAGGTTTCACTACTCTCGAAATTATCCTGCCAGTAATAACCCGTCCCGCCTTTAATATGGTGCGTTAAAGCAATACGGTGATCAAACGGTTGAAAATAAGATAAATCCAGCTTTCCTTCTGTAGAACGACTTTTTGACGGATTATAATAATATGCCTCGGGAATATCTTTATTGCGTTCATAGGAAGCAAATAAACCGCCGTCTAAATTCCAGCGATTGTATTTAAATAAATTAAAATTCGACCAAATAGACAAATCTTTACGTAGGTTTCCATCGTCAAATTTCATTAAGGAAACATTACTCCCGACTTCGAATCGATTTGAATATTTATAACTGGCTGAAAAACCAAGATCCTTGGCATATATATCTTGATAAAGTGCCTTGACCGGTGTACTGGCGCTATTTAAACCGCCTCGTATGCTAAAATTCCAATGCTGATTTAAACGATACTGGATATTAGCCGCAAAATAAGCTTTATCATTTAACTTAATCCCCTTGCCCGCCTCAGCCGTTATAATAACGGGATAAAAATTCGCTTCAATTCCTGCACCAATACGTTGTTGTTCAAGTCTTAAACCGTCATCAGGCGATTTAGTCATAAGATAATGAACAAATGCATTATGTCCGTCATCCGTTTTAGGTGAATAAAGATAATATTCCTGATTGCTTTCATTCTCTCCGGCCGGAGAAGTGCGGTGAGAAATTCCTCCGGATGCGACGAAGCGAGCGGATTTCGCTTGTTCATATTGTTCTAAGAAAGATGTAACCGTTTCTTTTTGTTCTACTAACCAATTATTGACTATACCACTCGCAGTTTTCCAATCATTTACCGATAACGCCACATTCGCTTTTGTGACTTCGGCCCAAATCGGCTCGCCCGGTAAAAATTCCTGAGCTTTCTCAATCCAGTTCAAGGCATCATCCGAATGATCCTGCGCACTTTCCAGCTCAGCTTTAGTCAACATCACCCATCCGTCTCCGGGGGTAACCGATAATCGCTCATCGACCAATTGCATTGCACCCGGTAAATTCCCTTTTGCCGCTTGTAAATTCACTGTGCTGGAAAAATAATTACCGTAATCAGGATTCTCTATTTTTCTCGAACGGGTAAAGTCCATCACATAAAGCGGTATTTCTGCCATTCCTGATTCTAAATAACTCTGCGCTTCCGAATATTTAGCTGCATCACTTAATGCGTTAACGATTTTTAATTGTAAAGAAAATGGGACTTTCTGTTTTTGTGCAAGATAACTTTGTTCGATTTCACGATATAGCTCAAGCGCTAAAAAAGGCGAACCTGAGGCCAATAAAGAATCCGCATAGGATTCTTTTACATAATTCGGTATAACTTGCTCCGGCTCTTGCAAAAGAAGATAGTTTTTTTCAACATAATCGGTATTATTCAGCTTAGAGGCCACAACCACCATATCCTGCAAAGATTGTTGTTTAACGGGATTGCCTTCAGGCGCTTTGTTATAAACTTCTTCGAGATTCGAATAAGATTCCTTTAATTGTCGTCGATTGGGCATATTTTTTACCGTTCTGACGGCATTATCATGCAATAACCATAATTTATCGGTTTCATTAAATAAATCTGGATAATCGGAAATAAGTTTTTCCTGAAGAGGGGAAATATTTAATTGAGCCGCAACGCGATATAATTTTTTTGCTGATTCAATATCATTAGGATTTTTAGCTAAATTATCACTCAGTCGATGTAATTTGGAGGTTAAAGATTCACTGCTCTCTAATAAATATAAATCGGCTTGTTTATATTCGTTATCAACACCGAATTTTTGTTTATATTGAGAAAGATATTTTTGAGAATCGTCAAAATGAGATGTATCGGTACTCACCAAAGATAATCCTAATAATCCATTAGGATTTTTAGGAGAAACTCGCGTTAATCGATTATAGAAAGATAAAGATTGATGAAATTGTCGTTCGTTTCTTGCCGCTTTAGCCAAAACTTCCAATTCATTTTCTGACAATTCATCTAATCGACAATGACGACAAACGGCTAAAGCCTCTTTAAATTGATTTTGTCTGACTAAAAGAGTAATCAGATCATCACGGACCTTATGATCATGCGTATTCCGATATAAATCCGCGAGCTGTTTTGTTCCCTCAACCAGTTGCGCATCACCTAACCGGGAATAGCGAATAATATCCTCTCGTTGTTCATCTATCGGAGAACTTACCGCATTTTGAGCGTACAAAGCTCCGCCCATAAGGAAAGCTAATACACCGACCTTATTCATTAAATAACCCCAAAAAATAAAAAAGTAAATAACAAGTCCATTAGCCAATTCATTTATCAAATAATTGTCTAATGAATATTTTTATTGTTAATAATATTATCACAGATGAAATTAAAAGAGTATAACCCCAAAGAAACGTTCACACTTTTGATAAAAGAAAAGAAGAAATCCGAAACGAATTAACCCGTCAAAGAATGTTAATTATCGAAAAAACCAAAACCCCGGCTCATCTCTGAACCGGGGTTTCTCTTCACTCATATAA
>CAUTMS010000003.1:0-232751 GCA_963539805.1 uncultured Actinobacillus sp. | reverse complement strand
CCAACTGCAGATCATTAATTAAATTACCTGCATTATCTGTTGCTGCTTTCATTGCAACCATTCGAGCCGCCTGTTCTGAAGCCAGATTATCTACAACTGCCTGATAAACCTGAGATTCCAAATAACGAATCAATAAACTATCCAGTAATACCTTTGGATCAGGTTCGTAAATATAATCCCAAACCTGTTGGTTATTATCTAAATTGTCGGTTTTCAATTCAGGTAACGGAACCAACTGTTGGAAAACCGGTTTTTGCGACATTGTATTAACAAACTTATTATAAGCGATATAAATTGCGTCAATTTCGCCTTTTTTATAAGTTTCAAATATTGCATTGGCTACACCGATTAATTCTTCCAACGAAGGATTATCTCCAAGACCGGAAAGTTGCCCTCTTACGTTCAAACCGAGCGAACGGAAAAAAGCAATCCCTTTAGAGCCAATTAAACCTAACTCTACACTGATAGCTTTTTCTTTCCATTGCTTGATTTCGTTAAGTGCGGTTTTAAACAGGTTAATATTTAAGCCACCACACATCCCACGATCAGTTGAAACAACCAATATGCCGACTTTTTTTATTTCACGCTGCACAAGAAAAGGATGTTTATAACCAATATTGGCTTTCGATACGTGGCTGATAACATTAAGGATGGTTTCAGAATACGGACGAGAGGCAGCCATGCGATCCTGAGTTTTACGCATTTTCGAGGTTGCCACCATTTCCATTGCTTTAGTAATTTTTTGTGTACTTTGCACACTGGAAATTTTGGTTTTTATCTCTTTTCCACTAGCCATTGTCTTTCTCCGAATCTATTACCAAGCATTACTCGCTTTGAAATTATCTAAAATACCTTTTAATGTATTTTTAATTTCATCATTGTAATCGCCTGATTTGGTTAATTCACGCATAAACTCGGCATTAGTGCGATTCGCATAATCTAAAAGTGCGGTCTCAAAATCAGCTATTTTATTTAAATCCACATCATCTAAATAACCAAATTCAACAGCGAATAAAAGCACGGCTTGTTCCGCTACGCTTAACGGCGCATATTGTTTTTGCTTCAGCATCTCAGTGACTTTTTCACCGTGAGATAATTGTTTGCGTGTCGCATCATCCAAATCCGAAGCAAATTGGGCAAAGGCTGCCAACTCACGATATTGCGCTAATGCCGTACGAATACCGCCGGCTAATTTTTTCACCACTTTAGTTTGAGCCGCACCACCTACGCGAGACACCGAAATACCCGGGTTTACCGCAGGACGTACACCGGCATTGAATAGGTTGGATTCCAAGAAAATCTGACCGTCGGTAATAGAAATTACGTTAGTCGGAACAAAAGCGGAAACGTCACCGGCCTGAGTTTCAATAATAGGCAATGCGGTTAATGAACCGGTTTTACCTTTCACTTCGCCTTTAGTGAAATTTTCTACGTACTCTTCATTTACGCGAGCCGCCCGTTCAAGTAAACGGGAATGCAAGTAGAATACGTCCCCCGGGAACGCTTCACGACCAGGCGGACGACGAAGCAATAATGAAATTTGACGATAAGCAACCGCTTGTTTGGAAAGATCATCATAAATGATTAATGCATCTTCGCCGCGATCACGGAAATATTCACCCATTGCACAACCGGCATAAGGCGCTAAATACTGTAAAGCGGCGGATTCGGATGCGGAAGCCACCACAACGATAGTATTTGCTAACGCACCGTTTTCTTCCAGTTTACGCACCACGTTGGCGATAGTTGAGGCTTTTTGACCGATGGCAACATAGATACACTTAATACCAGAATCCTTTTGGTTAATAATGGTATCGATAGCCAATGCGGTTTTACCCGTTTGACGGTCGCCGATAATTAATTCGCGCTGACCACGACCGATCGGTACCATGGAGTCAACCGCTTTATAACCGGTTTGTACGGGTTGATCAACGGATTTACGTTCAATAACGCCCGGTGCAATTACTTCAACCGGAGAAAATCCGTCATTTTCAATTTCACCTTTACCGTCGATTGGCTGACCCAAGGTATTGACCACACGACCTAATAAACCGCGACCTACCGGTACTTCCAAAATACGACCGGTACATTGTACTTCCATCCCTTCGGCAAGATCCGTGTAAGGACCCATCACCACCGCACCAACAGAATCACGCTCTAAGTTTAATGCCATCGCAAAACGACCGCTAGGAAGAGCAATCATTTCCCCCTGCATTACTTCGCTTAAACCGTGAATACGGATAATACCGTCGCTCACGGAAACGATTGTCCCGGTGTTGCGAGCTTCGCTCACCACATTAAACTGGGCAATGCGTTTTTTTATCAATTCACTGATTTCAGTTGAATTTAGTTGCATTTTAAAATCCTCTTATCATTGCAATTCGTGTGCCAGACGATTTAATTGTCCGCGGCTTGAACCGTCAATCACAAAATCGTCCGTACGAATGATAACCCCGGCAATCAGGGTATTATCCACACTGCAATTTAATTTAACTTTACGGGCAAGTCTTTTTTCCATTGCAGCGGCAATTTTATCTGTTTGCGTTACATTTAATGGTTGAGCCGAAATAACTTGAACTTCGGCAATTGCATTGTGTTCTTCCTCATAATGTCGGAATTCGTCAAATACTGCCGGAAGTACAGTTAAACGCTTATTTTCAGCCATTAACCGAATAAGATTTTGCCCATATTGATCAAGTTGTTCGCCACAAATAGAAATTACCGTATCCGCCACTTTTTGAGCGGGTAAAGATCCTGTCAAAAATTGCTGAACCTGTTCATCTTTTGCCACTTCCGCAGTAAAAGCCAACATTTCATGCCATTTTTTGACCGCACTTTGTTCCACGGCAAAATCAAATGCTGCTTTGGCATAAGGGCGAGCTATCGTAGTTAATTCTGACATAAGCTCAACCTTCTTATAATTCTGCAACTAATTTATCAATAATGTCATTGTTCGCCGCTTCATCCACAGTACGACCAACAATTTTTTCCGCACCTGCAATCGCTAATGAAGCCACTTTAATACGAAGTTCTTCTTGAACGCGTTTGCGCTCGGCTTCCACTTCCGCATAGCCCTGTTCAATAATTTTAGCTTTTAACGCTTCCGCTTCCGCTTTCACTTCATCTAACACTTCATTACGGCGTTTATTGGCAGAATCAATAATTTCCTGAGCCTGAATTTTAGCTTTGGTAATTTCTTCTTCCGCTAACGCTTTCGTGTCCGCTTGTTCTTTTCTTGCAGCTTCAGCCGATGCTAAGGCATTGGCAATAGAACTTTGACGTTCTTCAATCGCTTTAATAATCGGCGGCCAAACAAATTTAACGCAAAACCATGTAAATAATGCGAAAGCAATAAGTTGACCGATTAATGTTGCATTTAAATTCACAACACCCTCCTCTGTTAATATTGTCGGCTCTACTCAAAAGAGCTAATAAAATTAGAAAAAATCGACAATTATTGTAATAAACCGATGAATGGGTTAGCGAAAATGAATAGTAATGAAATACCTACAGCGATCATCGCAATGGCATCCAAAAGACCTGCAACGATAAACATTTTAGTTTGTAAACTTGAAGCAAGCTCAGGTTGACGAGCTGAAGACTCTAAGAATTTACCGCCTAAAATAGCAAAGCCGATTGCCGTACCCAGTGCGGCAAAAGCCAGAAGAATTGACGCACCAATGATTGTAGCTGTAATTACAGATTCCATAATGTTCTCCATTAAGTTAAGGAATAAGCCCCAAAGGGACCGGGTTTAGTTAAAAATTAATGTTCTGCCTTATTATAAGCAATACTCAAATACACCACTGTTAACATCATAAAGATGAAAGCTTGCAAAGTAATCACCAAAATATGGAAAATTGCCCAAGCCAGGTGTAAAGGAATACCTAATGCGGCAATGGCGGCATTAGCGGAATACATAACGGCGATAAGAATAAAGATTAATTCTCCCGCATACATATTACCGAACAAACGGAACGCCAATGAAATGGGTTTAGCCAGCAAAGTCACGGTTTCGAGAATAAAATTGACCGGAATAAACGCCCAGTGATTAAAAGGATGAAGCGTATATTCTTTCACCAATCCGCCAAAACCTTTAGATTTCACCGTGTAGAAAAGGATTAACGCAAAAACACATAAGGACATACCTAACGTTGCGCTGATATCGGCGGTAGGTACCGCTCTAAGATAGTGAATACCGAATAAACCGGCTAACTGAGGAAGAAAATCGACAGGAATCAAGTCGATGGCATTCATAATGAATACCCAACAGAAAATGGTTAACGCCAAAGGTGCGACGACATTACGCGGACCATGAAAATTTTCTTTAACAATACCGTTAATCCATTCCACCACAATTTCAACCGTGCATTGTAATTTACCCGGCACGCCGGAAGTGGCTTTTTTCGCTACGGAACGAAATATCGCCAGAAAAATCACAGCAGATAAAACAGAAAAAAACAAGGTATCAATATGAATACTCCAAAAAGAATCCCCTGTTTTCAAAAATTGTAAATGGTGACCAATATATTCGGAAGTCGTTTGTCCAGACATAATAAATCCTCTGACGATTACGATTTAATTTTTTTACCGATCAACACGGGTAAAAGATTATTCAGTATCAGTGCGACGAAGTAACCAATAAAAAAAACGATAAAATTCATCGTCACAAATAACTTAAAACAAGCAATAATGCAGATCACGGTTAACCCGAATTTAATTGCTTCGCCGCGATAAAAAACGGTTATTTCGGTCGAATAGGTTGCTTTTCTGAAAAAGACAATCAGCACGAAAACCGCAAAAGGTAAAAAAGCCGACAAAAATCCGAGCCCAAAACTGACCGCACTTTTCCATTGCCATAAACATAAAAGCAGGAAAAAAAACATTAATCCACCCAATTCGACGGTTAATGCTTTTTTATATTGTTGCCTTGCTTGTCCTATGACTTTAGACATAACCCTTTTTATTTATCAAAACACGAATGATTATACGCATATTTCCGGCTTATTCCAACTTAAACCGCGCGAAAAAAATGCAAATGAATCATTATTTTTACATTTTTTTAACTTTTATTAAATGTCTTTCGCCCGTTAATTCGGGAACTTGCAGTTTTATCACTTCAACAACCTGAAAACGATCATCCATATTCATCACTTCGTCTTGCTGATAAATACCTTTCAGGGCATAAAACAAACCGTTATCGACCGGTAAATGATGGCACCAATCCGTCATATCCTTCAGGCTGGCAAAAGCGCGGCTCAGTACGCCGTCAAATTTATGATCGGGTATATATTCTTCCGCGCGGCTCAGTACCGGTTCCACATTAGTTAGTTCTAACTCACGTACCGCATTACGGATAAAACTGATCCGTTTGCCGAGGCTGTCAAGCAATACAAATTCTTTATTCGGATTAACAATGGCCAAAGGCAGACCGGGTAAGCCCGGACCGGTTCCCACATCAATAAAACGATCGCCCTGTAAATGAGGACTCACTACCAGACTGTCCAGAATATGTTTAACCAGCATTTCCTGCGGATCACGTACGGAAGTCAGATTGTAAGCCTTATTCCATTTATTCAGCAATAAAACCAACCGCACTAATTGCGATTTCTGCTGAGAGGTCAAAGAAAGTTCGGTCTTTTTTAACAGACTTTCAAGCTTTTGGGCAAGAATCCGTTCTAAATCATTCGCCACGTTTTAACATTCCCTGTTTTTTCAAATTAACCAGCAAAATGGAGATTGCCGCCGGTGTCACGCCGGAAATTCGACTCGCTTGTCCGATCGAAACCGGACGATGCTGTTCCAATTTCGACCGCACTTCGTTGGATAATCCGGCAACCAACGAATAATCGAAACGTTCGGGAATCAACGTATTTTCGTGACGTTTTTGTTTTTCGATTTCTTCCTGTTGGTGCTCGATATAGCCCTGATATTTAATCGCAATTTCCACCTGTTCGGCGGCTTGTTTATCCTCAAGTGCGGGCGAAAATGCCGCTGTTTTTGTCAGTTTGTCATAACTCACTTCGGGACGACGCAACAAATCTTCGCCGCTTGCTTCACGGGTTAACGGCGTATTGACCAAGCCGTTAATTTCATTCAAATGTTCGGATTGCGGATGAATCCAGATCTGTTTCAATCGTTCGCGTTCTTTGGCGATATTTTCCATTTTGCGATTGAAACGCGCCCAACGGGTTTCGTCAATTAAGCCTAATTCGCGGGCGATCGGCGTTAAACGGCTGTCCGCATTGTCTTCGCGCAATAGCAAACGGTATTCCGCGCGGGAAGTAAATACGCGATAAGGTTCTTTGGTACCGAGAGTACACAAATCATCCACTAATACGCCTACGTAAGCCTGATCCCGGCGCGGGAACCAGGATTCTTTTTCCTGTACGTATAACCCGGCGTTAATTCCCGCTAACAAACCTTGAGCCGCCGCTTCTTCATAACCTGTGGTGCCGTTGATCTGACCGGCAAAAAACAAACCGCTGATCGCTTTCGTTTCCAAGGTCGGTTTCAGATCCCGCGGATCAAAATAATCGTATTCGATGGCGTAACCCGGCTTAACGATGCGGGTATTTTCCAGCCCTTTCATGGAATTGACGATTTTCATCTGCACGTCAAACGGCAAGCTGGTGGAAATTCCGTTCGGATAAATTTCGTTGCTGGTCAATCCTTCGGGTTCAAGATAAATCTGATGGGAAGTGCGATCGGCAAAACGCATCACTTTATCTTCGATAGACGGACAATAACGCGGTCCGATCCCTTCAATCACACCGGTATACATCGGACTGCGATCCAGATTATGACGGATCACATCATGGGTTTGCTCATTCGTATGAGTAATAAAACAAGGAATCTGGCGCGGATGTTGATCCACCGATCCCATAAAAGAGAAAACCGGTAATTCCGTGTCTCCGTACTGTTTTGCCAGTATCTCGAAATTAATGGTACGAGCGTCCAAACGCGGCGGTGTACCGGTTTTTAAACGATCCACCCGTAAACCGAGATCGCGTAATCGGTGAGAAAGTGTGACGGAAGCCGGATCTCCCGCACGTCCGCCTTCATAATTGGTTAAACCGATATGAATTTTACCGGCTAAAAAAGTCCCTGCCGTTAAAATGACAGACTTAGCCCGGAAGGTTAATCCCATTTTGGTGGAAACCCCTGCGGCGCGATTTTGTTCCAGTAAAATATCCGTGGCTTCCTGTTGGAAAATATCCAAATTAGGTTGGTTCTCAAGAGCCTGACGCACCGCTTGACGATATAACACACGATCCGCTTGCGCACGGGTTGCCCGCACCGCCGGCCCTTTACTGCTGTTTAAGGTGCGAAACTGAATGCCCGCCAGATCAGCCGCGGTGCCCATCAAACCGCCCATAGCGTCGATCTCTTTCACCAAATGTCCTTTACCGATACCGCCAATAGCCGGATTACAAGACATTTGACCTAAAGTATCCACATTATGGGTTAACAGCAGGGTTTTCAAACCCATTCGGGCCGGAGCAAGCGCCGCTTCGGTTCCTGCGTGACCGCCGCCGATTACGATCACATCATAATTTTCCGTATAAAACATAGTAACCTTATGTACTGAATATGATCGCTTTCACCGATCCATAAATTGAAATATAAAAGTAACGCGCTATTTTACTGAAATTTACCCGGGCTTGAAAGTTGAAATTAAGCGCTAGACGGGAGAAAGCTCGGAAAAAGCCGGTTGCTAATAAAATAAGATCTTAAATTTATATAAAGATCTTATTACGATGATAATTAGGATCGCCTGATCTTTGTGTATAAGAGGATCTTTGTCAGAAAAATAAATCAGTTAGATAAAAAAGGATCCTGTAAGAAATTTCGATCTTTACAGTAAAAAGCCTGTGAATAACATAGGGTTTTATCCACAGTTAAATTAAATTATTATTTTATTCACGGAAAAAATACAGTTTTTATGCATTTTTTTATTAAGTTATCCACAAGATAAAAGCAATAAAAAAGACATCGAAAGTAAACGTTTTATGAAAAGTGCGGTCAAATTTCGTGATAAATTTTGGTACTTCAAGTATAATTAATTCACTTTTACGTTTAACCGGTTAGCTATGAAACATTCTTCTTATTCGTTTATTTCTTTTGCAATTTTGACCGCACTTTACAGCAGCGGCGCGCTGGCGAACGCCGATGATTTACATCGTCAATGTTTGTCGGGTGTGCCTCAGTTTACGGGAGAACCGGTTTCGGGCGATGCCAACGAACAGCCCGTTTATATTGAGGCGGATCAGGCGGACATTGTTAATCCTTCCCGCGCCACTTACAGCGGTGATGTGGATATAAAACAGGGAAATCGTCATTTGCAGGCGCCGGAAGTGGTTGTTACCCAAACGGGCGAAGGCGCGAATGCATTACGTCATGCTTATGCTAACGGCGTTTTCGATTATCGGGATGAATTGATCGTATTAAAAGGTAAAGACGCCAAAATCAATCTGAATAATAATGATGCGGACGTCGCGAATTCCGATTATCAATTTGTGGGAAGACAAGGCCGCGGAACGGCGGAAAGTTCCGAAAACCGCGAGAATTATCGTTTACTGAAAAACGCTACCTTTACTTCCTGTTTGCCGAATGATAACGCCTGGCAAATCGACGCTTCCGAAATGAAACAGCATATAAAAGAAGAATATGCGGAGATGTGGCATGCACGCTTTAAAGTTGCGGGCGTGCCGGTTTTTTATACGCCCTATCTGCAGTTACCTATCGGCGATCGTCGTCGATCAGGTTTATTGATCCCGAGTGCCGGTCATTCCAGCCGTGACGGTTACTGGTTTGCTCAACCCGTTTATTGGAATATTGCGCCGAATTATGACATGACAATTACGCCTAAATATATGTCGCAACGCGGCTGGCAATGGTTAGGTGAATTTCGTTATTTGAACGCTTTGGGCGAAGGGAAAATTTTCGGCGAATATTTAGGCGATGATCGTTATGAAGATTACACCGGTGAAAATCGTTCGCGCCATTTGTTTTATTGGAAACATGATGCCCGTTTATGGGATGATTGGCGATTAAATGTCGATTACACCAAAGTAAGCGATAAACGTTATTTTTCCGATTTTGATTCCGATTACGGCAGCAGTACCGACGGTTACGCCACGCAATCCGCCCGATTGTCTTACTATCAGCCTAACTGGAATTTTTCGATTTCGGCCAAAGAATTCCAGATTTTTGATGATGTGGATATCGGTCCGTACAAAGCTTTACCGCAAATGGATTTCAATTATTATAAGAACGGACTGGCAAAAGGTTGGTTGGATTTCAAATTATTCGCTCAGGCGGTACATTTCGATAATGACAGCAAAGCCATGCCGACGGCATGGCGTTATCATGTCGAACCGAGTTTAAATGTTCCGATGGCGAATAAATACGGTAGTCTGAATATTGAAACCAAGCTGTATGCCACCCATTATCAACAAAAAGCCGGTACGGGCGTGGATGCGGATATTCAGAAATCCGTAAACCGTACTATTCCGCAGATTAAAGTGGATTTACAAACGGTGCTGGCAAGCAACGAGACCTTTATCAAAGGCTATACTCAAACCCTTGAACCGCACGTGCAATATCTTTATCGTCCGTATCGAGATCAAAGTAATATCGGTTCCAAGCGTTATTCCGATTATCTTGGTTTAGGTTATGATTCCGCATTGTTACAACAGGATTATTTTTCTCTGTTTCGTGATCGTCGTTACAGCGGCTTGGATCGCATTGCTTCCGCTAATCAGTTTACCTTGGGCGGAACCAGCCGTTTTTACGATGAAAACTCCAATGAACGGTTTAACGTGTCTTTAGGACAAATTATCTATCTGAATGATTCCCGCATTGATGAAAATTCCGAACACAGTACCACCGGACGTTCCTCTTCATGGGCGTTGGAAAGCAACTGGAAAATTAACGATCAATGGAACTGGCGCGGCAGTTATCAATATGACACCCGACTGGACGCCGTTTCCTTAATGAATACCAGTCTGGAATATAATCCCGTACGTAACAACTTGATTCAATTAAATTATCGTTACGCCAGTAAGGAATATATCGATCAGAACTTAACCTCCGGCGTTAACCGTTATAATCAGGATATCAAACAACTGGGCAGTACGGTCGCCTGGGAAATAGCCGATAATTGGGCGGTAGTGGGACGTTATTATCACGACATCGGCCTGAATAAACCGGTAGAACAATATGCCGGCGTGCGTTATAACACGTGCTGTTGGTCTGCCGGAGTCGGTGTGCGTCGTTATCTGGTGAGCGAAAGCGACACGCGTAAATATAGCGACAGCAAAGATACTCTGTATGATAATAGTGTGAATTTTACGGTGGAATTACGCGGTTTAGGTCCGAACGATCATCACAGCGGTTTGGTGGATATGCTGGATAAAGGCATGCTGCCGTATGTGAAACCATTTAATTTATAAAGAATCATTGTATATATTTCAAAAAGAGGGATTAAAGCTTTGTGTTATAAGGCTTTAAGCCAGTTTTTAGCAACTATTTTGTCTATTACACCTTATAAAAAACGACGTAAAAATCGCCCGCACTTTCTAAAAGTGCGGGCGATTTTTTATCCGTTTTTATTTTTTAGTCGATTTTACTTTTTTAGTTTTTGAATTACTCACGGTTTTAGCTTGCGGATTTTCCTGTGCCTGAACCGCTTGAGGAGCCGGTTGCTGGTCCGGTTTTACAAAACCTTTTTCCTTCATGCAGGCATCAAATTTTACCTGATCCTGGCTGGCACCGACGGATTGCTGGCAGGCTTTCAACGCTTCTTCCACTTGTGGATTGCCGCCTTGCGCGCCCTGTTGAGGCATCGGTGCTTGGTTCATTTCGCCTTGAGCCACGGCATCGTGCGGCGGTTCCGGACGATCGTTAGGCGATGAACATGCTGCTAAAGCCAATGTTGTCAGTGCAATACCGAGTAATTTTTTCATAATAAACCCCTTAATTTAAAAATAAAAAGTGGATAGGAAATGTCGCCTATCCACTTTTTTAGAGTTTCAGAACATCGATTAGTTCAGAAAACTATCTATTCCGTTTTTTTCATCTACACGTCATAAGTGGTGGACGCCGTGTTGCCGCCGCGGCCGGTCCAGTTGGTGTGGAAGAACTCGCCGCGCGGTTTGTCCGTGCGCTCGTAAGTATGGGCGCCGAAATAGTCGCGTTGCGCTTGCAATAAATTTGCGGGCACGCGTTCGGAGGTGTAACCGTCTAAGAAGGTAATCGCAGACGCCATACAAGGCATCGGAATACCGACTTCAATGGATTTCGCCACTACTTTGCGCCAATCCGCCATGGCCTTTTCCAGAATGCCTTTGAAATACGGATCGGAACCCAGGAACACTAAATCCGGATTCGTTTCATAAGCGTCACGAATATTGCCTAAGAATGCGCTGCGGATGATACAGCCCTCGCGCCAGAGTAAAGCGGTGGCGCCGTAATTAATGTTCCAGTCGAATTGTTCGGAAGCTTCGCGAATCAACATAAAACCTTGGGCGTATGAAATGATTTTTGATGCCAATAACGCTTTACGCACCGCTTCAATCCAGACTTTTTTATCGCCTTCAACCGGTGAAATGGTTTTATTGAATAATTTTGCCGCTTCGACACGTTGTTCTTTGAATGAAGACACGCAACGCGCGAATACGGCTTCGGTAATCAACGTCAACGGAATGCCGAAGTCTAACGCGTTGATACCCGTCCATTTACCCGTGCCTTTTTGGCCGGCGGTATCCAGGATTTTCTCCACTAACGGTGTGCCGTCAGTATCTTTGTAGGCCAGAATATCCGTTGTAATGTCCACCAGATAGCTGTCCAGCTCGGTTTTTTTCCACGCTTTGAAAATTTCGTGCATTTCGTCGTAGCTTAAGCCCAGGCCTTCTTTTAAAAATTGGTAGGCTTCGCAGATTAATTGCATATCGCCGTATTCGATACCGTTGTGAACCATTTTCACGAAATGGCCCGCGCCTTCTTTGCCCACCCAGTCGCAGCAAGGTTCACCTTTGTCAGTTTTGGCGGAAATCGCCTGCAAAATCGGTTTTACATAAGGCCAGGCTTCCGGGTTGCCGCCCGGCATGATGGAAGGCCCGTGGCGCGCGCCTTCTTCACCGCCGGAAACGCCGGTACCGATAAAGCGAATGCCTTTTTCCGCCAACGCTTGCGTGCGGCGGTTGGTATCCGGATAATTTGAATTCCCGCCGTCAATGATGATGTCGCCCGGTTCCAAATGCGGCAGTAAGGCGTCGATAAAATGATCCACCACGTCACCGGCACGCACCATTAACATAATTTTACGCGGTTTTTCCAATTTCGCCGCGAGATCTTCCAAAGAATACGCGCCGATAATGTTTGTGCCTTTCGCCGCGCCTTGTAAAAATTCATCCACCTTTGATGTGGTGCGGTTGAACGCCACCACTTTAAAGCCGTTGTCGTTCATATTTAGAATTAAATTCTGACCCATTACGGCTAAACCAATTACGCCGATATCGCCTTTAACTGACATGTTGATCTCCTGTTTTAGTTAATTTGTGACACGGAAAAAACTCTGAAAATTTTGACCGCACTTTTATTCTTTATGTTACTGGCAGCGCCGATTCCGGTAAGGCGACCGCCTCACGGTTAATTCTGTTCGTGGCGTTTAAATTTCTCTGATTTGAGATTGTCCCGTTTCCAGCGTATCAAGCCACTGCCAACTTTCTTGCCCCAATAATTTATCATTATCCGAACGGAATTCGGTAATACATTTACCCAAACGGTTTTCCAGCCGAGTATTTAAATGCTGATAAGTAAAGGATATTTTATTTTCGCTTATCCATTTCCCGATCAGGAAACCTTTAGCGATTTCACCGCCGTAATATTCCGCCCAAATCATTTTATCCTGTTGATAATAATAGAATTTAGTTTCACCGCTGACTTCGCCGTTTTCACTGTTTTGCACGGCGGTAAAAATTTTATTGTTTAAGTTAAACATGTTTTGTTCCATTTGCTAAGGCCGGCAAGCTTATTCGGCGGATTACCACGATGGCCACGATGGCGCGCGTCCCCTGACGCGTGCCGCCTTTGAACTATTTTTTAAGCACGCGTCAGGAGACGCGCGCTATCCAAAAAGGCGCTATCTAAAGAGTACTATCGCTATTTGCTAAAAATCTCTGCTAATTCATTTTTATCCAACACCACATCTCCATTTTCCAACACTAGCGCGGGAATGCCGATGTAGCCGTTTTGTTTGACGGTTTCGAAGGTCGGGTGATTATCGCGCAATTTCAAAAAGGCTTTTAATCCTGCCGGGCTGCCCACCATATCCACTTTTTCCACCTCCGCGTTTAAACGTTCCAGTTCGGCGAAAAACGGGGCGGTGTCGGGGCACCAAGGGGCAAAATAAACGATAGGTTTCATAGATCCTCCTGCTTTTCTAAAATAAAATTCACCGCCATTTCGCTGTGTAATGCGGCGGTATCGAAAAACGGCAGAGCGGAATCCGTTTGGTTGATAAGCAAGCCGATTTCCGTGCAACCTAGGATAACACCTTCGGCGCCAAGTGCGGTCAATTTTTCGATAGTTTTCAGATAAAAGTCTTTGGATTCGGGTTTAATTACACCCAGACAGAGTTCGTCAAAGATAATGCGGTGGATTTCCCGCTGATCTGGTTCGTCGGGAACAATGGCGTTAACGCCTCGTTCCGTTAGGCCGTCGCGGTAGAAATTGTCGCTCATGGTAAAGGCGGTGCCCAACAGCGCCACGCAGCTTAAACCGCGCGCTTTTATGCGATTGGCCACCCCATCTAAAATATGCAGAAAGGGAACGGCAATGCGGTCGGTAATTTGCTTAGCGACTTTGTGCATGGTATTGGTGGCGAGCAGAATGCCGTCCGCGCCCGCACGTTCCAGTAATTCTGCTTGTTCGGCAAGAATTTCGCCCGCTTTTTGCCAGTCGCCGGCTTTCTGGCATTGTACGATCTCTTCAAAATCTACGCTGGACATCAGTATTTTCGCGCTGCGGTTGCCGCCCAGCGCCCGATTGACCGCACGATTGACGTTCACATAATAGGAAACCGTGCTTTCAGGGCTCATTCCGCCTAAAATACCGAGTGTTTTCATGTAAAACTCCTTAAATTTTGACCGCACTTTTGTTGATAACGGTTAAATTTGCAAATATTTTTCCAAACCGACCGCAGTTTTGGACGGTAAAAATTCGGTGATCGTATATTCCGCCACTTTTTCCCGGTTGAACGGATCTTCGGCAATAATCCGATTCACCTCATCCAAATCGGCCGCACGGATTAATATAATGCCGCCGGTTCGGGGTTCTTTGCAACCGGACATCAGAAAAACGCCCCGTTGATAATATTTATCTAAAAATGCGCGGTGCGCTTCCAAATATTGCTCGATTTTATCCGGCGGTTGAATATAGTTTAACGATGCAATAAACATTTTAACCTTTCGCTGTATTTGTGTATTACTTTAACAATTTCGCCGCATCCCTATCCAAATACCATTCCGTTACGCCGTTTGTCGCCTGAATGCGGGCGGCGGGATAAGGCAGTTGTTCCGACGGCGTGGTTTGGATTTGTTTTAAGATTTCCGCTTTTGCCGCACCCGTAACCAAATAGGTGATACGTTTTGCCCGTTCGATTAATTTCGCCGTTTTGGAAATGCGGATTTGTCCGCTTTCCGGATGTTTGGCGATAATCGCCAGATGTTCATCGTCAAAATCCGTTTGATGCGGAAACAAAGAGGCCGTGTGGCCGTCTCTGCCCATGCCGAGAATAATCCAGTCAAAAACACCGTCAGAAATGACCGCACTTAATTCCGCTTCAAAGCGTTTCAGTTCTTGTTCCGCCGGTTCCTCGCCGCGAATTCGGTGGATGTTTTCCGCCGGAATCCGAATGTGATCGAACAATAATTTTTGTACTTCGCCGTAATTGCTCTCGGGATCGCTCGGCGGCACCATGCGATCGTCGCCCCACCAAAAATGCAGATTTTTCCACCGCACTTTTGTGTTAAACGGTGCCGAAGCTAAGGTTTTGAACAGCAGTTTTGGCGTCGAACCGCCGGAAAGAGAAATATGCACCGGGCGGTTTAATTGGCTGTAAAGCACGAATTCCCGTGCGATTTTTTCCACCGCATGCTGGGCGGTCGGGAAGATTAGATAATTCATATTTTTCTCGTAGGACGCGCATACGCCCTTATAACAGGTTGTGAAATCAAGGAGCGCATGCGATACGCTCCTGCCGTCGGGTTAGATTTTTTTCTTCATCGTGCCCGAAGGTTTACGCCATACGCGTCCTTCGCGCGCGATAAGTTTATCCGCTTCCACCGGTCCCCAGGTGCCGGCTTCGTATTCGTAAACGCGGCCCTGATTTTCTTTGTAATCTAAAATCGGTTGTACGAATTTCCAGCAAGCGTGAACGGCGTCGGTTCGGGCGAATAACGTGGCGTCGCCTTTCATGGCGTCGAGCAATAAGCGTTCGTATGCGGTCAATAGGTCGGCGGAAGAGCTGATATCCGAATAACGGAAATCCATGGACACTTCTTTGGCGTCAAAGCCGGCGCCCGGTTTTTTCAAGCCGAAGAACATGGAAATCCCTTCGTCCGGCTGAATGCGGATGATTAATTTATTATCCGGCGCATTTTGGCTGAAAACCGGATGCGGCGTAGTTTTGAAATGAATCACAATTTCCGTCACCCGGGTCGGCAGACGTTTGCCCGTACGTACGTAAAATGGCACGCCCGCCCAGCGCCAGTTATCGATTTGGCAACGTAACGCCATGTAGGTTTCGGTGGCGGAATCGGACGGAACGCCTGTTTCTTCCAGATAGCCTTTAACCGGTTTGTCATCGACGGTGGACGCCGTATATTGACCTAACACCAAATTGTGTTTGAGATCTTCGTCGGTCAGCGGATGCAGACAATAAAGCACTTTGGCGGTTTCGTCACGCATGGAATCGGCGTTGATAATTGCCGGCGGCTCCATGGCAACCATCGCCAATACTTGCAATAAATGATTTTGGAACATATCGCGCATGGCGCCGGAACCGTCATAATAACCGCCTCGTTGTTCCACGCCGATTTTTTCCGCACCGGTAATTTCCACGTAATCGATAAAATTACGGTTCCAAAGCGGCTCGAACAAGCCGTTTGAAAAACGCAGCACCAACAGGTTCTGAACGGTTTCTTTGCCTAAATAATGGTCGATACGGTAAATCTGATGTTCTTCGAAAAAACGATGAATTTGCACGTCCAGCGCTTTGGCGGTTTTAATGTCGTAGCCGAAAGGTTTTTCCACGATAATTCGTTTCCAACCGAATTCTTCCGTATTCAAACCGTGCGCCGCCAGGCATTCCGGAATGACGCCGTACAGGCTCGGCGGGGTGGAAAGATAATAAAGCGTGTTGCCGCAGGTTTGGTATTTATCGTGCAATTCGTCCAGGCGGGGCAACAATTTGACGTAATCCGACGAATCGGAAGTATTCACCGCCTGGTAATACAGATGGGAACAAAAATTATCCAGCGTTTCGCCTTCGGCGTTTTCGTGGGTAATCAGGGTTTCGCGCATTTTTTGACGGAAGATGTCGTCGGTCATATCGGTGCGGGCTACGCCCAGAACGGAAAAGTTTTCTTCCAATCGTCCGATTTTGTAAAGATTATAGAGTGCGGGAATTAATTTACGGTGCGTCAAATCCCCCGACGCGCCGAAAATCACAATACAATTATTTTCTGCTTTCATTTTTTATCCTAATGCTTATCCGGAAAATCGTCGGTTAATAATGCCTGAATTCCGGCAAAAAATCTAATAGCTAGGACAAATTAAATTGAAAGACGGTTTTCCAATCCACCGACGCGTCGGCAGTAATGACGAAATCAGGATTGACAAAGGTTTCCCGTTGATTATAGGTGAGCGGTCGATAGTGATCGTCCAGCGCATTCCCGCCCAATTCTTCCAGTAACAATTCGCCGGCGGCGGTGTCCCATTCGCCGGTTCTGCCAAGGCGGACGTAACAATCCGCTTGGCCGTCCGCCACCATGGCGCATTTCAGCCCGCTTGAGCCGTGAACCACAAATTCCGCCCGAATATTCTCGTTCAAAATCGACCGCACTTTAGCAATGGCGAGTTCGGAACCGATGGCGATTTTAAGCGGTTTACTCGGATCAATGCGACGTGCCCGCAATCGCACGCTGCGTCCGTTCTGTAAACGAAAAGCGCCGTAATCTTTCATGGCGTAATGGGTAATCCCCGTTATTGGTGCGTAAATCACGCCGAGCGTCGGCCGGTTGTGCTGAATCAGCGCGATCAAAATGCCGAATTGTCCGGTGCGGTTAATGAAATGTTTGGTGCCGTCCAAGGGGTCAATCAACCAATATTCCTGCCATTTTGATCGCAATTCCAGCGGCATTTCGCAATTTTCTTCGGAAAGTACGGGAATGTCGGGCGTAAGTGCGGTCAGTTTTTCCGTTAAAAATCGGCTGATAAACAAATCCGCTTCGGTGACGGGCGTGTTGTCGGATTTGGTGCGAACGTGCACCGAACGGGCGTAAAAACGTTTTAAATGTTCACCGGCCTGATGTGAAACGGCGATAACGGCCTGGAGTAAGTCTGGCGTGCGTTGCATAGAAGTTTTCCGAAGATTGGCGTGGTTTCATCTTATCAAAAAGCGGGTGAAGTGCAAGGCTTGACGTTATCGTCGGGGCGATCTATCTTAAAACGAAACAATCACCGAAAGGAGAAATAACATGGCAATTTTAGTGACCGGTGCGTCGGCGGGGTTCGGTAAATCCACCTGTCGCGCATTCGTCAAGGCGGGATATCCGGTTATCGGCGCCGCCCGTCGGTTAGACAAATTAGACGAACTGAAAGTGGAATTGGGCGAGAAATTTTACCCGTTACAAATGGACGTATCGGATCCGGCAAAAGTGGATGCCGCGCTGGCGGGCCTGCCGGCGGAATGGTCGGAAATCGATTTGTTGGTGAATAACGCCGGTTTGGCGTTGGGACTGGAACCGGCTTATGAAGTGGATTACAACGACTGGCTCACCATGATTCAAACCAACATTATCGGCTTGACTTATCTTACCCGTCGGATTCTGCCGAAAATGGTGCAACGGAATAAAGGGCACATTATTAATTTAGGTTCCATTGCGGGCAATTATCCGTATCCGGGCGGCAACGTGTACGGTGCGACAAAAGCCTTCGTCAAGCAATTCAGCCTGAATTTGCGCGCCGATTTGGCCGGCACGGCAATCCGCGTCACCAATGTGGAACCGGGTTTATGCGGCGGCACGGAGTTTTCCAACGTACGCTTTAAAGGCGACGACGCCAAAGCCGCCGATTTGTACAAAGGCGCACACGCCATTCAGCCGGAAGACATTGCCAACACCATTTTATGGATTTATCAGCAACCGCCGCACGTAAACATCAACCGGATTGAAATTATGCCGGTTACTCAAACCTTCGCCGGGCTGAAAGTGACGAAAGATTAACGGATTTTGCATATCAAAGTGCGGTCAAAAAATCCTTCGTTTTTTTACCGCACTTTGGGTTTATGAAGGTTAATCCGAAGAGGACGCCGCCAGATAATCCCGCAAAGCATACAACGCCACTAAATTGCGCGCTTCGCAAAAATCCGCATCGTTGATTAGGCTGTCGATTTTTGCCAGCGGAAAGCGAACCAATTGCAAAGGTTCCGGTTCGTCTCCCGCCAGTTTGGACGGGTAAAAATCCCAGGCCAACAGAATGTGCATCGGATTATTCATATAGCTGGGATTCGAGTTCACCGTACGCAAATGCCGGAATTTTCGGGCGCCTAAGCCGATTTCTTCCTGCATCTCGCGGTTTGCGCTTTGTTCCGGCGTTTCGCCTTTTTCCATCAATCCTTTGGTGAACCCTAATTCATAACGTTCCGTTCCCACCGCGTATTCGCGCACCATTAAAATATCGTCGCCGTCAATCGGCAACACCATCACCGACGGCCAGGTCGAAGGCGTAAAACGTTCATAAGTGCGGAAATCGCCGTTGCCGAATTTCAACTCCACCGCTTGAATTTCGAAAATACGACTTTTGGCCGCCACGGAAACCGCCAGAATTTCGGGTAATTGTTGAGTCATTTGCTGTTCTCTAATTTGACAAAGTACGGAATAACGATACCATAAGCCTGATTCAGCGTTAAGGAAAAATTATGGTAAAAAATACGCAGAAAAAGGTGTCGAATGAAGACGACGACGTTCGTCTGGACAAATGGTTGTGGGCGGCGCGTTTTTATAAAACCCGCACCATCTGTAAAGAAATGATCGACGGCGGCAAAGTGCATTACAACGGGCAACGCACCAAACCGAACAAAGCGGTGGAAATCGGCGCCAAGATCACATTACGTCAGGGCAACGACGAAAAAGAAGTGGAAGTAACCGCACTTTCCGCCCAGCGCCGCGGCGCTCCGGAAGCGCAGTTGCTGTACCGCGAAACCGAACAAAGCGTTGAAAAGCGCGAAAAAATGGCGTTGGCTCGAAAAATGAACGCCATGCCGCATCCGGACAGACGTCCGAATAAAAAGGAACGCTGGGATTTGATGAGATTTAAACATCGGGAATAGGCGTCTTATTCTTTACTGAAGCAAAGTAAGATAAGCATCTAATTGAAATAACAATTAATTTTAGGAACGACAAACCAAATGACATATCAACAAGACAACGACAAACTCTACCGTTACCTCTTTCAAAACCGTGCCGTGCGCGGTGAATGGGTGCGCATGAATAAAAGTTTCGGCGAAACGCTGAATACCCATCATTACCCGCTGCCGGTGCAGAATCTGTTAGGGGAAATGATGGTGGCGACCAGTTTGTTAACGGCGACGTTAAAATTCAACGGACACATTACCGTGCAAGTGCAAGGCGACGGTCCGTTAAAACTGGCTTTAGTGAACGGTACGGATACCCAGCAAATTCGCGCTCTGGCTCGGCTGCAGGGCGGAATTACCGACGATATGACGTTGCACCAAATGATTGGCAAAGGCGTGTTGGTGATTACCATTGCGCCGGAAGACGGCGAGCGTTATCAAGGGGTAGTGGCGTTAGATAAACCGACTATTACGGAATGTCTGGAAGAATATTTTGAGCGTTCGGAGCAGTTAAAAACTCAATTAATTATCCGTACCGGAGAATTTAACGGCGAGCCGGTGGCGGCGGGGATGCTGCTGCAGATTATGCCGGACGGTTCGGGATCGCCGGATGATTTTTCGCACCTTGCGACATTAACTTTCACGGTAAAAAATGAAGAACTTTTTGGGTTGACGGCGGAAGAAATGCTATATCGCTTGTATCATGAGGAACGAGTCGAGCTTTATGAACCGCAGGCCGTTACTTTCCATTGCGGTTGTTCGGCGGAACGTTCGGGCGCGGCATTACTATTGATTTCCGATGAAGAAATTAATGAGATTCTGGCGGAGCACAACGGCAGTATCGATATGCAGTGCGAATGTTGCGGTACGCATTATTTCTTTAATCGGGAAGCTATCGATAAACTGAGAATGCAGCAACAATAGCGAAAAACACGGTCTGTTTGAGTGAAAACGACCGTGTTTTTTTCATTTATCGCCATAAAAATTTGAAGTTGCTCACAAATCATGAAAAAAGTGCGTTCGAATTAGAATTAATTATCAAAAATTTGATCTAGTTAACATTTTTTAGGCAAAAATGGTTCTATAATAAACGCCGTTTGAATTTTAATTTTAATTACCAAGAGGTGAAGTATGACTGACTTAAACAAACTCGTTAAAGAACTGAATGACTTAGGTATTACCGATGTCAAAGAGATTGTGTATAACCCAAGTTATGAACAACTTTTCGAGGAAGAAACCAAACCCGGTTTGGAAGGTTTCGATAAAGGTACGTTAACTACGCTTGGCGCGGTTGCCGTTGACACGGGAGTGTTTACCGGTCGTTCGCCGAAAGATAAATATATCGTTTATGATGAAAAAACAAAAGACACCGTTTGGTGGAACAGTGAAGCGGCGAAAAACGATAATAAACCGATGACGCAAGAAACTTGGAAAAGCTTAAAAGAATTGGTGGGAAAACAACTTTCCGGTAAGCGTTTATTTGTGGTGGAAGGCTTTTGCGGCGCCAGCGAAAAACACCGTATCCCGGTGCGTATCGTGACTGAAGTGGCATGGCAGGCTCATTTTGTGAAAAATATGTTTATTCGTCCGACCGAAGAAGAGCTGAAAAACTTCAAACCGGGCTTCACCGTATTAAACGGCGCGAAATGCACCAATCCGAACTGGAAAGAACAGGGACTGAACAGTGAAAACTTTGTGGCGTTCAATATTACCGAAGGCATTCAACTTATCGGCGGTACTTGGTACGGCGGTGAAATGAAAAAAGGTATGTTCTCTATGATGAACTACTTCCTGCCGCTGAAAGGTGTGGGATCTATGCACTGTTCCGCTAACGTGGGTAAAGACGGTGATGTCGCTATTTTCTTCGGTTTATCCGGTACGGGTAAAACAACGCTTTCAACCGATCCTAAACGGCAATTAATCGGTGACGACGAACACGGTTGGGACGAATCCGGCGTGTTCAACTTTGAAGGCGGTTGCTATGCGAAAACCATTAATTTGTCTAAAGAAAACGAACCGGATATTTATGGCGCAATCCGTCGTGACGCATTATTAGAAAACGTTGTGGTTCGTGCGGACGGTTCCGTAGACTTCGACGACGGTTCGAAAACGGAAAACACCCGTGTTTCATATCCGATTTACCACATTGACAACATCGTGCGTCCGGTATCCAAAGCGGGTCACGCCACCAAAGTGATTTTCTTAACCGCCGACGCATTCGGCGTATTGCCTCCGGTTTCAAAACTGACACCGGAACAAACCGAATACTATTTCTTATCCGGTTTTACGGCGAAATTAGCGGGTACGGAACGCGGCGTAACCGAACCGACTCCGACATTTTCGGCCTGTTTCGGCGCGGCGTTCTTAAGCTTGCATCCGATCCAATACGCCGATGTGTTGGTAGAACGTATGAAAGCGTCCGGTGCGGAAGCTTATTTGGTGAACACCGGTTGGAACGGCACGGGTAAACGTATTTCAATCAAAGATACCCGCGGTATCATTGACGCAATCTTAGACGGTTCAATCGAAAAAGCGGAAATGGGTCAATTGCCGATTTTCAATTTGGCCATTCCTAAAGCGTTACCGGGCGTTGATCCAGCTATTTTGGATCCGCGCGATACTTATGCGGACAAAGCCCAATGGCAGGCAAAAGCGGAAGACTTGGCCGGCCGTTTTGTGAAAAACTTTGTGAAATATACGGAAAATCCGGAAGCGGCGAAACTGGTTTCCGCCGGTCCGAAAGCGTAATATCAAATAAAATTTAAAAATAAAGGCTGAGTGTTTTATCACTCAGCCTTTTTATATTTCTAATTTTTCCGCTGTCATTACATTATTTTTAAGCCTAAGCCTGAAAAAGCCCGTTGTTATGTTAACAACGGGGTTTATTCGAATGAGCCTAAGCGGCGGGAACAAATCCTACGGCGTCATAAACCGCTTTCAAGGTTTTTTGCGCACGGACTCGGGCTTTTTGTGCGCCTTCCGCGGCGATGCGCATTAATAACGCTTCGTCATTGCGGTAATGATGGAAACGTTCCTGAAGTGCGGTCAACATTTTCACTGTTTCTTCCGCTACTGAACTTTTCAGGTGACCGTACATTTTACCTTCAAATTCTTTTTCCAATTCGGCAATCGATTTTTCGCTCATGACGGCAAGCATTTCCAGCAGGTTTGAAACGCCCGCTTTGTTTTGAATATCATAACGAACGACAGGCGGTTCGTCGCCGTCGGTCATCGCGCGTTTAATTTTTTTCTCGACGGATTTCGGCTCTTCCAACAGCGTAATCACATTATTGCGATTATCGTCGGATTTTGACATTTTCTTCGTCGGTTCCTGCAGTGCCATAATGCGCGCACCGGCTTTAGGAATAAAAGCTTCCGGCACCACAAACCGGTTTTCGCCGTATAACGCGTTGAACCGTTGAGCGATATCGCGGGTGATTTCAAGATGTTGCCGCTGATCTTCTCCCACCGGCACCTGATTTGCCTGATACAGCAGAATATCGGCCGCCATCAGGACCGGATAAGTGAACAATCCCACGTTGATGTTATCCGCGTGTTTCGCCGATTTATCTTTGAACTGAGTCATGCGCCCCATTTCGCCGAAATAGGTGTAACAGTTCAGAATCCAGGCAAGTTGCGTATGTTCCGGCACGTGAGATTGAATGAAAATCGTGCTTTTTTCCGGATCGATACCGCAAGCCAAATATAACGCCAGAACGTCTAACGTGGCTTTACGTAATGCCGCCGGGTCCTGGCGCACGGTAATGGCGTGTAAATCCACGATACAGAACAGGCATTCGTAATCATCCTGCATTTTCACCCATTGACGCAGGGCGCCGAGGTAGTTGCCGATAGTCAATTCGCCCGACGGCTGCACACCGCTAAGTACAACTGGTTTTGTCATGTTTATTCCTTAGTTCAAAAAACTGATAAAATTTCGACCGCACTTTACACGATATTCAGGATTTCTGCAAAATCGTCAAATACCCAGTCCGGTTTACTTTCCGCAATGGGAATATTGTAATTATAGCCGTAAGTCATTCCGACGGCGGGACAGCCCGCGGCGTGGGCGGCGAGAATGTCGTTGCGGGAATCGCCTACGAACAAGACCTGGCGCGGGTAAAAACCGAATTTTCCGCATAAATAGTAAATCGGGCCCGGATGAGGCTTGATTGCTGGTAAAGATTGCCCGCCCAGGGTTTCACTGAACAGGTGATCGATGCCGAAAGCTTTCAGTACCGGTTGAACGTGCTGAGTCGGCTTATTGGTGATAACGGCAAGCACAAATCCCCGCGCCTTCAGTTTTTCCAGGGTTTCCTTCACGTTTGGAAACAAACGGCTCACGTTACACAGATTTTCGCCGTAAAAATGATTAAAACGCGCTTTAAGTTGTTTGATTTCCGTTTCGTTGAGAGTTTTACCGGATTGCGCGCTCGCCCATTCTACACCGCGACTGATTAACACGTCGGCACCGTTGCCGATCCAGGTTAGCACTAAGTCTTCCGGTGCTTGCGGTAAATTAAATTCGGCCAAAGCCGAGTTCACCGATAATGCCAAATCAGGCAGGCTGTTGACCAGCGTACCGTCTAAATCGAATCCGATTAATTTAAATTGAGATGCCATTTTTCTTCCTATGTTATTTTTGTACTTTTGCTAATTCGGCCCGCATGTCGTCGATAACTTTTTTGTAATCCGGCGCGTCAAAAATCGCCGATCCCGCCACGAACATATCGGCGCCAGCGGCGGCGATTTGCGCAATATTATTGATTTTTACGCCGCCGTCCACTTCCAAACGAATGTCAAAACCGCTGTCGTCGATGCGTTGACGGACTTGCCGCAGTTTATCGAGTGTCGCCGGAATGAAGGATTGTCCGCCGAATCCCGGATTGACCGACATCAATAAAATCATGTCCAATTTGTCCATGACGTAATCCAGATAACTCAACGGCGTGGCGGGATTAAACACCAGCCCGGCCTGACAGCCGTTGTCGCGAATCAGTTGTAGCGTACGGTCGATGTGCAGACTGGCTTCGCCGTGAAAGGTGATGGAGGTGGCGCCCGCTTTGGCGAAATCCAGCACCAGCGAATCCACCGGCGTCGCCATTAAATGCACGTCAATCGGTGCGGTGATGCCGTATTCGCGCAGGGCTTTGCATACCGGCGCACCGAACGTCAGGTTCGGCACGTAATGGTTGTCCATCACGTCAAAATGAATCAAATCCGCACCGCACTTGAGCACGTTTTCCACGTCTTCGCCAAGCCGCGCCAAATCGGCGGAAAGAATCGACGGTGCAATTAAATAAGGTTTCATACTGTTCCCCTTTGGGTTGACAAAAGCAGTCCTAGTGTACTACTTAATGGCTATAAATTTAAAGAGAAAGGCAGCAAAAGTGCGGTATAATTTTGCCGAGTTTTTGGGTACATCATTCACGGAGGACAAAGTGGCGTTTTTTATTCAGGGATTTTTAGTGTGCGGCGGCTTGATTATCGCGATTGGTGCGCAGAATGCTTTTGTTTTGAAGCAGGGCTTGCTGAAGCGCAATATTCTGGCGGTGATTCTGACTTGTTTTGTCTGCGATTTTGTGCTGATTTCCCTGGGTGTGCTGGGTTTGGGTTCGCTTATCAGCGAAAGCCCGGTCGCCACGGTGGCGCTGGCGATTGTGGGCGCGGTGTTCCTGTTTGTGTACGGTTTGCGCGCCTTCCGTTCGGCCTATGCCGGCAATGCCGCGCTGAATTTGAACGCCGAAAGCCACGGGCAATCTTCCACGCTGAAAGCAGTGTTGACAACCCTGGCAATCACGTTGCTGAATCCTCATGTTTATCTTGATTGCTTCGCCATTATCGGCGGGATTGCCGGCACCATTCCGGCGGATCAAAAACCGTTTTTCCTGTTCGGGGCGTTGACGACGTCGGCGTTATGGTTTTTCAGTTTAGGTTACGGCGCCCGGCTGCTGATTCCGTTGTTTAAACGCCCCGCCACCTGGCGCGTGCTGGACGGCGTTATCGGTGTGGTGATGTGGAGTATTGCCTATAATTTAGCCCGTTATGCGGTGCGGATGTATGGCGGGTAATAAAAAATGAGCCGCCCCCAAAAGTTGGACAGGTTAGTTAAATACTGAGCTCTGTATTGTGCAGGGCTCAGGTCTTTTAAATCCGTTTTTGATTGTAATACGCCAAATATTCTTCAATAATGCCGGCCTGTAATTCGGCAGTTTTTTCATGTTGGGCCTCTGGATTTTCGTGGATTTATTTGGGGCGAGTACCAGGCGATTTTACTCCATTTAGCCCGCTTTCGCGAAAGGCCTTCAGCCAGGTGACGACCACGGACGAAATAGCGTGATGTTTTGCCGCTTCGCGAAGACTAAAATCCCGCTCCGTAACCAGTTTAACAACCTTTAAACGAAATCGATAAGAGTAAGCCATATTCTGCACCTCAAATTAAGTGTCCGGGTTTTGGGGTGCAGATCACTTTTGATTTTGAGAAGCAAATCAAATGAGGTCTTTTTAATGCTTGTTTTTTTACCTTCTAAGGGTCTTAGGAGAAAAACCAAATTCATGTTTAAAACAAGTAGAAAAATAACTGCCGTCATTAAATCCACAATCCAGTGCAATATCGGTAATAGGCTTTTCAGTATAACGGAGTTGATAATAGGCATTGGACAAACGCAACTTAGATACGTAAGCCTGAGGTGTTAAACCGGTTTGCACTTTTACATAACGATAGAGCGTTCTTATGGATAAATTGAATTTTTCTGCCAACTTATCCCAACTAATCTCTTCCAAAAAATGGAAATTCAACCAATTGATAATTTGCCGTCCTTTTGTCTCCATTGAACCTACCATTTGTCCATCTATATAATGATTTTGTAATAACGTTACCAATTGGAAAAAGGAAAACTCTTTTTGTAACGCTGTTTCTACCATAGAGGACGAATCTTTTGCTTTGAAATTCTGACTATGCATGAGCGATGTGATATTTTCATTGATCAAACCGAGCGTATCCCGATTGATGATTTTGTAATCGGCACAATCCGGTTTCAAATTTTTCAGCAGTGTATCTAAGTTGTGGATAAATTTAAAATCATTGTAATCTTTCAATAAAATATTGGTCAGACAAAGGTTATCGACATTTTCATATAAATGGTGGTCGGAAGCCTCAATATAAAGCACCATTCCTTTGTATAGATCATGAGGATAACCATTGAGGATATGGCGTCCTCGGCCTTCCGTTACGATAACTAATTCGCTAAAATCATGAGTATGTTCCGGAAAATCGGATTGAGGTACTCTCGGTTCAATTGCAAATTGTTGTTGACCCGATTTAAAAAAATCTTTAAAGGATAATTTTTCAATCATGTCATTCTCCTCACCATCTTAAGAAGCTCGGCGGTAGAATATCATAATAAAAATAATGTGCTTTCCTAAAATCCGTTCAATCTTCCCTTAATTACAACTAATTTTCCATTCTGTGAATCAGATCACATGCACTTTTAAATTTTTGCCATATTTGTTTCAAATTTGGCAGATGATTTAATGCCCTAATCGGTCCGTAGACTTAGACTGCAATCAACTTAAATGAGTTGGAGCACAAAGTTATGGGTATTCTTAATATTGCTGCCGTCGATCTCGGCGCGTCAAGCGGTCGTATCATGCTTTCCACTTATCATATTGATAATCAATCAATTTCACTGGAAGAAATTCATCGTTTTAAAAATCAATTTATCTCTCAAAACGGGCACGACTGTTGGGATCTCCTTGCCTTAGAAAAAGAAATTGTCACTGGATTACGCAAAATTCTAGACAGCGGGAAACCGCTTCACAGTATCGGAATCGACACTTGGGGGGTGGATTATGTTTTGCTGGATAAAAACGGTGAAGTCGTTGCGCCGACTTATGCTTATCGTGATCACCGTACTGATGGCGTAATGCAAAAAGTGCAATCCGAATTAGGTAAAGAAACCATTTATCGCAAAACAGGCATTCAGTTCTTAACTTTCAATACTCTTTATCAACTCAAGGCGATGGTAGATGAAAATCCGCAATGGCTTTCCCTGGTTAAAGATTTTGTGATGATTCCCGATTATCTGAATTATCGTTTAACCGGCGTAATTAATCGAGAATACACCAATGCCACCACCACACAACTGGTAAATGTAAATATTGATAGCTGGGACACCGCACTTTTAGATTATCTTGGCTTACCGGCAAGCTGGTTCGGACGCATTCGCCACCCGGGCCACCAAGTCGGCTTATGGAATAACCGGATTCCTGTCATGTCGGTCGCCAGCCACGATACCGCAAGTGCGGTCATTTCTGCGCCACTTTCTGATGAAAATGCCGCATATCTCTGTTCCGGCACCTGGTCATTAATGGGTTTGGATACCACAATGCCTTGTACTAACGATACGGCGATGAACTCAAATATCACTAATGAAGGCGGCATAGACGGACATTATCGAGTTCTAAAAAATATTATGGGCTTATGGTTATTCAATCGCCTGTGCACCGAACGCAATATCACGGATATTCCAGCATTGGTCAAACAAGCCGAAGCCGAACCCGCATTCCAAAGCCTTATCAACCCTAATGCCGAGTGCTTTTTAAATCCGCCGTCTATGGTAGATGCTATTCAACAATACTGCCGTGAACACAATCAAACCGTGCCCAAAGCCACAGCCCAACTTGCACGCTGTATTTTCGACAGTCTGGCGATGTTATATCGCAAAACGGCGTTAGAACTTGCCGAATTACAAGGCAAACAAATCAGCGCATTACACATCGTCGGCGGCGGCAGCCAAAACGAATTTTTAAACCAACTTTGCGCCGATCTTTGTGGTATGGATGTCTTTGCCGGTCCTGTAGAAGCTTCCGTTCTAGGTAACGTAGGCTGTCAGTTAATGGCATTAGACCAAATCCGGAGTGTCGCGGAATTTCGTCAATTAGTGGTAAAAAGCTTTCCGCTAAAACAATTCAAAAATCGATCGCACTTTATGCCGGCTTCATTCCTTGAAACCAAATGGCATGAATTTTGCGCGTTACATTAATTCACTTAGAAGAAGGAAATTGATCATGAGTAACATACAACAAGCATATGAATTAGCAAAAAAACAATTTGCCGATATTGGCGTAGATACCGAACAAGCGCTTGCTCTGCTGGATAAATTACCGATTTCCATGCATTGCTGGCAAGGCGATGATGTCGGCGGTTTTGAACAAGGTGCCGGCGCATTAAGCGGCGGAATTCAAACCACCGGTAACTATCCGGGGAAAGCCCGTACACCGCAGGAATTACGCGCTGACTTAGATAAAGCGATTTCCTTAATTCCGGGTAAAAAACGGTTAAATTTACATGCTTCTTATTTAGAAGCCGATCACAAAGTGGATCGTAATGAAATTAAACCCGAACACTTTTCGAGCTGGGTAGCTTGGGCAAAAATTAACCATATGGGCTTGGATTTTAACCCGACTTATTTTTCTCATCCGTTAAGTACGGAAGCGACATTAAGCCATCCAAACAAAGAAATTCGTGATTTCTGGATTGAACACGGCAAAGCGTGTCGAAAAATTTCCGAATATTTCGGTAAAGAACTGGGAACAACTTCCGTGATGAACATTTGGATTCCGGACGGCAGTAAAGATTTAGTTGTGGATAAATTTGCTCCGCGCCAACGTTTAGTTGACGCCCTTGATGAAATCATCGCGGAAAAAATCGATCCGAAATATCACTTAGATGCGGTAGAAAGTAAATTATTCGGTATCGGCGTGGAATCTTATACTGTCGGCTCTAATGAATTCTATACATCTTATGCGGTTTCCCGCGGTACGGCGCTATGTCTGGACGCCGGACACTTCCACCCGACCGAAGTAATCTCAGATAAAATTTCTGCCGTCATGCCGTTTATTCAACATTTACTTTTACATGTCAGCCGTCCGGTACGTTGGGATAGCGATCACGTAGTATTGCTTGACGATGAAACGCAAGCCATCGCAAGCGAAATTATCCGCAATCAATTATTTGACCGCGTACACATCGGTTTAGACTTCTTCGACGCATCCATTAACCGTATTGCGGCTTGGGTCATTGGGACTCGTAATATGCAAAAAGCGTTGCTGAGAGCCTTACTCGAACCGACGCAAGAATTGCGCGATTTAGAAAATTCCCGTGACTTTAGCGGCCGTTTAGCATTGCTGGAAGAACAAAAATCACTGCCATGGCAAGCGGTTTGGGATATGTATTGCGAACGTCATAACGTGCCGGTAGGTCGTCGTTGGTTAGACGAAGTACGTAATTATGAAAAAGCGGTTTTAAGCCAACGTTCATAAGGAGTTGAACATGCAACACATTATTAATTCTTGGTTTGTGCTGGGCATGATTAAAGCCACCAATGATATGTGGTTAAAAGGTTGGGATGAACGCAACGGCGGTAATGTCAGTTTACGTTTGTTAGAAGAGGATGTGGCGCCTTATCGGAGCGAATTTGCGGAAAATCCTCGTCATGTAGAAATTACGCAAGATATCGCCGCTCTTGCTAACCAATACTTCATCGTGACCGGTTCGGGTAAATTCTTCCGCAATGTCATTATTGATCCGGCCGATACCTTAGCTGTGATTAAAGTGGATGAACAAGGTAAAGGTTACTACATTATGTGGGGCTTGGTGAACGGCGGCGTACCGACATCCGAATTACCCGCGCATTTGCAATCTCACATCGTGCGAATGAAAGTTGGTGAAGGCAAAGATCGCGTCATTATGCATTGCCATGCCACCAACTTAATTGCGTTGACTTATGTGCTTGAATTGGACCCGAAAGTGATCACCCGTGAACTCTGGGAAATGAGTACGGAATGCCTGGTTGTGTTCCCCGATGGTGTGGGCGTCTTACCTTGGATGACTCCGGGCAAAGATGAAATCGGCTACGCAACGGCCAAAGAAATGGCGAAACATCCGTTAGTCCTTTGGGCGTTTCACGGCGTGTTTGGTACGGGGCCGACCTTGGATGATGCGTTCGGTTTGATTGATACCGCAGAAAAATCCGCCGAAATTTTGGTGAAAGTATTATCCATGGGTGGGAAACGGCAAACCATTCAAACCGATGAATTCAAATTATTAGCGCAACGTTTTGGTGTTACACCGATGGAAGGCGTACTTTGAGAACGAACAATGCAGCTCGTAACGGGCTGTGCCGTTATGCAAAGTGCGGTCAGAAAATTAAAAGTTTTTTAAGCAATTTACAGGAGTCACATTATGGGTGGTTCAATTTTACTTGGTATCTTTTGGCATTTCGTCGGTGCCACCTCCGCAGCCTGTTTCTACGCGCCGATGAAAAAAGTCAGCAATTGGTCTTGGGAAACCATGTGGGCGGTAGCCGGTATATTCTCTTGGATTTTACTACCTTGGAGCATCAGCTACTGGCTATTACCTGATTTTGGTGCGTATTATTCTTCCTTCAGCAGCAATATTTTATTACCGGTTTTCCTTTTCGGTGCGATGTGGGGAATTGGTAATATCGGTTACGGTTTAACCATGCGCTATCTCGGTATGTCCATGGGAATTGGTATCGCCATCGGTATTACCTTAATTATCGGTACTTTAATGACCCCGATTATTCAAGGTCGATTCGGCGAATTGCTTGCAAGCAGTGGCGGACAAATGACCATTACCGGGGTAATCGTTGCCGTCATCGGTGTCGCCATTGTGTCTTATGCCGGTGTGTTAAAAGAAAAAGCCATCGGTGTCACCGCAGAAGAATTTAATTTGAAAAAAGGGCTTGCTCTCGCCGTGATGTGCGGTATTTTTTCCGCCGGTATGTCATTCGCCATGAGTGCCGCCACACCAATGCATGAAGCTGCAGCGAATGTAGGCGTGGATCCGCTTTATGTCGCCTTACCGAGTTATGTGGTTATCATGGGTGGCGGTGCAATTATTAACCTTGGTTTCTGTATTATCCGGTTAATGACCCGTCCCGAACTTTCATTCAAAGCCGATATGAGCGTCGCAAAGGGCTTACTTATTAGCAATGCTTTATTCTCAGCACTTGGCGGCATTATGTGGTATTTCCAATTCTTCTTCTATGCATGGGGACATGCCAATATCCCGGCAGAATATGGCTTTATGAGTTGGATGTTACATATGAGCTTCTATGTGCTTTGCGGCGGTATCGTCGGTTTGATTTTACATGAATGGAAAAATACGGGAAAAAAACCAACCAAAGTACTGTGTATCGGCTGTTTAGTGATTGTGTTAGCCGCGAATATCGTTGGTTTAGGTATGGCAAATTAAGAAAAATCAAGGAGTTATCATGTCTAACAGATTTATTTTAAATGAAACCTCTTATTTCGGTGCCGGTGCGATCCGAAATATCGTTACCGAAGTAAGACAACGAGGTTTCCGTAAAGCCTTAATTGTGACGGATAAAGCATTAGTCAAATTCAAAGTAGCGGAAAAAGTGACCGCACTTTTGCAACAAGCCGATCTTGATTATGAAATTTTTGATGAAGTGTTGCCGAATCCGACCATAAATGTCGTAAACGCAGGATTGGCAAAATTTAAAGCCAGCGGCGCGGATTATATGATTTCTATCGGTGGCGGTTCGCCGCAAGATACGGCAAAGGCTATCGGGATTATCGCAAACAACCCTGAGTTTGCCGACATCCGCAGCCTTGAAGGCACAGCACCGACGAAAAAACCTGCCGTACCAACTATTGCGATTCCAACTACAGCGGGAACCGCGGCAGAAGTCACTATTAACTATGTCATCACCGATGAAGAAAACAAACGTAAATTCGTTTGCGTGGATCCGCATTCTATTCCGGTCGTTGCTATTATTGACAGCGATATGATGGCAAGTATGCCACCTGCACTGAAAGCGGCAACCGGGGTGGATGCACTCACACATGCCATTGAAGGGTTCACCACTTTGGGCGCATGGGAACTTTCCGATATGTTCCACTTAAAAGCTATTGAAATTATCGCCCGTTCATTACGTGCTTCGGTTAAAGGTGAACAACAAGGCATGGAAGATATGGCGCTTGGTCAATATGTGGCTGGTATGGGTTTCTCCAATGTAGGCTTAGGTTTAGTGCATGGTATGGCACATCCTTTGAGTGCTTTTTACGGCACGCCGCACGGTGTCGCCAATGCCGTATTACTACCGCATATTATGGCCTATAACGCCGATTTCACAGATGAAAAATTCCGCGCGATTGCAAAAGCGATGGGCGTGCAAAATGCTGAACGTCTCAGTATTGAAGAAGCCCGTATGGCTGCAGTTGAAGCGGTAAAATCCTTGAATCGAGACGTCGGCATTCCCGCTACATTACGTGAAGTGGGTGTAAAAGAAGAAGATATTCCGGAACTCGCTAAAGCCGCCTTTGCCGATGTATGTACAGGCGGTAATCCAAAACCGACTTCCGTCGAAGACATTGAGCGGCTCTACCGTGCCATTTATTAAGGAGAACATTATGATTCGTAAAGGTTTCGTGATGCAGGTCAATCCTGATTGCCACGCGGAATATAAAAAACGCCACGATGAGATTTTTCCCGAATTGGTAGAAGAATTAAAAGCCCATGGCAGCCATCATTACTCTATCTTTTTAGATAAAGAACGTAATTTGCTGTTCGGTTATGTGGAAATCGAAGATGAAGCCCGTTGGAATGCGGTGGCACAAACCGCCGCTTGTCAGAAATGGTGGGCGTTTATGAAAGATATTATGTCTTCAAATCCCGATAACAGTCCGATTTCACAGGATCTCGAACAGGTATTTTATCTGGATTAAAAACTCTTTAAAAATTGACCGCACTTTTGAAAGTGATCTGCACCCCAAAACCTGGACACTTAATTTGGGGCGCGGATCAGAATCTGAAGAACGAACTGCATATTCATTTCCATATTGCTACGGAAAAGACACGAAAAACGCGGGAAAATATCGTATATTGCGCCAAATTTACTGAATCGTAATTTCAGAGCGACAGAATTCAATCAAAAATGGGTGACGGGATGTAACCGAATTTCGTTTCAGGTCGGGCGGCAGAAGCTTTATTTTTCGCCGTTGATGGATTTGGCCAATCGGGAAATTATCGCCTACCAGTTTTCAACCCGGCCTAATTTCTCTTTGGTAAAACGCATGTTAGAACAAGGATTTAGCCGATTAAAACCAACGGATTGCCTGATTATTCACACCGACCGGGGGGCTTTATGGCACAAAAGAATGGAGCAAGATGTTGGAAGGTAAAGCGAGACAAAGCATGAGCCGTCGGGGAAATTGCTATGATAATGCAGTGATTGAACGTTTTTTGCCATTTTGAAACCGGAATGTTTTTATCATAAACATTACGCGTCAATTGCCGAATTACAGGACGGCATTGAAAAATATTTGGTGTATTGCAATCAAAAACGGATTAAACCGGATTTAAAAGAGCTTAGTCCTGCACAATACAGAGCTCAGTATTTAACTAACCTATCCAATTTTTTTTGGTAGCAGATTACTTTGATTTTGAGAAGCAAATCAAGTGCGGCCTTTTTATTTCCTTTTTCCTCGAATTATAGTACTGCGAAATGAAAAAAGGAGCTACAACTGACATTGCCATATCTCGATAGTATGCAAATTCACAGTGAGTAATAATCCCATTACCTACCTGTAAAATAACCATTTACGCATTAACTATTTTTTGCTTGGGTGAGAAATAGAAAGTGCGGTAGAAAAATTGATAATTTTAATCAATAACTCAATTTTATGGTAAAAAGTCACCGCACTTTTGAAGTATATTGGAAAATACTAAATAGATCCTGTTAGTAAGTTATCACAAGGATAATTAAGTTATTTTTCAATTTAATGATTCGATACAATAATAGAAACGCCTTGTCCGCCTCCTACACAAAGTGTTGCAAGCCCATTTTTAGCATTTCTTTTTTTCATTTCATATAAAAGACTGACTAAAATTCGGGCGCCGGAAGCACCGATAGGGTGTCCCAATGCAATAGCACCGCCATTCACATTCGTTTTTTGGGGATCTAACCCTAATCCTTTGATCACGGCTAATGCTTGCGCGGCAAAGGCTTCGTTAGCTTCTATGAGATCAAGTTCAGCAATAGATAAATGACCTTTTTCTAGCGCTTTTAATGTTGATGGCACAGGGCCATATCCCATAATTTGAGGATCTACCCCCGCACTTGCCCAAGATTTTATTATTGCCAAGGGGCTGATTTTTAACTGCGCGGCTTTTTCTTTGCTCATTAAAATTAATGCAGCCGCACCATCATTAAGACCGGATGCATTTCCCGCTGTGACTACACCGTCCTTTTTAAATGCCGGAATGAGTTTGGATAATCCCTCAAGACTTGAGCCATGTCTAGGATGTTCATCTTCATAAATTGTAATTGATGATTTTTTGGTTTTGACTTCAATCGGAATTATTTCATCCTTAAATTTTCCTTCTTTTTGCGCTTTTTCAGCACGTAGTTGGCTTTCTAATGCAAATTCATCTAATTCTTGACGCGTTAAATTAAATTTTTCCGCAAGATTTTCTGCGGTAATTCCCATATGTACACCGGAAAAAGCGTCTGTCAACCCATCTTTTATCATTGTATCGACGAGTTTTCCATCTCCCATTCTGGCTCCCCAGCGTACGTTAGGAAGAGTATAAGCTGCATTACTCATACTTTCCGTTCCGCCGACAACAACGATATCGGCATCCCCGCAATAGATAGCTTGAGCACCTAATATGACGGATTTCAAGCCCGATCCGCACACTTTATTGATCGTTAATGCCGGAGTTTGTTCAGAAATTCCTGATAAAATAGCAACTTGTCTTGCAACATTTTGCCCTAATCCCGCTGATAGCGTATTCCCCAAAAAGACTTCATCAATATCTTCAGGTGATATACCCGCACGTTTAATTGCTTCAATTACAGCAAATTTGCCTAAGTCAATCGCGCTGACATCTTTAAAACACCCGCCGAAGCTACCTATTGGGGTTCTTGCTGCTGATACTATAACGACTTCTTTCATTTGATAGCTCCTTATAATGTAATACCGTTATCTACGACTAATATTTGTCCGGTGACACCTTCTGATTCATCCGAAGCAAAAAAGAGTATTGATTGAGCTTGTTGTTCAGCAGTTGTGTGAGGTAATCCCATATTCATATGTTTGGCGCATTGGGCTGCAAACTCATCGAAAGTAGCCAATTTTTCCGGTGTATTGAGTTCGGTTGGTGTTGGTCCCGGACAAACGGCATTACAACGAATTCCTTTCCCGGCATACTGAATTGCTATATTTTTGGTCATACCAATAAGTGCGCTTTTAGCAGCGGAATAAGAAATCCCTGCAGATCCAAATACGCCACCGATAGATGAGATATTTACAATTGAGCCTTTAGTCATATTTGCTAAGGCTGCTTTAGTAAGATAAAAAACGGATGTTTGATCAACGAGGATAACTTCATTCCACCATTCCGTAGAACACTTTGTAATCGGCATATGTTTATCGGCGATACCTGCGTTGTTCACCAAAATATCCAATTTACCGAATTCCGCAATTGTTTCGCTGATCACTCGACGGCATTCCGATTCGGCGGTCAAATCCGCCGAGATCACTTTTGCTACGCCGTTTTTAGCGCGAATATCCGCGGCCAGCCGTTCCAAACGATCTTTACGTCTTGCCACTAAGACTACGCATGCCCCTTGCGCCGCAAACAATTCCGCAGTTTTCGCGCCGATGCCCGAGCTTGCACCGGTTACAATTGCGACTTTATTTTGTAATCTCATATTATTTACTCCTATTTTCATTTTTTACCGAACTATTGATCCGCTCTAACCGGGGTTAAATCGGTCGCCCAAATTAATACAAGCGAAATAATACCGATACCGACAAGCAACAAGTAAGCACCGTCGTAACCGCCTAAATAAGCAAGACCGAACGCCAGCACTGAAAAAGCGCAGCAACGAACGACGGATTGAATCGGGTGAACCAGTCCTATGGCTCGAACATACGCCTGACGCGGATATTTGCTCGAAACGAAGGCGGTGCTGTAATTTGTCGCACCCGGTAAGGCAAGACCGATCATAAACATCGATACAAGCAACATGGTCGAAGACGAAGAAAGATTTAGTAAAATGGCCGCTTGCCACCAGAGATTGTAGATAATAAGCGCAATCTTAATTCCCACTTTATGGTTGAGCCAGCCCCAGCCGTACGCACCGAAAGTACCGACTAACGCACTGACGCTCATATAAAGAATCGCCGTATTTAAATCCAATCCGAGGCTGACAAGACGCGGCACGATCTGGCTAACGACGCCCACCAGCATGATATAAATAATCCCGGTGGAAATACCCATAAACCAAATATCTTTTGAAGCCAGTAATTTCTTACGCGTTAAGCGGCTGAAATCATTCTCCCTTATTTGAGCGTTTAGTGTGGTGTCCGCAGCCGGTTCGTTATCAGGCATCTCGTCGACATCTTCCGGTTTGTTGAAAATAAATTTCAAAACAAACAGAAAAATAACTAACATTAATAGGGAAATTCCCCAGAAGCCGTTTCGCACGCCCCAGACCGCAAGTGCGGTACTTAAAACGGGTACGAAGAACGCGCTGGATGTGGTTTGACCGAACGTAACGAATCCTAAAGCGAGACTTTGCTTTTTAACGAACCAATCGGCGACTAAAGCGGTTCCTGCAATATAAGCGTAACCGGTAGCGAAGAATGAAACTCCAGCGAAAAGAAGCGCAAAACCAATAATAGAATCGGCGTAACCTATCAATCCCCAACAGACTGCACATAATAACAAACATAAACAGATAACGAACTTATTGCCTTTTTTTTCACATAACCAGGCGCAGAAAGGCGCCGCGGGAATAGCGGCCCATGAGGCGGGAGTAACGACGAAGAGCAACTCTTCATAATTAAGTTGATAATATTCGGATATTGCGGGAAGAACAATATTCAGACCGTGAGTTGCAACACCAGCACCGACCCAGAACATGACTGCCTGGTTGATAATAACCAGCCAACCATTTTTACTAAAGTTAAGGCCTTTTTGATTTTTATCTAAATTAGCCATAGCTTAATTCTCCTTAGAGAATTTACAATAAAGCTCCGCCAAATGCGGCAGAGCTTTACGGTAAATCAGTCATTGATTATTTAATTTCATCCTCTTCCTGACCACCGTTGATACGCGGACGGATGACCTTGCCTTTCTTCTCGGCGGCACGCACTAACGCCGCTTCTTCTTTGGCTCGTTCCCAGTAATCCGCTTCATGCGGAGAATGTTCGGTTGCGGTGACGAACATTTCGGTAGCGAATGCGGTGCGCAGTTCTTTGGCAATGTCTTCTTTCCAAGGTTGACGCAAAATTTGAGTGGTAATGCGGCGAGTGACGCGGGTACCGGTACGCATAATCAATTCCGCAATTTCCCAAGCGCGGTCATACGCGGCTTCGGTATCTTCACAGATTTCATTTATCATGCCCAATTGCAACGCTTTGCGCGCCGTGATGATTTCACCGGTCAATTCCGCATAAGCGTAGCGTTTACGTCCCATTAATTCGCGCCATGCGATTTGAACGCCGTCACCGGGAACCATATTGGTGCGAAAATGCATTTCGGTTGTCCAGGCGTCTTCCGTTGCCAAAGTAATATCGCTGAATAATACTAAGTCGGAATGGAACGTTGCGCCCGCCCATACGCCGATGGTCGGAACTTCCAAGTCAAAGATCTGACCTTCAATATCGTTAGTGCCATCGTAGTATTGGTAGTTATACATGCGCCATGCAACATCCGGATCCGAGGCGAATTCGGTTGCCGGTTGCCATTCACCTTGTTTATTTACGCGGCCGATACCTTTGAACGTATCGGGGCCGATACCGCCTAAAATAATCACTTCGTTATCAGGGTCGCGACCTGCCCAGTCGAAGAAATAATGTAAGCCTTGGTGAAGCTGGGCACCCCATTGAATCGGACCGCCGTTGGTATGCATACGCGCTTCAAGAATACCGTTCTTACGTTTCATGATGAAACAGTCTTTTAGAATTTCCGAATATTCTTCAAAAGTTTTGTGAGGAATAGTACCCAGTTCTTCATGAGACATTTCTTTACGTTTGTCGTGATCTGATTCGTAGTTTGCTTTGATAGTCATAAATAACTCCTTGATTAACAATTAGATATCTTCATCACTAAAGCTGACTGGCGTGCCGCTCCAGCTACGATTCAAAGGATACTATTTCGAAAATAAATATTGAAATGCCTTTTTTTCCGTTGGTTATCTAATTTGTATATAACTAATCAAATTTGAGATAAAGATCACAAAAGTGCGGTCCAAATTTCTATATAATCCGCACGATTTCAAAATGTTGAACGAATAAAGGAAAATTAAGGATGAAAATACGTTTATTAAGAGAGTACATTGCGTTGGGAGAAATTTTAAACTTCACCAAAGCTGCTACTAAATTATATATGACTCAACCCATTTTAAGCCGTCATATCAAAGAGTTAGAAGAAAAATTTAACACCGAACTGTTTGTTCGCAACACCCATAATGTGACGCTGACGCCCGCAGGAGAATTATTATTGCAAGAATCTAAAAAAATCGTCAGACAATATGACGAATCCATGTCGATCATTAATAATTTCACCGGCGTATCACGTGATAAACTGTCCATCGTTTATTTGGGTGACGCTTTCTTTAATTTACTCACCGCTTTTATCGGCCAATTTAAAGAGAGGTATCCCGGCGTTAACGTGACTTACCGCGACTCCGATTTGCTGGAATCATTCAATTTGTTAAGGTCAAAGGAATACGATATCGGCATGATGCTCCGCCCGATATTTGTGGAGGATTTATCACTGGAGATTCTAAAAGAAAAATCTAATTTCTGTACATTACCGTTTTCTTATGATCCTCTCTGTGTCGCTTTCAATAAAAAGCATCCGTTGGCCGCGCTGGAAAAAGTTACCTTGGAACAAATCAGCGAATACCCGATTATTGCCGAAGAACTGAAAGAATCTCCGTGGGCGAAACTATACAGCACGGATTTTCTGCAAAAACAAAATATTCCGTTTACCGTTTATAAAGAATATCCTAATATCAAAACCTGTGCGTTCGAGTTGGAATTGAATAAAAACGCGGTTTTGCTTCTGCCTAAACATCGCAAGTTGCTATTGGGTCCGAACACCGAAATGCTTGAAATTGGTGACAACAATAAACATTCTTACATAATGGAATTAGTCTGGCAGCCGCAAAATACCAATCCGTACGTTTCGCGCTTTATCAAAAAATTTACCCAGTTGTTTGACGATAAAAAAATAATTATGTAAAAAAAACGACCGCTCTTTTAAAATAACCTCATTAAAAATCAATGAGGTTATTCGTATAATTCGGTCAATCGGATGTCGTTACAAAATATCCATTGCCGCGCAAAAACCTTCGTAAGTGGCTTCTTTCACCGTTCTGGCGAGTTTTGCATCGCCCACGGTGACAAATCGTGGACAAACTCCTTGCAACGATTTGACGATATCGTCATTTGAACGGCTGCCGCAACAATAAAGCGTAAGATCCGCAGTAATCGTGTGTCGATTGCTATCCTTATCAAAATAAATGACAGCGTCTCGGGTAATTTTTTCAATCCGTACCGAACAGATTGTTTCTATACCGATTTTAGCCATCCGCGGCAGCAATGCTGCACGTTGTGACGGCAACGAATCCAACATTACATCTTGACGCATTTCCAAAATCGATACTTTAGCTCCCCATTTGCCGGCAAAGAAATAACCGGATTCGCAGCCGATCGCACCGCCGCCGATTATCACAATTTTTTTATTTTTGACTTCGTCGGCATGAGCGTAAGCGTAAAGCGCGTGTTCGGCGAATTCGATTCCCGCAATATTCGGCACGAAAGGATGGGAACCGACAGCGCAAATTACATAATCCGGTTTTATGTCTTTTAATAACGTTTCGGTTGCTTCCGTATTTAAACGAATGTCCACGTTCCGATACTTACAGCGTGCAATCATTGAATTTTTAAAGCGCTGTAAAGATTCTTTATCACTGTCAATATCGGTAAACCAAAGCGCGCCACCTAAACGATCGGATTTTTCCAATAACGTAACTTTATGCCCTCGTTCCGCGGCAGTCACCGCAGCATACATGCCGGCGACTCCGCCGCCGATTACTGCTACATTTCGGCTATTCTGCGGTTTGGGCGCATTACGCCAGCGAAGTTCGCGCTGTCCCCAAGGATTCACCGTACAATGCCACAACAACGGAATCGGACGAGCTTCGGGATCGCGATCCAACGGATTAAAACAAGAGCAACGTAAGCAAGGGGCGATTTGATCTTCCAACCCATCAAGGGTTTTGTTGACAAATTCGGGATCGGCAAATTGTTGACGTCCCATTGCTACAATATCGCATTTACCGGACGATATCGCTTCTTCGATTTGTACCGGCGAATTGAATCCGCCTACGGCAATGACGGGAACCCGAACGTGTTTTTTAATCGCTTCGGACAAATCCAGATTACAACCGTGTTTATCAAACATTGAACTGAATGCCTTGGTATTGACATGATCCTGATAAGAACCGGAAGTCACATGGATTAAATCCACATAATCCTGAATAATTTCGGCAAATTGAATACCGTCTTCCAGCGTCATGCCGCCTTCTATACGTTCAGAGCCGGACATACGATATTCAATCAACAAATCATCGCCGCATACTTCGCGAATTTTTTTACACACCATAACCGGGAATTTAGCGCGATTTGCCATACTGCCGCCGAATTCGTCAGTACGACGATTAAATTTTGGCGAAATAAATTGATTTAACAGCCAACCGTGACCTCCGTGCAAATTGATCACTTGAAACCCTAACGATTTACAAATCCAAGCGGCTTCCGCCCATTGAGCGGCGGTTTGTTCCATCATTTCTACGCTCATTTCTTCCACTTGGACACCGTCTTCACGAAAAAAAGCTGAAGGACCGATGGGATTTTTATGTCCCGGAATAGCATCCGGATGATTCATCGCGCCAACATGGTTTAACTGAACGGAGGCCACCGCACCATGAGCTTTGATTGCTTCCGTCAATACCATAATGGACTCCATGTGAATAGTGGACATCGGTTTTTGCCACACATTCAGACCATGTTCATGTCTCCAGGAATAATGATGATCGATAAAGCTCTCGGTAACGGTGACTTCTGCAAATCCGCCTCTTGCTTTAGTTTCAAATACGTCAATGCCTTCCGGTGTCGGGTAACCTATATCGGAAACAATACGATTAGTGGTAATCGGTGACGCAAAAACCCTATTTTTAAATGTAATCCCTCTAACAGTCAAAGGCTCGAACATACGGGGATAATTGATGCAACTCATATAATCACTCCTTATTTTTAACCGTCAACAGACAAATAAAAATAAGCGTATCACAGAGAATTTTTTAAAATAAGACCGCACTTTTAAGTGCGGTTGTTACTTCGAAGTAACTTTAGCGTAAGGTTTTTTATAGGGATGACGCATAATTTTTTCATCGGGGTCTCTAATGCCTTGCCACATTTCGCCTAATGCGTCGATAGGCAACTTTCGTCTGGTCATTTCCTTCCATCCCCATTGATAAACGGCATTGAGTAACGGAATTACTCGTCCACCCGCTTCGGTTAAACGGTATTCCGTTTGCGGCGGATTGGTCGGGATCACCGTTCTGAAAATCAAACCGTCCTCTTCCAGTTGTTTCAGATTCTCAGTCAGCACTTTTTGGCTGATAGGCAACTGTTTCATAAAACGGGAAAAACGCGTCATATGCGCTTGATCCGTGTGCATTGCTTGTAATATAAAAGGTTTCCACTTACCGAAAATAGTACGCATTGCATAGTTGTAAGGATCCGATTGAATATTCAAATGCAACTTTTCGCTTTCATTCTTTTGGCTATTTTCCACTGATTCACTCCTAGTTCCCGTAAAACAAACTCCGGTGACAATTTCAAAACCGACCCCTTAAAAAATAAAATCATTCGTCGCTTTCACAACGTAAATAAAAGTGATTCGCCGACAACCCGCCCGCGGCAAAAATCAACGTCGTGACGGCCAGCACAATAAAACTTATCAGCCATCCGCCCGATAATTGATACAGCCCGCCGATAATCATCGGGCTTAAAGAAGCAATTACGTAACCGACGGATTGCACAATGGAAGAAGTGTAGCGGTTCTCATTTAATGTGGCGGATTTGGCGATGATCAATGAAAAGATCACTACGAACGCACCGCCGCAGCCGATACCGCCCATAATGTCCCATAACAACCACCAATCCGGCAGCAAATAAAACCCAACGGGCACCAGAAACCATGTCGCGCCGCCGATAACAAACAGCCAGCTTCGCGGCAATTTAAACCATTTCATCAGCAGCGGCATGCCCAGACAGCCGATAAAACCAAGTAAATGGAAAATTGACACGATCAGTCCGGCTTCATGATCGCTGACTGTGGCAAATTCCACCAAGAAGGTCGGCAGCCATGCCACGATGCCGTAAAAGGCGAAACAGTGGCTGGAAAACGACACTGTCAGCGCGATAACGGCAAACACCTTATCGCGCGGAAACGTTTTAATGGAAATTTTCGTTTTTTTGACCGCTCTTTCAGGCTCGTAGCTATCCGTTCGTTTGGCTTTGGCTGATTCTCTTCTGTAACGCGGCAGCCATAATCCCAAACTCAGCAATGCGAGCAAACTCCAGAACGCCAACGCTCGGCGCCAATCCAGCCAATGCGCAATAGGTACGGTAAGCGATGAAGTAATCATGCCGCCTAAACTCATGCCAAGCACCATCACACCGGTCATAATGCCGGAAACGGATTTAAAATCGCGCGCAATAACCAATAAGCCGAGCAAATTGCCGAGCGTGAGCGATAGGCCGATCAGCACGGTACCGGACACCATTAACGCCGTGCCGCCGCAGACGCGCAGGATCGTTCCTAAAATGACGCCGGTTAACGTCAGCATTACCGTATTTTCAATACCAAGCCTGCCGATCATGTTTGAGGCGAAAGGCGTAAATAAACCGAAACACAATACCGGAATGGAGGTCAACACACCGGCGAATACGGGTGACATACCCAGATCGGCGGACACCTCGCCGATAATAGGCGGAAGCGAAGTAATGGGGGCGCGCAAATTTAAGGAAAGCGTCAGAAATGCAAAAAACATCATCCACTTCATTCTGCTGCGGCGCATTTTGATCGATTGCATAAATACCTCCGTACAAACAATTTAACCGGGCGAATCGATAAGACGGTTTACAGTGCGGTTCTTACGTTATTAACTGATAATCCGAATTCACCAATTTAAAAGAATTCAATAAATTTTTACTGAGATAAATTTTCTTGTCCCGCGTAATAAAAACGGCTGAAAAGTGCGGTCGGTTTTCAAGAAATTTTAAGCTTTCCTCCAACCCTTTAAAATACAATTGAGTGGACAGAATTTCGCCCTTCGTCGAATCGTCGGAAATAATCGTGATACTGTCCAACCGGCTTTCAAAGGGATAGCCGGTATGCGGGTCGATAATATGGTGATATTGTTTGCCGTCAATTTCCGTATATTTTTCGTAATTGCCCGAAGTTACAACGGACTTATTTTTTACCGCGACGATGCCAACGTATCGCCCGCGTTCGGCAAACGGCAGCTGAATACCGACGCGCCACTGACCTTGCGGATGATTCGGCGATTCGCCGACGGTCATTACATTACCGCCCAAGTCAATAATACCGGAGTAGATGCGATGCCGCGCCAATAATTGCTGCAGACGATCGGCAATATAACCTTTCGCGACGGCGCCCAAATCCATGGACATCCCCGTTCGGGTCAGAAAAACCGTGCGTTGCGCGTCATTGAACAGGACATCATGAGGATTGATACGATTCAGCGCAACGGAAATTTGAGCCCGCGACGGTAAAATTCCATCCGACAGGCTTTGTTTCCATAACCGGGTTAAACTGCCGATCAGCGGATTGAACCCGCTGTTCGGCTGTAAACCGGCGTCCACCGCGCGCCGAATCAGCTCAAAGACTTCATCGCTCACCCGCACGGGTGAAACGCCGGCAGAGTCATTCACCGACATGACCTCGGAATGCGGTCGGTTTACGGTAAATTTGTCTTCCAAAGTCTTGACCAGCTGAAAAACGGCGATCTTAACGTCATTATTCGCCGGTCCGAACAGCGTAACGGTATTGACGGTACCCATCGCAATAAATGTGATGACGGATCGGTCCATAAAATCGTGCGTTCCCTTTGCCTACACGCGGTTGGCGCAGTTTTTACCTGCGATATAACCGTAGAACATTGCCATTGAATGGCTCACCCCCTTCATACAAATAGGGTATTCCACCGCAACGCGGTTACCTTGCACGTTACCCGCCGCATACAAGCCCGGAATAATGTTGCGATCCACATCGAAAGTATGGCAATCCTCATCACTTTCCAAACCACCCAAACAAGCCAGCATTGTGGTGGTCGGAAATGCCACGGCATAGAACGGAGCTTTTTCAATGGCGAACATGCGCGACGGCGATTTACCGAAATCTTCGTCGTAGCCCGCTTTTGCCAATTGATTGTAGCGGGCGACGGATTTCAATGCGCTTTCCCGATCAAGTTCCAACTGCGCAAACAATTCTTCCAAACTGTCCGCCGTTAAGATATTGCCTTCATCCAGTTCGTGTTGAAACTCTTTATCTCCCATATGACTGAGCGGGTATCTCGGATGGTTTTTCACTTCGTCATTTTCATAATAAGAGATGGTACCGTGCGCCGCCGGCATATATTGAAGCTGTTCACGCCATTGGCTGTCAAAAATTTGGAAACAGCAATTATCCGGCTGCATCTCAATTTGGTTTTCCAATTGTTGTCCCGGTACTTCTTCGTTCATAAAACGTTTACCGTGTTTATTCAGAAACAAAAACGGCGTATTACCGATACCGCCCGCCATACCGAACGGTCCGCCCATATGATGAGTCATCGGCGCATGGTGTTGCTGAATACGCGCACCTATTTGTGCGCCTAATTGGTGACCGTCCCCCGTGTTGGTTAAATTGCCTTCCACGTCACGGTTCAACCACACAGTTTTCACGCCACTTTCCTGCACTTCGGGACAATAATAATTCAAGATTTCTTTATTGCTTGAATAATCTCCTGTTGCAAGTACCACGCCGTCTTTTGCCAAAATGCGGATATATTTACCCGTTGCCGCATTACGTGCAATCACGCCGGTAATTCGATTACCCTCTTTCAGCAATTTTTCCGCAAAGTGACCGAAACGCGCATCTACGTTACCGGTATCCAAGGCTTTTTGGAAGTTGGCGGTGATCATCGGTGTCTGATCCGGCACAAAATGCACGGAGGTCGGATAGGTCGGATAATTTTCTTTACGATAATCATAATGCGGCGGCAACGGGTATTCCAACGGTTCCAGGAAGAATTCGGCGTGCTCGTCCGGAATCGGCGAACGCTGCGTTTCACAAATCCACATATCCGGTTTGGCGCTGATAAACCAATCAAATACGTTTGCGCAATTTTTCGCCCAACGGGACACAATCGGACGTTTAATACGATAACTGCATTCGCGCATAAAGCGATCGGTTATTTCGTCCACATTGAAATTATCACGACCCCAACGAGCTTGTAATTGTCCGTTGATCACCGCATATTCGCCGCTGCGGCATTGTGGAGCAGCGGCTTTTTCAATTACCACTACTTTGGCGCCTTCTTCCGCCGCCGCACGGGTTGCACAAGTGCCGGAAACGCCGCAACCTATCACGATCACATCGGTTTCCAGTTCCGCCTCGATTTGCGTTTCATCCACTTCCAATACAGGTTTTAGCCAAGGTAAGAACGGCAATTTATTTTTCTGAATTTTCTCGCCGGAGGCTTTGGCAATAATGCGATCCACCGCCGCCAACACGGATTGGCAGCTTTCCGTTGCGCCGCTTACGACGTCCACATCGTCCGTACCGTCTTTTTCCATAATGCGATTGGCAATTTCACGGAAAGCGTCGATGGTCACTCCCGGCGCCATACTTTTACCGGTTACTTCCACCTTTTGAATGGACAATTTATCCAATGTCACTTCCACATTTACCATACCGTGGAAATCGCCGAAACGTTCTTTATATATGCCCGGAATAAATTCTTTACGCGGCGCTTTTTTATGAAGGAAGGCTTTTTCTTCTTTTTCCATAAACGGACCGATAATATCCCACACGGTTTCCGGCACATTGCGCGCTTTACAGTCTTCAATATGCATGAAATTCAGGATCTCTTGTCCGGTACGCACTTTGTGCAACCAACGAGGTTCGACGATAATCGCTTTCCCTACGGAAACCAAATCAAAACCGTGCGCAAAGGCGTTGTCCAAATCGGTTGCCTGTTTCACGCCGCCTACTCCCATAATCGGTACTTCGGCGAGGCGGGCGGAACGATTTTGAATTAATTTTTCAATCAACGGCTGTTTATCGTGTAAATCGATAATGGAAGTTTGTACCGCTTGTGCGGTAGAAAAATGCAGATAATCCAGCCCTTTGTCGGATAATTTTTCCAATAAGAACAACGTATCGTCAAAATTGATGCCCGGTTTTTCCAATTCTTCCGGAGAGAAACGATAACCCACAATGAACGGTTTATCGCCTGATAATTGTTGTACGGCCGTTTTCACCGCATCGACGACCGCCAGCGGGAATCTGGCACGTTTTTCAATATCGCCGCCCCAATAGTCATCGCGACGATTAGAGTGCGGTGAAAAAAATTGCTGAATTAAATAAGTGTTAGCGCCGTGGATTTCCACACCGGAAAATCCCGCCTTGATTGCACGTTCCGCGGTGGCGCCGAAATCAGCGATCATCCGTTCAATTTGCGCCGTCGTTAATTCGCGCGGCACAGCGCAACCTTGACGACAAGCGGCTACCGCACTCGGCGCAACCGGCTGCTGACCACCTATTAATTCAGGGCGCACCATACGGCCGCCGTGATAAATCTGCATAATCGGTAACGCACCTTGCTCTTTAATCGCTTCAGAAATTCTGGCAAGACCGGCGATATGGTCGTCAGAGGATAACCCTACTCCCCCCGGAAACGCCATGCCGTTCGGTTGGATATAGCCGCATTCCACTACGATAGCTGCTACGTCTTTCGCGCGATCGCGGTAATAATTCACCAGTTCATCACTAACGCAACCTTTAGTATCGGCCGATTGGGTGGTCATCGGTGCCATAAAGACTCTATTTTTTAATTTTATACCGCATGATAAAGTTAATTCATCAAAAGCTGAAACTGTATTGCTCATATAAAACTCCTTTGAATAAATAGGCGTTAATCGATCAAACCTAGCGCTTTGTCTAATAATACGGTTACGGCCAAACTGGCTGAATAACCGTCTTTCGGACTGGATGAAACGGTTTGTCCGATATTGGTATTCATCCAAGTATTAGCATTCCAAACTCGACCGACTGACGCCTGCAAAATAACTTCCGGCAATATCGGAACGGTTGCATCCAAACTTAGCTGATATTGGTTTTTATGCGGTGTCCAACCATCGTTCCCGGTATAAAGCGCGGTCATTAAACGCTGTTCGCCTTTGGTCATTTTTGCCCAGTTAAAATTCAATCCGTAGCTGTCCATCGGTCGGCTTTTAAACGGGCCTTGCAAAATCAAGCCGACACTGGCAAAGGAAGATAAGCCGCTGAATGTCACATTATCAAACATATGGGAAACGCTGGCATAAGCGGTTAATGCGGTTGCACTCGGATTGCCGTCACTGCCGCCGTCGGCGCGCCAGAATAATTTTTTCACCCCGGCATGTATCCCTGAAGTACCGCTGATGCTTTCTTGAGCGCTAGTCGGATCGTTATTATTAAAACGATGTGTATTATGGAAAAAGGTGAGTTCCCAAGTCAGCGGATATTTATTTTGACCGTCGCGCCATTCATCGGTACGCGATAAACCCGCAATCCATAAATTTCCTGTCGGGTGTTTATCATTCCAACCGTTTTCCCAACCGTTGGTAAACGGAAAGTCCAGATAAGTTCTCCAACCGCTAAGGCTAAATTCCAACGTCGGTAGAATCTTATAACTTACCCGCCCGCCCCAAGATGAATAGATAATCGGGCTGAACGTCGCAGTTTTATGTAACAGCGGATTTACGCAGCTGAACTCAAAATTACACAAAGACTTGCCGTAATAAAAACCCGGGTTACTTCTACCCGCTTCAACGGTCAAACGATCATCAAGTAATTTTTGTTCATAAGTCAATTTGGTTAAGTGAGCCACTTTCGGTACATAAGGCGGCGGGTTACCGACTAAAATATCGCCCGCTTGCGAGCCGAAATCAAAATTTCTGTGGTAAGGCGCCCAAGCATAGGAAAAATGGAAATTACCGCCTTTAATGCTTAAAGATTTTTGTAAATCCGCATCAAATCCGGCCATGATCATCCAAAGCTGTTCATTATTGCCTTTATCGATCCCCATATCAAAATTATCAAAATATAAATAGGATGTGAGTAAGTGCGGTCGAATTCCGTTATTTTTCAGCCAATTTCCCATATCGCTTAACGGGCGCTGAGATCGAGTCTGTAATCCGCCTTCCGCATTAGCAGCGACCGCAGCTAACATTGCCATCGAACAGCCCAACCCGTGTATTATTTTGCAATAATTGATTTTCATAATGACTCCTTAATTACTTTAATAAACTGGCTTTTAATCTAATGCCGAACAACGCGCCTATAATCGATACCGCAACCATTGCAATGAAAGAGGAACTGTATGTGCCTAAAGAGGTAAGCAGCACGGAACATACGTAAGGAGACAAAATACCCGCCATAAAATTGAACATCATGGTAAACCCGGAGACTTTACCGATCACTTCTTTCGGGTAGGTTTTCGCAATAAAAGACAACACAATCGGGCTGATAAAGCTTTGGAACAAACCTAAAACCAAGAGACAACCGATTAATGCGAAGGATTGAGAATTTTGTACGATGATGAAACTAAATAGAGCGGATATTAAAAAACTGACAGCAATAACAAGGTGATCTTTTTTTCCTTTAAACCAAATACCGGCAATCGCGCCGCCAATGGGCGAACCGATCGCATAAGCGATGGAATAATAAAACATTAAATCTGCACCGTGAATTTGGCCGAAATTCAATTCCGTACCGATAAATCCCGCACCCACCGCATTGACGGATTGTTGTAACCAAGTGCTACAGAATAAACTGACCACACCGATTAATACCAAAGGTTGAATAAGTTTGAAATTTATCGGATCGCCTTTTACGGATTCGTAATTATCAACTTCAACGGGTTTAAGTTGAGGACAAAAGATAATCACGCAAGTTAACGCAATACCGGCGAAATTAATCAAAGAAAGATAGGAAAATACAGTCCCCCAATCGCTGACCGTCGCAGCGAGCCTCGGAACCAATACGAAACCGGTCGCAATACCGATAGATACCGCCATACCTTGTAAACCGGTTACGATACCGTGTTCTTCTTGTTTAAACCATTGTCTTGCCAGCAAAGTAATCGATACCATAATCGGCCCGGTACCCAAACCTTGCAAAGCACGGCTGATAAACATTCCCCATAAATTATTTCCCCAAGTCGCCATTACCATATTACCGACAATAACAACCAATAAGCAGAGAATATAAATTTTGGTGACGCCGATTTTATCCACTAAAATTCCGCCCGCCATTACCGCGAGCACGATGAATAAGTTAAAAGTACTCATATTAACGGTAATAATGGTGGGAGGATCCAGACTAGAAAGTTGAGCGATACTATCGACGATTGTAACCGGGGCGATGAGCAGTAAAGAGGTAGATGCCGTGACAATAAACATTACAAATAAAACATACCATCTAAAATTGGAATACATAGCATAACTCCTTGTTATAATGTGACATAAATACGGAAAGAAGCTATAAATCCAGACTTAAAGAACCTATCTGTTATTTATATGTTGATACAATATGATATAGACCGAGCGAAAGTGGAAATGCAATTTTGATTATCTGTTATTCGTTTTTCAGATAAGAAATTTTAACGATAAGAAGACCCGACAATCAGCGGATCTTTAGGATCTGTGGACGTTTTATTTTTACCTCGACGGAGGTTATTTTTGTTCAAGGTAAGGCGAAAGTCGTGAAGTCCAGCTATGCTAAACTTCACGACTTTTAACGCAGAATCGGCCAAAATAGACTCAAACCCGTTCCAATAAAGCGGAAAATCCTTGACCGCCGCCGGCACAGAACGTAATCAATCCGGTGTGCAGATTTCTGCGTTCAAGTTCATAAACGAGTTTTGCGGCTAAAATACCGCCCGTACCGGCTAACGGATGTCCTAACGCAAGCGCGCCGCCGTTTACGTTTAATTTCGACACGTCCATATTCAATTCGCGGATACAAGCCAATGATTGCGCCGAGAATGCTTCGTTCATTTCAATTAAATCAATATCGGATAACGACATGCCGACATTTTTGAGTAATTTTTGTGTAGCGGAAACCGGTCCGATGCCCATAATCGACGGATCGACGCCCGTTGCGGCGAAGCTGACCACCTTAGCCCAAATTTTTAAGCCTAAGGCTTCCGCTTTTTTGCGTTCCATAATCACTACGGCGCCGGAACCGTCGCTCATCGGCGAGCTGTTGCCGGCGGTCACAATACCGTTTTCAATGAAAGCCGGCGGTAATTTAGCCAAGGATTCAAGATTACAATCGGGACGCAGCGCTTCGTCACGAGTTACTAAAATATCCCCTTTGCGACTTTTTACCGTTACCGGCACGATTTGCGCATCGAAATAACCGTTTTCCCACGCCTTCGCCGCTTTCATATGACTGTCAACGGCAAACCGATCGCATTCTTCCCGCGTCAAACCATATTTTTTCGCCAGATTTTCCGCGGTGATCCCCATCGGCATATCCATTTCTTTCGGGGCGGAAATCGGCACAACCCAAGAAGGCGGGCGAACCTGATAAGCCGCCGTCGGTTTTTCCATGATATAGCAACGTGTCGAATCGCTTTCCACTCCGCCGGCAACCATAATATCGCCGTAACCGGCCTGAATTAACGCCGCGGCATAAGCAATCGCATTGATACCGGAAGCGCATTGGCGGTTTAAGGTAATACCGGGAACCGTAATCGGCAATCCTGCCGCCAAGCCGACTACGCGCGCTATGTTGACACAATCCGTATTCAATAGATTACCGAAAATGATTTCATCGATTTCATTGGGATCGACGCCCGAACGTTTCACCGCTTCCTGCACGGCTAATCTGCCTAACTCCCAAGCCGGTACGGAAGCCAACGCACCTCTTGCTTTGCCCACGGGCGTCCGTACGGCAGAAACAATCACCGCTTCGCGCATAATAAAATTCTCCTCACTTCGTTTAAAAAACTTTTTAAAAATCGACCGCACTTTTCTTTAATCGTTGAAGATTAACGGGGCGTCGGTTCGACTGATAACCTCTTGTTTGCTGACCCCGGGGAATAATTCTCTTACCACGATGCCTTCCGGCGTGATGTCAAATACCCCGAGTTCCGTCACGATAATGTCCACCACTTGATAGCCGGTAAGCGGCCAGGTGCATTTGGATAAAATCTTGGCAGCGCCGTTTTTTGCGTTATGTTCCATCGCCACAATTACCTGCTTGGCGCCGGACACAAGGTCCATCGCACCGCCCATTCCCATAATACGCCCGCCCGGAATGCTCCAGTTGGCAATGCTGCCCTCCGCGTCAACCTGCAATGCGCCGAGTACGACGGCGCTCAATTTACCGCTGCGCACCAAAGCGAAGGCGCCGGCGCTATCGGAAACGGAAGCGCCCGGCAATAACGTCACGATTTGGCCGCCGGCGTTGACATAATTCGGCACTTCTTCGCCCGGTTTTGGTGACGGACCGTAACCTAACAGCCCGTTTTCGGCATGAAGCTGTACGCCGTCCACAATATATTCGCGCACCAAACCGGGAATACCGATGCCCAGATTAACCACATCGCCCGGGTTAAAAAAGCTTGCGACTTTTTGCGCAATTAATACTTTTGAATCTGCCATCATCATTACTCCTCATTAGTCAAAATCATATCCACAAAAACACCGGGAGTAACCACGGCTTCAGGATCGAGTGCGCCGATTTCAACAATTTCATCCGCCTCAACAATGACCAAATCCGCCGCCATCGCCATCATAGGATTGAAATTGCGCGCCGCTCCTTGATAAACCAAATTACCTAACTTATCCGCTTTTGCCGCCCGGATAATGGCAATTTCGGCGCGAAACGGTTTTTCAAAGATATACTTTTCACCGTCAACTTCCATGATTTGACGGCCTTCTTCCGCAATTGTCCCCAAACCGGTTTTGGTTAACACGCCGCCCAAACCGGCGCCACCGGCACGAATTTTTTCAGCGAGCGTTCCCTGCGGAATTAACTCAAGCGTCACAATCCCTTTATTAATCAATTCAGTAACATAGGGATTCATGCCGATATGAGAATGATGTGCTTTGCTCACTAAATGTGCATCATAAAGTTTACCCAACGCAACGCCCGGGTCGCCGGCATCGTTAGAAATTAATTCGATATTTTTGCAGCCTTTCTCAACAATAATATCGACCAGTCTGTCGGCACAGCCTTTACAAGCGAAAATTCCCGCCATTAATTTCATGCCGTCATGAAATTTTTCGGCGATTTCCGCTTTTGAATAAATTTTATTTTTAACCATATAACGATTTCCTTTATATATGTTGGAAAATAATCGTGTCTTTTATAGCGGGATTGCCACGCCAAGATGTAAGAAACGCATTTTCGGATCGTTTTCCGAATGTACGGAATGCAAATAACGCATATTTACGGCGAACTTACCGAAGTCATAGCCGACTATCGGACCGAACATGACGTGTTCGACACGGCTGCCTTCGGAATGAAGACCTTGCACCACCACACCGTCTTTTTTATCGTCGGTAAATTGTTTGGTCCAGTTAGCAATTAAACCGACCGTCCAGTTGTTCACGCGTTTGGTCGCAGTCAAATCGAGATAATAGGTATTCCCCGAACGATAATCGGTTTTCTTATTTTTGGAATTGAAATCAAACGTATTGTTGAGGGTAAACGCCCAATCGTCTTTAAAATACGTTAATGCAAGATTCGGTTGAACCGTGTAATAACGATTCGCCAGATTTTTCGGCGTATTGCTGCATGAACCGTCGACACAAACGGTTGCATGTTTACCGTTTTTAAACACAAAAGCGGTACCGGCGCCTAAGTGGAAACCTTCGCCTAAATTCCAAGATAACAATACCGGCATAATAGTCGTGCTCATCCAACCGTGGTTAGAATATTTGCTTTCTCCGCCTGGTGTGTTAAGCGTGGTATGGGCGATTTTATAAGGCTGTGCAATCCCCGCCGCATAGTTCGCCCCGAGGAATTTATAAGGCGTCGACCACAGCAGGGTCGCGACCATACTAACGTTGCTCGCCTTAATGTTCACATTAGGCGAATGTAATTTCCCCCATTCGTAATTCACATCATAACCGAAGTAAAAACCTTCGGGCGGTAAGGCACCGGCGTGATTACCTGTTGTCGCACCGGGTTGTAAAGGTGTCACGCCTTCCGCCGCCTGCGCAGTCTGTATCATAGAAAATAACACTGTGGCTACAGGTAAAGTACAACCGAGTTTTTTGAAAATATGATTAAATTTCATACGGATATCCTTCTCTAAGTTGAACAGCAAAAGTATGTTATTTCCTACTAATTAGCGTTTTTTTAATCCTAAGATTTCTCTGGCTTCATCCGGTGTCGCAACGGATTTATCCGCTTCGGCAATAATACGAACGGCACGTTCAACAAGCATTTGATTAGTAGCGGGAACCCCTTTTTTGTAATACACGTTATCTTCCAGACCGACACGGATATGACCGCCCATCGCAAGCGTTGCCATCATAATCGGCAAATGCGCCCGTCCGATACCGAAAGCGCTCCAAGTAGCGTCTTTAGGTAACAGATTTTTCAAATACACCAAATCTTCCACCGTCGCCATTGCCGCACCGAGTACGCCCAAACATAATTGAAAATGCAGCGGCGCTTTTAAATTGCCTTGTTTCAAATAATACTGGCAGGCATGAATCATACCGCTGTCAAAGATCTCGATTTCAGGTTTGATCCCCAACTCAATCATTGTGTTGCCAAGTTTGGTTAAGAATTGAGGTGAGTTCATAAATACGCCGCCAGGCATCCAGTTGAAGGAACCCGCATCAAAGGTTGCGATTTCAGGCTTCACATAAGCCAAATGTTCCATACGTTGCTCGTCCGACGCTCTGTGATCGCCGCTTGTCGTGACGTTAATCACAACATCACATTTATCTTTAATACGATCGATGGTTTCTTTGAATTTATGCTTATCCATGGTGCCCTGACTTTGGTCATCACGCATATGCAAATGTACAATGGAGGCCCCCGCTTTCCAGCACTTGTACGCGTCTTCAGCAATTTCAGCAGGAGTAATAGGAATATAAGGTGCAATATCTTTTGGGGTTACGGCACCGGTTAATGCGGCGGTTAAAATCACTTTGTCAGTCATAATCATCACCTCTTTGATTCTTTAAACTAGGGTTGTTAGTAAAATTTTTGTTGCATTATCTTGATGATGAAATCTTACATAAACCGAAATAGGGACAGAAATTCTTTTTCTAATTTTGGTTATACACTTTCCGTATAAATAAACCGCCATTTCCTTCTGAGGGGCTTGAGGATTTCTCTCTTAATAATGAAAAGAAAACTGAAAATGAATGAGTTATGAAAAAATACCGATTATTTTTACCGCACTTTTAAGCGTAACTGGCGATAAAACGGTGATTCGGTTGGTGGATCAGACAAAAAATGACGGAGCTTATACGGGAACGCAATATAATTGAGAAATGGCGCAGGAATGAGAGATTACCCATAATAAATTTGCCAGTTTAATTTAAGGTCCGTTCTCAAACTAAACTGGCTGTTACATAAAGTGCGGTCAAATTTTCCATTATTTTTTAGTCAAATAATCCAACACCACTTGATGATGTTCTCCGGTTTTGAATTTGTCGAACACTTGTTCAATCACGCCGTTTTCGTCAATCAAAAAGCTGATACGGTGGATGCCGTCGTAAATTTTCCCCATAAATTTCTTTTCGCCCCAAACGCCGAATTGGTCGGCGACTCGATGGTCTTCATCGGATAATAAAGTGAAATTCAACGCTTTCTTTTCTTCAAATTGAGCGAGTTTTTTCGGGGAATCCGGGCTGATGCCTAAAATCACAGCGCTTAATTTATCCAGCTCCGCCTTGGCGTCTCGCAGCCCGCAGGCCTGAACGGTGCAGCCCGGCGTGAGGGCTTTCGGGTAGAAATAAACCAACACTTTTTTGCCCCGGAAATCGGTTAACGAAACCGGTTCGTTGTGCTGATTCGGCAATGTAAAGTGCGGGGCGTTTTCGCCGGATTTTAACGTTTTCATCGGGAATTTCCTCATTAAAATAGATTTAACAGTATTCTAACAAGCATTGCGGTTTTGTGATACAATCGCGGGAAATTTAATTTAGCTGAAAAAATCATGTCCAGACAGAAAAAATCCCGTCGTTTGACCGACATTATGCCGACGCGCAAAGCCGATAAAAAACCTGAAATCGGTGCGGTAAAAGCGCGTCCCGGCAAGAAATTAACCCGTTATGAATTGGATGCCAAAGCGCGTGAGGAAAAACGTAAACGCAAGCATAAAGGCCTGAATTCCGGTTCGCGCCACAGTGCCGCCGCGAATGCCGATAAAAGCTCGCAACCCGAGGCGAAAGATCCGCGTATCGGCAGCCGTAAAAAAGTGCCGCTGATGGTGGAATTCGTGAACAAACCGGAGGAAGGTCTGTTCATTCAACCGGCAAAAACGAACGAAAAATCGCCCGCACTTGATCCGATGTTAGAGTTGGAACAGCTTGAAAATAACGAATGTCTGAACAATTTGTTGGATCAACTGGATGCCGGAAAAGTTCTCAGTAAAGCGAATAAAGCTTTTGTTGACGAATGCCTGGATCGCATTGCGCAATTAATGGACGAATTGGGCATTAGCGACGAAGAGGAAGGCGAAGACGATTTGCTTCGCACCTTCGAGAAAATCGATATTAACCAATTCCGTTAATTATGATGACCGGCGTATTATTCGTAATCGGCGTTGCAATTTTACTGGCGATGGCGGGATATTCCCTTTATCTTTTCGCTCAATTACGCAAGCAAAAACGGTTGTATGAACAAGCCCGACTGGCGCGCACGGCTCGCTTAAAAGAAAGCATTCGGATTATTGCCCGCGCAATGCACAGGGGCGAATGTAATCATTCGGAAGGCGTGATTCGGTTAAAAATGTTGTTGGATCCCCTCGGACAGAAAACCTTATCGGAATATGCCGCCATGTGGCGGCTTTACGAAACGGTGCGCGATATGCCGACCCATGAAGATCGCAAATTGCTGAAGAAAAATGAGCGAATGAAGTTGGATCTCGAACGCGAAGCCAAAGAAATCGAGTTGGAAGAAGCGATTAAAGCCGAAGCGAAAACCTTGTTAAACGAATTACAATAAGATTTCTCCACGCCGCTTTTTGACAACGATTATCTACTCGACAACCCTAACATTTAATCTGACGATATGACTGATATTACTTTCGATCTCGCCCTGATTCAAAAATACAATCAATCCGGGCCTCGTTATACGAGTTATCCAACCGCGCTGGAATTTAATGAACATTACAGCGAACAAGATTTCGAAACGGCGGCGGCGCGTTATCCCGAGCGGCCGTTATCCCTTTACGTGCATATTCCGTTCTGTCATAAACTCTGTTATTTCTGCGGCTGCAACAAAGTGATTACCCGCCATCGGCATAAGGCGGATATTTATCTGGATTTTCTCGAAAAAGAAATCAGCAACCGCGAGCCTTTATTCAGAAACCGGACGGCGACCCAAATCCATTGGGGCGGCGGCACGCCGACTTATTTGAGCGAAACCCAATCCGCCCGTTTGATGAACATGTTAAAAACCCATTTCAACGTTGCGGACGACGCCGAAATTTCCATTGAAATGGATCCGCGCGAAATCGAATTGTCCATGTTGGATCACTTGCGCCGCATCGGTTTCAACCGCATCAGTATGGGCGTGCAGGACTTCAATAAAGAAGTACAAAAAGCCGTCAACCGCGAGCAGGACGAAGATTTTATCCGCGCTTTACTGGTTCGTGCGCGCGAACTGGGCTTCCAATCCACCAATCTGGATCTCATTTACGGCTTGCCGTTCCAAACGGTGGAAAGTTTTATGTTCACTTTACAAAAAGTCATTGAGCTGAATCCCGATCGCCTGAGCGTGTTCAACTACGCTCATTTACCAAGCCGGTTCGCCGGCCAAGTAAAAATCAAAGACAAAGATTTGCCGTCGCCGGAAACCAAACTGAGCATTTTGCAAAAGACCATCGAAACCTTAGGCGCCGCCGGCTATAAATTTATCGGCATGGATCACTTTGCCAAACCGGACGACGAACTGGCCATCGCGCAACAAAACGGCGTTCTGCACCGCAACTTCCAAGGTTACACCACGCAGGAAGAATGCGATTTACTGGGATTGGGCGTCTCCGCCATCAGCCTGTTGGGCGACAGCTATGCGCAAAACCAAAAAGAATTAAAACAATATTATGCCGATGTGGACGAAAAAGGCATTGCGCTGCACAAAGGGCTAGCTTTAACGGAAGAAGACTGCCTGCGGCGGGATGTGATTAAGGCTTTAATCTGTAACTTTAAATTGGATTATGCCGCCGTCGAACGGCAATATCATATTGATTTTACTACGCATTTTGCCGAAGATTTGGCGCTGCTGAAACCGTTGGCGGAAGACGGCCTGCTGGACATTAAACCGCACGGAATCATCGTCTCGCCGAAAGGCCGTTTGCTGATCCGCAACATTTGTCTGTGCTTTGACACCTACTCGCGTCAGCAGGCGCGCAGACAACAATTCTCGCGTATTATTTAATTCGTCCATAAAAGCGCGGTCAAAAAAAGCATCGTTTTTTCCATCTCGTTTGCCAACGCTTCGGGAGAAACCCTTTCAGGAATGGCAAATAAAAAAACGAAAGAATTTTTGACCGCACTTTTTGTATTGCGCCGATGCCGTTACAGGAACTTCGTCAGCAAGGTTTCAAATAGCACGTAAAAAGCGAGTAAATCCGTTTTCGCCAGAGGTTTAAACGGCAGCAAAAGGTAATACAAAAAACGGTATCTTTTCACCAAAGCCAAAGCATAATGCCACACGCGGCTGTCTTCGTAACAGACAAAAGTATCGATAGTGCGTTGAATCTGCGCGGGCGTTGTTTTTTCCCGGCACACTCCGTAAATAAACAATAAAGCGTCACGCATTTTCTGCCATATCAACTTATGGGAATGGGAAGCCGCTTCGAAGTCAATAAAGGAAACTTTGCCGTCCCGCCACAAAATATCTTTCAACAAATGGCGCCCGTGAACAATGCCGTGTTCGTGCAAATCCGCCAGGGCTTTGGCGCAATCGTCCAGAATCCGTTGTTTTTGCGCGGCCGTAATATCGCTTTCCAGCCAGAAGCGCACGCTGTGCCCCGCATCTTCCATCACCAAACAATGGGAATTGATGATTTTTACCGGCGGAATCGGTGCTTTCTGTAGAATCAGCCATTTTATCCGTTGGATTTCCCGTCGAAACGCCGCCCGGGAAAAGGGCTTGAGCAAACGCTGAATACCGTGGGGATGTTCGGGCTGTTTCAGCCAGTAAGACTTCCCTTCGAATTCAAAGGAATAAACCCGATCCATGCGATGTTCCGCCTGTAAGATCTCAACGTAATCTGCTAATGTCACGCTTTTTTCTCCTCAAAAAACGGGAACATTCTACCATACAAATAAGAAGAGCGGGTTAACCCGCTCCGACAAAATAAAACGATCTGGCCTAAATATTCAGCATTTCGGCGTCGTCAATGAAATATTGATTCATTTCAAATGCCGGTTTGGAATCGTGATCTTTGCTGATAATCCGCGCCGGTACGCCGGCTGCCGTAGCATGTTCGGGAATCGGCTGTAACACCACGGAATTGGCGCCGATTTTGGCGTATTTGCCCACTTCGATATTGCCCAGAATTTTCGCACCGGCGCCGATCATGACGCCCTCGCGGATTTTCGGATGGCGATCGCCCGTTTCTTTACCGGTGCCGCCTAATGTGACGCCCTGCAAAATGGAAACGTCGTTTTCAATCACCGCCGTTTCCCCCACCACAATACCGGTGGCGTGGTCAAACATAATGCCGCAACCGATACTCGCCGCCGGATGAATATCCACATCAAACGCCACGGAAATCTGATTTTGCAGATAAATCGCCAGCGAACGGCGGTTTTCCTGCCATAAATAATGGGTAATTCGATAGCTTTGTAACGCGTGAAAGCCTTTCAGATACAGCAACGGCGTAGACCATAAATCCACCGCCGGATCACGCTGGCGCACCGCGGTAATATCGCAGGCGGCGCTTTCGATAATGCTGGGTTTCGCCGCATAAGCGTCTTCAATAATTTCACGCAGGGTAATGGCGGGCATGGTTGCCGTCGCCAGTTTATTGGCCAGAATATAACTCAGTGCGCCGCCCAAATGTTTGTGTTTTAAAATGGTCGAATGGAAAAAACTCGCCAGCATAGGTTCCTTATCCACCATACATTGGGCTTCTTCCCGGATTTGTTTCCAAACTTTAATTGCCATCTCGGTTCCTTAATATTCGTCTTTACGTTCGCGCTGTAAAAGTGCGGTCGCCATTTCCTGCGGATTTTTACCGTGAAACAAGGCCGCATAAATCTGTTCCGTAATCGGCATTTCCACGCCCTGACGCTGCGCCAACGCCATAGCTTCTTTAGTGTTGTAAAAACCTTCCACCACTTGCCCGATTTGCTCCATCGCCGCCTGCGCGGAAATTCCTTGCCCCAACATCATGCCGAAACGTCGATTGCGCGATTGATTATCGGTACAAGTCAGCACCAAATCCCCTAAGCCTGACATGCCGGTGAAGGTTTTCGGATTCGCTCCCAATGATACGCCCAAACGGGTGATTTCCACCAGCCCTCGGGTAATCAAGGCGGTGCGCGCGTTGGCGCCGAATCCCAAACCGTCCGCCATTCCCGCCGCAATAGCGATCACGTTTTTAATCGCTCCGCCCAGCTGCACGCCGATCATATCCCGATTGAGATACACCCGGAAATGCTTACTGCAATGGATGCGCGCCTGAAATTCCCGGGCAAATCGTTCGTCATTTGCCGCCAAAGCAATCGCCGTCGGCATGCCGGCGGCTAACTCCCTGGCAAAAGTCGGACCGGACAACACGGCCAACGGATGCGCCTTACCCAGTTCTTCTTCCGCTACGGATTGCAGCAAACGCCCGCTATCCCGCTCCAATCCTTTGGTTGCCCAAGCGATACGACTGTCGGGACGCAAAAACGGTTTAATCCGTTTAATCACCTCACCGAAAGCGTGACTGGGTACCACCACCAATAAATCTTTCGATTTTTTGACCGCACTTTCCAGATCCGCTTCAATCACTAAAGATTCGGGAAACGCAATATCCGGTAAAAACCGGCGATTTTGCCGTTCTTCACGCAACTGCTGACATTCTGCGCGATTATGTCCCCACAATATGGTGGGATAACCGTTACGGGAAAAACTGATTGCCAGCGCCGTGCCGTAAGAGCCGGCGCCCAGAATGCTGATCGGAGCTTGATTCACCATAGATTCCACCTAAAGAAAAGCCCACGTCGAAACGTGAGCGTTGCCGATATCGGAATTAATTAATGGTCGGTTGTTCTTCCTCAGCGGATTCTTCTTCCACACGACGCATGTGTTCGAGGAAAAGCGCATCGAAATTCACCGGCGCTAAATTCAACGGCGGGAAAGTGCCGCGATTGACCAGGCTCGCCACTAATTCGCGGGCGTAAGGAAACAACATATTCGGACATTGCGAGGTTAACGCATGCGTTAACTGAATATCGGTTAACCCGCTGATAGTAAACACGCCGGCCTGTTTCACTTCGCACAGAAAAGCGGAATCGCCGCTGTCTTCCAGCGTAGTTTCCACCGACACGTTTAATGTCACTTCAAATAAATTCTCAGCTAATTGTTTTGCTTCCGTGCCTAAATTAAAGTTTAAATCCGGCTTCCATTCCTGCTGAAAAATATCGGGCAGGTTCGGCGCTTCAAATGACACATCCTTCACATAAATGCGTTGAATCTGCAATACGGGTTCCTGAGCTTGCTCCGCCGGGGCGGCCTGATTTTCATCTGTCATATTGAATTCCTTATTTTACTAACGGTAAATTTTCGGCATTCCAGCCTGCAATGCCTTCTTGTAATGCGTAAACGTGTTTAAAGCCCTGTTTGGCTAAAATTTCACCCGAAGCGCGAGCCGTTACGCCGCTCGCACAGACTAAAATCACCGGCACCTCTTTGTGTTGTTCCAATTTGCCCAGATTGTGATTTTTAATGTCCGAAGGCACGAATTCCTGGCTGTTGACAATGTGTCCGCGTTTGAATTCTTCGATGGTGCGCAAATCGATCACCACCGCATTTTGGTTGTTCATCAATGCCACCGCTTCGGCATTGGACACCAATTTCACCTTGCTGGTGAAGGCTTTGAAATTCACGTAAATAAAAGCAATAAAAATGGCGACCCAGGCGACAACCAATAACGTGTGGTTTTTGATAAAAGGCGTAGCCAGCGTTAAAAATTCTTCCATGTTGTTCTCAATAGATTAATGATAAAAAGAGAGCTTAAGTATAACCGCAGTCGGCGGATTTTCAAAGGCGGAAAGGCTAAAAGTGCGGTCAAAAAAACGAAAGAATTTTTGACCGCACTTAAATTATTTATCCAGCAGACGGATGTGACGGGTGGCGGAAATCCAGGCCGAGGCGTAACCGACGATGGAGCAAATCACCAATAAAAACAGCATTTCACCGAAACCCAAGCCGCCGAGATTAAAGGTGACGGCAAAAATATCCGTCACATATTTCACCGCGCTGGTGAAATAACCGATGAGTAAGGCGCTGAAAAAACAGGCGAAAAAGGCGCCGAAAAAGCCGTAAATAATGCCGGTGTAGAGGAACGGACGCAGAATAAACTGCTCCGTCGCGCCCAGCAATTTCATCACCTGGATATTCGCCTGACTGCTGTACACATCGGAACGGATACTGTTGCCGATAACCAAAAAAACCGCCAGCGTCATCAGCACCGCGCAGAAAATGGCGACGTGGGCAATCAGCCAGGTTATCGCCGTGAGTTTCTCCAGCCAATCGTTATCCATGCGAACTTCTTCCACCCCTTTGATTTTAGTAAGATTTTCACGCAGTTCCTGACGTTTTTCCGAGGCTTTGAATTCCGCCGTCGGCTTAATCATCACCACCGCCGGTAACGGATTATCGTCTAAAATATCCAATTCTTCGCCAAAGCCGGACCAGGCGCGGAAATCCTTCAGACTTTCCTGGCGAGACACGTAATTCAGACTTTCCACGCCGGCTTGCGAACGGATTTTTTCCACCACGCTGTTAGCATCGTCTTCATTGAGGTTTTTGTGCAAATACACCGTTAATTCGCTGTCCGGCGAAAATTGGGTAATGGCGTTGTGGGTATTTTTCCACAATAAAAAGCTGACGGTGGGAATAGTTAACGACACTGCGATCACCAAAATAGTTAACAGCGTGCCGTATTTTCGTTTGACCAAATCCGCCCACACGTGACCTAAAACATATTTCATTTGCACCCAAAACGGAGCTTTTTGTGTTGAACTCATAATAAATTTCTCCGATTTTAACGCAAACGGCCTTGTTCCAGCACAAGGCAAGGCTTCGGTTTTTGACTGATTAAGCCGACATCGTGCGTGGCAATCAGCACAGTCATGCCCATACGATTGAGATCTTCAAACAGATTAAACAAATCCAGGGAAAGCGCATTATCAAGGTTGCCGGTCGGTTCGTCCGCCAGCAATAATTGCGGCTTATGCACCACGGCGCGGGCGATATCCACCCGTTGCTGTTCGCCGCCGGATAAATGAACGGGCTGATGATTGGCGCGATCGTATAATCCGACGCGATCCAACGCAGACAGCGCACGGTCGCGCGCAATTTTCGGGTGCATACCGCTGATAATTAACGGTAGCGCAACATTATCCGCCACGGAACGATCGGGCAATAGCCGATAATCCTGGTGAACCATGCCGATTTGACGGCGTAAAAAAGGTAATTCGTAGTGAGAAAGACGGGTTATATCATGTCCGTTAAACCAAATCTGCCCGCCGTTGGCGCGTTCCATGCCCATGATGAGCTTCAATAATGTACTTTTCCCCGCGCCGGAATGCCCCGTCAGATAAGTCATACTGCCTACGGGCAAATGAAATGTTAGTCCCTGCAAGGCGGGTTTCCCCCCAAAATATGCCTTGCTGACATTTTGAAAATGAATCATTCTTCTGTCTCTTTGCAAAAAATTGAAGCAATTATACCCAAAACCGCTCAATGATTAAACGTCGGAACGATGTGATCTGCGGGATTTTTCAATATCCGCTTTTTACGCATAAAAAAATCCGCCAGCCGTTCTGCGTTAACCTCACGTCAGAACGGCTGGCGGATAAAAGTGCGGTCAAAAAAATCAACGTTTTTTTGCGTTTCGCCGCTTCGAAAAAGTCAATTATGCGAAATATTTTTCTAAATCTTCACTGCCGCCGATGTATTTGCCGCCGATGAAGACTTGCGGTACCGAGGTTTTGCCCGTAATGGCGCGCACCGAAATAGTGGAAGCGTCACGACCCAATACGATTTCTTCGAAAGTATAGCCTTTTACTTTTAACAATCCTTTGGCTTTGGCGCAGAAAGGACAACCCGGTTTGGTGAAAATCGATACCGACGGTTTCGCCGTCCAGTCCGGTTTGATGTATTTGATCATCGTATCCGCATCGGAAACTTTGAACGGATCGCCCGGTTCGTTCGGTTCCACGAACATTTTTTCGACCACGCCGTTTTTCACCAGCATGGAATAACGCCACGAACGTTTACCGAAACCCAATTCCTCTTTATCCACCAACATTCCCATGCCTGCGGTAAAGTCGCCGTTACCGTCCGGGATAACCGTGATGTTTTCGGCTTCCTGATCCGCTTTCCAGGCGTTCATCACAAAGGTATCGTTAACGGATACGCAAATGATATCGTCTACACCTAACGCTTTGAATTCGCATGCCAATTCGTTGTAACGAGGTAAATGCGTTGACGAACAGGTTGGGGTAAAAGCGCCCGGCAACGAGAACAGAACAACGGTTTTATTGTCGAATAATTCGGATGTGGTTACATCAACCCAAGAATCGCCCTGACGTGTGTGAAACGTGACTTGCGGAACTTTTTTACCTTCCATACTCATGATTTTTCTCCTGTTTGAATGAATGATTTTCTGTTTACGGGATGAATTATAATTATTTTTGTGTTATCGTTACAATCAATTAATTTCTATTCATTCAATCGTTTTTTTCTATATTAAGAGTTACCGTTATTATGAATATCCGTGATTTAGAATATCTCGTTTCACTCGCCGAATTCAAACACTTCCGCCGCGCCGCGGACGCCTGTAATGTCAGTCAACCCACTTTAAGCGGACAAATCCGAAAATTAGAGGACGAATTGGGCATTACGCTGCTCGAACGCACCAGCCGTAAAGTATTGTTCACGCAATCGGGGTTATTATTGGTGGAACAAGCCAAGCAGGTGCTGCGCGAAGTAAAATTACTGAAAGAAATGGCAAGTAATCAGGGAAAAGATATGACCGGTCCGTTGCATATCGGCGTCATTCCGACCCTCGGTCCTTATTTATTGCCTTATATTATGCCGGTACTCAAAGAAGAATTTCCGGAATTGGAGTTGTTTCTGTATGAAGCGCAAACCAATCAATTAGTGGATCAACTGGAAACGGGCCGTTTGGATTGTGCGATTCTAGCCGCCGTCGCCGAAACGGAACCTTTCATCCAGGTACCGTTGTTTAACGAAAAAATGCTGGTGGCGGTATCGGAAAATCATTCCTGGGCGAAAGAAAAAAATATTCCCTTGGATCATTTAAAAGGCATGGAAGTGTTAATGCTGGATGACGGACATTGTCTGCGAGAGCAGGCCCTGGGTTACTGCTTTGCCGCCGGCGCCAAGGAAAACGCCCATTTTCAGGCCACCAGCCTGGAAATGTTACGTAATATGATTGCCGCCAACGCAGGTATTACACTTATGCCTGAATTGGCCGTATTGAATGAAGGCCAACGTCAGGGAGTCAAATATATTCCCTGTGTCGATCCGGAACCGCAACGTACCATTACGCTGATTTACCGTCCCGGTTCGCCGTTACGCGCCCGTTATGAACGGGTCGCAAGTGCGGTCAAAAAAGCGGTTAAACCGATTTTAGAGGGAAATTAAGATGGCAGGCGTTCGCGCAATTCAAAAAGAAAAAACCCGTCGCGCACTGGTTGATGCCGCATTTAATCAACTTAATGCGGAAAAAAGTTTTTCCAATCTCAGTCTGCGTGAAGTGGCGCGCGAAGCCAACATCGCCGCCACCTCATTCTACCGTCACTTCAAAGATATGGACGAGCTTGGCCTGGTGATGGTGGATGAAGCGGGGATGACCTTGCGTCAATTAATGCGGCAGGCGCGTAAACGGATTGAAAAAGGCGGCAGCGTAATCGCCATTTCGGTGGAAACCTTTTTTGAATTTATTAATAATAGCCCGAACGTGTTCCGTCTGCTATTACGCGAAAGCTCCGGCACATCGCAGGCATTCCGCACGGCGGCGGCGCGTGAAATTAAACATTTTGCCGACGAACTGGCGGAATATATCTCAAATAAACACGGTTATTCTCAATATATCGCCTATGTTCAGGCGGAAGGCATGGTGACATTGGTGTTTACAGCGGGAGCCAACGCTTTAGATATGAATCCGAAAGAACGGGAACAGCTGAAAGAACGTCTGATCTTACAGTTGCGCATGCTTGCCAGAGGCGCGGCACACCCGCACTGATGATTGTCTTAGCGGATAAAAAACGATCTGCGAAGATCGCTTTTTTACGTCACAAGTGAATTAAACGTTGTCGATTTGACCTAATAATGAACGTAAACGTTCCTGCCAGTTATTATGTTCGACTTTCAGTTGTTCGTTTTCATTACGCAATGCGTCATTAGCTTGTTGTGCCTGATCATTTTTTTCTTTTAACTCTTCCACTTCCAACTGAAGTAACTGAATAGTTTCCACCGCCTGGCGGATTTTACTTTCTAATTGATCTAAAATTTCTGATGACATGGTAATTTCCCTTTGATTAAAACAAAATAAAGTGTGGCTATTTTACTCTAGAACTGTACAAATTTGAACGATCGAAACGGAATTTTTTTAAATCCAGAAATATTTTTTCCGCAACCGTTTGCCGCGGTGATAAAATTAGCGCAATTTCATCAAATAAAGGGGACAAACAGATGAACCGATCTTTAGCCATTGAATTTTCTCGTATCACCGAAGCCGCGGCGCTTGCCGCTTTTGCCTGGTTAGGGCGCGGTGATAAAAATGCCGCCGATAACGCCGCCGTGAAAGCCATGCGTTTTATGCTGAATCAAATTCACATGGACGGCGAAATCGTCATCGGCGAAGGGGAAATCGATCAGGCGCCTATGCTCTACATCGGTGAAAAATTAGGTTCTGGCATGGGAGAAGTGGTTTCTATTGCAGTAGATCCTATCGACGGTACGCGCATGACGGCAATGGGTCAGGCAAATGCTATCGCTGTACTGGCGGCAGGCGGAAAAAATACTTTCCTGCGCGCACCGGATATGTATATGGAAAAATTGGTGGTGGGTCCCGAATTAAACGGCATGATTGACTTAACGCTGCCTATCGAACAAAACTGTCGCCGCGCCGCGCAACGTCTGGGCAAGTCCATAACTCAGCTGACCGTTGCCGTACTGGCCAAGCCCCGCCACGAAGAGGTCATTAAACGCATTCAACATTTAGGCGCCCGAGTCATGTGTATTCCCGACGGCGATGTTGCGGCATCGCTGTTATGCTGTTTGCCCGACGGCGGCGTGGATATGCTTTACGGTATCGGCGGTGCGCCCGAAGGCGTGATTTCCGCTGCCGCCGTTCGCGCCTTACACGGCGATATGCAGGCTCGCTTGCTGCCGCGTAATCAAGTGAAAGAAGACACGGCGGAAAACCGAAAAATTGCCGAAGACGAAATTCGTCGTTGCCATGAAAACGGCGTGGAAGTGAACAGCGTGTTGAAATTGGACGATCTCGCAAAAGACGATAATCTTGTATTTTCGGCAACGGGCATCACCAACGGCGATTTACTCAAAGGCATTCAACGCAAAGGCAATTTAGCCACCAGCGAAACCTTGCTGATTCGCGGCAAATCCCGCACAATCCGTCGCATTCAATCCACCCATTATCTCGATCGCAAAGATGCGGAAATTTATCAGTTAATCGGTGAATGAGCATAAAAGTGCGGTCAAAAAAAGCAACGTTTTTTGAATGTTGCCGTCGCCAACGATTTTGACGAAAGCACGGCTACGCCAAGATGACGCTAAAAAAACACATCAAATTTTGACCGCACTTTTACGGATGACGAAAACCAAAAGCCCGGCGCGCATGCCGGGCTTTTGGTCGGATGTGAATCACATCGCGGCATTATTTCCAGACGGTGCCGTCGGTTTTTGCGCCGTCCAAACGGGCGTTGGTCAAATCCGCGCCTTTTAAATTCGCCCCGGAAAGATCCGCATGACGTAAATCCGCATTAATCAGTACGGCGTTTTGAAGATTCGCACGGCGCAGATTCGCACGCGCTAAATTGGCGTTGGTGAAATCCATGCCGGAGAAATTTTTATTGGACAAATCCTTGCCCGCTAATTTCGCATTGATAAAATCCTCGCGGGCTTCCAACGGCATTGAATCCGCTTTGTCATTCGGAATGACCGTGGTTTTTCCGTTAACGGTTTTAATGGTGGCATTTTTAGCTACCGTATGGCGCCCCGGAATATTTTGCTCGGAAACCGCATTCGGTCCGACGGCTTTATTGATGATGGTTCCCTGCACGGAAACGCTTTGTTCGTTGTCCGCGGCAAAGGCAACGGTCGACGCCATCAATGTTAAAGCGGCGGTTTGCATTGCTTTAGTTAACATTGTCATATTTCTCTCCCTTATTTATTGATTTTCACGGAATAGCTCGGTTTCAGCAAAAGTAAATTTTCCAACGGATCATCTTCCGTTAAACTGATGCTAGGCGTTCCGCCGACAGGTGAAGACGAACTTTTCTCCGTTTTGCCGTCCTGCGCCGCCGGCGTCAGGACGATAGGCGGTGTCGTCACCATATTCGAGGTTTCCTGCATCCACAGACTGTTTAAGCTGTTTCCCGACGCATTTTGTTTCGACAAGATAATCGGTAATATTTTACGGGCCTGATCGCTCCCTTGTTGAGCGGCAAGCCGATACAATCGAATGGCTTCGCCGAAGTTCTGAGGCACGCCCGCACCTTTGTGGTAACGCGTCGCCAGTTCATAACTGGCTTGTCCGTTACCGGCCTGTGATTCCTGGCGTAATTTCTGCAAATGCTCGTTATTGTTTACGCTGACAATCTGCTGAGTTCGATTAGGCGCCGCGGTCAGGCTTTTCTGATTACGTTTCGCCGCATAGCTGCCTAAGGCGATGGCTTTTTCGTTCCAGACGATGGCATCCGTTGTATTTCCGCGACGATAATACAGATTCGACAAAGCATTGGCGGCAACGGAATCCCCCATATTCGCCGCCTTCGTCAATAAGCGAAGAGCCGCTTGGTTAGAAGCTTGCGGATTACTACGCTGTTCCAGCAAACCTAATAAGGTAGTCGCCCGCACAAAACCCAAACCGTTCGCCCGTTCCAGATAACGTTTCGCTTTAGCGTAATCCTGTGCGGTGCCGTATCCCATAAACAGGAAATATCCCGTTGCCAGCATAGCGTGCGGTTCATTCATATCGGCATAATGGGAAAAAATGTTATAGGCATAAGGATAATTTTCCCGTTTATACGCTTCGAACGCCTGTTCGAGGGCACTCATTTGATCCGATTCGCCTTCCTCATTCGGTGTCGCCGGCTGAGCCTGAATCGGAACATATTCGTTCGCCCCGGCGGCCGGTTGATTAATCACGATAGCCGCTTCACTGCGGATACCGAATGCGGCGACACACAGCATGAACAGGATGTGATTTAAAGGGAAACGGCAAAAATGCGTCAACATACTCCCTCCTTACTTAACCGTGTAAGAAACGGTTTGTGTACCTTTAATTTCATTACCAAAGACTTCTTTCAACTTAGCGGAAAGCTCCGACATACTTTTCACATCAATCGGATTGAACGGTTCACCGAATGTCTGGCTCAAACGCGGCGCTAAGGATGAATAGGAAGCCACGCACATGACCGATTCGTTCCCCGGACTGATTAAGTCCAGAGAATAAGCGTTACTGCCCGGTAGATTCAGAGGTTTTTCGGCGGATAGATTTTCTTCCGCCTCTAACGGATTCGGATAGATCTGAGCAATGCTGTTGCTCGCATCCTGATAGAAACAGCTTACATGCGAACCTTCTTTGTTGGCATTAATGGTAAGCGACAGTTTGTCGCCAACTTTGTATTGCGATTTATCGGACGACATATTCAGGCTAATCGGATCGCCTTTATCCGTGTAAAAATACGGATAGCCGTTACGAGGTTCGTTCGAACCGTCTTCGTCTTTTTTACCGGAAGGCTGTAACCCCGCTTTTTTGATATTACCGCTACCGTCAACGCGTGTGTAGTTTTTCATCATTCGTTCATAACTTTCAAAGTTAATCACACCGGACGGTGTGGCATTGTTGTCTTTTTGGAACAAGGTCAGCGCTTCTTTAAATGCCGTTGTCGGCGTGCCGTCTACAGGGCCGTTGTAATAACCGAGATTACGTAACCCGGTTTGGAATAATTTCACTTTTTCCGTTTCGCCCATGCCTTCAAACCAATCCAGTAACTGACGCTGGAATTCCGGATGAGACTGATCTAAGGATAAACATTGCCAATAAGGCACCTGCGCATATTTACCCACCAGTTCAATCATGCCTAAATCCGTTAACGTACGTACCGCCGAACCGACGCCCTGAGACAGATTTCGTTCAAAGGAGAACTGAACGCCCACTTTACGGATTTTTGCACCGGAATCGAATCCGAAGCCTTTGTTAGCGGCGACAATTTCATTTGCCGAATCAATACCCGGATATAAAGTTCGGGTTAAAAAATCCCCCACATGTAATTCCATACCCAGTGCCGTGGTAATTAAATCGCCGGAAAGACCAAGTTCTACGTCATCACTCACCGAAATTCCCGCGCTGTCGGATTTTTTCAACACGCTTTGGTCGACATAAGAAACGGAACCTGAAATATAAATTTGCGGAGCGGGAATCTGCATGCTACCGGTTGGTAAAAGTAAACTGGAAAGGGTTTGTACCGTGTCTTGCTTCATCGGGTTGATTTCAAAATCCACCACTCTGAACGCTCCGCTGGTACGAGACATCTGTGAAAGTGCGGTCACAATCATGTCATTTGCGGCGACTAACGCTTTACCCGACGGATCGTTAATGGTTTTAATGGCGACAACCGTTTGTCCCGCATTACTTTGTAGCAATAAATTATCCATACAGCTTAAACTGTCGCTGAAACTGGTCATGGCTCTGACCGGTTCCGACACCGGACGGGTATGGGTGGTAGTAGATTCGATATAAGGTCTGTCGCCGTGTAATTGCGTTCCCGTCGAACAACCGGCTAAAACCGATGTGGCAACATATGAAAGAAACACATGATGAATTTTCACAGAATGATTCCCTTAAGTAAAAATTAAAAAGTTACAGAATAATGTTTTTATTGGAGAAGATTATTTACAGAGACTGACAACATCGCCTTTGATAATCACGATATTATCGGAATTTTTGCTTGGTCCGTACTTACCGGAACTTACACCGCTTTTCGTTGTTGTGGTACCAATATTGGTGGTACAGCTTTTAGAGCCGATACCGCTCACTGAACTGCCTTCCGTCGTTCTTTCCGTCACCTCTTCGGCGTCATATCCCGCTTTTCCCATTTTTGCCCAGTTCTGAGCCTGTACGGAATGGACTTTCGCTTTATCTAAAGGAGACATCCCCTGTCTTGGCGCAAGCTCTGAAGATGCGGAAAAGGTTGAAGTTGAAAATGAGAATAAGCAGGCTGCAACATAAATGTAAAAAGATCCGTTCATTTTCATGGCAATCTCTCTTTGAGTGAAGGAATAACCTCGAGAGCAATCGATTGGCTCCCGAGGTTAAATAAGGAAGATTAATCTTCGCTGTTATTAGACGCCATGTTTTGTGTCGCATGACCAACACCCATAGCAAAGTTAGATACGGCACCCTTAACGTCAACGGATTGTTTGTTATTACCGCCAATCGTAACTTTACCGTTATTGGAAGCTAAATTTTGAGTCGCCTTACCTGCACCCATCGCAAAGTTAGATACGGCGCCTTTAACATCTACGGATTGTTTGTTGTTACCACCGACAGTAACTTTACCGTTATTGGAAGCTAAGTTTTGAGTCGCTTTACCGGCACCCATCGCAAAGTTTGATACAGCGCCTTTAACATCTACGGATTGCTGGTTATTACCACCGATAGAAACTTTGGCATTTGCCGTAGCTACCGAAAATACAGCGATAAGTCCGACTGCAAGACCTGTTTTCATTAAATTTTTCATCAAAAACCCCTTATCTGAATAAAATTCAAAAGAAAAAATTTATATATTGCCCAATGGTTCTCGTAAAGATCAGTATTAATCTTTCACGACAGAGCCGATATTAACTTCAGATTTACCGCCGCCGGAGGCTGAATTTACGATATTACCTACCGATACAACCTGATTATTGCTACCGGCATAATTTACCGATGAACCCAAGTTAATCGCAGCTTGCCCACCGCCTGAAGCAGTATTAATAAGCGAACCGTTAACCACCACGGTTTGCGTATTGTTCGAACCGACAACCCGACCCACAGTAGAACCAACGTTCACCGAAGCCTTCCCAGCAGAATCAGACTTGTTAATAACACTTCCCGACACAGTGACATTCTGCGTATTGGCGGAAACCGCAGTCACTGCAACAGATAATGCTATCAGAGCAATAAATTGTCTAATCATGGCATCCTCCTTTTTATGATGCATTTTCAGCCTACTATAGAGATTTCACAAGATCAAATAGCGAAAACCCGAAATAAGTGCCGACTCAAAAATATACCGAATTCAACCACAATATATTTATATGTATATCAATGAGTTAACGCTCATTATTTGGACAGTGCAAAGTTTTGTAAAAGTCTGTAAAACAGCTATTTTAATGGTTAAATATCCATGATATTGCGGATAAAAAGCATTCATAACAAAAATTTTCCTGCCTGAAAAATTAAAATCTATTACAATACTTATTAGTTTTCACACACAAAAGGACAGCATTATGATTATCGTTACAGGCGGCGCAGGTTTTATCGGCAGTAATATTGTTAAAGCATTAAATGATTTGGGTCGTAAAGATATTTTAGTCGTGGACAATCTGAAAGACGGCACGAAATTTATCAACTTAGTGGATTTAGACATCGCGGATTACTGCGATAAAGAAGATTTCATCGCACAGATTATCGCCGGTGACGATTTCGGTAACGTAAACACCGTGTTCCACGAAGGCGCCTGTTCCGCCACTACGGAATGGGACGGCAAATACATCATGCACAACAATTACGAATATTCCAAAGAATTGCTGCATTACTGTTTGGATCGCAAAATCCCGTTTTTCTATGCTTCAAGTGCGGCCACTTACGGCGACAAAACGGAATTTGTGGAAGAACGCCAATTTGAAGGCCCGTTAAACGTATACGGTTATTCCAAATTCTTATTCGATCAATATGTGCGCCGGATTTTACCGAACGCCGCCTCACCGGTTTGCGGGTTTAAATATTTCAACGTATACGGACCGCGCGAACAGCACAAAGGCAGCATGTCCAGCGTGGCATTTCACCTGAACAACCAAATTCTGAAAGGCGAAAATCCGAAATTATTCGCCGGCAGCGAACACTTCCTGCGTGATTTCGTTTATGTTGCCGACGTTGCCGCCGTGAATATTTGGGCGTGGCAAAATAAGATTTCCGGTATTTTCAACTGCGGCACGGGCCATGCCGAAAGTTTCAAAGCCGTTGCCGAAGCGGTGATTAAACATCACGGTAAAGGCGTCATTGAAACCATTCCGTTCCCGGCTCACTTAAAATCGCGCTATCAGGAATACACGCAAGCGGATCTCAGCAAATTACGGGCCGCCGGTTGCGATTTAACATTCAAATCCGTTGCCGAAGGTGTGGCGGAATATATGGCGTGGCTAAACCGTAAATAGTAAAATATAAGGTATTGAAATGTCAGAAAAAATTTCAATCATCACCGGTTCTACTTTAGGCGCCGCCGAATATGTGGGCGATCACTTAGGCGATGTGCTGCAAGAAAAAGGGTTTGATGTCAGCGTACAAAATGCCGTGATTTTAGACGAAGTCATTGACGACAAAATCTGGTTGATTGTGACTTCAACCCACGGCGCCGGCGACTTACCGGACAACCTGAAACCGCTGATGAATCAAATCGCCGAAGAAAAAACCGATTTATCGGGCCGACGATTCGCTGTGGTGGGATTAGGAAATTCCGATTACGACACCTTCTGTTTCGCGGTGGACAAAGTGGAAAATCTGCTGCTTGCCCAAGGCGCCGCCCGGATTTGCGACGCCCTCCGCATTGATGTGTTAACGGAAGAAAATCACGAACAAGCGGCGGAAAACTGGCTGCCGAATTTTCTCGCCGCGCTGTAATTTTACAAAGTTCAATCGCAAAAGTGCGGGCAAAATTTTAAACGTTTTTTAGCAGCCATTTTTACTATGCTTTTATAGAATGAAACGGCTTAAATCTTCGTTATCCACCACGTCATTCAACACGTTTGACACGTATTTTTCATCAATTAGCACGCTTTCGCCGGAGCGTTCGCTGGCGTCAAAAGAAATACCGTCCATCAGGCGCTCGAGCACGGTGTGCAAACGACGGGCGCCGATATTTTCGGTTTTTTCATTCACGTGAAATGCCGCTTCGGCGATTTTGCTGATGCCGTCCGGCGTAAACTCAATGGTCACACCTTCGGTTTTCATTAACTCTTTGTACTGTAAAGTCAACGACGCGCTCGGTTCGGTCAAAATACGCTCAAAATCTTCTTTGGTCAGCGATTTTAATTCCACCCGAATCGGTAAACGACCTTGTAATTCCGGCAATAAATCCGACGGACGGGCAATCTGGAAAGCGCCGGAACAGATGAACAGAATATGATCGGTTTTTATCATTCCGTGTTTAGTGTTGACCGTCGAACCTTCGATAATCGGCAGCAAATCCCGCTGTACGCCTTCCCGTGAAACGTCGGCGCCGCCGCGATCGGATTGCTTACAAATTTTGTCGATTTCGTCGATAAACACGATACCGTTTTGTTCCACCGATTCAATGGCTTTTTGTTTCAAATCTTCATTGTTAACCAGTTTTGCGGCTTCGTCATCAATTAAGACTTTCATCGCGTCTTTCACTTTCATTCGGCGCTTTTTCGAACTGTTCGGCGCCAAACCTTCGAAAAGGGATTGAAGCTGCGAGGTCATTTCTTCCATGCCCGGCGGCGTCATAATTTCCACATTCGCTTGCGAGGCGATATCCACGTCGATTTCGCTATCGTCTAATGCGCCTTCGCGTAATTTTTTACGAAACACTTGGCGGGTGGCGGAATCCTTCTCGTATTCGATTTCGCCCCATTTATTTTTCGCTCTCGGCAACAGAATGTCTAAAATGCGCTCTTCCGCCGCATCCTGCGCTTTCATACGGTTTTTTTCCACTTCGATTTTACGAATCTGTTTTACCGCAATATCCGTTAAGTCGCGAATAATCGTGTCCACTTCTTTCCCGACGTACCCCACTTCGGTGAATTTGGTCGCTTCCACTTTTACAAAAGGCGCATTGGCCAATTTTGCCAGACGACGGGCGATTTCCGTTTTACCGACACCGGTCGGACCGATCATCAGAATATTTTTCGGCGTAACTTCCTGACGTAGCTCTTCCGGCAGCTGCATGCGGCGCCAGCGGTTGCGCAGAGCAATGGCTACCGCGCGTTTCGCTTCGCTTTGACCGATAATGTAAGAATCTAATTCAGACACGATTTCTCTTGGTGTCATTGTTGACATAATCTATTCCTTTCTTATGTGATGGGTTGCATCTTAAAATGTGAAAGGCACGAATATGCTTTCGTGCCGATAAAATTAAACTTCTTCGATAACATGATTGTGGTTGGTATAAATATCGATATCGCCCGCAATAGTTAACGCTTCTTTGACGATTTCGGCGGCGGTTAGATTATTTTGAGTCCGCAATAATGCCAGCGCCGCGGATTTTGCATAATTTCCGCCCGAACCGATGGCTAATACGTCGAATTCCGGTTCGATTACGTCGCCGCTGCCGGATACCAACAGAAAATCGGTTTCGTTCGCCACAATCATCATCGCCTCTAAACGGCGCAGTGAGCGTTCCGTACGCCATTCTTTGGCCAATTCCACCGCACTTTTCACCAAATGTCCCTGGTGTAATTCCAGTTTTTTCTCAAACAATTCAAGCAAAATGAAGGCATCCGCCGTCGAACCGGCAAATCCGGTTACCACTTTGCCTTTATAACTGCGGCGAACTTTACGCACCGTGCCTTTTTCCACACAGTTACCCAATGTCGCCTGTCCGTCGCCGCCGATCGCGATTTTTCCGTCTTTTCGTACACATACGATAGTTGTCATTATTTTGTCCTTTTTGTGGAAACTTTTTGCTTAAATGGGGAGAGAAAAACCTTTTTTCAAGCCTGAAATAAAAAGAATCCGCCTAAATTTTTATTCAGACGGATGATCTTTTTAACCGTTAGACAATTGGACGGATTAATTTTTATCTAAATCCAAATCCGCTTTATATTCGATACGATGATGATCTTTTAATTCAATGGACACGTCCAGTTCTTCGTCACCGCGTTCAAATTTTAAATCCGCATCATCGCGTTTGATCTCTTTCTCTTCCAAATGAAAACCGCGGCTGCGCGCATGAGCAATCACTTCCCGCGCTAATTCCGGCACGCTGACATCGCGGGAATCCAAACGGAATTCCGCTTCAAATTCACCGCCGCCCTGGCGATCCGCCTTGATAATGTCCGCATCGGCAGGCACATAAATGTCGCGCGGAATAGATGCGGCGCCGGCGCTTGCCGAAAACAAACCGGCAAGAATTGTGCTAAGTACAATTTTTGTATTGAGTTTCATAAAACGTCCTTTTATTGGTGATTTATTCGCTGTCTTTGAGTTTATCGACGGAAGGAAAGTTCCTGAGCGTCCATAAAAATGAAACAAACATGCGGTTTTGTTTCAGAAAAAACGTGGCGTTTTCTGCCCGCACTTTTACTGAGAAAGCGGCTTTTTAGCCGGTTCAGCCAACGCTTTATGTTCTTTGATTATCGCCATAAACGGCTGTGCAAAGCGTTCCCATTTGATGGCGCCCACACCGTTGATTTGCAGCATTTCCGCTTTACTGGTGGGTTGATAAAGCGACATTTCCTGTAATGTGGCGTCGCTGAATACGATATACGGCGGAATATTTTCCCGATCGGCAATTTTCTTGCGTAAAAAACGCAAGCGGGCGAATAAATCTTTGTCGTAATTGGTGACCGCACTGCGTTGCGGCGAAGAAACCGTGGCAATGGCGGATAAGCGCGGCGTCGCCAGTTCCAGCTTAATTTCGCCCCGCAACACCGCGCGAGCGCTTTCGGTTAAATGCAGCATCACGCCCACTTCGTTCATCACCTGCCGGATAAATCCCAGATGAATTAACTGGCGAATGACGGATTGCCAGTATTCTTTGCTTTTATCCTTGCCGATTCCGTACACGCTGAGCGTATCGTGCCGATGTTCGCGGATTTTCTGATTATTCATGCCGCGCAACACGCCGATGACATATTGCACGCCGAAACGTTGTCCGGTGCGGTAAATGGCGGACAGAATTTTCTGCGCGTCCATCAGTCCGTCGTATTTTTTCGGCGGATCGAGACAAATATCGCAGTTTCCGCAAGGTTTTTGCCGATTTTCACCGAAATAATTCAACAACACCAAACGGCGACAAGTCTGGCTTTCGGCAAATTCGCCGATAGCTTCCAGCTTGTGCAGTTTAACGTCGCGCTGCGGCGATTCCGGTTCTTCCATTAAAATTTTATGCAGCCAGCCGTAATCCGCAGGCTCGTAAAACAGCACGGCTTCCGCCGGTAAATCGTCGCGCCCCGCCCGTCCGGTTTCCTGATAATAGGCTTCAATGCTGCGGGATAAATCGAAATGCGCCACAAAACGCACGTTGGATTTATTGATGCCCATACCGAATGCGATAGTCGCCACCACCACCTGAATGTTGTCGCGCTGAAAATCGCGCTGCACCCGCTCCCGCTCGGTCACCTCCATGCCCGCATGATAAAAGGCCGCCGAGATGCCGCGTTTTTTCAGCGCATCGCTGACTTTTTCCGCTTTATTACGGCTGTTGCAGTACACAATGCCGCTTTTGCCTTTCTGCGCCGCCACGAAATTGCTCAGCTGTTCCATCGGTTTAAATTTTTCCACCAGCGTATAACGAATATTCGGGCGATCGAAGCTGCCGACGTACAAGTGCGGTCGATTTAGCCGAAGATTTTGCAGAATATCCTGTCGCGTCGTGCTGTCGGCGGTGGCGGTTAACGCCATAATCGGCGCATCGGGAAAACTGGCTTTTAAACCGCCCAGTTGAGTATATTCGGGGCGGAAATCATGTCCCCATTGAGAAATGCAGTGAGCTTCGTCAATGGCGATAAAACTCACCCGGCAGAGGGAAATAAAGGAAAAAAAACTGTTGGTCATTACCTTTTCGGGGGAAAGATAAAGTAATTTCAGTTGTCCGGCAATGGCTTTATTTTGCACTTGTTGCTGCTGTTCGAAAGTTTGGCTGGAATTCAGATAATCCGCTGCAATGCCATTCGCCAGCAGTTGATCCACCTGATCTTTCATTAACGAAATCAGCGGCGATATAACCAGTGTAAGCCCCGGAAAACACAAAGCCGGCAACTGATAACACAGAGATTTGCCATTTCCCGTCGCCATTACCACCAGGCTGTCTTGCCCCTGTAACGCCGCGTTAACGGCTTCTTCCTGTCCGGGACGAAAAGACTGATAACCGAAAACCTCTTTCAGAACCTGAAGTGCGGTCAAAATTTCGGATGTTTTTTCCATCAGGCGAAACTCACCTGTTCGCCGTGAGCCCGACAAGCTTCCGTTAAGGCATCCCAAAAACGCACGCCCTGCCCGTTGACCCAATCGTTATTTTTCCAGGCAAAATGCAATCCGCCCAAACGGCTTGCCAGCCAAAGTTCGAGCAACGGTTCCTGTTTATTCACCACAATCTGGCTGCGGTCATCAAAGGTAATCGTGAACACGGAACCCTGGCGATCGCAATCCGCATCGGCATCCTGCGCTTCCAATTGTTCTTCAATGCTGTCCCAGATTTGATCGATATTTTGGTGAAATTCGGCTACGTTCATCGTTTATCCTAAAGTAATGTTTTTAATTGATATAAATAAGCTAACGCCTGTTTCGGACTGAGTTCGTCGGGATCCAGTTTTTCCAGCATTTCAAGCGCCGCATTTTTGCCGTCGTCTTCTTCCATTAACGCCAGTTCGCCCTGCATTTGCTGAAGGGTTCTGAAATCCTGTAGTTTTTGATCCGCGCTTTGCGCCGACAGTTTTTCCAGTTGCGTCAATTTTTGTTTCGCCAGTTTAATCACCGGCTGTGGCACGCCCGCTAACGCCGCTACGGCCAAACCGTAGCTTTTGCTTGCCGCGCCATCCTGCACGCTGTGCATAAAGGCGATGGTATTTTCGTGCTCCAACGCATCCAAATGTACGTTTGCCGTGCCGACGAGCTGCTCAGGCAACACGGTTAACTCAAAATAATGGGTGGCAAACAGCGTGAGCGAACGCAGTTTCTTCGCCAACCATTCCGCACAGGCCCAAGCCAGCGATAAGCCGTCGTATGTGGACGTGCCGCGTCCGATTTCATCAATCAGCACCAGGCTGTTGGCGGTGGCTTGATGTAGAATGTTCGCCATTTCCGTCATTTCCACCATAAAAGTCGAGCGGCCGGAAGCCAAATCGTCGCTGGCGCCGATTCGGGTGAAAATGCGGTCTATCGGTCCGATTACCGCCCGTTCCGCAGGTACAAAACTCCCGATATAGGCCATCAGCGTAATCAGTGCGGTTTGGCGCATGTAGGTGCTTTTCCCGCCCATATTCGGACCGGTAATCACCAGCAGATGACGTTGCGGATTCAGTTGAACGGGATTGGCGATAAAAGGCTCTTTCAACACTTGTTCCACCACCGGATGGCGTCCGTTTTGAATATCCACACCGATTTCCGGGCTGAATTCTGGACAAACGTAATTCAGCGTTTCCGCCCGTTCCGCCAGATTGGTCAGCACATCCAGTTCCGCCAGCGTCATACTGGATAACTGCAAGGCGGCCAAATGAGGAAGCAGTTGGTCAAAAATTTCGTCATAAAGCTGTTTTTCCAACGCTAAAGCGGCACCTTTGGCTTTCAGCACTTTGTCTTCATAGGTTTTCAGTTCGGGAATAATGTAACGTTCGGCGTTTTTCAGCGTTTGCCGGCGCACATAATGCATCGGCGCTTTATGGGCTTGTCCCTGACTGATTTGAATGTAATAACCGTGTACTGCGTTGTAACCGACTTTTAGGGTATCAATTCCCGTACTTTCCCGTTCGCGCCGTTCCAATTCTTCCAGATACTGGGTGGCGCCGTCGGCCAGCGAACGCCATTCGTCCAGTTCCGCATGATATCCAGGCGCAATGACGCCGCCGTCCCGAATCAGCAGCGGTGGCGAATCAATAATGGCTCGCCGTAACAAATCGCAAAGTTCGGCAAATTCTCCCATCGGTTGGGAAAGTGCGGTCAGATTTTGCGAAGTTTTTATCATTTGCTGCAATTCGGGAAGCTGTTCCAACGCCGTTCTTAAACGGGTTAAATCGCGCGGACGCGCCGTACGCAACGCCACCCGCGCCAGAATCCGTTCCATATCGCCCACTTGTTGTAACAGCGGTTGCAGCGCGCCGATTAAATCGTCCTGCAAAATAGCGGCGATGATTTGCTGGCGTTGCCGTAATTTTCGGATTTGGCGGATTGGCTGGTGAATCCAGCGTTTCAGCAAACGGCTGCCCATGGGCGTCACACACTTGTCCAGCACCGAAGCCAGCGTATTTTCCGGGCCGCCGCTCAAATTCCGGGTTAATTCCAAATTGCGACGGGTGGCGGCATCCAATTGTACCGTATCGGTATTTTGCACCAGGCTGATGCTTTTAATGTGCGGCAATGCGGTGCGTTGGGTTTCTTTGGCGTATTGAAACAAACAGCCCGCCGCGCATAAGCCTAAAACCGCTTTTTCTACGCCGAAAGCTTTTAAATCCTGAGTGCCGAACTGGCGATTCAACAATCGCACGGCGGTGCCCAATTCAAATTCCCAGACGGGGCGACGACGCAAACCTTTAGCCTGTTCAATCACCGCCGTTTCGGTGAAATCTTCGCAATAAAGCAATTCCGCCGGCTGCAAACGTTGCAATTCCGCATGCAGAGTCTCCGCATTTTCCGGTTCGGCAATTTGAAACCGTCCGGAAGACATATCCAAAGAAGCCAAACCGAAGCGGTCTTTTTCCTGATAAATCGCGACCAGCAGATTATCCTGCCGTTCCGGCAACAGATTTTCATCACTGACGGTGCCCGGCGTCACAATCCGCACGATTTTGCGTTCTACCGGCCCTTTGGCGGCGGCGGGATCGCCAATCTGCTCGCAAATGGCGACGGATTCTCCCAGTTGCACCAGTTTCGCCAGATAGCCTTCCACCGCATGATAAGGCACGCCCGCCATAGGAATGGGCTGACCGGCGGATTGTCCGCGTTTGGTCAGCGAAATGTCCAACAGCGCCGCCGCTTTTTTTGCGTCGTCGTAAAACAACTCATAGAAATCGCCCATACGGTAAAACAGCAGAATATCGGGATTTTCCGCTTTTATGGTCAGATATTGTTTCATCATCGGCGTATGAGCGTCAAAATTTGGCATGGCTGTCTCTTTTCTACAAAATAAAAAGCGAATTATAACAAAAAAGTGCGGTCGGATTTTCCGTTATTTTTTCAAGGCGCCCAGAATGCCGCGCATAATCTGTTTGGTCAGTTGATTCCGCATATTGCGACCCACGGATTTCACCACGCCGTTGACGATTTGTTCCGTCGGCGTGAGCTTTTCCCCGCGTTTTTGGGTGCCGAAAATCATGCGGCTTAAACTGCCTAAAATGCCGTTTTCCGCTTCCTCCTGCGCCTGTTTTGCCTGTTGTTCCGCCACATCGGCTAAATCGGCTTGTTGCTGCAGCGTTTCAAACGCCGACACATTGTCCACAACTTGACTGTAATGAGGATATAAATCGTCGGCTTTCACCCAAGCCAGGCGCTGTTCTTCGGTTAACGGCGTCAGTTGGCTTTTCGGCGGATAAATCACGGCGATTTCCACCGGCGTCGGCATGCCTTTTTCATCCAGGAAAGAAACCAGGGCTTCGCCCACGCCCAGCGTAGTAATGGCTTCCACCACGTTTATTTCTTTATTGGAACGGAAGGTTTCCGCCGCCGTTTTTACCGCTTTTTGATCGCGCGGCGTAAAAGCGCGCAAGGCATGTTGTACGCGGTTACCCAGTTGTCCTAACACGGTTTCCGGCAAATCCAGCGGATTTTGCGTCACAAAATAAATGCCTACGCCTTTGGAACGAATTAAACGTACCACCTGTTCCACTTTTTCCACCAACACTGTCGGCGCATCATCGAACAACAAATGGGCCTCGTCGAAGAACATGACGAATTTCGGTTTGTCCGGATCGCCTACTTCCGGCAACCGTTCGAATAATTCCGCCATCAACCATAATAAAAATGCGCCGTACATTTTCGGCGAATTAATCAGTTTTTCCGAATTTAATATGTTAATCACGCCTTTTCCGTTACGGGTTTGCAACCAATCTTCCAAATTCAGCGCCGGTTCGCCGAATAATTTGTCCGCGCCCTGATTTTCTAGCGTTAGTAAGGCACGTTGAATGGCGCCCACGCTGGCGGCGGAAATATTGCCGTATTGCAGTTGAAATTGTTTGGCGTTATCCGCCAAAAATTTCAACATGGCGCGCAGGTCTTTTAAATCCGTCAACAGCAAACCTTTATCATCCGCTACACGGAACAGGATGTTTAACAAACCTTCCTGCGTGTCGTTCAGATTAAGCAGACGCGCAAGTAGCATCGGTCCCATTTCCGAAATCGTGGTGCGCAACGGAATACCGCTGTCGCCGAATACATCCCAAAACGAGACGGGATAACTGTCCAAATAGGCTTCGCCGCCCAATTCAAAGGTTTCCACCCGTTCGGCAATTTTCCCCTGCAAAACGCCTTTTTGGCAGAGCCCCGACAAATCGCCCTTTACGTCTACCAGGAAAACCGGTACGCCGTCGTCACTGAAGGCTTCCGCACATTTTCGTAAGGTGACGGTTTTTCCCGTCCCCGTCGCACCGGCGATTAAGCCGTGGCGGTTTGCCATTTTTTTGTGAATACCGAAGATTTCTCCTTGAGAATTGCGTGCGATAGGGTAAATGCTCATAAATCATCCTTTTTATTAAAAAGTGCGGTCGGAAAAATCAACGTTTTTTCTCATCGGTTTTGCCGGATAACACGGTTATTTGTCGATTAAATATGCCGTATTTTATGCTATCCTACCCCGAGAAAAAAGGAGAAATTATGACCGCACTTTGTCCTTGTCAATCGGGTCTCACTTATGCCGATTGTTGTCAACCGTTTCATTTATTTAAAATTTATCCGCAAACGGCGGAACAGTTAATGCGTTCCCGTTATTGCGCTTACGTGCTGAAGAATATTGATTATGTGATTCAAACCACGGTGCCGAGTCAACAGGCGCAATTAGACAAAACCTTATTGCAGAATTGGGCGGACAGCACGGCATGGGCGGGATTGCAAATCCTGCGCCATCAGCCGGCGGTGTCCAAAATCCACAGCATGGTGGAATTTAACGCATTTTTTACGCTGAACGGCGAAAAACAAGCGCATCATGAAAATTCCCTGTTCGTAAAAATTGACGGACGCTGGTATTTTGCCGATCCCACCGTGGACTTACCCGATCGGAAGCAGCCCTGTTTATGCGGTTCGGGCAAAAAATTCAAACATTGCTGCGGGGCCTATTTATGAATATGACATACACCGCGCTTGCTGACTTCGGCAAAATATTCTGGTCGCGTTTTAATCAAAATAAACTCTTGCTGGAAGCGGGAGCCTTAACTTACAGCACCATGCTTGCCATCGTGCCGTTAATTATGGTGATTTTTTCCATTTTTTCCGCTTTTCCTATATTCAATGATGTCACCGGCGTATTAAAAGAATTTATTTTTACCAACTTTGCCCCGTCCGCCGGCGATATCGTGGGACAGTATATTGACGAATTCGTGCAGAATTCAAAAAAGATGAGCGCCGTCGGCATTATCAGCCTTATTTTGGTCGCGTTAATGTTGATTCATTCCATCGACAGTTCGCTCAACGGCATTTGGCGAACGCCCAAACGCAGTACTATGTTTTCCTTTGCGGTTTATTGGACCATTTTAACGCTCGGCCCGATTATCATTGGCGTCAGCATTGCCATCAGCACTTATGTGGCCAATTTAAGCCCGTTTCGCGGCGAACTGAACTTGCCGTTCGGTATCAAGCTGCTGAGCTTCGTCCCTTTCATTCTCACTTGGTTCAGCTTTACCCTGATTTACGCCCTGGTTCCGAACAAAAAAATCAACATGAAACATGCCGCCGCCGGCGCGTTGGTCGCCGCCGTTTTCTTCACGTTGGGCAAAAAGGCTTTTATGTGGTACATCACCACTTTTCCTTCTTATCAATTAATTTACGGCGCGATGGCGACCTTGCCGCTCATGTTGCTGTGGCTGCAATTAAGCTGGCTGTTTATTTTATTAGGGGCGCAACTGGCGGCGGTATTGGATGAACTGCCGCTTATTCGAGCGGAAAATTTCAATTCGAAACGGATGAAGGATGACAAATGATAGCACTGATTCAACGTGTCACGCAGGCTCAAGTGGATGTAAACGGAAAAACCGTGGGAAAAATCGGTAAGGGATTGCTGGTTTTACTCGGCGTGGAAAAAGACGACGACAGAATGCGCGCCGATAAATTGGCGGAAAAAGTGCTGAATTACCGCGTGTTCGGCGACGAAAACGATAAAATGAATTTAAACGTGCAACAAGCCGGCGGCGAACTGCTGGTGGTTTCGCAATTCACCTTGGTCGCCGACACCCAACGGGGTTTGCGTCCGAGTTTTTCCAAAGGTGCCGGTCCGGATTTGGCAAACGAACTCTACGGTTATTTCGTGCAAAAATGCGGCGAAAAACTTCCGGTGGCAACGGGCGAATTCGCGGCGGAAATGAAAGTCAGCCTGACCAATGACGGCCCGGTGACTTTTTGGTTGCAAAGCTAAAAAAACTTGTCAAAAATCGCCCGCACTTTTTCGTTTCTTAAAAGTGCGGGCAAAAAAATGAACGTTTTTCGCCGGCTTTAATGCCCGCGATGGCTGGTGCTGTAAAGCACTTTGTCGGTGTAAGCCATCGCCACGGCGGATATTAAGAAACCGAGGTGCAGCAATAACTGCCACATCATGGTTTTTTCCGGCATATTGGCGGCGTTCACGAAGGTTTGCAGCAAATGAATGGACGAAATGCTGATGATCGACATGGATAATTTCACTTTCAACACCGAGGCGTTAACGTGATCCAGCCATTCCGGTTCGTCGGGATGATCTTCCGTGTTCAGTTTCGACACGAAAATTTCATAACCGCCGATAACCACCATCACCAGCAGATTGGCAATCATCACCACATCGATTAAATTCAGCACCGAAAGCATGATGGCGTTGCTGTCCAGTTCATTGATGGTGGACAGTAATTCCCACAGGGATTTGATGAATTTATAAGCATAAATGCCTTGAACCACAATTAATCCCAAATAAATCGGCAACTGCAACCAGCGACTGGCAAAAATAATCTGTCCGATAACGTTCGATTTGCGTCGGTATTTTGCCATTTTTGCTTCCGTTTTTTTGCTTTCCGGATAATCCATTTTTTCATTCCTTAAAATAATCAATAAAAAATAACATCAAAGTTCGGACTTATCGTCAACGGCTTTTACCACTAACAATTTGTCCGTATCAATATCGTTATGCAGCAATTCCACTTTAGGCAAGGTTTTATTGGCTTTCGCCGATAAATCCTTAAAGCGTTCCACTTTGCCCGCTAAACCTTGTTGTCCCACCAAAGCGGTAACCGTTTCGTTATAACGGCTGCTGACGCTGGAAAGTGTCGCGCCGAGTTTCGCCAACCGTTCCGCCACCAGACAAATCTGATTGTAAATTTCGCCGGCGCGTTCGCTGATTTCACGGGCTTCTTCGTTACCCCGTTCCATCCGCCATAAATTCGCTACCGTTCGCAGAATCGGCATGAGCGTGGTATAAGACACCAAAATGACGTTTTTGTTATAACCGAAATTAAACAAATCCGCATCGGCTTTCATGGCTTCAATATAAGCGGGTTCCACCGCAATAAACATCAGCACGAAATTCGGACTGCGCATGCCGATCAGGTTGCTGTAATCCTTTTGCGACAAATCATTAATGTGATTGCGCACGGCTTTCAAATGTTCGCGCATAAATTGCGCACGTTGCGATTCATCGTCGCAGCCGACCGCACTTTCATAAGCCACCAGCGACATTTTGCTGTCGATAATCAAATGTTTGTTATCGGGCAAATACACCACAAAATCCGGGTAATTATTTTTGCCGTGCTGATCTTTAAAATGCGCCTGTGAGCGATAATGTTCGTCCTTCACCAATCCCGCCGACTGCAGCGCCCGTTCAAGCTGTACTTCGCCCCAGTTGCCGAGGGTTTTCTTTTCGCCTTTCAGGGCGGAAGTCAGATTGTTCGCTTCCTGCGACATGGAAAGCCCGATGTCGAGCACTTTTTTAATTTCCGATTCCAGCGCCGTATTACCTTTCACATTTTCCGAATGAATTTCATTCACCCGTTTCTGGAATCCTTCAATCTGTTCGCGAAACGGCTTCAGCAAGGCATTCAACGCGGTTTGATTGGATTGGCTGAACGATTGGGATTTTTCCTCCAGAATACGATTCGCCAGATTCTGAAATTCCACCGAAAGCTGTTGTTTGGATTGCGCAAAAGTTTGCTGTTGTTCCGCAAAATTTTTCTCTTTTTCCGACAGCTTAATCTTAAACGCGGTTAATTCCTGTGAAAGTGCGGTCAGTTTTTCGCGCGTTTTTTCCAGTTCCTGGCGTTCCGTCTGCAATGCCAAATCCCGCTCGGCGATTTCATTGCGCAAATAATCGTTGCTGGTCTGAAACCGCGCCGCCGCCAAATCCTGCTGACTTTTCAATTCACCCAGCGTATCAAATTTATCCGCCAGCCGATTGTAATCCTGAATGTTTTTAGTCAAATCCTGTTGTAATTCCTGCACGTCGCGACTGCGTCGCATCAGCATAAACAGCAAAACAAGACACAGCAGCGCCAGCAAAAGTGCGGTCAATAAATAAGGATTTTCGAGAAGTCGTTGCATAAAAATTCCTTCGTTTTAGGTTGTAGTATAAACGAAAACAGGTAAAATCAAGTGACTATTTTTTATGAGAACAGGTCGATGACATCCGCGCTTTTCGAACACACCAGACATCAGGAAATTTGTCCGCAATGCGGTTCGCCGCTGCAAATCCGCCAAAGCAAAAAAGGGTTGTTTTTGGGCTGTTCGGGTTATCCGGAATGTGATTATCTCAAGCCGTTACAGCCTTATAACGCAAGCAAAATTCTGAAACAATTGGACGAAATATGTCCCCAATGCGGTAAAAATCTGCAACTTAAAACGGGGAGTTACGGCATGTTTATCGGTTGCAGCGGTTATCCGGACTGTCGTTTCGTGGTGCATGACGAAACGGAACCCGTGCAAGAAAGCTTTCCTTGTCCCGAATGTAAAAAAGGCGAATTGGTGGCGCGACGCGGGCGCCGGGGCAAAAGCTTTTTCGGTTGTAACCGTTTTCCCGCCTGCAAATTCACCATTTCCGGCAAACTTTACGCTGTCAGCTGTCCGCAATGCGGCGGTTCGCCGGTCGTATTAAAAAAACAAACGGAAACCCACCGCATTTTTGTTTGCCTGAACAAAAACTGTAAACATCAATTTAACGAAGAACTATGAATTTCACTGAAATCGCCGAAAAATTAAAACAAAATCAAGTGGTTGCCTATCCCACCGAGGCGGTATTCGGTTTAGGTTGTAATCCGCTGAGCGAAAGTGCGGTCAAAAAATTGCTCAATTTGAAACGGCGCTCGGTGGAAAAAGGTTTGATTCTGGTTGCACCGAATTTGACCTATTTATTACCCTTTGTTGATACCGAACGGTTAAATGCCGATCAAATCCGCCGTTTAACGGCAAGTTATCCACATCCCGTAACTTGGGTGGTGCCGGCGAAAACCGGTACGCCCGAATTGATTAAGGGACAATTTAACAACATTGCGGTACGCATCAGTGATCATCCCGCAATAGCCGAACTCTGCCGCTTAACCGGTTTTGCCTTAACGTCCACCAGCGCCAATTTATCCGGTTTTCCGCCCTGCAAAAGCGCTGATGAAGTGCGGTCGCAATTCGGCGAGTTTTTTCCGGTGTTAGATTATGCTGTGGGTAAAGCGGAAAAACCGTCGGAAATTAGAGATTTACTCACAGATCAATTATTCAGAGAAGGTTAAACATGGACTACTATGCGGTTTGGGGCAATCCCGTTAAACACAGCAAATCCCCGCAAATTCACAAGATTTTCGCCGAACAGACCCAACAAAGCATGGAATATGAAGCCATATTAGGTGATCTTGAACGATTCGAAATTGAGCTGCTAAGCTTTTTTGCCAACGGCGCCCTAGGCTGTAATATTACCGCGCCGTTTAAAGAACGGGCTTATGATTTGGCCGACGAATACAGCGAGCGCGCTTTAGCCGCGGAAGCCTGCAACACGTTGAAACGTTTAGATAACGGATGTTTATATGCCGATAACACCGACGGCGCCGGTTTAGTCAGCGATCTGGCGCGTTTAGGCTGGCTGGAACCGGATCAATCCGTGTTAATTCTCGGTGCCGGCGGCGCGACAAAAGGCGTGTTGTTACCTTTATTACAGGCGCGGCAGAATATCACCGTTTCCAACCGCACCTTAGCCAAAGCACAGCATTTAGCCGATAAATTTCTTTCCTACGGCAACATTCGGGCGGTTGGACTCAGCCATATTCCGCGGCAAAAATTTGATTTGGTGATTAACGCCACTTCTCTCGGTTTACAAGGCAAAACCGTGGATATCGATCCTGAAATTTTGCGTCTGGCGGGCGCCGTTTACGATATGCAATACGCGAAAGGCAAAGATACGCCGTTCGTTGCCCGGGCGAAATCTCTCGGCGTACAAAATATCAGCGACGGATTCGGCATGCTGGTGGGACAGGCCGCGCATTCCTTCTATTTATGGCGCGGAGTAATGCCCGATATTCGGCCTTTATTGGAAAACGATTTCGTCTAATGTAAAAGTGCGGTCACAAAAAGCAACGCTTTTTGAACGTTGGCTTTGCCAACGGTGGCGAAGCCATAAGTAATCGCACTGGCGATTACGCATAAAAAACGCAAGATTTTTCGACCGCACTTTCATCGCAATTTTATATCGGGGCGAATTAATCCGCCTTAATTTTTAAATATGAGAACGGATTTCCGTTTTTGCCGCCGTTAAATCCGACTGCGTCGCGGCTTGTTCCAGGCTGTCGATGAGTTTGTTCAGTTTCCAGCCGGTGTAATTTGCGTGCAATTGCGCCCGGCGGTTATCGGCTGATTCGCCGAAATCGAAAGTCTGAGCTTTTATTGCCACCTTCGCCTGTTGCGCCAATTCTTTTGCGTCGGGTGCTAAGCGGTTGAACGTCGCCATGTCGGAAGCTTGATTTAACTGATTTAATTTTGCGTTTAACTCCGTTTTTAGCGCATCGTAACGGTTGGTTTCCACTTTCACCGCCCGGTGAGCCTGGTTTGAAATATCGCGCGTAATTTGGCGTTCCATATGACTCGCCGCGCCGGCCTGCGCGGCGAATGTCGCGGTGATGAATGCGAAAGTGAGGGTTTTAATCATTGAATGTTTCATAATCTTTTCCTTTAAAATGTTCGTTAATAACTTTAAACAAACGACGTTCGCCGTTTGATGGCAGGCATTATAAAGAATTAAATTAATATGATAAGATTGCTAATAGATAATTTACTTTTAAGAAAAAATTAATAATATTATGCAGAGCTCAATTTACGGTTATCTCACTTATTTTCATGAAATCGTTAGCGAAGGATCTATCGCGGCGGCGGCAAGAAAGCTGGAAATCGCCCCGCCGGCGGTGAGTAACGCGCTGAAACTGTTGGAACAGCATCTCGGTTTGCCGTTGTTTACCCGCACCACCCGAAAAATGGAGTTAACGGAAGCGGGGAAACGGTTGTTCGATTCCACCCGGGATATGATCCAAGGGCTGGATTCGGCAATGGAATCCGTTCGCGATTTAACCCTGAAGCCTTCCGGTTTGGTACGGGTGACGACCTCTTCGATTGCGTATTTATTGGTTGTCAAACCGTATTTTGCCGAATTTTGCGAGCGTTATCCCGATATTCAGCTGGAAATTTCCGTTAATGACGGCATTGTGGATATTCTGAAGCAAGGATTTGATTTGGGCATTCGTTTCGGCGACAGGCTGGAACAAAATGTTGTCGCCAAAAAATTGCGCGATCCGGTACGGTTAGGGCTTTATGCGTCGGAAAACTATATTCGGAAATACGGAAAGCCGGAAACATTACAGGATTTAAGCCGTCATAAACTGTTGGGTTATCGTTTTGTTACGGCAAACCGTATCTATCCGCTGGCCTTAAATCAGAACGGCAAAGAAATTTCGGTGGACGTGCCGCACGCTATTGTGACCAATAATGTGATGGTCGAGCTGGATTCCGTGCGGCAGGGCGTGGCGTTGGGACAGTTGTTCGAGCCGGTGGTTAACACGCTGCACGATCGCGAGAAATTTATTCCCGTGCTGGAGAAACACTGGACGCAATATCCCGAGCTGTTTTTATTTTATATGCAACACAGCCAGAAAGCCGGCCGCGTGCGGGCATTGATTGATTTTCTACTGGAGAAAACATCGGATTGAAGAAAAAGTGCGGTGAAAAAACGATGCGTTTTTTTCCCGCACTTGAAGTGCGTTATTTCAGCGTTAACAATGTCAGCACTTCATAATGCGCGGTGTGCGGGAACATGTCGAACAGCCGGATTTTCCGCATTTGGTAATGGGTGAGAGATTGCAAATCCTTTCCCATAGTGACGGCGTTGCAGCTGGAATAAAGCAGAAATTGCGGACGCAGATTGTTGAGAAATTCCGCCAGCGGCTTGCCGATACCGCGACGGGGCGGGTTGACGATGACTAAATCCGGTTTGCCGTCATCCTGATTCAACGCGAAATTGGCGGCGTCGAGGGATTGAAAACGGACATTTTTCAGCCCGCACTTTTGTGCCGATAAGGTGGCGGAATAAACGGCGGAAGGCGAAATTTCAATACCTGTCAGCGCCACGTCGGGATTGTTCGCCCGCACCGCCGCGGCGCAGTGTAAACCGAATCCGCCCACGCCGCAGAACAAATCCCACAGCCGATTCACCGGTAAATTTTTTACCCAATTCTGCGCCGTGGCGTATAAGCCTTCGGCGACGGCGGGATTGGTTTGGAAAAAGCCTTGCGGGCGGATAAACAGCGAAATGCCGTTGAATCGTTCTTCCAGCACCTGCTGTTCGGTGAGAAAAATCTCTTTTTCGCCTTCCAGAATCGCCGCGTGTTGCGGTTGAATGTTCGCCGTAACCACGGTTAAATCGGGTAATTTTGTTAATAATCCCGCCAGTTCTCGTTGTATTAACCGCAATTTCGCTTCAGATCGCAACACGAAGCGTAACATCAGTTTTTGACTGACGCGACTTTCCGTCAGCAAAATATATTTCAGCTCGCCTTTTTGTTTGGCAATGTTATAAGGCACTAACCCGGCCCGCCCGATAAAATCCTTCAGCACGGAAAAAATGTCGGAAAACCGGGCGGGATAAAGCGGGCAATCCGTTAAATCCGTCGCTTGGTTTTGTTCATTGATAATCCCCAAAACCGGTCGTTCCACCGCACCGCTCACCACCATTTTGGCTTTATTGCGAAAGCCGGATTGCGCCGACCGAAACGGCGCCGTCCATTCAAGTTGAGATTGATCCAATGCCGAAATTTGTTGTTTCAGATGGATTTGTTTTCGCGTTAATTGGGCGTCGTACGGCGTTTCAAGCCATTGGCAGGAGGTGCAGGTTCGGGTTTGGTAGTGGGGGCAGGTGATCATTTGGGTAATTTGGTTATTGAGATTGAATTCTGTCATTTCTGCTTTTCTTTGTCTCGCCAAAGAAAGGCGTTCGTTTTGCCTTGTTTCCTGAAAATAGTGAAATTTGCTTCACGAAAATCTTGTTAACTTACGCGCTCAGACAAACAAGATTTTCCACAAATTTCATCGTTTTCAGATGGCAAAAAGGGGAACCGCTTGTTCATCTAAATTTATAGTTTTTTATTAATTGTAAAAAACGTTCAAAAATTTGACCGCACTTTTTATTGTAAAACTCCAATGGGGCCCCGTCTGAGGTGCCTGAGCGACTTGAAATTTTTAGAAAAATAAGTTTGTTTGAGCGTAGCGAGTTTACTTATTTTTCGTAAAGAAAATTTCAACCAAGCGAAGAAAAGCACCGAAGTCGGGGTTCACTTTCTTTTGCATACTTTTCTTTGTGCAAGCAAAGAAAAATATGGAGCCTTTGGCGAAGCAAAGAAAGTAAGAAATCAACTTGATTGCCACCGTTCCTGAAGTGCGGTCAATTTCTTCGCATTTTCCAGCCATCTTTCGGTTTGAGTTAACTCATTCCAGTTGAAAGATTTTTTCTTAAACAGCGAATTTAACCGTTGCCGGCGGGCTTCGAAGTGCGGTCGGGTTTCGTTAAGTTTTAGCTTATCCAGCACTTGTACGACGCCGTCGGGTTCGTTGCACAGTAACAGCAAATCACAACCGGCGTTGAGGGCTTTTTCGCTGCGGGCGACAAAATCGCCCATGAAACCGGCGCCTTTCATACCGAGATCGTCGGAAAAAATGGCACCCTTGAAGCCCAGTTTTTGACGTAAGACGTCCTGTAACCAGTATTTTGAACCGCTGGCGGGCTGATCGTCGCAATCGGTGTAAATAACGTGCGCCGGCATAACCGCATCTAATTTGTTTTGAGCGATGAGTTGCCGGAACGGTTGAATATCCCGTTCGAAAATGACGGCGCGCGGGCGATTGTCAAAAGGCGTTTCCAAGTGGCTGTCCGCTAAAACCTGTCCGTGTCCGGGAAAATGTTTACCGGTGCTTGCCATGCCGGCGGCGTGCATGCCGTCGATAAAGGCGGTTGCCAAAGAAACGGCGGATTCCGCATCGTCGCAGAAACTGCGATCGCCGATGGCTTTGCATTGGTGTCCCAAGTCCAATACCGGCGCAAAGCTGAGATCAATGTCCAACGCCGCCATTTCCGCCGCCATTTGCCAGCCGGCTTCTTTCGCTGCGGCGAGTTGCAGCGCCGGCTCCCGAATCAAGGCCGCGAAAGCTTGCATGGCGGGCAGTTTGGTGAACCCTTCACGGAAGCGTTGTACCCGTCCGCCTTCCTGATCCACCGTGATAAGCAGCGGTTTTTTAACCCGCCGGCGGATGTCTTTGATTAACGCTTGAATTTGTTCGCGATCGTAAAAATTTCGGGTAAACAGAATCAATCCGGCAACCAACGGATGTTCAAGCCGTTCGACTTCTTCCTGGTGCAAAGTTTGATCTTTCAGATCGATAAGTAACGTGGACATATCAGTTTCGTAAATAAAGACGGTAATTCACGCTTTCCGGCGTCGGTTTTTGCAACGGCAGGGCGTATTTTTGTTGCGGATTCAGCAACAAACTCCCGCTGTAAGCTTCCTGCGTGGCGCTGACGGGTTGGGTGACGCCGTTTTCCGCATACCAGAAAATATCGTAACGCACGGCCAGCGGCGCATCGGTTTTATTTTTCACCCAGGCCGAATTATTGCTGACGCTTGCCTCAATGGACGGATTAAGCCCGGCGGTGATATTTAAAATCGGGTCGTGCGTGTGCACTAAATTCGGTCGGGCGGAACAGGCCGTCAGCAAAAGTGCGGTCAAAAAAAGCAACGTTTTTTTCATCATGATTTCGCCAGCATTTTTCCTAAGGGTTCGCCGCCGACCAAATGCATATGAATGTGGAACACTTCCTGCCCGCCGTGCTTATTGCAGTTGACGATTAAACGGTAACCGTCTTTTGCTATGCCTTCCGTTTCGGCAATTTTTGCCGCCGCGGTAAATAAACGGCCGAGCATCGCTTCATCTTCGGCGGTGGCGTCATTAACGGTCGGGATCAGCTTGTTAGGAATGATTAACACGTGAGTTTTGGCTTGCGGCGCGATATCGCGGAATGCAGTGACGAGCTCGTCCTGGTAAACGATATCCGCCGGAATTTCTTTGCGAATAATTTTACTGAAAATGGTTTCTTCCGCCATGAGATTGCTCCTTTTTTATCGGGTTGATTTCGTTTAAAAATCAGCGGTGATTGACCGCACTTTTTATCAGAAATTGAGCGAAAACGCAATTTTGATCAGGAAGATTTTGATCAAGCTCAAGTTTCTGGTTTTTAGTGATTAAATCCTTTTTAATTTATTGATCCGATGCTCTATAATTAAAAAAATTTATAAGATTTCAAAAATTTTTTAATTTGTGACTGTCGGATAAATTCAGTAGAATAATTTAAAATAACTAGAATAAGGTATCTCTGTGAAAACCGAAGAAAATTTGTCAACGGTGGCGGCGACCCCGGCTCAAATGGCGCAAATCGGCGAAGACGTCGGTGCTTATAAAGCGACGAAAAATCAATTCTATTCTTTTCTTTCCGCTATTTCCGCCGGTGCTTTTATTGCACTTGCGTTCGTATTTTATACCACCACCCAAACCGGTTCTGCTGGCGCACCCTGGGGATTGACAAAATTGGTGGGCGGCTTGGTGTTCTCATTAGGCGTTATTATGGTTGTGGTGTGCGGTTGCGAACTGTTTACTTCATCCACGATGACCACCGTTGCCCGCGCCAATAACCGGATTAGCACCTTTCAAATGGTGCGAAACTGGATCGTGGTGTATTGTGGGAATTTCGTCGGCGGTTTGTGTATTGTCGGCTTAATTTGGATGGGCGGTCAAACCATGGCGGCAAACGGTCAATGGGGTTTAACGATTTTAACCACGGCGCAGCATAAAATTCACCATACTTGGTCCGAAGCCTTTGCGCTGGGCGTTTTGTGTAACATTATGGTGTGTCTGGCGGTGTGGATGACCTATGCCGGTAAAACCTTAACGGATAAGGCGTTTATTCAGATTTTACCGATCGGTTTATTCGTGGCGTCAGGGTTCGAGCACAGCGTGGCGAATATGTTTATGATTCCGATGGGCATCATTACGGCTCATTTCAGTACGCCTGATTTCTGGCAGGCGATCGGGTTAAATCCTGAACAATTTGCGGATTTGGATGTCTATCATTTTATTGTGAAGAATTTAATTCCGGTGACATTAGGTAACCTGGCGGGCGGCGGAATTTGTGTGGCGTTATTGCAGTGGTACACCAATAAACCGCATGCTCACTAAAGTTTGGGGTAAGTGCGAAAACGCGGTAATTTTTGACCGCACTTACAGGATTTCATTATCAATACTAAAAAAGGAAGTATTACAATGGCTCAATTAACTGAAGCTCAACAAAAAGCATGGGAAGGATTTGTTCCCGGTGAATGGCAAGAAGGCGTAAATTTACGTGACTTCATCCAAAAAAACTATACTCCGTATGAAGGTGACGAGTCATTCCTTGCCGATGCGACTCCGGCGACCACTGAATTGTGGAACGCTGTGATGGAAGGCATCAAAATCGAAAACAAAACTCACGCACCGTTAGACTTTGATGAGCACACGCCGTCAACCATCACTTCTCACAAACCCGGTTATATCAACAAAGATTTGGAAAAAATCGTCGGTTTACAAACCGATGCGCCGTTAAAACGCGCAATCATGCCGTTCGGCGGGATTAAAATGATCAAAGGTTCTTGTCAGGTTTACGGTCGTACTTTGGATCCGAAAGTTGAATTCATTTTTACCGAATACCGTAAAACCCATAACCAAGGCGTATTCGACGTTTATACGCCGGACATTTTACGTTGCCGTAAATCAGGCGTGTTAACCGGTTTGCCGGATGCCTACGGTCGCGGTCGTATTATCGGTGACTATCGTCGTTTAGCCGTATACGGTATCGATTATTTAATGAAGGATAAAAAAGCCCAATTTGATTCACTCCAACCGCGTTTGGAAGCGGGCGAAGATATTCAGGCAACCATTCAATTACGCGAAGAAATTGCCGAGCAACACCGTGCGTTAGGCAAAATTAAAGAAATGGCGGCGTCTTACGGTTATGATATTTCCGGTCCTGCAATGAATGCAAAAGAAGCTATCCAATGGACATATTTTGCGTATCTGGCGGCGGTTAAATCACAAAACGGTGCGGCAATGTCATTCGGTCGTACTTCAACCTTCCTGGATATTTATATCGAACGCGATTTAAAACGCGGTTTAATCACGGAACAAGAGGCCCAGGAATTAATGGACCACTTAGTGATGAAATTACGTATGGTTCGTTTCTTACGTACGCCTGAATATGATCAATTATTCTCAGGCGACCCGATGTGGGCAACCGAAACTATCGCTGGGATGGGCTTAGACGGTCGTCCGTTAGTGACTAAAAACAGCTTCCGCGTGTTACACACTTTATACACCATGGGTACTTCTCCGGAACCGAACTTAACCATTCTTTGGTCCGAACAATTGCCTGAAGCGTTCAAACGTTTCTGTGCGAAAGTATCTATCGACACCTCGTCCGTACAATACGAAAACGACGATTTAATGCGTCCGGACTTTAACAACGACGACTATGCCATCGCATGTTGCGTATCGCCGATGGTGGTGGGTAAACAAATGCAGTTCTTCGGTGCCCGCGCAAACTTGGCGAAAACAATGTTATACGCAATCAACGGCGGTATCGATGAGAAAAACGGTATGCAAGTCGGTCCTAAAACTGCGCCGATTACCGACGAAGTATTGAATTTCGATACCGTAATCGAACGTATGGACAGTTTCATGGACTGGTTGGCGACGCAGTACGTTACCGCATTGAACATCATTCACTTCATGCACGATAAATATGCTTATGAAGCGGCATTGATGGCGTTCCACGATCGCGACGTATTCCGTACTATGGCTTGCGGTATCGCCGGTCTTTCCGTGGCGGCGGACTCCTTATCCGCAATCAAATATGCGAAAGTGAAACCGATTCGCGGCGACATCAAAGATAAAGACGGCAATGTGGTTGCTTCAAATGTGGCGATTGACTTCGAAATCGAAGGCGAATATCCGCAATTCGGTAACAACGATCCGCGCGTTGATGACTTAGCGGTTGATTTGGTTGAACGTTTCATGAAGAAAGTTCAAAAACACAAAACTTACCGTAACGCGACACCGACACAATCTATCCTGACTATCACATCCAACGTGGTATACGGTAAGAAAACCGGTAATACGCCGGACGGTCGTCGTGCGGGCGCTCCGTTCGGACCGGGTGCCAACCCGATGCACGGTCGTGACCAAAAAGGTGCGGTAGCGTCATTAACCTCTGTGGCTAAACTGCCGTTTGCTTACGCGAAAGACGGTATTTCATATACCTTCTCAATCGTGCCGAATGCGTTAGGTAAAGACAGCGACGCACAAAAACGTAACCTGGCCGGTTTATTGGACGGTTACTTCCACCACGAAGCGACGGTGGAAGGCGGTCAGCACTTGAATGTGAACGTATTGAATCGCGAAACATTGTTAGATGCTATCGATCACCCTGAAAAATATCCGCAATTGACCATTCGCGTTTCAGGTTATGCCGTTCGTTTTAACTCATTAACCCGCGAACAGCAACAAGACGTGATTACCCGTACATTCACTCAGGCAATGTAATTAGTAACGCGAAAAAAACGTAATAAAATCCGACCGCACTTTTGTGGTCGGATTTTTCTTATAGGAGGAAAATATGTCGATTACCGTTCTTGCCACTTTTCAGGTGAAAACCGAAAAGGTGAAAGATTTTTTAGCCGCATGCCGCGAGCTGACGGAACATACTGTGAAAGACAAAGGCGTGCTGTCTTATGAATTACAGCGCAATAACGAAAACGCCAATTTGTTCGTTTTTGTAGAACGTTGGGAAAGTCAGGCGGATTTAGATACGCATTTGGCGACGGCCCATATTAAAAAAGCCTTTCCGATTTTTCTGGAATGCTGCCAATCCGAACCTATCGTGCAGGTTTTCAGCCCCGCTTTCTAACTGACGTCTCATCTGATAAAAGGGCGATTTTGCCCTTTTTTGCGAAAATTTGTGATCCGCTTCACAAAATAAATTCTTTTTCGCTCATTTTGCTGTTCTAAAACGCGCATTTCTACTAATATATACCTATATTTTCTATTTCTTTTCTTTGTGGGGCATTTTATGACAATGTCGTCTCTTTATAAAAACGCGGGTGATTTCTCACCCGTCAGTACGGATGTGATTATTATCGGTGGCGGCGCGACCGGTGCAGGGATTGCACGCGACTGCGCATTACGCGGATTGAAATGCGTGCTGTTGGAGCGGCGAGATATTGCCACTGGGGCGACCGGACGCAATCACGGTTTACTGCACAGCGGCGGACGTTATGCCGTGAACGATCGGGAATCCGCGGAAGAATGTATCAAAGAAAATCTCATCCTAAAAAACATCGCCCGTCATTGCGTGGACGACACTAAAGGTCTTTTCATCACATTGCCTGAAGACGATTTGAATTATCAGAAAACCTTTATTGACGCTTGTACTGCGTCGGGCATTGAAGCGGTCGCCATTGATCCCGCTTTAGCGCGCTACATGGAGCCGTCGGTGAATCCCGAATTGCTGGGCGCCGTGGTCGTGCCGGACGGTTCCGTCGATCCTTTCCGTTTAACCGCCGCCAATATGATTGACGCCACCGAGCACGGCGCACAGATTTACACTTATTGTGAAGTGATCGGCCTGATCCGCGAAGGCGATAAAGTCATCGGCGTTAACGTATACGATCACAAAAATGCAGTGAAACGCCAATTTTTCGCCCCGATCGTGGTGAATGCCGGCGGAATCTGGGGACAAGGCATTGCAGAATATGCCGATTTGAAAATTCGCATGTTCCCGGCAAAAGGGGCGTTACTGGTCATGGGACACCGCATTAATAAATTGGTGATCAACCGTTGTCGTAAACCGGCGGATGCCGATATTTTAGTGCCGGGAGACACCATTTGTGTTATCGGTACCACATCCAGCCGCATTCCTTATGATCAAATCGATAACATGGAAGTTACGCCGGAAGAAGTGGATATTTTATTCCGCGAAGGCGAAAAACTGGCACCGAGCCTGCGCTACACTCGCGTGCTTCGCGCCTATGCCGGCGTGCGCCCGCTGGTGGCGACCGATGACGATCCGTCCGGTCGTAATGTCAGTCGCGGTATTGTGCTGCTTGATCACGCTAAACGTGACAGCTTGGAAGGATTCATTACTATCACCGGCGGTAAACTGATGACTTATCGCCTGATGGCGGAATGGGCGACGGATTTAGTGTGTCAAAAACTCAATGTCAATAAAAAATGCGAAACAGCCGACCGCACTTTACCGGGTTCGGAAGAATCCCGCGATGAAATCAACAAAAAAATCATCAACATTCCGAAAACCATCAGCAGTTCCGCCGTCTACCGGCACGGTACCCGCGCTAAACCGATGCTCGAAAACGAGCGTTTGGACCGTTCTTTAGTGTGCGAATGCGAAGCGGTGACCGCCGGAGAAGTTCGTTATGCTGTGGATAACTTAAATATTAATAACCTGGTGGATTTGCGCCGTCGTACCCGCGTGGGAATGGGCACCTGTCAGGCGGAATTATGCGCTTGCCGGGCGGCGGGACTCATGGCGCGTTTCGATGTGGCGACACCGCGTCAGTCCACTTTGCAACTTGCCTCGTTTATGGAAGAACGCTGGAAGGGCATTCAACCTATCGCCTGGGGCGAAGCCATGCGTGAATCGGAATTTACCAGCTGGATTTATTACAGTTTATTAGGGTTGAATGATGTGCAACCGCAGGCTGTGGAAGGAGTGAATAATAATGAATTTTGATGTGGTGATTATCGGCGGCGGATTGGCGGGATTAACCTGCGGTATTGCGCTGCAGGAACAGGGTAAACATTGTGCGATTGTGAATAACGGGCAGGCGGCGATTGACTTTTCCACAGGTTCGATGGATTTATTGGGGCGTTTGCCAAACGGAGAAAACGTGCAAAAAATTGACCGCACTTTAGCCAATCTGGCCGAACAATTGCCGGCGCATCCTTACGCCAAATTGGGCGCCGAACGCGTATTGGCAAAAGCCAAACAGTTCGAGCAACTGGCGGCTAAATTAAATTTAGGATTAGTGGGCGGTCTTGAACAAAATCACGCGCGCGTCACGCCGCTTGGCGGTTTGCGCCGTACCTGGCTTTCCCCGAATAGCGTCCCGACCGTGCAACAGGATGAGCCTTTTCCTTATCGTCATATCGTGATTTTGGGCATCGAAGGCTATCATGATTTTCAACCGCAATTATTGGCGGACAACCTGAAATTACAGGCGCAATTCGCTCATTGCGACATTAAAACCGGCTTCCTGGAGATTCCGGAATTGGATTTCTTGCGCCAACAATCCCGCGAGTTCCGCAGTGTGCACATTGCGCAAACCCTGGAGCAAAAAGTGAATTTGGCGTCTTTGGTGAACGAAATCCGCCAGGTGGCAAACGGTGCGGACGCCGTATTTTTGCCGGCCTGTTTCGGGCAAAACAGCCAGGCGTTCTTCAACGAATTGCAGGCGGCGACGGATTTTACTTTATTCGAACTGCCGACTTTGCCGCCGTCATTATTAGGCGGTCGTCAACATAAAATTTTACGTCAGCATTTCGAGCGGTTAGGCGGTGTGATGATGAACGGCGACCGAGCGCTACAGGCCGAATCTGAAGGCAATCGCGTAACCAAACTGTTTACCCAGATGCACGAAGACGAGCCTTTGACGGCGGATAATTACGTATTGGCGTCCGGCAGTTTCTTCAGCAACGGCTTGGTGGCGGAATTCGAAAAAATTTACGAACCGGTATTCGGTGCGGATATTATACAATCCGAGCAATTCGATCCGGCCAATCACTTTACTTGGACGACCAAACGTTTCTCCGCGCCGCAACCTTATCAATCCGCCGGCGTGGTGATTAACGCGGATTGTCGGGTGCAAAAGTGCGGTCGGTTTTTTGATAATTTATATGCGACGGGTGCGGTCATCGGCGGTTTCAACGGCATTGAACTGGGTTGCGGTTCGGGTGTCGCGGTGGTGACGGCGTTAACCGTGGCGGATAAAATTGCAGAAAAAATCGGGGGCTAATATGAATATTCAGGAACTCATTGCCAAAGCGCAAAAAGAATTCGAATCACCCGTAACGCAACATACTCATGCCGACGAATCTTTCGAACAATGCTTGAAATGTACCGCTTGTACGGCGGTTTGTCCGGTGACGAAAGTAAATCCGCTTTATCCGGGCCCGAAACAGTCCGGGCCGGACGGCGAACGTCTGCGTCTGAAAAGTGCGGATTTCTATGATGAAGCGCTGAAATATTGCCTGAATTGTAAACGTTGCGAAGTGGCCTGCCCGTCGGATGTGAAAATCGGCGATATTATCGTACGCGCCCGTAACAAATATTTGGATCGTCAGCATAAACCGTTAGTGCATAAACTGCGCGACGCGATTCTGAGCAACACCGACATTATGGGTTCGCTTAATACGCCGTTGGCACCGATTGTGAATACCATCACCGGTTTGAACGCCACCAAATTCCTGCTGGAAAAAACCATCGGCGTCAGCAAACATCGCACCTTACCGAAATATGCTTTTGGTACGTTCCGCAACTTCTATTTGAAAAAAATGGCGGCACAACAGGCGAAATACGAAAATAAAATCGCCTATTATCACGGCTGTTATGTGAATTACAACAATCCGCAATTGGGTAAAGAAGTGATTGAGGTGTTCAACGCCTTAGATATCGGCGTGGTGTTGCTGGAAAAAGAAAAATGTTGCGGACTTCCGTTAATGGTGAACAGCTTCCCTGAACGGGCGAAGAAAATTGCGCAGTTTAACACCGATTATATCGGCAAAATGGTGGACGAAAACGGGCTGGATGTGATTGGCGAAGCGTCGAGTTGTACCCTGAATCTGCGCGAGGAATATCATCATGTGTTGGGCATAGACAACGCAAAAGTGCGTCCGCATATTCATTTGGCGACGGTTTATCTGTATAAATTATTACAACAGGGCAAAAAACTGCCGTTAAAACCGCTAAATCTGAAAGTGGCGTATCACACCGCCTGCCATGTGGAAAAAGCGGGTTGGGCGCCTTATACGCTGGAAGTGTTGCGTCGGATTCCGGGATTGGAAATCATTATGCTGCCGTCGCAATGTTGCGGTATTGCGGGGACTTACGGTTTCAAAGCGGAAAATTACGAAAAATCGCAGGCCATCGGTAAATCCTTATTCGACGCTATTAACGAAAGCGGCGCGGATTACGTGATTTCCGAATGTCAAACCTGTAAATGGCAAATCGATATGTCGAGCAACCTGACTTGTTTGCATCCGTTTACTTTGCTTTCCATGGCATTGGATAAATAAGGATAATCGAGACAAAAGTGCGGGAGAAAAAAGCAACGTTTTTTACACGTTGCTTTTATTTTTCTGCGCTCAAGGAAGAATAATTCTTTTAATGATAACGAATGAAAAAACAAGAGAAATTTCGACCGCACTTTATTGCTGAAGTGCGGTCGAACGTTGATTAATAAACGCCTTGAGCCAGCATGGCGTCGGCCACTTTGACGAAACCGGCGATGTTCGCGCCGACAACATAATTGATGTTGCCTTTTTCGTCGGAACCGTATTTTTTACAGTTGGCGTGAATGTTCAACATAATGTCGTGCAATTTTTGGTCAACCACTTCCGCCGTCCAGTATTCGCGTTGCGAACCTTGCGCCATTTCCAAACCGGAAGTCGCTACGCCGCCCGCATTCGCCGCTTTACCCGGCCCGAACAGCACGCCCGCTTGCTGGAACGCTTCGGTCGCTTCGATGGTGGTCGGCATGTTCGCCCCTTCCGCCACCAATTCTACCCCGTTCGCAATTAAGGTTTTGGCCGCATCCAAGTCTAATTCGTTCTGCGTTGCGCAAGGTAATGCGATGTCGGCTTTTACGCTCCACGGTTTTTCGCCGGCAACATATTTCAAACCGAATTTTTCCGCATAATCTTTCACACGACCGCGCTGAACGTTTTTGATTTCCAATAAGGCCGCTAATTTTTCTGCGGTGAAGCCCGCTTCGTCGTAAACGTAACCGGAACTGTCGGAGCAGGTTACCACTTTCGCGCCTAGTTGAAGGGCTTTTTCGATAGCGTATTGCGCCACGTTACCGGAACCGGATACGATCACGGTTTTGCCTTCGAAGGAACGACCTTTTTCCGCCAACATCGCTTGGGCGAAATAAACCAAGCCGTAACCCGTGGCTTCCGGACGAATCAGGCTGCCGCCGAAAGACAGACCGCGGCCGGTGAACACGCATGCCGCCTGGTTGGATAATTTTTTCATATAACCGGCAAGATAGCCCACTTCACGACCGCCCACACCAATGTCGCCCGCCGGCACGTCCGTATCCGGACCCACGTGACGATATAATTCGGCAATTAACGCTTGGCAGAAACGCATTACTTCACCGTCGGATTTGCCTTTCGGATCGAAGTCGGAGCCGCCTTTACCACCGCCCATCGGCAATGTGGTTAACGCGTTTTTGAAGATTTGTTCGAAGCCTAAGAATTTTAAAATAGACAGGTTAACGGACGGGTGAAAACGCATGCCGCCTTTGAACGGGCCGATTGCGCTGTTGAATTGGACGCGGAATGCGCGGTTAACTTGCGTCTGACCTTTGTCGTCAGTCCAGGCGACACGGAATTGGATAGCGCGTTCCGGTTCCACCAAACGTTCCAATAATGCTTGTGAGCGGTATTGCGGATTTTTCTCCAGGAACGGCCAGATGGACGTGAACACTTCGCGTACAGCCTGTAAAAACTCCGGCTGGTTGCCGTCGCGTTTTGCCACTAAAGCTAAAAATTCTTCTAATGATGCTACCGAGTTTGACATGATGAAATCCTTATGTTGAATGCTTGTTATGATAATATGACGTCGTTTTAGCGACTCGCCCTTTAATATGCAACAGAACAAAATTGAAAAGCAAACGATTTCTTGGCGATTGGCGCAAAAAAATGAAAAAAAACTTATAAAATTAAATTTATTTTAAAAAATATTCATTATTATTAAATGAAGAATGGTTTTTTAACTAAAATTTAAAGTTAATTTTGCATTGTTTTATCAAAACCCTTGTTTTCTCTAATTGTTGAATCGGTGTTTTTGGGGCAAAATCAAGGGTAATTCAGGTTTGAATGCTATCCAGTAAAACGGTTTGAAATATAGATGTCATCTAATTTATTTTCGGTAAATCAAAAATATCTTCCTTTTAAAAAGATTTAAATGAATATTTGAACGGCAAACATTGAAAGTAGACCGCGCTTTATGCGAAAGGCAGGTTTTTGAAGTAAAGTGCGGTCAAAATTTCTTTAATTTTTTTATTCGCCGTTTTTGAAAGATTTGCTCGTTCCTTTGGGATACTGGCAAAAGCCATGTTCAAAAAACGACGCTTTTTTCGACCGCACTTTGACGTCAACAAAAATGTCGAATTAATTTGGTCAGCAAGTCTCTGGTCGGCTGAATGAATTCGGCGGATAAAAATTCGTCGGGCTGGTGTGCCTGTTCGATGGAGCCGGGGCCCAAAACCAGCGTCGGGCAAAGTTCCTGAATAAACGGCGCTTCGGTGCAGTAATTCACCACTTCGCATTTTTCGCCCAGCAGCTTTTCCACCACTTGCACCACTTGAGCGGAATGTTCGCATTCGTAGCCGGGGGTCGCTTCGTGCAGATTGCGGATGGAAAGGCGGTCGCCGTATTGAGCGAACATCGGCGCCAGTTTTTCCCGCAGCATTTCGTCTAAATCTTCCAGTCGCATATTCGGCAACGGGCGAATGTCGAAATGCAATTCGCAGCAACCGCAAATACGATTTACCGCATCGCCGCCGTGAATAGCGCCGAGATTCATGGTCGGATAAGGAATATCGAAAGCGGCGTGATGATATTTTTCCCGCAGCTCATTACGCATTTGCAGTAAATAGCCGGTGGCTTCATGCATGAGTTCGATAGCGTTAACGCCTTTGGACGGATCGCTGGAATGCCCGGATTTTCCCACAATCCGCAGGCCTTTGCCGATGTGTCCCTTGTGGGCGCGAACGGGACGCAGCGATGTGGGCTCGCCGATAATAGCGCAATCCGGACGAATACGGGTGTGTTTGATAAACGTGCGGGTGCCCAGCATCGTGGTTTCTTCGTCGGCGGTGGCAAGAATACGTAGCGGTTTGGTGAGGCCGGTTAAATCGATTTGCTGCACGGCGTCCAGTACAAACGCAAAGAAGCCTTTCATATCCGCCGTCCCCAGGCCGTAAAATTTGCCGTTTTGTTCGGTCAGTTTGAAAGGATTGAACGTCCAGCGATCCTGATCAAACGGCACGGTGTCCGTATGTCCCGCCAGCAACAAACCGCCTTCGCCCTCACCGTAGGTGGCAAGCAGGTTGTATTTATCGTTACTGCCTTCTACCGGTAAAATATCGGTTTTAAAGCCTAAATCCGACAACCAGTTCGCCAGCAATTCGATTAAAGTGCGGTTGGAAATATCGTTGTTTTTGTCGATGTCGCTGATGGTCGGAATGGCGATCAACTGCGAATACATGTCGAGAAATTGAGGATGTGATTTCATTGCGTTTGCCTTAAATTAAAGGTTGATTTTTAAATATTTATGCAGAATAATAGCATAATTAATCACTGAAAAGCATTTTTACACATTATAATACAGGATTGATCATGGCACAAAAAGCAATCGTTGTCGGTGCAAGCGGTTATACCGGCGCGGAATTAGCGAAAATCTTAATCCGTCACCCTGAATTCGAACTCACCGGTTTGTATGTTTCAACCAACAGTCAGGACGCCGATAAACCCGTTTCGGCACTGTATCCTCAGCTTCGTACGATTTGCGATTTGCCGCTACAGCCGTTGCCGGAAGATTTAACCGAAATCGCGCAGAATGCGGATTTGGCGTTTTTTGGCACCGCTCATGAAGTCAGCCATAATTTGGTCCCGATTTTCCTGAAAAACGGTTGTAAAGCGTTCGATCTTTCCGGCGCATTCCGGGTAAACAACGTAAATTTTTATACGGAATATTACGGTTTCACCCATCAATATCCCGAATTACTCGAAAAAGCGGTGTATGGTTTGGCAGAATGGAATTACGAAAAAATCGCACAAACGGATTTAGTGGCGGTGGCGGGTTGTTATCCGACGGTTTCTCAGCTAAGTCTTAAACCGTTGATTGAAAACGATTTACTGGATCTCAACCAATTGCCGGTGATTAATGCGGTCAGCGGCGTAAGCGGCGCAGGACGTAAAGCCAGTCTGACCTCCAGCTTCTGCGAAGTCAGCCTGAACGCTTACGGCGTGTTTAACCACCGTCACCAACCGGAAATTGCCACCCATTTAGGCACGGAAGTGATTTTTACCCCGCATTTGGGCAACTTTAAACGCGGTATTCTGGCGACCATTACGGCAAAACTGAAAGCGGGTGTCACGGACGAACAAATTCGCGCCGCTTATCGCCAAAGTTATGCCGCCCGGCCGCTGGTACGGGTATACGAACAGGGCTTGCCGAGTATTAAAGCGGTGGAATTTACGCCTTATTGCGACATCGGCTTTGCCGCCAAAAACGGACATGTCATCATCGTCGGTGCGGAGGACAATCTGTTGAAAGGCGCGGCGGCGCAAGCGGTACAATGTGCCAATATTCGCTACGGCTTCAATGAGGTTTTGGGCTTAATTTAAGCAATGAAGTGCGCTGCACGTCATAACGACATCAACCCGGCACGCTCCGCACAGGAGAATACGTGTCATCACGGAAAGTAAAAAATATATGAGACCATTAGTGATTAAACTGGGCGGCGTATTGCTGGATACGCCGGCGGCAATGAAAAATCTGTTCACCGCGCTGGCAAAATATTTGCAAAATTCCGACCGCACTTTACTGATTGTTCACGGCGGTGGTTGTGTGGCGGACGATTTAATGAAACGGCTGAATTTACCGGTTCGCAAGAAAAACGGTTTGCGCGTAACGCCGAGCGATCAAATCGACATCATCGTCGGCGCTCTGGCGGGAATAGCCAATAAAACGTTGGTGGCGCAGGCGGCAAAATTCAAATTAAATCCGGTGGGATTATGTTTGGGAGACGGCGAATTAACCGTCGCCAGACAGTTTGATCCGGAATTAGGACACGTCGCCAACGTGATTGCTCACAACCCCGCTTTGCTGGATAATCTGCTTTCCGGCGGATTTTTGCCGATTATCAGTTCCATCGCGGTAGATGAAAACGGCGTGCTGATGAATGTCAATGCGGATCAGGCGGCCACGGCGATTGCTTCGCTGATTGATGCGGATTTGGTGATGCTGTCCGATGTGGACGGCGTGCTGGATGCGGATAAAACGTTGCTGTCCGAATTAAATTCCGCGCAAATTGCACGATTAATTGAAAATAAAGTCATCACCGATGGTATGATTGTAAAAGTCAACGCCGCGTTGGATGCGGCAAAAATTCTCAATCGCGGCGTGGATATCGCCAACTGGAAATATCCCGAAAAACTGACCGCACTTTTCTCCGGCGAGATCATCGGAACGAGGATTAATCCTTAATTTTAGTTTTAAAAGAGGAAAAGATTATGAAGATAGCCGTTTACAGTACAAAAAATTATGATCGAAAATATTTTGAATTGGTAAATGTAAAATACGGTTGCGATTTGGAATTCTTTGATTTCGCGTTAAGCGAACGTACCGCAAAAATGGCGGAACATAGCGATGTGGTGTGTATTTTTGTGAATGATGACGGCAGCCGCAAAGTTTTGGAGAAATTAGCCGTACTTGGAGTGAAAATCGTGGCGTTGCGCTGTGCGGGTTTTAACAATGTGGATTTGCAGGCGGCGAAAGAATTGGGTATCAGCGTAGTGCGCGTGCCGGCATATTCGCCGGAAGCGGTTGCGGAACATACCGTCGGTTTGATGTTGACATTGAATCGTCATATTCATCGTGCCTATCAACGTACCCGCGAAGCGAATTTTTCCCTCGAAGGATTGACCGGCTTTAATATGCACGGGCGTACCGTCGGTGTAATCGGTACCGGTAAAATAGGCGTGGCGGTGATGCGCATTTTAAAAGGTTTCGGCATGAATATTTTGGCGTTTGACCCGTTTAAAAATCCGGCGGCGGAAGAATTGGGAGCGAAATATGTGGAATTGGACGAATTATATGCGAAATCCCATATTATTACTTTGCATTGCCCGGCAACACCGGAAAATTATCATCTGTTGAATGCCGATGCGTTCCGTAAAATGCGTGACGGCGTGATGATAATCAACACCAGTCGCGGTACCTTGATCGATACGCCGGCGGCGATAGAAGCGCTGAAACAGCGCAAAATCGGCGCATTAGGCATGGATGTGTATGAAAACGAACGTGATTTATTTTTTGAAGATAAATCAAACGAAGTTATTGTCGATGACGTATTCCGACGTTTATCGGCCTGCCACAACGTGTTGATCACCGGTCATCAAGCTTTTTTAACGGAAGAGGCCTTGATGAACATTGCGGAAGTGACTTTATCCAATATTTATCAATTGGCAAAAGACGGCACTTGCGCTAATTTGGTGCTGCCGAACTAAATAAACCGTGTAGGCGGGAACTTGTCGCCCGCCAATAGAATATTGAAAAAAGGCGGGCCCGTGCGAGCCCAGCCTGCGTTATAAGAGAGAAACAAATTATGGCACTTTGGGGCGGTCGCTTTACACAGGCGGCGGATAAACGGTTTAAAGATTTTAACGATTCACTGCGTTTTGACTATCGTCTGGCGGAACAGGACATCGAAGGTTCCATCGGCTGGTCGAAAGCGTTGGTCAGCGTAAATATTTTAACGCGGGAAGAACAGCAGCGATTAGAAACGGCGTTGAACGAATTGTTGATCGAAGTGCGGTCGAATCCGCAGTCGATTTTGCAGGATGACGCGGAAGATATTCACAGCTGGGTGGAAAGTAAACTGATTGACAGAGTCGGCAATCTGGGTAAAAAGCTGCACACCGGTCGCAGCCGTAACGACCAGGTGGCGCTCGACATCAAAATGTGGTGTAAAGCGCAGGTGCTGGAATTACAAAAATCCGTGCGCGAATTGCAGGCAAAGCTGGTGCTGACCGCCGAAAATACGCAGGACGCCGTCATGCCCGGCTATACGCACTTGCAACGCGCTCAGCCCATTAGTTTTGCGCACTGGTGCATGGCGTATGTGGAAATGCTGGAACGCGATTACACCCGCCTGGGCGACGCTTATCAGCGCATGAACGCTTGTCCGCTGGGCAGCGGCGCATTAGCCGGCACGGCCTATCCGATCGATCGCGAACAGCTGGCGCGGGATCTGGATTTTGCTTACGCCACCCGTAATAGTTTAGACAGCGTATCCGATCGTGATCACATCATTGAATTGCTGTCCGCCGCTTCCTTGAGTATGGCGCATTTGTCGCGTTTCGCCGAAGACATGATTATTTTCAACAGCGGCGAAGCGGATTTTGTGGAGCTGTCCGATCGGGTGACATCCGGTTCGTCACTTATGCCGCAAAAGAAAAATCCGGACGCCTGCGAATTAATCCGCGGCAAAGCGGGACGGGTCATCGGCTCGCTGATGGGCATGCTGACGACGGTGAAAGGGCTGCCGTTGGCGTATAACAAAGATATGCAGGAAGACAAAGAAGGAATTTTTGACGCTCTTGATACTTGGCACGATTGCCTGACTATGGCGGCGTTCGTGCTGGAAGACATCAAAGTGAATGTGGAACGCACGCGCGAAGCGGCGTTAAAAGGCTATTCCAACGCTACGGAATTAGCGGATTATCTGGTGGCGAAGGGGGTGCCGTTCCGCGATTCTCACCATATCGTGGGCGAAACCGTGGTTTATGCCATTAAAGTACACAAAGGCCTGGAAGATTTAACGGTGGAAGAATTCCGTCAGTTCAGCGATGCGGTGTCCGACGACGTGTACGAAATCTTGTCGTTACAATCCTGTCTGGACAAACGTTGCGCCAAAGGCGGCGTATCGCCGGCGAGAGTGGCGGAAGCCATTGCCGAGGCCAAACAACGTATCGGTTTAAAATCTTAAAAAATTCTGACCGCACTTTGAGCGTTGCGCTTAAAAGTGCGGGCGATTTTTGACGAGTTTTTTGCCCGCAATGTTAACCGATGACCCGCAATAAAACCGGTTGGAAAGCGGGTTTTTTCTGTATTTTGCGGGTAAATAATTTTACCGCGGCAAAGGAAAGTGCGGTTAAAAAGAAGATAAAAACTGCACGAATCAATTCGTCGGACAGCCAGATTTCAGTGGCGAAAGTGGTGATAATCAAGGTGAGCAAAGGCACCGCATAAAGCCAGAATGCGGATGCCATCAGCGAGCGTTCCGGCAAACCGATTTCCACCAGCTGCCCTTGCTTAACGGGGGTAAGGGTTTCCACCGAGAACAGATATTCGCCCTGCTCTCCGGTTAATCCGGCAAGTGCCGCCGTGCCGCAGGCGTTTCTTGCCGCGCAACTGCCGCACGCACTTTTGGTCTGGCATTTAACCGTGGCTTTACCCGTTTCGTAACGCACGACCACGGCGGTTTCCGTCATCATAAATCCCGATTCCTTAAAATTTTAAGTCCTGCACGATACGTTTTGCCGTACCAAGAGGCAGTTGCCCGATTAGGGTAATCTCTTTGTTGTTCACCGTTTCGCTGTAGATCGTGGTGGCGCCGTGTCGCAGCGAGCCGTTTTGCGCTTCGTTTTGTTGTCCGTCGGACACGAAAATTTCGAAAGTAAACAAACCGTCGCTGTAAAAACGACTTTCAATGAGGTTGCCTTCTTCGTCCGTTGTGACCGTCTTATTCATTTGGCGAAAACCTTGCGGTAACCAGCTCAACTTCCAGTTTGAAGTTTTGCCCGCTTTGCGTTTATCGCTAATTAACGGCGGAAACGGCAGTTGTTCGACGCTTTCCACAAAAGGCAACGGCGTTTCGCTGGTGGCAAACTGAATGACGAGGAACTGGTCGAGCAATACGCCGTCCTGATCCAACAAATCGCTGCGCAGTAACAAATGGGTTTCTTCGTCAATGAAAACCACGTAATGATAGCGGAAATTATCCTTCGGTTTAATTCGCACCATTTGCACCATGCGATCCGCTATGCGGTTGCGCCCGAGCGCGGTAAAATCGTAATATTTCGCCAGTTTGTCGAAATCAGCCTGCAGCAACGGCGGCAGATTATCCACGATATATTGGGATTTCAGGGTAAACGGGGCGATGTGAGGATTAAAATAGCTCACCATGTCGTCTCGTTGGATAATATCCCGTTTTACGCCGTCCATTGTGGTCATTTGCGCGTATTTTTTGTTATCTTTGAGGCTGTAACGATATTGCAACGCGTGATTATTACCGTTGTCGTTCTGCACAAAAATAAGCTGATAATTTAATTGTCGTTCCGCCTGTGTCATCGCGTTCAATAACTGTTGCGGCGAAAGATCGTCCGCCGCCCAAGCGGTTCCGGCAAGGACAAAACCTAATATACAGGCGAAAAGTGCGGTCGATTTTTGCAGAGTTTTTAACATTTGCGCAAGTTCCAACATAGCATTATCTGACAAATAAAAAATCACCACCCCGAAAGGTGGTGAATCCGTTAAATGGAAAAATTATTTTTGTTGCTGACTGATGTTCACGCCGTCGGCATTGACGCGGCGTTGCAATTCATAGTTTTGCAATAACGCGCCGATACGCTTGTTTTTCTGCTCAAGCTGCTGCGAGGTCACAATGTCCTTTTCCGGCGCATTATAACTTACCGCACGCACGCTGTTGTTAAACGGCAATGTCTGTAACACCGGCGTATCTTCGGTTTTATCCGCTTGCGATGCATTGAATGATTGCACGCCCAACACCGCGACCAAACACACGCCCGCCGCCACGGCAACCTGCATCATCGGCGCAAACGCCGCTTTGATTTTTTGCATGAACGGTAAGGTTTCCGCTTCTTCCGGAGTCGGTTGGGAAACCGTTGCCGGTTCGGCGTCAATCAAGGCATCCATTTTTGCCGTGAAATCCGCACCTAAAAATACGGCGGTTTCGTCACGCATAACGGAACGGATAGCATGGAAACTGCCCCAGCTTTTTTGCAGTTCGGCATCGCGACATAACTCCGCAGTAAGCTCGTTACTTACGTTTTCACCGTCCATATAGGCTGAAAGTAACTCTTTTTGCATAATTTTTCCCCAGTTTATTCATTTAACGCTGAAGCAGCGGATTAATCTTGTTTTCCAGAATTTCCCTGGCGCGGAAAATACGCGAACGTACCGTTCCTACCGGGCAATCCATAATTTCGGCAATTTCCTCATAACTTAAACCTTCCAGTTCACGCAGAGTAATTGCGGTTTTGAGTTCTTCTTGCATGCCTTCAATGGTATCGAATACCACTTTACGCAATTCATTGGATAATAATTCGTTTTCCGGCGTATCCACGCCGCGTAAATTACCGCCGACGTCGTAACTTTCGGCGTCTTCCGCCAAAATATCTTCGTTCGGAGGGCGGCGGCCTTGTGCCGTTAAATAGTTTTTCGCCGTGTTCACCGCAATGCGATAAAGCCATGTATAGAAAGCGCTTTCGCCGCGGAAAGAATCTATTGATCGATACGCTTTAATAAAAGATTCCTGAACTACGTCCGGAATATCGTTACGCGAAATATAACGCGTTAATAAACCCGCCACTTTATTCTGATAACGGGAAACCAATAGATTAAAGGCTTTCTTATCGCCTTGCTGTACTCTTTCTACCAAGGCCTGATCTGTTAGCTGTTCAGCCATAATACTCCACTTTGTCAGCCCTAAGATTTAAGAGAGAAGCTTATTTGCTTTCTTAGAGCGAAATGATTCTAAAAAGTTCCTTTAGGATCAATAAAATTCTTAAGAAAATCTTAAGACGTGATATTTAATTTCCGATGAATTTCGTCCACCATCGCCTGCAACTCGGCATCGGGCGCGGAAGTGCGGTTAAAAAACCACGAGAAAAGCTGCAGATCCGAACAAGCTAAAAGCCGTACAAATACGGCTTTTTTATGATCGGGCAACGCATCAAAATGCTGCCGGTAAAAAGGCATGATCACGTTATCCAGTTCCAGCATACCGCGACGGCAGTCCCATTCAAGACGTAATTTATTGTATTCCATATTTTATCCTACGGAGAAAGTCGTTCTTTCAGCCAAATTTGATTTTCCAAACGATAACGGATGCGATCGTGCAGCCGGCTCGGGCGACCTTGCCAGAATTCAATGGAATCTGGCGCCACCACATAACCGCCCCAGTGCGGTGGACGCGGCACGGTTAACGGATGTTTCGCCGCAATCAGCGCCGCTTTCGCCAACAATACTTTTTTACCGGAAATGACCGTACTTTGTTCGCTTGCCCAGGCGCCGACGCGGCTGGTATAAGGCCGACTGGCGAAATATTCGTCGGATTTGGTTTCGTCCAATTTCACCACGTGACCTTCCACCCGAACCTGACGTTCCAGTTCCGGCCAGAAGAAATTCAGAGCGGCAAACGGATTCGCCGCCAGGGATTGACCTTTTCGGCTTAAATAATTGGTAAAGAAAACAAAGCCTTGCGCATTCACTTCTTTCAATAATACCACACGACTGGACGGTTTGCCATTTTCCCCGACGGTGGCGACGTTCATCGCCGTAGGTTCGTTTACTTTCGCCAGGATCGCTTCTTTGAGCCATTTTTCGAATTGTTTAATCGGGTCGGCGTCACAGTGTTTTTCCGATAATTCACGTTTGCTGTAGTCTTCGCGAATATCATGTAATTCCATTTTATGCTCCGTTATGCTTTTTCCGAAGTATAAAGCGGTTTCGGAAAAATCGCAAAGTGCGGTCGATTTTTCGCTAATTTTTTGAATTTCCGTTATAATTCGCACGAAATAAGTTTGAAACGGATTGGCTGCCGTGGTATCAGGCATGAAGCCAACAGAATTGGAACAATCGTTATGAAAATAATTATTCTGGGCGCCGGTCAGGTGGGCACGACGCTGGCCGAAAATCTGGTGAGCGAGGATAACGATATTACGCTGGTGGATAACGCGGAAGCGCGCCTGGAATATTTGCAGGATAAGCACGATTTGCGCGTGGTGCGCGGTTTGGCGTCTTCTCCTGCGGTATTGCGAGAAGCGGGCGCGCCTGATGCGGATTTGCTGGTGGCGGTCACCAGTTCCGATGAAGTGAATATGGTGGCGTGCCAGGTGAGCTACGCCCTGTTCAATACGCCGACGAAAATTGCGCGTATCCGTCAGGGGGATTATTTACGGGAAAAAGATAAACTGTTTTTGCCGGAAGTCTTTCCTATCGATCACATTATTTCGCCGGAAAAACTGGTGAGTGACGAAGTGGTGCGGCTAATCGATTATCCCGGTGCGCTGCAAGTGGCGCATTTCGCCGATCAGCGCATTAGTTTGGTGGTGTGTAAAGCTTATTATGGCGGGCCGTTGGTGGGTTATGCCATTTCCGCTTTGCGCGAGCATATGCCGCACATCGATTGTCGGATTGTGTCGATTTTACGCCAGGATATTACCATTCGTCCGCAGGGTTCCACCATTATCGAAGCCGGCGATGAAGTCACCTTCATTTGCGAAACCACTTATATTAAAGCCGTGATGTCCGAATTACAGCGCTTGGAAAAACCTTATAAACGGGTCATGATTGTGGGCGGCGGCAATATCGGCGCCAGCGTGGCGAAACGCTTGGAACACAGTTGTATCGTGAAACTGATTGAACGCGATGCCGCCAAAGCTATGGTGCTGTCCGAGAAACTGTCCGATACCTTGGTTTTCCACGGTGATGCGTCGGATCAGTCGCTGTTGTTTGAAGAGCATATTGAAAATATTGACGCCTTCATTTCGCTCACCAGCGACGACGAAGCCAATATTATGGCGGCGCTGTTGGCGAAACGGCTCGGCGCCAAAAAAGCGCTGGTATTGATTCAACGCATGGCGTATATCAATCTGATTCAGGGCGGCGCTATCGACATTGCCATTTCGCCGCAACAAGCCACGATTTCCGCCTTACTTGCTCATGTGCGTAAAGGCGATACGCCCAATGTCGCTACTTTACGGCACGGTGTGGCGGAAGCGCTGGAAGTCGTCATTCATGGCGATGAGGCCACATCCGCCGTGGTAGGACGCCAAGTCTCGGAATTAAAGTTACCGAACGGCGTAATTCTGGGCGCGATTTTACGTCGGAACGACGTGATTATCGCTAAAAAAGATGTCGTGCTGCAGGATGAAGATCATGTGGTAGTGTACGTCAGTGATAAAAAAATAGTGCCGGATATTGAAAGATTGTTCCAACCGAGCGCATTTTTTATCTAAAAAATGAACAAATACCGCTATACAACGAATATGGTTCCAGTATAATACAATCTCTTATTATTTCACTATTAAGGACAACTTTATGAGTTTTATCAAAGAGTTTCGTGAATTTGCCATGCGTGGCAACGTAGTAGACATGGCGGTCGGTGTGATCATCGGCGGTGCGTTCGGTAAAATCGTTAGCTCATTGGTCGGCGACATCGCTATGCCGGTATTGGGGATTTTAACCGGCGGCGTCGATTTCAAAGATCTGAAACTGGTACTGGCCGAAGCTGCGGGAGACACGCCGGCGGTAACGTTGAATTACGGCATGTTCATTCAAAACGTTTTCGATTTCATCATCATCGCCTTTGCAATTTTCCTGATGATTAAAGGGATCAACAAGCTGAAAAAACCGGCGGAAGAGGCCCCGAAAGGTCCGACCCAGGAAGAATTGCTGGCGGAAATTCGCGATTTGTTAAAAAAATAATCATTCAAAAATCTTCTCCGCAGGGAGGAGATTTTTTCTTTTAAAGAAGGAAAGAAACATGACCCATGCGACGCCGCAGGAATTACAGGCGGAAACCCGGGAAATCATTGCAAATCTGCTGAACGACGGCAGCGATCCCGATGCGCTTTACATTATCGAACACCACATTGCCCATTATGATTTCGATAAATTGGAAAAAATTGCGGTGGACGCGTTCAAAGCCGGTTATGAAGTGTCGGACGCCGAGGAGCTGGAAGACGACAACGGCAAGCCGCTTTATTGCTTCGACATTGTGGCGGAAGTGGAATTGAAAGCGGAAATTATCGATGCGCAACAGCAGCAATTGGTCCCGCTGGTGGCAAAACACGGCGGCATTTATGACGGCTGGGGCACATATTTTGAAGATCCCAACGCCGACGAAGACGAATACGGCGAAGACGGTGAATTCTTTGATGACGAAGAATACGAGGACGATGACGAACAACGCTGATTTTATCCGTCGCATCAGCAAAAACAGGCTTTTTTTCGACCGCACTTTTAACGAAACGCATAATCGAATGCGGTTTGTGTCCGCATCGCCTTAAAGTGCGGTCAGATTTTGAGGAGTTTTTTTATGAAAAAATTCGTGTTAGCTTTACTGGCGGTGCCGTTCGCTCTGGCGGCGCAACCTGCCGAAATTTCCGCACCGAATCCGAATAACCGCGTCAACTTTTCCGTGGAAGTCCAAAAAGAAGTGCCGATGGACATTTTGCAGGTGCGTTTGTTCGTACAGGAAGAAGGTAAAGAACTTAAACCATTGCATAAAACCATTGATGAAAAGATCAACTTGGCATTAAGTAAAATCAAGGCGCAAAAGGCAGTGACGATACAAAGCAATCATCGTAACACCACCGTGCGTTATAACGAAAAAGGACAGAAAAACGGTTGGGTTGAGCGCGCGGATTTTGTGCTGGAAAGCAAAGATTTTTATGCGTTGTCGCAACTGGTAGACGAGGTTTCCGACCAGCTTTCCATTGAATCTATTCAGGCGTTGCTGTCGCCGGAAGCCAAAGAGAAGCTGGAAGACGAAATGATGCGGGCACTACTGGCAAAATTCCGTCACAAAGCCGAATTTATTCAAGCCGGTCTGCAAGCGAAAGGTTATCGTTTAGTGCAGCTGAATCTGCCGAAATTGAATGCGGAACCGTTCGAATACGATACCATGCTGGCGGCATCACCGCGGATGGCGAAAATGGAGGCGGCAACTGCGCCGGTTCAGTTGGAAAGCGGCACGACGCAGATCAAAGTGACGGCGAACGCCACGATTGATTTGCAATGAGGTGCGACCGTCGGGCGATAATGACAGCGCGGGATTAATCCGATACAATAGCGCGCAATTTAACTTGTAATAAGGATCACAAATGAAAGTAGCAAAAAATGTGGTGGTGAGCATTGCTTACCAAGTGCGTACCGAAGACGGCGTATTAGTGGACGAAGCGCCGGCGAACCAACCGCTTGAATATTTGCAGGGACATAACAATCTGGTTATCGGCTTGGAAAATGCGTTGGAAGGTAAAGACGTCGGCGATAAATTTGAAGTTCGGGTAAAACCGGAAGAAGGCTACGGCGAATACAATGAAAACATGGTGCAACGCGTGCCGAAAGACGTTTTCGTCGGCGTGGACGAATTAGCGGTGGGCATGCGTTTTATTGCGGATACCGACATGGGGCCGTTGCCGGTGGTAATTACCGACGTAGCGGAAACGGAAGTGACCGTAGACGGCAATCATATGCTGGCGGGTCAGGAATTGCATTTTACCGTCGAAGTGGTGGCGACCCGCGAAGCGACCCCTGAAGAAATCGCGCACGGTCATATTCATTCCGGCGATCACGGTCACGGCGGCTGCGGTTGCGGCGGTCACGGTCATCATCACGACCATGAACACGGTCACGGCGGTTGTGGTTGCGGCGGTCACGGTCATCATCACGATCATGATCACGAACATCACCACCAAGGCGAAGGCTGCTGCGGCGGTCACGGCAAAAAAGAAGGTCACGGCCACGGCGGTTGCGGCTGCAGCGGACATAATCATTAGTGGTTAAAACCCGTCTTTTTTCATTTCCCTCGTCGGGGAAATCCATTTCAATATTTTCAAAGGTGATTGCTTGGGTAATCACCTTTTTAATTGTACCGTTATTTATTCGCACTATTCCATTTTTCGTTATTTTGCATATTCTTTATTATTGGAATCTATTCGCCGTCATTATTAAATAATATAATATTGCCAGTTGATTTATCTTAATTATGCAAGGAAATAGGATGAGGTCATTTATTAAGATTTGGAGTATGTCTGTGGGGGCGCTCTTTTCATTCGTTGCCTTTGCGGCTCCCGATTTAAATCAGATTGATGCTTTGCAACAGCAACGTCAACGTCAGCAAGATGCGCAGCGTGCTCAACAGCTCAAAACTCAACCGGATGTGCGTCTGGAGATAGCCCAGGATAAAATCGATCAATTTCCTTTAAATGAGAAGCCATGCTTCGATATCTATAAAATTTCTCTTCTTGATTATTCTTCTGATAATCGGCACAAGCCGTCTCAATTCCAACTGGAACTTACTAAAACCGTCCGCAATTTAGATTTGAAATTACCTTTGTGTATTGGTCCCAAAGGAGTTAATGCTATTGTTAAACAAATTCAGAACCGCATTATCGATAGGGGATATGTTACGACGCGGGTTGTTGTACCGGAACAGGACCTCACCGGTGGCGAACTGACATTAATCGTGATTTTAGGGAAAATTCGCAATATTTTAGTATCCGATGTGGGGGAAACGGCACGTTTTACCCGTTTGCACAGCTGGACCAGTTTTACATTTGATTCGGGCGATTTGCTAAATTTACGTGATATCGAACAAAGCCTTGAGAACTTAAAACGTTCGCCGACGGCGGATGCCAATATTGAAATCCAGCCGAGTGACGCTCCCGATGCCGAAGCCGGAGACAGTGATTTGCTCGTAACCTACGCTCAATCCTTTCCGTTTAGAATTAATCTTGGATTAGATGATAGCGGTTCGAAATCTACCGGTAAATGGCAAGGTTCCGTCGCATTATCCTGGGATAATATGTTCTCGGCTAATGATTTATTTTATGCCAGTTTCACTCACAGTATTAAACGTCATAGTGATGATGCCGGGCGGCGCGCAAGTAAAAACTGGAATGTATATTACAGTATTCCCTTTGGTTACTGGAATTTAAGTTTTTCACATACTCAACACCGTTATCATCAGGAAATCTTCGGCGCATACACAAATTACCTTTATTCGGGGGAAAGTGAAACGGACAAATTATCGCTGACTTATTTATTGTATCGCGACAGCACGCGTAAAATCAGCATTTATGGTACGTTGTGGTCTCGCCATTCCGAAAATTATATTGATGATATGGAAATCGAAGTGCAGCGCCGTCGCATGTCGGGCTGGGAAGCGGGGATTATGCATCGCGAGTATTTCAATCAGTCGGTTTTAGATTTAAGTTTCAGTTATAAACGTGGTACGGGCGGGCGCGGAGCTTTACCGGCAGCAGAAGAATTATGGCATGAGGGTTCGTCTAGACCGGTAATTATGACAGCATCGTTAAGTTATCTACATCCCTTCCAGCTAGGCGGACAGGATTTTCGTTTTTCGACGGAATGGTCGGCGCAATGGAATAAAACGCCTTTAATTATGCAGGATCGTTTTAGCCTCGGCGGACGTTATACGGTGCGCGGTTTTGACGGTGAGCTTACGCTGACCGGAGATCGAGGCTGGCTTGTTCGTAACGATCTAAGCTGGAATATCGTCCGCAGTAATCAGTGGATTTATACCGGTGTTGATGCGGGGCGCGTTATGGGTTGGTCAACGAAAGAACAGCTTGGTAAACATCTTGTGGGCGGTGTATTAGGCCTGCGCGGAAGCGTTAAAGGATTTTATTATGATATTTTTGTTGGCAAGCCAATCAGCAAGCCCAAGGGTTTCAGAACCTCTAACACATTAACCGGATTTAATATCGGCTATTCGTTTTAATTCTTTCATCTCACGATCAAGGATATGCCATGAATAAAAATAAATTTCGCGTAATTTTTAACCGTACTTTACAACGTTTGGTTGTCACGTCGGAACTGGCTAGAAGTGCGGATAAGTCGATACGAACGGGAGGTACCGGTGAAGGATATCAGAAAAGTGCGGTCGATTTTTCACCTGTTTTTGTTTCAGTAACACCGCTGGCTTTTAGTTTATTTTGTATGTTGGGATTGGTGAGTTTTTCATTTCCCGTTCAGGCCGCGCTGGAAATCCGGGCAGACGCAACGGCCTCTCACGACCAACAGCCTATAGTCCTTTCCACTGCCAACGGCCTTCCTCAGGTTAATATCCAAACTCCGAATGCTAAAGGACTTTCTCACAACAAATATGCACAATTTGATGTAGATACGAAAGGCGCCATTCTTAATAATAGTCGTAAAACAAGTCAAACCGTACAAGGCGGTCTGGTTGCCGGTAATCCTTACCTGGCGCGCGGTGAAGCGCGTGTCATTTTAAACGAAGTAAATTCCGCCAATCCCAGCCTGTTAAAAGGTTATGTAGAAGTTGCAGGAAAGAAAGCCGATGTGATTATTGCCAATCCCAACGGTATAAATTGTGAGGGATGCGGAATTATCAATTCTTCCCGGGCGACGCTAACTACCGGTAAACCGCAATTGAAAGATGGGCTGGTAGATAGTTTTACGGTGGAGAAAGGGCGTGTGAAAATTTCAGGGAAAGGCTTGGATAACAGCCGTGTGGATTACACGGAAATTATTGCTCGTGAAGCAGAAATTAACGCCGGTGTCTGGTCGGATAAGAAAATCAGCCTGGTGACGGGGCAAAACACGGTGAAGCGGGATGAAACCGATGCCGATAATCTACAAATTATTCATACGAAACCATCTGTCAAAACTGCTGAGACAAAAAAATATGCACTTGATGTAAGCGAATTGGGCGGTATGTATGCCGGAAAGATTCAACTTATCGGTACCGAACAAGGCTTGGGCGTACGAAATGAAGGGCATATCGGAACAACGGCGGGAAATGTCGAAATTGACAGCAAAGGTCGAGTTGTTAATAGCGGTACGATTAACGCCCAACAACACATTCGTCTTAGCGCCCAAGATAATATTGATAACTCCGGTACCATTGAGTCCCGTCAACAATCCGTTCAACTTATCAGTTATGGGGATATTCAGCACCGGGGCCATATTAGGGCGCACCAGGGTGATATTCAACTGAAAGCGAAGAATACGCTTAATCAACAAGGGGAAACCGTTGCGAAAGGTCAGGTTAATTATCAGGCCAATAAGATTTTAGCGAGCGAAAATTCATTAATTGCTGCGGGCGTAACAAGCCAGGATACAACGCAAGGTACGACATATCACCTTGATGCTTTAAATGAACAGGGAAAATCAGTCCGCTTGTCTTCCACGGAAGAAACACAGGTTAAAGGGAAAAATATTGCTTCGGGCGAGATTCATATCGATGCGGATTCCATTGCCTTAGATCAGTCCGAGACACTAGCTTACCGGCTTACCGGTAATGCCAAAACGGGAGCAATAACAGCCTCGTACTCGAATTTGAACGCCGTTAACGAAATACGGCTTTCTACACCTACGCAATTGGTAACGGAACGGGCGAATCTAAGCAGTGATTGGATTGCGGTTGCGGCTCATGCGGTGAACAATGCCGGGGGAATGTGGACGAGTGCCGGAAATCAGGATCTTTCGCTGAACTTGAAAGGAGGATTGATTAATCGGGCCGGATTTATTCAAACCGGTGCGAATATGTCGGTTAATACTTATCAGGCCGATATTGACAATCGTGATACTCAGCAGAAAGGCTTGCTTGCTTTAGGAGCCTTAACGTTGCAAGGACGCGAGTTAGACAACGCGAACGGGCAGCTGGTGGCTAACCGCGCCGTTGCATTGCAAATGCAGTCTATCAGTAATAGAGAAGGTCTTATTCGTAGCCAGCAGGAGAATGTATCGGCGAATTCGACATCAAGTTTAGAAAACCAGTCCGGGCAAATTATTGGAAAAACAGGTGTTGAGCTCATCCATCAAGGGCTAAATAATATACAGGGTATTATTGCGGCGGAACAAGGCGCGTTAAATATTTCCGTCGGCAAATATAATGTGAATAATATCCGGGGGCAGCTTTTGGGCGGAACGGCGCTTTATGTTGAGGGTAATCAATTAGTAAATCAAGGTGGTATGATTTTTGCTGAGGATACACTGAATTTACGTCTGAAAAATATATTGGATAACAGGAAAATTATGCCGACCGGTTCGTTAATTCAAAGCGGTGGTACATTACAGATTCAGGCACAGCAGATTGATAATTCAAATACGAAACCTGACGATGAACATAGTTCTCCGGTTCAAGGCTTGTTAGGCGGGAATATCCGTGTTACCGCACAGCAACTCAATAATTTCCAAGGCGGTATTTATGCAGAGAATGAATTACGGCTGGAAAGCACAGGATTAACCCAAAATCGGCAAGGTGAGTTGCTTTCGAACGGGAACCTCACGCTTTCTTTACCACAAGGCGTGGTAGAAAATGAAAACGGCGCAATACAAGCAGCCCAGAATTTGTTTATGAATGCGTATGCTTTGCGTGGAAACGGACAAATTCAAGCGGATCATACCCACATTCAATTAACGGAAGGATTTAATTCCACAACCGATATTATCGGGCGTTCCGCGCTGAATTTTAGTACGCAAGGCGCACTTGTCAATCAGGCTAATTTTAGTTCGCAAGGTTCAGTAACTGTTCGGGCGCAGTCTCTTGATAACCGGGAAACGGGACGAATTAGCGCCCGCTATACGGATTTAACCGTTGGGGCCGATTTAACCAACCGCGGATTAATCAAAGGCGCCGAACAGCTTAATATTCGTGTGGGCAATCAATTAAATAATATCGGTTCGGGTCGTATTTATGGCGGAAATATTGCCCTGCAGGCCCGGAAACTGATTAATCAGGATGAGCGGCTTAATAATAAAGTTACCTCTGCCGTGATTGCAGCGATACAACGGTTAGATATCGGCGCTCTTGAAATTAGCAACGAACAGAATTACTTAAGCGACGAGAAAAATCAAAATGGGGTAGGGACAACCATTTCAAGCGAAGGGGGGATTGTTTTCGGAGCTCGTTTAAACGGGAACAATCAAGCAACGGGCGAGGCGGATAAACTGCGTAACGTCAGTGCGTTAATTGAAGGAAAAAATATTCACTTCGGCGTTAAATCCGTTGAAAACATTAATAAGCATTTACAAACCCGTGTTGAACAAATTAATGAGGAAGATAATCTCAATGAACATTATCTGCTTACAGATGAAGTAGAAACGGGAGAACGAATCAATTTCGATTTGCTGAAGTGGGTATCCTATAGCCGGGCGGGAAAGGTTATCCCTAAAAATACGCCGTTACCGACAAAACGACCGGAGAACGAGGATTATTACGGCTATATTATTCCGATGCCGAATGAAGAAAGTTGTGTCGATGAATTGACCAGAAGCGGTTGCGTACCAAATCCTAACGCCCTGTATTTGCCGGATGATCCGGTTTGGGAGGTGATGGGTGTGCCGGCGCCGACGAACGAACTTAATCTTAATTTATCCGATATACCGGCCGATTTAGAAAGACCGGAAAAACCGACTGAACCCAGACGTCGTATGTTTGAAGGGCAAGAAAACTATCAGGCTCGTGTTCAGCAATATGAAAAAGATAAAGAGGCTTATGAGAAGGCACTAGCGGAATATAATAAAAAACTCGCCGAATACGGTGATGCTATTCAGCCGTATCTTGATTGGATGGAGCAAAACGAACAGGTTTTTCTAAATTTAGGGGATAAAATTCAAGCCCATAACGCCAAGATTATCGGGCGTGAGTTTTACCGTTTCTGGGATGTCTATGTTACCAATCGCGTTGAAAGACAAACGTTGGTAAAAGAAACCGAACCAGGACAAATTTTAAGTGAAAAAGAAATTCGTTTTACCGGCGATTTTCTCAATAACCGAAGCCAGGTTATTGCCGGCGAACGTATTTATAACCTTAATTCAAATACCAATAAGATCCGCAATGAAGATGAAGAAGGTCTGAATAGCATTGAAGAACGCGGCACGCAGCAATGGACGTATTCGAAATGGCGCGGCGGCACTAAACGGTATCATGAACGACGCTGGGGTGACAAAAACGCTTATTTACATTATACCAACACTACAATTGCGCTTAATCTGGTAAAAACAGAAGAGTTCGGGCAGGTTACGCGCCAAACGCTATCGCCGGACTTAGCCGTTTCCGCGATTACGCTTAACCCGTTGAATACCGCGGGAGCTTCGCTTAGCACGCAACAAGAAAAAACGCCGATTGCTGAAGTTCGCTTTATCCGTGGAAGCGTACAACTGCCGACCTCCAGCCTTTACAAACTTAATCCTCAGGCAAATGACCATGTGCTGATTGAGACGGATCCGGATTTTACCGATCAACGCAAATGGTTAAGCAGTGACTATATGTTTACTCTGCTTCGTACCGATCATGAACACGTTCATAAACGTTTGGGCGACGGTTATTATGAACAGCGTTTGGTGCGCGAGCAAATTAACCAACTGACAGGCCGCTATTTTTTAGGCGATTACGCAAATTTCGAGAACCAGTATAAAGCCTTAATGAACAACGGCGCCACTTTCGCACAAAAGTTTAATTTAACCGTAGGCGTGAGTTTATCGCCGGAACAAGTCTCGCAGCTGACAAGCGATATCGTGTGGCTTGAAAATCAAACGGTGCGGCTGCCGAACGGCGAAACTCAAACCGTGTTGGTACCGCGTGTTTATATGATGGCGCAACAAGACGATATAACCGGCGAACGGGCTTTAATCTCGGCACAAGAAGTGTCGCTGGAGGGACAATCATTAACCAATGAAGGTGTAATCGCAGGGCGCAAGCTGACATTTAACGGCACAACTTTATCCAATTCGGGGTTATTAACCGGCCAGACGCTTGCATTAAAAACGACGAGGGATATTAACCAACAAGGCGGTACGATGGAGGCGGAAAATGCGCTATTGATCGACGCCGGCGGTAATCTGAATTTACAAAGCACCACGCAATCTAGCCGGGTTAATCTTAACGGTTATCAAGGGCAAGAAACCCACCTTGACCGAAAATCCACGCTTTATGTTAAAGGTGATAACGGGTTATTGCGCATAAATGCCGACAATATCAACCTGCAAGGGGCGGAAATTCGCAACGACGGTGAAGGAGCAACTTGGCTCGCGGCAAAAAATGACATTAATTTGACCGCACTTTCCGTCGGGTTTGATGAAAAAGTCGGCAAGGGCGATCATTATCGTAATGAAAGTGCGCAGACACTGGAAATCAGCCATGTTAAAGGTAAGGGAGATGTGATTTTATCTGCGGGCAACAATATTAATACCGAAGCCGCACAGCTTGAAAGCGAGCAAAAACTGGCGTTACTGGCGGAAAACTCAGTGATGCTCGGTACGGCGGAAACCTCTTTAAGCCTATATGAATATCATAAATATAAAAGCGGCGGGGGCGTAACCAAAACGACGAAGACCACGGAGCTTTCCCGTGCCGATGAAACCCAACAAGGCACACAGCTTTCGGCTGATACTATGGTGGTTGCCGCGGGCAGAGATATCACTGCGACGGCGGTTCAATTAGCGGCGGAGCATGATGTAAACCTCATCGCGGGCAATAATGTCAGCATAAGTGCGGGTACTAACCACTTCAAGAATCACTATCGGGAAACCAAGAAAACTTCCGGTGTATTCGGCACAGGCGGAATCGGATTAACTATCGGTTCCAAATCGGAAAAACACCGTAATCAAACGGAAGGCTGGACGCAATCCGACGCCCGAGCGGTGATAGGCAGTTTGAACGGCGATATTCACATTCAGGCTGAAAATCATGCACAAGTCTTGGGAACGGATATTATCGCGGCAGATAACCGCACGATTGACATTCAAGGCCAATCGCTGAGTATCGAAGCGGGTAAGGATGTAATTCATCGCGCCGAGCAGCACGAATACAAACAATCGGGGCTGACGGTGGCCTTTAGTTCGCCGGTAACGGATATGGCGGTGGCGGCGGTGCATACGGTAGAAGCGGCGAAGCGGACGGAGAATCCGCGCTTGAAAGCGCTCTATGCGTTGAAAGCGGCACAACAGGCGAAGCTGGCGGAAATGGCATTTGACGGCAGTGCGGTGCAGAGCGTATTAAACGGCACGACATCAAACGGTAACAGCCGAAACAGCGACGTTAAAATTTCGCTCAGCGTGGGTTCAAGCAAGTCTACGGAAACCAGCACGGGAAGTACGGTGACCTATACGGGAAGCGAACTGAACGCAGGGGATATCCGGCTGAGCACGACGGCGGGCGATTTATCCGTCTCGGGTTCAACGCTCACTGCGGCACAAATTGCCTTAGACAGTGCCCGAAACCTGTTGCTGACTTCCGTCCAAGATACTGAAGTGAACCGTACCGAGCGCAAAAACAGCAGTTGGTCGGCGGGCGTATTCGCGGGTAAAAGCGGTGGCAGCTACGGCTTCGGCATAGAAGGTGCGGGCGCTATCGGCAAAGGCCGGGAAAACAGCGACACGGTCACCCAGGTGAACACGCATATTACGGGCAGCCAAGTCAGCTTGCATTCCAGACAAGACACCGCATTACGCGGCGCGGTGGTCAATGCGAACAAACTGAATGCGGATATTGGCGGCAACCTTACCATCGAAAGCCGGCAGGACAGCAACCGTTACGCCAGCAGACAAAGCCAAGCCAATGCGGGCGCTAGCATTGCCATTTACGGTTCGGGCAGCAATGCCTATGCCGGCACTTCCCTGACCAAAGGGAAAGTCAATTATGCTCAAGTGGAAGAGCAATCCGGGTTGACTGTCGGACAAGGTGGGATGGACGTCAACGTTCAAGGTAATACCCACCTGAAAGGCGGATTGATTCAAAGCACCGCACCGGCGGCGAACAACCGTTTCCGCACCGGCAGCTTAACCACAGAAGACATCGAAAATCACAGTGAAATCAGCCTGCAGAGCTTGGGCGGCGGCATATCCAGCGACATGTTCAGCGGCGATATGGTCGGAAGCCTAGGCAAACTGGGTTCGGCGAACGGCTGGTCTGCGGTAGTCAGCGCCTTAGGTGGCGTCAATCGAGACGACAAAACCCTCACCCGCAGTGCTATCGGCGACAATATCGCCCTCGAGATAAAAACGCATGAAATTCCGACCGCACTTTCACGGGACACAGCCCACAGCAACGCCAAAGTACAACGGTACGACAAAGCGGAGTACGAAGAACGGCTGGAAACGGCGCAGCTTATCGGCGATATCAGCCAGAATCAAATCGATATTCAGTGGACGCCGAAAGTGAGAGAAGCGGAAGCCAAGCGTCAACAGGCGGAATCTGTGCTTGCCGACCGACAAGCCACGGCGGCGGAAAAAGCCGAGGCGCGGCAGATTAAAAGTCAGTCGGAGCAAATCATTAATACTTACGGCAAAGGCGGCGACTACCAACTGGCGGTACGCGCCGTCACCGGCGTACTGCAGGGCCTGGCGACGGGCAATCAAAACGCCGCTCTGGTGAACGGCTTATCACCGTACGCCAATAATCTTATCAAAACCTACACCACCGATGAAAGCGGCAAGGTGAACACCACCGCCAACCTGATGGCGCATGCTATGCTCGGCGCCTTAGAAGCCTACGCCACCGGCAATCATGCGACAGCGGGTGCGGCAGGCGCAGTCACAAGCGAAGTGGCGGCAAAACTTATCACCGAACAACTTTACCACACCGAACCGGACAAACTGACGGACGACCAAAAACAGGTAGTGACCACTTTAAGTCAGGTGACGGCGGGATTAGCCGGTGTGGTCATTGCTGACAGCACACAAAGTGCAGTGAGTGCGGCGGAGATTGGGAAACGGGCGGTGGAGAATAATTCTATGGGAATGGCATTAGGCGGATATCAAGTTGCGAATGCTATAGCACGGAATAATACAAATTGTGATGAGACCTGCAAACAAGCCCTTGATGATCTTCAAAGAAATATTACACAGACACAACTTGGTGCTTCGGCGGGAATTATGACAGTGGTATTGGGACCTGAAATAGCAGGTTCATCGGTATTAATTTCAGGTTCTGCAAGTGCCATCTCTGAAGTAGTAGGACAGCTAATAGAAAGCAATGGTGATTTTTCTTCTGTTGATTGGACTAAAGTTGGTATATCTACTGCTGTTGGTGTAGTAACCAAAGATCTAGGGATTTCGGGAACAGCTGTGGTTAATACACTTACCGAAATGGGAGACTCTGCTTTAAGAATGAACGAAGATGTATTTACGGTAGTTGAAAAATCAGGGATAACATTTATAACTACTCTCGGAGGGGGGTATATAGGTAAACGAATAGAAAAATTGGCTGATGCTAAATACAATCCTATAAGTAGCAAATATGAATTTAAAACTGTATATGTACCTTATCCGATAGAAATTCAAAGACCGAAAAGTATAGTTCCATCGGTTCTGGGTAATACAGTTGATAATCTTTCAACGCTATCACTTGAAACTTATCTTGACCATAAAGTTAAGGAGTGGAAGGATGAAAAATAACTTTAGAAAGTTTTTAATATATTTCATATCTATATTTTTAGGGAGTATATTAATTTATTCCATGATCCGATTATCGATTGATTTAATTGATTTTTTTGTTATGGAAAGATTTAATTTTAATATTCCATTCAATTTTTTATTAGGTTCATTTATAGGTGCTTTTATAGTGGCTATTCTATTACTGTTTGATAAAAGTGGTAATTAATTCCTAACAAACTGACGGACGACTAAAAACAAGTGGTTGCTACCTTAAGCCAGGTGACGGCGGGATTAGCCGGTGTGGTCATTGCTGACAGCACACAAAGTGCGGTGAGTACGGCGGAGATTGGTAAGCGGGCGGTGGAGAATAATTCTATGGGAATGGCATTAGGCGGATATCAAGTTGAAAATACAATAGTATCGTCTGGTTCGGCTTTCCTAACTACAGCAGTGGGAGGATTTATCGGTAAAAAAACGGAAAATTTATTGGATACTAAATATAATCCCGTTGCTAATAAGTATAAGTTTGAAACGATATATGTACCTTATCCGATAGAAATACAAAGATCTAAGAGTATAATGCCATCTATTTTTGGTAATGCAGCCAATAATAGTGGTGCTTTAGGATTTCAAATTTATCTGAAATCAAAATTGGAAGAGTTAAAGAAATGAGAATGTACATAAGAAATTTTCTTAGATTATTTTTAATATTATTCTTATCTATAAGTTTACCAGTTCCACTATTGATTGTTTTAATTGAATCGATTTGTTTTTTATTTACAGGAGAGTTTTCAGTTTCTTTCGAAATAAAGTATTTTTATGGTGCAGTAATAACTAGTATTTGTATTGCTTTTTTACTACTATTGGATAAAAGAAATTTAAGATAGAATTAATTTCTTGGTACTAGAATTTATCATAGTGATAAATTAATTTCACAATCCCTAAAATAAGTGGTAAACATTAACCTACAAAAATTTGCAACAATTACTACAGGGAGCGGTGGTAAATGTGAAAAAACTAACATCGGATATCGGCGGCAACTTTACTATCGAAAGCCGCCAGGACAGCAATCGTTACGACAGCCAACAAAATATCTACGTTATCGGCTGAAAATGATGAGGATTATGGATGGAATGCTTTAGGGGCTGGTGTAGGGACTTTAGGTTCTAATCTTTCATCAAAAATTCGTTTTGGTAATAAGTATGGTGATAGATTTGTTCGTCCTATATTTTCTGGATATTCGGGAGAGTTTTTTAGTGATTCGGATCGAATTAAATCTAATTTAAGAAAAGTAGAGTATATTAATTATGAAAATAAATAATTTTTATCTGTCCAGAATTTTGTATTTTATTTGCATTTATATTGTTCTATTGCTTAGAGATGTTTTTGCTATGTTATATATATATGTAAAAAATAATGTTCTTTATTGGGATAATGTCGCTTTTAAAGAAGCCTTTGTTGCGTCATTAATTTTTTTTATTCCAGTAGTTGTTATTCAGTTCATATTGTATAAATATGGCTACTAAAAGTAAGTAGTGGTTATTTTTTATAAAATATGTATTTCCCAATATGTACTTTATTGATTAACTTAAAAGTGCGGTCAAAATTTTGAATATTTTTGAGTTAAAAAATGGACTTTAATGGGTTAGTTATAAAAGTCTGAGTGACACAGTTATTGCTCCAATAGAACAGCAAGCAAATGAACAGGTTCAGGAAATTGCGACAAAATTAGCTGAATTTGGTGTGGATATGACACCGTTATTAGGCGATGGTAAAGCATTTTATGATGCTGAAGACGGCATTGATTATATCTTAGCGACGATAGGTGTTCTTCCCGGAGCGGATGCTATAACTAAGCCTTTGAAAGAAGCGAAGGATTTGTATCAGGCGGCTAAAAAAGCGAAGGCGGCGGGTGCATTTGAAGAGGCTGTAAAATACCAGAATTTAGCAAACAGCTATACCTTTTCTTCTCTAGATTACCTTTATAGTTCTAAAGAAGTAAGAAACGCTCTGGAAAATAAATATGGAAAAGGGAATGTTATTTCAACAACCGTTCCGCCAGGCAACGCTAAAAACGTAAAATTAGCAGGACAAAGACACCCGATAACAGGTGTTCCGTTTGATGAAAAGGGATTTCCTATTTTTGATAAATTTGCTGCTTATGATACAAGACTAGATACTACCAATTTTAAAAATATTTCTTACACTGAACAAATGAAAATGGCAACAAAAGATTTAGCTAATTCAATAGAAAAAGGATATGTAAATAAAAGTAAATTTACACAGTCTCAGTTAGACTCTATTTATAGAGGAGATAGTAAAATTCCTGGTTTTACTTGGCATCATCAAGATGCAGGAAGGATGCAATTAATAGATGCTGATGTTCATAAGAGAACAGGGCATATAGGGGGAGAAGGATTAAAAAATGGTAAATAAACTTAGATTAACCAGAGAATCTAGTGAAGATATTGGTTTTGTAAAATCATGTTTGATTATTGGAGCTATTGACAGAAATGAATTTAAAGAGTGGGTATTTTTTATTATTAAGAATAATTCTGTAGATGATATTCCTTTATATATATTTGATCTTATTGATTTTAATGATTATTTTTGTAATTTGTTTGAGGTGATTGGTTTTGTTCTTGATTCAGGATTGACTGATGATGAAGATAATGCATTATATGGAATTGCAGTTAAGCGTTTTGGTTCATTTTTTGATATGCCAATATCTGAAAAGCGAGCCTTAAAGGCTTTATCTGAAAATCCACAAGTATTAGATCGGTTTAAACAGACTTTTCCATTTATTTATCTTGATTTTTAAGAATATGGCTATTTATATGATAAATATAGAAAGTAAATTAAAAGGAATGTTTTAAGCCATGTATAGGACAAAAGTGCAGTTGACTTTCGATAGTTTAATAAAAAACTGAAAATTAACCGCATTTTCACGACGTTAAATCAACGTCACGAGTGACAGCCGACTAACGGGAAAAAGTGCGGTCGATTTAACGGGAGTTTTTTTACGCAACGAAGGCGCCCTGCAGATAGCTTATGAAGGCGACATTCGTGTTCAGGCAAAAGATATTACCGTTACCGTCGACACGAATCATGTTTATGAAGAAAATTACGAATACACCAAAACTTCCGGCGTATTCGGCACCGGCGGCATAGGCGTGACTATCGGCTCCAGAACGGAAAAACACAATTACGCCGGCGAAGGCTGGACGCAATCCGACGCACGTGCAGTGGTGGGCAGTTTGAACGGCGATATCCATATTCAGGCTGAAAATCATGCACAAGTTTTGGGAACGGATATTATCGCGGCGGATAATCGTACGATTGATATTCAAGGCCAATCGCTGAGTATCGAAGCGGGTAAGGATGTGATTCATCGCGCCGAACAGCACGAATACAAACAGTCCGGCTTAACCTTGGCGTTTAACTCGCCGGTGACGGATATGGCGGTGGCGGCGGTGCATACGGTGGAAGCGGCGAAGCGGTCGGAGAATCCGCGTTTGAGGGCGTTATATGCGCTGAAAGCGGCACAACAGGCGAAGCTGGCGGAAATGGCATTTGACGGCAGTGCGGTGCAGAGCGTATTAAACGGCACGACATCAAACGGTAACAGCCGAAACAGCGACGTTAAAATTTCGCTCAGCGTGGGTTCAAGCAAGTCTACGGAAACCAGCACGGGAAGTACGGTGACCTATACGGGAAGCGAACTGAACGCAGGGGATATCCGGCTGAGCACGACGGCGGGCGATTTATCCGTCTCGGGTTCAACGCTCACTGCGGCACAAATTGCCTTAGACAGTGCCCGAAACCTGTTGCTGACTTCCGTCCAAGATACTGAAGTGAACCGTACCGAGCGCAAAAACAGCAGTTGGTCGGCGGGCGTGTTCGCAGGTAAAAGCGACGGCAGCTACGGCTTCGGCGTAGAGGGTGCGGGCACAGTCGGCAAGGACAGGGAAAACAGCGACACGGTCACCCAGGTGAACACACATATTACGAATGATTGATCTGCCCCAAAAGTTGGGCAGGTTAGTTAAATACTGAGCTCTGTATTGTGCAGGGCTCAGGTCTTTTAAATCCATTTTTGGTTGTAATACACCTAATATTCTTCAATACCGGCTTGCAATTTGACTATCGATGAATAATGCCTATGATAAAAACATTCCGATTTCAAAATCGCAAAAAAGCTTTCAATTACCGCATTATCATAGCAATTTCCGCATCGGCTCATGCTTTGTTTTGCTTTGCCTTCTAACATTTTTACCCCATTCTTTTGTGCCATAAAGTACACCCTGGTCGGTGTGAATAATTGGCTAATCCGTCGATTCCGGAAGGCAATTTTCATCTTTTTTTATGTTGGGTTTCTGGATTTTTGTGGGTTGATCGGGTCGAGTACCCGGCGATTTTTCCCATTTATCCCTCTTTCGTAAAAGGATTTTAGCCAGATGACGACCACGGAATGCGAAATACCGTAACGTTCTGCCGCTTCGCGAAGACTAAAATCCCGCTCCGTAACCAATTTAAAACCTTTAAACGAAATAGATAAGAATAAGACATGTTCTGCCCCTCAAATTAAGTGTCCGGGTTTCGGGGTAGATCAAAGTGCGGTCAAAATTTTGAGCGTTTTTCGATGGGAAAAACGAGCTGAAAATTGACCGCACTTTTCCGAATGATGGTTGTAATTGAAACGGTTCAGGATTATCAAAATAGCAAAAATCTTTTTTCTGTTAAAAAATATTCAGTTAAATTGCAATTTATCTGAATAATCTTTAATTTATTAGGCGGTTTTAATAAATTAATTTCATTAAAAGTTGATTTTTTGTAATTTTTATTCAAAATATATTTCAATTTGAAACTAAAATTAAGGATAAGTTATGTGTGGGTTTATATTTTCATCGGCCAAGCGATTAACCGCGGAACTGCAACAAGGTTTTGATTCGCTTATTCATCGCGGTCCCGATCATCAAAGTTTAACGGTGGAACCAAGCGGAATTTGGGGATTTCACCGCTTGTCAATTATGGATTTAAGCAGCAACGGCAACCAACCTTTTCAACACGACGGCATTCAATTGATTTGTAACGGCGAGGTGTATAACTACGAGCAATTAAAAGCCATGTTGCAAAGTTCTTATACTTTTCATTCCGGCAGCGATTGTGAAGTGCTGATTCCGTTATATCAGCGCGTCGGTTTTGAAATCATGATGAAAATGCTGGATGCGGAATTCGCCGCGGTGTTGGTGGACGGCGATGAAATCTGGGCGGGACGCGATCCTATCGGCATTCGTCCGATGTTCTACGGTTATGATCAACAGGGCTGCATTGCGTTTGCTTCGGAAGCTAAAGCGTTAGTGCCGTTTTGCCGTGAAGTGGCGCCGTTTCCGCCGGGACATTATTATCACGACGGTAAATTCGTTTGTTATAACGATATCGCCGATCCGAAAACCGTATTGGAACAGGATGTGGAAACCATTGCGCAAAATCTGCGGGCAAAATTGGAAGCCGGCGTGATTAAACGTTTAACGGCGGATGCGCCGTTGGGTTTTCTGTTAAGCGGCGGCTTGGATTCTTCGTTGGTTTGCGCCATTGCGCAGAAACATTCCGATAAACCGATTAAAACCTTTGCGGTGGGCATGGATACCGATCCCATTGACCTGAAATATGCCAAAGAAGTGGCGGATTTTTTAGGCACAGAGCACACTGAAGTCATTATGACCAAAGACGATGTGCTGGCGGCGCTTGAAAAAGTGATTTGGCATTTGGAAACCTGGGATATCACCACCGTGCGCGCCAGTATCGGCATGTATTTGGTGTGCAAATATATCCGTGAAAATACCGATCTGAAAGTGTTATTGACCGGCGAAGTGAGCGATGAAATTTTCGGCTACAAATACACCGATTTTGCGCCGAATGCGGCGGCGTTCCAGCAGGAAGCGCAAAAGCGCATTCGCGAGTTATATATGTATGACGTGCTGCGCGCCGATCGTTGTCTTGCCGCCAACTCATTGGAAGCGCGCGTGCCTTTCGGCGACATTGATTTTGTAGATTACGCCATGCGCATTAACCCGGAACGCAAAATGAACGTCTATAACAAAGGGAAATATTTGTTACGTAAAGCGTTTGAGGGAGCGGATTATTTGCCCGATAGCATTCTTTATCGCGAAAAAGCCGCCTTCAGCGACGCCGTAGGGCATTCCATGGTGGATCATCTGAAAGCTTATGCGCAGGCGCAATACTCCGATGAAGAACTGGCGCAAGCGAAGGAAAAATATCCGTACGCCACGCCGTTTACCAAAGAATCTCTGCTGTATCGCGATATTTTTGAAAAGTTCTATCCGGGCTGGGCGCATTGGATTAAAGACTTCTGGATGCCGAACAAAGCCTGGGAAGGCTGCGACGTAAACGACCCGAGCGCGCGCGTGTTGGGCAATTACGGCGACAGCGGTAAATAATTCATTTTTATCACGAAAAGTGCGGTCACAAAAAGCAACGCTTTTTGAACGTTGGCTTTGCCAACGGTGGCGAAGCCATAAGTAATCGCCCCGGCGATTACGCATAAAATTTTAAACGTTTTTTCGACCGCACTTTTCATCAAACGCAATTTTACTTTTATTCTATTTTGCAGGAAGACAATTATGACAATGCTATATGATCGTTCCTTGGAACGTGAAAATTGCGGCTTCGGGCTTATCGCCAATATTGACGGCGTGCAAAGCCACAAAGTCGTGCGCAATGCGATTTTAGGCTTATCCCGAATGCAGCATCGCGGCGCGATTTTAGCGGACGGAAAAACCGGTGACGGCTGCGGTTTATCGTTACAAATGCCGGAAAGTTTTTTCCGTACCATCGCCGCGGAACAGGGTTTTTCGCTGGCCGCCAACTTCGGCGTGGGGCAAATTTTTTTACCGCAAGACGAAAAACTGGCGAAAGCCTATATTCAGATTATCAATGAAGAAATTACCGAAGAGACTTTAGGTGTCGCCTATTGGCGCGATGTGCCGATTAATGCGGCGGTATTGGGTTCGATTGCGCTGGCGGATATGCCCGTGATCAAACAGGTGTTTATCAACGCGCCGAGCGGTTGGCGGGTGCAGGATCTGCAGCGTCGTTTGTTTATTGCCCGCCGTCGTATCGAGAAACGCATCAATCATCCTGATTTTTATATTTGTAGCTTTTCCAATCAAACCATTATTTACAAAGGCTTGTGCATGCCGAAGGATTTGCCGAAGTTTTATCTGGATTTGGCGGATTTGCGCATGCAATCGGCGATTTGTCTGTTTCATCAGCGTTTTTCCACCAATACTCAACCGCGTTGGAAATTAGCGCAGCCGTTTCGTTATTTGGCGCATAACGGTGAAATCAATACCATTTCCGGCAACCGTGCGTGGGCAAGGGCGCGGGCCTATAAATATCGTACGCCGTTGATCCCCGATTTACAGAGCGCCGCCCCTTTTGTGGACGAAAGCGGTTCGGATTCGAGTTCATTGGATAATATGTTGGAATTGTTCGTGTGCGGCGGCATGGATTTATTCCGCGCCATGCGTTTATTGGTTCCGCCTGCGTGGCAGCATAATCCGGATATGGGCGATGACTTACGCGCTTTCTATGATTTTAACTCCATGCACATGGAACCCTGGGACGGTCCGGCGGGAATCGTGCTTTCCGACGGTCGTTATGCGGCTTGTAATTTAGACCGCAACGGTTTGCGTCCGGCGCGTTATGTGATTACCGAAGACCGGCTGATTACCGTGGCATCCGAAGTCGGCATTTGGAACTACGCTCCCGATGAAGTGGTGGAAAAAGGCCGCGTCGGACCGGGACAGTTGCTGGTGATCGATACGCAACAAGGCAAACTTTTACATTCCGACGAAATCGATAAAGAAGTGCAGGCGCGTCATCCTTATCGTACATGGCTGGATAAAAACGTTCGCCGTTTAATTCCCTTTGAGCAGTTACCGGAAAATGAAATCGGCGAAGCGGCAATGGATGCGGATACCTTAAAAATATACCAGAAGCAGTTTTTGTATGATCGGGAAGAACTGGAAAGCATACTGCGGGTGCTGGGCGAAAACGGGCAGGAAGCCGTCGGCTCGATGGGCGACGACACGCCTTTTGCGGTGTTGAGCGAACGTCCGCGCGTACTGTTCGATTATTTCCGCCAATATTTCGCACAGGTGACTAATCCGCCCATCGACCCGTTGCGCGAAGCGCATGTGATGTCGCTTTCCACCAGTATCGGCCGTGAAATGAGCGTCTTTTTCGAGGCGGAAGGCATGTCTCATCGGGTGAATTTTAAATCGCCGATTCTGCTTTATTCCGATATGCAGCAAATTTTACGTTTGCCGGCGGAACATTATAAACACAGTCTGTTGGACGCCGTTTATAACCCCGATGAAATGAATCTTAAACAAGCGATAGAAAATCTGTGCGAACAGGCGAAAAGTGCGGTCAAAAACGGCACAGTTTTATTGGTGGTTTCCGATCGCAACATTGCCGCCGACCGTCAACCGATTCCGAGCGCGCTGGTGGTGGGCGCTTTGCAAAATTGTCTGGTGGAAGCGAATTTGCGTTGCGATACCAATATTATTGTGGAAACCGCCGAGGCGCGTAATCCGCACCATTTCGCCGTTTTAATCGGTTTAGGGGCGACGGCGGTTTATCCGTATCTGGCGTATGAAAGTCTGGCGCACATGGTGCAAGCCGGCGCCATTGACAAACCGTTGCGGGTGGTGATGGCGAATTTCCGCAACGGCATCAATAAAGGGCTGTACAAAATTATGTCGAAAATGGGGATTTCAACGATTTCCTCTTATCGTTGTGCGCGCCTGTTCGAATTAGTGGGGATGAATTCGGAGGTCACCGCGCTTTGTTTCCCTGGCATAACCAGTCGTATCGAAGGCGCCTGTTTTGATGATTTGCATCAACAAATCAGCATGACCCGCCAACGTGCCTGGCGGCGCAGTCAGGACTTGGAAATGGGCGGTTATCTGAAATTTAAACCGCAGGGAGAATATCACGCTTACAATCCGCAAGTGGTCAATACGCTGCAATCTGCGGTGAATACGGGAGAATATGAAAAATATAAACAGTATCGCGATGCGGTGAATAACCGACCGGTGACGACTATCCGCGATATGTTGCGTCTGAAAACCGAAAATACCCAACTGATAGACGTGAACAAGGTGGAACCGGCGGAAAATCTGTATAAACGTTTTGACAGCGCGGCGATGTCTATCGGGGCGTTGAGCCCGGAAGCGCACGAAGCGCTGGCCACGGCGATGAACCGTTTGGGCGGTTATTCCAACTCCGGTGAAGGCGGAGAGGATCCGAAACGCTACGGCACGGAAAAAGTTTCCAAAATTAAACAAGTGGCTTCCGGTCGTTTCGGCGTGACGCCGGCCTATTTAATGAGCGCGGAAGTGATCCAAATTAAAGTGGCGCAGGGCGCAAAACCGGGCGAAGGCGGTCAGTTACCGGGGGATAAAGTCACGCCTTATATCGCCCAATTACGCTATGCGGTGCCGGGTTCTACCTTAATTTCACCGCCGCCGCATCATGATATTTATTCCATTGAAGATTTGGCGCAATTGATCTTCGATTTGAAACAGATTAATCCGAAAGCGTTGATTTCGGTGAAGCTGGTGTCTTTACCGGGCGTCGGCACGATCGCCACCGGTGTCGCGAAAGCCTATGCGGATTTAATTACCATTGCCGGTTATGACGGCGGCACCGGCGCCAGCCCGTTATCCAGCGTGAAATATGCCGGCTCGCCGTGGGAACTCGGATTAGCCGAGGCGCAGCAGGCTTTGGTCGAAAATAATCTGCGCCATAAAGTGCGTCTGCAGGTGGACGGCGGATTAAAAACCGGTCTGGATATTGTGAAAGCGGCGATTTTGGGGGCGGAAAGTTTCGGCTTCGGTACCGGACCGATGGTGGCGTTAGGTTGTCGTTATCTGCGGATTTGTCACTTAAACAACTGTGCGACCGGTATCGCCACGCAGGATGAAACCTTACGCGGCAAGCATTATCACGGCCTGCCCGAAAAAGCGATGAACTACTTTAAATTTATCGCACGGGACGTGCGCGAGATTTTAGCGCAGCTTGGCGCGGGAAAACTGACGGATCTTATCGGGCGTACGGATTTATTGGAAATTATCGAAGGTCGCAGTGGTAAACAACGGGGGCTGGATTTAACCAAATTGCTTTATTCGCCCATCGTCCCGCAAGGCAGCGCGCGTTATTGTACGCAAAACAATGCACCTTTTGATAAAGGGCTGTTAAATAAAGCGATTGTTGAACAGGCGCAGGAAGCGTTGCAGAACGGGCTTTGTTGTGAAATGGATTTGGATATCAGCAACGTGGATCGCTCCGTCGGCGCCACATTATCGGGCATTATCGCACAGCGTTACGACAATCGCGGCAATCCGTTACAAACGTTTAACGTTAATCTAACCGGCACCGCAGGACAGAGTTTCGGCGTCTGGCTGGCGGGCGGCGTGCAGCTGAATTTGACGGGCGACGCTAACGATTACGTGGGCAAAGGTATGGCGGGCGGTCGTATCGTGATTAAACCGCACAACGGCGTATCCTTTAAAGCGGAAGAGGCGACCATTGCCGGTAATACCTGTCTGTACGGCGCCACGGGCGGCGAATTGTTCTTATCCGGTCGCGCCGGCGAGCGTTTTGCCGTGCGGAATTCGGGGGCGCTGGCGGTAGTGGAAGGCATCGGCGATAACGGTTGCGAATATATGACCGGCGGCGTGGTGACCATTCTCGGTAAAACCGGGATTAACTTCGGCGCGGGCATGACCGGCGGTTTTGCCTATGTGCTGGACGTGGACGGTAAATTCCGCAGCCGCATTAACGGCGAATTGGTCGAAGGCCTGAGTATTGCCGAGTTAGCCACTCATCAGGAGTACTTACGCGGTCTTATCGCCCGCCATGTGGAATTAACCCACAGCCGTATCGGCGAGCAAATTCTCAGTCATTGGGAACGTTATGTGGAGAAATTCGTATTGGTCAAACCGAAAGCCAACGAGGTTGACGCTTTGCTCGGACATAAACGCCGCAGCGTCAGTGAATTGCGCGAAGTGACGCAATAAGAATCCAAAAAAACGTAACAAAAATCGCCCGCACTTTTTAGGGTGAAGTGTGAAGTGACGAAACGGAAGATCAGAATTGAAGGAAGAAAAAATGGGTCGTGGAAATGTTTATCAGTTTATCGATTTACCGCGCGTGGATCCGCCGAAAATCCCGCTGAATACAAGAAAAACCGAGTTTATCGAAATTTACCAAATGTTCACCGAAGCGCAGGCGCAATCGCAGGCGGATCGTTGTTTGGCGTGCGGCAATCCTTATTGCCAGAATAAGTGTCCGTTACATAACAATATTCCCAACTGGCTGCGGCTTGCCAATGAAGGACGTATTATTGAAGCGGCGGAATTGGCGCATTCCACCAACAGCCTGCCGGAAGTCTGCGGAAGAGTGTGCCCGCAGGATCGCCTGTGTGAAGGCGATTGCACGCTGAACGCCGAATTCGGTGCGGTCACCATCGGCAACGTGGAAAAATATATCACCGAAAAAGCTTTCGCGATGGGCTGGAAGCCAAGCGTAAAAAATATTCCGAAAAGCGGCAAAAAAGTGGCGGTGATTGGTGCCGGCCCGGCGGGGTTGGGCTGTGCCGATCTGTTGATTCGCAACGGCGTGGACGTGACCGTTTATGAACGCCAGCAGGAAATCGGCGGTTTGCTCACCTTCGGTATTCCGGCGTTCAAACTGGAAAAAAGCGTCATGAGTAAACGGCGCGAGATTTTTAGCGAAATGGGCGTGGAATTCAAACTGGGGGCGGAAATCGGTAAAGATGTGCTTTTGGATGAATTGGTGGAGCAATATGATGCCGTCTTTCTCGGCGTGGGAACGTATCGGGGCATCAACGCGAATATTGCGAATGAAGACGCGTCGGGCGTGTATTCCGCTTTACCGTATTTGATCGGCAATACGCAGCACTTGCTCGGTTTTAGTGCGCCCGATTATGTCAGCATGGAAGGCAAGCGGGTCGTAGTGCTCGGCGGCGGCGATACGGCAATGAACTGCGTGCGGACGGCCGTTCGTCAGAATGCCGCAGAGGTGACTTGCGTTTACCGTCGCGATGCCGCCAATATGCCGGGTTCGAAAAAAGAATATCACAATGCCAAAGAAGAAGGCGTCGAGTTTCGGTTTAATGCGCAACCGATTCGGATCGAAGCGGAGCCGGCTGAAATTAAAACGGATGCGTCGGGAAAAGTGCGCGGTATTAAAATTGTCAAAACCCGAATGGGCGAAGCGGACGCTAACGGTCGCCGCAGTGCGGAAGTGATTGAAGGAAGTGAGGAAATCATTCCTTGTGATGCGGTTATTGTCGCTTTCGGTTTTGCTCCGCACGCGATGCCGTGGTTGGCTTCCGTCGGCGTGACGACGGATAAACGGGGGCGCATCGAGAGCAACGGCGAGTTGAAACAACAAACCGCCAATCCGAAAATTTTCGCCGGCGGTGATGTCACCCGCGGTTCGGATTTGGTGGTCACGGCGATTGCGGAAGGGCGCGAAGCGGCGCAGAGTATAATGGCATTTCTGGAAGTATAATCCGCTAAAAATAAAACGCTGAAACTGTCCGTTTTCAGCGTTTTTTTTATATTTTTTCGTTAAAAGTGCGGTCGATTTTTGACGAGTTTTTTGGTCGCATAAAAAGCGCGGGAAATGCCCGCGCCGTTCAATTTATCGAACCGGATTAGGCATAGTACAACTCGAATTCCACCGGGTGCGGCGTCATGTTAACGCGTTCCGCTTCCTTGCGTTTCAGCGCGATGAAGGTATCGATAAAATCTTTACTGAACACGCCGCCTTGGGTTAAAAATTCGTAATCTTTTTCAAGGTTATCCAATGCTTCCGCTAATGAACTGGATACAGCCGGAATTTCTTTCAATTCTTCCGGCGGTAAATCGTACAGATTTTTATCCATCGCATCGCCCGGATGAATTTTGTTCACTACGCCGTCCAGCCCCGCCATTAACAATGCCGCAAAAGCCAAATACGGGTTTGCCGCCGGATCCGGGAAGCGGGCTTCGATACGGATCGCTTTCGGGCTGGTGACCGCCGGAATACGAATGGACGCGGAGCGGTTGCTGGCGGAATAAGCCAATAACACCGGCGCTTCGAATCCCGGCACCAAGCGTTTGTAAGAGTTGGTACTCGGGTTGGTAAAGGCGTTTAAGGCTTTGGCGTGTTTGATGATCCCGCCGATATAGTAAAGCGCGGTTTCGGACAAGCCGGCGTATTTATCACCTTGGAAAACGTTTTTGCCGTCTTTGCTTAAAGACATATTACAGTGCATACCCGAACCGTTGTCGCCGGCGAACGGTTTCGGCATAAAACAGGCGGTTTTGCCGTGTTCGGCGGCGACATTCTGCGCGATATATTTATAAATTTGGGTTTCATCGGCTTTTAATGTCAGGCTGTTGAATTTAGTCGCAATTTCGTTTTGACCGGCGGTGGCCACTTCGTGGTGATGCGCTTCAATCACCAATCCCATTTTTTCTAATAACAAACACATTTCCGAGCGCAAATCATGGCCGGTATCGTTCGGTGCGACGGCGCAATAACCGCCTTTTACCAGCGGACGATAGGCGTTGTTGCCGTCTTCGTATTTGCGGTTGGTGTTCCAGCCCGCTTCAATATCGTCGATTTTATAGGATACGTTATTCATCGCGGTGCTGAAACGCACGTCATCGAATAAGAAAAATTCCGGTTCCGGCCCGAACAACGCCGCATCCGCAATGCCGGTTGATTTCAGATAATTTTCCGCGCGCATAGCGATGGAGCGCGGGTCGCGGTCGTAACTTTGCATGGTGTTCGGGTCGTAAATGCTGCAACGAATCGATAAGGTCGGAATTTGGGCGAACGGGTCAACGACGGCGGTTTCGGCGATTGGCATCAACAGCATGTCGGCTTTGTTGATGGCTCTCCAGCCTTCTACGGATGACCCGTCGAACATTTTGCCGTCTTCGAAGAAATCTTCGTCGATTGCGCTGACCGGCAAGGAAACGCCGTGTTCTTTCCCCTTAATATTAGTAAAACGAAGCAGAACGAATTTGATGTCGTTTTCTTCGATAAGTTTAAAAACGTTGCTGATAGCGGTTGTATTTGACATATAAAACTCCTGTATATTTTGGTCGGATTTTATGCAAGAAAATAAGCTTCAAGCATGGTTCAGACAATAGCACAGAATTTGCTAAACGCAACATTTGAAATAGTATTAATATAAGAAAAGATCTGTTTTGTTAGAATTTCTATAAATTTTATTTCATTTATTTATATAAACATCAATAAAAGCTTTATTTCATTAATTAAGAAATTGATCGAACCGATGATTGCGGATGGTGAAATATAAAGGTGTTTTTCAGATTAAAGTGCGGTCAAAATTTTAAAGATTTTTTACATCAAAAAAACTGTTCTAAAATTGACCGCACTTTTGCGGCGTCCGAATGCCATAAAAGTCAATGGATTAAAAAAGTTCTCATTCGGCGTAGAAAACTCTATTATAAGAAAGTTGAACTTATTCACCCTGTCGGTATTTTATTCGGCTGACTCACAAGGAATTTATGATGAACATTAAAAAAATCACGCCTCACCAGCTACGGGAAAAGCTCGTGCAGGGCGCATTATTAATCGATATTCGTCATGCGGACGAACATCGTCGCGAATATATTGAGCACTCGCTGAGCCGGCCGTTGGACGATTTGCAACAGAAAATCGAAACCGATGCGACTTGCGTGGTTTTTCATTGTCAGTCGGGTTTGCGGACGCAGGCGAATATCGAACGGTTGGCTAAAACGGCGGAACATGTGGCCGAAGTCTATATTTTAGACGGCGGATTGGCGGCATGGAAAAAAGCGGGCTTTGCCACCGTGGCGGATAAAGGGCAACCTTTGCCGTTAATGCGCCAAGTGCAAATTGCGGCGGGCGGTTTGGTGTTATTGGGCGTGCTGTTGGGATACGGCGTGTCGCCCTGGGGTTTTCTGTTAAGCGGATTGGTCGGCGCCGGCTTGATTTTTGCCGGAATATCGGGTTTTTGCGGCATGGCGGTGTTATTGTCTAAATGCCCGTGGAATAAACGGTGATTGGCATAACAATCGGTTCATCACATCAATTCGGCATGCAAACACAACTCGCCTTTCAAGAATAATTTTTGTAAAATGAGCACCGTTTTTGCTGAGGGTGGTCGAAGGACAGCCCTCGGTTTCGTTTTATGTTACTGAGATAATTTTTTATGAGTCATTCCGTGCCTAATATCGGCTTTGTCAGCCTGGGCTGCCCGAAAAATTTAGTGGATTCCGAACGCATTCTGACCGAACTGCGCAGTGACGGTTACAATATTATTCCTACCTATGAAAATGCCGATTTAGTGATTGTAAATACCTGCGGATTTATCGATTCGGCGGTGCAGGAATCGCTTGAAGCAATCGGTGAAGCGCTGGAGGCCAACGGCAAAGTGCTGGTAACGGGGTGCCTGGGCGCAAAAGAGAATCAAATTCGCGAAGTTCATCCGAAAGTATTGGAAATTACCGGTCCGCACAGCTATGAAGCGGTGATGGAACACGTGCATAAATATGTGCCGAAACCGGCGTACAATCCTTATATCAACGTGGTGCCAAGTCAGGGTGTGAAGTTAACCCCGAAACATTATGCGTATTTAAAAATTTCCGAAGGCTGCGATCATAAATGTACTTTCTGTATTATTCCGTCATTGCGCGGTGATTTGGACAGCCGCCCTATTACTCAAATTCTGGATGAAGCCAAACGTTTGGTGGATGCCGGCGTGAAAGAACTGTTGGTGGTTTCGCAGGATACGTCGGCTTATTCCTTGGATCAAAGCAAAGAAACGCAGAATAAAACCGTTTTTTGGAACGGCATGCCGATTAAAAACAATCTGATTACCCTGTGTCAGATGTTGGGAACATTGGGCGCGTGGGTGCGTTTGCACTATGTTTATCCTTACCCGCACGTAGACGAGCTGATTCCGTTAATGGCGGCGGGCAAAATTTTGCCGTATCTGGATATTCCGCTGCAACACGCCAGCCCGAAAATTCTGAAAGCCATGAAGCGTCCGGGCTCCGTAGAACGCGTGTTGGAACGCATTAAAAAATGGCGTGAAATCTGCCCTGAATTAACCTTGCGTTCAACTTTTATCGTCGGCTTTCCGGGCGAAACCGAAGAAGATTTTCAGCTATTGCTTGATTTCTTAAAAGAAGCGCAGCTGGATCGCGTCGGTTGTTTCAAATTCAGCCCGGTGGAGGGCGCGGCGGCGACGGACATGCCGGACCAGGTGCCGGAGGATGTGAAAGAAGATCGTTTTCGCCGTTTTATGCAGTTGCAGCAGGAAATTTCTGCGGCGCGGCTGCAGCGGAAAATCGGTAAAACATTGAAAATTATTGTGGATGAGATTGATGAAGAAGGCATTATCGGTCGGTCCATGGCGGATGCACCGGAAATCGACGGCGTGGTTTATGTGGATAATTTGAGCCAAAGTGCGGTCAAAATTGGTGACATTATTGATGTCCGAATTACCCAGGCAGACGAATATGATCTGTGGGGAACTTGTTAGATCAAACTGAGGAAAAGCTCATGACAGAACAGCAAAAAAATCCAAGTGTCGAAACGTTTGAACAAGCGATTGTGGAAAAGAATTATGAGGCCGCCTGTACGGAATTACTGAACATTCTCGCGAAAATTGACAGCAATTTCGGCTATATCACAGGCATTGACTGCCGCATGCCGATTCAGTTGGCAAATGAAAATCTGGCGCAGGACAAACATGTTTACTTTTGCACCCGAATGGCAACAGCAATTACCGCTTTGTTCACCGATAAAGCCTTATCGGTTTCCGATTCCGGCGCTCAGCGTTTCTTTATGTTTCAGCGCTGGCTCGCTTTGATTTTCGCCAGTTCGCCTTATATTAATGCGGATCATATTCTGCAGGTTTACAATCAAAATCCGGATCCGAATTCGTCCGATATTCGCATCGACAACAATCCCGCTTCGTTGGTGAAATTCTGCATTATGTATTTGCCGGAATCGAATTTAAACGTAAATCTGGATATTTTGTGGCACCTGAATCCGACCCTTTGCGCCTCTTTATGTTTTGCGCTGCAATCGCCGCGGTTTATCGGCACGCAAACGGCATTTTCAAAACGAAATACCATTTTGCAGTGGTTCCCGGCCAGATTAGCGACGTTGCCCGATTTGAATAATGTCCCGAGCGCCATTTCCCACGATGTGTATATGCACTGCAGTTATGACGTCGCCGCCAATAAACATCAGGTAAAACACGCGTTAAATCAAGTGGTTCGTCGTCATATCGAACTGCTTGGCTGGCAGGATCGCGACCTGTCCCGCATCGGCGATAAAAACGGTAAACCCGTCATGGTGGTGGTGTTGGAACATTTCCATTCCGCCCATTCCATTTATCGGACCCATTCCACTTCTATGCGCGCGGCGCGCGAGCATTTTTATCTGATCGGTATCGGCGGCGAAGCGGTGGATCAATTGGGACGCGATGTTTTCGACGAATTCCGCCTGGTGCAGGGGGCCAATTTGAAAGATAAAATGGAGTTCGTACGTAACGTTTGTGAAGAATACGGCGCGGCAATTCTTTATATGCCGTCGATCGGCATGGATTTACTGCCGATTTTCCTGAGCAATACGCGCCTGGCCCCGATTCAGGCGATTGCGCTGGGGCATCCGGCCACCACTTATTCGCCCTATATTGAATACGTGGTGGTGGAAGACGATTATGTGGGGTCGGAAAGCTGTTTCAGCGAAACGTTGCTTCGTTTGCCGAAGGACGCGCTGCCTTACGTTCCTTCCGCTTTAGCGCCAAAATCGGTGAATTACAAATTGCGGGAAAATCCCGAAGTGGTCAATATCGGTATTGCCGCCACCACAATGAAATTAAACCCGTATTTCCTGGAGGCGTTAAAAGCCATTCGTGATCGCGCTAAAGTGAAAGTGCATTTCCACTTTGCTTTGGGACAATCACAAGGCATTACGCATCCCTATGTGGCTCGTTTTATCAAATCTTATTTGGGCGATGACGCCACCGCTCATCCGCATACGCCGTATCACCAATATTTGGAAATCCTGAATAATTGCGACATGATGCTGAATCCGTTCCCGTTCGGCAATACCAACGGCATTATCGACATGGTCACTCTGGGCTTGGTGGGCGTGTGCAAAACCGGTCCGGAAGTGCACGAACACATCGACGAAGGTTTGTTTAAACGTCTTGGTTTGCCGGATTGGTTAATCGCCGATACGGTGGACGAATACGTGGAACGCGCCGTACGTTTGGCGGAAAATCATACCGAACGCCTGGCATTGCGTCTGCACATTATCGAAAATAACGGTTTGCAAACCCTGTTTATGGGCGATCCGACGCCGATGGGACGAACTTTCTTAGCGAAATTAACCGAATGGGCGGATAAAAACGGCGTGACGTTAGCGGGATCCTCTGCAAAAGCCGAGAAGAAAGCGGCGACTAAAAAACCGTCGGTTAAAAAATCAGCAGAGAAAAAATCTGCGGTCACAAAGCGGCGAACGAGCAATAGCAAAGCCTGAAATCCGTTGAACAATGTTTGCCGAGACTGTTCGCTGAAAAGTGCGGGCAAAAAACGCAACGTTTTTTTACGGGGTTCTGATGGAAAACAATCCGCTCAAAGATTGTGCCTAAAAAAATCTCGCCGATATTTCTCGGCGAGATTTTTTAATATTCCCATTCTTCCGGATTAATGCCCAATTCGCGCATAATTTCTTTGGCGTTCTTGGGAATTTCGTCATGGCGTTCCTTCAGCAGATCATTGTCCGTCGGCAACGGCTGCCCGGTGAAGGCGTGCAGAAACGCCTCGCACAACAATTCGCTGTTGGTGGCGTGACGCAGATTTTTGATTTGGCGGCGGGTGCGTTCGTTGGTCAAAATTTCCAATACCTTAATCGGAATCGACACCGTGATTTTCTTCACCTGCTCGCTCTTTTTGCCGTGTTCTGCGTAAGGGCTGATGTATTTTCCATCCCAATTTGCCATGTAAAATCCTAATCACTGAAATTTTGTGGGTATTCTAATCAAAAAACGGGTAAATCTCAATCCGGCCGTACGAACCGCCGGACAAGACCATTTATCTGTCGGCTGAATAAAACATCATTTTACGATTCGTTATGTTTCAACCTTGTTCTTGGCGGATTTTCCGTAAAAACGTGTTAAATTTTGACCGCACTTTTTGCCTTTTTAGGCTATAATAACCCGCATTTTTCATCATTTTTATAGAAATCGAAATTATGGACAGCAAATTTAACGTTAAAACCTTCCAAGGTATGATTCTCGCGCTGCAGGATTACTGGGCGCAACAAGGCTGCACCATTGTGCAGCCGTTCGATATGGAAGTGGGCGCCGGCACCTCTCACCCGATGACCGCCCTGCGCGCGTTAGGCCCGGAACCGATGGCCTTCGCCTACGTTCAGCCTTCCCGCCGCCCGACGGACGGTCGCTACGGCGAAAACCCGAACCGCCTGCAGCATTATTACCAATTCCAGGTGGTGATTAAACCCTCTCCGGATAATATTCAGGAGCTTTACCTCGGCTCACTCAAAATGTTGGGTTTCGATCCGACTCAACACGACATCCGTTTCGTGGAAGACAACTGGGAAAACCCGACCTTAGGCGCATGGGGCTTAGGATGGGAAGTGTGGTTAAACGGCATGGAAGTCACTCAATTCACTTATTTTCAGCAAGTAGGCGGGCTGGAATGTAAACCGGTTACCGGCGAAGTCACCTACGGTTTGGAACGTTTGGCCATGTACATTCAGGGCGTGGATTCCGTTTACGATTTGGTGTATTCCGACGGTCCGTTAGGCAAAACCACTTACGGCGACGTATTCCACCAAAACGAAGTGGAACAATCCGCCTATAATTTCGAATACGCCGACGTGGATTTTCTGTTCGAATGTTTCAACAAATACGAGCAAGAAGCCAAATTCCTGTTAAAACAGGAGCCTCGCCCGGAAAACGGCAAAGAAATCTGGGTGGAAACCGCATTACCGCTACCGGCTTACGAACGTATTTTAAAGGCCGCTCACAGCTTTAATTTACTTGACGCCCGTAAAGCGATTTCCGTCACCGAACGTCAACGTTACATTCTACGCATCCGCGCGTTAACCAAAGGTGTGGCGGAAGCGTACTATGCAAGCCGTGAAGCGTTGGGGTTCCCAGGGTGTAAAAAATAATGAAGAAATTAGTTATTCTCACATTAGCAACACTACTTATGGCATGCTCAAATACAAATAATGACGTTATGGTGGGCGGAACGGTAGATGCTCACGGTTGTAACCCTTCCACCGGTGCAAGCTACTCTTTTATCAAAAAAGAGTGTGTGCAAGTGTTCAACGTCGCAGACATTAAATTACCCGATCCTACTAACGATACTTTAGCCGTTTATGTCATTTTGTCGGAAGACAAACAACAGGCTGAAATCTTCGGTGCAAATTTACCTGAAAACACCATTTTAGAAAGCGTAAAAGGTGGATATGTGAGTAAAGATCGTGCTGTAAGATTAAATAAAGTCGGAACAGACTGGAAGTTGTACCTTCAACACCCCTAGCACTAACGTACTAGGTTAAGCATAATGTTGTCACTCTGCGACAAGTAAAATAGGTTGCGGAGCAACCGCACTATGTAATAACCAAACTATCGTCAAAGACTAGTACTAAAGATGCTAATCAACAGAAAAGATATTAGAAAAAATCATGAAAATATCTAGCTTATTAGAAAATGACGATTTAGAAAAATTGCAAGAGCAATTCTATTCTTATTTCAAAACAGGCTATGAGTTTGAAGAGTTCTTAAAGGAATATCTAATCAAAATTGGGCTTGATGAAGTAAGACTTACTCAACGTTCAAAAGATGGCGGAATAGATCTTACTGCTATTCGAAAAGGTGTTGGTGATTTTAGCGAAATAGACACTACAAATTATTTTGTACAAGCCAAACGCTATAAATTAGGAAATAAAGTGAGTGTAAATGCAATTCGCCAATTAAAAGGAACTATTCCCTTTGGATATAAAGGTATATTTATTACTACTTCCAGCTTTACAAATGGTGCGATTAAAGAAGCAATTAATGACATATCGAGACCCATCATTATTATTGACGGTAAAAGATTAATTGAAAGCTGTATTGATCATGAAATAGGTTTTATATTTAAACCTGTTTTTAGTATAGAACAGATGGATAGCTTTATAGGGAAAATAGATAATACCTATTTATCTGAATCTTCGGATATAGCAGATCTATCTGACTATATAGAAAAATCTATTACAAAAAATGATGTGAGAGCAAGAATAATTTCCATACCACATTCTATTATTGAACAAGTCCCTCAATATAAAACAGATTTACTTGTTATAGTAAACAATACTGAGGAATATATTTTAAAAATTAATAAAGATAGAAACTTTCTCTCGAGTGTTACTGAATTATTAAGAACGTTTGGCTTATTATCTAATGATGGTGTAATCACTCCGAAAAATGCAAAATATAAATATGATCTAGAAAATCAGAAATTACATATACACATTGAAAATTAAAGAGAACAAAATGACAACACAAAATTTCCTCGCCGAGATCGGCACTGAAGAGCTGCCACCGAAGGCACTTAAAAAATTAGCGACCGCATTTGCGGAAAATGTTGAGAATGAGCTTAACCAAGCGGGTTTATCTTTCGACAAAGTGGAATGGTATGCCGCGCCCCGCCGTTTGTCGGTGAAGGTGTTGAAACTTGCCACCAGCCAGCCGAGCAAAGAAATTGAAAAACGCGGACCTGCGGTATCGGCGGCGTTTGATGCGGAAGACAAACCGACTAAAGCTGCCGAAGGCTGGGCGCGCGGTTGCGGTATTACTGTTGAGCAGGCGGAACGTTTGGCAACGGATAAAGGCGAATGGTTGGTTCATCGCGCGCGGATTGAAGGTCAGCCGACCAAAAATTTAATGCTCGACATCGTAGCGAAGTCTCTGGCGAATCTGCCGATTCCGAAAACCATGCGCTGGGGCGATAAAACCGTGCAATTCGTGCGTCCGGTTCACACGGTAACTTTATTGTTGGGCGACGAGTTAATTGAAGGCGAGATTTTAGGTATCGCCAGCGGTCGTACCATTCGCGGTCACCGTTTCCTGGGCGAAGCAGAACTCCAAATCGCGCATGCCGATGACTATCCGCAAATTCTAAAAGATAAAGGTTCTGTAATTGCCGATTTTAACGAGCGTCGCGCCATTATTTTGGCGGATTCTCAGGCAAAAGCGACCGCACTTGGCGGCGTGGCGGATATCGAAGACGACTTGTTGGACGAAGTGACTTCTCTGGTGGAATTTCCGAACGTGTTAACCGCCACTTTTGAAGAACGTTTTCTGGCGGTGCCGGCGGAAGCCTTGGTTTATACTATGAAAGGCGACCAAAAATATTTCCCGATTTACGATAAAAACGGAAAACTGCTGCCGCACTTTATTTTCGTATCCAACATTAATCCTGAAGATCCGACGGCGATTATCGAAGGTAACGAAAAAGTGGTGCGCCCGCGCTTAACCGATGCGGAATTCTTCTTCAAAACGGACTTAAAACAACGCCTGGAAGATCGCTTACCGCGTTTGGAAACCGTGTTGTTCCAACAACAATTAGGCACGTTACTTGACAAAACCAAACGTATTCAAGCGCTTGCAGGTGAAATTGCCGGACAAATCGGCGCGGATAAAGCCAAAGCGGCGCGCGCGGGCTTGCTGTCAAAATGCGACTTGATGACCAATATGGTGTTCGAATTCACCGATACCCAAGGCGTAATGGGCATGCATTATGCTCGTCATGACGGCGAAGACGAAGAAGTAGCGGTGGCATTAAACGAACAATATATGCCGCGTTTTGCCGGCGACGAATTGCCGAAATCCCTGGTGGCGAGCGCAGTGGCTTTGGCGGACAAATTCGATACGCTCACCGGGATTTTCGGCATCGGGCAGGCGCCGAAAGGCAGCGCCGACCCGTTTGCGCTGCGCCGCGCCGCATTAGGAGCGTTGCGCATTATCGTAGAGAAAAATTTACCGCTGGATTTGGAAAAAATCGTTGAAAAATCGACCGCACTTTTCGGTGACAAACTCACCAATAAAAATGTGGTGGACGATGTGGTGGACTTTATGCTCGGCCGTTTCCGCGCCTGGTATCAGGACGAAGGCATTGCGGTGGACGTCATCCAGGCGGTGTTGGCTCGCCGTCCGACGAAACCGGCGGATTTTGACGCTCGCGTGCGTGCGGTGTCGCATTTCCGTACTTTGGATTCGGCGCAAGCGTTAGCGGCGGCGAACAAACGCGTAAGCAATATTCTGGCGAAAGTCGAAGGAAAAATCTCATCAAAAATCGACCGCACTTTATTGCTCGAACCGGAAGAAAAAGCCTTGGCGGAACAAGTGCTTGCGTTGCAAACGGAACTGGCGCCGGTATTTGCCAAGGGCGAATACCAAACGGCGCTGGATCGCTTAGCGGGCTTGCGTGAATCGGTCGACAACTTCTTCGACAAAGTGATGGTGAATGCGGAAGATGAAAAACTGCGGCAAAATCGTCAGGCGATTTTAAACGTTCTGCGTAATCTGTTCTTGCAGGTGGCGGATATTTCCTTATTGCAGTAAATCCATCAGGAAAAAGGTCTGAATTCGGAAGGATTCAGACCTTTTTTGTTTCGCCCGAAACCTTTATTTCCACCAAAGTGCGGTCAGAAAAATGCCTAAAAATGTGAAGGCAAGACAACCGAACAGGTGCAGGCTCATAATGCTGAACGCCCAGCCGATTTTGCCTTGCAGAAAGTTTTCCACCACTTCGGCGGAAAACGACGAAAAAGTAGTGAGGCTGCCGAGAAAACCGGTAATGACAAACAACTTAACGGCGCCGCTGAATTGCGGGAATTGCCAGAAGAGCGCGGTGCAAACGCCGATGATGAAACAGCCGGCATAATTGGCAATGAGGGTGCCGAAAGCGAGATGATTGAGCAACGGATTCAGCCATACGCCCAACGCCCAGCGTGCGGAAGCGCCTAATGCCGCGCCGCCGCTGATCAGTAAAAGAGGCTGCCACATATCAGTAAATTCCGAAGACGGCGCGGGCATAACTGGCCACCGCTTCATCTTTGTTGAAACCGATACGTTCCAAATGCGGCACTTTTTCTACCATGCGCGCATCCGCATTGCCCATAACGCAGCCCTTGCCCACTTCGGTGAGCATTTCGATGTCATTCATGCCGTCGCCGAAAGCGATGCAATCCTTCAGATCGTAATCCCGTTGTTCCACCAGCGCGGAAAGTGCGGTCGCTTTTGACACGTTTTTATTCATCACTTCCAGGCATTGCGGGGTGGAATACATAATGGACGTGTATTCGCCGTATTTTTCCCGTAATCGTTTTTCCAGCGGCAGTAAGTCCTCCAGCGAACGTCCGATAAAAAACACTTTCTGCGTCCGGCGTCCGTGATGGGCGGCGAAATCCACCACCTGATAACTGAATCCCGATTCTTTGTGATATTTCATTAAGGCCGGCAAATCCACATTGATAAACCATTCGTCGCCTTGGTAACTGTTCAGGCACACGTTTTTCGGATTAAAACTTTCCTGCATGATGTCAAACGCCAATTCTTCCGGTAAATAATTGCTGTAAATTAAATTGCCTTTTAAATCATGCACTTCCGCACCGTTAGAAGTGACCATGGCGGCGTTCTCGATTTCCATACTGTTCAGAATGGAAGACACGTCCGCATAACCGCGACCGGTGGCGAGAATAATATCAATGCCGCGTTCGTCGAGTTTTTTCAAGGTGGAACGGGTGAAATCGCCGACCACATGATGAGCGTTCAACAGCGTGCCGTCCATGTCGGAAACAAAGGTACGAAAGGGGAATTTTTTCATTTTGACATCCTTACACTGAAAAATTTTTCGTATCATATCAAAATTATTAAAATTTTGACCGCACTTTCGGTAATAAATGATAGGAATCAGGCGAAAGAGCGCTATAATGAGACCTTTCATTCATAATGCATAATAACAAATCGTATTTACAGGAATTTCAATGAACGGTGCGAGACTAGTCACAGAATGTTTGAAAGCCCAGGGAGTCACCACGGTGTTCGGTTATCCGGGCGGGGCGATTATGCCCGTTTACGATGCGCTTTACGACAGCGGTATCGAACATTTTCTTTGCCGTAACGAACAAGGTGCGGCCATCGAGGCAATCGGCTACGCTCGGGCGCGCGGTAACGATACCGTCGGCGTTTGCATTGCCACTTCCGGTCCCGGCGCCACCAATTTAATCACCGGCCTGGGCGATGCGCTGATGGACAGCATTCCGGTGGTCGCCATTACCGGTCAGGTGGGGAGCGGGCTGATTGGTACCGACGCGTTCCAGGAAGCGGATGTGCTTGGCTTATCCCTCGCTTGCACCAAACACAGTTTCATCGTGCAAAACATTGACGAATTGCCCGATGTGTTCGCCAAAGCCTTCCAAATTGCCAAAAGCGGCAGACCCGGCCCCGTTTTGATTGATATTCCGAAAGACGTTCAATTCGCCGAAACCCGCTTGCAACCGGTGGTATTGGAGAAATTAAACCCGGTTCCCGCGAATGCGCAAAAACTGAAAAGTGCGGTGGAATTATTGAAAGTTTCCAAACGCCCGATCGTCTATGTGGGCGGCGGTGTCGGTATGGCGCATGCGGTACCGGCATTGCGCCGTTTTTTGGAAATCGGCCGGATTCCGAGCGTTTCCACGCTGAAAGGATTGGGCGCGGTATTGCCGTCGGATCCGTATTACATGGGAATGATCGGTATGCACGGCACCAAAGCGGCCAATTATGCCACGCAGGAAGCGGATTTGCTGATCGTGCTTGGCGCCCGTTTTGACGATCGCGTCACCGGTAAACTGGAATCTTTCGCCACTAACGCGAAAGTGATTCACGCGGACATCGACGCGGCGGAAATCGGCAAATTGCGCCAAGCGGATATTGCCTTACAGGGCGATTTGAACCAAACCCTGGAAGCGCTTGCTATGGCGTTGGATATTCAGCCCTGGCGCGAAGACGTGCTGCGCTTAAAACGGGATTTCGATTTTACTTATCAGGAAAATCAAGGGGAAGGCGAGATTAATCCGAACTGGCTGCTCCATACCTTATCCCGCCGTAAAGCAGAAAATGCGGTGATTGTTACTGATGTCGGTCAACATCAAATGTGGGCGGCGCAACACATGCGGCACTTTGCCCCGGAAAATTTCATCACTTCCGCCGGTTTCGGCACCATGGGATTCGGTTTGCCGGCGGCGATCGGCGCGCAAAAGGCCCGCCCTGCGGACGATGTGATTTTAGTCACCGGCGACGGTTCCATTATGATGAATATTCAGGAACTGGGTGCGGTGAAATCCGGTCGTGTGCCGGTGAAGATTCTGTTGCTTGACAACCAACGCCTCGGCATGGTGCGTCAGTGGCAATCTCTGTTTTTCCACGGTCGTCACAGCGCCACCGTGCTGGATGACAACCCGGATTTCGTCACTTTGGCGTCCGCTTTCGGGATTGCGGGCGAACGCATTGAAAAGGCGGGTGACGTCAGCGCCGCGCTGGATCGATTGCTGAATGCCGAAGGCGCTTATTTCCTGCATGTTTGCATTCATGAAGACGAAAACGTCTGGCCGTTGGTGCCGCCCGGCGCCTGCAACACGGATATGATCGAAGAAATGAGTTAATCGCGAGGCTAAACATGACACAAACCGAAATGACCATCGTGGCCAATCATCGTCCCGAAGTGCTGGAACGCATTTTGCGCGTCGTGCGCCACCGCGGATTCACCGTAAACCGTATGAAAATGTTGCTGGAAAATGAGAAAGTCTGGCTGGATTTAACCGTTATCGGTGAGCGCGACGTTTGCCGGCTGGTGAACCAAGTGGCGAAACTTTTTGATGTGGTGGACGTAACCTGCGAAAGCTGCGAATAAGTCCGTCCGCAACGAATGCGGCGGCATCGGCTTTTCACTTACGTGATAAAGCCAAAAAATCAGGAGAAAAAAACTTTCGTTTTTTTGACCGCACTTTGAAGATCAAAACGGTCGAACTTCACAATTTATTTGGAGAGATTATTATGCCGGTTTTACGTTCGGCGACCAGTACACAAGGTCGAAATATGGCAGGCGCGCGCGCATTGTGGCGTGCGACGGGAATGAAAGAAAACGACTTCGGTAAACCGATTATTGCGGTGGTAAATTCCTTCACCCAATTCGTGCCGGGGCACGTTCACTTAAAAGATATGGGACAACTGGTTGCGCGCGAAATTGAAAAAGCGGGCGGCGTCGCCAAAGAATTCAATACCATCGCGGTGGACGACGGTATCGCCATGGGACACGGCGGTATGCTTTATTCTTTGCCGAGCCGCGATTTAATCGCGGATTCCGTGGAATATATGGTGAACGCTCATTGCGCGGACGCCATGGTCTGTATTTCCAACTGCGACAAAATCACACCGGGAATGTTAATGGCGGCAATGCGTTTGAATATTCCGACGATTTTCGTCTCCGGCGGTCCGATGGAAGCGGGGAAAACCAAGCTTTCCGACAAACTGATTAAATTAGACTTAATCGACGCCATGATTCAAAGCGCGGATGCCAACGTGTCCGACGCCGATGTGGACGCCATTGAAAAAAGCGCCTGTCCGACTTGCGGCGCCTGTTCCGGTATGTTTACCGCCAACTCGATGAACTGTTTAACCGAAGCGCTGGGCTTAAGCCTGCCAGGCAACGGTTCGATGCTGGCCACTCATGCGGATCGCAAACAATTATTCCTGGAAGCCGGTCGTAAAATCGTAGAAATCTGCAAACGGCACTACGAACAGGACGATTACAGCGTTCTGCCGCGTTCTATCGCCACTTTTGACGCGTTCGAAAACGCCATGAGTCTGGATATCGCCATGGGCGGTTCCAGCAACACTGTTCTGCATTTGTTAGCCGTGGCGCAGGAAGCGGGCGTAGATTTTAAAATGGCGGATATCGACCGTTTGTCGCGAGTGGTGCCGTGCTTAAGCAAAATTGCGCCGAACACTAACAAATATCACATGGAAGACGTTCATCGCGCCGGCGGTATTATGGGCATTGTGGGCGAGTTGGATCGCGCCGGCCTCATTCACCGTGATGTGAAAACCATTTTGGGCTTAACCATGGAAGAACAGCTCAATCAATACGACATCATGCGCAATAAAGACGAAAAACTGAACGAATTTTTCCGCGCCGGCCCGGCGGGCATTCGTACTACGGAAGCGTTTTCTCAGGATTGCCGTTGGGATACGGTGGATGACGACCGCGCTAACGGTTGTATCCGCGATCGCGCTCATGCGGTGACGGAAGAAGGCGGTTTAGCCGTTTTATTCGGTAATATCGCGGAAGACGGCTGTATCGTGAAAACCGCGGGCGTAGACGAATCCATCTGGAAATTCACCGGTAAGGCTATCGTGTTCGAAAGCCAGGAAGACGCCGTTGCCGGCATTTTGGGCGGCAAAGTGAAAGAAGGTCACGTCGTGGTGATTCGTTACGAAGGCCCGAAAGGCGGTCCCGGCATGCAGGAAATGCTGTATCCGACCAGCTACCTGAAATCCATGGGATTAGGTAAAAAATGTGCGTTGTTGACGGACGGACGATTCTCCGGCGGTACGTCGGGGTTATCCATCGGTCACGCCTCGCCGGAAGCCGCTTCCGGCGGCGCTATCGGCTTGGTTAAGGATAACGATTCCATTGAAATTGACATTCCGAACCGTACTATTAATCTGGTGATTTCCGATGAAGAACTCGCCGCCCGCCGCGCTGCGATGGAAGCTAAAGGCGATCGGGCGTGGCAACCGGAAAATCGTCAGCGTGAAGTTTCCACCGCATTGAAAATCTTTGGTCATTTCGCCACTTCGGCGGATAAAGGTGCGGTGCGAGATAAAACAAAACTGTAATCAAAAAGTGCGGTTATTTTTGACCGCACTTTTATTTGTATCAGGATAGGGAGAAAGGTGAATGGTTGATTATTTCTTGTCGTTGAATCCCGTTTGTCAGGCATTTGTTGCCGGCTTGTTTACCTGGGGTTGTACCGTTTTCGGTTCGGCATTTGTGTATTTCTTCAAGCATGTGGACCGTAAGTTGCTCGATATTCTGATGGGGGCCGCCGCCGGTGTGATGATTGCCGCTTCTTTCTGGTCGCTGCTCAATCCTGCGCTGGATTATGCGGAAACGGATTACGGCAAATGGGCGTGGGTGCCTGTAGCGGTCGGTTTTATCGCCGGCGGTTATTTTTTGCGTCTGATTGACAAATTCGTACCGCATCTGCATTTAAATATGCCTGTCGAGGCGGCGGAAGGGCTGCCTGCGTATAAGCAGAAATTATCGAAATCCACCTTGTTATTTCTGGCCATCACCATTCATAATTTTCCGGAAGGGCTGGCGGTTGGCGTGACTTTCGGCGCTTTGGCATCGCAAACGGCGGACGTGAGCTTGTCCTTAATGGGCGCCGTCAGTTTGGCGGTGGGGATCGGTTTGCAGAATATTCCCGAAGGTGCGGCGCTGTCATTGCCGATTCGAGCCGAAGGCAACAGCCGCGGGAAAGCGTTCTGGTACGGTTCTATGTCCGCCGTTGTCGAACCAATCGGCGCGGTGCTGGGGGCCGCATTTGTGATGTCCATGACCTCCGTTTTACCTTACGCCTTAGCCTTCGCCGCCGGCGCGATGATTTTCGTGGTGGTGGAAGAATTGATTCCCGAATCCCAATGCAACGGCTACGGCGACAGCGCCACCATGGGGTTAATGCTGGGATTTGTGGTGATGATGGTGTTGGACGTGGCGTTGGGTTAGGGCCGTTTGCCTTTCATCAAGGGTAAAAGTGCGGTCAAAAATTTCAATGTTTTTGCGACCGGTTTTCAGCGCCGACTAGCGGCAAAAAGCCGGTTCGGCGATTGTCCGGATAAATGAAAAATAAAAAGAAAAACGGAATAAATTATGACGAATAACTTATCAAAACAACCAATCGGCTCGGAATATCTCAGAGCGGTGTTAAGTTCAAAGGTATATGAACTGGCGCAGGTCACGCCGCTGCAGGCCATGCCGAAACTGTCGGAAAAACTGGAAAACCGGATTTTTGTGAAACGGGAAGATCGCCAGCCGGTGCACAGCTTCAAATTGCGCGGAGCCTATGCCATGATCGCCGGTCTCGCGCCGGAACAGAAAGCGGCGGGCGTGATCACCGCTTCCGCCGGCAACCATGCCCAGGGCGTGGCGCTATCCGCCAAAAACGCCGGCATTCGCGCCTTAATCGTGATGCCGCAGAACACGCCGTCCATTAAAGTGGACGCCGTGCGCGGTTTCGGCGGCGAAGTGTTGTTGTACGGCGCCAATTTCGATGAAGCCAAAGCCAAAGCGGTGGAATTGTCCGAAAGCAAACGCATGACATTTATTCCGCCTTTTGATCATCCCGCCGTGATTGCCGGTCAGGGCTCCATCGGCATGGAAATTATTCAGCAAAACAGCCGTGTCGATCGCGTATTTGTGCCGGTGGGCGGCGGCGGTTTGGCGGCGGGCGTTGCGGTGCTAATCAAACAGTTAATGCCGGAAATTAAAGTGATTGGCGTGGAAGCGGAAGATTCCGCCTGTCTGAAAGCCGCTTTGGAAGCCGGCAAACCGGTGGATTTGGAGCGCGTCGGCTTGTTCGCCGACGGGGTGGCGGTGAAACGTATCGGCGACGAAACCTTCCGCGTTTGTCAGCAATATCTGGACGAAGTGATTACCGTTGACGGCGATGAAATCTGCGCCGCCATGAAAGATATGTTCGAAAACGTGCGCGCGGTGTCCGAGCCTTCCGGCGCCTTATCTTTGGCGGGATTGAAAAAATATGTGAAAGAACGTCGGATTAAAGGCGAAACGTTGGTGAACGTGCTTTCCGGCGCCAATCTGAATTTTCACACGTTGCGTTATGTGTCCGAACGTTGCGAAATCGGCGAACAAAACGAAGCCTTATTTGCCGTGACTATTCCGGAGCAACGGGGCAGCTTTTTGAAATTCTGTCAGATTTTAGGACAAAACGCAGTGACGGAATTTAACTACCGCTATGCGGATGAACGACAGGCGCGCATTTTTGTCGGGGTTCGGATTACCGGCGCCGAAGAAAAAGCGGCAATTTTAGCCCAACTCAAACAGGGCGGTTATGACGTGCAGGATTTATCCGACGACGAAATCGCCAAAACCCATGTGCGTTATATGATTGGCGGGGGTTCGTCCAGTTCGCTCAAGGAACGGCTTTACAGTTTCGAATTTCCGGAACAGAAAGGCGCACTGTTGAAATTCCTGGAAACGCTGGGCACCACCAAGGCCAATATTTCGCTGTTCCACTATCGCGGACACGGCGCAGATTACGGCGATGTGCTGGCCGGTTTCCAAATCGACGACGGCGATTTACAGGCGTTCAATCAGCACTTGCAGGCGCTCGGTTACGGTTATCAGGACGTAACGAACAGTCCGGCTTATCGTTATTTTCTGCTATAACGGCGGGCTGAATAGGTCAACGAACTAATAAAGTGCGGGCAAAAAAACGAAAGTTTTTTTGATCTGCACTTTTGTCTGTTATGCCGTTTTAATCTTCTAACTCATATGGCAACGGCTGTAATTCAAGGGGAGCCTGATTTTCCGCCAGGCGGAATTCCGGGTTGCCCTCAAAACGGTTTAATACCACTTGCAGCCATAATTTTCCGTCGGCATGAACGGTGCTGAGAATGGTACCGGTTTTGCGCCAGCCGCTTTCCAGCCGCATTTCAATTTCGCCGCCCGGTTCCGGCATGAAATCTGTAGCTGCTCGGAAGGTAAACGTCGCCCGTTTGTTGGCGCCGCGATATTTGGCGCGCGCCACGGTTTCCTGTCCGATGTAACAGCCTTTGCGGAAGGATATGGCTTGCTCTATTGCCTGTAAATTCAAGGCTTGCGGAATAAATTCCAGTTGTGATTTATCCGTTAAAATCGGATAGCCTTGCTGCATATCCGCCAAATCCCAGGCGCTAAAAACTTCGTTAAAATCGACCGCACTTTGCGGATTAATCAAAATCGCGCGATTGCCGAATGTGGCCTGCGCGGGCAACGTCGTTTCGCCGATAACGCCCACCAGTTTGGCTTCGTTTTCCTGCGCAAACGTGACTTTCGAAAACACCGCATATTTTTTCAGTTGATCAAGGGCAAGAGGCAATAAACAGGTTCTGATTAACGCGTAAAAACGTTGTTCGGCAACCCGAATCAAACGGAAAACGGCACTCACTTTGCCTTTCGGATCACAATGAGCGGTGAGCGTGGAATCTCCCACGGCAAGAGCGGTGACGTCCGTCGTCAATTGCCCTTGCAAATAGGTTTCCGCTTCTTCGCCTGCGATAACGATTAAGGTATATTGGCTTAATTCAATGAATTGCGTCATGTTTACTCCAGATTTTGGATTTGTTCGCGCATTTGTTCGATTAAGACTTTTAATTCCACCGCGGAAGCCGTGATGTCGGCGTTGATGGATTTGGAAGCCAGCGTGTTGGATTCACGGTTTAATTCCTGCATCATAAAATCCAGTTTGCGACCGACGGCGCCGCCTTTTTTCAGAATGGACGCGGTTTCTTTCACGTGCATTTGCAGCCGGTCGAGCTCTTCCGCCACATCCACCCGTTGCGCCAATAAAATCATTTCCTGCTCTAACCGGGTCGGATCCGGCTGCAGCTGAATTTCTTCAAAACGCTGTAATAAGCGTTCGCGTTGCCATTGTAAAATCGTCGGCATTTGTGACCGCACTTTGTCCGCTTCCGCGGAAATGGCGTCCAGCCGTTGGCGGATAACGTCGTGTAATTTTTCCCCTTCGCGTCCGCGCATGGCGATGAATTCCTGCAATAATTCGTCAAAGGCCGCCAATAAATCCTGGCTGATAGCGTCCAAATCCTGCTCCGGCGTTTCCACCACGCCCGGATAACGCAGTACGTCCGCCGGATTCAATTCGCCTTCGCCGGCGGCGGCTTTAATCCATTTGAGCGATTGAATCACCTGTTCGGCAAATTCTTTATTCAGATTCAATTTTGCGCTCGTCATTTTTTGACTTTCAATGCGCAAACTGCATTCGATTTTGCCGCGGGTTAAATGCTGACGCAGTTTCTCGCGCAGAGTATTTTCCAGCCCGCGAAACTGTTCCGGCAAACGGAAAAAATTTTCTAGATAACGTTGATTCACCGAGCGGATTTCCCACACGGCGTTGCCCCAGTCTTTTTTAATTTCGTGACGGGCAAAGGCGGTCATGCTGTAAATCATATTGCTTTCTCCTTGTATATCAATTTACCGCGCCTATTCTACTGTGAAACGCGGCAAAGAAAAACGCTTAATTTGTAAGGGATTTACCTGCATTGAATTTCGTTTATGACATTTTGCGTGCTAAAATGACCGCACTTTTATGACAAGCAAGGAATACAGAATGCGTCCGAATAACAGAGCAAACAACCAACCCCGTCCGATTAAAATCACCCGTCATTACACCAAACATGCCGAAGGTTCCGTCTTGGTGGAATTCGGCGACACCAAAGTGCTGTGCACCGCCACGGTGGAAGACAGTGTGCCGCGCTTTTTAAAAGGCCTGGGACAAGGCTGGGTCACGGCGGAATACGGCATGTTGCCGCGTTCCACTCACAGCCGCATGCAGCGTGAAGCGGCAAAAGGCAAACAAGGCGGACGCACTATGGAAATTCAACGTTTGATTGCCCGTTCCCTGCGCGCCATGGTGGATTTGGAAGCCCTCGGCGAACGTTCCGTCACCCTGGATTGCGATGTGATTCAGGCGGACGGCGGCACGCGCACGGCCTCCATCACCGGCGCCTGCGTGGCGTTGATCGATGCCATTAACGGTTTAGTGGAAAACGGCACCTTAACCGCCAATCCGCTGAAAGGGCTGGTGGCCGCCGTTTCCGTAGGCATTGTGGACGGCACGCCGGTGTGCGATTTGGAATATGTGGAAGATTCCGCCGCGGAAACCGATATGAACGTGGTGATGATGGAAGACGGTCGCATGATTGAAGTGCAGGGCACGGCGGAGGGCGAACCGTTCAGCCACGAAGAACTGTTAACCTTGCTCGACCTGGCAAAACAAGGCTGCGACCAAATTTTCGCAGCACAACGGGCGGCGCTTGCCGCTTAAAGTGCGGTCGGTTTTTCAGGAGTTTTTTATGCAGGATTACAAAATCGAATTCATCAAATTCGCCCTCGGTCGTAATGTGTTGCGTTTCGGCGAATTCACCTTAAAATCCGGCCGGATCAGCCCGTATTTCTTTAACGCGGGCTTATTCAACACTGGTGCCGATTTAGCCCGTTTAGGCGAATTTTATGCGGCGGCGATTCAAGCCAATCAGCTGAATTACGACGTGATTTTCGGGCCCGCCTACAAAGGCATTCCTATCGGCACCACGGTGTCCGTGGCGTTGTTCAATCGATTCGGTGTGGACAAACCCGTTTGCTTTAACCGCAAAGAAGCGAAAGATCATGGCGAAGGCGGCAATCTTATCGGTTCGCCGTTGCAGGGCAAGGTGTTGTTGGTGGACGACGTGATCACCGCCGGCACCGCCATTCGCGAAGCCATGGATATTATCGCGCAAAACGGGGCGACGCTCGGCGCCGTGCTGATTGCCTTAAACCGCAAAGAACGCGGCAAAGGCGAACTGTCTGCAGTTCAGGAAGTGGAGCAGGATTACCAATGCCGCGTGCTGTCCATTATCGATTTGGACGATTTACTCGCGTTTCTTGAAACCGACAGCCGATACAATCAGTATTTGCCGGCGATGAAAGCCTATCGCGAACAGTTCGGCATCGCCTGATTTCAGTAAAAGTGCGGTCAAAAAACGTTGCGTTTTTTGACCGCACTTTTTCATTTTATCGCCGTTTTTTCATTCAAACGATTGCGCGCAAACGTTTCCGTTTTTCATTCCTTTTACCGGTAAATTCCTTTATAATAAGCCCGATTTTTACCCTGTTTCTTACTAACAAAGGATATTCCTATGTTTCAAATTTTCCGTGGCTCGCCAGCCTTGTCCGAATTCCGTTTAAGCCAACTTGCCGCGCGTTTTCAAAAAGCGGATTTACCGGTGAAATCCTGCTATGCGGAATATTTACATTTCGCGCATCTTTCCGCCGGATTAGACGCCGCCGAAACGCAAAAATTAGAAGAATTGCTGCATTACGGTCCGACGCTTGCTCAACACGAACCGAAAGGCGAATGTTTCGTAGTGATTCCGCGTGTCGGCACCATTTCGTCTTGGTCGTCCAAAGCCACCGACATCGCGCATAATTGCGGATTGGAAAAAGTGCTTCGTTTGGAACGCGGTTTGGCATTCTACTTCGAATTCGACCGCGCTTTATCGGAAGACGAGCAGGCGAAGCTGACGTCGCATATTCACGATCGTATGATGGAAAACGTGGTGCGTCGTGCGGAACAGGCGGCGAAGTTGTTCGATCAGCAGGAGCCGAAACCGTTTACCGCTGTGGACGTGTTGGGCGGCGGTCGCAAAGCGTTGGAAACGGCCAATGTGGAACTGGGTTTAGCCTTGGCGGACGACGAAATGGATTATTTGGTGGAAAATTTCACCGCACTCGGACGCAATCCCAACGACATCGAACTTTACATGTTCGCTCAAGCCAATTCCGAGCATTGCCGTCATAAAATTTTTAATGCGGACTGGGTTATCGACGGTGAAAAACAGGAAAAATCCTTATTTAAGATGATCAAAAATACCTTCGAGAAAACGCCGGATTACGTGTTGTCCGCTTATAAAGACAATGCGGCGGTAATGGAAGGCTCTAAAGTGGGTCGCTTCTTCCCGGATGCGGACGGTCGATATCGTTATCACAACGAAGACGCGCATATTTTAATGAAAGTGGAAACCCATAATCACCCGACCGCCATTTCACCGTTCCCGGGTGCGGCGACGGGTTCCGGCGGGGAAATCCGCGACGAAGGCGCCACCGGTCGCGGGGCGAAACCGAAAGCGGGGTTAGTGGGTTTTTCCGTTTCCAACCTGGTGATTCCGGGCTTTGAACAACCTTGGGAAGCGCCGCTTTCGAAACCGAACCGTATTGCCTCCGCGCTGGATATTATGATTGAAGGCCCGCTCGGCGGCGCGGCGTTTAACAACGAATTCGGGCGTCCGGCGTTATTGGGCTATTTCCGTACTTACGAAGAAAAAGTAAACAGCTTCGGCGGCGAAGAAGTGCGCGGTTATCACAAACCGATTATGTTGGCGGGCGGTATCGGCAATATCCGCGCGGAACACGTCCAAAAAGGCGAAATCCCTGTGGGCGCGAAATTAATCGTATTGGGCGGCCCGGCGATGAACATCGGTCTGGGCGGCGGCGCGGCCTCTTCCATGACATCCGGAAAATCGAAAGAAGATTTGGATTTTGCTTCCGTACAGCGCGACAACCCGGAAATGGAACGCCGTTGTCAGGAAGTGATCGACCGCTGCTGGCAAATGGGCGAAAACAACCCGATCGCCTTCATTCACGACGTGGGCGCGGGCGGTTTGTCCAACGCCATGCCGGAACTGGTGCACGACGGCGGTCGCGGCGGCAAATTCGAATTGCGTAAAATTTTAAGCGACGAACGCGGTATGTCGCCGTTGGAAATCTGGTGTAACGAATCGCAGGAACGTTATGTTCTGGCGGTGGCGCCGGAAAATCTGGCGGTTTTCGAAGAACTGTGCCGTCGCGAACGCGCGCCTTATGCCGTCATCGGCGAAGCCACCGCAGAAGAACATTTAACTTTACACGACGATCATTTCAACAATAATCCGATTGACTTGCCGATGGGCGTGTTGCTGGGTAAAACCCCGAAAATGACCCGCAACGTGCGATCAAGTGCGGTCAAAAATCCGCCTGTTTTTCAGGACGGCATCGACATTAAAGACGCGTTGCACCGCGTATTGCGACTGCCTGTGGTGGCGGAAAAAACCTTCCTGATCACCATCGGTGACCGTTCCGTGACCGGCATGGTGGCGCGCGATCAAATGGTGGGGCCGTGGCAAATTCCGGTATCCGATGTGGCGGTGACTACTGCGGCGTTAGACACCTATCACGGCGAAGCCATGTCCATGGGCGAACGTGCACCGGTGGCGTTGTTGGATTTCGGCGCTTCCGCCCGTTTGGCGGTGGCGGAATCCGTCACCAATATCGCCGCCGCCAATATCGGCGACATTAAACGGATTAAGTTGTCCGCCAACTGGATGTCGGCGGCAGGTCATCAAGGCGAAGACGCCGGACTTTACGAAGCGGTAAGAGCCGTGAGCGAAGAACTTTGTCCGGCCTTGGGCTTAACCGTTCCGGTGGGAAAAGATTCCATGTCGATGAAAACCACCTGGAATGAAAACGGCGAACAAAAAACCGTGACTGCGCCGTTATCATTGGTGATTTCCGCTTTTGCGAGGGTGGAAGACGTGCGCAAAACCGTCACCCCGCAACTGCGTACCGACAAAGGCTACAGCCGTTTATTGCTGATTGATTTGGGCGAAGGAAAAAATCGTCTGGGCGCGACCGCACTTGCGCAGGTTTACAAACAATTAGGCGACAAACCGGCGGATGTGGAAAATCCGGCGACCTTGAAAGGCTTCTTCGACGCTATGCAAACCTTAGTGCAGCAGGAAAAATTACTGGCGTATCACGACCGTTCCGACGGCGGTTTAATTACCACCCTGGCGGAAATGGCGTTTGCCGGCCATTGCGGCGTATCCGTGGACATCAGCGCTTTGGGCGATAATGACTTAGCGGTGCTGTTTAACGAAGAATTGGGCGCCGTGATTCAGGTGAAAGAAAACGATGTCAACGCGGTGCGCGAGGTGTTGAGCCAACACGGATTAATTCACTTAACCAAAGAAATCGGTACGGTTAACAACAACGACGAATTTGAAATCGTACGCGGCACCAAAGTATTGCTCGCTGAAAAACGTTCCGAATTACGCGGAATCTGGGCGGAATTGACCCATCAAATGCAGCGTCTGCGCGACAATCCGGTATGCGCCGATCAAGAATTCGAAGCGAAGAAAAATGCCGACGACAAAGGCTTCAGCGCTCATTTAACTTACGATATTAACGAAGACATTGCCGCTCCTTACATTGCCAAAGGTGTCAAGCCGCGTATTGCCGTTCTGCGCGAACAGGGCGTCAATAGCCACGTAGAAATGGCGGCGGTCTTTGATCGTGCAGGCTTCGAAGCGGTGGACGTACACATGAGCGATTTGCACGCGGCGCGCCGGAATTTAAAAGACTTTAATGCATTGGTAGCCTGCGGCGGCTTTTCTTACGGCGACGTATTGGGCGCCGGCGGCGGCTGGGCAAAATCCGTGTTATTTAATACCGCACTTCGCGATCAATTCGAGACCTTTTTCAACCGGGAAGATACCCTTGCTATCGGAATTTGTAACGGCTGCCAAATGTTATCCAATCTGGCGGAAATCATCCCGGGTACGGAAAACTGGCCGCGTTTCGTACGCAATACTTCCGAACGTTTTGAGGCGCGCGCGGCATTAGTCCGCATTAACGAAAGCCATTCCGTTTGGTTCCGGGGCATGGCGGGTTCTCATATGCCGATCGCCGTTTCCCACGGCGAAGGGCGGGTCGAATTCAAACATGAAGGACAGCTGCAAGGCTTACGCGAACAGGGGTTGATCATCGCACAATATGTGGACAACAACATCCAACCGACGGAAGTTTACCCGGCCAACCCGAACGGTTCCGTGGACGGCATCACCGCCCTCAGCAACGCCAACGGTCGCGTCGCCATCATGATGCCGCACCCGGAACGCGTATTCCGCACCGTCAGCAACTCATGGCACCCGGAAGACTGGAATGAAGATGGGGCTTGGATGCGGTTGTTTAGAAATGCGCGGGTGTTTTTTTAAGTAGGCAGTGGTTAAAAGGCAATAGTTGTTAAAAGCTATTGCTTTTTTTGAGAGGATATATGATAGCTGGATTATTTATTACGTATTTTAAAACATATTCTAAAATAAATTTTATTCCATTATCTGATGGACATAATTTGTGTGGAATCTTAGGTAAGAATGGTGTCGGTAAAAGTTCTATTTTAGAAGCACTAGATTATTTTTTTAATAGAGATAAAGAATGGAATTTGCATATTAATGCCAAAAAGAAGGGCACAGCTAAGGGGCGTGATGGTGCTGCGAATCCTTATATTGCACCGATATTTATTTTAGATAGAGATAAAAACAAAATTAAATCTGATTTATTTTCTGTGTTAGAGAAAATTGATTCTTTATTTAGAGGATTAAAAGAAGAAGATATAACAGGGTTAGGAAGTAACGCTAAAAAAACTCTATTTAATTTGAAAGAGTTGATCTGTAAGAAAGAATTTTATAATGATAAGTTTGTTATTCCTATCGGTGTTAATTATAATCAGGAAGTTGTATTGCCAGTCCTAGAACAAAAAGAAGAATTTGATCTTTTAAGTTTAAGTAAAGTAGAAGAATATATTAGAAATCTTTTTGATTATGTTTATATTCCTAAAGATATAGACTCTGAACAGTTTATGAAGCTTGAAAATAAGCAAATCCAAGTTCTTATGGGCGAGTCTTTAGAGGAAATATTAAGAAATAAGATTAAAGATAAAACAATAAAAGATATTAATAAAGAATTGGATTCTTTTATTGATGGCTTAGAAGGAGAATTAGATGGCTATGTGTATAAGACCCAACAACATCGACAATCTAAAATTAAGCGTTCTGATATTTATAAATTAATTATAGATACATATTTTAGCGTTAGAAAATTACATAAAAAGTTAAAGGATGAGCAGTTTATTGAAATGTCGGAAATGAGCTCTGGTGAAAAACAAAAGGCAATTATAGATGTATCTCATAGCTTATTGAGAAACCATAGAGAATCAGGGAAAAACCTAATATTAGGAATAGATGAACCAGAAGCATCATTACATATTTCAGCGTGTTTTGAACAATTTAATTCTTTATTTGATATAGGAAATGATTGTAGACAAGTTTTATTCACATCACATTGGTATGGTTATCTTCCAATTTTAAATAATGGTAATACATGTGTAATATCTAAAATAGAAGGAAGCCATAGATTTGATTAATACTAATAATTATCAAGAAGAGTTATCTCGAACAGCTAGAATGTCACATGGTTCTCTTCCTTATGATATTCAATTAAAAAGTACTACAGATTTTGTTCAGTCTATCTTGATTAATATGTTTTCAGATGATCCATATAATTGGATTATTTGTGAAGGTTCTTCAGAAAAAATATATTTTGAAAAATATTTTGAAGATGAAATAAAGAATTTAAATTTAAAAATAATTCCCGTTGGAGGGGCTAAGAAAATTAAAAAAATTTACCAAAATATTATTATTCCATATAACGAAATGAAAGAAAGTCTAGGTAAGAAAACTAAAATAGGAAAGCTTTTGTTGTTGTCTGATACGGATAATAAACTAGTTGAGTACGATGTTAAAAGAGATGAGTTTATCAGATGTAATCGTTTGGTTTTAAATGATGATACTGTTGAATTAGTTGATATTCAAGCAATACCTAAAGAACCAGCGACAGAAATAGAAGACTGTTTAAATTCTAAGCTATTTATGAAGACTATTTTATCTTTTGAAAATAAGTATAAGAAGTTATTAGAGAAAATTCCATTTCCTGAGAATATAGGAGAGGGTATATCTAAATTTGAATTGAATTTAGGACCTAAGGATATTAAGAATTTAAATAAATTTTTTGATATTGAAGATGGAGATATGAAAATTTTATTTGCAAAGAGATATGTGGATTTTCTTTCTCAAGATGAATATTTGGTTCCCAATTGGATTTTAGAGCTGAAAAAATGGTTTAAAAATTAGTTATAATATATATCACTTAATTTCTTTAATTGGCTATTATTTGGTTTCTTTAATTGGATATTACTTGGTTTTTTATTAGCTATTATCAGATTTCTTAAATCTAGCTATCCTTTATATACACAAATTTATTTAATTTTGTGATCTCTGTTCCAATCTTGCTTAAGATTTTACTATTAGATTTTCTCTGCAGTATTCTTGTTGGTATAGGAGAGAATATGAGTAGAAAATATAAGTTTTTTAACCCGGATGGTGTTTATTTTGTAAGTTTCTCAACAGTATATTGGATTGATGTATTTATTCGAGATGATTATTTTATCGAGATGATCAATGCACTGGATTTTTTTCGAAAAAATAAAGGTATGAAAATTTATGGTTATTGCATTATGCCTAGCCATGTACATTTATTATTCAATGCAGAAAATAGCAATCCATCAGCATTGTTAAGAGACTTTAAGAAATTTACAGCAAGAAGAATGTTAGATTGTATTCGAGATAATATTCAAGAAAGCCGTAAAAGTTGGTTACTGTGGATGTTTAAAAGAGCTGGGGAACATTGTTCCAATGTAAAACATTATCAATTTTGGTAACATAGCAATCACCCGATTGAAATTCACTCAGATGAGTTTTTTGAGCAGAAATTGGAATATATTCATCAGAATCCCGTGGTGAGCGGTTTTGTTATGGAATCTGAAGGATGGAAATATAGTAGCGCAAGAAATTATGCAGAAGTGGATTTTGCTTTGGAGATTGATTATTTAGTGTAATTTTCTTGTGTGGCATAAAAATATGGCGCGCGTCTTCCGACACGTGTCTTTTCCATCTCTTAAAACTAAGCACGCGTCAGGAGACGCGCGCTATCGTAGGTCGGGATATGCGCGCTATTGTAGCGTAAACCTCAAAAAGTGCGGTCATTTTTTTAACAGTTTTGATAAATCCGATCTTGATCACGGAGAGTCGGCGGTGAATTTTCTATAATAAAAAAATTAAGGAGGCTAAGATGAATGATTGTATCGATAAAAGACTGGATAAATTAATCAACGAATCGCAGGATGAAGTGTTGGACCGGATTGCGCGGCGGATTCTCGCACAGGGCGGAGAAGCGCGACTTTCACCGGACTGGGTTCGCCGATGTGGCGATAATTGCAATCTTACGCCGGTAGAGCTGGCGTTACGTTGTTTGCCCGTCGCCGCCTGTTATGCGTTGACACCCGTTTCACATTTCAATGTGGGGGCGGTTGCTATTGGGCAATCCGGCGCATTCTATTTCGGGGCGAATCAGGAATTTTTAGGCGATGCCGTGCAGCAAACGGTTCATGCGGAACAGAGTGCCGTCAGTCATGCCTGGTTGGCGGGGGAATCTGCGTTGACGGATATGGTGGTGAATTACACGCCTTGCGGTCATTGTCGCCAGTTTATGAATGAATTGAATAGTGCCGATCGGCTGCAAATTCATTTGCCTCACAGTCGGAATAATAGGCTGCATAGCTATTTACCCGATGCATTTGGTCCGAAAGATTTGAATATCAGCCGCGTCCTGTTTGATCCGCAACCGCATTCCTTCGGTTTCACTCATGCCGATCCGCTGGTTCAGGCGGCAGCGGACGCTGCGGAACAAGCTTACGCGCCGTACAGCCGGGCCTTGAGCGGCGTCGCATTGCAAGTGGGTGAGCGGATCATAACGGGGCGTTATGCGGAAAACGCGGCATTTAATCCCAGTTTTCTGCCGTTACAATGCGCATTGAATTACCGGCGTTTAAGCGGTTTGTCCGACTTGCCCGTCAGTCGGATTATTATGGCGGAACGCCAAGGCAGTTTAAGTCATCGAGGTATTACGGAACAGCTTGCGAACCGTTATTTAGGCTTGGAAATCGAATATTTTGCACTATAGCGGGCGCACCACCCAAGTTTTCAAAATAAACAGATAAAAAGAAAACCGACTTTTTCCTTTTTTGTCTGAAAAGTGCGGTGGATTTTCTCTGTGTTTGGTTATAAACGGAGGTTTTTTTAGTGGTCTAAAGTGGTTCCGACTGAAGAGCACGTATTTTTAATTAACTTAAGTAATATCCCGATGGCGCGCGTCTCCTGACGCGTGCCTTTTTCATCTTTTAAACTCAAGCACGCGTCGGGAGACGCGCGCTATTGTAGGGGACTAACACTAATCTTTCGCTACGGGCGTGGGCGGTGGCATTTATGCGTGCAATATAAAAACCTCGAAAATATTCAACCCTAGTTACAGATTAAATTATACTAAATATATTTATTGATAATAATTCTCATTTATGCCAATATCCGTAACGAGGTTACTTGTTAAATCCCATTCAAGGAGAAAATATGAGAAAATTCAATTTGTTATTAATATCGTTATTGCTTGGTGCGGCGACAACGGCTTCGGCACACAGTTTATGGACGTTGGGTGAAAATAAAGACGTCTTTGAAGCGGATATTCTTTACGGGCACGATTTCCCGCATCCGGAAAAAATTCCGGCAAAACGTCTGTCTTTATTTGAACCGTTGAAAGTGGTGAGCCGGGACGGCACCGTCGTGTTAACCCAAAGCGGGGAAAATTACCACTATAAACACACGTCCAAATTAGGCAAAGGTACGCATATTCTGGTGGCGAATTACAAACCGACCTATTGGACGGAAAAAACCAACGGCGAATGGGAAATGGGCAAAACCCGCCAGGACGTTGCGCAGGCAAAAGAATGCGGATTGTACACCATGCAGGGCAAAAGTTTTGTGGTGATTGACGATGACGCAGCGTTTTCCACCCAACCGCTTGCTCAGGGTTATGAAATCACGCCGTTGGCGCCGCTGAATGGGTTGAAAGCTAATGAAACGGCGAAATTCAAAGTTACTTATAACGGTAAACCGCTGGAAGGCGTGAAAGTAGTGGGCGCGCCGGCGGGCTTTGACACCGACGATTTGGAAATTCACGCCTTCTCCGCCACCACGGACGACAAAGGCGAATTCAGCTTTAAAGCCTTGACTTCCGGCCCTTGGTATTTGGCTTCCGAAGTGGAAGTACAAAGTAAAGATCCGAAAGTGTGCGATAAAGAAGTACATGAATTTACGCTCAGTTTCGCCGTGAAATAAAATTCGGCGATACGAATCCCAAAAGTGCGGTCGATTTTGACCGCACTTTTTTATTTCGGGGATCGCGAGTTGCACGACGACTATTGCAGGGTTAAACTGATAATTATCGGCAGGACGATAATAAGGAGAACCTATGTCGGAAGTATTTCATTTAGGCTTGACCAAAGCCATGTTGAAGGGCGCTAAAATCGCCGTCGTACCGGGCGATCCGGCGCGCAGCGAACGTATTGCACGGCGAATGGATAAACCGGAGTTTCTTGCCTCGACCCGGGAATTTACCTCGTGGCTGGGCTATCTTGGAAACGAACCCGTGGTGGTCTGTTCAACGGGGATCGGCGGACCGTCGGTTTCCATTTGCGTGGAAGAATTGGCGCGACTGGGTGTCAGAACCTTCCTGCGCATCGGTACCACCGGCGCGATTCAGCCGTACATTAACGTGGGCGATATATTGGTGACGACCGGCGCCGTGCGTTTAGACGGGGCGAGCCGTCATTTTGCGCCGTTGGAATATCCGGCGGTCGCGGATTTCGCTTGTACCAATGCGCTGTATAACGCCGCGGTGGCTCAGGGCATTACGCCTTATGTAGGGATTACCGCGTCGTCGGATACTTTTTATCCGGGACAGGAACGTTACGATACGTTCAGCGGCAAGGTTTATCCGGCGTTCCGGGGCACTTTGAAGCAATGGCAGGATTTAAACGTGATGAACTATGAAATGGAATCCGCCACCTTATTTACCATGTGTGCGGCGTTGGGCCTGAAAGCCGGCATGGTGGCGGGTGTGATTGTGAACCGCACCCAACAGGAAATCCCGAATGAGGCGACCATAAAAAGCACGGAAGAAAAAGCGGTTTCGGTGGTGATTGAAGCGGCGCGCCGTTTGGCTTCCGCCTGAATTGCGTTAAAGAAAGAAAAAAGTGCGGTCGTTTTTTTCATTGTTTTTATCCGTTCAACGTGTAGAATCGTAGACGGGTAAATCAACAGAGAAAGGAAATATCATGACAAAAATTATTCACACCGAAAACGCGCCGGCGGCCATTGGTCCTTATGTACAAGCCGTGGATTTGGGCAATTTAGTGATGACATCCGGCCAGATTCCGGTAAATCCGGCAACAGGCGAGGTACCGGCGGATATCAAGGCGCAAGCTCGTCAATCGCTGGAAAACGTTAAAGCGATTATTCAACAAGCCGGTTTACAGGTGGCGGATATTGTAAAAACCACCGTGTTTGTAAAAGATCTGAATGATTTTGCCGCGGTGAATGCCGAATACGAACGCTTCTTCAAAGAAAACAACCACCCGAATTTCCCGGCGCGTTCTTGCGTCGAAGTGGCGCGATTGCCGAAAGACGTCGGCCTGGAAATCGAAGCCATCGCCGTGCGTAAATAATTTCCGTATCGATTAAGGCTTGAGAAATCAAGCCTTTTTTTTCGCATTATGCTAAAATCCCGCCAATTTTTACTGCGACCGAATTCTGACATGCAACCTTTACCTATTGAAAAATACGATGAATTATTAGCGAAAAAATGCCAAAAACTGACCGCACTTTTGGCCCCTTTTGAGGCGCCGGCGTTAACGGTTTTTGCTTCGCCGCCTCAGCATTTCCGCATGCGGGCGGAGTTTCGCGTATGGCACGATTACAGTTCAAACCGTGACGGCGATCTTTATCACATTATGTTCGATAAAACCACCAAACGGCGTTATCGCGTGGATCAGTTTCCTATCGCCTCACAGCTGATTAACCGCATGATGGCGACCATTCTGCCGTTGCTGAAAGAACGGGAAGTGCTCGGCCAAAAGCTGTTTCAGATTGATTATCTCAGCACCTTGAGCAATCAGATTCTTGTCAGCCTGTTGTATCACAAACCTCTGACCGAAGAATGGCAAACGGCGGCGCGGGCATTGAAAGTGCGGTTGCAGAATCAGGGATTTTCCGTGCAGATTATCGGGCGCGCCGCCAACCAGAAAATCTGTCTGGATCAGGATTTTGCGGACGAAGTGCTGCCGGTTTACGGCAAAAATTACCTGTATCGCCAAGTGGAAAACAGCTTCACTCAGCCGAATGCGGCGGTGAATGGTAAAATGCTTGAATGGGCGATAGATTGCACGCGCGACAGTCAGGGGGATTTGTTGGAATTGTATTGCGGCAACGGAAATTTTTCCATTGCCCTGGCGCAAAATTTCCGCAAGGTGCTGGCGACGGAAATCGCCAAGCCGTCGGTAGCGGCCGCGCAATTTAATATCGCGGCAAATCGGGTGGAAAATGTACGGATTATCCGCATGTCGGCGGAAGAATTTACCCAGGCCATGAACGGTGTGCGCACCTTCAACCGCTTGAAAGGTATTGATTTGCAGGCATACGAGTGCAACACCATTTTGGTGGATCCGCCGCGGGCGGGACTGGATCCCGATACGGTAAATCTGGTGCGGCATTACGATCGCATTCTGTATATTTCCTGCAATCCGCAGACGTTATGCGAAAATTTGCAGAGCCTGAGCCAAACCCATCGTATCGAACGGGCGGCGCTCTTTGATCAATTCCCCTATACCGATCATATGGAAGCGGGCGTGTGGCTGATCCGAAAATGATGATTCAATTACGCAGCGAACTAAAAACAGACGAAAATTTGACCGCACTTTTCATACAAAATTGTGCCGCGGCGGGATTAGTTCATGATGAAAACAGCCCGCTGGCGTTAGTGCAAACGGCAACGGGCGACGATGATTTTCGTTTGGAACTACGCAAGCTGGACGAACCTAAACTGGGCGCCGTATTTGTGGATTTTGTCGGCGGCGTGATGGCGCATCGCCGTAAATTCGGCGGCGGACGCGGTGAAGCGGTGGCGAAAGCCGTGGGCGTGAAAGGCGCGGAATCGCCCAGCGTAATCGACGCCACCGCCGGTTTAGGACGGGACGCTTTCGTGCTGGCGGCCATCGGTTGTCGGGTGCGCTTGGTGGAACGCCATCCCGTGGTTCGCCTGTTGCTGCAGGACGGTTTGCGCCGCGCCTATCGGGATGCTGAAATCGGCGACATGATGCGCCGGAATATGCGGCTGCTGGAGATTTGTCATATTGCAGAACTGGATCCCGTCCGGGATTTTGCCGACGTGGTGTATCTTGATCCCATGTATCCGCACAAACAGAAATCCGCGCTGGTGAAAAAAGAAATGCGAGTGTTTCAGCATTTGGTGGGCGCGGATTCGGATGCGGACGGCCTGCTCGCTCCCGCCCGTCGGTTGGCGCGGAAACGAGTCGTGGTGAAACGGCCCGATTATGCGGAATATCTCGCGCAGATTCCGCCGCATTTTTCGCGCGAAACCAAAAATCACCGCTTCGATATTTATCTTCCGTAGGACGAATTATGCGAACCAGATTGGGAAAAAATCAGGCTAAAAACCGGTCGCAAACGGCGCGATCTCGCGAAAGCCAAACGTGGTCTGCGCGTTCTCGGGCAAAAAGTGCGGTCAGTTTTCGCGCTGATTTTCGTCGCAAAAAAACGGCTTTGAGTTTGGCGCAAACTCAAGTCATTCTGTTCAACAAACCTTTTGACGTGCTGACTCAGTTTAGCGATGAAAACGGACGCAAAACCCTGAAGGATTTTATTCCCGTACCCGATGTGTACGCCGCCGGACGGCTCGATCGCGACAGCGAAGGCTTGCTGATTTTAACCAATAACGGCGAGTTGCAGCACCGATTGGCGAATCCGCAATTCAAACTGCCGAAAACCTATTGGGTGCAGGTGGAAGGGCTGCCGACGGAAGCGGATTTGGAACCACTGCGCCGCGGCGTGGAATTAAAAGACGGCATGACTAAACCAGCAAAAGTGCGGCGGATTTCCGAGCCGGATTTATGGCCGCGGGTGCCGCCCGTTCGCGAGCGGAAAACCATTCCCACCGCATGGTTGGAAATTCAAATCAGCGAGGGCAAAAACCGTCAGGTTCGTCGCATGACGGCTCATATCGGTTTTCCCACTTTGCGTCTGGTGCGGGCGGCGGTGGCCGGATTGAATCTGAACGGTTTGCCGAACGGGCGGTATCGCCGGCTTAGCGAGGCGGAATTGAAAGAACTGTTCCGGCTGTTAGGGCTTTAAACGCGATTTACCGTTCGTGAACCGACGCTAAAGTGCGGTCAAAAAATCATCACTTTTTGAACGTTGCCTTTGCCGACGGCCCTTGTGAGCAATCCTTAAAAGAATTGCGAATAAAAAAATATGATGTTTTTTGACCGCACTTTTATCTGTTTTCAATACGTTAATCCTTTCGATTTGCGATTTTAGCGGTATTTATCCAAAAATTTGTAATAGGGAATTCCGATTTTCAGCGCCAGATTTTTTACCCATTTGCCGCCGTAAAGCGACGGGATTTTGAGCGTTTCGAACACGCGTAAACGGCGGTCGTCGCCGCATATGGCCTCCGCAATAATGCGTCCGGCCAGGCCGGTTAATGCGACGCCGTGCCCGGAATAGCCGTGGGCGAAGAAAATATTCGGGGCGATACGCCCGAAATAAGGTCGGGCGTTCATTGTCATGTCGATAGGCCCCGCCCAGCCGTATTCGATTTTGGTCGTTTCCAGTTGCGGAAACACGTTCAGCATATTCTTTCGCATGATGCGTATCATGTCTTTGTCGGCGCTGCTGTCGGAACCGAAAAGCAAGCGGTTGTCCGCGCTTAAACGGTAGTAATCCAGCAATAAGTTGTTGTCGCAAACGGACATGCCGTTATTAATCAGGCTATCGGCGGTGGCTTGATCGAGCGGTTCGGTGGCGATAATAAAACTTTCTACCGGCAGAATTTTGCGCGCGGTGCCGCGGTGCACGGATTTTGCCGTTTTTGTGATGTAAGCGTTGGCGGAGATGACGGCGTTTTGCGCGGTGACGCGGGCTTTGTCGGTGACGAGCGTCACTTGATTGCCGCGGCGCCGAATATCCACCACGGGAGACTGTTCAAAAATCCGTACGCCCGCGTCCAGACAGGCTTTAGCCAGTCCTAAGCAATAGTTGAGCGGATGCAAATGGCCGGAATTGCTGTCATACAGGCCGCCTACGTAAATGTCGCTGCCGAGGTGCCGTTTAAGTTGGTTTTTATCCCACAGCTGCATGTTGGGATAATCGAAGGTTTCGCGGCTGGCCGTTCGATGGCGATGAGATCGTCCATTCGGCGCGAATTGAGCGCCACCGTGGCATAGCCTTTTTTCCAGTCGCACCGAATGTCGTATTTGGTTATGCGTTCGTCAATAATATCGATGGCTTCCAAAGACATTTCCCAGAGTTGGCGGGTGATGTCCAGACCGAACCGTTTGATATATTGATCAATGCCGTCTTCGAAGCCGTTAATCGCCTGTCCGCCGCTGCGCCCCGACGCGCCGAATCCGATACGGGCGCCTTCCAGTACAATCACTTGTTTGCCTTTTTCGGCAAGTTCCAAGGCCGCCGATAATCCGCCGAATCCTGCGCCGATCACGCAAACGTCGGCGGAAAGCGGTTTGTCTAAGTGCGGACGGATTATGTCGAGATTTTTGCTGGCGTAATAATAGCTGTGGATGTGTTCCTGATGGGCGAAATTTAGCATAATGTCAGTTGAATTCAGGTGGAAAAGGCGGCATTAAGGCTTACGGCGGAAATGTCGGCGGTTCGATTTTAGCCTGAATTTTAGTTCCGATTGCCGCCGTGCGTCAAGAACGCTGTGCTTGTCGCTATCCGGGCGGCTGTCGGAAGCGGGCGGACTGTGTTATAATTCGTACAGATTTTATCCGTTATCCGTGCAAGCGGACGGTGTACGATTTGGTTTTTCGTCAAAAAGTAAGCCGAACCAGGGGTGAAAAACGTTGTTTTTTTGACCGCACTTTTATCCTGATTAGGAGCTCTTCCGTGAAAAAATCCTTATCCTGTTGTCTGAAAAGTCTGACGGTTTCGGCCGTTATGCTGTTTTCCGCGTCCTCTTGGGCGGAATCAATCCGCATTTATAACTGGACGGATTACATTCCTTCCGATTTAATCGCCGAATTTACGCGCGAAACCGGCATTGATGTGAATTATTCCACTTTCGAAAGTAACGAAGAAATGTATTCGAAGCTGAAACTGCTGAAAAATACGGGTTATGATTTGGTGTTCCCTTCCAGCTATTACATCGGTAAGATGGCGAAAGAAGGCATGCTGGAGAAGATTGATCACAGTAAACTGAGCAATTTTAAGCAGATTCCGGCCAATCTGTTGCATAAGGATTTTGATCCGAATAACGATTATTCGCTGCCTTATGTGTACGGATTAACCGGCATCGGGGTGAATAAAAGCGTTATCGATCCGGCAAAAATTACCAGTTGGGCGGATTTGTGGCATCCGGAATACAAAGGGCAAGTGCTGTTAACCGCCGATGCGCGCGAGGTATTCCATATCGCGTTATTGTTGGACGGCAAATCGCCGAATACGCAAAACGAAGAGGAAATCAAAGCGGCATATGAACGGTTAACCAAACTTTTGCCGAATGTGGCGACCTTTAATTCCGACACGCCGGAATTGCCGTATATTTAGGGCGAAGTGGATTTGGGTATGATTTGGAACGGTTCGGCTTATATGGCGAAACGCGAAAATCCGGATATCGAGTTTATTTATCCGAAAGAAGGCGCGATTTTCTGGATGGACAATTACGCAATTTCGAAAGGATCGCAACACGTAGAGGCGGCGCACAAATTTATCGATTTCATGTTGCGTCCGGAACATGCGAAGGTGATTATCGAGCGCATGGGCTATTCCATGCCGAATGAAGGCGTGAAAGCTCTGTTAAAACCGGAAGATGTGGCGAATCCGTTGCTGTTTCCGCCCGAAAGCGAAGTGAAAAAGGGCGTCTTTCAGGCTGATGTGGGTGACGCCGTGGATATTTATGAAAAATACTGGAATCGGCTAAAAACCGATAATTAATCAGGCAAAGCTAAAGCCGAAACGCACTTCGCGGCGGTTTCGGCTTTTATTCTATCCGCTAAGGAAAAAACGATGAAAAAATTGACCGCACTTGCGACCTTCGTCGCACTGACTTGTGCCGCGCAAACTGGGCTGGCGCAAACGGAGCAGAATCAATGTTTGGCATTGAAGGACGCCGTCATTCCGAATACCCAAATTACGTCCGTGAAATGGTTTGCCGGCGGTGTGTTGCCGCAGGACGAACAGTCCAGTTTCACCGGCGCCAGCGAGAGCCAAACTAAAGCTGCGCCGCATTGCGTAGTAAACGGCGAAATTGAAAGATATCAGGGCGCGGACGGTAAACCGTACGCCATCGGCTTCCAATTACGTTTGCCGCAAAACTGGAATAAAAAATTCCTGTTTCAGGGCGGCGGCGGTCTGGACGGTTTTGTGGCGCCGGCGGTGGGCGCCGTGCCGGTACGCGGTTCCGGTGCCGTGCCGGCATTAATGCGCGGTTATGCGGTGGTGACTATGGACGGCGGACATCAGGGCGCACGCGATACCGCTTTCACCGCGGATCAGCAGGCGCGTTTGAATTATGCCTACGCGTCTACCGGCAAAGTCGCGGCGACGGCAAAACAGCTGATTGGCTTAATGTATCAAGTACAGCCGGAACACAGCTATTTTATGGGATGTTCTAACGGCGGGCGGGAAGCGATGAATGCCGCCATGCGTTATCCGTTGGAATTCGACGGCGTAGTGGCGGGCAATCCGGGTTTTCGTTTATCCCGCGCTGCGATAGGCGAAGTCTGGGATAATCAACAATTTATGAAATTTGCGCCGACCAATGAAAAAGGCGAGAAAATTGTGGCGAATGCTTTAACTCAGGCGGATTTGGACGCCGTCGTTAAGGGTGTGCTTGCCCGTTGCGATGCGAAAGACGGTTTGGAAGACGGCATTGTTAACGCATGGGAAAGCTGTGATTTCAAACCGGAAATGGTGAAAACGGAAATCGGTGCCGAAAAGGTGGCCTTATTGAATGCCATTTTCAATGGGGCGAAAAACAGTCGCGGCGAGAATGTGTACAGTTCCTGGCCTTATGATGCGGGTATCAATACGGAGGGCTGGCGTCAGTGGAAACACGGCGATTCGCAAACGGCACAACCGAATTCGCGCAATTTCACCATGGGGGCGTCGAGTTTAAAAGAATATTTCATGACGCCGCGCAATCCGGATTTTGATACGCTGAAATTCGATTTTGATAAGGATCCCGCCAAAATCACGCAAATTTCAGGGATTAACGACGCGGATAAAACGGATTTATCTACTTTCCAATCCCGTGGCGGTAAGATGATTATTTTTGAAGGCGTGTCCGATCCGGTTTTTTCCGCCCATGATTTACGGGATTGGTACAAGCAGTTGCAGGCAGATATGAAAAACGCCGATCAATTTGCCCGCGTGTTTATGATTCCCGGCATGAATCACTGCGGCGGCGGACCGGCATTTGAGGATATCGATCCGTTAACCGCCTTGGAACAATGGGTGGAAAAAGGCAGCGAACCGGCGTATTTGTTGGGCAAGGCCGGCAAAGCATTGCCGGATAAAAACAAAACCATGCCGATTTGCGCGTATCCGCAAGTGGCTACTTACAAAGGCGGTGATGTCGGCAAAGCAGACAGTTTTGAATGTCGTTAATTTCATTTCCGACTAAAGTGCGGTCAAAATTCTTGTTATTTTGACCGCACTTTTCTTTTTTAGATAAAAGTTCTATTGCATTCTTTCTATATATATCTATTTCAAATAAAATATTTTTGTTTCGGAATGAAAATTTTATTCTTTTTTGTGATCTTTGTCACAGTTTTAAGTTTCATTTTAAAATATTATTGGCGCACTGATTAATCATAATGATTACTCGGTAGTGTTTTAACTTTTAAATTGAAATTTTTGGAGATTGTGTTATGGAATATATCACATACGGTGCGGAATGGTTTATCGGATTGTTCCAAAAAGGCGGAGAAACACTAGTGGGAATGATATCGGGGATTTTACCGCTTCTTATCTCGCTTTTGGTGGTTATGAACGCGTTGATTAAATTTGTCGGTCAGGAGCGGATTGAGCTTTTAGCACAACGCAGTGCGGGCAATCCTATTTCCCGTTATCTGATTTTACCTGTTATCGGTACATTTGTTTTCTGTAACCCGATGACATTAAGTTTGGGACGCTTTTTGCCGGAACGGTATAAGCCTAGCTATTATGCTGCGGCATCTTACAGTTGCCACTCTATGAACGGGTTGTTTCCGCATATCAATCCGGGAGAATTATTCGTTTATTTGGGTATAGCGAATGGTTTAACTACATTGGGTTTACCACTCGGACCTTTGGCCATCAGTTATTTACTGGTAGGGATGTTTACTAACTTTTTTCGTGGCTGGATTACTGACTTTACTACGGCGTATTTCGAAAAACGGATGGATATTCAGCTAGATCGTGAAGTTCATTTAAGCAAATAATTCAATAGGTTGGTGTTAAAAGTATAAATGTTGGAGCGAACGGGAGTAACAAAATATGACAGTAAAATCTATCTTTATTGAACAAGGCAACGGCGGTTGGGGAGGCCCTTTAATCTTGCCGGTAGTTGAGGGTAAAAAAGTTCTTTACATGACGGCGGGCACTCGTCCAGCCATTGTAGATAAGCTTGTGGAATTAACCGGATGGGAAGCGGTGGACGGTTTTAAAAACGGTGAGCCGCCGACGGAAGAAATCGGCATTGCCATTATTGACTGTGGTGGTGTATTACGTTGCGGGTTATATCCGAAACGCCGTATTCCAACCATCAATATTCATGCCACAGGTAAATCCGGTCCGTTAGCGGAATTTATTGTAGAAGACATTTACGTGTCAGCGGTGAAAGAAAACAATATTAAATTAATTGAAAGTAGTGAAATAGAATCGGTACAAAACGATGCTAAAACCGAAGTACCGGATAACGGGAAAAGTACGGTTAAAGATTATGATACTTCAAAAAAAATTACCGAACAAAGCGATGGCTTGCTTGCAAAAATCGGGATGAGTATGGGGGCTATTGTTGCGGTGTTTTTCCAAGCCGGTCGGGACACAATTGATACTGTACTAAAAACTATTTTACCGTTTATGGCGTTTGTTTCCGCCTTAATAGGGATCATTATTGCCTCTGGTTTGGGTGATTGGATTGCCCACGGATTAACGCCGTTGGCGAGTAATTCTATTGGCTTGGTAACCTTGGCATTAATTTGTTCTTTCCCGTTACTTAGCCCGTTTTTGGGGCCTGGGGCGGTTATTGCACAGGTTATCGGGGTCTTGGTGGGAACTCAGATCGGTTTGGGTAATATCCCACCTGCCTTGGCATTACCGGCATTATTTGCCATTAACGCCCAGGCAGCCTGTGACTTTATTCCCGTGGGTCTTTCCATGGCGGAAGCCAAACAGGATACTGTGCGCGTAGGTGTTCCCGCCGTGTTGGTCAGCCGATTCTTAACTGGTGCGCCGACAGTTCTGATTGCTTGGGTAGTTTCCGGTTTTATTTATCAATAAATGAAGAGTGGACGGTATAAGCCGCCCGTACAAAAGAATATAACGGAACGATTCTCCCGTTCCTGCGAAAGGAAAGCAAATTATGGCAGTTATTTATCAAACGACTTTTACCAAAGTGGGAAATTTTGCTCGCGACGCTTTAGACGAGAGTATGCTAATTACCTTTAAACAAGGCGCACCGGCAGATTTAGAAGATTATTGTTTTATTCACAGCCATGGCGTACTGGATACCGATATACGACAGGGAGATATCGTCGAGTTTGACGGCGTGGATTATCCTGTTACTGCGGTGGGCGAAGTGGCCACTTTCAATCTGAAAGAGTTAGGTCATGTTACTTGGCGTTTCGATGGTGCGGAAAATGCGGAGTACCCAGGCACGATTCATGTTCGTGGCTCGATTCCAAGTGCGGTCAAAGAAGGCAGCGTTTTACGAATTAAACGCGGTGAATAGTCACAGAATAAACGAATTGATGAAAATTTAATGTAGGAAAATAAATTATGAATAATGTTAAGAAAGTAGCGGTTGTTGTGGGCGGGGGGCAAACCTTAGGCGCATTTTTATCTGAAGGTTTGGCGGATGCCGGGTATCGAGTAGTGGTCGCGGATTTGAACGGTGATAATGCCGACGGAGTCGCAGGAGTCATTAACGGTAAATACGGAGTGGATAATGCGGTCGGTGTACAGGTGGATGCAACCAATGAATCCAGCGTGGAAGCTCTGGCGAAAGCTACTGATGATAAATTTGGTCGAGTAGATTTACTCGTTTACAGCGCAGGTACTGCAAAAGCGTCACCAATCTGGGATTTTACATTGAAAGATTTTAACGTTTCCGTCAATGTAAATTTAATTGGTTATTTTTTATCGGCTAAGCATTTTTCTCGTTTAATGATCCGTGATGGTATTAAGGGACGGATTATTCAGATTAATTCTAAATCTGGTAAAGTAGGCAGTAAATTTAATTCCGGCTACAGTGCGGCGAAATTCGGCGGAGTGGGATTAACCCAATCTTTGGCCTTGGACTTGGCGGATAAAGGTATTACCGTACATTCCTTGATGTTGGGGAATCTGCTGAAATCACCGATGTTCCAGTCTTTAATACCGCAATATGCAAAAAAACTGGGTATCCCGGAAAACGAAGTAGAACAGGTTTATATCGACAAAGTACCGCTTAAACGAGGTTGTGACTATCAGGATGTGCTGAATGTGTTAAAATTCTATGCCAGCGAAGAAGCGTCTTACTGCACGGGGCAAATGATTAACATTACGGGTGGTCAGGTAATGTTCTAACCTGTATCTTACAGTCAGGCGAGTGATTTCACTCGCCTTTATTTCAGGAGGATGTGATGCAACTTTATCTTGATACGGCAAATCCCGAAATCATTAAAAAATTTCACCGCACTTTACCACTGCAAGGCGTAACCACTAATCCCAGTATTTTAGCGAAAGAGAAACAGCCGGTAGCTGAAACTCTGCAAGCCATTCAACAGATTATTGGTGAAAACGGTCAGCTTTTTGCTCAGACATTAGGGCGTTCTGCACAGGAAATGATAGATAATGCCTTGGCGTTACGGGAAATCGTACCGACTATTGTGGTAAAAATTCCCGTCATTCCGGAAGGGGTGGTCGCCATTAAATCATTAACCCGATTGGGGGTGCCTACTTTGGGAACTGCAGTATACGGTGCGATGCAGGGATTGTTAGCGGCGTTAGCCGGTGCTGCATATATCGCCCCCTATGTGAACCGCATTGATGCGCAGGGCGGTAGCGGAATTGATGTGGTACGGGAATTACAGACGCTACTGGAAAAACATACACTGAATTCCGTGATTTGCGCGGCAAGTTTTCGCACCCCGCGTCAGGCCTTAGACTGCTTGCTGGCAGGCTGTCGGTCTATTACGCTACCGCCGGATATTGCACAGACGTTCTTGAATGATCCAGCGGTGTTTGCGGCGCTGGAAAAATTCGAAGATGACTGGCAAAACACATATCAACGCAACACATTGCTATAGTGGAATCGACCTTTTTAATATGTGGTTATGTGTTTTTTGAATATTTGTAAGTTTTTTAGTGGAAGTTTTTAATGAATTCCTTTCAAATTGTGAGATAATCTATGCAAAACGCAACAAATATGCTGATTTTACTGGCTAGTATTGCCTGGTTGCTGCAAATTGTCTTGGGCTGGCGACAGGTTAACCGCTTTAATCACGCATTTAGATTGCTGAGCAAGCAGGGGAATGTGGGGATAGGTCGTACCCAAGGGCGGCTTAAAGCCAAAGTGGTCATTGCGCTTGCTTTCGATGAAAACCGCCGGGTGGCGGATTCGATTATGATGAAAGGATGGACAGTATTCAGTAAACCGCAGTCTGTTCAGGGGTTGAAGGGATTACATTATGACGAAATTCATCCTCAAGTGATTTTTCCTAATGATAAAAACGCACAGGAAGCTCTGTCTGAGGCACTCCGATTGAAATAGGCATATTTCGTTATGAAACCAAGAGAAAGACAACAAGCTATTTTAGATTATTTGCAAATTCACGGACGTACGCCAGTGGATCAGCTCGCTGACTATTTTGAAACTACGGGGACCACTATTCGCAAAGATTTAACCGTATTGGAATCAGATAATAAAGTGTTACGTACTTATGGCAGCGTGGTGTTAGCCGCCGCCAGCGATGAAATCGATTTACCTCTTACCAATAAGACAACGATTAATCTTGATATCAAAAGTAAAATCGGATGCGCAGCGGCGGAGCTGATAAAAAACGGAGATTTCATTATCATGGATCAGGGCAGTACGGTGTTGCAAATAGTGCCGAATTTAAGCCGGTTTGAAAATCTTACGATTATGACCAACAGTTTGCATATTATTAATGCGCTGACAGCGTTGGAACTTGATTTCGAGCTGTTAATGTGTGGCGGAACTTACCGTCCGAAGTCCGGCTCGTTTCACGGTATTCTAGCGGAAAGTACCGTGGAAAAATTTACTTTCGATAAATTGTTTATCGGCACTGACGGGTTTGATTTAAACGTGGGATTAACTACTTTTAACGAAGTACATGGCGTCAGTAAAGCGATGTGCCATGCGGCGCGAGAAATTATTGTACTGGCAGATTCTAGCAAATTTAACCGTCGCAGTCCGAATATTGTTTGTCCGTTGGAAAAAATTAATGTCTTGGTGACGGATAGTGGTATTGATAAAAGCATTCATGCGGCGTTGATTGAAAAAGGTATCCGTGTGATTATTGCGGATTAACGCTCAATTTTTGCCGTTCTCATGTATAATGCGGTCAAGATTTCTGTCGAAAAAGGACGAAAAAATGACCGCACTTTTCCAACAACTTCCTTCCGTTGATAAGCTGTTAAATGCCGTTCAAGGGCAACAACTGACGACAAAATTCGGGCATTCGGCCGTGGTAGGCGTTTGTCGCGCTTTGTTGCAACAGAGCCGGCAATTTATTCAACAAAATCGGCGACTTCCCGATTTTTTAATCCAAGATCAAGCCGTGTTCGCCGAAATTGAACGACGTTTGCTGCAGCAAAGCCAGGTACAAATAAAATCCGTACATAATCTGACCGGCACCGTGCTGCACACCAATTTAGGACGCGCTTTATGGGCGGAGTCCGCACAGCGGGCCGCTCTAACCGCTATGGCCGAGAATGTGGCGTTGGAATATGATTTAGAGGCCGGCAAACGCAGCCATCGCGATAACTATATCAGCGAGCTGATTCACCAACTTACGGGCGCTGAAGCGGCTTGTGTGGTGAATAACAATGCGGCGGCGGTGTTGTTAATGCTGGCGACTTTCGCTCAAAGCAAAGAAGTGATTATTTCCCGCGGCGAACTGATTGAAATCGGCGGGGCTTTCCGCATTCCCGATATTATGGCGCAGGCGGGCTGCAAGCTGGTGGAAGTAGGGACGACAAATCGCACGCATTTAACTGATTATCGCAACGCAATTAACGAAAATACCGCCTTTTTAATGAAAGTTCACAGCAGCAACTATCAAATTTGCGGTTTCACCGGCGAGGTTGCCGAACATCAATTGGTGGAGTTGGGCAGAGAATTCAATCTTCCTGTGATCAGCGATCTCGGCAGCGGCGCATTAACGGATTTGTCCCGATATAATCTGCCGAAAGAACCGACGGTGCAGGAGAAATTTGCACAGGGCGTGGATTTGATTTCCTTTTCCGGCGATAAACTGCTCGGTGGTCCGCAGGCGGGCATTATTGCGGGCAAGAAAGAACTGATTCAACAACTGCAATCTCATCCGCTGAAACGGGTTTTACGTTGCGACAAAGTGATTCTCGCCGGCTTGGAAGCCACTTTGCGCTTGTATCTTCAACCTGAAAAACTCGCTGAAAAACTCACGAGTTTGCATTTACTCACTCAACCGGTCGAACAATTACAACGGCAGGCTGAACGGTTGAAAGCAAAATTGGAATCGCTGTTAAATGATGAATTTTCTCTGCAAATCGAAGCAAGTTCGGCGCAAATCGGTAGTGGTTCGCAACCTATGGCAAAGATTCCGTCCGTCGCCGTCACCATTGCAGAAAAAAGTTCGCAAAAACTGACCGCACTTTTAACGCGTTTCAAAAGACTTTCAAACCCGATTATCGCCCGGGTGGAAAACAATAAAATTTGGCTGGATTTGCGTTCTCTCGCCGATCTTGAAAAATTATTAACCGCCTTAGATGAATTAAATTAGCGAAGAAAAAATTATGATTATCGTCACATCCGGTCATGTTGACCACGGAAAAACCGCGCTTTTGCAAGCTTTGACAGGCGTGAGTACCGCTCATTTGCCCGAAGAAAAAAAACGGGGCATGACCATCGATTTAGGTTATGCCTATCTGCCGGTGCAGGATAAAATTTTAGGTTTTATCGATGTGCCGGGACATGAAAAATTCCTTGCCAATATGCTGGCGGGTTTAGGCGGCATTCATTACGCCATGTTGATTGTGGCGGCGGATGAAGGTGTGCAGGCGCAAACGAAAGAACATTTAGCTATTTTGCGTTTGTTGCAGATTGACAAAATTATATTGGTCATCACCAAAGCGGATCGTGCGGATTCGGCGCAAATCGACGATCTTCAGCGCAGAATTAAACAGGATTACCCTTTTTTAGCGGAGAATCCGTTTTTTGTCACCTCCGCCGCGACCGGGCAAGGTATTGTAGAATTACGGGAATTTTTGACCGCGCTTGCTAACCCGGCGGATCAAAATAAGCTGTTCCGTTACGCCATCGATCGCGTTTTCACCGTGAAAGGCGCGGGCACGGTGGTGACGGGCACGGCATTTAGCGGCAAAGTGAAAATTGATGACGAACTTTATCTTTCCACCGGCGAAAAAGTGCGGGTGAAAAATATTCATGCGCAAAATCAGCAAAATAGCGAAGGACTTGCCGGTCAACGTTTAGCATTAAATATTAATGCGGATTTAGGTCGCACTTTGATTGAACGGGGCGATTGGCTGTTTTCGCAAGCGCCTTGGGCGCCGACGGATCGCTTCACCGTGGTGTTGAATGCCGAAACGCAATTGAATGAAAGTCAACCCGTGCACGTTTATCACGCAGCGAGTCATGTGGTGGGTAAACTGGGCTTGCTGACGGCGAAAAGTGCGGTCAAAAATAGCGAAGTTTTGGCGGAAGTGCTGCTGGATAAGCCACTGTTTCTGACCCATGGCGATAAATTGATTCTGCGCAGCGGCGATAACAAACAACTGGCGGCGGGCGCACGGGTGCTGGAAGTGTATTCGCCGAAACGGCATAAACGCAGTGAAGTGCGGTTAAATTTTTTAACGGATTTACAGAACGCGCAAAGCGCGGGCGAACGGCTGGCTTTATATTTGCGGTCGCAGGCGGTGAGCGCTTCGCAGTTAATGTGGATTGAACAACTGACCGCCGCCCAGCTTGACGCTTTGATGGCGGAACAGCATTTGGCGCACTTTCAGGAATGGTGTTTTAACCGGGATTATCAGCAGGAAAAAACTCATCAAATTTTGACCGCACTTGAGCATTATCACGCCGCCCACAGCGATCAGGTAGGGCTGGGAAAAGCCCGTTTGTATCGCATTGCCGCTTTGCAGCAGCCGGAAAAATTGATTTATCATCTGATCGATCAGCTGCTGGCGGACGGTCGTCTGCAGCAAAGCCGCGGCTGGCTGCATTTGCCGACTCATCGCATTCAGTTTAACCGGGAAGAACAAGCTTTGTGGCAACGGGTATCGGCGAAATTTGCAGAACAAAACGGACAAGCCGTTTGGGTGCGCGAATTGGCGACGGCGCTGAATGTTGAGGAAACCGTTATGCGCAACTTTTGCTATAAAGCGGGAAATCTGGGCTATTTAACGGCGATTGTGAAGGATCGGTTCTTTTTAACGGAAACCGTTTATCGGTACGCGGAAAAAATTAAAGCGTTGATTGAAGCGCAAGGCGCGATTTCGGTGAACCAGCTGCGTGACGAATTGCAGTTCGGACGGAAATTAACGGTCCAGTTGACGGAATATTTTGATCGTTGCGGTTTTTTACGTCGCAAAGGCAATTTTCATTTGTTGCGCGATCGCGATATTTTCGATCATTAATGGGAGGCTTATCCTGCTTTCAAGCAGGAATAACTTGACTATTTTGGTCTCATGCATAAAATTTATAGCAATTTATTCCTTATTCCTGTGAATAAATGGTGTCGCCGTTATGCGCGACGAAATTCAATAATTTTACTCGGAGTCTAGTTATGGCATTATTTACTCAGCCATCAAAACGTCGTTACGGTGTTGCCTTCTTTGTAGGGATCATCGGTGGTCTTATTTCTGCGTTCGTAAAATGGGGAGCCGAACATCCATTCCCGCCGCGCAGCCCAATCGATTTATTTACCGCCGCCTGTCCGCAACCCGTCTTGGACGCCTTAAATTCAGGCGCTTTGGCAATGGACGGCGCGTTACAACAATGTTCCCGCGCGTTTTTAAATCCTCCGCATGTGTTCTTGCGCGATTATCTTGGCATCGATCCGACGCAAGCGGCATTTACCTTTGCTGATCAAGCGTTTAACTGGATTGGCGTAACGCACATCATCTTTTCGTTAGTGTTCGCTATCGGTTATTGTTTAGTGGCCGAAGTGTTCCCGAAAATTAAATTCTGGCAAGGTATCGGCGCCGGTTTGTTAGCCTGTATCGTGGTTCACTACATTGTGTTCCCGGCAATGAACCTGACTCCGCCGGTATCCGAATGGCCGTTATACGAACACGTTTCTGAAATCGTAGGTCATATTTTCTGGTTCTGGACGATTGAAATTATCCGTCGTGATTTGCGTAACCGCATCACCGGTCAACCGGATCCGGAAGAAGAAACGCGCTAAGTTTCGCTCAAATCAAAACCGAGATATTTATCTCGGTTTTTTTGTATTTCAAAATCAGGCTTGGTAGAGGCGGTAACTGACTTGTCCGCTCGTTTTCTCTTTTAACAAAACCCAGTTTTCCGGCACCTTCGGCTGTTTTTCCCGTTCCGTTTCCACGTAAATCAGGGCGTTCGGTCGTAACCAGTTATTTTCCGTCAGTAATTGCGCCGCCTGTTCCGCCAATCCGAAATGAAACGGCGGATCGAGAAACACCACGTCAAAGTGCGGGCGATTTTGCGGTCGTTTTAGAAATTCCAGGCTGCTTTGATTAAACACGACGGCTTGGGTTTTATTGCAATTCAGCGTTTGCAGATTTTTACTGAGTTGATGTGCTACGGTTTTGTCCAGTTCCAGGAATGTCACGGATTTCGCCTGTCGGGACAAGGCTTCAAACCCCAGAGAACCGCTGCCGGCAAAACCGTCCAGACAATCGGCGTCCGCAATGTAAGGCATTAACCAGTTGAACAAGGTTTCTTTTATCCGATCGCCCGTCGGCCGCAAACCCGGCGCATTCAGTACCGGCAATTTACGTCCGCGCCAACGCCCCGCAATAATGCGTACCTCGCCTTTCGGATTTGCCGTCTGAGCCGTCGGATTTCGTGGTTTTGTGTGTTTTTTCATACGGATAAATGATAGACTATGCGAAATTTTGACGCATTTTAACAGAAAAAGAGAACATTATGGCAGAAGATAAGAAAAAAGGCGGTTTTTGGTCCTGGTTGGGATTGGGTAAAAAGAAAGAGGAACAAGATGTCGCGGATAAAATTGACGACATAGTCGATGAGATAAAAGATAAAATTGACGATGTTGACGACAAGATTGAAGACGTTGTCGACAAAATCGAAGATAAATTCCAGCAAATCGGCGATAAAGTCGAAGCACGGTTTGATCGTATTCAGGCGCGGATTGACGAAAAACTTGAGGCAGCGGAACAAAATCTTAGCGAAGAAACGGTCGAACAAATCGAGCATTTTGTGCAATCGGAAACGCAAAATTCGTTGGAAAATTCGACCGCACTTGAGCCCGTTCAAACGGAACAATTGGTAGCGGACATCCGCCCGCAGCAAGCCAAAACCGTTCACAATACGACGGAAAATCCGGTGTCTGTCGCGGCGGAAAGTGCGGATAATACGGCGAACCCTGTTCAAACTGAAGCGACGGCAACGGAAACAAGCGAAAGTGCGGCGGATTTTTTGCCACTTTCGGAAGATGAAACGGGCACCCAAGAAACGGAAAACTCAGCCTTTATCGTGCCGGTGGAAACCCGGGAAAAACCGAGCGAAGGCGGTTTTTTCAGCCGTTTGCTGAAAGGCCTGGTTAAAACCAAACAAAATATCGGCGCCGGATTCCGTTCTTTTTTTAGCGGTAAAAAAATTGACGACGAGTTATTTGAAGAGCTGGAGGAACAGTTGCTGGTCGCCGATATCGGTGTGCCGACGACGGCCAAAATCATCCAAAATTTAGAACAGCACGCGACCCGTCAGCAGCTGAAAGACGCGGATTTGCTGTATCAGCAGTTGAAACTGGAAATGGCGGAAATTTTAAAACCGGTGGCGCGACCGCTTGAAATCGATGGTTCGAAAAAGCCTTACGTGATTCTGATGGTGGGCGTAAACGGCGTGGGGAAAACCACCACTATCGGCAAATTGGCGCGTCAATTTCAACAGCAAGGTCAATCCGTGATGTTGGCGGCGGGCGATACTTTCCGGGCGGCGGCGGTAGAACAGTTGCAAGTCTGGGGAGAACGCAATCATATTCCGGTAGTGGCGCAAAGCACGGGCTCGGATTCGGCTTCGGTGATTTTTGACGCCATGCAGTCCGCTTCGGCGCGTGGGATCGATATTTTAATCGCCGATACGGCGGGACGTTTGCAGAATAAAAACAATCTGATGGACGAGCTGAAAAAAATCGTTCGCGTCATGAAAAAATACGATGAAAGTGCGCCTCATGAAATTATGCTGACGCTGGATGCCGGCACGGGGCAAAATGCCGTCAGTCAGGCGAAATTATTTAATGAGGCCGTAGGTTTAACCGGGATCAGTTTAACCAAGCTGGACGGCACGGCAAAAGGCGGCGTGATTTTCGCTATCGCCGATCAGTTTAAGCTGCCGATTCGCTATATCGGGGTCGGGGAAAAAATCGAAGATTTACGCATTTTCGATGCGGATGAATTTATCGACGCATTATTTACCCATGAAGACGGTTAGCCGGCATGCGAAAATAACCTGAAGAAAGGTAAAGTGCGGGCAAAAATTTGAAGGTTTTTTACCCGTCCGCAAAATTTTAGGCATAGTAGACAAAATAGTTGCTGATTTGTCAAAAACTATGCCAAGTGGACACAACAGTTGCTGATGTTTATTTTCTTTAAATATTAGCAACTATTTTGTCTATTACACCGAGGAAAAAAATAAAAAGACCGCACTTGATTTGCTTCTCAAAATCAAAAGTGCGGTCAATTTTTCATATGTTTTTTAGATTAAATATCTAAGTTCGCCCGTAATGCGTTGGTTTCGATGAAGTCGCGGCGCGGTTCGACTTCGTCACCCATTAAGGTTGTGAACAGCTGATCCGCTTCTACGGCGTCTTTGATTGTGACTTGCAACATGTGGCGCGCTTCTGGATCCATCGTGGTTTCCCAGAGCTGTTCGGGGTTCATTTCGCCTAGCCCTTTGTAACGTTGCACGGTCAAACCGCGGCGTGATTGCGCGACCAACCAGTTGATACCTTCTTCGAAGCTGTTAATTGTCTTTTTGGTTTCGCCGCGTTGAATATAAGCGGTGTCTTCCAGTAAGCCGTCGATTTTTTTACCCAATTTCAACACGCGAGCGTATTCGTTGCTATGGGCAAAATTGAAGTCCAGCAGATAGTTGGTGTCAATACCGTGGGCGCGGACGGTCAGCACGATGTCGTACATATTTCGTTCGCCGTTGAACCGGGTGCGGATGCGATAGTGATTGCTGTCGGTATCCTGTTGTTCCAGCTTTTTCACCAAAGAATCCGCCCAATTTTCTACCGCACTTTGGTCTTGCAATATAGCGTCGGTGAGTTCGGGATAATAGATTAACGCTTTTAATAAAGTTTCCGGATAACGGCGGTGCAAACGCGCAATCATTTGTTCTACGCCGTTAAATTCGGACACCAGGTTTTCCAGCGCTAAGCCGTTCATAGCCGGGGCATTTTCATTTACGTACAGCGCCGCGTCTTCCAGTGCGATCGCCAGTTCGTATTGAGTCATAGACTCATCGTCTTTCAGGTATTGTTCCTGTTTGCCTTTCTTCACTTTGTAAAGCGGCGGTTGGGCGATATACACGTAACCGCGCTCGATCAATTCCGGCATTTGGCGATAGAAAAAAGTCAGCAGCAACGTACGGATGTGCGAACCGTCCACATCCGCATCGGTCATGATGATGATTTTGTGATAGCGCAGCTTTTCCGGATTGTATTCGTCGCGTCCGATACCGCAACCCAGAGCGGTGATCAAGGTGCCCACTTCCTGGGAAGACAGCATTTTGTCGAAGCGCGCTTTTTCCACATTCAGGATTTTACCTTTTAACGGCAGAATCGCTTGGTTTTTGCGGTTGCGTCCTTGTTTTGCCGAACCGCCTGCGGAATCGCCTTCCACCAGGTAAAGTTCGGACAGCGCCGGATCCCGTTCCTGGCAATCCGCCAGTTTACCCGGCAGACCGGCAATATCCAGTACGCCTTTGCGACGGGTCATTTCACGGGCTTTGCGGGCCGCTTCACGCGCACGGGCCGCTTCCACAATTTTGGTAGCGATAATTTTGGCGTCGTTCGGATTTTCTTCCAGATATTCCTGCAAACGTTCGTTCATGGCGGATTCCACCGCGCCTTTCACTTCGGAAGACACCAGTTTATCTTTGGTTTGAGACGAGAATTTCGGATCCGGCACTTTTACGGAAATAATGGCGACCAGACCTTCACGCGCGTCGTCGCCCGATGTTTCCACTTTGTCTTTATCGCTTTTGCCTTTCTTGTTCAGACCGGCTTTATCCATGTAAGCGTTCAGGGTACGCGTCAGCGCCCCGCGGAAACCGGCTAAATGGGTGCCGCCGTCCCGTTGCGGAATATTGTTGGTGAAACAGTAAATGTTTTCGTTGTAACTGTCGTTCCATTGCAGGGCGACTTCCACGCCGATGCCGTCTTTTTCCGTGCTGAAATAAAACGGTTTTGGGTGAATCGGGGTTTTGTTCTGATTTAAAAATTCCACGAAGGCCTGAATGCCGCCTTCGTAGTGGAAGTGATCGCTTTTGCCGTCGCGTTCGTCAAACAGCTTGATGGACACGCCCGAATTCAGGAAAGAAAGCTCGCGTAACCGTTTTTTCAGAATGTCATATTCGAAAACGGTTTGAGTGAAAATCGACGAGCTCGGCCAGAAACGCACGGTCGTTCCGGTTTTTTCGCTGTCGCCGATAACTTTCAACGGCGCTTCCGGTTCGCCCAAATGATAAAACTGTTCGTGCACATGCCCTTGCCGGCGGATGGTAAGCTGAAGTTTGTCAGAAAGGGCATTGACCACCGAAACCCCTACGCCGTGCAATCCGCCCGATACTTTATAGGAGTTATCGTCGAATTTACCGCCGGCATGTAATACGGTCATAATGACCTGCGCCGCCGAAACGCCTTCTTCCGGGTGAATATCCACCGGAATGCCGCGTCCGTCGTCCTGCACGGATACGGAATTATCTTCGTGAATGGTGACGATAATATCTTTGCAGTAACCGGCTAATGCTTCGTCGATGGCGTTGTCCACCACTTCAAAAACCATATGATGCAAGCCCGTGCCGTCGTCCGTATCCCCAATGTACATTCCGGGGCGTTTACGTACCGCATCCAGGCCTTTCAATACCTTGATGCTGCCCGCGCCGTAATTTTCGGCTGTGTTTTCTGACATAGAAATATCTCTTATTTGTTGCAAAAAAGTTGGCGGAATTATAGCAGAAACGGCGGAAAATAGCACGGATTAATGGCGCTAAAGTGCGGGCGAAAAAAGTCTCGTTTTTTTGCCCGCACTTTACGCGGTAGAAAGCGAAAACCCCGGTTTGATGGCGTGAATTAGCGCGTTAAATCAATTCGATACACCGCAAATCCGATTTCATCCGTGCCCACGAATGTCATCGGGTGTCGGGCGTTGGAGCGAATGAACGCCGTGGCTTTTTCCGTCGGCGAGGTTTCAACGCGGATATCCAGTTTCACTTTACTGTGGATCGGCGCAATCCGCCAGTTTTTGTCCACTGTCGGAGAGACTTCGCCTTTTGCTTTGCTGGTTGACGAAATGTAATTCACCAGAATCTGACGGTTTTCGTCCGGTGAGGCGAACACAATGTGATCATTGCCCGTGCCGGGGAATTTATTGCCGTACGCGCGGTAATTATTGGTGGCAATCAGGAATTGTGCTTTGGGATCAACCGGTTTTCCTTTAAATTTTAACTTCACAACGCGATGCGCCTTCGGGTTAATCAGATTGCATTCGCCGTCGTAACGCGGCGGTTGGGTAATATCGAATTGATATTCCACGCCGTCAATGACATCGTAATTATATGTGCGGAAACCGTCCCAGTTAAGAAGGGACTGCGGCTTTTCGCTGGTTACGTCAATTTGATTGAACATGCCGGCGCTGCATTCCAGCCATTCCTTCAGCTCCGCGCCCGTAATGCGGAGCACCACCAGGGTATTCGGATACAGATATAAATCGGAAGCGTTGCGGAAGGTTAATTGTCCTTTATTGACTTCGGTGAAACCGAGGGGATCGTTTTTACGTCCGCCGACTTTGAACGGCGCCGACGCACTTAACACCGGCAATTTCGCCAGTTTTGGCAGATTTTTGATGATTTTTTCAGTGTAGGCTTTTTGTGCGCGGTTCACGATTTGTACCGTCGGATCATCCTGTACTAACGCCAGATAGCTGTACATGTTGTCGCTCGAGCGACCGATGGGTTGCGCGACGAATCTGCGTGTGGCTTCGTGCACCGGCTGCAAAAGTTCGGTGATTTTCGGATGATTTTTTACTGTCGGCGCTTTCGCCTGTTCATCATAAATCGGACGCAAAGCGGAAGAACCGTCTGTAACCGTCCATTTTCCCCGACGTTTTGCCAGTGTTAAGTCAATCACGGCGATATGGTTCGCCCAGTATCCGGCCATGGCGGCGGGCACGTTTCTGATAGTACCTTTCTCAATATTCACATGAGGGAAATTTTCAAATTCTTTACTTGGAAACAAACCGTGAGAGTGACCGAAAACAATGGCGTCAATGTCTTTGACTTCCGCTAAATGAAAGGCGGCATTTTCCATTCCTGCGCGGTAAGGACCGTTGAAAGGGCCGGTATGCGCCAATGCGATGATAATATCCACATCGTTTTTTTTCAGAATCGGAATATATTTGCGCGCCGTTTGGACGATATCGCGCACTTCCGCTTTGCCGGCCAGATTTATTTTATCCCAAACCATGATTTGCGGCGGCACAAATCCGAGATAACCGATGCGGATTTTTTGTTTATTGCCCGCCTGATCCAAAATTTCTTTTTCCTGCACGGCATAAGGTTGGAACATGGGTTCGTTAGTGCCTTTTCGCACGATATTGGTATTAATGGTCGGGTAATGCGCCTGTTTGATGACGCGGTTCAGGTATTCCAGACCGTAATTAAATTCGTGGTTGCCCAGCGTGCCGACATCGTATTGCATTGCGTTATTGACCAGAATCGCCGGATGCGGTTTGCCTTGTTTGGCGCCTTCCGCCGCCTGGTAGTCCGCAATAGGATTGCCTTGGATCAGATCGCCGTTATCCACCAGAACGGAATTGGTTACTTCCCGGCGCGCCTGATCGATCAGCGTGGCGGCGCGGGTGAAACCAAATTTATCGGTCGGGGCGTCTTTGTAATAATCAAAGTCCGTTAAAAAGCAGTGAACGTCAGTCGTTGCGATAACGCGTAATTTTGCCTGACTGTCGTCGTCCGCCGCCCAGCCGTAACGACCGGTTCCCAACACCAGTATGGCGCCGGTTCCAAGTCGGATAAATTTTCGTCTGTCCATGTCTACTCCACGGTTATTTTCAATGCGAAGTCGCGCATAAATTATATTGCCGCCCCAGCTTGATTAAAAGTGCGGTCAAAAAACGCAACGTTTTTTGACCGATGGTCCGAAAGGGGCACAATGCTTTCAAGGACGGCGAATAAACCTTCAAACCAATGATAATTCCACATCCATTTCGCGGATTTTTTCCTGCGCGTTTATCACTAATCCTTTGTCGCAAATAATACGATTAAATGTTGTCAACGGAAAGAGCGAAAATGTGGCGACTTTGCCGTATTTTGAGGAATCGGAAACCAATATTTTGCGTCTGCTGGCCTGAATAATGGCGCGTTTGACCGAAATTTTGTCTTCGTCCGGCGTGGTTAAACCCGCCAAATTCCATGAAGAAGTCGAAATAAACGCCAAATCGACGGAGAGCTGCCGCAATGTTTGCGCCGCTAATTCGCCGACGGAAGAACGGTTGGCTTTATTGACGGTGCCGCCGATATGAATCAGGCGGCATTTACCGTTAATCATCAGATAATTGGCGATCACAAAATCATTGGTCACGACTAACAAATCTTCACGCGCGGTAATATATTTTGCAATTTCAAGCGTTGTGGTGCCGGCGTCTAAATAAACCACGCAATTTTGCGGGATTAAATCCGCCGCCGCTTTGCCGATTTGTTCCTTTTGATCGTGGGAAAGCCGCGATTTATCATCGTGGGGCAGCTCCGTTTCCAGTCGTTCCAGCAATTGTACGCCGCCCGACACCGAGATGACCTTGCCTTCGCTCTCGAGCTTTTGAATGTCCCGCCGAATTGTCATATGCGAAACGTTTAAATTTTCCATTAACGTGTTAATGCTGATTACGCCGTATTTTCGGATAAGTTCAAGCTCAATGCGAAGTCTCTCTAAAGGTATCATCTTATCTCCTTGAATATACGGTTTCTCATTATATGACTTTATATCGCATGATCAATGCATATCTTTTTTGAACATATTTTAACAATATTTATCATTTTTGCGATCTTGATCACAGATTTTCACACATTCATCGGGCAGAATACTCAGCGTTATTACAGCTGATTTATCTTGAGGAGGATTCATGATGAATAATCAATCTTATTCCGTCGCCGTTATCGGTTTGGGCTCGATGGGCATGGGGGCCGCCGTATCCTGTATTAATGCGGGTTTGAACACTTACGGCATTGATTTAAATCCGGCGGCGTTAGAAAAATTGAAAGCTGCCGGCGCTAAAGACGTCGCAACAAACGGCAAGGGATTTGCACAAAATTTGGATGCCGTTGTGGTGTTGGTGGTTAATGCGGCGCAAGCGAATTCCGCTTTATTCGGCGAAAACGGTATCGCAAAAAAATTAAAACCGGGGACGGCGGTGATGGTGTCTTCCACTATGGCGGCGGCTGATGCGCAGAGAATTTCACAAAAATTAACAGAATCGGGGCTGATTATGCTGGATGCGCCGGTGTCCGGCGGTGCGGCAAAAGCCTTAAAAGGCGAAATGACCGTGATGGCGTCGGGTTCACAGGAAGCCTTTGAGAAATTACAACCGGTTTTGAATGCCACCGCCGCGAAAGTCTATAACATCGGTGAAGAAATCGGATTAGGCGCAACCGTGAAAATCGTGCACCAATTGCTGGCCGGCGTGCATATCGCGGCGGGGGCGGAAGCGATGGCGCTGGCGTCAAAAGCCGGCATTCCGTTAGATGTAATGTACGACGTCGTAACCCATGCCGCGGGAAACTCCTGGATGTTTGAAAACCGGATGAAACATGTGGTGGACGGAGATTACACGCCGTTATCCATGGTGGATATTTTCGTGAAGGATTTAGGTCTGGTGAACGACACCGCAAAATCCCTTCATTTCCCGCTTTATTTAGCCAGCACCGCGTATTCTATGTTTACGCAAGCCAGCAACGCCGGTTACGGTAAAGAGGACGACAGCGCCGTGATTAAAATTTTCAGCGGCATCAACCTTCCGAAAAAAGGAACGTGACTATGTTAGGCGTTATTGCAGACGACTTCACCGGCGCCAGTGACATTGCCAGTTTTTTAGTGGAAAACGGGCTAACTGCGGTGCAAATGAACGGGATTCCGCAACAACCGCTCAATAGCAAAACGGATGCGATCGTGATCAGCTTAAAATCCCGCTCTAATCCCGTTAACGAAGCGGTTGAACAATCCTTAAACGCGTACAAATGGCTGAAAGAGAACGGTTGTAGTCAGTTTTATTTTAAATACTGTTCCACTTTTGACAGCACGGCGAAAGGTAATATCGGTCCGGTAACCGATGCGTTGCTTGACGAATTAAACGAAGATTTTACCGTGATTTCGCCGGCTTTGCCTGTGAACGGTCGCACCATTTTTAACGGTTATTTATTCGTAGGCGAGCAGCTGTTAAGCGAATCGGGCATGAAAAATCACCCGATTACACCGATGACCGATGCCAACTTAATGCGTTTAATGGATGCGCAAGCTAAAGGCAAAACGGGATTGGTCGCTTATGCGGATGTCATTCGGGGCGCCGCGCGCGTGAAAGCGCGTTTCGCCGAACTGAAAGCGCAGGGCTATCGCTATGCGGTAGTGGATGCGGCGGATAATTCGCAACTTGAAGTGCTTGCCGAAGCGGTGGCGGATTTCAAACTCGTCACCGGCGGTTCCGGTCTGGGCGCTTATATGGCGGCTCGGTTAAGCGGCGGCAAGAAAGGCACGAACGCTTTCACGCCGAGAAAAGGCAAAACCGTGGTGCTTTCGGGTTCTTGTTCGGCGATGACCAATAAACAAGTGGAAAAATATCGCAAAAACGCACCGCACTTTCAGCTTAGCGTAGAACAAGCGATAAATAATCCGAACTATGTAGAAGAGCTTTATCAATGGGTGATTGCTCATTTAAACGCGCCGCTTGCGCCGATGGTATATGCGACGGTGCCGCCCGAAACGTTGAAAGCGATTCAGAATGAATTTGGTGTCGATAAGGCCAGCCACGCCATTGAACACAGCTTCGCACAGCTGGCGCTTAAATTGAAACAATATGGCGTGACCAATTTCATCACCGCCGGCGGTGAAACCTCAAGTATTGTGGTGCAACGGCTTGGCTTCGCCGGTTTTCATATCGGCAAACAAATCGCTCCCGGCGTGCCTTGGTTAAAGGCGGTGGAAGAAGAGATTTTTCTGGCGCTTAAATCGGGCAATTTCGGTCAAGAAGATTTTTTTGAATACGCACAAGGCATGTTTGTATGACGGATTTAGAACAAAAAGAATTAATGGTAAAACTCGGGCGTTCTTTTTATGAACGCGGTTACACCGTGGGCGGCGCCGGCAATTTGTCCGTGCGTCTTGATGACAATCGCGTGTTAGTGACGCCGACAGGTTCTTCTTTAGGCCGCTTGCAGGCGGAACGCTTGTCCGTGCTGGATTCGGACGGCAATCTGCTGGAAGGCGACAAGCCGTCGAAAGAATCGGTGTTTCACTTGGCGATGTACAAGAAAAATCCCGCCTGCAAAGCTATCGTACATTTGCATAGCACCTATTTGACCGCACTTTCGTGCCTGGACGGCCTTAACCCGAACAATGCCGTACGCGCCTTCACGCCCTATTATGTGATGCGCGTAGGCAAAATGCAGGTTATTCCTTATTACCGCCCTGGTTCGCCTAAAATTGCGGAAGAACTCGGTAATCGCGCGTTAACGGGCAAAGCGTTTCTGTTGGCAAACCACGGTGTTGTGGTGACGGGAGCCGATTTGTCGGATGCCGCCGACAATGCGGAAGAATTGGAAGAAACCGCAAAATTATTCTTCATTTTACAAGGACAAAAAATTCGTTACTTGACGGATGAAGAAGTGAAAGATCTTGAAAACGGAGGAAAATAATTATGCCTAAATTTGCAGCAAACCTAACCATGATGTTTAAGGAAGTGCCGTTTCTTGATCGTTTTGAAGCGGCGGCCCGGGCGGGGTTTAAATATGTGGAATATTTATGGCCTTATGATTATCCGGCGGAGGAATTGAAAGCCAAACTCAATTTACACGGATTGAAACAGGTCTTGTTCAATTCCCTGCCCGGCGATATTGCCGCGGGAGAATGGGGCGTATCCGCCATTCCGGGCAGAGAGGAGGAAAGCCGACGACATATCGATTTGGCGTTGGAATATGCGCTTGTGCTGGAATGTCCTACGGTTTTAATTATGGGCGGCGTTGTTCCGCCGGGTCAAAGCCGCGCCAAATACAAACAAACCTTTATCGATAATTTACGTTACGCTTCGGAAAAATTTAAACCGCACGGCATCAATATCGTCCTGGAAGCATTAAGTCCGCAAGTGAAGGAAAACTACTTAATGAAAACTCAGGACGACGCTCTGGAAATCATCGATTTAGTGAATCGGGACAACGTGTTCCTGCAGCTTGATTATTATCACGCCCAGAATGTGGAAGGTAATCTGGCGCGTTTAACCGATCGCGTGAAAAACGTGCTTTATCACGTGCAAATCGCCTCCGTCCCGGATCGTCACGAACCGGATGAGGGTGAAATCAACTATCCGTTTATTTTCAATAAGTTGGATGAAATCGGTTATCAGGGCTATGTGGGCTGTGAATATAATCCGCGCGGTGATACCGCCGCCGGGTTGGGCTGGTTTCAAGCCTATAAATAACGCTCCGAAAAGATGATGCGCGGCGGGATAACGGAAAATCCGCATGCCAAAAAACGTTCAAAATTTTGACCGCACTTTTCATTATCAATGAGTGAACGGTGCAAACCTGAATAAAGCGTTTCATTGAGGTGAAGCGCTTTTTTAAATCGAGGTGATGATATGTCAAACGGCAGTCTTATTCTTATTGGCTTGGTGAGCGTGCTCGCATTGCTCGCCTTAATGATTCGCGGTAGAGTCCACCCTTTTTTAGCATTGAGCGTGGTCAGTATTGCCGTGGCGCTCAGCGCGGGTATTCCGCTGGGCGACGTCATTCCGACCCTGGTCAAAGGCATGGGCGGAACCTTGGGCAGTGTCGCCCTTATCGTGGGATTGGGCGCCATGCTCGGTAAAGTGATTGAGAAATCAAACGGCGCGGACGTATTAGCCGGTTGGTTATTGGATAAATTCGGCGAAAAACGCGCCGCTTTTGCTTTGGGCGCCACCGGCTTTATTTTCGGCATCCCGGTTTTCGTGGACGTAGGCTTTATCGTATTGTTGCCCATCATTTTCAGCGTAGCGCGCCGCATCGGCGGAAACATGCTGGTTTATGCCTTACCGATCGGGCTGTCCATGTTAACGGTGCACGTCATGTTGCCGCCGCATCCGGGCGTGGTCGCCGGTGCGCAAGTATTGAATGCGGATATCGGTTTTGTCTTGGGCGTCGGTTTTTGCGCGGCCTTGCCGGCTTATTTGCTGGGGCAGTTGTTTATTCCGTTCTTTACTAAACGCACGTTCATTCACGTCCCCGCTTCAACGGATTTGATTCAATATCAAAAACAGCTATCGCATGATGCCGACGGGTTACCTAAATTCGGCACCGTGTTAACCATGATTGTGTTACCTTTGGTGCTTATTATGCTGGGCACCGTTACCGCCACCACTTTACCGAAAGGCAATATCGTGCGCGATATTTTCAGTATGGTCGGCAGTTCGCCCTTTGCTTTATTGATTGCCGTCTGTATTTCTTCTTATGTTTTAGGCATTCGCCGCGGCTGGGATAAAGAAAAACTGGAAGAAATTTTGAATTCTTCGTTAGCGCCGATTGCCGGTATTATTTTAATTACCGGTGCCGGCGGAATGTTCGGTAAAGTTCTGGATGCCAGCGGTGTGGGCAAAGCCTTATCCGAAGTTTTGGCAAGCACGGGATTGCACGTTTTGGCCTTGGGTTTTGTCCTTGCCGCTTTGTTACGCGCCGCCCAAGGCTCCGCAACGGTTGCGACCATTACGACTGCGACCATTCTTGCGCCGGCAATTAATGCGGGCGGATACGACGGCGTACAAATCGCGCTGATCACCGCTGCCGTAGGCGCGGGTTCGATGACCTTATCTCACGTAAACGACAGCTTATTCTGGGTTTGGACAAAATTCTTCGGTATCTCGGTGGCGGACGGCTTAAAAACCTGGTCGGTTCTCACGACCATTTACGGCGTTATTGCGTTTCTGATTGTCAGTTTGATGTGGATGGCGGTTTGATTCGCGAAAGCGGGAATCATATTCTGCACCTTAATCGGTCGGCGACTAAATCCAACCTTTAGGGTGCAGATGATGCTCACTTTTGCCGAGGAGTCCGATATTAGTTTTTGGCTCGTAACACGCGAAGGGCGTAGATGCCGATTCCTGCGGCGAATACGATTAAACCTAATACCTGACCGACGGTATCCCAGTCATTCAACGCTAATGCCAGCGGGGCGTCGGAACCGCCGGATGTGACGGAACCTGCGATAATGAAAGCAAGTAAAACGCCGATTAAGCTTTCGCCCACGATTAAACCGGCGGCGAAAAGCGTTCCGTAGCGATCCGCTTTTTTCTTTATCTCGTCTACATTTTTGCCGCAGCGTTTGGCGTAACTTTCAATATGACGATTGATAAACCAGGCCAGCACCGCGCCCACAACAATCGGCGCATTGACCGCCGGCGGCAAGTAAATTCCCATTCCTACGGCAAGCACCGGCAGACCAAAGCGTCCGTTGCTGGATTTTTTCAGCAAGGCGTCCACAATAATTAACGCGATACCTAAGGCGATACCGGTGAAAATGTACGACCATTCCAGATTATGGGAGAAAATACCGTTGGTGATGGTCATCATCAAGGTAGCCTGCGGCGCAGATAACGCTTGGGTCGCATCCATGCCTTCGCGCGGCATCGCACCGCTGAAACCATAGGCGTTGAACAGAATTTCGAGCACCGGCGCAATGACGAAGGCGCCTACGATACAGCCGATGATTAATGCGATCTGTTGGCGCCAAGGCGTGGCCTGTACCAACTGACCGGTTTTTAAGTCCTGCAGATTATCGTTGGAAATGGCCGCGGTCGTCATCACGATAGAACCGGTGAAAATGGTTAACGCGGTTAAGAAGCGTTGTCCGTCTTCGTGTGCGGTTAAGCCTAAGCTGTTACCGATCGTCATGAGAACAATAGAGGTAATCACCACGGAAATAATGCCGATACCGGAAATCGGGCTGGAAGACGATCCCACTAATCCCGCCATGTAACCGCAGGCGGCGGCGACAAAAAAGCCGATTACCACCGCAAGAGCGGTACAAACCACGATCAGCAATAACGCCGCTTCCGCCGAAAGCGAAACGGGTTGCACGAAGTTGTATAACGCCAATACGATTAACGCCGTGCTTATTAGGGTGATGAAACCCATGGCTTTGGGCGATAAATCCTGTGAAGTGCGGTCGGATTTTGGCACGTTTTTGTCACCCAGTGCGCGGAAGGACTGGCTCATACCCTGCAACATCGGTTTTAACAAAATCAGTAACGTCCAGATTGCCGCGATGCCGATCGTTCCCACACCGATAAAACGCACTTTGGTTTTCCAGACGTTCATCGCGTAACCGATCATTTCCGCATCCGCCGGCATCGGGTCCGCCGCCGTAAAATACGGCACGGCAACACCCCAGGCGAGGAAAATACCCGCTAAAATGGCGATGCCGCCCACCATGCCGACCAAATAACCGGCGCCGAGCAAGGCGAAAGAGAACCCCATCGGTACCTGAAAAACGGCATTGCCGCCTTTGAACCATAGGCTGGCGCCGTCGGCGATAACGCGTAATCCGTTGGTGCAAAATCCCACGATAGCCGCTAATATTCCGCCGGCGGCGATTTCTTTGATACCGCTTTCGCCGTTATGGCTTTCGTCATGACCGGCTTTCAGGATTTCTGCCGCAGCGACGCCTTCAGGATAAGGCAGATCGCTTTTCACCACCATCACATGCCGCAACGGCACGGTGAAAATTACGCCTAAAATCCCGCCCGCCATGCAAACCAACAGCGTTTGCCAGAACGGAAATCCCTGCCAGTATCCGACCATCAGCATTGCCGGTAATACGAAGATGACGGAAGATTGTGTGCCCGCAGAGGACGCTTGCGTTTGCACCATGTTGTTTTCAAGAATATTCGAACCCTTGAAAAATTTTAATACCGCCATAGAGATGACCGCAGCGGGTATGGATGAGGCAAACGTCAAGCCGACTTTCAGCCCTAAATAAACGTTAGAGGCGGTGAAAATTACCGTAATCAGCGCGCCTAACAACATTCCTCGAAATGTGAGTTCTTTTAGTGTCGGTTGATTCATAATAGATTTCCTTGATTAAACGGATTTTGAGTATAGACGAACTGCGGCGAATTGGCACGAAAATCTCATAAAAAACAGCTAAACATTATTTTTCCGATATAAAAAAGCCTGAAATCGCTCAGGCTTTTGAATTTTATCTAAAGATTAAGCGATTTTCCGCAGTTTGGCGTAATAAAATCCGTCGCCGCCGTTTTCCGCCGGCAGAAATTGATGACCAATGGCCTGCGACGACGGGAACGGCAGCGGTTCGAGTTGTGCGTCGCTGTGCTCCGCCAGAAAACGGGCGATTTGCTGACCGTTTTCATCAGGCAGCACGGAACAAGTGGCGTACAGCAATATGCCGTTCGGTTTGAGCGTTTGCCAAAGTGCGGTCAGAATTTGATGCTGAATTTCCACTAACGGGGCAATATCCTGTTCCCGACGCAGCCATTTTATATCGGGATGGCGGCGGATAACGCCGGTGGCGGAACAGGGCGCGTCCAATAAAATTCGGTCAAATTCGACCGCACTTTTACCTCCGGTAATCTGTTGCGCCGCTTGCTGTAACCAGGTTTCAGGCCGAGTGGCGTCGCCACAAATCACCACCGCTTGCTGATTTAAGCGGGCGAGGTTTTCCGTTATCCGTTTGAGGCGGTTTTCTTCCACATCCAAAGCGACCACTTTTGCTTGCGCCGCCTGTTCCAGAATATGCGTAGTTTTGCCGCCCGGCGCCGCACAGGCGTCTAAAATGAGTTCGCCGTTTTGCGCGTCCAGTAAAATAGCGGACCACTGGGCGTGCACGTCCTGTACTGTGACCCAGCCTTCGGTAAAATGCGGTAACTGTAGCACGGAAACCGGCGATTCCAAGCGCAGGGCGTGGGGATTTTCATTGGGAAAAGCCGTCATGCCGTTTTCCGCCAGCAGTTGACGGTAATTTTCCGCGGAACTGTAGTTTCGGTTCACCCGCAACCACATGGGCGGTTTCTGATTGTTGGCGTCGATAATGTCACGCCAGTTCGGATACGTTTTTTTCAGTTTGTTGACCAGCCATTCGGGATGATTGGTTTGCCAATGTTTGTCCACCGTGGCCAGCACGCTTTCGCGTTCCCGCAGAAAACGGCGCAACACGCCGTTGAGCAGGCCGCGGAAATTGTCCGATTTCAGCTGTCGCGCAGCGTTTACCGCTTCATTAATCGCCGCGTGCGGCGGAATGCGGGTGTACAGAATTTGGTATAACCCCACCAGCAGCAAACAATGCACGATACGGGTTTTGCCTTTCAGCGGTTTGTCCACCAGCAAACGAATGATCCATTCCAATCGCGGCAGCACGCGACACACGCCGAAGCAGATTTCCTGCAGTAAAGGCAAATCCTGCGGTTTAATCCGAGGCTGAATTTCAGGGATTAGCGCAGATAAGGATTTTCCCTGATCCAGCACTTGCAGGATAATTTGCGCTGCAGCTGCGCGCACGCTGAGATTTTTGTCCGTCGGGCGTTTTCTCACATTTTTTGTGGAAAGTGCGGTCGTTTTTGGGAACGTTTTTGTCATATACGTTAACTCAATGCCGTTTGATGATATTGCGGGCGGCGGAATTAAGCCAATACCGTTCCCGCCGGAAACCAATCCGCCCGACCGTTCAGGAAATCCTGCACCGACATCGGTTTTTTACCGGAAGGTTGTAAGCGGGTGATGTTTAATACGCCGTCCGCAGTGGCAATCCGTAGGCCTTGTTTATCGCAAGCCAACACCGTCCCCGCCGCCTTTTCCTGATGTGGCAACATGTCGGCCTGATAAATTTTAATCCGTTCTTCGTTGCCGTTGACGGTTACGGTTAAAAACGCCGTCGGCGCGGGATTAAAGGCGCGAATATTGCGCTCAAGCTGCGCGGCGGGTAAGGTCCAATCCAGTTTCGCTTCTTCTTTACTGAGCTTATCGGCGTAGCTGCTTTGATTGTCATCCTGCGCTTGCGGTTTAAACTTATCGTCTTCCAGATGATCCAACACTTCAATTAATGCCGGCGGCGCAAGTTGCGCCAATTTGTGATAGAGCGAAGCGGAGGTTTCCTGCGGCGTAATATCGCAATAAACTTTATGCAGCATGTCGCCGGTGTCCAATCCTTCGTTCATTTGCATGATGGTGACGCCGGTTTGCGTGTCGCCCGCCCAGATTGCCCGTTGAATTGGTGCGGCGCCGCGCCAACGGGGCAGAATCGAACCATGTACGTTCAAGCAACCCAAACGAGGCGCGGTCAGGACGGCTTTCGGCAGAATTAACCCGTAAGCCACCACCACCATGACATCCGCGTTTAATGCTGCCAGTTCCGCTTGCGCTTCTTCATTACGCAGAGATTTCGGCTGATAAACGGGAATATTATGCTGTTGCGCCAGCTGTTTAACCGGACCGGCCTGCAGTTTTTTGCCGCGTCCCGCCGGTTTATCGGGCTGAGTGTAAACCGCGATAACCTTGTGATTGGACGAAAGCAGCGCTTGTAGATGTTGGGCGGCAAAATCCGGTGTGCCGGCGAAGATAATGTTTAGTTTTTTCATAAATAAAATTCTTTTTTATTTTTATCGAGTTTCGCCCGATGGGCGACTTACTTTTTCTTTGCTTGCACAAAGCAAAAGTAAGCAAAAAGAAAGTGCACCCCGACTTCGGTGCGGTTCTTCGCTTGGTTGAAATTTTTTTACGGAAAATAAGTAAACTCGCTACGCTCAAACAAACTTATTTTCCTAAAAATTTCAAGTCGCTCAGGCACCTCAGACGGGGCCCCGAGGAGCGTAGAATCGTGATAAAAGTGCGGTTGATTTTTTTGATATTTTTAAATATTTGCGCTTATTCAACTTCCCCTTTTTGCCGCCTGAAAATAGTGAAATTTGTAGAAAATCTTGTTTGTCTGAGCGTAGCGAGTTTACAAGATTTTCGTGAAGCAAATTTTACTATTTTCAGGGAACAAGGCAAAATGGGGGCGCCTTTCTTTGCTTACTTTCTTTGGCGAAGCAAAGAAAGTAAGAATTAAGTTGGTGAAGCAAAGAAAGTAATAATTACGCCGTTTGTTTCGCCAATTGTTTTTGATATTTCAGCAATTTTTCTTTCATTCGATTACGTTTTAACGGCGATAAATAATCCGCAAAGACGATGCCGTTTAAATGATCCATTTCATGCTGGATGCAAATCGCCAGTAAACCGTCCGCGTGTAAAGTGAAGGATTCGCCGTGGCGGTTGAGAGCTTTGACGGTGATTTTTTCCTTGCGGGGTACGAAACCGCGCAGTCCGGGCAAGGATAAGCAACCTTCTTCAATGCCGGTTTCGCCTTCGCTTTCCAGTAATTCGGGATTAATCAATACCAGTTGTTCGGTTTTTTCACCGGTGATGTCGATGGTGATCACGCGTTTGTGTACGTCAACCTGCGTGGCGGCCAACCCGATGCCTTCTTCCTGATACATGGTGTCGAACATATCGTCGATAAAAGTTTGCAGTTCGTCGTTAAATTCGGTGACGGGCGCCGCGACGGTTTTAAGGCGCTCGTCGGGGTAAATCAGTACGTTTAATAATGCCATAAAGTCTCTTTCCATAAATGTTAAAAAAATTGAACGTATTTTACACGAAATTCCGCCGGGTCGCTGCTATTTCTTTGATTTGCCGCCGAATTCGGTTGTTAACAAGATTGCGGGAAGAAAAAACAGCGGTTTTTTTGACCGCACTTAAAGCGGAAAGTGCGGTCGGTTTTGGCGAAGTTTTTTTATTATGTAAACGGTTTTAATAAATAGCGTCAAAGATTACTTTTTAATTCGGGTAAATTAATTAAATTTTAAATTCGATCGGAGAGTTTTTATCCCCATGAGGATTTGTTTTACACCAAAATAATTTGTTATTTCCTCATCATTATTTGTAAAAGAATTGTAAGGTTGTGTAAATAATGAATTATTTATCCGAAATAAATTGCTATCGCCGTTAAATACTGCTATTTATTAGCAACAAATCGGACGTTGGACCATGTGCTGATGTCGCTTTTTAGGTAATGTTATTTTATATTTCAATAAGTTGAGCTTGTTTTAAGTATGTTTAGCCGTAAATATCATGAATTGCCGTTTATCGCCGTTACTTTTCTTGTGGTCGGACCTGATTATGGCTGTTTGAACTATATTCATGCGTATTAAGTCCTATGCTTATACCGATTTTACCGAATCCCGATTGTTTAATTTTTTGTTAATTTTTCGAACCGTAAATGAGGGTGAAAATATTATGTTATTTTCCTTACAGTTCGATTGTTATTTGTTTTTATAAATTGCACTTTTTATTTGAATCATTATTTTAATATATTGAAAATATAGGGGTATATTTTATGAATCTAGACAGCTACAAAGTTGGTGTTGTCGGCCTTGGTTATGTAGGTTTACCGTTGGCGGTAGAGTTCGGTAAACGGCGTGAAACCATAGGTTTTGATATTAGCCCGAACAGGGTAAAAGAACTGGCGGAGGGTAAAGACCGGACTTTAGAAGTTTCGTCGGACGCCCTCAAGTCAGCAACTTATCTTTCTTACACTTCTGATCTCGAACAGCTGAAACGATGCAATTTCTTTATTGTTACTGTTCCTACTCCCATTGATGATGTTAACCGTCCGGATTTAACGCCGCTGCAAAAAGCCAGTGAATCTATCGGTAAGGTGCTGAAAAAAGGCGATATTGTGGTGTATGAATCCACGGTATATCCGGGCGCGACGGAAGAAGTCTGTATTCCTATTCTGGAACGGGTGTCCGGCTTGAAATTTAATCGGGATTTCTTTGCGGGCTACAGTCCTGAGCGGATTAATCCGGGCGATAAAGTCAACACGCTGACGAAGATTAAAAAAATCACCAGCGGCAGCACGCCGGAAGTGGCGGATATCGTCGATCAAATGTACGGCAGCATTATTACCGCGGGCACTCATAAAGCCGCCAGCATTAAAGTGGCGGAAGCGGCCAAAGTGATTGAAAACACCCAGCGGGATTTGAATATTGCGTTGGTGAATGAGTTATCCATTATTTTTGAACGTGTCGGTATCGATACGGTTGATGTGTTGGAAGCGGCGGGCAGTAAATGGAACTTTTTACCGTTTCGTCCGGGCTTGGTAGGCGGACACTGTATCGGCGTCGACCCGTACTATTTAACCCATAAAGCGGAAGAAGTGGGTTATAACCCGCAGGTTATTCTTGCCGGTCGTCGTATTAATGACGATATGGCTCATTATGTTGCGCAAACCACGATCAAATTAATGCTGAACCATAATATTGACGTGGCCAAAGCCAAGGTGGGCGTATTAGGCGTGACCTTCAAGGAAAACTGCCCGGATATCCGTAACAGTAAAGTGGTTGATGTGATCGACGAGTTACGTAACTGGGGGGTGGACGTTGTGGTTGCCGATCCTTGGGCGGATCCTGCCGAAGTGAAACACGAATACGGCCTGGATCTGTCAGTGATTGATGAAAAACATCCGGTGGATACATTGATTGTGGCGGTAGGGCATAAAGAATTCAGAGAATTAAGCGCTGAAACTTTGCGTTCATACATGCGTTCGGATAATCCGGTGTTGGTGGATGTGAAAAGTTTATTTGACCGAGATGCCTTATCGCAACAAGGTATCAGTGTGTTCCGTTTATAAATGAGTAGAGACGAAGTTATGAAAAAATTTGCACTTATCGGAGCGGGCGGCTACATCGCTCCGCGTCATTTGAGAGCGATCAAAGATACGGGGAATACCTTGGTTGTCGCCATGGATGTGAACGATTCCGTCGGTATTATGGACAGCCACTTCCCGGAAGCCGAATTTTTCACCGAATTCGAACAATTTGAAGCCTTTGTGGAAGACCAAAAGTTAAAAGGCGAAAAACTGGATTACGTGGCCATCTGTTCACCGAACTATTTGCATGCGCCGCATATGAAATTCGCCTTAAAAAACGGCATCAACGTGATCTGTGAAAAACCGCTGGTATTGAATTCCGCCGATTTGGACATATTGTCCGAATACGAACAAAAATACGGCGCGAAAGTCAATTCCATTCTGCAGTTGCGTTTGCATCCGTCGATTATCGCCTTGCGCGACAAAGTGGAATCCGCCCCGGCGGATAAAGTGTTCGATGTGGATTTAACCTATCTAACTTCGCGCGGCAAATGGTATTTGAAATCCTGGAAAGGCGTGGATCAAAAATCCGGCGGTGTCGCCACCAACATCGGCGTACATTTCTACGATATGTTGCATTTCATTTTCGGCGATGTGGTGAAAAACGAAGTGCACTACCGCGATGAGAAAACCGTTTCCGGCTATTTGGAATACAAACGCGCACGGGTTCGTTGGTTCTTGTCTATCGATGCCAACAATTTACCGGCAAATGCGGTGCAGGGCGAAAAACTCACCTATCGCAGCATTACGATTGAAAACGAAGAACTGGAATTTTCCGGCGGCTTCACCGATTTGCACACCCAAAGTTATCAGCGCATTTTGGAAGGCAAGGGTTACGGCTTGGAAGAAAACCGCACGGCGATTGAGACGGTGGAACATATCCGTCATGCCGAAGTGGTAGCGAATCCGGCAAATCCGCATCCGTTTTTAACAAAATTATTACAAAAATAAACCTCAATTGAGTGCACTAGCAAGCAGTTCAATTGCAATTCGAGTTTGGGCTATATAAAAGTGCGGTCACAAAAAGCAACGTTTTTTTAGATTGTTTTTTGACCATAATTTATACATAGCCCATTCGAGGATTGCATTTAATCTTTAAGAATTTTGTATTAAAACGCGAAGCGATATCCAATCAACTATTCAACGGGAAACCAACACTATGAACTATTATCAACATCCGTCGGCAATCGTTGACGAGGGTGCCGAGATCGGTGACGGCTCAAGAGTTTGGCATTTCGCCCACGTATGCGGCGGCGCCAAAATCGGTAAAGAGGTGTCCCTGGGACAAAACGTGTTTGTGGGCAATAAAGTCCGTATCGGCGATCGTTGCAAAATTCAGAATAACGTTTCCGTATACGATAATGTGTATTTGGAAGATGGGGTTTTTTGCGGTCCGAGCATGGTTTTTACCAATGTGTACAACCCGCGTTCGCTGATTGAACGGAAAAGCGAATATAAAGACACGCTGGTAAAAAAAGGCGCGACTTTGGGGGCTAATTCTACCATTGTGTGCGGTGTGACGATCGGCGCTTATGCCTTTATCGGTGCGGGCGCGGTGATTAATAGGGATGTGCCGGATTATGCCTTAATGGTAGGCGTGCCCGCCAAACAAATCGGTTGGATGAGCGAATACGGCGAACAATTGGATTTGCCGTTGTCGGGACAAGCCGAAGCCCAATGTCCGCATACGGGAGAGGTTTACCGTTTGGACGGTCATGTGTTGAAGAAATTATAAGCAGGTAGAGAAGATGGAATTCATTGATTTAAATGCTCAGCAGCAAAGAATTAAAGCGCAAATTGACGCAGGCATTCAGAAAGTGTTGACGCACGGTAAATATATTTTAGGGCCGGAAGTCGCGGAATTGGAAGAAAAGCTGGCGGCTTATGTCGGCGCAAAATATTGCATTACCTGCGCTAACGGTACGGATGCGTTACAAATTGCACAAATGGCGTTGGGCATCGGCGCCGGTGATGAAGTGATTACCCCGGGATTTACTTATATTGCTACGGCGGAAACCGTCGCTTTATTAGGGGCAAAACCGGTTTATGTGGATGTGGATCCGAAAACCTATAACATTGACGCGGCGAAACTGGAAGCGGTAATCACACCGCGTACTAAAGCTATTATTCCCGTGAGTTTATACGGACAATGTGCGGATTTTGACGCAGTAAATGCCGTGGCGCAGAAATATAACTTACCGGTAATTGAAGATGCCGCACAAAGTTTCGGCGCGAGCTATAAAAACCGTAAAAGTTGTAATTTAACCACTATTGCCTGTACCAGCTTTTTCCCAAGCAAACCTTTAGGCTGTTATGGCGACGGCGGTGCAATTTTTACTAACGATGATGAATTGGCAAAAGTAATTCGCCAAGTGGCAAGACACGGTCAGGATCGTCGTTATCATCATATCCGCGTGGGCGTAAACAGCCGTTTGGACACCTTACAGGCGGCGATTTTGTTGCCGAAACTGGCGATCCTGGACGATGAAATTTTGGCCCGTCAGCGGGTGGCGGAAAACTATACCCGCTTGTTTAATCAGGCCGGCATCAACAGCACGCCGTTTATTGAAGCGCATAACCAAAGCGCCTGGGCGCAGTACACCATCCAGGTGGATAATCGTGCCGATGTACAGGAAAAACTAAAAACGTTGGGAATTCCGACCGCAGTTCATTATCCGATTCCGTTAAATAAACAACCGGCGGTGGCGGACAGCCATATTAATTTACCGGTGGGGGATTTAATTGCCGAACGTGTGATGAGTTTGCCGATGCATCCGTATCTCACATCGGAAGAACAGCAAAAGATTGTGCAAAGTTTAGTATAGGATTTTTGCCATGAGCCAGGCTAAATTACGCGTATTGCTGGTGAGCGATATGGGGCATATCGGCGGAACGGAAATCGCTACTCTGATTGCCGCTACCGAATTGAATCCGCTCGTGGAGTCGGTGACGGTTTTCGGTAAAACCGGACCGCTGTTTGATACCATCAACAAATTGGGTATTCAACAAATTAATGCGGATTGCCATACCAAGAACCCGATGAAACTGCTTAATTATGTTTATCAGTTGGTAAAAACGGTGAATGATAAGCAAATTGATGTGATTCATGCCCAAATGGCCCGTCCGTTGTTGTTTATCTGGTTGGCGAAGAAATTCTTTAAAAATAAACAGGTGAAGATTTTCTGGACATCGCGCGGTTTGGATCATGAGACTTATCAAAAAGTCGTACCGTTTTTTGTCAAAATGGGCGTGAGAGGGCTGGGAAACTGTAAGCTTGAACAACAAAAGCTGATTCGCTACGGTTATCCGGAGGCGCAAACTTCTTATATTTACAATGCATATCGTTTAACGCCGACCAGCAAGCCGATGAAATCCTTGGATAAATCCCGGTTTGTGATTGGTACTTTATCCGCTTTGCGGGAAGGTCGCAGCGTCGAGTTATTTCTGGATTTTGCGAAATATTGCTTAACTTATCACCCGGAACGTCAGTTTGAATTTGTTATTGGCGGCGATGGTCCGCATAGAGGCGCCTTAGAAAAGATTGCCGGAGATTTAGGGATTGAACGACAGGTGAAGTTTGCGGGCAATGTGTCGGATGTGACCGCTTTTATGGACGGTGTCGATGTATTTGTCAGTCCGCTGGTTGTTGACGGTGACAGCGGCGCGGGCTTATCCAATTCCATTGTCGAGGCGATGATTATGAAAGTGCCGGTTTGTGCCTTTAGAGCTGCGGGCATTGAAGAAATCGTGATAAACGGTAGTACGGGACATCTGATTGAGCCGCGCGATATCGCCGCTATGGCGGAGGCGGTTTGCCGGACGATTGATGATAAAACGGCAACCGAATCTTATGTGAATAATGCGTATGATTTGATTATTCGCGAATGTGATCCGAAAAAATATGCACAAAAATTGTTGAAATTATATAAGGAATTGTAATGCATATTCTGATATTGCCGTCTTGGTACCCTTTACATAAAGATGATTTGAACGGGGCGTTTTTTCGAGAACAAGCTTATGCTCTCGCTGATTCCGGTGTGAAAGTCGGTGTGATTGCGCCGCAGTTCAGATCATTACGGTTAGGTAAAAATGCGGTTCTGGGTCGTTATGATCAGGAATTCTGGCAGGACGGCAATATTAGCACGTATTTTCAACATGGCGTATTTTGGTTTCCTAAGATTCCTTACTTGGATTTAAAGCGCTGGGTGAAAGCCGGATTGGCATTATTCGAACGTTATGTTAAAGAACAAGGCATGCCGGATATTTTGCACGTGCATAGTTTATTACATGCCGGGCCTTTGGCACTGGAAATCCATAAAAAGTATCAAATTCCTTACTGTGTCACCGAGCACAGCTCGGTTTTCGGACGAGGATTGGTGAAAGATTGGGAATGGCCGCATTTGAAACGCTCCGAAGCGGCGGCAAGCAAATTATTGGCTGTCAGTAAAAGCCTGGCGGATCTGTTAAAACAGAAATTAAACGGTAAAGAATGGACGGTTTTCCCTAATTTGCTGGATGATTTGTTTGTCGAAAGTTCGATGAATTTATCGGCGCGAAAATATCAGCTGTGTGCCGTCGCATTTTTACATGCAAAGAAAGGATTTGATGTATTAATTAAAGCGTTTGCCAATGTTGTGGAAGAATATCCGCACTTAAAGCTCATGATTGGCGGAGAGGGTCCCGAACGGGCTAAACTGGAAATGCTAATCAAAACGTTAGGTTTGGAAAATAACGTAACTTTACTGGGAGCACTTTCCCGCGGGGAAGTTTGCCAATTAATGAAAGAAAGTCTGTGTTTTGTTCTTTCCAGTTATATCGAGACTTTCGGTGTGGTGGTTATCGAAGCTTTGTCACAAGGTACACCGGTGGTATCCACCTTGTGTGGCGGCCCCGAATCCATTTTAACGGAAGGTGACGGTTTGTTTGTCAAAGCGGGCGATGAAAAGGAACTGGCGAAAGGTATTTTGGAATTTCTTGCCCATCAGGAAAAATTTGATAACGAGCAAATCCGGCGGCGTTGTATTGATGCCTATTCCAAAAAATCGTTTGTCAATAAACTGACAAATATTTATCGGGATATTTTAGATAAAAAGTAACGTTATGGTGAGATTAATATCGACGGTTTTTGTCAGACAGATTTTAGTCGGTATTCTGCAGGTTATTACATTAATTGTAATTGCCAGAGGATTGGGTACCGAACAAATGGGGCAATATACGTTAGCCATTTTGTTGCCGACGTTATTTTCCCAAATTATTACTTTTGGTTTACAGAGTATCAATATTTACGCCATCGGGCGGAAAATGGTTAACGAAAATCAGGCGTTGTATGCCAATTTGATTTTCTTATCCGTTTTATCGATAGTGACCGGTTTGGCGTTAGGTGTCGTAGTACATTATTTCGGGCGGTATTTTTTTAACGAAGTGCCGGTGAGTTTATTGTATCTATCCCTGGCTTCTTTGTTACCGCAGACATTTTTTACCGTATTGCCTTCTTTAATTCAGGCGGTACAGAACTTTAAATGGTTCAATATTGTTTGTGTCGCTCAGCCGTTAGTCATTTTTCTGGTTTCAATGGTGGCGATTCTGTTTTCAAACGATGTAAGTTCTATTTTAACCGCCTATGTGTTAAGCCATTGGATAAGCTTCTTTATTTTACTGCGGATTATCCTGAAATTAATCAAGGTGGAAACTTATTCGCTGAAACGCTTTTTTTTCGACTTTATCGGTTACGGGCTGAAATCTCATTTAAGTAATATTATTACTTTGTTGAATTATCGGTTTTCATTGTTGATTTTAGGTTATTTTACTACGCCGGTAGTGGTGGGTATTTATTCGGTCGGGATGCAGTTGGCGGAAAAATTATGGTTGCCTTCTCAGGCGGTCAGTACGGTATTGCTCCCCCGATTATCCAATAAATTAGGGGAAGGTGGTGACGACCGAGAAGTCGCGAAACTCACATTAGACAGCGCCAGACTGACTTTTATTGTTACGCTGGTTATCGGTATCGCATTTGCTTGTTTGTCTTCCCTCATCGTAAGAATTTTATTCGGTGCGGAATATGAGAAAGCGGTGTCCGTAATATTGCTGTTATTGCCGGGAATTTTGGCCTGGACACCGTCAAGAATTTTAGCTAACGATCTTGCCGCCCGGGGATTTGCCGAATTAAATCTGAAGAATTCTTACTGGGTATTCGGGATTAATACGGTATTAAGTTTATGTCTTGTTCCGTTATGGGGATTAATCGGCGCCTCCATTGCGACGACACTTGCGTATACCATGGACTTAGTGTTGCGATTGATTGCTTTTAACCGAGTGACACAAAGCCGGGCGTTTTGGCATATCGTTCCGAAGCCTTCGGATTTCGGCATGATGGTGAGTTTTATAAAAGGATTAAAAAATGCAAGATAAAAAGCATATTGTGATTGTTGCGCCTTATGTCACGTTTCCTCATGAAATGGGAATGAACCGATTTATTTATCTTGCCAAAATATTATCGACGGAATTTGACATAACATTAGTGACAAGCAGATATTGTCATTTCTTAAAAAAACATCGCGAAAACGTACCGCACTTGGATAATGTGAACGTCGTTTTATTAGATGAACCGGGATATGCCAAAAATGTCAGTATTCGGCGCTTAATCAGCCACCATGCGTTTTGCCGTCATTTTGAAACGTTTTTAAAAAATTACGAACGAAAAATCGATGTGGTTTATTCCGCTTATCCGTTAATTAAAACCAATTATATTTTAGGCAAATATAAGCAAAATAAAAATTTTAAATTAATTATTGATGTGCAGGATGTTTGGCCGGAAGCCATTGCCGGGCCCATTGCGTTTTTTTCTACCCCAATCGGCAAAATGCTGATGAAACCGATTACGCGCTATGCCGATAAAACATACGGCTATGCGGATGCGTTAGTGACGGTTTCGGAAACTTATTTGCGACGGGCGGATGTGAATCATTTACCGGATACGCTGAAAAGTGCGGTCTATATCGGCGGAGATTTTTTATTTGCCAAATCGGAGGATAAAAAAACAACGGGTAAATTGATTGCCACCTATTTAGGCACCATGGCGGGCAGCTATGATCTGGAAACCGTGGTGAGAGCCGCGCCGTTGTGCAGCGAGAAGGTGAGCATTCAATTTATCGGCACCGGCCCGCATGAAGCTTCTCTGCAGGCGTTGAACCGTCAATTAGGCGGTCATGTGGCGTTTTTAGGCGTTCATCCTTATAACGAAGCCATGCGAATGCTGGCGGACTCCGATGTAGCGCTGAATGCCATTAAAGCTTCATCGGAAGGCAGTATCACCAATAAATTATCCGATTATATTTGCTGTGCATTGCCGATTTTAAGCTGTCAGAAACATCCGGAAGTGGAAAAACTGCTGGCGCTGGGCGGAGGCATTCAATATACGGCGGGTAATTATCGGGAATTGGCCGCCGAATTAAATAAACTGGCGGAAGACAGAACGGTTTTAAACAATATGTCTCAAGTTAATTTATCGCTTGCAAAAGAGAAATTCTTACGTGAACGTTCTTATAAAGAAATTGAGAAATTAATCAAAAATATTATTTGATATGAATATTAGCGTTATCAGTACTTTTAAACTGTTATTATTTTTTGTATTGGGATTGGTCATATTTTCTCCCGCATTATCTAATCTGTTAGGTTTACCCAGATTGGATAGTGCGCTGAGTTTCGTATTCTTTTTCTTGTCTTTTATGACGCTCTTTTTTAGAGAGATCGAAACGGACTTTTTTAAACTGATATTTCCGTTATATGCGCTGTTTTTCTTTGTGGGAATTTCCTTATTAAATTCGTTTTCAACGGATAAAGCGGTGGATTCGTTCTTTTTCGGTATTGTTATTTTTTTATTTCATTATTCTTTTTTGGCATTTAACCGGAATGATGGCGAAGCGGGTATCCGACGTTTGTTATTGGGAATGTCGTTAATTGTTTTGGCGGGATTTTTTATTGAGGCCTTGCTGGGTTTTCAGTTGGTATCGGGTAATGACGAATTAACGGTAACCGATAATGCGTTTAAAGGATTTTTCTTTAATACTAATGACCAGGCTGTGATTATGATTTCGCTTGCTGCGTTAATAGGATTTTTTTACATCATCCGGGAAAACGGCTGGAAATGGAAATTAACCGGATATGCGTTGTTGCTGATTATCGGTTTGGCGGTTGTAGTCAGTGCGTCCCGGTCGGTATTACTGAGTTATCTGATTATGCTGATGTTGATATTATTTTTAAATGCATCGGTTTATTTCAAGGCGGTATATCTGTTTTTTGCCTGTGTGGTTGCATTATTTATATTTAATCTTTCTTGGTTGCAGGAATTATTTATTTTACTTGCCAGAATTGATTGGTTGGAGCGTCCGATAGAACGTTTTTCATTGGTCATATTTTCTATGGCGGATGATAAGTCCGTCGGCTATCGGACAGAGATTTATACGGCGTTTTTAGATAATTTTAAGATTCTTTGGTTGGGTTACGGTCCGCGGGATTATATTCAGTATTTCGACCGAATAAAGTTAAGTTTTCCGTTAGGTTATACCAATCCGCACAGTTTCTTTATTGAGATTTATTTGGCTTTCGGTATTTTTGCATTCTTAGCATTTTTATACTTTATATTGAATGCTATTTATTACGTATTAACCGATTATGTATTAGCTTGGAAAGAACGAATATTTATTTTATTTATTTTTATTAATTTCTGTTGGATTGTTTGGGTGCCGTCTTCCATATTGAGATTGCCGTTAGTCTGGTATCCGCTTTTCCTGGTTTTAGTTTATGCCGTTCTGGCTAAAAACGGTACTTTTGTCAGTTCGAAATCGGTCGGCAGTAGGGGTTCTTCATGGTAAAACGTTTTTTCGATATTGTTGTTGCACTGACGGCATTAATTTTGTTTTCACCCGTATATTTATTTGTGGCTTATAAGGTAAAACGGAATTTGGGTTCGCCGGTTTTATTTAAACAAATCCGTCCGGGCTTGCATGGTAAACCGTTTGAGATGATTAAGTTCAGAACCATGAAAGACGGGGTGGATCACAACGGCAATATTTTACCGGATGCAGAACGCTTAACGCCGTTCGGAAAAATGCTTCGCGCCACCAGTCTGGACGAATTGCCGGAGCTCTGGAATGTGCTAAAGGGCGATATGAGTCTGGTGGGCCCTCGCCCGTTACTGATGGAATATTTACCGCTTTATAACGAACGGCAAGCTAAACGCCACGAAGTGAAACCGGGCATTACCGGCTATGCCCAGGTGAATGGACGTAACGCCATCAGTTGGGAACAGAAATTTGAATTGGATGCCTGGTATGTGGAAAACCAATCATTCTGGTTGGATTTGAAAATCATCGCGAAAACCATCCAAAAAGTAATTGCGAAAGACGATATTAACGCGGCAGATGACGCCACTATGCCTAAATTTGAAGGGAATAAAAAATCATGAACATTCTTGTTACCTCAGCCGGACAACGGGTTTCTCTCGTTCAGGCGTTTAAAAAAGAATTATCGCAGTTAGTGAGCGGCGGAAAAGTGCTGACTGTGGATTTAAATCCCGAACTGGCGCCGGCCTGTTATGTGGCGGACGGATGTTTTCAGGTGCCTCGGGTGACGGATGCCGGTTATATCCCGACATTGCTTGAAATCTGCGAAGCAAATAACGTGAAATTAATTGTTCCGACGATCGATACGGAATTGTTAATTTTAAGCGAACATTTACAGCAGTTTAAGGATAAAGGCATTTTTATTTCCGTCAGTGATGCGGAATTTGTCAGAAAATGCCGCGATAAACGATTAACCAACCAATTGTTCGTTGAACAGGGTATTGCCGTGCCTAAACAATTTGAGAAAGGTCGGTTTGAATATCCGGTTTTTGTGAAACCTTATAACGGCAGTCTGAGCAAAGGGATTTTTGTAGCGGAAAAACCGGAGGATATTTCACCGGAGCAGTTGGAAAATCCCGAACTTATGTTTATGCAGTATATTTCGCCGGTGGAATACGACGAATATACCGTAGATTGTTATTTCGACAAACATTCCGTGCTGAAAAGTGCGGTGCCGAGAAAGCGAATTTTTGTGCGGGCGGGCGAAATCAATAAAGGCGTGACCAAGAAAAACGCCATCGTCACTCAGTTATCGGAAAAATTTTCCCGTTTGCCGGGCGCGCGAGGTTGTTTGACGGTGCAGGTGTTTTATCACAAATCTAGCGCCGAAATGCTGGGAATTGAAATTAATCCGCGTTTCGGCGGCGGTTATCCGTTGAGTTATCTGGCGGGCGCCAATTATCCGCGCTGGTTGATTCAGGAATATTTGTTTAATCAACCGATTCCCGCCTTCGACGACTGGGAGGCGGATTTATTGATGCTGCGTTATGACGCGGAAATCCTGGCGCATCATTATGAAAAATAAGGCGCTGGTTTTGGATTTGGACGATACGCTGTATGCGGAAATCGATTTTCTGTATTCCGCTTATCGGCATATTGCGTTTCGTTTGGCGCCGGAACAGAGCGAAGCGTTATTTAATCGACTGGTCGAACTGTATCACCGCGGAGAGAACGCCTTTCAGTATTTGGTGAAACGATATGACGTCGATTTGGCAACTTTGCTGGATTGGTACCGATTTCATATTCCACAGATTAGACTTTTTCCGCATGTGAAGGAGCAACTGAACCGGCTGAAAACGGATTATCGGTTTGCCTTAATCACGGACGGCCGTTCCGTAACGCAACGGAATAAAGTGAAAGCGTTGAGATTGGAACCGTTGCTGGATTTCATGGTGATTTCGGAGGAAGTCGGTAGTGAGAAACCCAGTATCAACAATTACCGAATGGTTCAGGACGCATTGCAATGCGAAAATTACATTTATATAGGAGACAATCCTAAAAAAGATTTTGTCACGCCGAATAAATTAGGCTGGAAAACCATTTGTTTAAGGGATCGCGGAACCAATATCCATAAACAGGATTTTGAAAAAATTCTTCACGAATTTCGACCGCACTTTTATATGTCGGATTGGTCGGATTTACCGACGATTTTAGATTTTTAATTTTATTATTGCTTAATCATTAAGGGGTTTATTATGTTGAATACCGCTTTTGAACCGTGGCCGTCTTTTACTCAAGAAGAGGCCGACGCCGTTTCCCGCGTACTGTTATCAAACCGGGTAAATTATTGGACCGGCACCGAATGCCGAGAATTTGAAAAAGAATTTGCCGCGTACGTGGGGACAAAATATGCCATCGCCCTGACTAACGGCACTGTTGCGCTGGATCTGGCTTTGAAAGCGTTGGACATCGGCGCCGGTGATGACGTTATCGTGACTTCCCGTACTTTTTTAGCTTCCGCCAGTGCCATCGTGACCGCCGGCGCCAATCCGGTGTTTGCGGACGTCGAGCCGGATTCTCAGGTGATTTCCCGTCGTACCGTTGAAGCCGTTTTAACGCCGAATACCAAAGCAATTATCTGTGTGCATTTAGCCGGCTGGATGTGTGATATGGATCCGATTATGGCGTTGGCGAAAGAAAAAGGCATTTATGTGATTGAAGACTGCGCGCAGGCGCACGGCGCGATGTATAAAGGCAAATCTGCGGGTTCTATCGGTCATATTGGGGCGTGGTCGTTCTGTCAGGATAAGATTATGACGACAGGCGGCGAAGGCGGTATGGTGACCACCAATGATAAAGCGTTGTGGAATAAAATGTGGTCTTATAAAGATCACGGTAAAGATTTCGATACGGTTTACAACAAACCGCATCCGTCTGGTTTTCGCTGGTTGCATAATTCATTCGGTACCAACTGGCGAATGATGGAAATGCAGGCAGTAATCGGTCGTATTCAGCTAACCCGTATGGCGGATTGGACGGCAACGCGTATTAGCAATATGGAACGTATTCTGAATGCTTTTGATGGCAATCCTTATTTCTCCGTACACAGACCTAGTCAGGATTATGTGCATGCGGCGTATAAATGTTATGTGCAGGTTAATCCGCAAGCCTTGCCGGAAGGCTGGTCGAGAGATCGGATTATGCAGGAAATTAATGAGCAGGGCGTGCCTTGCTACAGCGGTTCCTGTTCCGAAGTGTATTTGGAAAAGGCCTTTGATAATACGCCATGGCGTCCGGTTCAGCGTTTACCAAATGCGAAATTGTTGGGTGAAACCAGTTTAATGTTTTTAGTTCATCCGACGCTTAGCGAAGAAAGTCTGAATAAAACTTGCGCGGCAATAACTCGAGTTATTAAGGCATTATCGGAAAACAAATAAGGTAGCGGATTATTATGAAGTCTTTTATTGCAAGCTTAGTGATTGCATCAAGATGGATTAAACTCTGCGGTCTTATGTTGTTGGACTTCTTGGTTTTTCCGATCTTGTTGTGGGTGTGTTATGCCTTGCGTTTATTAGATCTTTCTGCGGATTTGGTGCCAAATCTCTATTTGGGTGAGTTTTGGATTTCGTTATTTGCCGTGGCCTGTCTTTTTGTGTGCAGTGTGTACCATTTTGTTATCCGGACATTTAACGAAACGCTGATTGTCAGATTATTTATCGCCACCATTATGACGGTGATCGGATTGCTGCTGTTAGGGCATTTTTCGGATGTCTTTATTCCGGCATCGGTTGCTTTCATGTTCGGGTTTATGATGTTTTTATGGGTGTGGCTCAGCCGTAGTGCGATTCGCTTAACCGTAAGATATATTTTAAATCCGCGGGTGACCAGTAAACGCATTGCCATTTATGGTGCGGGTATCGGCGGGCAACAAGTCGTACAAACTCTGTTGCGCTCCGATGAACATTTACCGTTATTTTTTATTGATGACGATAAAAATCTGAGAAACAGACGAGTCGGCGGATTAAAGATCTATTCTGCAAAGGCGGCATTGGATGCGTTGGAACGTTATGAGATCGATGAGATTTTAATTGCGTTGCCTTCGATTAGCCGGGCCAGAAAAAACGAAATTGTGGAATTTTTGTCTCAATCTCATCGACGGATTATGGAATTGCCGAGTCTGACTAAGCTGGTAGACGGGCAAATCAATATTTCGGATATCAAAGAAGTGGATATTGTGGATTTGCTGGGACGAGAACCGGTGGATCCGGTACCGGAATTGTTCAGCAAGAATATTCAAGGTAAAGTCGTTATGGTTACGGGGGCGGGCGGTTCCATCGGTTCCGAATTGTGCCGTCAAATTATTCGTAACCAGCCTAATACATTGTTATTATTTGAAATTTCCGAATATGCACTTTATGCCATTGAGCAGGATTTAAAAAATATTATCCGAGAAGAATCGTTGCCCGAGATGAAAATTTTACCGTTACTCGGTAATGTACAAAATAAGCAGCGATTAGTTGAAATCATGAAAGCGTTCAATGTTGAAACATTGTATCATGCGGCGGCTTACAAGCATGTACCGATGGTTGAATATAATGTGGTTGAAGGTGTACAGAATAACATCTTCGGAACCTATAATACGGCGAAAGCCGCGATTGAAGCGAACGTGGATTCCTTTGTATTGATTTCTACGGATAAAGCGGTGCGACCGACAAATGTCATGGGAACGACTAAGCGAATTGCCGAACTTTGTCTGCAAGCGCTTGCCCAAGAACAAGGAAAGACGCATCATACTTTATTTTCTATGGTTCGTTTTGGTAATGTATTGGGGTCGTCGGGTTCCGTTATTCCGTTGTTCAAAAAACAAATTGCGCAGGGCGGACCTATAACCGTAACGGATAAAAGGATTATCCGTTACTTTATGACAATCCCCGAAGCGGCACAATTGGTCATTCAGGCGGGTGCTATGGCAAAAGGCGGCGACGTGTTTATCCTTGATATGGGTGAACCGGTTAAAATCGTCGATTTAGCACGAAATTTGGTTAAACTCTCAGGATTAACCATAAAGGACGAGAGTAATCCGGAGGGTGATATTGAAATTCGTTTTACCGGATTAAGACCGGGTGAAAAACTTTATGAAGAGTTGCTTATCGGCGGTGATAATGTTGAACAGACTTACCACGAACGGATTATGACTGCGAAGGAGGATTTTTTGTCGCCGGATAAGCTGAAAGCGCTGATTAAACAACTTGAAGACGCTTGCAATCATAACGATTGCGAACAGGTTCGCCATTTATTGTTAAACGCGCCGACGGGATATCATCCTGTCAGTGAACTTGCGGATTTTGTTTGGAACAAACAACATTCGGACGATTAACTTTTATTATAGATTAAATATGAATAAATTAATTAAATCTCTATTTTTAACCGGACTGGGTTTATCTTTGTCATCCTGTTCCGTATTTTTGCCGGATAGCCATAAATCGCCTATTTCGAAGAGACCCGCACAGATTGTTGGTGAAAATGTCGATTTAGCTAAAGCGATTGATGCTTATCTTATCACACCGCAGTTATTGAAAACGCTTAAGCCGATAAATGCTTCGGCTCAGTCTAATCTGAATCTGGATAGAGAACTGAGAGATTATCAATATCATGTCGGTCCCGGCGACATACTGAATGTTACCGTATGGGATCACCCGGAATTAACTACGCCGGCGGGTTCTTACCGTTCATCAGCGGAGGCCGGGAATCAGGTTCATGCGAACGGAACAATGTTTTACCCTTATGCCGGTAATATAAAAGTAGCGGGATTAACCGTAGATCAGATCCGCGCTCGTTTAACCAAAGCGTTATCCAATTATATCGCCGAACCTCAGGTTGAGGTGAATGTCGCATCATTCCAGTCACAAAAAGCTTATATAACGGGCGAGGTGAAGTCGCCGGGTCAACAATTTATCACCAATGTGCCGCTGACTTTGTTAGATGCGATTAATAAGGCCGGCGGGTTGGCGGATAATGCTAACTGGCATAATGTGACGCTGACCAGAAACGGACGGGATGAAGTGATTTCCGTGGAGGCGCTAATTCAGCGCGGTGATTTGACGCAGAATCGTTTGTTGAAAAACGGTGATATTGTGCATGTACCGCGTAACGATACCATGAAGATTTTTGTGGTGGGAGAAGTGGTGCAATCACAGCTTCTTACTATCGGGCGTAACGGTATGACTTTAACGGAAGCGCTGAGTGCGAGCGGCGGTATTGACAAATTGTCTTCCGACGCAACGGGTATTTTCGTTATCCGAGGTCAGCGGGGCAAACATGAGCTCGTTCAGGATAGCAATGGTGCAAAAATCGAAAAAGTCGCCAATATCTATCAGTTAGACGTTACCAATCCGACGGCTTATATTTTAGGTACGGAATTCTATCTGCAACCGCATGACGTGGTTTATGTGACGACCGCACCGATTTCCCGTTGGAACCGTGTGATTTCTCAAGTCGTACCGACTATCAGCGGATTTAACGACTTAACCGAAGGCTCATTGCGAATCAGAACATGGCCTTAAATCACCGCGTAAGCGTATAAATTTTTGACCGCACTAATTGGTCATTAAGGGAAATATCTGAGGTTCTCCTCCTGGAGAACCTTCATCGGACGGTATATTGCCCGTTGTCGGTTTTTCTTCAGGTATTGCAAATTGACATGCTGGAAGTTGAACAACAGATTTTATTATTAAGGGTTTTATCATAATGAGTAAAAAACAAAATGATGTTATCGATCTGACTAAACTGCTGAGTTTATTCTGGGATCAAAAACGAATCATTCTTTTCTCTACGTTGTTATGTGCGGGGCTGGGGCTGATTTATTCATTATTGGCGCCCTCGATTTACATGGCGACGGCTTCCGTTCAGGTAGAGGAAAAATATACGGGCGGGGCCTTGCAAGGGATTTCCAATATTTTTGAACAGGAATCCACTGCCGGTACCGAGATAGCCGTGATTAAATCCAGAGCGATTATGTTAAAAGCGGTGGAGGATTTGAATTTAACGACGGAAGTTTCTCCCGTCTATTCGATTCCTTTTTTCAGCAAAGCCATTGAAAAGCTGACGGGCGATAAAGCGGAAATCACTGTCACCCGTTTTGTGCCGAAACAAGACGCATCGCAAGAATATACCTTAATTATCGGCTCTAACGAAAATGAATATGCCGTCGTGGACGAACAGGATCAAACCGTATTAAGCGGTGTCGTCGGCGAAAAATACGATAATAAGGATATTGAAATTCAGGTCACCTACCTGAAAGGGGCGTCAGGACAACGTTTTAGCCTGAAAAAACTGGAAAAGTCCGACGTTCTTGAACTGGTCGAGCAACTGCAGCAAGCGGTTACGGCGGAGGAAAAAGGTAAACAAACCGGCGTAGTGGAATTAACCTTAAAAGGTGAAGATCCGGAATACATTCAAAACGTGCTGCAAAGCATTACGCAAAGTTATTTAGAACACAGTACCGCGCGCAATTCGGCGGAAGCAAGTAACAGCCTGGCTTTTTTAGAAAAACGTTTACCGGAAGTACGCGACAGATTGACCAAATCCGAAAATGCCCTGAACGAATACCGCCAGAAGAAAGCCTCTATTGATTTAGGGTTGGAAGCAAAATCGGTGTTGGACGCGTTGGTGCAGTTAGATGCGGATCTTAATGCGTTAACCATCAAAGAAAGCGATATTTCTCAACGTTTCACCAAGCGTCACCCGAATTATGTTGCGCTGTTGGAACAACGTAAAGTTTTGCTGAACGAGAAAGCCCGCTTAACTAAACAACTTGAATCGTTACCCGAAACCCAAAAAGATACGGTTCGCTTGACTCGTAATTTTGAAGTCGACCAACAGATTTATACTCAATTATCCAACAAAATTCAGGAGTTGGACGTGGTTAAAGCCGGTGCGGTCGCAAATGTGCGTATTTTGGATCAGGCGCAAACCTTGCCGAAACCGGTGGCGCCGCGTAAATTGATTATTTTTGTGTTAACGGGCATTATCGGTTTTATGCTCGGCAGCGGCGCCGTGCTGTTAAGATCTATCGTGCAAAAGGGCATTCTTACCATATCCGAAGTTTCTGACATCGGTTTGGTGACTTACGCGAGCGTACCGTTTTCCAAGAGACAATCGGCGTTATCCCGAGCCAGAGGCGGCAACCAGGCGGGTAGCGGTTTATTATCGGAACGTCAGCCGGACGATGCTTCAATAGAAAGCTTAAGAAGCTTAAGAACCAGCTTAAACCACATGCTGTCCGAAGCGAATAACCGGATCGTCTTGCTTTCCGGCATATCGAAGAGCGTCGGCAGACATTTCGTTTCGTCCAATCTTGCCAATTTGATGGCTAAGGCGGATAAAAAACTGTTGTTAATCGACGCGGACCTACGCGGCAGCCGTTTACATTACGCATTGGGCGTGGAAAACCGTCCGGGCGTGACCGAACTGCTGACGGAAAATTTACCTTTTGAACAAGGCGTAAAAAATATCGGCGCGCATTTTGATGTGATGCCTTGCGGAAGCGTGACCGACACGCCGTCCGAATTGCTGTCTTCGTCGCGTTGGCAACAATTACTGGATTGGGCGGCGCAACATTATGATGCCGTGATTGTCACCGCGCCGCCGATTCTGAGTGTCACGGATGCCGCGATTGTGGGACAACATGCGGACATCACGCTGTTAATCGGGCGCTTCGAGCAAACCACGGTGCATGAGATCGAAGCCAGTCGGGAACGATTCGGCAATGCCGGCGTGAAAGTCGACGGATTCGTCTTAAACGCCGTCAAAGCCCGGGCCGTCAATAAAGACGATTATTTCTCGAGCGCTTACGCTTAACCCGAACATGCCGTTTGAATCGCTTCAAACGGCATTTTTACAGACATCAAGTCCGAGCATTTAACCCATCCGGCGCAAAAAAACGCATAAAATTTTGCCCGCACTTTACCGTGGATATCGGAAAAGTGCGGGCGATTTTTCGATAGTTTTTTTATTTACGCAGTTTCACTTCCTGCACCGCGTGGTCGGCGCCTTTGTGCAGAATCAGGTTCGCCCGTTCCCGGGTCGGCAAAATATTCTGTTTTAAATTCAGCCCGTTGATGGTATCCCAAATATGGGCCGCGGTGGTCACGGCTTGCGCTTCGGACAAGGTGGCGTAATGTTTAAAGTAGGAATGCGGATTGCTGAACGCGCTTTGGCGGAATTTCAAAAAACGGCGAATATACCATTCCTGCAACAGCGCTTCATCGGCGTCCACATAAATGGAAAAGTCCACGAAATCCGATACGAAGGTTTTCGCTTTGTTGCCGGTCTGCAATACGTTTAAGCCCTCCAGAATAAGAATATCCGGTTGATCCACCGTATTAAACCGATTCGGGACGATGTCATAGGTTAAATGCGAATAAATCGGCGCTTTCACGTTGGGTTTACCGGATTTGACGTCAGACAGAAACTGAATCAGTTTCGGCGTGTCGTAAGAAACCGGAAAACCTTTCTTCTGCAACAGATTTTTCTCCTGCAAAACGGCAAGCGGATAGAGGAAACCGTCGGTTGTAATCAAATCCACTTTGCGCGCCAGCGGCCAGGTCGACAGCAAGGACTGCAGAATACGCGCGGATGTGCTTTTTCCCACCGCCACGCTGCCGGCTATGCTGATAATATAAGGAACTTTGGGATGTTGTCCGCCCAGAAAACGGTTGAGTACGGTCTGGCGGTGGAGGTTTTCTTCAATATAATAATTAATCAGACGCACAAGCGGTAAATAAATGGTGCTGACTTCATCCAGCGATAACTCTTCATTAATACCGAGCAAGGGCTTTAAATCCTGTTCGGTTAAGGTTAAGGGAACGGATTTGCGTAATTCTGCCCATTGCGAACGGTTAAAGGTAAGAAACGGGCTGACAATTTGCGCGGAAGTTTCCGTCTGATTTACTGTATTCACGATTTTTTGCATTCATTTAATGGGAAATTTTGTTAAGAATATACCTTATAAACGGTTTGTGCACAGAGAATTTTATAAAGTGCGGTCAAAAAAACGCAGTTTTTTGCATTTTTGTGTGGAATTTAAGCGGATAATTAAAAAATATTGATTTTTTACAAAAAAACACTTGTCAGAGGTAAATTTTTCCCTATAATACGCCTCACTTGCTTATGACGCCGACTTAGCTCAGTAGGTAGAGCAACTGACTTGTAATCAGTAGGTCATCAGTTCGATTCCGATAGTCGGCACCATTCTAATCGTAAACAAGCATTCATTTAGTGTGGAGGGGTTCCCGAGCGGCCAAAGGGGGCAGACTGTAAATCTGTTGGCTCAGCCTTCGAAGGTTCGAATCCTTCTCCCTCCACCATTTTCTAAATGAATTCTGATGGGACAGATGAATTTAGGACTGCGGGCATCGTATAATGGCTATTACCTTAGCCTTCCAAGCTAATGATGCGGGTTCGATTCCCGCTGCCCGCTCCAAACGCTGATATAGCTCAGTTGGTAGAGCGCACCCTTGGTAAGGGTGAGGTCGGCGGTTCAAATCCGCCTATCAGCACCACGCCTATTTTCACCTATCCGTTTAGAATAAACCGTTGATTAATTACATTAGGTTAACTTGGTGTTATTGTACCATCGTAACCGTGTTTTTTAGAGGGACTTTCAATGTCTAAAGAAAAATTTGAACGTACAAAACCGCACGTAAACGTGGGTACAATCGGCCACGTTGACCACGGTAAAACAACTTTAACAGCAGCAATCACAACCGTATTAGCAAAACACTACGGTGGTGCAGCTCGTGCATTCGACCAAATCGATAACGCGCCAGAAGAAAAAGCGCGTGGTATCACCATCAACACATCACACGTTGAATACGATACTCCAACTCGTCACTACGCACACGTTGACTGCCCAGGACACGCGGACTATGTTAAAAACATGATTACCGGTGCGGCGCAAATGGACGGTGCAATCTTAGTAGTAGCAGCGACAGATGGTCCTATGCCACAAACTCGTGAGCACATCTTATTAGGTCGCCAAGTAGGTGTACCTTACATCATCGTATTCTTAAACAAATGCGACATGGTAGATGACGAAGAGTTATTAGAATTAGTGGAAATGGAAGTACGCGAATTGTTAACTCAATACGACTTCCCGGGCGATGACACGCCAATCATCCGCGGTTCCGCATTAAAAGCGTTAGAAGGCGAAGCGCAATGGGAAGAAAAAATCCTGGAATTAGCCAACGCCTTAGATACTTACATTCCGGAACCGGAACGTGCGATTGACCAACCGTTCTTATTACCAATCGAAGACGTTTTCTCCATTTCAGGTCGCGGTACGGTAGTAACCGGCCGTGTAGAACGCGGTATCATCCGTACCGGTGACGAAGTGGAAATCGTAGGTATCAAAGATACGGCGAAAACCACGGTAACGGGTGTGGAAATGTTCCGTAAATTACTGGACGAAGGTCGTGCGGGTGAAAACATCGGTGCATTATTACGCGGAACTAAACGTGAAGAAATCGAACGCGGTCAGGTATTGGCGAAACCGGGTTCAATTACTCCGCACACAGATTTCGTATCAGAAGTATACGTTCTGTCAAAAGAAGAAGGCGGTCGTCATACTCCGTTCTTCAAAGGTTACCGTCCGCAGTTCTATTTCCGTACTACAGACGTAACCGGTACAATCGAATTACCGGAAGGCGTGGAAATGGTGATGCCAGGCGATAACGTGAAAATGACGGTAAGCCTAATCCACCCGATTGCGATGGACCAAGGTTTACGTTTCGCTATCCGTGAAGGCGGTCGTACAGTCGGCGCCGGCGTGGTAGCAAGCGTGATTAAATAATATATTGTCATCAGACATTCAGAAAAGGGTACCGAAAGGTACCCTTTTT
>CAUTMS010000002.1:0-283596 GCA_963539805.1 uncultured Actinobacillus sp. | reverse complement strand
CACCACCTAAGTGAGTATCACCGTTGGTTGCCAATACTTCAAAGGTTTTTTCGCCGCCCACTTCATCAATTTCGATGATAGATAAGTCGAACGTACCGCCGCCTAAGTCGTAAACAGCGATAGTTTGATTACCTTTGCCTTTATCCAAACCGTAAGCCAATGCTGCGGCAGTCGGTTCGTTAATAATACGTTTAACGTCTAAACCTGCGATACGACCGGCATCTTTTGTTGCCTGACGTTGTGCGTCGTTAAAGTACGCAGGAACGGTAATCACCGCTTCGGTAACCGGTTCGCCCAGGAAATCTTCCGCAGTTTTCTTCATTTTTTTCAACACTTCGGCGGAGATTTGCGGCGGTGCCAGTTTTTCGCCTTTTACTTCAACCCATGCGTCGCCGTTGTCCGCTTTGATGATTTGGAACGGCATAATGCTAACGTCACGTTGCACTTCGCTGTCTTCAAAACGACGACCGATTAAACGTTTGATCGCGAATAAAGTGTTTTTAGGATTGGTCACGGCTTGGCGTTTTGCCGGCTGACCAACTAATGTTTCGTTATCATTTGTGTATGCAATGATTGACGGAGTGGTACGATCGCCCTCTGCATTTTCAATAACACGTGGTTTGTCACCATCCATTACCGCAACACAAGAGTTTGTTGTACCTAAGTCAATACCAATAATTTTACCCATTTTGTTTCTCCTAGTTTTAATCCGTTTCACCGAACGTCTATGCGTTCTCACGTGATATTAAAATGTGGATTGCAATTTCTTTTTCAAGAGGCAATTTTAAAAATTTTTTTAATTTTTCAAAAGTGCGGTGCAAATCCGTCTTGTTTTGGAAAATGGGGGAGTAGAGATGAATTTCAAGGGGAAAATTAAAATTTTTGCAGGAAAAATCCCATGCAACGGCAAAATAATGTCGTTGCATGGGAAACGAATGATTTTATGATGCCGAATCTATCCGAATTCGGCACGCTGAACTGTCCGGTTTTACTTTTATTGAAGTGATGAGAACGGGCGCATTATGCGTTTTGCGCCGCCGTGTAAATGGCTATCATATCCTGTTCGTATAAGGGTTTTACGGTACCGGCACAGCCGTTGGTTGCGATAGCGCATTTTTTGGCCATTTCGGCGATCTGTTCCGCGTCAGCGTTTACGCCCAATTCGGATAAATTGGTCGGTATGCCGATGCTGCGAAAGAAGTCTTCCATAGCTTCAATGCCTTTTAAGGCGGTTTGTTCCGCATTGTCGGACGCTGTAACGCCCATCACTTGCACGGCGAAACGTTCGAAACGCGGCAGACGGTTTTTATAAACATATCTCGCCCAATGCCCCCAAATCGCCGCTAAACCCGCGCCGTGAGTGACACCGAACAAACCGCTTAATTCGTGTTCTAACATGTGAGTTGCCCAATCGCCTTGTCCGCCGCCGCAACCGGTTAAACCGTTGTGGGACAAACTGCCGCTCCACATGATTTCTGCGCGGGCTTCGTAATTTTGCGGATCTTTTACCAGAATCCGCGCATTTTTCATCACGGTTTTTAATAAGCCTTCGGCAATGGAATCGGTGATTTCCATGGTATCGTGAGGAGTAAAATAACGTTCCATAGTATGCATTAAAATATCCGCATTACCGCTGGCGGTTTGATATTTAGGCAACGTCATCGTGAGTTCGGGGTTTAAAATAGAGAATTTTGGGCGGGACAAATCGTTGCTATAGCCCCGTTTTATGCCGCCTTCATCTTTGGTAATCACGGAACTCGGACTCATTTCGCTGCCGGCGGCGGCAATGGTTAAAACGGTGGCGACCGGTAAGCAAGCGGTGGCCTGGCGTTTGCGATCGTAAAGTTCCCAGACGTCTTTGTCGGGTTCGGCAACGCCGTAGGCAATGGCCTTGGCGGAGTCAATGACGCTTCCGCCGCCCACGGCAAGAATAAAATCTACCTTTTCTTTTTTACACAAATCAATGCCTTGATAAACCAGAGATAACAACGGGTTCGGCACCACGCCGCCCAGTTCCGTATAGGCGATGCCGGCGTTATCGAGCGAGGCTTTAATACGATCTAATAAACCGGATTTTTTTGCACTTTGACCGCCGTAATGAATCAAGATTTTTTTGCAGCTTTGAGTTTTAATCAGTTCGCCCGTCTGCTGTTCGGTATCTTTACCGAAAATGATTCGGGTCGGCGTGAAATAATTAAAATTTTGCATCGTTATTCCTCCAGCGCTATTTTGTGGTTTAACGGATGATTCCGCTTGAGTCGCACTATTTTACAACGCTTGTAAATTCGTGATCAAATCGGGTTAATAACAGCTTGCGGAATGCGCCGTTGGGCTCGCGTCGGTGAGTTTTTCGGAATTACACTGGCGGATGTTTCTCACGTCCGGGAAAAGTGCGGTCAAAAAAATGATCGTTTTTTTGACCGCACTTTATCGTTTTAGCCGTTTACGGTAATAATTTTGCCAATAATTCGATGATTAAAAAGCCCAAACAAGAATATTTGAGCTTTTGTTTTAAACGGAATAGTTAAGCAAAATATATTATTCCCGCCAACCGCCTCCTAAGGCTTTATATAAACTCACTAAATTTTTCGCCCGATTTAAGCGAATCTGGATGAGTTGGTTTTGGTAATCCAGCGCATTCAGGCGCTCGGTGAGGGCGTTATCCAGATTTTTGTCGCCGTATTTAAACAGTTTCTCGGCATTGCCTGCGGAAATTTGGGCTTTTTTGACCGCACTTTGCTGCAATTCCGCCTGACGGTTTAAGGCATATTGCGCCTGATAGGCGTTGTCCACATCCGCCAGCGATTGAATCAACGTTTTGTCGTATTGCAGTAACGCGGTTTTCAGGCGTGCATCCGCCGCATCAATGTTGGCTTGAATACGCCCGTTGGTGAAAATCGGCACGTTGAATCCGGCACTGAGCAATCCTGACCAGCCTTTTAATTCGGAAATATCGGAATTCACTTCAATGCGGCCGGTTCCGCCCATAAACTGAATATCGAATCTCGGATAAAGATCCGCTTTGGCGCTGGCTAAATTGGCCGCCGCGGACTGAATTTGCGCCCGATTGGTGCGTAAATCCGGACGGCGATCGAGCAAATCACCCGGCATTACACCGGCTGGCGGATTAGGTAACGAAGCCAAAGGATCTACGTTTTTGTTAATTCGGAAGCCTTGCGGCGTTTGTCCGGTTAACACCGCAATGGCGCGTTCGTTGGCGGCAATTTGGCTGTTCAGCGTGGCTTGCTGCGCCTGTACGGCGGTGAGGCGGTTTTCCACTTGTAACACGTCGTTGGCGTTGGCCTGTCCCGCATTAAATCTGCCCTGGGCATAATTTCTGAGTTGACTTAATATGGAAAGAGACTGATTCAGTACGGCATTTTGCTGTTGCAAGGCGAAAATATTGAAGTAGTTTTCGGCAATTTGTCCGGCGATCATCATTTGAGTGGCGTAAATCTGATTTTGTACCGCAATTTCACTGGCTTTGGCGGCATCGGCATCGCTGCGTTTTTTACCGAAGAAATCCAGTTCCCAGCTTGCCACGATACCGGCATATTGATTATTCGCCCATGAAGTGCTGTTTTCTCCCGTTAACGGGCTGTTAATAATATGGGATCGAGAGCCGCCCGCACGTCCTTCGCCGGAAGCTTGAGGACCTTTATCCGCTTCGGTGTAAGCCGTATTGGCTTGCGCTTCGGCTAAGCGACTGCGCGCCATGGCAATGTCGAGGTTGTTGCGTAATCCTTGTTCGATCAGCCGGCTGAGTTGCGGATCATGCCATTGCCGCCACCATTGGCTGATGTCGGCGGAGCCGCTGCCTTTGTCGGTTTTTTCGAAGCCGGCTGGCAGCTTGATTTGCGAATTTAAATCCACATCGGTGTGGGCGCAGGCGATTAACGTCACTGCTGCGGCAATAAGCGAAAATTTATAAATGAATTGCATAAATAACCTCAACGTAAATCGGGTTTTTAAGATCCGATATTGCATATTTTCTGGCGAATACGGTTTCTGCGAGATAGTTAAAAAACAATGAAAAAACCGACCGCACTTTTATCCCTGTTTAGATAACATTGTCTTAAATTGCATAAGCGCGACGCCTAAGAATAATGCACCCAATGCCGCCATTTTTGCTAAATCGTCCCAAACCATACTCAGGTTCGCCCCTCTAAATAGCACGTCTTTTGCGTAAGAACCTAAAATCGTGGTAGGAGAAAACTGGGTTAAATATTGTGCTAATTGCGGCATATTTTCCAAGGGAGACATGGTGCCTGACAGCATATACATTACAAGATAAACCGGCAGACAAAGCAGACCGAATTGCGGCATAGTAGGGGCAAAAACCGCCAGTAAAATTCCCAGCGAAGCGATGGAAAAAATAAAAATAACCACGCCTAAGCTGAATAATCCGATGGATGCATTGGTGATAGGAATAGCCAGGTACCGTTGTACGACAAATTTAAGTGACAGTATAGCGACAACAAACAGAACCAAACCGTTTGCCAATACTTTGGCTACAGCGATTTCGCTGGAGCGAACGGGCATCACCAGTAAATGTTCTATCGTGCCGCGTTCCCGTTCGCGAATAACCGCTGCACCGACCAATAACATTGTGAGCAGATTTAAATTCCCCACTACTTGAATTGCACCCATAAACCATTTACTGGAATAATTAGGGTTATACAGTACGTTTACCGCCGTTTTTATCGGCATAGGCGTATTGGCCGTTTTGAGAAAACGGTTTAATTCGCCGGTGAAAATCTGAGTGATATAGGATGAACCGATACTTGCCTGTGTCATCGCCGTAGCATCGATCAAAATTTGAATTCGGGGATTACGTCCGGCCAGAATATCTCGCTGATAATTCGGCGGAATATCGACGATAAAGGTGAAATTACCGTTATCCATTAAATCGTCGATTTGCTCTTGCCGGATTTGCTCGACTTTTTTGAAATAGGGATTAAGCAGGGTGTCTTTCAGCCGATAGGAAAGCGCGGAATGATCATGATCGACAATTCCGAGGGACGCGTTTTTTACTTCTGTCGTCGGGAGATTAGCGACACTGATTAAAGCAATGGTAAACATATATATGATTAAAACCAGCAAGGTAAGATCACTAAACAGGCTTTTAAATTCTTTGCCGGAGAGAAAAAGGACATTTTTAAACCAGCGTAACATGTTATTTCTCCTGTTTTTTTAAGAAAAAGATAGCAAGGCTGATATAAATAATATAAATCGTCGCCAGCTGAATATAGTTAGGAGTTAACTCTGCAAAACTTAATCCTTTGGTAAAACCGCCTAAACTGATATTTTGAAACCATGCTCCCGGAAATATTTTAGATACGACGGCTAAATGTTTATCCAGTGCGGAAGTCGGATAGAATATTCCTGCGAGATTGATCGCCGGCACAATACTGATAATTGCCGTCGCAAAGATTGCCGCTACCTGTGATTTTACAAAAGTCGAAACGAATAATCCGAATGCCGTTGAAGCGCAGATACCAATCAGGCAGCCGAAAAACATTGCCAATGCTGATCCTTTAATGGGAACCCCGAAGATTAAAATGGATACGCCCACCAGCAACAGGTAACTGAGAAAGGATAAAAGAATATAGGGTAACTGTTTTCCCAGCAGAAATTGAAATTTGGAAGCCGGTGAGCCGTATAAATTCATAATTGAGCCGATTTCCCGTTCGCGTACCACACCAAGTGCGGTCATCATGGCGGGAATTAAAACCATTGCCAGCATAATGATACTTGGTGTGATTGCGTAAATGCTTTTGAAATCCTGATTGTAGATAAAGCGGGCTTCGGTAACGGTATTGACGGGTGTGTTAAATCCCTGTTCTTTTAAAGCTTCGGTTATATATTGACGAATTACGCCGGAGGCGGAACCGTTCAGATTTTCCGCCACGGAAGGAAACGCTCCATCAATAAACAGGCCTACTTCGGGCTGTTGACCGCTTAACATTTTTTTACCGAAATCAATAGGAATTTCAATCACCAGCTTAATTTCACCGGTTTGTAAAGCCGGTTTGATTTCATCCACCGAATACAGATCCGCCTGTCGGATAAAATAGGGAGAACCGCTAAAATATTCTATAAATTTGCGGCTTTCGGAACTGTTATCGTGATCCAACACCTTGAAATTTGACGGATTAATATCAAAGGAGATACTGCCCGCCATTGCCAGCAACATAATGATAGGTCCGCAAAAAGCAAAAAATAATCGGATATTATCCCGCAATAGCTCTTTTCCTTCGCGTACGGCAAAGGTCCACACCAACGACCACCAGGCGAACAGGCCGGTAGTCGGTTGAAAAACTTCCGAAATTTCGCCCGCACTTTTGTCGATGTTTTCCTGCGGCGCAGTGATATCGTCCGCCTGTTCTTCCAAATAAAGAATAAAGGCGTCTTCCAGAGTCGGCGCATTTTTGCCAATGCGTAATTCTTCCGGCGTTCCCACGCCCAGCACGCGGCCGCGGTGCATAAAGGAAATGCGGTCGCAACGGGCGGCTTCGTTCATAAAGTGAGTGGTGACGAAAATGGTAATGCGATCTTCGCGGGAAAGCTTGATTAAATATTCCCAGAACATATCCCGTGCGGCAGGATCCACGCCCGAAGTGGGTTCGTCCAAAATCAGCACTTCCGGTTTGTGCAAACAGGCGGCGGCAAGTTGTAAACGCTGACGGATCCCTAAGGGCAGGGAAGAAGGTTTTTCATCGGCAAGATCGAGCAGATCGAATTGTTTCATGGCGGAATTGACCGCGGTGTCCCATTGCGCGGAGGGGATTTGAAACAATTTGGCGTGCAATTTCAGGTTTTCGGATACGGTTAATTCTTCGTATAAAGAAAAAGCCTGCGACATATATCCCACTCGTTTGCGCGTGTCGATGTTGCCGGCGTCAACCGGTTGTCCCAGCAGGGTTGCCGTGCCTTCGGTAGGATCGAGCAAACCGGTGAGCATTTTCATGGTAGTGGATTTACCGCAGCCGTTGGAACCTAAAAAACCGAAAATTTCCCCTTTGGGAATGGTGAAACTGACGTGATCCACGGAAACGAAATCACCGAATTTTTTGGTTAATCCTTCCGCGATAATGACGGGCGGTTCGCCGGCTTTTACTTCAAAAGGCGGAATCACTAATCCGTTTTCTGCGCCGCGTTTTTCCGGCGGCAATAATTTGACATAGGCCTGTTCCAGATTATCGCTTTGAGTTTCCGCGATGACTTCTTGAGTCGGTTTATCCGCAATCAGCTTACCGTCATCCATGGCCAGCACGTGTTCGAAATTTTCCGCTTCGTCAATATAGGCGGTGGCGACGATTACCGTCATGTTCGGCGTTTCGCGGCGAAGATCCGCCACCAATTGCCAGAATTGGCGCCGGGAAAGAGGATCCACTCCGGTCGTCGGTTCGTCTAAAATCAGTAAATCCGGACTGTGCACCAAGGCGCAACAAAGGCTGAGTTTTTGTTTCATCCCGCCCGATAATTTTCCGGCCGGTCGGTTGGCGAAGGGCGCCAATCCGGTAGCTTTCAGCAAACGCTCGATACGGGCTTTACGGTATTGTTTCGGCAAACCGAACAGGCTGGCGTGAAAATCTACGTTGTCGTAAATGGATAAAGTCAGATAGAGATTTTTACCCAACCCCTGCGGCATAAAGGCGATTTGGTGAGACAGCGATTCCCGTGCTTTTTTATCCGCCAGATTTTTACCAAACACCTTGACCGTACCGGATTGAATGATTTTGGTACCGGCGATCACGGAAAGCAATGTGGATTTGCCCACTCCGTCGGGACCGATTAATCCCACGGTTCTGCCTTGCGGAATGTGCAGACTGATATGCGAAAGTGCGGTCGTTTTTCCGTAAGAATGGACCAGATTTTCAACCGACACTGCCAAGGTTGTTTCTGTCATTATTGGTTACCTGCGGGTAATTTTACGGCAAGTTGTTCGGACCATTCGGCATCCGGCGCGTATTTCACATAGCCTACCGCCGTCATACCGCCTTTTAAGAAACGTTCGTATTGCAGAGCGATTTCCTGCGGTACCTGCAATTTCACTTTGAACATTAATTTTGCCCGTTCTTCCGTGGTTTCGACGGATTTCGGAGTGAATTGTGCATTGTTGGAAACGAAGGTAATTTTGGCCGGGAACACCGCATCCACGCCGTCCAATATGATACGGGCGTCATCTCCGATTTTAACCTGATTCATTTGGCGAGAGGTTAAGAACACGTTAATGTAAGTGTCGGTGGGATCCAGCAGGCTGATGACTTTGCCTCCGACTCCAAGCACATTGCCCACTTCGGCAATTTGGTATTCCACCCAACCGGCTTTTGGCGCTTTAATCAGCATATCGCTGTTTTGCGATTGCGCCTGATCCAATTGTGCCTGAGCCTGATTCACCGCCGCATCCGCTTCCGCTTTGGCGGCTTTTGCGGTGTTTAGCGCCGCCAGCGCCGCCCGGTAATTCGCCTGACGACGATCCAATTCGCTGGCGGAAACCAGATTTTCACGGCGCAATTTTTGCGCGTTGTCCAAATCCAGTTTCGCTACTTTGAGTTGTTGTTGCTGAGAATCGATTTGCGCGACGGCACGCGCAACGGCTTCCTGCGCCCGTTGTTTTTGCGCATTCGCCGCATCTACTTGCGTTTGTGAAATGCTGGAAGACAGGCGGGCGAGATTTTGTTCGGGTTGCACTTCATCGCCTTCCTGCACGTAAATTTCCTCCACCCGTCCCGAGTATAGCGTGGCGATATCTAAACGTTTCAGCTCCAAACGGCCGTTAACGGCGGCAATGCCGGGCAAATCTTCGGTTTTTAATTTTCCGTTATACCAAATGGCGCCGCCGGCAAGGGCAGCCGCCACAAACGCGGCAACGATAAATTTTGCTTTCATAATTATTCCTTATGCTTACTCAAGCCAAGCGAACCAATGAGATTAATATGAGATTATTATATTGTGTCGTATTTTCACTTCAACCGACAAAAAGCAACAAAGTGTTGCTTAATTTTAATTGCTCGGTTACAGTGTGAAAAATCTAAAAGAGAAGAAATGATGAAAAAACAAGACATTCGGGTGGAAAAAACGCTGCATAAAATCCGAACGGCATTCTTAGATTTGCTGGATGAAAAGGAATTCGAACAAATCACGGTGCAGGACATTCTGAACAAAGCGAAAATCAACCGTTCTACGTTTTACAAATATTACATGAACAAAAATGAAGTGGCGTTAGCCTTAGTGAACGAATTGAAGCTGGTTTTCGGTTCCGATCTGGATCAGCGTTTTACCATTTCGACCCTGGAATTTGCCAAACTGATGCGGCCGGTGTTTTTGGCGAATCAGGATTTGGTGCGTAAAATCAGCAAAATCCGCACACCCAAAATCCATTTTCTGGAAGATTTGCGGGAAATGGTGAAAATGGCGTATGTGAAACATCAACGTCATTGTTCCGATTTTTCGCTGGAAGAACTGAATTTTCAGGGACATTTGTTCGGCACCATATCCTTAACCGTGTTGCAGTATTTTATCGAACACGACATCGAACTGTTTGAAACTCAAGCCGTAATAGAAAATATTATGGAAGTATTTAATCTATTGATTATTAAGGATAAAGGCGAGTAAAATTTGCCCTTTGTCGCGATCACGATTTTCTCATAAACCAATGAAACGATTATTTTTATTTTTGACCTTAATTTTGACCGCACTTTCGGCGCAGGCGGGATTGTTCGGCGCCGCCGAATCACGTTTTCTGCCGGCCGACGACGCTTTTCAGTTTTCATCGGAACGGCAGGATAATCGGCTTACGCTAAACTGGCAGATCGCCGATGATTATTATTTATACCGCAAAGAAATCCGGCTACGCGGGAAAAACGTCACATTGGGCGAAACGGATTTTCCGCCGGGCAAAGTTCATCAGGACGAATTTTTCGGCGAAACGGAAATTTATTTGAATCGACTGGCGCTGACGGTGCCGTTGCAGGATGCGGCGGACAATGCCGAAGTTGAAGTGACTTATCAGGGCTGCACCAAAGGATTTTGTTATCCGCCGGAAACCCGAACCGTGGCGTTGACGAAGCCGGCGGACGGAAAAAGTGCGGTCAAAAAAACAGATGAAAATCTGACCGCACTTTTAAACGGCGCGAACGAGCAGGATCAACTGGCGGCGCGTCTGTTTCGATCGAAATATGCGGTGTTCTGGTTTTTTCTGTTGGGATTGGGTCTGGCGTTCACTCCTTGTGTGCTGCCGATGTTGCCGTTGCTGTCCGCCGCGGTCATCGGGCGGGGGCAGCGTCCGAACGGCCGGCGCGCTTTTGCGCTGAGTTTCGTTTATGTGCAGGGAATGGCGCTGACTTACACTTTGCTCGGATTGATCGTTGCGGCAATCGGTCTGCCGTTTCAGGTGGCGTTGCAAAGCCCGGCGATGTTGATTGCTTTGTCCGCGCTGTTTGCGCTGCTGGCGGCATCCATGTTCGGCGCGTTCAATTTGCAGCTGCCGGCAAGCTGGCAGACGAAGCTAACTCAAATCAGTCAAAACCGGCAATCCGGCGCCTTTGGCGGCGTGTTTGTCATGGGTATGCTGGCGGGATTGGTGGCGTCTCCCTGCACTTCCGCGCCGCTTTCCGGCGCATTGCTGTATGTGACGCAGTCGGGAGATTTGATTACCGGTGCCGTTACGCTTTATTTATTGGCGCTGGGCATGGGCGTGCCGCTGATTCTGATTACCCTGTTCGGCAATCAAATTCTGCCGAAATCCGGCGCCTGGATGAACCGCGTGAAAGAGCTGTTCGGCTTTATTTTATTGTTGTTGCCGGTGATTCTGCTTGAACGCGTGTTTCCCGATTGGTCAGTTCCGCTGCGGGCGGTGTGGGCGATTGCTTTCTGCTGCTGGCTGGCGTCGAAATGTTATTGGCTCGGTTTACTGGTTTCGCTGGCGGCGTTTTTTGCCGTACATGAGGTTCATCAGGCCGAATCTACGGAAAGTGCGGTCAAAAAATCCGCTGTTTTTCGCCCGCACTTTACCCGAATCGACAGTTATAACGAGTTGCAACAAGCCTTGGCGGCAAATCCGAAAGCGATAGCCATGCTGGATTTATATGCGGATTGGTGCGTCGCCTGCAAAGAATTTGAAAAATATACGTTTCCCGCTTCTGAGGTGCAAAAAGCGTTTGAAAACATTCTGCTGTTACAAGCGGATATGACCAAAAACAGCGCGGAAAACACGGAATTAATGAAACGGTTGAATGTGATGGGACTGCCGACCATTATTTTCTTCGAACAATCGGGCAGGGAAATTCAGGGCGCGCGCGTCACCGGTTTCATGGAAGCTCAACCTTTTGCGGATTGGGTTAACGGATTAACAAAATAGAAGAGGACAAAATATGACGGCACAAAGCGGTATTTTATTGGAACATTGCAAAGCGGGCATTTATTTGGAAGCGGATATTACGGATTTCGCGGCAATTCCGCAGGCGTGCCGCGATTTTTGCGCGCGTTTGGACGATTTTCTGGCGCGGTATCCCGACGCCAATTTAGGCGCCGTGGTGGCGTTCGGTCACCAAGCCTGGCGCCGCCTTGCCGGGGCGGATTCGGCGCCGCAACTGAAATCTTTCACCGCTTTAGGTAAAGGCGGTTTAAGTGCGCCGGCAACCCAAAACGATTTGTTGGTGCATATTCAGTCAAATCGTCCCGATGTGAATTTCAGCGTGGCGCAAGCGGCGGTGGCGGCGTTCGGAAGTGCGGTCGAAATTCGGCAGGAAATTCACGGTTTCCGTTGGGTGGAAGAGCGGGATTTAACCGGTTTTATCGACGGCACGGAAAATCCGAAGGATGAACAGCGCGCGGCGGTGGCGTTAATTGCGGGAGGTGCGGACGCCGGCGGCAGTTACGTATTTACTCAGCGCTGGGAACATGATTTGGATAAATGGGCGAAATTATCCGACGAAAAACAGGAAAGCGTTATCGGGCGCACCAAGCCGGACAGCGTGGAACTGGACGACGTGCCGCCGACATCTCACGTCGGGCGGGTGGATTTAAAGGAAAACGGCGAAGGCCTGAAAATTCTGCGTCAAAGCCTGCCGTACGGGACGGCGAGCGGCACCAACGGGTTGTTCTTTATTTCCTATTGCGCCTGTCTGCACAATATCGAACAGCAATTATTAAGCATGTTCGGCGAACTCGACGGTAAAACCGACCGATTGCTGGGGTTCACCAAACCGGTCACGGGCAGCTATTATTTTGCGCCGTCTCTGGACGTGCTGAAAGCGCTTTAATGCTGAAAAAACAACGGAAAAATCGCCCGCACTTTGCGGGCTTTTTTGATCGGATCCATAGCATTACGCAATCGTTTGCGATATAATGCCGCGGATTTTTTATGAAAGCTAACCGTTCTAATCAAAAAGGAAATAACCATGCAAACTCGTCCTATTCGTCAAGCGTTATTAAGCGTGTCTGACAAAACCGGCATTGTGCAATTCGCACAAGGTTTGGTGCAACGCGGCGTTAAATTATTATCAACCGGCGGAACCGCTAAATTACTGGTAGACAACGGTTTGCCGGTGACCGAAGTATCCGATTACACCGGTTTCCCGGAAATGATGGACGGCCGGGTGAAAACGCTTCATCCGAAAGTGCACGGCGGAATTTTAGGTCGCCGCGGTACGGACGATGAAGTGATGCAAAAACACGGGATCGAAGCCATCGATATGGTGGTGGTGAATCTTTATCCTTTTGCCCAAACGGTGGCGAAACCGAATTGCACATTGGAAGATGCGGTGGAAAATATCGACATCGGCGGGCCGACTATGGTGCGTTCTGCGGCGAAAAATCACAAAGATGTGGCGATCGTGGTGAATAATTCGGATTTTGATATGGTTTTAGCGGAAATGGATCAGAATCAAAACGGTTTAACTTTGGAAACCCGTTTCGATTTGGCTATTCGCGCATTTGAACACACCGCGCAATACGATTCCATGATCGCCAATTATTTCGGGCAAATGGTGAAACCTTATTTTGCTGCGGCGGAAGAAGACAAAGAGGCGAAGTGCGGTCAATTTCCGCGGACTTTAAATTTGAACTTCATTCGTAAACAAACCATGCGTTACGGTGAAAACAGCCATCAAAACGCGGCGTTTTACGTAGAAAAAGAAGTGAAGGAAGCCAGCGTTTCCACCGCCAGACAATTACAGGGTAAAGCGCTTTCTTACAATAATATTGCGGATACCGACGCCGCATTGGAATGTGTCAAATCTTTCGATGAGCCGGCTTGTGTGATCGTGAAACACGCGAATCCTTGCGGCGTAGCGTTGGGCAAAGATGCGTTGGAAGCTTATAACCGCGCTTATCAAACCGATCCGACCTCCGCATTCGGCGGCATTATTGCGTTCAACCGCGAATTGGACGAAGCGACCGCGAAGGCTATCGTCGACCGTCAATTCGTGGAAGTAATCATCGCACCGACGGTTTCAGCCGCAGCGGTTGAGGTGGTGAAAGCGAAGAAAAACGTGCGTTTATTAGAATGCGGCGCATTAAGCAAACCGCAACCTCGCCTGGATGTGAAACGCGTGAACGGCGGTTTATTGGTTCAGGACGCCGATTTAGGCGAAGTCACCGTTGACGATTTGGAGGTGGTGAGTAAACGTAAACCGACCCGACAGGAATTAGAAGACATGCTATTTTGCTGGAAAGTGGCGAAATTCGTGAAATCCAATGCGATTGTTTATGCGAAAAACAACCAAACCATCGGTATCGGAGCAGGTCAGATGAGCCGCGTGTATTCAGCGAAAATCGCGGGCATCAAAGCGCAAGACGAAGGGCTGGAAGTAAAAGGCTGTGTGATGGCGTCAGACGCTTTCTTTCCGTTCCGCGACGGTATTGACGCCGCCGCCGAAGTGGGGATTGAATGTGTCATCCACCCGGGTGGTTCAATGCGCGATCAGGAAGTTATTGATGCGGCGGATGAGCACAATATGGTGATGGTATTGACTAAAATGCGTCATTTCAGACACTAAGAATTGTTACTTTTCTTTGCGTTGCCAAAGAAAAGTAACCAAAAGAAAGGCAACCCTGCTTTGCCTTTTTTCCTAAAAATAGTTTAATTTACTTAACGGAAAATTTGTAAACTCGCTACGCTCAAACAGTACAAATTTTCCTATAAATTAAACTATTTTTAGGCGGCAAAGAAGGGAACCCATTTAGGAAATATCAAAATTTGTTAAAAATTAACCGCACTTAATGTTCGGTTCAGTCCCCGTCTGAAATGCCTGAGCGACTTGAAATTTTCGTTAAAAAAATTCAATAAAGCGAAGGACGGCATTGAAGTCGGGGGTGTTTCTTTTGGTTCGTTTTTCTTTGTATAAGCGAAAAAAATGAACGAAAAAATAAGCATTGGATTAAGAAAAATTAAATTAAAGGATACCCAAATATGAACATCCTCATCATCGGTAACGGCGGTCGCGAACATGCTCTGGCTTGGAAAGCGGCGCAATCGCCTCTTGCAAGTAAAGTATTCGTGGCGCCGGGCAATGCGGGGACGGCGAATGAACCCAATATTGAAAACGTGAATATCGGCGTGACGGATGTCGATGCGTTAGTAAAATTCGCGCAGGATAACAATATCGGTTTAACTATCGTCGGACCCGAAGCTCCGTTGGTTGTAGGCGTGGTGGATGCTTTTGAAAAAGCGGGCTTAACTATTTTCGGCCCGCGTCAATCCGCCGCGCAGTTGGAAGGTTCCAAAGCCTTTACCAAAGATTTCCTGGCTCGTCATCATATTCCGACGGCGGAATATCAAAATTTCACCGATGTGGCTCAGGCGCTGGCTTATGTGCGTGAAAAAGGCGCGCCGATTGTCATTAAAGCGGACGGTTTAGCGGCGGGCAAAGGCGTAATTGTTGCGATGAGCCTGAGCGAAGCGGAAGCCGCGGTTAAAGACATGCTTTCCGGCAATGCTTTTGGCGAAGCGGGTAGCCGCGTGGTTATCGAAGAATTTTTAGACGGCGAGGAAGCCAGTTTCATCGTGATGGTGGACGGCGAACACGTCGAACCGATGGCAACCTCGCAAGATCACAAACGCGTAGGCGAAGGCGATAAAGGTTTGAACACGGGCGGCATGGGCGCTTATTCGCCGGCGCCGGTGGTGACTCAGGAAATTCACCGTCGCGTAATGGAACAGATTATTTACCCGACCGTGCGCGGCATGGCGGCGGAAAATAATGTGTACAAAGGCTTCTTATACGCCGGCTTGATGATCGATAAAAACGGACAACCGAAAGTGATCGAATTCAACTGCCGTTTCGGTGATCCTGAAACCCAGCCGATTATGATGCGAATGAAATCGGATTTGGTGGAGCTTTGCCTAAAAGCCTGCAAAGGCGAATTGAATCAGATGAAATCGGAATGGGCGACGCAAGCGGCGTTAGGCATTGTGCTGGCCGCCGAAGGTTATCCGGGCGATTATCGTAAAGGCGATGAAATCAGCGGCATTCCGGTTCAGGCGACGCCGGGAGAAAAAGTTTTCCTGGCGGGTGTTGCGGAAAAAGACGGCAAGTTCGTCACCAACGGCGGCCGCGTACTTTGTGTGACGGCACTTGGCGACAGCGTTTTCGAAGCGCAGCAAAAAGCCTTGAAACTTGCCGAACAGGTAAACTGGAAGGGACGTTTCTATCGCCGTGACATCGGTTATCGCGCGGTGGCGAGAGAAAAAAACGTTTAATTTTTTGCTCGCACTTTGAGAAAAAGTGCGGGCAATTTTTTCATTGTTTTTACGCCGGATTTAATCCCAGCAAATACTGAGTGAAACTGTGGATAGTCGGCACCGTGCCGCGGTTTTTGTAGTAGATGATGGAAAGCGGAACGCTCGGCATTTCCCAGTCCGGCAGCACTTTCACCAATTCCGGTATTTGCTCGCCCACAAAAGTCGGCAGCATCCCGATGCCCGTTCCCTGCTGAATAAAATGCGCCGCCAGCAAGTAATCGTTAACCGTTAATTTCCCTGTCGGCATAATCTCGAGCCGTTGATTTCCCTGGGTAAGTCGCCACGGCAGCGAAAGCGCGTGCACGACGATTGAATGGCGGTAGATATCCTGCGGATTGCGAATCGCTTCGTGCCGTTTGAGATATTCGGGGGCGGCGTAGATGCCGAATCGAATATCCAGGAATTTGCGCGCCACGACATTTTCGTTTTCAATGGATCCCACCCGAATAGCGATGTCAATGCCGTCCTGAATCATATTGATTTTTTGCGGGCTTTGATGAATATCGAGGTTGACATTCGGATTTTCCGCCAGATAAGCAGGCAAATGCGGCGCAATCAGCATGCGCATAATATCGCCGGCAACGGAAATCCGCAGCAGGCCGTTGGGTTTGGTTAAGCTGTCCTGCACGCCGGAAACCGCCTGTTCGGCAAGTTGCAGCATTTGTTGCGCCCGCTGGAAAAAAGCTGGCCTAAATCGTTCAGGGTTACGCCTTTTTTGCCGCGATCCATCAATTTTGAACCTAACGCTTGTTCCAGTTGTGTCATGCGACGACTTAAACGGGAAATGGGAACGCCCGTCAGTTCCGAAGCAAGGTGCAGACTGCCGGCCTGCACCACGGAAACAAATAAGCGCATATCATCCAGACTGACTTTTTCCATGTGCGGTTCCTTTCGGTTGATGAATATTAACGTGTTTTGACGAATGATAGGCCATCTTTCCGTTTTTGCAATAAAAATCGGCGGAAAAGCGGGATTGTCAAATAGTTAGAACGTATTGACGGGTAGCATAATCAATCAAACAGCTGATACAAAGCAATAATCAGCGGCATGGTGAAAACGCATAACATGGTTGTAACACCGTAAATCATACTGGCTTTTTGCGCATTTTTTCCGTACACCAACGCCATTTGCGTCACGGTTGCGGCGGCCGGACTGATGGTGGCAAGGAAACTAATCATAGCGATGGTTTCGCCGTTTTCCACCCAATGAGCGAACCCACCGATTTTCACCACAAACAGCAAACAAACCGGCACAAAAATCAGGCGTAAAAAAGTGACCAGATAAACCCGTTTGGACGACAGAATGGATTTTATCGGAATCGATGCAATCAGCATGCCGGCAACCAGCATGGCATTTGGACCGATAAAGGAGCCTACGGCGCCAAGCATGCCCGTAATAATCGGCGGTAATTTGATTTGCAGGGCGAACAGCACGGCGCCCACAATAATCGACCAAATATTGATATTTTTTACGATGTTTTTAAGCGGCACAGCGCCTTTGCCGCAAATAATCGAACGGCAATGCGTCCAGAACAGAAAGGTTTGCACCACGATAAAGCAGGTGGCATAAATCACCCATTGTTCGCCGAACATGGACATTACCAAAGGAATGATCAAATTGCCCGAATTGGAATAAATAGACGCCGCATGTTCGATGGGATCCAGCTTCAGCGTCTTTTTCATCACCACGCCCAAAGTGATTAAAATGACATGCAAAAACACCGCCATGCCTAAGGAAAGCAGTAAGCCTTTCAGGAGTTCGGGCGTGTAATCGATTTGGAACGCTTTTATCATCACCGCCGGGCTGATCACGTATAATCCGATGACGGAAAGCGGGTAACTGTCTTTCGATTGCAACAGATTGCTTTTCACCAGCGCATAACCGATGAGCACGATAAGCGTCAGCTCGATAATTTTACCGGCAAGAATAAAAGCGATTTCCATCTTATCATCCGTGTTTATAAAAAGTGATTCGTAGCTTATATTCTAGAGATAAAGTGCAAATAAAAAAACGTCGGATTCACAAAATTTGTTATAATTATTCAAAAATTTTTTAAAATTTAACCGCACTTTGAGGCCGATATGTCACTTCACTTTAATTCCATCGCATTATTACTGGTTATTTTAGCCTTGCTGGGCGTGTTGGGGAATAACAGCTCCATCACCATTTCCGCTACGGTGCTGTTACTTATGCAGCAAACTTTTCTGTCGAAATATATTCCGTTCATGGAAAAATACGGCCTGAATATCGGCGTGATTATTTTAACCATTGGCGTGCTCAGTCCTCTTGTGACGGGCAAGGTGAAAATTCCCGCCTTAATGGAATTATTGCACTGGAAAATGTTTCTCGCCTTGGCCGTCGGCATGCTGGTCGCCTGGCTTGCCGGTCGCGGCGTGCCGCTGATGAGCTCGCAACCTATTTTGTTAACCGGCTTGCTTATCGGCACGATTTTAGGCGTCGGTTTCCTCGGCGGTATTCCGGTGGGGCCGTTAATCGCCGCGGGAATTTTATCCTTACTTCTCGGTAAAGTTTAATTTATTCAGGCAGGCGATTCGCCTGTCTTGTTGTATTGATTGATTACGAAATATGAAAAAACATCACCATTCCGTCAAAATGACGCCAATTCAGACCGCACTTTTCAGCAAATTGAGCGATATGATGCTTGTGGACGGTCATCGTCTTGCCGCCCGAATCAAGGGACTGAACCGAATTAAAAACGAACGGCAGCAACAAGCGGTTGCCGCGGAAATTGAAATGCAAATTCAGCAAGCGCAATTTCGTCTTGCGCAGCGCAAAAGTGCGGTTAAAAATCCGATAGTTTTTCCGGAAAATCTGCCGGTCAGTCAGCGCAAAGCGGAAATTCAAAAGCTGATTGCGGAAAATCAGGTTGTGGTCATCGCGGGCGAAACGGGTTCGGGCAAAACTACGCAGTTGCCGAAAATGTGTTTGGAGCTCGGGTTTGGTCAGAAAGGTCTTATCGGTCACACTCAGCCGCGCCGTATTGCCGCCCGTTCGGTGGCGGCGCGCATTGCCGAGGAGATGCAAACGGAATTGGGCGGGCTTGTCGGTTACAAAGTGCGGTTTAATGATCAAATCGGCGAACAGACTCAAATCAAGTTGATGACCGACGGGATTTTACTGGCGGAAATTCAAACCGATCGTTTTCTTAATCAATATGATTGCTTGATTATCGACGAAGCTCACGAACGCAGCCTGAACAACGATTTTATTCTCGGTTATTTGAAACAATTATTGCCGCGCCGCCCGGATTTAAAAGTCGTTATCACCTCCGCAACCATTGATGTGGAGCGCTTTTCCAGACATTTTAACAATGCGCCGATTATCGAGGTTTCGGGCAGAACCTATCCGGTGGAAGTGCGTTATCGTCCCGTTGCGGAAGCGGAAGAACAGGATCAGCTGCAAGGTATTTTGAATGCGGTGGATGAATTGCAGGCTGAAGGTCGCGGCGATATCCTGATTTTCCTAAGCGGTGAGCGGGAAATTCGCGACACCGCCGACGCGTTGGAAAAGCAAAATTTGCGTCATACGGAAATTTTGCCGCTATACGCCCGCTTGTCGGCGCAGGAGCAAAATAAAATCTTCCATCCGAGCGGACTGAATCGTATTGTGCTGGCGACCAACGTGGCGGAGACCTCGCTTACGGTGCCGGGCATTAAATATGTGATCGATCCGGGTACCGCGCGGATTTCCCGTTACAGCTATCGCACCAAAGTTCAGCGTTTGCCGATTGAACCGATTTCTCAGGCCTCCGCCAATCAACGCAAAGGACGTTGCGGACGTGTGAGTGAAGGGATTTGTATCCGGCTTTATTCGGAAGAGGATTTTAATAACCGTCCGGAATTTACCGATCCGGAAATTCTGCGCACCAATTTGGCTTCCGTTATTTTGCAGATGACTTCGCTCGGTTTGGATGACATCGAATCTTTTCCTTTTGTGGATGCGCCGGATAAACGGCATATTCAGGACGGTATTAAATTGTTGGAAGAGTTGGGGGCGATTCGTCGGGAAGAATTACATTCGCCCCAAAATACCGATAAGGGCGAATATCATTTGCCGTTACACAAGAATCATTTAACCCAAACAGGTCGTCAATTGGCTCAATTGCCGGTGGATCCCCGCTTGGCCAAAATGCTGATAAGTGCGGTCAATTTAGGCTGTGTTTTGGAGGTGATGATTATTGTCGCTGCGCTTTCCATTCAGGATCCTCGCGAACGTCCGCAGGAAAAACAACAGGCGGCGGACGAAAAACATCGTCGGTTTGCGGATAAAAAATCCGATTTTCTGGCCTTCCTGAATTTGTGGAATTACATTCAAGAACAGCAAAAAGCGCTCGGTAAAAATCAATTTCGACGCTTGTGTCAAAAGGATTTCCTGAATTATTTGCGCATTCGCGAATGGCAGGATGTTTATCATCAAATCCGTTTAACCGTGCGCGAAATGGGATTGCCGATTAACGCCGAATCCGCAGAATATCCGCAAATTCATACCGCACTTTTAAGCGGATTGCTTTCTCATATCGGCATGAAAGAGGCGGAAAAACAGCAATATCTTGGTGCCCGTAACGCCCATTTCGCTATTTTTCCCAATTCCGTATTGTTCAAAAAACAGCCGAAATGGGTGATGGCGGCGGAACTGGTGGAAACTTCCAGACTTTGGGGACGCATGGCGGCGGAAATTGATCCGGAATGGATTGAACCTCTTGCCGCGCATTTGGTGAAAAAATCTTATTCGGAACCTCGCTGGTCAAAATCCCGCGGACAGGTGATCGCCGATGAAAGGGTCAGCCTGTACGGCGTGCCGATTGTGGCGAATCGTCCGGTCAATTACGGCGCCATCGATCCGCAAACCAGTCGCGAAATTTTTATTCAATCGGCATTGGTGGAAGGGGATTGGCATACCCGCCATCCGTTCTTTTTTGAAAATCAAAAATTGATTCGCGAAGTAGAAGAGTTGGAACACAAATCCCGCCGTCGCGATATTTTGGTGGACGACCGCACATTATTCGAATTTTATGATTCCCGTATCGGTACGGACGTGGTATCGCAAAAGCATTTTGACAGCTGGTGGAAAAAGGCAAGTCAGAAAGATCCGGAATTGCTCAATTTTGAAAAATCTTTCCTGATGAAAGAGGAGGCGCAAAAAGTCAGTCAGTTGGATTTTCCGAATTTCTGGCATCAAGGCAATCTGAAATTAAAGCTCTCTTACCAGTTCGAGCCGGGCACGGAGGCAGACGGCGTGACCGTGCATATTCCGTTGCCGTTATTGAATCAGATTGAAATGCAGGGATTTGACTGGCAAATTCCGGGTTTACGCCATGAATTGATCGTGGCGTTGATAAAAGCTTTGCCGAAATCTCTGCGCCGTAATTTTGTGCCGGCACCGAATTATGCCGACGCTTTTTTAGCCCGCGTGACCAATTTCGACAAACCGTTAACGGAAACGCTGAGCAATGAATTGCGCCGTATGACGGGTGTAAATGTGGAGGCGGTCGAATGGAAACTCGACCAAATTCCACCGCACTTACGCATCACATTCCGCGTGATTGATGAAAAAGGCAAAAAAATTGCGGAAAGCATGAATCTGGACGAACTGAAATTCGGCTTAAAAGACCGGGTGCAGCAAAGTATTTCCGCGGTGGCGGACGACGGTATTGAGCAATCCGGCATTCATATTTGGAATTTTGACAGCCTGCCGCAATGCTATGAGCAGAAAAAACAAGGCTTCACCGTGAAAGCTTTCCCCGCCATCACCGATGAAAAAGAAGCGGTGGGCATTAAATTATTTGAAACGGAATATGAGCAGTCCGTAGCTATGCGGCAAGGTTTACGCCGCCTGATTTTGCTTAACGTGCCTTCACCGATTAAATATTTGCACGAAAAACTGCCGAACAAATCCAAACTTGGCCTCTATTTCACACCGTTCGGCAAAGTGCTGGATTTAATTGACGATTGTATCGCCTGCGGTGTGGACAAACTGATTACGGATTTCGGCGGTTTTGTATGGAATGAGCAAGATTTCGACAAACTCCGTGATTACGTACGCGAAAATCTCAACGAAATTACCGTGGACATCGCCCAACAAGTGGAACGGTTGCTCACGCTCACCTTTGAAATTAACAAACGCCTGAAAGGCAAAATGGATTTCACCATGGCGTTTGCGCTGTCGGACATTAAATCTCAACTGGCGGGCTTAATTTATCCCGGTTTCGTAGAAAAAACCGGCTACGCCCGCCTGCCGGATATTTACCGTTATCTGCAAGCTATCGACAAACGCATGGACAAACTCGCCCAAGACATCAACCGCGACCGCGCCGCCATGCTCCGCGTCGAACAATGCCAACAAGCCTACCAACAGCTCTTGGCAAAACTCCCCAAATCCAAACCGCATTCTGCTGAAGTGCTGGAAATTCGTTATATGATCGAAGAATTACGGGTGAGTTTATTTGCGCAGCAGTTAGGGACGAAATATCCGGTTTCGGAGAAGAGGGTGTTGAATAGTATAATGGAACAATAGGAAATATATTATGAGTAGATATACTCGAGTTGATTTAGCTTATGATTTTTTAGTAAATAAAGAAAAATCAGGTGATGTCTTTACTATTCAGGAGTTATCGAATTTTACTGGATGGGCTCTTCAAACATGTAAAACATACCCTAGTAAACGATGGCATCAATTTATTGAACGGCATAATGATGAATATTTAGTTTCAGGTGTTTCATATTTAAGTAAAGCTGAATTTCGAGATATCCATAGTCAGAAATTTAATTCTAATTTAGTTACATCAAATAAATCCATTCTAGTAAAAAAAGCTAGAGAGTTTGCTTTATTAGCAGTATCTGTTTATAACAATCCATATTCGGAATTTAAAACTTATGGATTTATTGTTAATATAATAATTGCATACACTGCATTATTTCATGCTATTTTTGAAAAGAGAGGGATGGAATATATTCACAAAGATTCTGATGGGTTTCCAATCATAATTGATGGTGAAGAAAAATCGTGGGAATTACTCGAGTGTATAGAACGTTATTGGAATAGTAATAATTCGCCTGAAAAAGCTAACATTAAATTTTTAGTCGGTTTAAGAAATAAAATAGAGCATAGGTACCTACCTGCACTTGATTTATCTCTTTGTGGAGAATGCCAATCTGCGTTAAACAACTTTGAAACTATCTTAGTTGATGAGTTTGGAGATAATTATGCTTTAATGACAAATTTAGCTACTTCATTACAGTTAACGAGAATTTCTGAACAAGCACAAATTGATGCAATGAAAGAGTTGCAATCGGAAAATTATAATGTAGTTAGAAATTATATGGAGATATATAATAAAGATTTATCGGAAGATATTTTAGATAGTGCAAAGTATAGATTGAGAGCATTTTTGATTCCTAAAATTGGAAATAGGAAAAGCTCGTGTGATTTATCTATTGAATTTATAAAAACAGATAATTTAACTGAAGACCAGCTAGAAAACTATAAAAATGTAGTTGCCTTTATAAAAGGAATTGAACATCCATATAAATTTAAACCTGGTAAAGTTGTTGAACTAGTGAGTAAAAAGATATCTGGTTTTAATATGCATTTACATACAAAATCTTGGAAATATTATCAAGCAAGACCTAATGTATTAGATCCTAAATTTAAAGATAAGTATGCTGGATTTATTGAAGGCTATGATAGTTATCTATATAGTTCAAAATGGATTGATTTTTTGGTATCTGAATTTAGTGATAAAAGTAAATTAAATATTGTAAAAAAAAGTTAGATGAGTATGAGTCCTGAATTAAGTAGTGTTTCTGAAAGAATGCTGCACCTTGGTTTAGCTGCTTTAAGCCACGCTAATTGGCATGCAAATTATTTTCCCCCCCGATGGCGCGCGTCTCCCGACGCGTACCTTTTCAACTCAAGCACGCGTCAGGAGACGCGCGCTAGCAATCGTGATACCAGCTTCAACTAAAGTGCGGTCGAAAAATAATGAGTTTTTTGACCGCACTTTTATCTCAATTCCACATGCACAGATTTACCAAATCCTTGTGCTAAACGTTGTAAAAATTCAAGACTTGGGTTGTGATTGCCCGATTCAAAACGGCTGATGGCACTTTGTGCAATGCCCGTTTTTTCCGCCAAAGCTTTTTGGGTTAAATGCTGTTGCTGACGTAATTCAATAACCTGCTTAATTAGCTCATATTGTGGGGTAAGCAAATCATATTCCACTTTTACGCTAGGATCGTTAAGCATTTCTTGTTTAAAATTTTCAAATTTCATGGTTATTCCTTACTAAATAATCTTGTTTATATTCCAACGCTTTCGCGAGTTCTTTACTTGGCGTTTTTTGTATTTTTTAATAAATCCGTTCGTTAGAATGATATTTTCGCCTTGAATGAAGAAATAGAAAATTCGTGCTGCATTGTTTGATTGTGTAATTCGAAGCTCGAATAATCCATTTCCCATCGCTTTGGAATAAGGCATTGAAAGTTGATTACCAAATTCAGCCAATAAATCCAAATCATGTAAGGCTTTTGCTTTTAATTTGGGTTGCAGCTCCCTAATAAAATCTGCCACAGGGCAACCGCCGGAATGTGTTTCATAGAATGTTAAATGCCACATATTTTGCCTTAATATAACATATTTGTAATATTTTGAAATAAAATTATTTTAAAAGGGAAATCACAAAAGGCAATTTATAAGGGTAAAATGTGGAACAGAGATCAAAAAATAAAAAGTGCGGTCAAAAAACTTAGCTTTTTTCACCGCACTTTAAGAGGAAATTAACCGTGAACTTACGGCTTCAACCTGCGACTCAGGCGGATTTGCCTGACATCGTCGCGATTTATAACAGCACGATTGCCAGCCGGGCGGTGACGGCGGATTTGCAGCCCGTCAGCGTTGCGCAGCGCCAGAACTGGTTTAATGCGCACAAGAAAAACCGTCCCTTTTACGTTGTGAAAAATGCTGAAAACAAGATTCTGGGTTGGGGCGGTTTCAGTGATTATTATGCGCGGGCGGCCTATGATATTACTGCGGAAATCAGCGTCTATCTGGCTGAGAAAGCACGCGGACAGGGCGTCGGAACGTGGCTGGTTCGGGCGATGCTGGAACAGGCGCCCGATTTAGGCATTCGCAATGTAGTGGGCGTTATTTTTGCGCACAATCATTCGAGCCTGAAATTATTTCACCGCCTGGGCTTTGAACAATGGGGGTTCTTGCCCGGTGTGTGCGAATTGGACGGCAAACCGGCGGATATTGTCATTCTGGGGCGGAAAATTTAGTTTCCCTCTGACAGTAGCATTTCTTGGCGCATTATCAAAACAGATAAATCCCATGTTACTTGAAATCCCCCGTCTGAGACGCCTGAGCGACTTGAAATTTTTAGGAAAATAAGTTTGTTTGAGCGAAGCGAGTTTACTTATTTTCCGTGAAGAAAATTTCAACCAAGCGAAGAAAAGCGTCGAAGTCGGGGTGTGTTTCTTTTGGTTCGTTTTCTTTGCACAAGCAAAGAAAATGAACAGGTCAAAAGTGCGGTCAAAAAACATCACGATTTTTGCCCGCACTTTTGTTGTCAGAGGATCATTGAACCGACGACGGAGATACCGAAGCCGACTAAACCGATTAAGGTTTCCTGAACCGTCCAGGTTTTGAACATGGTTTTGGTGTCAATTTCCAGGAAACGACTGACCAGCCAGAAACCGCTGTCGTTGACGTGCGCCAGTACGGTGGCACCGGATGCGATGGAAATCACGATAAAGCATAAATCAAATTCGCTTAATCCCGTTGAGGCGGAAACCATCGGCGCTACCAAAGCGGAGGTGGTGGTTATTGCCACGGTAGCTGAACCTTGCGCCACGCGTAATGCGGTGGAAATCAGGAATGCGGCGACGATAATCGGCATACCGGTGTCGGCCAGCATGGCGGCTAATACGTCACCGATGCCGCTGGCGCGCAATACGCCGCCGAACATGCCGCCGGCGCCGGTCACTAACACGATGGTACAAATCGGACCCAATGCGTTATCGCAGATTCTTTCGATTTGTTCCACGCTGCGTTGTTCTTTCAATAACAGAATGGTTACTAATAATGTGATAAGTAATGCGATCGGGGTTTTGCCCAGTAAACGCAAGGTTTCCACCCATAATGCGGAACCGTCGACAATTTTCATTACGGACAGCGTATTCAATACGGTGTCGAACATGATCAGGCAAAGCGGTAGCAGCAAAATGAACAGCACTTTTCTGAAGCTCGGCGGATTGAGAACGGCGGTTTCGTTAATTGGTGCGGCGTTGAGAAAGGCTTTCGGTAAATCCAAATGGAATTTTCTGCCCAGGAAAGTCCCGTATAAATAAGCCGCGAAATACCAAGTCGGAATCGCAACAATTAAAGCGACAATCAACAATAATCCGATGTTTGCGCCTAAAATATCACCGGCGGCAACCGGGCCCGGATGCGGCGGCAGGAAAGCGTGGGTGACGGCAAATGCACCGGCGGCCGGGAAGGCGTAACGGAACAGGGAGCCGCCGAACTGTTTGGCGACGCTGAAGATGATCGGCAACATGACGACTAAGCCCGCATCAAAGAAAATCGGGAAACCGAACAGGAACGAGGCAATACCCAATGCGAATGGCGCTCTTTCTTCACCGAATTTATTAATTAAGGAATCCGCTAACACTTTCGCGCCGCCGGTAATTTCAAGCAAGCGCCCGATCATGGCGCCCAAGCCCACTAATAAAGCTACCGCGGCCAGGGTGTTTCCAAATCCGCCGAGTAAGGTCGGCAAAATTTTGTTAATCGGCATGCCGGTGGCAAGTGCGGTTAATAAACTCACTAAAACCAGGGCGACAAATGCATGCACTCTGAATTTTATAATGAGAAGTAGCAGAAGTGCGATAGAGGCAATTAAAATAAAAATCAACATGATGATGCTCCTTATACCGCCGCTAACATGCCGCCGTCCACGAACAATAGGTGTCCGTTAACGAAGTCGGAAGCTTTGGCGGATAAAAATACGGCGGCGCCGATGAGTTCTTTCGGATCGCCCCAGCGTGCGGCGGGCGTACGTTTGCACAGCCATTCGCTGAATTCTTTGTTATCTACCAGAGGTTTGGTGAGTTCGGTGGCGAAATAACCCGGTGCGATGCCGTTCACCTGAATGTTGTAACGGGCAAGTTCCACACACATACCGCGGGTTAACATTTTCACCGCGCCTTTGGAAGCGGCGTAAGGCGTGATGGTATCGCGGCCTAATTCGCTTTGCATTGAACCGATATTGATAATTTTGCCCCGATTGCGTTTCACCATATAACGGGCAACCGCCTGTGAAACGATAAACACGGCTTTTTGGTTGACTTTCACGATATCGTCGAAATCTTTTTCCGGAAATTCGCAGAACGGATGACGACGCTGAATGCCGGCATTATTGATGAGTACGTCAATCGGACCAATGTCTTTTTCAATGTGATCAACGGCTTGCTGCACCGCTTGGGAATCGGTAACGTCAAACGCGACGGCATAAGCCTTGAAGCCTTGTGCGTTTAATTCGTCGGCAACCTGCTGCGCTTTTTCCTGATTGGTGCCGTTAATAATGACTTCGGCACCGTGTTCGGCAACGCCTTGAGCAAGCAGACGACCGATACCGCGGGTGGAGCCGGTGATAAGAACATGTTTATTTTTTAGTGAAAATAAATCGCTCATATTGCATTCCTTATTCGAAACTGAGTTGAACTTTTGCCGTTTCATCTTTGTTTGCCGCCGCTTTTAGCGCGTCTTCAAGCTGGCGGAAATCGAATACTTTTGAAAGTAACGGTAACGGATTCACTTTACCTGTACTGAGCCATTCCACCGCGGTATTGAATTCCTCAATAAACCGGAAGGAACCTTTCCAGCTGATTTCTTTCGCGATCAGCGTCATCATATTGAATTCGGGAATCGTGCCGCCCATGCCCACTTGAACCAATGTGCCGCGCGCTTTAGTGATGGCGAGACAGCGTTCGACGGAAGACGGATGACCGGAGGCTTCAAAAGACACATCAAAATATCCTTTGTGTTCGGCGTAAACGGAGAAATCATCGTTGGCCGCATGTAACGCTTTGTCTGCGCCCATTTTCAAGGCTAAATCCAGACAGCGGCGGCTCATATCCGCACACACGATTTCCGCCGCCCCCAACGCTTTCACGGAGGCGACGACCAGACAACCGATTGGTCCGACGCCGGAAATAAAGACTTTTTTGCCGGTTAAATCGCCCGCCTGTTTGGCCGCATGAATGGTAACGGCTAAGGGTTCGGCAAATGCCATGACATCATCGGAGGCATCCTGCGGATAATCGATACATTGTGCGTTATCCACCACTTTGTATTGCGTGAAACCGCCGTCCACATGCGGGTTGTACATAGCGCTGCCGAAAAAACGCATGGTTTCGCATTGATTGGTCTCGCCGGATAAACAGTACTTGCATTTCAGGCAAGGCTTGCTTGGATTGATGGCGACTTTTTGTCCCGTATATAATTTCGGATCATTGGTTCTGACAATTTTGCCAATCACTTCATGACCTAAAATCATCGGATGTTTGATTTCAAAATTGCCGACTTTACCGTGCTGGTAATAATGCAGATCGGAACCGCAAATGCCTCCGCGGGTGATTTGCACTAAAGTCTGTTCCTGACTGTTTTCATCGTAATCAATGTGCTGTGTCACGACATCCACATCATTTTTGCCTTTAACAACACAAGAAAGGGTTTCGAGTTTCATAAGATTCTCCTTGTTTTACTGTTACCGGTAACATATCTTTTTTCGCAAAAAGAGTAAATTAATAAAGTGTAAAACTGTGATCCACTTCAAATTATTTCGATAACTTGGTTATAATGCAGACAAGCGTGAAAATTTATTGTGATGTCGATCACAAAAATAGATGTTACTGGTAACGATAAGGTGTTTTTTTGATATGGTAAATAAAAAATAACGGAGAAATGAACATGTCGAAAGGTAAAAGTTTTATTTTGATGGGCGTATCCAGCACGGGAAAAACTTCGGTCGGCACAGAAGTGGCGCGCCGTCTGGGCATTAAACTGATCGACGGTGACGATTTGCACCCGCGCGCCAACATTATAAAAATGGGCGAAGGTCATCCTTTAAACGATGATGATCGTCGTCCCTGGCTGGAACGGATCCGTGACGCCGCATTCAGTCTGGAACACAAAAGCGAAGTGGGCATTATTGTGTGTTCGGCGCTGAAGAAAAAATACCGCGATCTCATTCGCGACGGCAACGACAGCGTAAAATTTCTGTTTTTGCACGGCAGTTTTGATTTAATCCTTGAACGTATGCGCCGGCGTAAAGGCCATTATATGAAAGAAGAAATGCTGAAAAGCCAGTTCGACACGCTGGAAATTCCGCAAGCGGACGAGCCGGACGTGATTCCCATTGATGTCAGCGGCAGCTTCGAAGACGTGGTGGAAAAATGCGTTCGGGCGCTAAAACCTTATCTGTAAAAGACGGAAAAGTGCGGTCAAAAAATGCAACGTTTTTTCGGCCCGGTTCACTGATCTGCCCTGACATATTCTTTTAACGTCTGAATAAACGCCCGCGCCGCACGGGATAAATAACGTCCTTTGCGGTATACCGCAATAACGGTTCGGGCGGCTTTCGTATCTAAAGCGCAATAACAGGGTTCGTGTTCGAAATGATTGGTCCGGATTAACGTTTCCGGCAATAACGTTACGCCGATTCCTGCCCCGGCTAAAGCTTGGGCGGTCGTCATGCTGTCGGTTTCAAAAATCACATTTGGGGTAAAACCCGCTTCATTACATAAATTCAGTAGCATTTGATGCAGTTTATGGCTTTTGTTCATTTGGATAAAAGGCGTATCACGCAAATCCGCCAAATGAATATGCGGTGTATAGGTATGATCGCCGGCAATTAATTTTAACCTTTCCGCGATAGGGTGGGTCGGTGGCAATGCCAATAACATGCGTTCTTCAAATAATATTTCATAATCGAATAACTTTTCATCAATCGGTAGCAGAGAAACGGAGATGTCCGTTTCGCCGGTTAGGGCAAGCTCTTCCAGATTACGGGTATTGTCTTCTTTTAAAAATACTTCGATATCCGGATAAGTTTTACGAAATTGCGGCAGCAACTGCGACATTAAATAAGCGCTTCTGAAAGGAGATGAGCCCACGGTTACACGTCCTTTTTTTATCTTCAACACATCATCAACCCTCTGTTCGAATTGATTTTGCAAATCCATTATCGCTTTTGCATGTTCTACATAGAGTTTACCGATGTAGGTGAGTTTTAACGGTGAAGTGGAGCGATCAAAAATCGGTGCGCCGATTTGTTCTTCCACTTTCTGAACAAACTGACTGAGAGACGGTTGCGAGATGAACAGTTTTTTGGCTGCACTTGAAAAATTACGTTCTTCGGCAACTTTCAGTACGTATCGGTATTGTTTGAATGTCATGGTTCGCCTATAGGTTTTTTCTTATATATACCATATAAAAAATCGTATTAGACTTATTATAATCGGATTGGATAGGATACTCCACATAAAAAGTATGGTTTTACATTAATCAGTAAAGAGGAGTGATTCTATGATGACTAAAGAAGAAGGCGTTCGTTATCTCACCGATACGATCGCCAAATTCGTCGGATATACGGGAAAAGTTTTGCCTGACGATGTAATGGCGAAACTGAAAGAACTACGTGAAAAAGAACAGGAACAATTACCTAAGATCATTTACGGCGCCATGTTCCGTAATCAGGATTTGGCGGCAAAATTAAATCGTCCGAGTTGTCAGGATACCGGTGTCATTCAGTTTTTCGTTAAGTGCGGTGCGAATTTTCCCTATATCGGCGAACTGGAAGCGTTGTTAAAAGAAGCTGTCATTCAGGCAACCAAAGAAGCGCCGCTACGTCATAACAGCGTAGAAACCTTCGATGAATATAACACCGGCAAAAATGTCGGCAAAGGGACGCCGAGCGTGTTCTGGGAAATCGTGCCGGACAGTGACGAATTAGAATTGGACACTTATATGGCGGGCGGCGGTTGTTCATTACCGGGGCAAGCCAAAGTTTTAATGCCGGGAGAAGGGTATGAAGGCGTAACCAAATTCGTATTGGATGTCATGACCAGCTACGGTTTGAATGCCTGCCCGCCGCTATTGGTCGGCGTGGGTATCGCCACCTCGGTGGAAACCGCTGCGGTACAATCCAAAAAAGCCTTGTTCCGTCCGCTGGGTGAACGCAATCCGAATGAACGCGCCGCTTATATGGAACAATTACTGGAAGACGGCATCAACAGTATCGGACTTGGTCCGCAAGGATTAAAAGGCAAAATGTCCGTACTCGGCGTGAATATCGAAAATACCGCACGCCATCCTTCCGTTATCGGTGTCAGCGTGAACGTCGGCTGTTGGTCACACCGTAAAGGCCACATTATTTTTGATAAAGATCTTAACTACCGCATTACTTCACATTCGGGGGTGACATTATGAGCGACAAAAAAATTCTGACCACGCCGATTAAGGCGGAAGATTTGGCGGATATCAATATCGGCGACATTATCTATCTGAACGGTTATATCGTCACTTGTCGCGATGTAGCGCATCGTCGTCTGATTAATGAAAAACGTCCCTTGCCGGTAGATGTGAAAGACGGTGCAATTTTACATGCCGGTCCGATTATCCGTGCGCTCGGTGAGGATAAATACGAAATGGTATCGGTCGGACCGACCACCAGTATGCGCATGGAAAAATTCGAGAAAGAATTTATCCGTCAAACCGGTGTAAAACTCATTGTCGGCAAAGGCGGAATGGGCAGCGGTACCATGGAAGGCTGTCGTGACTATAAAGCGCTGCATTGCGTTTTCCCTGCCGGCTGTGCCGTTCTGGCGGCGGAATGTGTGGAAGAAATCGAAGACGCGCAATGGAAGGATTTAGGCATGCCGGAAACCTTGTGGGTTTGTCGGGTGAAAGAGTTCGGTCCTTTGATTGTGTCTATTGATACTCACGGACGGAATATTTTCGAAGAGAACAAAGTTGAGTTCAACAAGAAAAAAGACGCGGCCATTGAAGAAATCTGCAAACATGTGGACTTCATCAAATGAGTAAATTTAAACCGCCCCGTGTAATTGTTATGCGGGGTGTTTTGTATCCAACATTTTAGGAGGATATATGAGTGCAAGCTCTATCACTCTGCTATTCCTGCTGTTTGCTATTGTCATGTTTGTATGGGAAAAAATTCCTTTGGCCTTAACAGCAATGATTGTATGTATCGGTTTGGTATTAACCGGTGTGCTGGAACCTAAAACTGCATTTTTAGGTTTTATCGACAGTAATGTCATTCTATTTGTCGCCATGTTTATTATAGGCGGCGCCTTATTTGAAACGGGGATGGCGAATAAAATAGGCGGATTGGTCAGTCGGTTTGCCAAGACCGAAAGACAATTAACCGTGGCCTTAATGTTAATCACGGGTTTGATGTCCGGATTTTTATCCAATACGGGTACCGCAGCTATTTTAATTCCGGTTGTAATCGGTATTGCCACGCGATCCGGTTTTTCCCGTTCAAGATTGCTGATGCCCTTGGTTTTCGCGGCGGCTATGGGCGGAAATCTTTCTTTAATCGGCGCGCCCGGTAACTTGATTGCTCAGGGGGTATTGGAGCAAGCCGGTATGAAATTCGGTTTTTTCGAATATGCTAAAGTCGGATTACCGATTTTAGTTGCCGGCATTATTTATTTCGTATTAATCGGGTATAAATTTTTGCCCGGAAAGGAAAATCTCAGCATTGAAGATTCCATTTACAGCGGGAAAACACATGATTACGATTCCGTTCCGAAGTGGAAACAAAATCTGTCTCTGATTACGTTGGTGATTACGTTGCTGGCCATGGTGTTTGAAGATGTTATCGGCGTGAAGCTCTATATTTCTGCCTGTGTCGGCGCAATATTATTGGTGACTACCCGCGTTATCACTGAGAAACAGGCGTATCAGTCCATTGACTCGCAGGTTATCTTTTTATTCGGCGGAACACTGGCTTTGGCCGCAGCATTAAAAGAAACCGGTGCGGGGTCGGAAATTGCCGGCACCATTATCGGTCTGTTAGGCAGTAATCCCGGTCCCTTTGCGTTGCTGGTAACGGTTTTCGTATTAAGTTGTATTCTGACCAATTTTATGTCGAACACCGCAACTACCGCATTATTAGCGCCGATTTGTTTGTCTATCGCCAATCAACTGGGCGCTGATCCGCGAGCGGTATTAATGGCGACGGTAATCGGCGCATCCTGTGCTTATGCTACGCCTATAGGCATGCCGGCCAATACAATGATACTTTCCATAGGCGGTTATAAATTTATGGATTACGTCAAAGCGGGTTTACCGTTAATCGTAGTTTCAACCGTGGTATCGCTGATTTTATTACCGCTGTTTTTCCCATTTTATCCGTAATATTCGGGCAATAACGGTATCGGAACGAAAAGTGCGGTCAAAAAATGAAACGTTTTTTGACCGCACTTTCATGATGATTACAACGTTTCGCCCAAATGAATATCATAGCCTAAATTAATGACGGCGTTGCGGTAGGGAATGCCGTTGATGCGGTTGAGTAATTCCTGCGCGGCGATTTGTCCGATTTCGAAACGCGGCGTAATCACGGTGGCAAGTTGCGGCGTGATGGATTGTCCGACGTCGTGGCCGTGAAAACCGGCAATGCCGATTTGTTGCGGCACGGAAATGCCGAGCCGTTGACATTCGAACAAAGCGCCGATGGCCAAATCGTCATTGGTGCAGAAAATGCCGTCCATGGACGGATATTGCTTCACAGCCTGTCGCAACAACTCGCCGCCGAGACTGAAAGAGGAATGCGCCTGCGTGCTGATCGTGCGGGGCGTTAGTCCGTGTTTTTCCATGGCTTTTTCATAACCCGCCTGTTTCAGTTTGGTGCGTTTATCCATCCGCACCGCAAAATAGACAATATTTTGGTGTCCGCGCAGAATCATGGTTTCCACCATAGCTTGCGCCGCGCTGACGTTATCAAATCCCACCGCTTGATATTTGCTTATTTCTCCGGTATCCATAATCTGAATTACGGGAATGTCGGCGATTTCCAGCATTTTCTGGGTGCGTTCGGTGTGAATGTTTTCCGACAGGATCACGCCGTCTACGTTATAAGACAGCAGGCTTTCCAACCGTTTTTCTTCTTTTTCGATACTGTAACCGAAGTGCACCAGCATGGTTTGATAGCCGGCACGGTCGGTGACTTGTTCAATACCGCGGATAACATTGGCAAACACCGCATTTGTGAGCGATGGAACCAACACGCCGATAGCGCCGCTTTTGGCGTTGGAAAGTATGTTCGGCGCTTTGTTCGGAATATAGCTGAAGCTCTCGATTGCTTCGGCGATGCGGATTTGGGTTTCCGGCGCCACCGTGTCGGGGTTGCGCAAATAACGGCTTACCGTCATTTTTGTGATGCCGAGATGGTCGGCAATATCTTGCAGGGTCGGACGTTTGGCTTTGGTCATAATTTCTGGCTTAAACGATTTTCCGTTAGTATAGCGAAATTTTCGCTCAGGACAAAAGTGCGGGCGAATTTTTATCCGAATTTTCACCTGTTTTGCCCGGTTAATCCCGCAAGATAACGTCGGGTTATATTTTCATTCAAGCGGCGGTGCGGTATAATTACGACGTTTTTCTTGCAGAAGGCGTAGCGTATGAGTCAACTTTTTTATATTCATCCCGAAAATCCGCAGCCGCGTTTGATTAATCAAGCCGTGGATATTTTGCGTAACGGCGGTGTGATTGTATATCCGACGGATTCGGGCTATGCCTTGGGTTGCATGATGGGCGATAAACACGCTATGGATCGCATCGTGGCGATTCGCCACCTGCCGGAAGGGCATAATTTTACCTTGGTGTGCAGCGATTTGTCGGAACTTTCCCATTACGCCAAGGTGAGCAATGTGGCGTATCGATTGATTAAAAACAACACGCCGGGGCGTTACACTTTCATTCTGACCGCAACCAAAGAATTGCCGCGCCGTTTGATGACATCGAAACGTAAGACCATCGGGTTGCGCGTTCCGGACAATCAAATTGCGTTAGATCTGCTGAAAACATTGGGCGAACCGATTTTGTCCTGTTCGCTGATGTTGCCGAATGAAGATCACATCACGCAGTCCGATCCGGAAGAAATCCGCGATCGGTTGGAGCGCCAGGTGGAATTAATCATTCACGGCGGTTATTTGGGCCAGCAACCGACCACCGTGGTGGATTTAACCGAAGATACGCCGGTGATTCTGCGCGAAGGCAGCGGTTCCGTCGAACCTTTTATTTAACTTTTATTCATCCGCCTGCCGCGGGATTTGACTAAAGCAGGCGCCGACGCTTGTGAAAGCGACAAGGAACAACTATGAAATTTCAATCCCATTCTCGTCAAAAACAATCGGAAAATCGACCGCACTTTAAACGTCACGACAATGCCGGTGAATCCCGTTCTGTAAAATATCGTGAAGAACGTTATGAACCGCGTCACAAAATTGCCGGCGGCAATAAGACAACAGGCGGGAACGCTAAAAGTGCGGTCAAAAAATCCGACGAAATTCAGTCGTTCGAGCGTAAACCGTTGCCGATGCGGAAACCTAAACCGGCTCATCCCGTTGAACGGAAAGCCGTCGCCGCCGGCGAAAAACTGCAAAAAGTGCTGGCTCGTGCGGGGCGGGGTTCCCGTCGTGAAATCGAAGGAATTATCGCAGAAGGACGGGTGAGCGTGGACGGTAAAATCGCCACTTTAGGAGATCGCGTGATGTTGCATTCCGGTCTGAAAATTCGCATTGACGGACATTTGGTGAATTTAACCGGCGTGCAAAAAGACGTATGCCGCGTGTTAATGTACTACAAACCGGAAGGCGAATTGTGCACCCGCCATGATCCCGAAGGTCGCGCCACGGTATTTGATCGCCTGCCGCGCTTAACCGGTTCCCGCTGGATCGCGGTGGGACGGTTGGATATTAACACTTCCGGTTTATTATTATTCACCACGGACGGTGAACTGGCAAACCGCCTGATGCACCCGAGCCGGGAAGTGGAACGGGAATATTCCGTGCGCGTATTCGGCGATGTGGACGACGCCATGTTGGCGCGTTTACAAAAAGGCGTGCAGTTGGAAGACGGTCCGGCAAATTTCACCGCGATTAAATCGGCGGGCGGTACGGGAATGAATCAATGGTTTGACGTCACCTTAATGGAAGGTCGCAACCGCGAAGTGCGCCGTCTGTGGGAGAGCCAGGGGATTCAGGTCAGCCGTTTGATTCGGATTCGTTACGGCAATATTAAATTGATGAAAGGATTACCGCGCGGCGGCTGGCAGGAAATGGATCTGGAAAGCATCAATTATTTGCGCGAACTGGTGGGCTTACCGCCGGAAACGGAAACCAAGCTGGATGTGATGCAACCGAACCGTCGGGCCAGAACCGGGCAAATTCGTCGAGCCGTGAAGCGTTATTCCGATGCGGCAAGACGTTATAAAAAGTAAAAGTGCGGTCAAAAAAACACAAGTTTTTCGGGCGATACCTTGTCCGTTAATATTGATGAATCAACGTAGAGAATTTTTATGAAGATCCAACAATTGCGATATGTGGTTGAAATTGTAAATCAAAATCTGAACGTGACGGAAGCGGCAAACGCGCTGTATACGTCTCAGCCCGGCATCAGCAAACAGGTTCGCCTGTTGGAAGAAGAGCTGGGGTTGGAGATTTTTGAGCGTAACGGGAAGCATATTAAAGCGGTGACGCCGGCGGGCAAAAAAATTGTCGCTATTGCCCGCGAGTTGCTGGTAAAAACTCAGGCAATCCGTGCTATCGCCGACGAATATACTCAGCCGAATCACGGCGTATTGCGTATTGCCACCACCAATACGCAGGCGCGTTATATGTTGCCGGCGGTGATCGAAAAATTTTCGAAGCAATATCCGGATGTCAGTTTGCATGTGCATCAAGGCTCGCCGAATCAGCTTTATGACGCGTTATTATCCGGCGAAGTGGATTTTGCTATCACGACGGAAGCGCAATATTTGTTCGACGATGTGATTTTATTGCCGTGTTACAAATGGAATCGTTCCATTGTGGTGAAGCCCGATCATCCGCTGACTAAAGTGAAAAACGTGACGATTGCGGAACTCAGTAAATATCCGCTGGTCACTTATACGTTCGGGTTTACCGGCGTATCGGATTTGGATTATGCCTTTAATAATGCCGGTTTGTTGCCGAATATCGTGTTTACGGCGACGGATGCGGACGTGATTAAAACCTATGTACGGCTGGGTTTAGGCGTGGGAATTATTGCCTCCATGGCGCACACGGAAGCGGATACGGATCTGGTGGCGATTGACGCCAGCCATTTATTTAAATCCAGTACCACTCAAATCGCGTTTAAACACAGTACTTTTTTGCGCAATTATATGTATGATTTTATTCAATATTTTTCGCCGCACTTAACCAAATCGAAAGTGGAGCTGGCGGAACAGGCACGCGATAACGGCGATGTGCAAAAACTGTTTGAAGGGATTGTATTGGAAGAAAAGTAGATAAATCGGAGTATTTATTTGAAAAAGTGCGGTCAAAAATGGCCGCATTTTTTTATGTTTTTCAATCTTATGATTTATTTCGTTTCGATTTCATCCAGCAGATGGCTCTTCGCCGCTTTAAGGTATTGCAACATTGACCAGATAGTCAGAATTGCCGCCACATAGAGCAGAATGATAGCGAGGATTTCCATGGCTGGGTTATAACGCCAGAGCAGTCCGCCGAGAGCCAGCATTTGCGCAGTGGTTTTAACTTTGCCAATCCAGGAAACGGCGACGGTGGTACGGCTGCCGATTTCCGCCATCCATTCGCGTAATGCGGAAATAATAATTTCGCGGGAAATCATGATGATCGCGGGAATGGTGATCCAAAAGACATGGTAATATTCCACCACGAGAACTAACGCGGCGGCGACAATAACTTTGTCGGCGACGGGATCTAAAAATGCGCCGAAACGGGTGGTTTGTTTCCATTTGCGGGCAAGATAACCGTCGAACCAATCGGTGATTGAAGCGATGAAAAATATCGCCGTCGCCACGAAAGGCGCCCAATCTGTCGGTAAATAAAACGCAATAATAAAAAATGGAATCAGCACCACCCGAAACAAGGTGAGAAAGGTCGGAAAGTTCAGTTTCATAGTAATACTCTGCCTAGAGTAGAAAGTTGAGGTTATTTTAAACGATATTTTGTTCGTTGAGAATGCTCTTTAAATATCTTTACGAAAAAGCACGCAATTATGCGTGCTTTCAGTGAACGGGATATTATTCCACTTTGACAATCCAACCTTCCGGCGCCGGTTTGTCGCCAAACTGAATCCCGGTTAATTCGTCGTAAAGTTTACGAGTGATTGGGCCGACTTCCGTTTCGGAATAGAATACGTGGAAATCGCCTTTATGCTGAATACCGCCTACCGGCGTGATAACCGCAGCCGTACCGCAAGCGCCGGCTTCCGTAAATTGATCAAGTCGGTCGATGTAAACGTCGCCTTCGACGGTTTCCATGCCTAAACGTTCTTTTGCCAGATAAAGCAGAGAATATTTAGTGATGCTCGGCAGAATAGATTCGGATTTCGGCGTTACAAATTTATTGTCTTTAGTGATGCCGAAGAAGTTTGCGGCGCCCACTTCTTCAATTTTGGTATGGGTTTTCGGATCCAGATAAATAGCATCGGCAAATTTACGGGTTGCGGTACCTTCTTCCGTGGCCAATTCATGCGGGAGCAAACTTGCCGCATAGTTACCGCCGACTTTCACGCCGCCCGTACCCATCGGCGCCGCACGGTCGTAATCGGTGGTAATAAAGTTGGAAGGCGCCAGACCGCCTTTAAAATAAGCGCCGACCGGGCAGCAGAATACGGAGAAAATGTATTCCGGAGCCGCTTTTACCCCGATGTTTTCACCTACACCGATTAAGAACGGACGTAAATAAAGCGTCGCTCCGGAACCGTAAGGACCTAACCATTCCTGATTGGCTTTCACCACTTCTTTACACGCATGGACAAATAATTCGGTGGGAACCGGCGCCATTAAGAGACGTTCTGCGGTTTTTTGCATGCGTTCCGCATTGGCTTGAGGGCGGAAGAGATTGATAGAGCCGTCTTTACAACGGTAGGCTTTTAAACCTTCAAAGCATTGTTGACCGTAATGGAGTGCGGTGGAACCTTCATGGATGTGAAGCATATTGTCTGTTGTGAGTTTACCTTCATCCCATTTCCCGTCTTTCCAGTGTGCGATAAAACGATAATCGGTTTTAATATAAGAGAATCCGAGATTATTCCAATCAAGATCTTTCATGGTATTTATCCTTTTTTATTACTTATTATTTGATAACGATTTGGCAAATATACGCCAATCTCGCCGGATTGGAAACAATTATTTGTGATTTCAGCGGAAAGAAAATATGGTAGAATTCCGACATAAAAAAACACCGCACTTTTTGAAATGTCAGTGCGGTGTCAAATAACCTAAAATTAGGTATTAAAATATACAGGAAGTTAATTAAGTAATTAATAGAAGGATTAATTACTTCTGTTTGGTTACCCAAACAATATGCAAACACAACATAATACTTAACTAAAAGATTCAACTCTTAATCAATTAAGGAATTACCAGTCATTAAGTATGGGCGCATTATAGAAAAGGAAATCGGAGCGGACAACCTAGAAATATTTATTTGACGGATTAAAAAAACTAATCCATGGGAATTTTCATTTATTATATAGTAAAAAAAGACTATAGGGAAGAATTATGTTTAAACGATTGCCTCCCTTGAATTCACTGAAAGCATTTGAAAGTGCGGCAAGAAATTTGAGTTTTACCAAAGCGGCGGAAGAGCTTTTTGTGACACAAGCCGCCGTGAGTCATCAAATCAAATTGTTGGAGGATTTTTTGGGGTTCCCGCTTTTTGTGCGAAAAAGTCGGGCGTTGGAGTTGACGGAAAAAGGGGAACAGTACTTTGCCGAAATCGCCCTTTTATTGCATAAATTGTTGGAATGCACGCAAAAAATAATGGCGCAAAATCGACCGCACTTAACCATCAGTGTGCCGCAAACTTTCGGCATGCACTGGTTGGTGCCTCATCTCGCCGGCTTTCACGAACGTTATCCGAACATTGACGTGCGCATTAAAGCGGCGGAACAAGACGACGGTTTGTTGAGTAACGACGTGGATATTGCCATTTATTACGGACGCGGAAACTGGGATAATCTTAAGGCCGAACTGCTTTCGCAGGAACAAGTGGTGATGCTGGCGTCACCGCAGTTGCTTGCCGTGAATCCGGTGGATTCGCCTGTAGATTTAAATAAGCACCAGCTCATTCATGTGCACACTAGGGAAAACTGGCAGAATATGGCGCATTATCTTAAACTTGACAACCTTGACACTCAGCAAGGGGTCGTTTTCAGCCATACCTTTATGGGATTGCAGGCGGCCAGGTTGGGACAGGGAATCGTGCTCGCCAACCGGATATTGGCATTGCAGGAAATCAAGAACGGGAATTTGCAAATCGTGATGCCGACTCAGCTGCAGGATTCCAAAGCCTTTTATGTGGTGAATGCCCAGGCAAAAACAGATGATCAACCTATTGTGACATTCCGCGAATGGATTGTGCAGGAAATGAAAAACAAATATGAATAAACTGGCTTTATATTGTCGTATCGGTTTTGAAAAAGAAACGGCGGCGGAAATCACGGAAAAAGCCGCCGAACAAGGCGTATTCGGTTTTGCCCGGGTGAAGGAAAATTCGGGTTATGTCATTTTTGAATGTTATCAACCGGGAGAGGCGGATCGTCTTGCCCGTGAAATTCCCTTTACTCAATTGATTTTTGCCCGCCAAATAATGGTGGTTTCCGATTTATTGCAGAATTTGCCGCTAACGGATCGCATTACGCCGATCGTGCAAAAATATCAGGAAATTTCACCGCACTTGAACCTGCGACAAAGCACCGAACTTTGGGTGGAAACCTCGGATACCAACGAAGCAAAAGCCTTATCCGCCTTTTGCCGTAAATTTACCGTGCCTTTGCGGCAGGCATTGAAAAAGCAAGGATGGCTGAATTTTAAATCGCCCAAGGATGACGGCGTTACTCTGCATTGTCTGTTTGTGCAGTCCGACGCCTGCTATGCGGGTTATTCCTACAACCGTAACCATTCGCCTTATTTTATGGGTATTCCCCGCTTGAAATTTCCCCCGGAGGCACCTAGTCGTTCCACGTTAAAACTGGAAGAAGCGATTTTAACCTTTATTCCCCGTGAAGAAGAAAGCAAACGTCTGAACGAAGGCATGATCGGCGTGGATTTAGGCGCTTGCCCGGGCGGTTGGAGTTATCAGTTGGCTAAGCGAGGTTTATTCGTCTATGCGGTGGATCACGGTAAAATGGCGGCAAGTTTGCACGATACGGGCCGAATTGAACATTGCCCGGAAGACGGTTTTAAATTTCAGCCGCCGAAGCGAAAAAAAGCGGATTGGCTGGTGTGTGACATGGTGGAACAGCCCGGCCGAATCGCGGCGTTAATCGGAAAATGGTTAGTGAACGAATGGTGCCGCGAAACGATTTTCAATTTAAAATTGCCGATGAAAAAGCGTTATGCGGAAGTGCGATTGTGCCTACAAAAACTGGCGGAACAATTGACGCAAAACGGTTTCGGATTTCAGATGCAAGCCAAACATTTGTATCATGATCGCGAAGAGATTACCGTACATGTCCGAACCTGGCGGCATTGAGATGCGCGAAAAGTGCGGTCAAAAAATGAAACGTTTTTTGACCGCACTTTTTTGTACGTTAAATGTTCATTTGCTGGAATAAATTCAATTTATCCGGCACCAGATAAACCTGTTCGTTGAGCTGATAATTGGCGCTGTTATAGGCGTTTTTGGTGAGAATCACCTCAATGGGTTGCTCGCTTTGCGCGCTTTCGATTTCAATACGAACGATGAAACCGATGGCATTGATGTGGGTAATTTTGCCTGTGGCCAGCGCATTTTCAGGTGAACGTGACAGGGTGAGTTCGTAAGGCCGGATATAAGCCGTAGCCGATTGATTATTCACAGGTTTTGTGATGTTCGTATGAGTATTAATGTGATGGGAAAATTCGCCGACCACCAGTTTTCCTTCGTCAATATGACCGTGAAACACGTTGACATCACCGACAAACTGGGTGACAAACGGCGTTTGCGGTGCGTGATAAATCTGATTCGGCTCGTCGATTTGCTCGATTTGCCCTTTATTCATCACCACAATGCGATCGGACACATCCAGCGCTTCGTCCTGATCGTGGGTCACAAAAATACTGGTAACGTTCAATTCCTGATGCAAATCGCGCAACCAGCGACGCAGGGTTTTGCGTACCTGCGCATCCAACGCGCCGAAAGGTTCGTCCAATAACAAAACTTTAGGCTGAACCGCCAGAGAACGCGCCAGCGCAATGCGTTGCCGTTGTCCGCCGGAAAGTTGGTTCGGATAAGCTTGCGCCAGCCATTCCAGCTCAATCAGCTTTAAAAGTGCGGTCACTTTTTCGTGAATTTTTGCTTCGCTCGGGCGGGTTTTGCGCGGTTTCACCCGCAGCCCGAAAGCGATGTTGTCAAACACCGTCATATTTTGAAACAGCGCATAATTCTGAAACACAAAGCCCACGCCGCGATCTTTTGCCGACAGGTTAGTGACGTCCCGCTCTTCAAACAAAATGCGTCCGCTGTCCGCAAATTCCAGGCCGGCAATAATACGTAATAACGTGGTTTTGCCGCAACCGCTGGGGCCTAACAGCGACGTCAGTTGGTTCTGCCGGAATTGCAAATTAATATTTTTTAAGGCATGGAAACTGCCAAAATGTTTTTCTAAATTTTCAATGCGGATTGACATTTTGTTTCCTTAACTGAATGAAATACGGTGATTGCGCTAGGCCGTACGGCTGTGTAAAGATTTTTCCACTTTACGTTGTTGCAGCCGGCCGAGCAAAGTCTGGCATCCCAGAGTGAGCAACGCTAAGGCGGCGAGTAAACTGGCGCAGGCGAAAGCGGCGATAAACTGATATTCGTTGTAGCTGATTTCCACATACAGCGGAATCGTGTTGGTTAAGCCGCGAATATGGCCGGACACCACGCTTACCGCGCCGAATTCTCCCATGGCGCGGGCGTTACTGAGAATCACGCCGTAAATTAGCGCCCATTTGATTTTCGGCAGGGTGACGGTGAAAAATAATGTCCAAGTGTTCGCTCCGAGAATCAGCGCCGCCTGTTCTTCGCTGTTGCCTTGCGCCGTCATGGTCGGAATCAGGGATTTTACGATTAACGGAAAGGTGACGAATAAGGTGACGATAACAATGCTCGGCATGGCGAACACAATGCGGAAACCGTGATCGATAAACCATTTGCCCACTAAACCGTCTAAACCGAACAATAATAAAAACATCAACCCCACAACCACCGGCGAAATGGAAAACGGCAGGTCTAAAAGTGCGGTCAGAAAAGCTTTACCTTTGAAATTGAAATAGGCGATGGTCCACGCCATAACCACGCCGATAAACATATTTATCGGCAGCACAATTAACGCCACTTTCACGGTTAACCAAATCGCGGCGAGAGCCTCTTCGTTGCCGATTGCCTGCATGAACAGCGCAAAACCTTGTGCGAAAGCGTAATAAAATACGGTGAACAGCGGCGCCAGTAAAATCACGGCGAAAAAAAGAAAACCGAGGGCGATAAGGCTCCATTTCCGCCAGTCTGCTTTTTCCCGGGTTTTTGACCGAATAGTCGAATTATTCATTATTTCACCTGCATCATTTTTTTACCGATTTGCCATTGGGCGGCATTAATCAGAAAAATCAAGAGGAAAGAAATGCCAATCATCAGCAATGCCACCACAGAGGCGCCCCGCACGTCGTAAAGATCCAGTTTTGACATAATAATCAGCGGCGCAATTTCCGAAACTAACGGCACATTACCGGCAATAAAAATCACGGAACCGTATTCGCCGAGAGAACGGGCGAATCCCATGCCGGCGCCGCTGATAATGGCGGGCGCCAGAGCGGGAATAATCACGCGGGTCAGCGTTATCCGTTTATTGGCGCCTAAAATATCGGCGGCTTCTTCATAAGCGGGATCCAGGCTTTCCAGCACGGGTTGAATGGCGCGCACTACAAAAGGCAGGCTGACAAAAATTAAAGCGACGGCAATGCCGAACGGAGTATAAGCGATTTGAACGCCGATTTTTGCAAGCCATCCGCCGAACAATCCCGTAGGCGCATAAAGCGAAGCCAGCGCAATCCCCGCCACTGCCGTCGGCAACGCAAAAGGCAGGTCAATCAGGGCGTTCATCAGTTTTTTGCCCCAAAAATCGTAACGCACCAGAATCCAGGCTAACAGAAAACCGAAAACCAGGTTCACCAAGGTTGCGAAAAAGGCCATTTTAAATGACAGCAAAATAGACGCGATGACGCGTTCGCTGCTGACAATCGCCCAAATGTCCGTACCGCCGAGTTGTAAGGCCGTGGCGATCAATAATCCCAAAGGCAGCAGAATCATGGAAAATAACCACAGAAGGGTAATCGTCATCCCGCGTTTAAAAAAAGGTAAAACAGTCCGCATAAGTTTGCATACTCCATAAATTGCACAAAAAAATAACCGCACTTTATATCGGATGCAAAGAACTAAAATTTATTTCTTATAACCAAAGATAATATTTAATCGCTTTCTTTTGTTATCTATATTCCGTTTTATTCTAAGAAATAAATTTTTGTTATTTTTGAATCGGAAAAATTTGTTTTATAAATTCCACCACGAAGAGTAAGGCAATGCGAAACATCAAGGCAATCGGGAAACGGAGGAGGCAAAATGAAGAAAATAATTGCGATTTTTCTTGTGATTTTAGCTGTCGTTGCCGTTTCCGCCGATTGGTCCCCGAACGCGGATAAACAGGATAAAAAAGTGCTGCTGAATGTGGCTTACGATGTTATTCGCGATTTTTATAAAGCCTACAACGCCGCCTTTCAGCAACAACATCCGCAAATTGCGATTTCTCAATCTCACGGCGGCGCCAGCAAGCAGGCGCTGAGTGTGGCAAGCGGTTTACCGGCGGATGTGGTGACGCTTACTCAGGCGAACGATATTGAAATGCTGGTGGAAAAGGGATTGGTCGCGAAAAACTGGCAATCCGCGTTACCCAATCATGCGACGCCTTTTGGCTCCGTCATGGTGTTTTTGGTACGCAAAGGCAATCCGAAAGGCATTCGGGATTGGGCGGATTTGGCCCGTGAAGACGTCAGCACGATTTTCGCCAATCCGAAAACTTCCGCCAACGGACGTTACGCCTATTTAGCGGCGCTGGCTTATGCGAAACGGCAGTTCGGCAATGAACAACAGGCATATCGGTTTATCGAAAAGATGTTACGCAATGTACCGGTGTTGGAGGCGGGCGCGCGCGGCGCAACCATTTCTTTCACGCAACGTAATTTGGGCGATGTGCTGATTGCGCCGGAAAATGAGGCCGCACTTGCCGCGCAAAGTTTAGGGCGGGACAGCTTCGAGGTGGTTTATCCCGGACTGACCGCTTACACGCCCGTGTTGGTGGCGGAAGTGAATCAAAACACCAAGCTTAACGGCACCCATGAGCAGGCTCGGGCTTATTTGCAGGGATTGTGGTCGGAAGACGCGCAGCAACTGGCGGCAAAAAATTATTTTCGTCCGAGCGATAAAAAAACGTTGCAAAATTTGACCGCACTTTTTCCTGACATTGAAACCTTTGACGTAAACGAAATCTTCGGCGATTGGGCGACCATCAACCGCGTTCATTTTGCCGACAACGCACTGTTTGACCGACTTTATATCCACGCACAGCAACAAAAAGGAACGAACTAAATGCATTATTTCCCCGTCTTCGCCGATCTGAACAACCGTCCCGTATTAGTAGTGGGCGGCGGCGCAGTTGCCGCGCGTAAAGTGAATTTATTACTGAAAGCCAATGCGCAGGTACGTATCGCGGCGCAAAAACTGAACGCAGAATTGACCGCACTTTTTGAGCAGGAACGCATTATCTGGATTGCCAAAACCTTCAGCGCCGAACAGGTTCGTAACGTGTTTTTAGTGATTGCCGCCACCGACGACGAACAATTGAATGAACGGGTATTCCGTGTGGCGGAGAGCCAACAGAAATTGGTTAACGTGGTGGATGATCAGACGCGCTGCAGCTTTATTTTTCCGTCCATTATCGATCGCAGCCCGATTCAGGTTGCCATTTCCAGCGGCGGTTCGGCGCCGGTGCTGGCCCGATTGTTACGGGAAAAATTGGAGGCCTTATTGCCGCAGCATTTGGGCGCAATGGCGGATATTTCCGGCAAATGGCGTCACAAAGTGAAAACCAAATTGAAAACCGTAACCGAGCGGCGCCGTTTTTGGGAAAGCCTGTTCAACGGCAGATTCAGCCAGTTGCTGAAAAACCGTCAAACGGAAGCGGCAAAAAAAGAATTGGAATTACAACTGGATAAGGATTACCGAGGCGGTTTCGTTTCGCTGGTGGGCGCTGGTCCGGGCGATGCCGGTTTGCTGACGCTGAAAGGCTTGCAGGAAATTCAGCAGGCGGATGTGGTGTTATACGACGCGTTGGTTTCCGAAGACATTTTAGAATTAGTGCGCCGCGATGCGGAATTGGTGTTCGTAGGCAAACGGGCGCAAGGCAAACAGGTGGCGCAGGAACACACCAATCGGCTACTGGCGGATTACGCCAAGCAAGGCAAACGCGTGGTACGTTTAAAAGGCGGTGATCCTTTCGTATTCGGTCGCGGCGGTGAAGAATTGGAAGTCCTGGCACAGCAACATATTCCGTTTTCCGTGGTGCCGGGTATTACGGCGGCAATCGGCGCCACCGCTTATGCGGGGATTCCGCTGACTCACCGCGATTACGCGCAAAGTGCGGTGTTTGTCACCGGTCACCGCAAAGCGGATGCCTCGGATATTGAATGGCAGACTTTGGCGCGCGGCAATCAAACGCTGGTGATTTATATGGGCACGCTGAAAGCCAAGGATATTGCCGAACGGTTACGCCAATTCGGGCGCGCAGGCTCGACGCCGGTTGCGGTAATTTCGCAGGGTACACAGGAAACGCAAACCACACAAACCGGCACCTTGGAAAATTTGGCGGAAATTGCCGAACATGCGCCGACGCCGGCGTTGATCGTCGTGGGCGAAGTGGTGGCGCTGCACAACAAACTGGCCTGGTTCGGCGAACAAAAACTCGCGCAAAAACGACCGCACTTTACCTTGGACAGCTTGTGTATTGAACGCGTAGCGTAGAGCGTTCGCGCTTGTCCGACAATATGCCGATAAGCATTTTAACCGCGGGTAAATAAGTCCGCGTGACGACAGATTGATTTCAGTTTAAAAGTGGGAAAACAATGATTATTAGACCAAGTTTTTGGCAGATTCCTCAGCCGACGGAAGCGAATTACGCCGCATTGGCTGAAAAAGAACAAATTCTGGCCCGGCGTATTCACGACATTGCCGATAGCCATCAACATGCCAAATTTGCCAGCAGTCTGGCGGCGGAAGATATGGTGATTACCGATGTGATTGCTAAAAACAATGCAAAAATTACGGTATTTACTTTAGAAACCGGCCGTTTAAACCCGGAAACGCTGGCTTTGGCGGAAACAGTAAAAAATATTTATCCCGACCTGGATTTTCAACTCTTTCATCCCGATCCCGCAGCGGCGGAAAAATATGATCGCGAAAAAGGCAGATTCGCTTTCTATGAAAGCGTGGAATTGCGCCGCGAATGTTGCCGTATCCGCAAAATCGAATCGTTAAACCGTGCATTGAAAGACGCCGATTGCTGGCTGACCGGACAACGCCGCGAACAGTCCGTTACCCGCACGGAATTAGCTTTTCACGAACAGGACGCCGGTCGCGGTATCGACAAGTACAATCCGATTTTCGACTGGCATGAAATCGACGTATGGGCATACATTCTGAAACACAATATTCCTTACAACGAACTGTATAAACAGGGCTATCCGAGTATCGGCTGCGAGCCCTGCACCAAACCGGTCAAACAGGGCGAAGACATCCGCTCTGGCCGCTGGTGGTGGGAAAGCAAAAACAGCAAAGAGTGCGGACTGCATAAATAGTAAAAATTCTGACCGCACTTTGAGTTTGTTAAAGCGTAGCGAGTTGACTTATGAAGAAGATTCAAATCAAAGGAAAAAAACGGTGAAGTCGGGGTGTTTTTTCCTGCTTTGCACAAGCGAAGAAAAGTAGGTCGCCGTCGGCGCAAAGGATTTCAATTTAATAAAAAATAAAAGGATTAACGATGACAACGCAAAACAAAATCGAAAACGGGCATCTCGACTGGCTGGAAGCCGAATCGATCTACATTATTCGTGAAGTGGTGGCCGAATGTAGCAATCCGGCGCTGCTGTTTTCCGGCGGTAAAGATTCCGTGGTGTTGTTGGCGCTCGCCCGTAAGGCTTTCCAGCTGGAAGGTCGCGATTTGGTGCTGCCGTTCCCGTTGGTGCACATTGATACCGGTCATAATTATCCGGAAGTGATTCGGTTCCGCGATGAACAAGTCAAAAAACTGAATGCGCGCCTGGTGGTGGGGCATGTGGAGGATTCCATCGCCAAAGGTACCGTGGTGTTGCGTAAAGAAACCGATTCCCGTAACGCGGCTCAGGCGGTGACATTGCTTGAAACCATTGAAGCCAACGGTTTTGACGCCTTAATGGGCGGCGCCCGTCGCGACGAAGAAAAAGCCCGCGCCAAAGAACGTATTTTTTCCTTCCGCGACGAATTCGGTCAATGGGATCCGAAAGCGCAACGTCCGGAATTATGGTCGCTTTATAACGGCAAAATGCACAAAGGCGAAAATATGCGGGTGTTCCCGATTTCCAACTGGACGGAACTCGATATTTGGCAATATATCGAACGTGAAAATCTGGAATTACCGCCGATTTATTACGCGCACGAACGCGAAGTCGTGGAACGCAACGGCTTGCTGGTGCCGGTGACGCCGTTAACGCCGAAACAACCGGGCGACGAAAGCAAAGTGGTGTCCGTGCGTTTCCGTACCGTCGGCGACATCAGCTGCACCTGCCCGGTGGCAAGCACGGCCGCCACGCCGGCGGATATTATTAAAGAAACCGCCGTCACCGAAATTTCGGAACGCAGCGCCACTCGTATGGACGACCGCGCCAGCGAAGCGGCAATGGAACAACGTAAAAAACAGGGTTATTTCTAACAGTCGCGGAGTTAGTTAACTTACCGGTAGAACCGTTAAAAGTGCGGGCGATTTTTTAAAAGTTTTTTGGGTGAGTCGGAAACTCACCTCACAAGGAATAAATAATATGAGCAACCTAAATCAATATGCACCTCTTCGCTTCATCACCGCCGGCAGTGTGGACGACGGCAAAAGCACCCTAATCGGCCGTTTGTTATACGATAGCAAAGCGTTGTTGAGCGACCAATTACTCAGCCTGAACAAATCCAAAAATAACGGCGAAGTGATTGATTTTTCTATCTTAACCGACGGCCTGGAAGCGGAACGCGAACAAGGCATTACCATTGACGTCGCGTATCGTTATTTTTCCACGGCAAAACGTAAATTCATCATCGCCGACACGCCGGGACACGAGCAATACACCCGCAATATGGTTACGGGCGCCTCAACCGCCAATGCGGCGGTGGTGTTAATCGATGCGACGCAACTGGATTTCAGTCGTCCGGAAGTGGAATTGCTGCCGCAGACTAAACGCCATTCCGCCATTCTCAAACATTTGCGCTGTCCGCACGTGATCGTCGCGGTAAACAAAATGGATTTATTGAATTTTGACGAAAGCAAATTCAATGCGATTACCCGGGCTTACGACAAATTGGCGCAGCAACTCGGTTTGAAAGAGGTGTTATTCGTGCCGGTTTCCGCCTTGCAGGGCGATAATATCGTGCATAAAAGCGAGCGCACGCCCTGGTATCGGGGCGAGCCGTTATTAGCCATATTAGAAAGCTTACCGACCGACGACGAGCAATCGGAAAAAGCGGAAGATTTTCATTTTCCGGTGCAATTCGTATTACGTTTAGACCAGAACAAAGCGGACGATTTCCGCGGTTATCAAGGTCGTATCGAAGCGGGCGAAATCCGAGTCGGCGCGAAAATTCGTATCGAGCCGAACGGCTTGGAAAGTCGTGTGACGGAAATTTATTCGCCGAACGGTTTGGTGCAAAGCGCCAAGGTAGGCGAGCAGGTCACTATTCGCCTGGCGGACGATATTGACATTTCCCGCGGCGACACCTTCGTTGCGGCCAATTCGGCGACGGTTTCAAGCAAACAATTAACCGCCACCGTTTGTTGGTTCGACCAACGCCCGCTCAATCCGGCGCGTAAATATTTGCTCAAACAAGGCACGCAAACCGTGTTCGCCAAAGTGAGCGAAGTGGAACAAATTTTAGATCTGAAAACTTTGCTCAACAGCAGAGAGGCGGATCAAGTAAAAATGAACGACATTGCTCAGGTTCGCATCAGTTTACAGAAACCGATCACCGCCACCACTTACGCGCAGAATAAAGCGGCCGGCGCATTTATCTTAATCGACGAGGCAACTTATCACACGGTTGCCGGCGGCATGATTTTAGAAAACTAAACAAAAATCGACCGCACTTTTGTAAATATTTTGACGAATTTTTTGGTTCATTTTCTTTGTGCGAGCAAAAAATGGACAGCAAACCGAAACACATTGTGGGGAATACAACAATATGCCAAACACAACCAATCCTTTACCGCCGGAAACCGAACAGTTGCTGGCAAAGCTTAATCCGATTCAGCTGGCGTGGCTTTCCGGCTATGCCTGGGCGAAAGCGCAGGGCGCCGGCGCCGAAAGTGCGGTCAATTTTGACCAAGTTTTTGATGCGCCGACGGCAGAGCCGTTAAAAGTCACGGTGCTTTCCGCTTCGCAAACCGGCAATGCGAAATCCGTGGCAAACAAGCTGGCGGAGCGCCTGAAAGCGGAAGGCATCAATGTCAACCGCGTGTCGTTGACAGATTACAAAGCGAAAAATATCGCCGACGAAAAGCTGGTTTTATTGGTTTCCTCTACGCAGGGCGAAGGCGAAGCGCCGGAAGAAGGCGTGGTATTGCTGAAGTTGCTGAACGGTAAAAAAGCGCCGAAATTAGAGGGTTTGCAATTTGCCGTTTTAGGGTTGGGCGACAGTTCCTACCCGAATTTCTGTCAGGCGGGCAAAGATTTTGACAGCCGTTTCGCCGCCTTGGGCGGCAGCCGTTTATTGGAAGTCGGCCTGGCGGATTTGGACTTCCGGGCAACGGCGGATAAATGGATAGACGACATTACGGCAATCGTGAAAGAAAAAGCCGTCGCTTCTCGGTCAACGCCGGTCGGCGCATCTTCGGCCGACACGGCAAAACCTGCGGTCGAATCCCGATATAACAAGGATAATCCGTTTCCGGCCACATTAATGACTAATCAGCGCATTACGGATAAAGGTTCAGAAAAAGACGTACGTCATTTGGAATTCGATCTTTCCGGCTCGGGCCTGACTTATCAGCCCGGCGACGTGCTAGGCGTCTATTTTGAAAACGATCCGGCACTGGTGACGGAAGTTTTGGCGGCGGTCGGTTTGAAAGGCGATGAAGAAGTCACCGTGGACGGAAATTTATTCGATATTTCTACCGCACTTCAAACCAAACTGGAACTGACGCAAAACACGCCGGTTTTTGTAAAAGGTTATGCGGAACTTGCCGATAACGCGGCGTTGAATGCTATTGTAGCGGATGCCGAAAAATTGCAGGCGTTGGTGCAAAGTACGCCGATTGTGGACGTGTTGAACGAATTTCCGGCAAGGGTGGAGCCGGAGGCGTTAGTGAACTTATTGCGCCCGATTACGCCGCGTTTGTATTCCATTTCGTCATCGCCGGCGGAAGTGGGAGAAGAAGTACATTTAAGCGTGGGCGTAGTACGTTTCGAACATAACGGCAAAGTCCGTTCCGGCGGGGCGTCGGGCTATTTGGCGGATCGCGTGGAAGAAGACGGTCAGGTGCGGGTGTTTGTGGAACATAACGACAATTTCCGTTTGCCGCAGGATCACGGCAAACCGATTATTATGATCGGTTCCGGCACCGGTATTGCGCCTTTCCGGGCTTTCCTGCAACAACGCGCGGCGGACGAAGCGGAAGGTAAAAACTGGCTGATTTTCGGCAATCAGCACTTTGCCCTTGATTTCTTATATCAGGCGGAATGGCTGCAATTCGCTAAAGACGGTTTCCTGAATAAATACAGCTTCGCCTGGTCACGGGATCAAAAAGAAAAAATCTACGTACAGCATAAAATTCGGGAAAATGCCGCCGATATTTGGCAATGGATTCAGGACGGCGCCTACATTTACGTGTGCGGCGATGCCGGTCGAATGGCGAAAGACGTGGATAAAGCTTTATTAGACGTTATTGCGCAACAAGGCAAGTTCAGTGCGGAAGAGGCGGAAGAATTCCTCGACGGTTTACGCGAAGACAAGCGTTATCAACGGGACGTGTATTAGTTTGGAGACGTTGGCGCGTCGGACAAAATTAATTTAGTGGGACGGGCTCGTCCTGAAAGGATGATCAAATTTCGGAGTGAAAACATGACAGATTCAACTAAACAAAAAGGCTTGGAATGGAAAGCGCAACCGCTTTCCGATAACGAACGTCTGAAAGCCGAAAGTAATTTCTTACGCGGTACTATTCTGGACGATTTGGAAGACGGACTTACCGGCGGATTTAAAGGCGATAATTTCCAGATGATTCGTTTCCACGGCATGTATGAACAGGATGATCGCGATATTCGTGCGGAACGTGCGGATGAAAAACTGGAACCGCGCAAATTTATGTTATTGCGTTGCCGTTTGCCGGGCGGAATTATTAAGCCGGCGCAATGGATTGAGATTGATAAATTTGCCCGGGATAACAACTATTATCAGTCAATTCGGTTGACTAATCGTCAGACTTTCCAGTATCACGGCGTACCGAAAACCAAACTGCAGGAAATGCACCGATTGCTGCATAAATTGGGGTTGGATTCGATTGCCACGGCCTCTGATATGAACCGTAACGTATTATGTTCTTCCAATCCTATTGAATCGGAATTGCACCAGGAAGCCTACGAATGGGCGAAGAAAATTTCCGAACATTTGTTGCCGCGCACCAACGGTTATTTAGATGTGTGGATTGCCGGCAAAAAAGTGCAGAGTTCCGATAGTTTCTTAGGTCAGGAAGACGAACCGATTTTAGGAAAAACTTATTTGCCGCGTAAATATAAAACGGCGGTGGTCTTGCCGCCGCTCAATGATGTGGACGTATACGGCAACGACATGAATTTTGTCGGTATCCAGGATGAAGCGGGTAAACTGATCGGTTTTAACGTGTTGGTGGGCGGCGGTCTTTCCTTTGAACACGGTAATACCAAAACCTATCCGAATATTGCGTTGGAATTGGGTTATATTCCGGTTGAGCAAACGTTGAAAGCGGCGGAATGTATTGTCACCACTCAGCGAGATTTTGGTAACCGTGCGGATCGCAAAAATGCGCGCTTGCGTTACACCGTGCAAAATATGACGTTAGACGGTTTTCGTGAGGAAGTGGAACGTCGCATGGGCTTTAAATTCGAACCGATTCGTCCTTTCGAATTTACCGAACGCGGCGACCGTATCGGCTGGGTGAAAGGCATTGATAACAAATGGCACTTAACCTGTTTCATTGAAAGCGGACGCATTACGGATAAACCGGAGAGACCGCTGATGACCGGTATGCTGGAACTTGCCAAAGTACATAAAGGTGATTTCCGTATTACCGCGAACCAAAATATTATCATTGCCAATGTGGCGGAAGAAGATAAACAGCAAATCGAAGATATCGCCCGTCAGTACGGATTAATGGGCAATATTACCAAATTGCGTGAAAATTCCATGTCTTGCGTGTCCTTTCCGACTTGTCCGTTGTCCATGGCGGAATCGGAACGGGCGCTACCGGAATTTATCGACGAACTGGATAAAATTATGGCGAAACACAATGTGGCGGATGATTATATCGTGACCCGCATTACAGGTTGCCCGAACGGTTGCGGACGAGCGATGCTGGCGGAAATCGGTTTGGTGGGGAAAGCTATCGGTCGTTATAACCTGCATATTGGCGGTGACCGCCCGGGTACCCGCATTCCGCGTATGTACAAAGAAAACATCACGTTGCCTGAAATTTTGGCGGAGTTAGACGGCTTAATCGGGCGTTGGGCGACGGAACGCAAACCTAACGAGGGGTTCGGCGATTTTGTCATTCGTGCCGGCATTATTAAGCCGGTTGTCAATGCCGTGGTGGATTTCTGGGATGCGAATTTAATTCCGACGGTTTCGGCTTAAAGAAACATTTTTCTGGTGAAGCCGTTGTCGGGAGGCGCGCTTTACCAGCGAAAATGCAGTTGTTAATACCGGTTAAATCAAGGAGCGAATGCGAATATGACGGCATTCGCTCCTTGTTTTTTATCGGAATCACAAACCAATGAGCGGATGAAAATTTTGAGAGTTCTGTATGAGAATAATTCACCTTAAAAATCATAATTTTGGTATAGAATTCGGGACGTTATTTCAAAAATTTTTATTTTTAAGGAACCGTTATGCAGAAAGAGCTTAGTATTATATCTGTCTTGTTGATCGCGTCCGGATCTGTTGCTGCGGAACAGACAACCGATTTATCTCCTATAAACGTTTATTCCGCTTATGCCGCACCGGTAAATCAGGATCAAACCGCCTCATCCGTGACCGTACTCAGCGAAAAAGATTTCGATAACCGCAATGCAACTTATGTAAGCGACGTCTTAAAGACCGTGCCGGGAGTGGCGTTCAGTGCGTCGGGCGGACGCGGAACCTTATCTAATTTCTATCTGCGCGGGGCGGACGCCAACCATACTTCAGTAATTATCGACGGCGTAAAAATGAACCCCGTCACCGGTTACGGATTTGATTTCGGCGGATTGAGTCTGAGTAACATCGAACGCATCGAAATTTTGCGCGGCGAACAGTCCGCACTTTGGGGCAGCGACGCTATGGGCGGAGTGATTTACATCACGACCAAAACCGGATTGTATAAAGATAAACCGTTCAATATCGATTTTGATTTAGGCACCGGATCGCATCGTACGCGAGATGCATCCGCAACATTATCCGGTTATAACGACGGTTTTTATTATGCAATTCATGGAGACAGCCATCGCACGCAGGGAATTTCGGCCTATAGTTCGGATACTTTCCGTTATATTGCGGAAAACGGCGCGAAAATTACGTCGGGAGGCGCCGTTGAGAAAGATAAATTTCATCGCGATAACGCTTCAGTGCGTTTAGGTTATGATGCGAGCGACAAAGGAGTTGAGGTTTTAGCCGTGCATTCGACCCAATCCGTCCATTATGACAATAGCCTTGCGGGGGAAACCTTATTTGACGATTTTACCCGCACCCGTGAAACCACTTTAAAATTAAGCGGTTATCTTGGCGGTGATGATGAATTATTCAAGCAAAAAGCCGGTGTAAGCCATATCAAAACCGACAGCGATACCTTTGGCGCGTGGATAAGCGCTTATCATGCGAAAAAATTAAATGCAAATTATCAATTAGACGTCAATTTCGATCGCGAAGGCACAATTAAACAAGGATTAAGCCTTTTAGGCGAATATCAGAAATCAAAATACGATTCGACGTCTTATTTAAATGAAAAAAGCTTAACGGAAAAAAGCGTGGCGACGGAATATCGCTTATTCGCCGAAAATGAACACAGCTTAACCTTAAGCGGTCGTTATACCGACAGCTCGGAATATAAAGGCGCATTCACCGGTCGCGTTGCCGGCGCCTATCGTTTATCGCCTAATTTCAAGGTGCACGCCGGCTTCGGTTCGGCTATTCAAAATCCGACAATGACCGAATACTACGGTTACGACGGCAGATATTTGGCGAATCCCGATTTGAAAGCAGAAAAAAGCCGCGGCGGCGATGCGGGTTTACTCATTGAATCCCAGGATAAACGCCACAGTCTTGATGTGACTTATTTTGGACGTCAGGTGAAAAATTTTATCGGCACCGAATCCGTTGCGCCTTATGTTTACCGCGCGGTTAACGTGGACGGCACGACCAAAATTAAAGGCGTTGAAGCGGCTTATAACGGAAAATTAACGGACGCCTTCACCGCTTATGTCAATTATACTTATATGCAAACCAAAGACAGCAGCGGCATGGCGTTGATTCGTCGTCCGAAACACACGGCAAATGCGGGAATTGCGTACCAAATTACCGAGCAATGGGGCGCCGATGCCAATATTGCGTACGTAGGTAAACGTTTTGATAGTTACTATGACGAATCCGCTTATTTGTCGTCGCGCGTTAAATTACCGTCGTATACCTTATTAAATCTTGGCGTGAATTACCAACTCACGAAAAATTTGAATGTCTATGCCAATCTAAACAATGTGTTTGATAAAAAATACGAGCACACCGTAGGTTACGGACAAGAGGGCCGTCATGTTTATGTCGGCTTAAAAGGCGGTTTCTAATCTTAGGGCGGGATCATTCCCGCTCGTTTTGCCACGTGTAATTATTCAATGCAAAAAACGTTTAAATTTTTATGCGTAATCGCCGGTGCGATTACTTATGGCTTCGCCACCGTTGGCAAAGCCAACGTTCAAAAAGCGTTGCTTTTTGTGACCGCACTTTTGTTGTCAAGTACGGTTTATGCTCAAGAACAGTTTATTTCTCTCACGCTTTGCAGTGATCGTTTGCTGGCGGAACTTGCCCGCCCCGAGCAAATTGCGGCAATGTCGCCTTATTCTAAAAATCCTTTGATGATGTTGGATAAATTCAATCAGGATAAGCCCGTGCTTGAGCCGGAATTAAGCCGATTATTGCCGTATTTGGATAAAACCGTGCTGATTAACGAATATTTTTATCCGCAACTGACGGCGGATCTTAAAAAACTCGGCGTAAACATTATTCCCATTAACGACAGCCCGCAAACGCCCGAACAACTGTTTGACCTGATTTTACAGCTTGGTAAATTGACGGATAATCAAGCTAAAGCGGAGCAACTTGTTACAATCTTAAAATATCAAAATACTAGGTTAAATCAATCGTTTACCGATACGTTAATTTTATCCGAAACGGGCGTGGCGGACACGCGGCAACCCAACTATCAAACCTTATTGCAATTGCTCGGTTTAAGCCCGTTGAAAACGCCCTTAACGCCGCAGAATTTTTCCCTCGAAAAAGTGGTGCTAAGCCAGCCGAACGTGCTGATTTCATTAACGGATAAGCAAGGTTACAACGAACGGGCGGAGCTGTTTTCTCATCCGTTATTGAAAAAACTCTTTAAAAATCGACCGCACTTTGAGCTTCCGATGAAATATACTTATTGCTTTGATCACGGCCTTTGGCAAGGAGCGGAGGCAATTTATCGACAGTCAAAGGAAAAAAATGAATAAAATCATCAAATTAAACAGCTCACTTTTTGTTCTGCTGATTCTTATTATCAGTCTGGCAAGCTGGCATGATCTTGGCCATTTTTCCGCCTTAAAAAATGCCGAAGGCATTATCACCGATATGCGCCCGCTGGTGCTGTGGGACATTCGTCTGCCGCGCATTTTACTGGCCGTTCTGACGGGCGCGAGTTTAGCGGTGGCAGGCAATGCGATGCAGGGGATTTTCCAAAATCCGTTGGCAAGCCCGGGATTGCTTGGCAGTGCGAACGGCGCGACGACGGCAAGCGTCTTTATTCTGTATTATTTTTCCGTGCCGTTCACCTTTTTACTGATTGGCGGGGTGCTTGGGGCGTTATTAAGCTTTCTGTCGGTTTATCTGATTGCCAAAAATCACGGCACAACCATGATGATTTTGAGCGGTTTGGCGGTCAATATGTTACTGGGTTCAGCGATTGCGTTATTGCTGTCGAATGCCGAAAGTCCGTGGGCGTTGGCGGAACTTTACCGCTGGCTGCAAGGCTCGTTAGTGTGGGCAAAATCGGATACTTTATTGATTTCATTACCGATTATTCTACTCGGCTTATTTTGTCTTTATCGACAACGGCGCTATCTTGATTTACTCACCTTTGGCGAAGAAACCGCCGGTACAATGGGCATTGATCCGAAACGCAGCTTTTTTATCACTACTTTGGGCGTGGCATTACTGGTTGGCGCCACCATTCCGCAAACAGGAACCATCGGCTTTATCGGCTTAATCGCTCCGCATTTGGCTCGTATTATCCTGAAAAAACGCCCTTCTCAGCTTTATCTCACAAGCGGTTTAATTGGCGCATTGATTCTGCTGATTGCCGATCTTTGCATTTTGTATATCCCGTTTTTTTCCCATATTTATGTGGGCACGCTCACGGCAATCATCGGCGCGCCGTTTTTGATTTGGATTTTATTGACGCAACAACGGAGAATGGCAAATGATTAAACTGGAAAATGTCAGTCTTTCATTCGGTTTATCCAATATCAGCTGCCGAATCCCGCAAGGCAAACTCATTGGCATTATGGGCGCAAACGGCGCGGGAAAATCGACGTTATTGAAAAGTATTGCGGGGATCTTACCGCTTACAAGCGGTGAGATTTGGCTTGGAAATGACAAATTGTCGGAAATGAGCGCCAAACAGAAAAGCGAACGGCTCGCTTACTTCGCTCAAAATACCCGGATTCATTGGGATTTGTCGGTTTATGACGTCATCGCGCTCGGTTTGGCAACGCCAACGAAAGACGAATCGGCAAAAGTGCGGTCGATTTCCGAACAGTTTTTTCTTTCACATTTACTCGAAAAACCGTTTCAACAACTTTCCGGCGGCGAAAAAGCCCGTGTGCAACTGGCGCGTTGTTGCATCAAACAAGCCCCGTTATTGCTTGCCGATGAACCCATTGCGTCGCTCGATCCTTATTATCAAATCGATGTGATGGAGCAACTAAAATTCCTTACGCCGCAGAAAACCTGCGTGGTCGCCATTCACCATTTGGATTTAGCCTATCGTTTTTGTGATGAAATTATTTTGTTAAATCAAGGCAAAGTGCTTGCCAACGGTGCAACACAAGCGGTATTAAATGAAGAAAATCTGGCCAAAGCGTTCGGTGTGAAAGTTAAAATGAATCAGGCAAAGAGAGAAATTTTTGCTATCGAGAAAATGGCTTAAGCATAAACCGAAAACAGCCGTTTGATTTACAGTCAAACGGCTGTTCCGATTTCAGTCATATTTAACCTTCCCGACAATCCAGCCAAGGCATCCGCATTCCCTGATGATTTTTGTAGTAAACCGAACTGTGTTCATGCGCAACTAAATCAATATAATCGCCTTGAATCGGACGGTATGAGCGATATGTGACTTCAAAACGGGAAGCTTGCGCATTAAGCGGTTTATTTTCAATGTGATCAAGCGGCAGGGCTTTGTCGCCGTCTAACTGGAAATAGATTCCAAAATTATCCTTCATGCGGCTTTCTCGCGAAAGCGGAAAATAGGTAGATAAGTAAGAATCGGCGCCCGTTTCAAAGTTGCGGCAAGTGTAATAATAACGTTTATAGTTGGTGGCATTTTGTAATTCCGTCGGACTAATATCATCCTTTAAATAGCCCGTTTTCACCGGCACGGTCGGTTTAGGCGCACAAGCGCATAAAGCGGTAAGGGCTGATGTCAATAAAATAAGTTTTAGTTTATTCATAATTAAAATTCCGTGAAGATAGTTAAAATTTGACCGGATTATGATAGCTTAAATTATTGAGAGTGCAAGGATATGCATTTCTCTACAACGCTTAATTTGCAAAATTTCACGCTTTTTACTTTTGCATTCCGGGACGAAATGCAGAATGAAATTGCCGGAATTATTGAATGTCGCAAGTCAATGATTAAGCACAAAATTATCTCAGCAAAACACCCAATATATAGTCCCGCCCGAGTGACATCTGGTTTTTAAAAGCGTTGCACGCCTAAGTTAAATTCCCCTTTTTATTATAAAACTAATTATACAACGAATGATTTTTGTGGTAGATTTACTCCGATTTTGCACCGGAGTGTTATCAAAAAAACGCTTCATATTTTGACCGCACTTTTATTCTTTCATCTAAGGATAACCAATGAAAAAACTTAAACTCAGCTTAATCGGCCTGGCATTAATCTCGTCAGTAAGTTCTGCGGAAGAAACGACAGAGCTTGATGTAATCAGCGTTACGGCAGAAGAACAGGTTAAACAGTCTTTAGGCGTATCCGTGATTAATGAAAAAGAACTTGAACAAAATCCGGTAGAAAATGACGTTTCCGAAATTATTGCGAAACAACCCGGGGTAACGTTGAGTACCAACTCACCCGGCGGCGCGCGCGGTAATAAACGTCAAGTAGATATTCGTGCGATGGGTCCCGAAAACACGTTGATTTTGGTAGACAGTAAACCGGTAAAATCACGAAATTCGGAACGTTATGGACGTAATGGTACGCGTAATACCCGTGGCGATACTAACTGGGTTCCGGTGGAGGCGATTGAGAGTATTGAAGTTATTCGCGGCCCGGCGGCGGCTCGTTATGGCTCGGGCGCAATGGGCGGTGTGGTCAATATTAAAACCAAATCGCCGACGAAAGAATATCACGGTAGCTTAAATTTTTATACGGAGCAGCCTGAAGACAGCAAAGAAGGCTATACCAATCGTTTCGGCTTTAATTTTAGCGGCCCGCTAGTTAAGGATGTATTAGGTTTTCGCTTATATGGTAATTTGGCCAGAACCGATGCGGATGATATGAATATCAATGCGCGTGAAACGGCGCAAGTCAACAGTGCCGCCACGACATCCAATACCATTTACGCGGGACGTGAAGGGGTGAAAAATAAGGATATTGCCGGGCAGTTAGTGTGGAATATCACGCCGGATCAGAAATTAACGTTTGATGCGTCTTATAGTCGTCAAGGAAACATTTATAACGGTGATACACAAAATAGTTCTGTATTGGTGGCCGGTCCGCAGGCTATTAGTAATAACCTTGCCTTACAACGGGCGGAGACATCTACTTTATATCGCCAGAGTTATAGCTTAACCCATGAAGGGAAATGGGGAAGTTTTGATAACCGTACCTATTTCACTTTTGATCAAACAAGAAACTATCATTATCCGGAAGGTCTGCTGGGGAGTACGGAAGGCGCCTATAACGGATTGGAAAAATCGGTAGGGCTTCTTAGAAATTATCGTTTTAGTAACGAATTGTATATTCCGTTTACTTTAGGCGGCACCGTACATACGGCAACGATTGGTATGGAGGCCTCTCGTTCCGAATTGAACGATGCTGCCTCAATGACACAGACTATGTCAGGTTACGGTGTTATTCCATGGTTATCCAACACAAATCGTAGCGGAAAAGTCTCACAAAATGAATATGCGGTTTTTCTGGAAGACAATATTTTATTACCTGACAATAAAACCATTTTGACGCCCGGAGTGCGCTTTGATTACAGCACGAATTCCGATCCAAACTGGAGTCCGTCACTTAATTTTTCTCATCAAGTCACAGAAAATTGGAAATTAAAAGGCGGCGTTGCTCGTGCTTATAAGGCGCCAAATCTTTATCAATCATCGCCTAATTACTTGCTAATTAATGCAAGTAACGGTTGCCCGATTGACTCTGCCAATACATGGACGAATCCAAATGCCGTTAATGCCACGGGCGGATCCGGTACTCGCACCGATCCTTATACCAACAGCAATGCGGGCGGTTTTGATTGGGGAAGAGCCTGCTACTTTTTAGGTAACGAAAATATTAAGCCCGAAACCAGCTGGAATAAAGAAATCGGTTTTGAATATGAAAATGACGGCACGCTATTCTCACTTGCTTATTTTCACAACGATTATCGCAATAAAATCGTGTCTAACGGCGAATTTATCGGCACCATTGACGGACCGACAGGCGGTTATTTACGAGAAATTCGTTCGGAAAATACCGGAACGGGATCAGCGATTTACCGTAACTACACCGCAACCAATGTTTATCGTTGGGGCAATGCAAAACGTGCGTTACTTGAAGGGCTTGAAGGGAACATAACGTTGCCGTTCCTGAACGGTGCACTAAATTGGAGTACAAACTTTACTTATATGATTAAAAATAAGAATAAAGAAACCGGTAATCCGATTTCTATCGTACCGAAATATACGATTAACAGCACATTGAATTGGCAGGTTACCGATAAATGGGATTTCAATACCACTTATACGCGTTATGGCAGACAAAAAACAGTGGAAAATGCGGAAAACTTTATGCAGGTTATTTATAACACCGGCGAAAGCTTAGTGAGCCAGTTTCAGTTAGGCAGTTATAGCATTTGGAGCGCCAATGTCGGTTATAAATTTAATGATAATTTTAGTTTGCGAGTAGGTGTGAACAACATTTTCGATAAACGAATTTATCGCAACGCAACCACCGCCCGTACTTATAACGAACGGGGCAGAGCTTATTTTGCGAACTTGCGTTATATGTTCTAGCTTCGTTTAATTGCGAATAAAAGATCCGCATACAAACGGTACAAATCTTTTGATTTTTATTAGGGAGTTGTTTGATGTCGAAATACCATGTTAGCCTGATTCTGTTGACCGTAATGTTAGTGATATTGTGTTTGACGGCACTTTCGGTCGGGCGACTATCCGTTCCGTTGGTGGATGTTATTGATGTGCTGTTACGACAAAATAATGATATTACGCAACAGAATGTCATTTTTAACCTCAGATTACCGCGAATTTTGACCGCACTTTTAGTGGGTTCCGCGCTTGCCGTTGCCGGTACGACTTATCAAGGCGTATTCCGTAATCCGTTAGTTTCTCCCGATTTGCTTGGTGTTTCGGGTGGTGCTTGTATCGGTGCGTCAACTGCAATTTTATTCGGATTCGGCACAGTCTTTATTCAGGGATTTGCGTTTTTCGGCGGTTTACTGGCTGTCACGCTTACAATGACATTGCCGAAATTAGTTCGTCGTGAAAGTATGATCATTTTAGTATTGTCGGGAATTATCGTCGGCGGATTTATGGGGGCGCTGTTAGGCTTGATCAAATATTTGGCGGATCCCGAAACTCAGTTGGCGGACATCGTTTATTGGCAACTCGGCAGTTTAACGAAGTCGACTTATGATAATTTAGCCGCATTTGCGCCCGTTATGTTGATAACATCCGCTATATTATTTGCATTGCGTTGGCGGATAAACTTGCTCTCGCTCGGTGAACGGGAGGCAAAATTAATGGGGGCAAATATTAAATTAGAGCGTAACCTCATGATTTTTTGTTCTACGCTATTGACAGCTTCAGCCGTATGCTTAAGCGGTACTATCGGTTGGATCGGCTTGGTGATTCCGCATTTAGCGCGTTTATTGATCGGCGATAATAATTTACGAACCTTACCGCTTGCCGCGTTAATCGGCGCGCTTTTCTTATTAATTATCGATACCCTGGCGCGTAATTTGCATATTCAGGAAATCCCGCTCGGTATCCTAACCGGCTTTATCGGTGCGCCGTTTTTCGCTTGGATTTTAATTAAACAACGGGTATTGAACTAATGCTAAAAGTCAGTCAATTATATTTTCAACATAATGGCAAAACCCCGTTGTTGCAAGGTATCAACCTTGAATTAGAACAGGGAGAATTATTAACCATTTTAGGCTCTAACGGCACGGGGAAATCTACATTGTTGAATTGTATCGCCGGATTATTAACGCCAAAGTGCGGTCAAATTTTATTAAATAATCAAAATTTGGCGCAATTGTCCGCCAAACAGATTGCCCGCCAAATCGCTTATGTGGCTCAGCAGCCGCTGGAAACCTATCAATATAATGTTCGGGATTATGTCGTATTGGGCCGAGCCGCTCATTTATCTTTATTTAATAAACCGACGTCGCATGATTATCAATTGGTGGATGAAGCCTTATGTAAACTCGGCATTTTGCATTTGGCGGAACATATTTATATGCAACTCAGCGGGGGACAAAAACAGCTGGTTAATATCGCTAAGGTTTTAGTTCAACAGCCGAAACTGATTCTGTTTGACGAGCCGACTTCCGCATTAGATTACGGCAATGTATTTAAAACGCTTACGCTGATTAAAGAATTAGCGGAGCAAGGTTTTTCCATTATTATGACAACCCATAATCCCGATCACCCGATGCTGCTGCACAGTAAATTGCCGCAGAGCAAGGTGGCGATTTTAACGGATAAAGGAAAACTCACTGTGGGAAATACAATGGAAATTATTTCGGAAGAAAATCTGACCGCACTTTATCATACGGAACTTAAGCTCATTAATGTTCCTGAGTTAAAAAGAAAAATCTGCGCAATCAGCGACATATAGGAGAAATTATTGATGAAATTTAACAAAATTATCGCAACGTTTTGTTTATCCGTAACGCTGGCTTCCGCTTCGGTTATGGCAAGAACCGTTACTGATATTAACGGTAAACAAATAGATATACCGGACAATGTACAACGTATTGTGAATTTATGGCCCGCTAATAATCAGATCGTTTTGATGTTAGGCGGGGCAAATAAATTGGTAGGAACCGTAGATACGATTAAAAATAATCCTTGGTTTGCCAAGGTATCTCCGCATATTAGTCAAGTTCCGGTTTTGACCAACGGACAAACAGTGCAATTGGAAGAATTACTGGCAACAAAACCCGATGTGGTGCTGGCATCAAATGCGGCAATGATACAAGAAGCGGAGCGAGCAGGGATAAAGGGTGTGCATGTTAGTTTCCAAGACTTCGAAGGTTTGAAGCGCACCGTACGAATTACAGCAGAGGTAATCGGCGATCAAGCGCCGCAAATCGCAGAGGAATATATCAAAGAGTTGGAGTCTAATTTACAGTTTGTGAAAGAACGCCTGAAGGACATTAAAGATGAGCAACGTCCGGTGGTGTTGCATATTTTTAACGGCAGTAATTTATATAAAATAGACGGCGGAAAGTCCATTATCGGGGAATGGTTGGCGAAAACAGGGGCGCGAAATGCTTTTCCGGAACAGGCTAACGTAGTGGAAGTCAATGCTGAAGAAATCGTTAAAGCCGATCCGGACATTATTATTGTCGGTAGTTCCGGCGCGGTGAAAGGTGTCGAACAAATTAAAAAAGCTCCGCTTTGGGCAAACATAAGTGCGGTCAAAAACGGAAGAGTTTTTTCCAATCCGTTAGGGACATTCTCTTGGGATCGTTACAGCGGTGAAGAAGCGCTACAATTATTATGGGCGGCAAAACTGTTTTATCCGGAAAGATTTGCTGATGTTGATATGGTGAAAAAAACTCAGGCGTTTTACAAGAAATATTATCACTACGATTTAAGCACTGAAAATGCAAAACAGATTTTGTTGGGGTTAGAACCCGTTAAGTGATTGACTAGCGTTTGGGTTTAAAAATGTCAAGGAGCATACTTGAACGGGCTAATCGCAATAAACCATGAGAGTTTCTTCTTCTATGGAATTTACAAATTTTTAGCTGAAACCGACCGTTTGTCATGGCACAAGCAGAGCTAATCCGATACTTGTGCCATGGAGAGAAAGAAACTAAAGCCACTAATGATAAAATCAAATAGCATATTTTCGTATGTTATCTACACGCGTTATTTTTGTGTGTAACCGAGCTTAAAGTTTACCCGCCTGATCTTTGCTCTCTGCTTTTCGTTTTGCTTCCTGCTTCGTATTAGTCAGGATAATCGTACCGGAAGTGGAAATCACGTCAGGTTCGGTCAGATTTTTAAAATGACAGTTTTCATATTTGATTTCATCAATAACGGCGCCCTCAAAATCAATAATAAAATTGACTCTCGGGCCGGCTTCGGAGGTACTGTTTTGTACGGAAACGTGACGAACTATAGGCGGATAATTCCCCTTGCTGCCTTCTTCATACAGTAGATCAATCGTTAAAAAAGCCTCACTGACTTGTCCGACTTTAACATTTCGGACAAAAACGTTTTCCAATATGCCGCCACGTACCGCGTTGTTTTTAAAGCGTATGGCACGGGATAGGTGCGGGCTGTCCATTTCGCAATTTTCGACAAATACGTTTCGGATATGACCGGAACATTCACTGCCTAGCACAACGCCGCCGTGCCCGTCCACCATTTTACAGTTTCTTACGATAATCCCGTCAGAAGGAATATTTACACGGCGTCCGTCATTATTACGCCCTGATTTTATCGCGATACAGTCATCGCCGGTATTGAACATACAATTTTCAATCAATACATCTTGACAGCTTTCCGGATCGCATCCGTCATTATTTGGACCGTGCGTATTAATTTTCAGGTTTCTGACGATGATATTTTTACTTCGCACCGGATGCACTTCCCACATCGGCGAATTCAGGATGGTGACATCCGCAATCAAAATGTTTTCGCACTCATAAGGCTGAATGAAATTCGGACGCAGAAAATGCCCGACACCAAAAATCCGTTGTTCTACCGGCACATTGTTTTCAGCCATGGCAAACAGCTTGTTGCGATCTTCTTTTTGCAAAACAGTGGCTTTTTTGTTATTCCAGCTCCACCAATTATCAAAGGTAGCCTGCCCGTCCAGTTTGCCGTTGCCGGTTACGGCGATATTTTTCTGTTGGTAGGCATAAATGAGAGGAGAGTAGTTAAAGCATTCCACTCCTTCCCAGCGCGTCATGACATTTTTATATTTTTGCGGGTCGGTAGAGAATTTGATCACGGCGCCGTCAAGTAAATGTAGGTGTGTATTGCTTTTTAGCTCAATGGGACCGCAGTAATAAGTGTTATTTGGTATGACAACTGTACCACCGCCGTTTTCACTACATTGATTAATTAATACACGGAGAATTTCGCTAATGTCTTCATTTGGCTTGGCGCCGTGATCGGCAATATTATAAGTCGTATCTTTAAATACAGGTTCTTTGATTCTGGCTAGAATTTCTTCATAAGTTTGCCATGACGCTTTATTTCCCGGGGAAGTTGAAAGTTTTTCCGTTTTTTGACTTTGCGCTTTCCCGTTTGAGCCGGAAGACGCATTTGCCAAAGAAATAAGTCCGCTACTTATAATTGCTGCAATGCTGCCTTTGAGTAAAAGTCTTTTAGATATTTGCTGTTCGCTCATGTTGTCACCTCATTGTATTAGTTATGTGTTATATGTTTTGCAATGATATAATACAAATTAACCGTATCATATGTGATAAATTAAAAATGTGATAAATGTCGCAAATTTCACTGTTTATAATGTGGTCGAATGAATTTTAGGGATCTTCAGACTGAAAAATCGTATTTGATCAACAGATTGATTGTGAGATGAGTAAAGGCTGATTTTGCGAAGTTTTGGACGAAACAGACCGATTGTAAATACCCACGGTTTGCACCGAGGGTTACGCATAGTGTTGCTTCGTTGGTGCAAGTTATGTTTCGTTTCATAGATATGATACGATTATGCTCTACCTAGAAGGCAAGCCCCAGAAGGAGAAACATAGACGTTTTACGCCATCTGGGGATAACTGTTAATCAAAACAAACTCTGTTGTCCAACTAAAAACTCAGGTGTTGCTTTCACTTTAAATGCATAGTTTACCAAATAGCCTTTCAAACTTGCGATATTGTAGAACGAATGGCTGTTGGTGGTGTTTTGAAAGTAAAGATAAAGCTGATCGAATTCCGCTTTTCGTTGATTTAACAATGCCGCCAGTTGTTGTAATTCGGTTTTGCTATAACGATAATCGTGGCGTTCTTGTGCCGATTGGGCTTTCCACCAATGGGGATTGCGACCGTGTAATCGTAAGTAAGCGGTACGTTGGTTCGCATAAAACTGAAAAGCTGGCAAGCCGATATTCTGCGGATAATCCACATTGCACCAAATCAGATTTTCCTTACCGTGAAAATAATCCCACACCGACTGCGTATGCCAACTGGCGTGGCGAAACTCAATGGCAAGCGGGTAATCACTAAACCACGACACCAATTCCGCCAGATAGTAACGGTTGGCGTGATGACGCTCAAAACTGCTTGGGAATTGAACAAATAAATTGGCTAAACAATGGCTATCCTGCAATGGTTGCAATGCGTCCAAAAACGCCCGAGCCTGATCGGCGGTGGCGGTGCGTTTATGGCTAAAATCTTGATGAAGTTTCACCGAAAATTGTAACCGCCCTTCCGCCTTTTCTAACATCCCTTGCACTGCCTTATAGCCAATCGGGGCGTGAAAGGTACTGTTGATCTCAACGGTATCGTAATGTTGGCTGTAAACCGACAAAAAATCCGCTTTGTCCGTCCCAAACGGATAGAGCGTACCGACTAAATCTGTATCGCTATAACCGCCCGTGCCGATGTAGATGTGGGGTGTTTGCATTGGGTTAATATCTTGTTTTTTAGTTTGCAAAATGTTGAGTAAATGTAACCGCTTGTGGGGGGATTGTCGAATGGAAATGTAGGATTTTTGTACTAGAGGCTCTATATTATTCTTGACCTAAAACGTCCCCCTATAAAATTGGAAGTTTATTTCCATTTTAATCTCATTTTTAAATAATTGGAAATCAATTTCCAATTTGTGTATAATTTATGAAAATAGGAACTGTACTTCCAATAGGTAAAAATATGATTTTGCGTGAAAACTATCTACAAGAACTCATTCAATTTAAAGATACTGATTTTATCAAAGTGATTACAGGTGTTCGTCGATCAGGGAAATCGGTGTTGCTAATGCAATATCGAGACTATCTACAGGGCAAAGGAATTGCGGTTGAAAATATTATTTATCTCAATTTTGAAAGTTTTGAATATCAACGGATCAAAGATGCTGACGATTTTCAATTACTTATTCAAGAAAAATTGCCTGATTCTAAAGATAAAATCTACTTTCTGATTGATGAGATCCAATTTGTGGAAGGTTGGCAGAAAATAATCAATGCCATTCGAGTGAGTTTTAATGCTGATATCGTGATTACAGGTTCAAACGCTAACTTGCTTTCGGGCGAATTGGCGACGTTGCTTAGTGGTCGATATGTGGAAATTAAAATTTATCCGCTTTCTTTTAAAGAGTTTCTGCTTGCTAAAAATGTGGATAGCCATTCTCGAATGGTGGATAAATTATATCAAGAATATGAACAGTATGGCGGTTTTCCAAGCGTTGTGATGGCGGATGAGCCACTGAAAGACACCATTCTTTCAGGCATTTTTGATTCCATTGTATTAAACGACATTGCACACCGTGCAGGGGTAAAAGATACACATATTTTAAAAAGTGTAATTTTATTTTTGGCGGATAACGTCGGGCAGTTGGTGAATCCGACCAAAATAAGCAATACACTCACGTCTGAACGTGTACCAACTTCCAATCATACTATCAGTAAATACTTGGATTTATTAGAAAATGCATTCTTATTTTATAAAGCGAAACAATATGATATTCGTGGCAAAGGCTATTTAAAAACCAATGCGAAATATTTTATTGTGGATAACGGTTTAAGACGTCACGCTATTGGTAAAAAAGGGGCGAATTACGCAAACCGTTTGGAAAATATCGTATTTATCGAGCTACTACGCCGTGGTTATACGGTTGATGTGGGCAAATTAGACAGCAAAGAAATTGACTTTATTGCCCGCAAAGCCGATGAAATTCTATATGTGCAAGTGGCATTTGAAATCCCTGACAATACCCATGAAACGGATAATTTGTTACATATTAAAGACAACTATAAAAAAATCCTAATTACAGGCAGATATTACGAGCAAAATGAAATTAATGGCGTGCAAGTGAAATATATTGTGGATTGGTTGTTGGAAGAATAAAAATTGCTTGCCAAAATTTGGGTAAAGTGACTGCATTGCAAATGCAAATGCAAATGCAAATGGATTTCATCCGTAGGCAAATATAGTGTTTAGTGTTGTAATTTTTACCGTCTATGGCAGTTACCAAGAAAATCTCGATAACTGAAAGAGGGTTAAGTTCTCCTGATTTAAAGATATTCTTTAAATGTAGCGACACATTATCACTAGAGCATTCAAAAAGTTCAGCAATTCGCTTTTGAGCAAGCCAAATTTCGTTATTTTCATACCGCACTTCAATGCTCTAATCGCCAGCTTGATTGGTAAAAATCAAAAATTCAGCAGTGCTGTTACGGATAAGTTTAGTCATAGATTTTCCTTGCAAATTTTTGAATAAATGTAACCGCTTGTGGCGTGATTGTCGAATGGAAAAGTGAGATTTTTCGATGAAGATCGTAAAATGACCGCTTGTGAATGCCCACGGTTCACGCCGTGGGTTACGCATAGTGCTGGCTCCGCTGGATTAAGTTGGGTTTTAATAATGCTAAATAAAGCCTATTTTTTGTCTTGGCTCATTTTCTTCTGGTTCATAACTTTGGCTAATATTATCAATGGCAGTAGAATATGCGGTATAAACAATTTCAGGCAACTCTACATTTTGTTTATGCCAGCTTAGATTTTTAAATCGCCAATTACAGTTATTTTGGTATTCTAAATATTCATTCCAACGTTCATTTGCCTTTTCTATAGATTCAAAACTAACAGAATTACCTAAAATATAATTTTGATAAAAATCATCAAAGTCATCAAATAAAGTATGAATATAGGATGAGGCTTTTAAAATATTGCTCCAAGCAACATCTTCAGAGATAATTTGAGCCATATAGGCTTGACGACTAACACAAATAACATTTACAAATTCATATCCCCAAAGTAGCTTTCTTTCATTTCTATTATTAGGATTAATGTAGCTATATATTTGTTTTTCAGGAATGGAACTTAGTTTAGAAAGTCTTTGAATACCATCATCATCAAGAATATATTTATAAAGAAATTTGGCAGTCATAACCCCATTTGTAAACATCATTTCTATGAGCTGATGATATTCTTTCTCTAATAAAACACCCCAAGTTTCGTGTAATTTATGCCTTTCTCGTTCTACAGAGCTGACCATAAATCCACCAAAGTCTTGGGTATTTGTTTTTTCTAGCATAGGGTAATATTCTAGAGTTTCATTCCAATGTGCCAGATTATAATCAAGACATAAAAGTAGTTGTAATGCTTGAGCCTGTTCTAGTGTAGGCTCTTGGATATTATTAATCTCGTAATACTTGAGTTGTGCAGTTATATTTTTCTTTGCAAGCTTATGAAATATAAACATACTAAAAATTAGTAATGGTAAAAAACATATTCCAAAAATAGCTTTATTATTAGATAATATTGTTATCTCATAAACACTTAAGGTTATTTGTACACCAAATATAAAAAGAATAATAAGAATTATTAGGGTAAATATATTATTGGGATTTTTTACTACTTTTAGAATATTTCTCCATTCTAATTGAGCTGGATATTCTCTAGACCAAGCGTGATTTTGTGGTGTCTTTTTTAGCATAGCATTTTTTAGTTTAACAATTAGCCGTAAATAAGAAGGATATTTGCAAATTTTTAGCAAAATCCAACCTGATTGAATGCGTTCACACGTACCCTACATTTTTATTTCATCGCCCCCCAAGCCACTTAACTACCTGTGGCGATGTAAATGTGTGTGGGGGAGCATATTAGTGATGCTCTAAGACTTAGACTGATTTTTCAACAAACGATCAAAATCGCTTTCAAAATTACGATCTTGAATAACTCGGTATTTTTCAAATTCCGTTTCGGCATATAATTTTGCTTCATCAAAACTGATCTTTCCTTTGCTATCTAAAATGGGTAATTCATCCGCATTTAAGAAAATATCCAACCGTTTTGCCCAATCTTCCATCGTCATTGGAATTTGTCGTCTAGCACGGCGTTCAGCTAAATCTAAAAACGTATTGACAATCGCTCCTAAATCTTTCAATTCATCATTCTTCATACCGCACTTTAATACTTTGAGCACCAGCTTGATTGGTAAAAATCAGAAATTCAGCGGTGCTATTGTGAATAAGTTTATTCGTAAATTTCTCTTGCAAAATTTTGGATAAATTTAACCGCTTACAACCTGATTGTCGAATGGTAATGTGAAATTTTTCGAGCGAGATCGTAAAAATTGATTTTGGTGTTTGACGATTTTTCCTCTTTTAGTAACAAATTTGTCTATTACACCGATGAATCATTAGCTATACAAGTGGTCAGATTTGGCTGAAATTTTGCAAATCCTCCAGTATAAGGTTTGAATTCGAGCAAGATTGCAAAAATGGAAGTTGATTTCCAATTTGGGATAAAAGTCCTTAAATTGGAAATCAACTTCCATTATCATCGTAGGGTTGAGCTTATCCCACCCATAACTAGATGTAATTAACTACTATAAGGACGACTAGAATTTGTAATGCGAGTTGTATGAGATATAGGATCCTCGTAAATATTAGAGCTTAAAAATTGTAAAAGATCCTTGAATTGTTTCTTGTTATTTGGCAACTGGATTTTATTTTCTTGCGAGTTTAGCGGTAAAGGATACCCTACTTTTTCAGCAGCTTTTTTCAGTTCGTCAACACTATAATTTTCTAACACACCACTTTTATTGATAATAGTGATCTTTTTACGAATAGTTGTATCATCAATTCTTTCTATTTCGAAACCTTGAGTTGCTTCTAACTTAGAACAATTCACAATAAATTCATTAAGCTCCTCATCAGTAGCCTCTTTAAAATATTTATCCATATTAAATATGTGTCTTAACCGCTGAAAAGATTTAAATTTTAATTTATTTGAACTATCAATAACTGCAATCACATCTGTAGGAAGAGAGATACCGTTAGACGTCGCTGCAACAAATTCATATTTATTGTTTATTTTTCTTTGAATAATAGATCTTGATAATTCAATAATATTCCTTTTTTCAAAATATTGAATTATGAAACGTTTATTTATATCATCCGTTGCAATAATACCAACAATATCGTTTAGTGAAATATTATCCTGTTTATTAGATAATTCTAATATCTGAATACTATTAGGATTAGTTAGAAGTGCTTGCAAATTAACTTCACTATCAAATCCATCAATAATAAAAATTTCATTTTGACTAGGCGTATAATCAGCTGAAAATGGAATTTCAGAATCTACTAATTCAAATTTGGTCATACCATTATCTATTACATTCTTCATTAAATTTTCAGCTGTTTGATCCAATTTAAATCTCATTATTCGAGAAGCAAATCGACCATTTTCTAAAATTGCAAAAAATTTCATTGTTAATCCTTTATTTGCATGTAAGCATAATCAGTTATTTGCACCATTCGCATCTCTTGATCTAAGTCTTTTACAGTACCTTTGGCTATCAATGTAATTTCAATACCATTGGAACAATCAGCTTCATAAAATTTATATCCTTTCAATGCTAAAATAGGGTTAAATCCATATGAATCAGAAAACCATACTGCAAAGAACATAAATATATAAAAGAAAAGAGCTATTTCAATATTTGAAAATAAATCCCCCCCAGCTATTAATGGAAATAAATAACCTAATAAATAGCTAGTCATTTCATTGTTTTTTGAGCGAATTGCTGTAATTTTTATTTCTGTTGGATGGTTCCATCGCTCTTCTTTTTTTGCATAGAAAAAAATTATAGGAAATAGCAAAGAAAAGATCAAAACTAATGCTATTGATATAAAAAATAGAAGCTCATTATTGTTTAACTTCCAAGAAAATAAATTTTCGAAAAAATTCCAAGAATTATCTTTTTTTACCCAAATAAGAAATGCAACTGTTCCGCATACAGGTGAAACACTACTTGCAGTAAGGATGAAGCGTGAGAATTTATTAAGCATGCCTCCTCCTATTGTTAAAATGCAGTATATTTTATACCTAAAATACAGACTTTAAAATATGTGCTATTAAATAGTTATCCTGATATAGGTTCATTCGGGGATACCCTCCGATCCTACGAATGATTTTGCAAATATTTAACAAAATCCAACCGTTTGTTTGCAAGGCGCACCCTACATCCCTACTTCATCGCCACACCCAGCCACTTCACCATTTCTCTCTCATTCCATCCTTTGCGTTTTGCATAATCCACCGCTTGATCTTCATCGATGCGACCAAGGGTAAAATAGTTACTCGCAGGGTGAGTGAAGTACCAACCGCAGACAGATGCCGCCGGCCACATGGCGTAGCTTTCGGTGAGTTTCATGCCGATGCGTTGTTCCACTTCCAGTAAATCCCAGATGAGCTGTTTTTCCGTGTGTTCAGGACAGCTTGGGTAGCCCGGAGCAGGGCGGATGCCGATATATTCTTCACGGATTAGGCGGTCGTTGTCTAAGGTTTCGTGGCTGTAGCCCCAAACTTTGGTGCGTAATTCAAAGTGTAGATATTCCGCCATTGCTTCGGCTAAACGGTCGCTGACTGCTTGCAATAGAATGGCGTTGTAGTCGTCCCCTGCGGCTTTGTAGCCATCCACTAAGTCGTGTTCTTCAATCCCTGCACAGACGGCGAACATACCGAACCAGTCTTGTTTACCGCTCGCTTTGCTGGCGATAAAGTCGCTCAAACAAAGGTTGTACGGGCTTTTGCTGTTTCTGCCGCGTTCGCTTTGTTGGCGGAGGTTATAGACTTTGCCTGCCACTAAAGTGCGGTCGGAATTTTGATAGATTTCAATATCATCGCCTACGCTGTTGGCAGGGAAAATCCCCATAATGCCGCTTGGGTTGAGCTTGTGATTTTGCTCTAATTCGTCCAACACTTTTTGGGCATCATTCCACACTCGGCGGGCCTCTTCACCGCCTTCAGGGTAGTCGAAGGCATCAGGATAGCCGCCCATTAAGCCCCATAAACGGAAGAACGGCGACCAGTCGATAAATTTTCGTAAGGTCGCAATCGGTACGTTTTTATATTCCACAATGCCCGTTTGTTTCGGCGTTGGCACTTGATAATCCGTCCATTCGCCACTGAACGCATCAAAGGCATTTTTGCGAGCCACTTCAATCGGTAACTGTTTGCGAGGGGCTTTTTTGTTGGCAAAGGCATCTTGAATTTGCTCGTACTCTTTTTTCATCCGTTCCCAGAGTTCCGCTTTGGTGTCAGGGTTCATCAAGGCGGCACAAACCGTTACCGCACGAGAGGCATTGGTGGTGTAAATCACTTCGTGCTTATATTTCGGGTAGAGCTTAATGGCGGTATGTTCTTTAGAAGTGGTTGCACCGCCGATAAGCACCGGAATGTTCAAGTTCAAGCGGTTCATTTCGCCTAAGAAGTATTCCATTTCGTCAAGGGAAGGTGTGATCAAACCGCTTAAGCCGATGATGTCCGCTTTTTCATCAATCGCTGTTTGAATGATCTTATCCGCCGGCACCATGACGCCTAAGTCAATCACTTCAAAGTTATTACATTGCAACACTACGCTCACGATATTTTTACCGATGTCGTGCACGTCGCCTTTTACGGTGGCGATGACCACTTTACCGCTGGACGAGCCTTTCTGTTTGGTGGCATTGATAAAGGGTTCTAAATAGGCGACCGACTGTTTCATCACACGAGCGGATTTCACCACTTGCGGCAGGAACATTTTACCGTCGCCGAACAAATCGCCCACCACGTCCATACCTGCCATAAGCGGACCTTCGATCACTTCAAGCGGTGTTGGGAATTTTTGGCGAGCCTCTTCGGTATCTTCAATAATATAGTTGGTGATCCCTTTCACGAGAGCGTGTTTCAAACGTTCTTCTACCGCCCAAGTACGCCATTCGGCAACGCCGCTATCTTCGTTGTGACTAGCGGTCACATTTCGGTATTTTTCTGCAATATCTAACAGGCGATCCGTGGCATCAGGACGGCGATTTAGCACCGCATCTTCAATCACATCACGCAATTCTGGATCGAGATCGTCATAAATCGCCAGTTGCCCTGCGTTTACGATCCCCATATCCATACCTTGTTTGATTGCGTGGTAAAGGAATACAGCGTGAATGGCTTCACGCATCACATTATTACCACGGAACGAGAAGGACACATTCGACACACCACCCGAAATTTTAGCGTGCGGCAGGCTGCGTTTAATGCGACCAGTGGCGTTGATAAAGTCCACCCCGTAGTTATTGTGTTCTTCAATCCCCGTACCAATAGCAAAAATGTTCGGGTCAAAAATAATATCTTCAGGCGGAAAACCCACTTGATTAACCAAAATATCATAAGCTCGGGTACAGATTTCCACCTTGCGTTCTTCGGTGTCCGCTTGTCCCACTTCGTCAAACGCCATGACGACTACCGCCGCACCATAACGGCGAACCAGTTTTGCTTGGTGGATAAATTTTTCTTCGCCCTCTTTAAGCGAAATGGAGTTCACGATCCCTTTGCCTTGCACCGACTGCAAACCTGCTTCAATCACTTCCCATTTGGATGAGTCAATCATCACTGGTACTTTTGCCGCATCAGGTTCAGTCGCCATAATATTCAGGAAACGGGTCATACATTTTTGTGAGTCGAGCAGCGCCTCGTCCATATTCACATCAATCACTTGCGCCCCGTTTTCCACCTGATCGATAGCAATCTCAATGGCTTCGCTGAATTTTTCTTCTTTAATCAAACGTTTGAACTTCGCCGAACCTGTTACGTTATTGCGTTCGCCCACGTTCACAAACAGGCTTTCATCATCAATGTTTAACGGTTCAAGCCCCGACAAACGCATTGCGGTTTTGATTTCAGGCAAGGCACGAGGTTTAATGCCTGCTACCACATCGGCAAAGGCTTTGATATGTTCAGGTGTGGTACCACAACAGCCACCCACGATATTTAAGAAACTGTTTTCCGCCCACTCTTTAATGTGAGCCGCCATTTCTTCCGCCCCTAAATCGTAACCGCCAAAGGCATTTGGCAAACCTGCATTCGGGTGAACGGACACATAGGTTTCACAGATTTTTGACATCACTTCTACATAAGGGCGTAGCTCTTTCGGTCCTAAAGCACAGTTCAAGCCAAAGGAAATCGGTTTAGCGTGGCGGAGTGAGTTATAAAAGGCTTCAGTGGTTTGCCCCGAAAGCGTACGCCCGGAGGCATCAGTAATGGTTCCCGAAATCATAATCGGCAATGCCACGCCCAATTCTTCAAACACTTGATCGATGGCAAAGGCAGCAGCTTTAGCGTTCAAGGTATCAAAGATGGTTTCGATCATAATAATGTCTGACCCGCCTTCAATTAAGCCACGGGTTGCTTCCGCATAAGCGTCCACCAATTCCATAAACGTAATGTTACGAAAACCAGGATCATTCACATTTGGTGAGATTGATGCTGTGCGGTTGGTCGGGCCGAGAATACCAGCGACAAAACGCGGTTTTTCAGGTGTGCTGTATTTATCCGCCGCAATCCGAGCCAGTTTTGCCCCTGCAAAATTCAGCTCATAAGCAATCGATTCCAGCTCGTAATCCGCTTGGGCAATGGTGGTCGAGCTAAAAGTATTAGTTTCAATAATATCCGCCCCAGCCTCAAGGTATTTTTCGTGAATAGATGAAATTACTAAAGGTTGGGTCAGGGTAAGCAGATCGTTATTGCCACGCAGATCGACATTAGAATTTTTAAAACGCTCACCACGGAAATCCGCTTCGGTCAGTTTAAATTGTTGGATCATCGTCCCCATTGCGCCGTCTAAAATCAGAATACGTTTGGAAAGGGCATGTTGAAGAATTAAGGTTGTGTCTGTCACGGTAAGTTCCATTCGTTAAATTTGAGAAAATAAGATGGATAATAGGGAGAGGCTATATTGATGTCAACGTTTTAAGAATATTAATTTTATTCATAATAAAATGAAATTTATCGTCTTGCTTTTCATTTAAATGCCTTTTAAAGTATCACCATTATTGAAATCACAAAAAGCAGAAAAGGAATGCTTTATGAGCTATGCAAAAGAAATCGATCATTTAAATCACTCACTTGCAGAATTAAACGGAAATATCAACGTATCTTTTGAATTTTTTCCGGCAAAAAATGAGAAAATGGAAACCATGTTATGGGATTCTATTCATCGTCTTGCACCGTTAAAGCCCAAGTTTGTTTCGGTAACCTACGGCGCCAATTCCGGTGAGCGGGATCGTACCCATTCCATTGTAAAGCGTATACGGAACGAAACGGGATTGATTGCGGCCCCGCACTTAACGGGGATTGACGCCACGCCGGAGGAGTTGCGGGAAATCGCCCGGGATTATTGGGATAACGGCATCCGAAATATCGTCGCCCTTCGCGGTGATATTCCGGCCGGCTATACAAAGCCGCCTTTTTATGCATTGGATTTGGTGAAATTATTAAAAGAAGTGGCGGATTTTGATATTTCCGTTGCCGCTTACCCGGAAGTGCATCCTGAAGCGAAATCCGCCCAAGCGGATTTGATTTGCTTAAAACAAAAAGTGGAAGCCGGTGCGAACCGGGCAATTACTCAATTTTTCTTTGACGTAGACAGCTATTTGCGTTTTCGCGATCGCTGCGTTGCCGTGGGAATCGAAGTGGAAATCGTACCGGGAATTCTGCCGGTGACGAATTTCAAGCAGTTACAAAAAATGGCGACGCTCACTAACGTGAAAATTCCGGGTTGGATGAATAAAATGTATGAAGGGTTGGAGGACGACCAAACCACCAGAAATCTGGTGGCGGCAAGTATCGCCATGGATATGGTGAAAATTTTATCGAAAGAAGGCGTGAAGGATTTTCACTTTTATACATTAAACCGCTCGGAGCTGACTTACGCCATTTGTCATACGCTAGGCGTTCGGCCGGTTGCATAAAAGACAGTAAAAAACGTCGCGTTTTTCGACCGCACTTTGGTGTTTAAACCGCTAAAGTGCGGTCGTTTTTTCGATCGTTTTTCATCAAAAAGAACGGCTTTAAACCGTTCTTTTGATGTGAATAACTCATTCTTTTTTCAGCAAAAATACACCGTGTTTTGCCAAATGAACGAAGCCTTGAATCATGTCGGGGTCAAAACCGTCCGGGCGAGCGTTGATCAGCAGATTGCGGCCGCCCCAATCGGCGACGACTTCCCAGTGATTCCCCATATAAACTGCCGATTTTATGGTGCAGGCCTGGCTTGTTTCGCCTTCCGTTTTCAGGCTGACGGCTTCAGGTCGAATGCCGACCAGACAATCGCCGTCGGCAACGTTGAATTGTTCGACCTGCGGCAATTCAAATTGATAGCCGTTAACGGTGATTTGACCTTGAGCCAGTTTGCCGTCAAAAATGCTGCTTTCGCCCATGAAGTTGGCTAAGAATAAGGAATTCGGGCGTAAATAGAGTTCTTTCGCCGGTGCTTTTTGCATGATTTTACCTTTATGCATGACGATGACTTCGTCGGAAACGGCGAAAGCTTCGGTTTGATCGTGAGTAACATAAAGGGAAGTAATGCCCAGTTGTTGCTGTAATTCGCGGATTTTTTCCCGCATGGAACGGCGCAAATTGGCGTCCAGGTTACTCAGCGGTTCGTCGAATAACAGCACTTTCGGTTTTAACACCAACGCGCGGGCCAGGGCGACGCGTTGTTGCTGACCGCCCGAAATCTGATCGACGAACCGATCTTCAAAACCGGCCAAATCCACTAATTCCAAAGCTTCTTTCACCCGTTTTTTCCGTTCTTCCGCGCCGATATTTTGCATTCGTAAGCCGTAGCCCACGTTATCGCCGATGGACATATGCGGAAAAAGGGCGTAGGACTGGAACACGATACAGATATCGCGGTTTTGGATGGAAGATTTGGTCACATCTTCACCGTCAATGAAAATTTGTCCCAAAGTCGGATTTTCCAAGCCGGCGACCAGCCGCAGAATGGTGGTTTTACCGCAACCGGAAGGGCCGAGCAATGTCACCATAGTGCCGCGTTTAATGGTTAAATCCAGATTATCGATCACCACCGATTTACCGAATGATTTGGTGATATTTTTTAAAACTAAGAAATCATCATTTTTTGTTGTCATAATTTGGTACTGCCTGTGTAGAGTGCGTGTTAGCGCATCAATTTTTATTGCGTAGGGCGTATTGCATACGCCCAATTAATTCATTCGCTGGAGCGTACGCGGTACGCCCGTTAAAGTGCGGTCAAAATTTAGTTCATTTTTTTCGCTTTCGAACGTGAAATGCGTGTGTCGCCCACAATCCAGTCGAAGAGCAGAATGATCGCCATCATGACGATAATCAGGATTGAACCGTAAGCGATCGCAACGCCGTATTCGCCGTCTTCCACGCGGTTTAAAATGTAGGCGGTGGCGACGCGCGTATCTGCCGTTACCAGGAAGATAATGGCGCTCACGGTCGTCATGGCGCGCACGAAACTGGTGACTAAAGCGGACAGTAATGCCGGTTTTAACAATGGAAACACAATAAACCAGATGGTCTTAAACGAACTGCCTTTCAGTGAAAGGGAGGCTTCATCAAGCGACTTATCCAGTTGTCCCAAACCGGCGATGGCGGCGCGCATACCGATTGGCAAATCACGCATCACCATGGAAATAATAATGATGATGCCGGTACCGGTAATGTACATCGGCGCATTGTTAAAAGCCAGAATGTAAGACACCCCGGCGACGGTACCCGGCACGGCAAAACAAAGCATGGTCAGGAATTCCAATGTTTTTTTGCCCTGGAAATCCTTACGTACCACAATATAAGCAATCAGCAGACCGAAAAGTGCGGTCAGCGGTGCGGCAATGCCTGCGTAAAGCATAGTGTTTAACAGTGACGGCCATGCACCGTCACTCAAACCTTGCCCGAACATCAGTTCATAGTTGCGGGTCGTTAAGGTGTAATCCACGCCCCAGTTTACCGTGAAGCTGCCGTAGAAAATACTGCCGTACAGCGCGATGTTGAAAACCACCCAGAAGGCGAGCATGGCGATGATGGTCCATTTTAAGCCGCCCGGCAGATCCTGTACGTCGCCGCGGTAAGATTTTCCCGAAACCGTGACGTAAGAACGGTTACCAATCCACATATATTGCACCACGAAAATCAACAAGGAGAAGATCAGTAATATTGAACCTAAAGTGCTTGCGGAGGCGTAATCAAGTTGTGAACCGGCGATATAGAAATAGATTTGGGTGGCGATCACATCGAAGCTGCCGCCTAAAACCAACGGGTTACTGAAGTCCGCAAGCGATTGTACAAACACGATTAAAAACGAGTTTGCCAAAGCGGGACGGAGCAGAGGAAAAATAATGTTATAGAAAGTCTGATAACGGTTTGCACGCAAGGTGTAAGACGCTTCTTCAATAGACGGATGAATCGATTTCAAGGCGCCGTCTAAAATCATAAAGGAAATGGGCGCAAAAGCGAGAATCTGCGCGATAGCGATACCGTTAAAACCGTAGAGCCAGTTTTGATTGGTGAAACCGAAATGATTAGCTAAAAATTCGGTCACATAACCCGAACGACCAAGCATTAAGGTTACGCCTAAACCCACAACGAACGGCGGCGTCACAATAGGCAAAATCGAGAAAATTTTACCGATAAACGCCGTGCGTTTTGCTATTCGGGTGGTGTAAAGCGCAAAGGCTAAACCGAAAACGGTGGAAACGACTCCTACAAAGCCGGATAGCGCGAGCGAGTTGGTAATTACCCGGATAATATAGCTTTGGCTTAAAATGCGTAATACTTGCTGCGGCGCGAAGGTGTCGCCGTCATAGAACATGGAAATTAAAATCGCGACGGTCGGGTAGACGATAAAAAAGAAAATCAACAAAATAATCGACAATAATGACGCGATAATGAATTTATCGCCTTGCATCACTTTCAGTTTCGCCAATGCGAAAGTCGCAAGTGCGGTCAACGTGAGGATTAAAATGATGACCGAATAGCCCATCGACACTTTGTAAACCGTGGCGGTGACAAAGGCGAATAATACGATGAAGGCCACTAAGCCCAGTTCCGCTTTAGCCTGCGCGGCGACGGATAATCCAAGACGCGGCGTGAGTAAAAAGCCGAGTAGCGGCAGAAACCATAAAATGGTCAGGTTAAGAGAAGACCAACCCATGGCGTCGTAGAATTCGTCGGAGGTACTTTCCAACAAACCGTAATCAAGGGCCTGAGACGGCAGAATTAAGAAGGCAAGAACGGATAATAATATCCAGAAATTTGCCGTTTGGGTAAAAGGCGTTTTTGCGGAATTCATACAACCTCGCAATTTAGAGTAATCATAGACGTATTGCTACGCCGGGACAGTTTAAAGTGCGGTCAAAAAATAAAACGTTTTTTAATTATTTTGCCAGTTTCACTTCATCCACCCATTTGGTAATCAAGCGTTTGCGCAAATCGCTTGAACCGTATTTATCAAAATCATAGTTGATTAAATTGATGGATTTAAAATCTAACGCATAAGGCGATTGTTTCGCTTGGCTATTGGTTAAAATCTGGTGAGTTTCACCTTTTTGCCAGGAAAGTTCCTGCGCTTCTTTCGATAATGCCCAATCCACGAATTTTTTCGCGTTTTCAAGGTTGCGCGCACCTTTAATAATGCTTATGCCGCCAATTTCATAGCCTGTGCCTTCACAAGGGACGACCAGTTCGACAGGCGCGCCTTTCTCTTTTTCCAGCGAATGTTCATGCAGGAAACCGATTCCGATTGAAGCTTCGCCGCGCGCGGTGTTACGCGTTGCCGTATTGCCTGACTTGGTGTATTGCGACACATTTTTGTGTAATTTTTTCAAATACGCATAGGCTTCATCTTCACCCCAAAGCTGTATGAAAGTGGCAAGCGCCGTGTAAGCCGTGCCGGAACTTTGCGGATCCGCCGCTTGAATTTCATTTTTCAAACGCGGATCAACCAAATCTTTCCAGCATTTCGGCACCGGAATATTGAGTTTTGCCAAGCGTTCGGTATTCACGCCGAAGCCTAACACGCCTAAATAAATCGCGGAAGAATAATTTCCTTTCACTTTGGCGGGATCCTTCAGCTCATCAGGAATATATTGTAAATTCGGTGATTTATAAGGCACGAGCAAGCCCATTTCGCCGGCCTGGCTATGCGGATCCAGCGTGCCGCCATACCACACATCGCCCTGCGGATTGGCTTTTTCGGCATCAATTTTCGCTAAAATCGAACCCGTACCGCCGCGGATAAAACTGGTTTTAATGCCGGTTTTTTTCTCGAAAGCCAGCGTTTCCTGTTCGCACATCGTATTTTGAGCGGAACAATAAACCACCAAACGTCCGCTATCGGCGGAGACTTTCTGGCTGAACGCTAAAGATCCTAATAAAATCGTCGAAAGCGATAAAACCATTTTTGAGATTTTCATCAAATTTCCTTTTCGGTTGAAACCCCGTCATTTATGGCGGATAATTCAAACAGGAGGGGCGTAACCCCTTCTGTTTCAGGGCAACACGTAGGGCGACGCTTTATGTGTCGTCCTGTGTGTTGAAACATAGGTTTTCCTTTAAATTAATGGGAAATCGAACCGCACTTTAGAGCAAAGTGCGGTCAAAAAATAAAGCGTTTTTTCAATTATTTTGCCAGTTTTACTTCCTGAACCCATTTTTCGATTAAGCGTTTGCGTTCGTCCGCGGAACCGTATTTCTCAAAATCGTAATTGATGAGTTTCAGTTTGGTCGGATCAAACGCCGTCGGCGACTGTTTCGCTTTGGTATTGGTTAAAGTCTGGTGTGAATTGCCTTTTTGCCATGTTACTTCCTGACCTTCGGCGGAAAGCACATAATCGACAAATAATTTGGCATTATCCAAATTGCGGGCGCCTTTGATGATACTCAAACCGCCCAACTCATAACCCGTTCCTTCGCACGGCACCACCATTTCAATCGGCGCACCGGCTTTTTTCTGTACCGCATAATCGTGCAGGAAGCCGATGCCTACGGTTGCTTCGCCGCGCGCCGTACTGTTAGACGGAGTAATTCCCGATTTCGTATATTGCGAAATATTCGGATGTAATTCTTTGAAATATTTGAAGGTGGCGTCTTCCCCCCAAAGTTGCACGAAAGTGGCAATTGCCACATAAGCGGTACCGGAACTTTGCGGATCGGCAATTTGGATTTCGTTTTTAAAACGCGGATCCGTTAAGTCTTTCCAGCATTTCGGCACCTCTTTGATGCCTAATTTAGCTAAACGTTCGGTATTCACGCCAAAGCCCAAAATTCCCATGTAAATGGCGGAGGCATAATTGCCTTTTATTTTGGCGGGATCTTGGAAATTCGGCATGATGTTATCGATTTCTTTCGAGCGGTAAGGCTGTAACAAACCTAATTCGGCCGCCTGAGCCTGAGGATCGAAGGTTCCGCCGTACCACACGTCCGCCTGCGGATTGTTTTTTTCCGCTTCGATTTTGGCGAAAGTACTACCGGAACCGTTACGGATGAAGGCGGTTTTAACGTCATATTTTTGTTCGAAAGATTTGGTTACCGCTTCACACATTTCATTGGTGGCGCTGCAGTAAACCGTCAGGCGACCTTTGGCTTCGGCATGAACGGAAAACATTAAACCGGCGCCTAAAAGCGCAGTAGAAACGGCGAGAGAAAGTTTTTGATACTTCATATAAACTCCAACTTTGAGTGAATTCGAATAAAAGTCAGCGCCATATTATAGGATTTCGAAAATAAATACCGTGAACTAGCTCACAAAAATTGATTTAAAGTGCGGTCAAATTTCGAGTAGAATATTGCTCATTAATTTTTCCATTTGAATGAATGATTCTCATGAAACCCATATTCCTTGAACTTCGTCATTTAAAAACCTTGCTGGCATTGAAAGAAACGGGCTCCGTTTCTTCGGCGGCACAACGGATTTATCTGACTCAATCCGCGCTTTCCCATCAAATCAAAGCCTTGGAAGATCAATACGGTTTGCCGCTGTTCGAACGCAAAAGCAATCCGTTGCGGTTTACCGCCGCCGGTGATCGGTTGATTCAACTTGCCAATGATATTTTGCCGAAAGTGGTGGCGGCGGAACGGGATTTGTCGCGGGTAAAGCAGGGCGAAGCGGGGGAATTGCGCATCGCGGTGGAATGTCATACCTGTTTCGATTGGTTGATGCCGGCAATGGACAGCTTTCGTCAGCATTGGCCGCTGGTGGAATTGGACATCGTATCGGGCTTTCATACCGATACGGTAGGATTGCTGTTAACCAATCGAGCGGATTGGGCGGTCGTGTCGGAAATTGAAGAAAATGACGACATCGTGCATAAGCCGTTGTTTTCCTATGAGATGGTGGGACTTTGTGCGAAAGATCATCCGTTGGCAAATAAAGAGGTGTGGGAAGCGGATGATTTTGCCGAACAAACCTGGATTACTTATCCCGTGCCCGACGATATGTTGGATTTGTTACGCCAAGTGCTGAAGCCGGCGGGTATTACGCCGCAACGGCGTACCAGCGAACTGACCATTGCCATTATTCAGCTGGTGGCCAGTAAACGAGGCGTTGCGGCGCTGCCGTTTTGGGCGGCCAAGCCCTATTTGGATCGCGGCTATGTCGTGGCGCGCAAAATTACCCGTCAGGGGCTGCAAAGCAACCTTTATTGCGCCTACCGAAAAGAAGATGCGGAAAGCGCTTATCTTGACGATTTTTATGAAACCGTAAAAACGCAAAGTTTTTCAACTTTACCGGGTTTGTCCGTTTTGGAGCAGTAATGGCAAATCGATCAGAAATTTTTGCCGCGGCGAAAGCGGCATTCCCTTATTCTCTGCCGATGCTGGCGGGCTTTTTGTTTCTCGGCATTTCCTACGGCGTATATATGCAGGCGCTGGGTTTCGGCGTGCTGTTTCCTTTGTTTATGGCGGCGCTGATTTATGCCGGTTCGGTAGAATTTATCGTAGCGACCGCTTTGGTTGCGCCCTTTGCACCTGTCAGCACCTTGCTGGTGACCTTAATGGTGAGCGGTCGACAGGTTTTTTACGGTATTTCCATGCTGGAAAAATATGGCGCGCACGTGGGTAAAAAACGTTGGTATTTAATTGCCGCTCTGGTGGACGAAGCCTTTTCGCTGAATTACATGGCAACTATTCCCACCGGCATCGACAGAGGCTGGTATTACTTTTTTGTCAGCTTATATCTGCATATTTACTGGGTTTTCGGCGCGGTGCTGGGCAATGTGTTCGGTAATATCCTGCCGATTAATCTACAAGGTGTCGAATTTGCCATGACGGCGTTATTTATCGTGATTTTCGCGGAAAACTGGATGAAAGAAAAAGTGCACGACAGTTCGTGGCTGGGGTTAGGAATTACTTTGTTTTTCCTGGTTACGGCGGGAAAAGAGCATTTCTTAATTCCTACATTGTTTGCGATTCTGGCGGTGTTGACGCTCAGACGCAACAAACTGGAAAATAAAATCATTCGTTTGGAAAAGGTGGAATAAATGACATTAAGCCAACAAATCATCACCATTGCGATGGGCGTTATCGGCGTGCATTTTTGCCGTTTACTGCCTTTTTGGATTTTTCCGGCAAACCGTCCCATTCCTCATTATATTCGTTACCTGGGTAAAGTTTTGCCAGCCGCTATGTTCGGCATGCTGGTCGTTTATTGTTTTAAGGATGTCGATCTGTTCACGGGCTATCACGGCTTGCCGAATTTTATCGCGGGCGCGGTAACCTTGGCCTTGCATTTGTGGAAGAAAAATATGTTTCTTTCCATGGCGGTCGGCACGATTTTGTATATGGTATTGGTACAAGCCGTATTTGTGTAGCCGGTAAAACTGATAAAAAATCGCCCGCACTTTGTGTGTTTTTTCTTCACCAACTTAATTGAAGACGACGGTTGAACTGTTTTTTGACTTCCGTTTGATGACTTATCGCCAGGCATAAACATTGCGGCAGCGCCGTTTTTAATTTTCGGATCAGCGTTAAGGCCGCCTCATCGTCCAATTGATTTGTGCTTTCGTCCAGAAAAAGAAGCGAAGGACGGTACAGTAAAGCACGGGCGAGGCTGATTCGTTGCTGCTCGCCGCCGGACAGCGTTTTATGCCATTCCTTTACCGTGTCCAGTTCGGATTCCAGATTATTTAAGCCGACCTGATTTAACGCATGCCGCAGTTTTTCGTCGCTTTCAATCGGCGCCGCCGGATAGCTTAAAACGGCGCGCAGGCTGTCATCCGGCAGATAAGGCGTCTGCGGTAAAAACAAAAAAGAATTCGACCGCACTTCATAGCGTCCGTCGGCGGGCGACATTAATCCTGCCAAGGTGCGAAGCAATGTGGTTTTGCCGATGCCGCTTTTTCCGTCAATAAGAATCCAGTCGCCGCCCGTCGCCGAAAATGAGATATTCTGCGCCAGAATTCGACCTTGCGGCGTTTGCAATCCCAGTCGGAAGGTTTGTAAGTGCGGTGGATTTTCCGGTCGAATTTTTTTCGGCTCAATGTTATCGAGTCGGGCTAAAGCCGTTTGGAACTCGGCTAAACGTTCAATTACCGCCGCCCATTCCATCAATCTTTTGTAATAATCCATAAACCAGCCGAAACCGTCCTGTACGTTGGAAAAGGCGCTGCGTGCCTGCATCATATCGCCGAACGTCATGGTTTTCGCCAGATACAGAGGCAATGTGGCGAAAACGGGAATAAACATGGATATGCGCAAATAACCGGCGGAGAACAGTTCAATGCGGAATTCTCGGTTAATCAATGCCAGCCAGTTTTGTTTGATGAGGGAAAAACGTTCGTTTAAGCGTTTCTGTTCCCGCCGTTCGCCGTGGTAAAGCGCAATTTGTTCGGCATTGTCGCGTATGCGCAGTAACGCGGCGCGGTAATCCGCTTCTTTGTGCTGGCGTTCAACGTTGAGCGTCTGTAATTTGTATCCGATGAGATGCATCAGCCAAGTGCAAAGAACGGAGTAAGCCAGCGCCAGCCACACCAGATAGCCGTGGATTCGAAAAGTGCGGTCGAAAATTTCAATGTTTTGTACGCCGGATAACTGCCACAAAATTGTAATAAAGGCGCCCAGTTTAGCGACGTTCATCACGAAATATTTAAACAGGTCGATGGTTTTGTCGGCGAGCAGATAAATATCTTCCGCGATCCGCTGATCGGGGTTGTCGGGTTCACCGAAAAGCTGTAAACGGTAATGTTTGTGCTGCGTTAACCATTTCGCCTGAAATTGAGCGGTAAGGCTTTCCCGCCAGCGGAAAACGAGTAATTTGCGTAACAGATTACCGCAGGCAATAAATGCGACGATAAGTATCATATAACCCAGGTAGTTGATGATGAGTTTCGGGATAACGACGCCGTTAAAATCGGCCAGTGCGTCGTAAAAAGCTTTATTCCACTCGGTGATTCGCACGCTGACGCGGATGATGGCCAAGGCAAAACCGACGACGGTAATGAGTAACAGCCAGTCGGGCCAATGTTTTTTGCGGCCCCAGAAAGGGGCGGCAAGGGTAAAGAAGTTTCGTAAGGTCTGCATAGGGTAAAATGGGGCGGTTAAACCCCTTGCGGATTGAGACTGTGATGTTTTTCTCCGTTTTGTCCCGGCGGTTATGCCGTGAACCTAAAGTGCGGTCAAAAATTTCAGAATTTCCAGTCTAAATTAAATACAAAAGTGCGTTCCTGTCCGTAAAAGTTATTGATGCCGTAATTTGCTGTGCGGCTTTGTTCGAAATAACGTTTATCGGTCAGATTTTTACCGATGACGCTTAACAGGACGTTTCGGGTGATTTGATAACGTACGTTGGCATCCCAAACGGCACGGCCGGCATATTTTACGCCGTAAACGCTTTCCGTGCGGCTTTGCGCGTTGACGCCCAGGCCTACGGACCATTTTTTATCGTCGAATGGTAACACATAATCGGTGTAAAGGCGGAAGATATGTTTCGGCGTGTGTTTGCTGAAATTTTCACCGGAGACATAACGCGTACTTTCTGTTTCAAGGTATTTACTGCGGTTAAAGGTGTAGCCTAAGGCGATTTGCCAGTCTGCGGTTAGATTGCCGGAAACTTCAATATCAATCCCGCGGCTGCGTACTTTACCGAGCGGTTCATAATATCCGCCGGCGGAATAGTTATTGTCGTCTACCCAGATCGGACGGTTTTTTTGCGTAATCTGGAAAAGAGCGAGGGCGGTATTGAGTTTTCCCTCGAACCAGTCGGATTTCCAGCCCGCTTCATAGTTGGTGCCCAGTATCGGATCGAGCACTTTGTTATCGGCGTCTAATCCGGATTGAGGCTTGAAAATACTGGTGTAGCTGACATACAGACTATTATGCCGGTCAATATCGTATGTTAACCCGACATAAGGTATGAAACGGTTGCGGGTGAGGTGGGAATGCTCATCGCTGTCGGTATCGACCCGATTGTTCCACCAATCATAATTGGTATTGCCGATGCGTTTCCAATGCGTGTAACGAGTGCCCGTAAGTAAGTGCAAATCGTCTAACAGATTGAATCTTGTGCCGAATGAAACGGCGTTAGTATAAATGGTGCGATCGTAAAAGGTTTGATCGTTATAATCCGTATCCCAGTCCGGTTGCGCGATGCTGTTACGAGTAAACGTTGCCAGCGTGTAAACGGTTGAATCGCGTACCCGGCGCCAACGCGTTTCGTTTTTTTCACGACTGAAGGTGTAATTGAAGAACAGATCATGTTTTCGGTTAAACAGTGAATATTTGCCGGTCACATTGCTTTGAAAGGTGATCTGATCTCCTTCGTTGTCATAACGTTGAAGATTGTTGGTTCTTAACGGATCACCGTAACTGAAGCCTTTGTATGTGTTGGACGTGGAAGCGAGAGCGTAACCGAACTGATTGGTGGTGTTGGATTTGGTATAATCGATTTTATGGGTGATCTTCCAATCGTCGCCCAGAAAGGTTTCAAATTCGGCAAACAGGTTTAATTTACGCGCTTTTTCCCGGTTCCAGTTTGAGCCGAAATAAATATCTCGGTTAAAGCCTAAGTCTTTACCCGAAGTGGAAAGCGGAACGCCGAAATTATCCGGCGTAGTATGCGTATTCTGGTATAATGCGCCCAAGGTTAACTGGCTGTTTGAGCCGATTTCCGCGTCCATCACGCCGTAGATCAGACGTTTGTTATTTTCATGGGATAAATCACGTTGGGTCGGATCGCTTTCCAGAACGGAAACCAGGCGTCCCCGCACTCCCGGACCGATGGTACCGGACACGTCGCCGACCGAGCGCATTTTTTGCCGGGTATCCATTTGTAAATTGACATTAGCCATAAATTCGCTGGTGGGGCGTTTGCGCACCGCATTGATGGTACCGCCGGGTTCACCGTTAGCCTGAGTTAAACCGGTTGCTCCGCGTACCACTTCAATGTGATCGTAAACGGCCAAATCCGTCATACTTTGCGGATCGCGGTAGACATTGGCATTGGAACCCCGCACAGTGCTCGCGATCCCGTCCTCCTCGATCTGATCGATATAAAAGCCGCGCGACTGATAGCGATAAATCCCGCTCTCCGGTATTACTGTGATACCGGTCGTCGTTCTTAACGCCTCTTCCATATTGTGAATTGCCCGTTGATTGAGGTGTTCTTTCGTCACCATACTTACGGACTGCGGCGTTTCTTTGGGTGAAAGCGTTAGGCCGGTAGTGGTTTTCATGGCGGATACCGTCAGTGGCTGACGGTCTTCCGTTAATGTCGTCTCGTTGGTACCGGCAACATTGATTTGTTCTAAGTTATCGGATTCGGCAACAGCATGCGTACTGATGAGAAATGTAGCAAGTGCGGTCAATTTGAAGGACGGTTTTATTTTCATTGGTGGCCTCTTGTCTTGATTTTTACGGATAAGTAATCGTTTGCGCGAATGAGTTATTAATGATAATGATTTGCAATAAAAAGACAAGAGCCGACGGAAGATATTTGAGCGGAACTGGGATCGGAATTTATAATGTTTCTTACGTTATAAAAATAAATATATAATTGATTTACAAGAAAATTTCGTTTTCTCTACCTAAATCCAGTAATTTCTTGTTTTATGCTTGCTCATCCTTATGGGCTCTTTTACAATAGATCCAATTTTCGTTTACCGAGCTTGTGTGCCTAAGTTCTTCCGAATATTCGGAGCGGATAAGGCAGCAACGCCAGCGATGCGGTTTATCGCTCAGGGATCCGTTGGAAACAATTGGTCCTACCGATTTTTGTAAAGGTATTCAATGCAATCTATTCCTGTTAAAAACGCGGGAGAACGCCTGGTGGATGCGTTCCGGCGTACCTATTATTATCTGCGTTTATCGATTACGGACGTGTGCAATTTCCGTTGTAATTATTGTTTGCCCGACGGTTATCGGCCGTCGCCCGATCGCGATAAATTTCTGACCGTGGACGAAATCCGTCGTCTGGTGTCCGCCTTTGCGGCAATGGGCGCACAGAAAGTCCGAATTACCGGCGGTGAGCCTACATTGCGTAAAGATTTCCTTAAAATTGTGGAAAATATCACCGCACTTGACGGCATTCAAAAGGTCGCGCTGACGACCAACGGTTATCGTATGGCGAAAGACGTCGAGGCCTGGAAACAAGCGGGCATTTCCTCCATTAATGTCAGCGTGGACAGCCTTGATCCGCGCATGTTTTATCAAATTACCGGCGAAAATAAATTTACTGAAGTGATGCGCGGTATTGATCGCGCTTTCGAAGTCGGTTATCACAAAATCAAAGTGAATTCCGTGCTGATGAAAGATCTTAACGAACGTGAGTTTGCCAAGTTTCTGACCTGGGTGAAAACTCGCCCGATTCAAATGCGCTTTATCGAGTTAATGCAAACCGGTGAAATGGATGCGTTTTTCCGTCGTCATCATCTTTCCGGACAAATGTTGGCGGAAAAGCTTATTCGCGACGGCTGGCAGTTGCAACAGAAGGCGTTAACCGACGGGCCGGCAAAAGTTTTCCGGCATCCGGATTATGTCGGCGAAATCGGTTTAATCATGCCGTACGAACCGAATTTCTGTGCGAGCTGCAACCGTCTGCGCGTTTCGGCGAAGGGAAAATTGCATCTTTGTTTGTTTGGTGAGGAAGGTATCGATTTGCGTAATTTGTTACAACGCGATGATCAACAATCCCTTTTGCGGGCAAGTTTATTCGCTGCGTTACAGGGTAAGCGGGAGCATCATTTTCTTCATCAGGGCGACAGCGGCGTGCGTAAAAATTTATCAACAATCGGTGGTTAACGAACAACATGACAGAATTTACTCATATTAATCAGAGCGGCGAAGCAAACATGGTGGATGTGTCGGGCAAACAGGACACGGTTCGCGAAGCGCGTGCGGAAGCCTTTATCAGCATGAATGCGGAAACGTTGCAGATGATCATTGCGGGCAATCATCACAAAGGCGATGTTTTTGCCACCGCCCGAATCGCCGGCATTCAGGCGGCTAAACGAACCTGGGAATTGATCCCGTTGTGTCATCCGTTATTGTTGTCAAAAATCGAAGTAAATTTGACCGCACTTCCCGAAACTCATCAGGTTCGCATTGAAAGTCTGTGCAAACTGACGGGTAAAACCGGTGTGGAAATGGAAGCCTTAACTGCGGCGAGCGTGGCGGCGTTAACCATTTACGACATGTGTAAAGCCGTGCAAAAAGATATGGTGATTTCACAGGTGCGCTTGCTTGAAAAGTGCGGTGGAAAATCGGGACATTTTATCGCAGCATAAGGATTCGGCATGATTAAAGTGTTATTTTTTGCTCAAACCCGCGAAATTATCGGAGTCGCATCCACGGAAGTGGGCGATGAATTCCAAACCGCCGAGCAAATTCGCCGACATCTCGCCGCACAAAGCGAGCGTTGGGCGTTGGCTTTGCAAGCGGGAAAACTGCTGGTGGCGGTGAATCAGGTTCTCGTTCCTTTGGAAAGTGCGGTCAAATCCGGCGATGAAATCGCTTTTTTCCCGCCGGTGACAGGAGGTTGATATGTCAGACGTTCGTATTGCGGTGCAGGAAGCGGAATTCAACCAAAACGCCGAATATCGTTGGTTGTCGGAGAATCGTTCCGTGGGCGCCACCACGATTTTTGTGGGGAAAGTACGTGAAATGAATCTAGGCGATGAAGTGACAAGTCTGTACCTTGAGCATTATCCCGCTATGACGGAAAAAGCCTTACGCGAGATTGTCGAAGAGGCCAAACAACATTGGGAACTTCAACGGATTTCCGTGATTCATCGCGTGGGTTTGTTGCAAACCGGCGACGAAATTGTGTTGGTGGGCGTAAGTTCCGCTCATCGCGGTGATGCTTATGCCGCCAACGAGTTTATTATGGATTATCTGAAAACCCGCGCGCCGTTCTGGAAGAAAGAGCAGACCAATCAAGGCGAGCGTTGGATCGAAAGCCGGGATAGCGATCATCAGGCGGCAGGGAAGTGGTAAGCGTAAAGAAATCTTGGAAAAGGGCGTAACATTACGCCCTTTTTTGTGGAAATTAATGGCGATATCCCAGCCACATGGCGATAAGTAACGCCGCAAGTGCGAGGATAAAATCAAATGCCCTGGTTTGCTGCGTTTTTTTACTGAAGAATTTGGCGGCACCGAGCGCATACACCACAAAACATAGCAATTTTTCAACCATCCAGATTTCAAATCCGTAAATGAAAGCGAGCACGAGACCGCTTATTAATAAAACGGTATCCGATAAGTGCGGGAGAATTTTTAACAGTTTTTTTGCGCGCCAGTCTTTGCCGGCGAATTGCATGGCGCCGCGGATGATTAATAAAAATAATGTTAAAAAGGCAAAAGCAATATGAAGTTGAACAAGGGCGGACATCATCACTCTCTTAGTTATTGGGTTAAATTGAAAAGTTATTTCGGCTATTGCGCCATATTTTTCACGGTTTTCAAAAAGCCTTTTGCCGTGCTAAAGACATCCGCTTTGTTTTGGGCGCTTAAAATCATATCGGACATTTCACGAAATGCGCCTTTCCCGCCGCCGAGTGTCAGCACGTAATCGGCATATTGTTTTACATATTGGGGCGCATCGTTAACGGCAAATGCGACGCCGCACACCGCAAATGCCGGCAAATCTACGCTGTCGTCGCCGATATAAGCGGTTTGTTCCGCCGTGACGCCCGCTTGTTTCATCAGATCCAAACAGGCGCTTTCTTTTTCCAGTTTACCGAGATAAGCCAGTTTGATACCTAAATCTTCAATGCGACGCTGTAAGATGGGTGATGAACGTCCCGATAATACGGCGACCTGAATGCCCTGTTCCATCAGCATGCGGATGCCTAATCCGTCGCGAACGTGGAAACTTTTAATCGCTTCGCCGTGGGCGTCGTAATGGAGTAAACCGTCGGTCAGAACACCGTCTATGTCGGTAATCACGAATTTGATTTTTTGCAGTTTATTTTGCATTTATTTATTCCGAAAAAAGGTAAAGAGCGAATATGCTTCGAATGAAAATATTCGTTACGATGAAAATTCCACCAATCCCACAACCTGATTCTCATCGTTCACAACCACCAATGAATGGATTTTTTTCTCTTTCATAAAAGATTCGGCGGCGGATAAGAATTCGTTTTGGTGGATGGTTTTCGGATGACGCGTCATTAAGTCTCCGGCGGATTTATGCAAGGTTTCCGCGCCGTTTGCCGTCAGCGCGCGTCGGATGTCACCGTCGGTAATAATGCCTTTCAGGGTTTGTTGTTCCATAACTAACGCCACGCCCATTCTGCCTTCGTTCATGACGGTTAAACAGTCGGTAAAGCCGGTGCTTTCGGTTACCACGGGCAGCCGGGTTTGCATTTGATCTTTCACCCGGCACAGCAAACGACGGCCGAGGGAGCCGCCCGGATGGAATTTGGCGAAATCAATGGGTTTGAAATTGCGTGCATGAATTAACGCTACCGTTAACGCATCGCCCAAAGCCAGCGTGACTAAGGCGGAAGTCGTCGGCGCAAGATTGTTCGGACAGGCTTCACGCTCAACGGAAATGTCTAAAATAAAATCCGCGTGTTTGCCCAGCGTCGAATTTGGGTTACTGGTTAAGGCAATGATTTTATTGCCGAAATTTTTTAGGCTGGGAATGAGTTTGTTCACTTCGTCGCTTTCGCCGCTGTAAGAAATGAGAATAACCACATCAATGGGTTTCAGCATGCCTAAATCGCCGTGGAAGGCTTCCGTCGGATGCAGAAAGAAACTCGGCGTGCCGGTGGAAGCGAGACTGGCGACGATTTTTTTGCCGATTAATCCGGATTTTCCGACTCCGCTGACGGCGACGCGTCCTTCGCAGCCAAGAACGAGATTTACCACGGCGTCAAAAGTGCGGTCTAAATTTTGGCTTAATTTTGCCAGTGCCTGTTCTTCAATGGCAAGGGTTTCGCGCGCATTTTGCAAATAATCCATCTGATGTCCTTATAAGATTGCGAATGCTTGCAGGGGAATCCCGGCGCCTGAAATTTAACAAGTGGAAGCGCGGGCGATACATCCTGCAAATGGACGTACGGTTAAAATAAAGTGCGGTCATTTTACAGCAACTTTTGATTTCGCTCTAGCATAAAATCCGCTATACTACGCGCCGAGTTGGTCAGACAATCGCTGGTTTATTGAAGCCCTTAGTACCCAAAGGTTAGCCTGAAAAGGTGATAAGCGGGACAAATAGACGAGAGGAAAGTCCGGGCTACATAGGGCAGAGTGCCGGATAACGTCCGGGGGGCGCGAGCCTACGACAAGTGCAACAGAGAGCAGACCGCCTTTTCTTTGAAAAGGTAAGGGTGAAAGGGTGCGGTAAGAGCGCACCGCGCGGGTGGCAACATTCCGCGGCAGGGTAAACTCCACTCGTAGCAAGACCAAATAGGAACTCAATGAGTGTGCCCGCTCAGAGTTCGGGTAGGTTGCTTGAGCGGCGAAGTAATTCGTCGCCTAGAGGAATGATTGTCCGCGACAGAACCCGGCTTACCGACCAACTCATTTATTTCACGAAATAACGGCGAGTCGATTGACCCGCCGTTATGCTTTTAGCCGAATATTTTCGGTGCGGAATTATTTTTGTCGGGTTAAAAATTCCGCGATATTTTTCATATCCGATTCGCTCAACCGTTCTTTCACGCTGTTGCCGGCGCCTTGAATTTCGCCGCTTTTTCGTTTCGACAACGCCGTTACGATTTGTTCCGCCGTAAAATGGCGGATAACGGCGGATTGACCCATGGCGGGCTTTTCCCCTTGTTTACCGTGACAAGTGGCGCATTGCTGTTTATAGATACGTTCGCCTTTTTTCAGATCCGCATGATTATCCGCTTGTACCGCAAGAGGCAGCGCGTAAAGTGCGGTCAAAATTAGCCGAGTTTTTTTCATGTTAACCTTTAAATAATTTTTGTAATGTTTCTTCGGGGATAAGCCCTTCGTATTTTGCCTGAATGTTTCCTTCGGGCGAGATGACGAAGCTGGTAGGCGTGCCCGTTACGCCATAGCGTTCGCCGGTGATTTTCAGTTGATCTTTTAATATCGGTAAGCGAATTTTTTGTTTGGCGAGTAACGCTTGAGTGTCCGCATTTTCGCCGTCGATGTTGATGGCCACAATTTCCACTTTTCCCGGATGTTCGCCCGCCATTTTTTCCAATGTTTTCAGTTCCGCCACACAGACACCGCAAGTGCCGGACCAGAAACTCAGCAGTAGCGTTTTGCCGCGGAATCGGTTTAATTCCGCTTGGTTGCCTTGTAAATCGAAGGCCGCAATATCGGGCGCTTTTTTTCCGATTTCCGCGGTTTGCTCTTTGCATCCGAATAAAACAACGGAAAAAACGACCGCACTTAGAGCAGAGAGTAAAGTATTAATGCGCATTGCGTTCTTCCTTGACAAATTTGCCGTGGTGAAAATAAATGATTCGATCCGCCAATTCGCCCAGTTCCGGATTGTGGGTGACCATCACGATAGTTCGCCCCTGTTTATTGAGATTCTGCAGTAATTTGAGCACCAGCGCTTCATTTTGTTCGTCCAGATTTCCGGTGGGTTCGTCGGCAAAAATTACCGGCGGTTGGTTGACTAACGCCCGAGCGATACAAACCCGTTGCTGTTCACCGCCGGAAAGCTGGCTGGGGCGGTGCGACACGCGTTCTCCCAATCCCACTTGTTCGAGCACGGCACGCGCCGCCTGTTCATCAATAACGCTGTGATAATGCTGTGCCAGCATCACGTTTTCCAATGCGGTTAAATAGGGAATCAGGTGGAACTGTTGGAACACCAGGCCGATTTTTTCGGCACGAAAGCGTTGGCGTCCCGTTTCGTCAAGCTGCGCCGCGTCTATACCGTCTAAAATTACTTTGCCTTCGGTTGCGGTGTCCAAACCCGACAGAATATTCATTAAAGTGGTTTTTCCCGAACCGGATGCGCCCATAATAGCGACAAATTCCCCTTCTTTGATTTGGATATTGATGTCTTCCAATGCGGTGACGGCTCCGAATCGTTTATACAAATGTTGGGTTTCAATAACATAGTTTGACAAAATTATTCCCCTTTTAATACGTTCGCCGTTTTTATGTTGAGCGCGCGTTTAGTTGGTACGATAACGGCAATAAATGCCACAATCAGCGATAATGTCACGGTGAGCGGAATCACCGGCAAACGCATATCAATGCTGGCTTTGAATACGGTTAACCCCAGAATTTGGGCTAAAATATAGCCGATAATCAGCCCTGTCACAATGGCAAAAAGCGCGATAATCAGGGTTTCTGTGCCGATTTGTGTGATGATGTCGCGCCGTTTTGCACCCAACGCTTTTTGCAATGCAAATTCTTTGGCGCGTTCACCCACAATGGCGATTAAGGTGGTGTTCACGCAAAGCGTGGCCAGTACTAAAATGACGGCGGAGATGAGGCCCATCAACCCTTTGATTTTGTTAAGGATTTGTCCTTCGCTGGCAGAAACTTTACGAATCGGACGAATATCGAGATTCGGATATTGTTGCCGGAGTGATTGGGCAAATTCATCCGCTTGCCCTTGATCGTTTTTAACGATGAGTAGCGCATTGCTGGCTAAACCGTCTTTCTCCAGCCAATTCTGCGCCAATTCAAGATTGACAATTAACATGCTGTCTGTGACATCACCGGATTCGACAATTCCTTTAATTCTTAGGCTGTATTTTTCCATCGAATTTTTTGTCAGAGTGATTTTATCGCCCACTTTTAAATTTAACCGTTCGGCCAGTTTTTTGCCGATCATCGCGTTACGATTATCAAACCCGATCTCAATCCGGGAACCGGTGATTTGCCAGTAAGGCGTTAAAGCTTTAAGTTGGTCGAATTGCACGCCCATTATGACCACTTTTTCCAAATCCGCCCGCGCTACGCCGTATAGATAGCTGCTGCCCGCCGAAATCAAACCTGTCGGCGCCCGATTGATAATGTCGTTCACCTGTTTAGTTTCAATTAATCCCGCATCTTCCGAACCGATATAGAAATTTGCGCCGAAAGCGCGTAATTCCTGTGACATTTTGCTGTTAATATCAAAATATACCGCAGACATGGCCGTGACGATGGCGGCCCCAACGGTGAGTGCAGCGAAAATAATCAGCACGCGGTTTAAGCGTAGCCGCAGCGCGCGTAATACTAAACGCCAGAACATTTTTCGTTTATTAGCGACCATATAAAACTTCCACCGGATATAATTTTGCGATGCGATGCGCCGGAAACCAAGTGCCGATGAGCGCAATTAATACGGCGAGAACCAATACGCAGGGCACGACGATCCAGGCAAAATCAAGCGGAGCGCCGAACAGGCTGACGCCGATGAATTTTGCCAGTCCCCAACCTGCAATACAGCCTAAAATACCGCCGATCAATCCGCTTATTACTGCTTCGCAATAAAACAATAAGGTAATTTGCCATTGATAAGCGCCCAGCGCTTTCATTAAACCGATTTCTTTACTGCGTTCGATAATGGTGGTTGTCATTAAGGAAGCAATCCCCATGGCGGCGGCAATTAATGCGGCAACCGTTACAACCGTAAGTAACAGCTGGATTTTACCGATCACCGCACCTTCCGAAGCGGCGACCTGCCAGATTGGTCGCACAACGGCGCCGGAAATGGCTTCTTCCAGTTGATGAGAAATGGATGATACGTAAGCCGTGCAGTACCAGCGATCGTATTCTTCCGCATCCAGTCCGTCTACATTGGCGCGCGCTTTGCGGGACAATTCGTTTTCCGGGACGGTCAGGGCGGAAACTTTAACGGATTGCACTTTGCCCCGCAGATTCACCAGATTTTGTAACGCGTTTAACGGTATCAGAATTTGTTGTTCTTCCGGACCGCCGGTAGAAACGATTCCCTTAATTTCTACGGTCAATCTGTTATCCGTTTCGGACGTTTTATAATTTAACGGGATCCGATCGCCGATTTTCCATTTTTCACTGCGCGCCAGTTGTTCGCCCAGTAACGCGGGAACGATTTCCGGTAAGTTATCGGTTTCATCGTTTACCCATTCACCTTGAACTTTCCAGTACGGACTGATAATTTTTTGTCCTGTGTGATAATCGTCTTCATCCGGCACGGCAATGCGGTGATCAAAAAATGTGCCCGTAACGGTCACCACTTTATCGTCCGATTTAACATTCGCCGTTAATTGCGGAGCGAAGCCGACGATATTATTCCGCCAGAAAATATCTTTAATATTCGGCAGTTCTTTTTCGTCGATAAAATCCTGAGTTTCCAACGATGTGAAGTTATTCCCCGTATCCGATATTTCCGGCAGAATCGCGTTGCCGGCGGGTTCTACCAGAATGTTGGCGCCGTAAGATTTCAGTTCTTTCGCCATTTTGTCGCCGATGTCGATGGAAACGGCGAGCAGGGCGGAAACTAATCCCGAAGCAAGAAAAATCGTGATAACGGCGAGTAATTTGCGTTTTATCCCGTTTTTCCATGATTGCAATAGCATGCGGGCTAACATTATTGGTTCTCCGTTGGTAAATAATTTTCCGGATTATCACGGAACAGATTCAAATCCTTCTCGCTGGTGAAGAAATAGGTTTTGTTATCAAGATTATATTTAAATTCCGCCTTAGTATTCGTCAGTTTTTCACCGTTCACCGGATCCGTCACCTGAATTTCAATTACGGTGGAGAATAAATTTAACCCGGCCTCCAATGAAGTGCGGTCGATAATGACGTCGTTTTTATCCTGTTTCCAGTCGTCAATCGGTACCGGATTGCAACCGCCCGGTTTGCCGATGGATGGAATAAACATCCGCACGCCGCAACCTACACATTCCACCTGTCCGTCGTGCATAACATAGCCTTGATCGCCGCACAGCAGGCAGGCGTCGAATACGGCGGCGAGACTTAAGCCGTCCGGTTTGCGGTTAATAATAAAGAAACGGACCGCTTTGCCGTCATCCGCCACCCACATGAATCGATGCAACTGACCGTCTCGCACCTGTTGAACGGGAATGCGGATTTGATCGTCGGCATTTAATTTCACCGGAATCGATTCGGATAACTGCGGCGGCCGGGAAGCGACTTTATCCCAGTAAAGCTGGCCGCTTAACATGATAATCAGGCAGAACGTTCCCCACCGAATGGAGCGGGCGGAACGCAACGCCAATGCCATTTTTTTACGTTTTTCGATAGGTTGAGATTCCGCTTTTACCCGTTTCAGGCGCGGCAGATGAATTTTTACGGTAAACAGAATCAGGCTGACGGCTAACAATGTAACGACGGCATAATTGAAATAATTGGTGATTTTACCGGTTTTCGCTACGAAACTGAGGCGCGCTTTAGTGAGTTCGATGACCTGCAATTTCATTAGACCGAGTAAAATTTCGCCCGTTAGCGGAATAATCACAAGCAGCGCGATTAGCGCTATAAATACCGCGTAAAGTGCGGTCAGTTTTTGCTCAGTTTTTGTTTGCCGGATAAGAAAAAATAACCAGGCGGCTAAAAAAGCGCAAAAAATCACGCCGAAAATGACCGCACTTACATTCAGAATAAAATCCGTATTAATCACATCGGTACCGGTGATGGCGGAAATATTCGGATTTCGCGCCCATTGAAGGCTTGCCAGTGTGATGAGCAGAACGTGCCAGAATGCGAGCAGCCGTTGAGAACGGAAAAAACAGCTGAGGATAAAAAGCAAAACGGCACCGATAACCGTGCTGTTCAAACTTAAGTTAATTATTTGGGTGACCGGTAAATAGGGCGCGAGAAGTATTCCTAAGACAAAACTTATCAGCGTTAGCCGAGTGAGTAGTTTGATCTTGGGCTTCTCAAACGCAGACCAACCGCAACTGAGCAATAACGCGGTCGGTAATAAAATTTGAAGCAACGAGGTAAAAAAATACGTCATAATGCAGTAAACCGGAATAAATTAAGATGAACGGCGAGAATAGAAAGCCAGGCGGGCAATCCCCGCCTGAAGATTATTTTTTGTCTAGGCCGGCAAATTTGAATTCATAATTAACGTCAAACGGTTTCCACCAGCGACCGACACCGGTGTCGGCGTCGGTATGACGATGCATACCGGCTTTTGAAGGCGGCTCGATATGATAGGTTAATTTGTAGTTACCCGCGCCCATCATTTTAATGTTTGCGCCGTAGTGCGGGCCGTCGCTTGCCACCATCGGCATAAACGAGCCTTCCTGTTTTTCATTGGTATCGGTGTTAACCAATGTATAGCTGATCGTTAGATACGGCATCCATTCGCCGTCACCGAAACCGTTTTTATTCCCTTTGGTGGCGTGAATGTCCGCTTCCAAATGGATGTCGGATTTTGCAGCCGGTAAACCCATGCCGCGCGGTTCCATGTCGATAGGTTGCAGGTAAACCGCCGCAATTTCCATTTCATTGATAGTTTGCGCTTCGCCAATCGGATATTCCTGGAATGCGTAGGCGCTCGTTGCGGCAAACATGCCGGCAAGTGTGGTCATTAAGAGAGTTTTTTTCATGTCGTTTTTCCTGTGTTGTGGTTAATTTCTTTCATAAAGCGAGCCGGCAAGTCGAAATTGTGTGAAAAGTGCGGTCGATTTTTTCATTGTTTTTCTTCATTTTCAGTATTTTTGTTTCCCTGCATTTTCATATAAAACAGCGCAAAAACGGCGGCTAAGATCAATACGCCTTGCGGAATCAGGGTTTCCACGTAAGGATAAATACCTAACCAGGTAATTTCCGGCACATGATTGACTAAGGTCGGTTCAAACAGTTTTCCTTCAATCAATTCCAATACGCTTTTGCCGGCAAATACAAATGCCATCAGATACATAAATCCGCCGGTGAACATGAAGAACGGTTTAAGCGGCAATTTCACCACGCTGTAACGCATAATCAGGTAACAAACGGCGAGAATAATCACACCGACGGCGAAACCGGCAAAAAGATAGAAATAACTGACCGCACTTTGTGCATCGCCGACTAGTGCATAATAGAAAAGGACGGTTTCGGCGCCTTCGCGGTAAACCGCTAAGAAGCTGGTCAACCATAATCCGATCAGCGATCCTGTGGTTAGTGCGCTACTGAGCTTACCTTCCAGGTAACGTTTCCAATTTTGCGCTTCTACCTTGGAAAGCAACCAGTAACTCATACCGAACAGCATAAACACCGCCACAATCATGGTGAAACCTTCAAGCAATTCCCGGTTTTGACCGGAATTTTCAAAGATCATTTGGAATAAATACGCCGTGACTACGCTTGCGGCCAGCGCAACATAAACGGAGTTGCGGATGGTCGGCAATTTGTCCTGATGATTGTTTTTCACCAAATACGCTACGATCGCCGCTACAATTAACAAGGCCTCCAATCCTTCACGAGTGATAATCAGCAAGCTGTACAGGAACATTGTCCAGTCGCTCTGATTTTCGCCTTGTAATGTCGTGACCGCGCTGGCAAGATCCCGGTTTAAGCCATCGGCCTGAGCCTGTAATTTTTCCGTGTTTTCATTGGCTTTCATCAGGCTGACCATACGAGTGAAATAGGCTTCCAACCGAGTTTTAAAATTGCTGTCGCGGGAACCGATTTTATTTTCCATACCCGTTGCTTCGAACACGTCAAAATAGGTATCTTGCACGGAAAGAATGGCTTTTTTGGCGTCGCCGTCCTGATAGATTTGAATCGCCTGACGAATTCGATTATTGATTTCGGCGGTGACTTTTGACCAATCCTGAGAATCTTGCTGATTTTCCGCCACACTTTGTTCCGAAGGCTGGATTTGGCTGTCGCGGGTTGCCGGCAGATTCGGCAGTTGTTCTTCAATCGTTTGCAGCAACTGCGTGCTTTGATACCCCAAAGCATTGATTTGATCCGGCTGTTCGCTAAGGCGGATTAAATCGTAAAATTGTTGATTAATCTCGGCGGAAAGGTTTGCGCCGCGATTATGCCGGATAGACATTTCCATTTCGGAATTTTTGAAACCGTCATATTGCGCTTGCTGGATGAGTTTTTTGGCGTCTCCGAATTTATTTTGCTGATAGGCTTCAATGGCTTGAGCCAGTAAATCGTCAATGGTTTTGAAGTTTTGTTGCCAGTAAGGCAGGATGTCCTGATTATCGTAAGCGCCGTGTTGCGCTTCGGCATTCAACCGATGACCTTCCTCCAATGAAGGCAAAACCGCATCCAGTTCGCTTTTTAGCCAGTCGATGCGCGCTTGAATTTCCGCTTGCGGTTTGTTATCGCTGATCATTTTGCGTATTTCGCCGAAAGTGGCTTCCATCTGGTAACTTTTTTGTGCGGAAAAGTTAATCCGAATCGGCCCTTCTAAGTTCTCAAACACTTCAAAATAAGCGGATTGCACTTCGGTTTTGGCTTCGTCAGCCTGATTTTGTCGATAGAGTTGTGCCGTTTTATCCAGGCGTGACTTTATGTCGTCCGCCCAGGCTTGATAGTCCGTTGCGAAAATCGGATGAGAGAAAAGCGAGCAGAATAAAATGAAAATAAATCGAAGATAACGCATAAATGTAAATAAAATTGATTCTCAATTGTTCGTCGATTATGAAATTTTAATCTTTACATTTCAAGCGTAAATTTAAAAAAATATGACATAGCTCAAATTTTTTCTGAAAGAATTATGAATTTATGTGCGGTACGTCACAAAATTAAAGATTGGTATTTGCAAATAATCGGGAAAATCCGTATTCTCAGCGCATAAAAAAACAGAGCTATAAAAACTAAATAGTCATCTTATTATTTGCTTTCCGAGTAGAGCCTTGATCCAAGGCTCTTTTTTTTCGTTTGTCGTTTGGCAGGAGCGAAAAATATCAAAAAAAGCGACCGCACTTTGAAGCGGTTTGACTTCAAAAGTGCGGTCGAATTTTTGCAAGTTTTTTGATTAAGCTTGCGTTGCCTGAATGGCGGTTAAGGCGATAGTGTAAACGATGTCGTCCACTAACGCCCCGCGAGACAGATCGTTCACCGGTTTGCGCATGCCTTGCAGCATTGGTCCGATGGAAACCAGATCCGCAGAACGTTGTACCGCTTTATAAGTGGTGTTACCGGTATTCAGATCCGGGAAGACGAATACCGTCGCTTTTCCGGCTACCGGAGAGTTCGGTGCTTTGGATTTCGCCACATCCGCCATGACGGCCGCGTCGTATTGCAACGGACCGTCAATCAGTAAGTCAGGGCGTTTTTCCTGAGCGATACGGGTCGCTTCTTTCACTTTTTCAACATCCGCGCCGGCGCCTGAAGTCCCGGTTGAGTAAGAGATCATGGCCACTTTCGGATCGATACCGAAGGCTTTGGCGGAATCGGCGGATTGAATGGCGATTTCCGCTAATTGTTCCGCGGTCGGATCCGGATTTACCGCACAGTCTCCGTATACCAACACTTGATCCGGCAATAACATGAAGAAAATTGAAGAAACGATAGAGCTGCCCGGTGCGGTTTTGATGATTTGCATCGGTGGGCGAATGGTGTTTGCCGTGGTATGTACGGCGCCTGACACTAAACCGTCCACTTCGTCGGCTTCCAGCATCATGGTGCCTAATACTACGTTATCTTCCAATTGTTCGCGTGCCGCTTCTTCGGTCATGCCTTTCGCTTTACGTAATTCCACCAAGCGCGCTACATAGTTTTCGCGTACGCTTGCCGGATCGATAATGGTAATGCCTTTATTTAAGCTGACGCCTTGCGCTGAAGCGACGCGTTTCACGTCTTCCGGATTGGCTAACAATACGCAGTCCGCAATGCCACGTTCGGCACAAAGTGCCGCCGCTTTAATGGTACGCGGTTCGTCGCCTTCAGGTAAGACGATACGTTTTTTCGCCGCACGGGCTAATTCGGTTAATTGATAGCGGAAAGCCGGCGGTGATAAACGGCGCACGCGGGCGGAGGTGCCGGCGATTTGATGGATGAATTCCGCATCAAATTGTCGGCTGGTGTATTCTTTAATATTTTCGATACGGATTTTGTCATCCACCGGCACTTCAAGATTGAAGCTTTGCAAACTTAATGCGGTTTGCCATGTGTTACCTTCGATACGGAAGATAGGTAAGCCGGTGGTTTCAAAGGCGCGTTGGCATAATTTATTGATTTCATTATCAATTTTGTAACCGCCGGTTAGTAAAATACCGCCTAATTCAATACCGTTGGTTACCGCTAATGCCGCTGCCGCCAATACGTCGGCACGGTCGGCGGAGGTAACTAATAAATCGCCGGCATGGAAATGTTCGACCATGTGATGCAGAGAACGGGCACAGAATGTAATGCCGCGAAGACGACGGGTTTTCATTTCGCCTTCGTTAAGGATAGTGGCGCCTAAGTGTTTCACTAAATCGATAACTCGGGTCGCTACCAAGTCGGCGGACCACGGAATGCATGCCAGTACTTTAATCGGGCTTTGTTCAAACAGTTTAAACACTTCGTTCGAGTTGTTGTGGCTGTGTTGGAAGGAATCGAAAATTTCGGTTAAATCAGGACGGGTACGACCGGATTCGTCAACCGGCGCGTTGAATTTATTGATTACCACGCCTAATAAGTTCGGATTGTTTTTACCGCCGAACAATGAAGCGGAAGCTTCCACCCGTTCTTTTAATTGAGCCGGTGTTTCCGTGCTTGGCGCCGCCACTAAAATAATTTCCGCATCAAGCGCCTGGGCGATTTCGTAGTTAATGCTGTTGGCATAGCTATGTTTGCGGTTAGGGATTAAACCTTCAACAATAATGATTTCGTTATTTTTGCTTAATTCCTGATGTGCCGCAACGATGGTTTCCAACAAGACGTCGGTTTGATTTTGACCGATCAGATTTTCCGCCACACTTAACATAATCGGTTCGGCCGTTTCAAGTTGTGTGCTGGTACGAATGATTGAGGTCGTGCGATCGATTTTGTCTTCACCCGTACTCGGTTGGGAAATCGGTTTCATAAAACCGATTTTTGCGCCTTTTTGTTCAAGCGCACGGATTAAACCGAGACTGACACTGGTTAAGCCAACGCCACCGCTGATAGGGATAAGAATGAATGTACGTGACATAAGATTTCCTTAATAAAAGCGAAACTGCCGAGCGAGTCGGCAGTTTATTATTTACACATTAGAAACAAAGACGAGCGGTATCTTGCGCGATAACCAATTCTTCATTTGTCGGGATCACCATTGCGATTGGCGTATTGTCTGCGGTGATAATACCTTCGTTACCGAAACGGGCGGCCAGATTTTTGTCGTGATCTAATTGATAACCGAACAATTTCAAATGATTCAACGTAATTTCACGCACGTGAGCGGAGTTTTCACCGATACCGCCGGTAAATACGATAGCGTCTAAACGTTCACCGATTACCGCCATATAAGAACCGATATATTTTGCTAAACGGTAGCAGTAAACGTCCATTGCGCGTCTTGCAGGTACACGTAATGATTCATCTTCGCTGTCATAGTTGTCTTCTGCGAAACGGCAGTCGCTGGTAACTTCCGTTAAACCTAAAATACCGGATTTTTTGGTTAAAGTCGTGTTGATTTCTTCCACGGACATGCCTAATGTATCATGCATATAGAACATGATTGCCGGATCGATATCACCGCAGCGGGTACCCATAACAATCCCTTCCAACGGCGTTAAACCCATTGAAGTGTCAATACACTGTCCGTGACGAATTGCGGAAACCGAACCGCCGTTACCCAAGTGACAGGTAATCACATTCACTTTATCTTCCGCTACGCCTAAACGTTTTGCCGCCTCGCGACTGACAAAATAGTGACTGGTACCGTGTGCGCCGTAACGACGAATGCCGTGTTCTTTATATAAAGAATAAGGAAGAGCATATAGGAACGCTTCTTCAGGCATAGTTTGATGGAACGCCGTATCGAAAACCACCACGTTTTTTTCTTTTAAGTGCGGGAAGATTTTGAACGCTTCTTTAATACCGATTAAGTGTGCTGGGTTGTGCAACGGTGCGAATTGGATGGCATCTTCGATACCTTTAACCACTTCATCCGTTACGATAACGGAAGAAGTAAATTTCTCACCGCCGTGAACGATACGGTGACCGATTGCTACGATACTTTCCTGAAGGGAAGGATCTAACGGGAAGATATTTTTAACAATAAAGTTTAACGCTTCACTGTGTGCGGCGCCGGCACCTAAATCCGCATTGCCTTTTTCACCGTGCAATTTCCATTTGATACGCGCTTCCGGAAGGTAGAACGCTTCGGCTAAACCTGATAATTTTTCCTCGCCGGATACGGGATCTAAGATAGCAAATTTGAGAGATGAGCTACCACAGTTAAGAATTAAAACTAATTTTGACATAAATTAACCTATCTTGTGGGTTGGAGGGAATAGTTCACTAAATAACCAGCGAACGACTAAAAGTCATAACGCCTATAGAATACACTTTTCGCGCTATAAAATAAATTGCCGGGCGAAGAAAAAACACGATCTTTATCAAAAAAGTTGAAGATTTCAATATTTTTGATAAAGATGGAAACGTTTTGACGGATGCAAATTCGAATGACGAAAATCCTATTCCATGTTTAAAGTGCGGGCGAATTTTTCACTGTTTTTTGCGCGATAATTACGCGTATCCTGATGTCCGATGTCATCCGAATAGGTGTTTTCGGACGCCGTTTTCACATTCATTTTCCACTCGGCGTATTGCCGAAATATCGCTTAAATTCCCGGCTGAACTGGCTCGGGCTTTCATAGCCGACCTGAAAAGCGGCAGTGGCAACGGGTAAATTTTCCTGGCAAATTAATCGTTTGGCTTCCATTAGGCGGAGCGATTTTTGGTATTGTAACGGTGAAAGCGTGGTGTGTTTTTTGAAGTGGTGATGAAAACCTGAAAGCGACATGCCGCATAGTTCCGCAAGAGCTTCTACCTGCACGGTTTCGCGAAAATGGGTTTGTAAATATTTCGTCGCCTTCGCGATTTTTTGCGTATTGGAATCAAAACTGACCATTTGTTTGAGCTTGCCGCCTTGTTCGCCGGTGAGCAAACGATAGTAAATTTCCTGCTGAATAAGCGGTGCAAGAAAATCAATATCACTTGGATTTTCGTGCAAGAGTAATAAGCGTTCAAAGGCGTTTTCCAGTTTGCGGTCCAAATGCCACTGACCGAAAGCGGCTGAATTTTGCGGAACATTGACGACAAGTGCGGTCTGTTCCAGCAGAATTTTGTTTACCACTTGCAAATCGATTTTCATAGACATCACCACAAACGGATTTGCCGGCGTAGCTTTAGTAATTTTACCGCTCATCGGCACATTTACCGGGCAGAACATAAAATGCCGGTTATCGAACAGATAACATTGATCGCCCAGTTTCACTTCACGTTCGCCTTTAATCACAATGCAAATGCTCGGTTCCTGAACCACGTTTTCATAGTAAAACGGATGATCGGCATGATGAACAATCAAGCCTTTGACGGGAGAATAATAAGTTTGATTGTGCGGAATAACGTGTAATATGCGCGTTAAACTTTCTTCTGAAAACATAATTATTTGGATAAATAGGCAAGTTATTTGGATGAATGATATATCGCTTACATTGTTAAAGCAATATACTAAACGCGTTAAAATAACCAACAGAAGGAAAACGCTATGAAAATTTTCTACAAAACATCGGCAACGGCAACGGGCGGTCGTGATGGCCGCACCCAAGTGGATGGCGGTTCGATCGGCTTTGATTTGGTCAGTTTCCAAAACGAAAGCGGTAAAGTGGGAACCAATCCGGAACAACTTTTCGCCATGGGTTATGCGGCCTGCTTTGACAGCGCAATGAATCATGTGGCGCCGGGCTTAGGCTTAAAACCGACTTCATCAAGCACAACGGTGGGCGTGGGTATCGGTCAAAAAACCGACGGCGCATTCGGTTTGGATTTGGACATCACCATTACGGTGGCAGGTTTGAGTTTGGAAGAAGCAAAAAAACTCATCGAAAAAGCCCACGAAGTTTGCCCGTATTCCAACGCGACCCGCGGCAATGTGGACGTGCGTTTGCATGTGAATGTGATTCAGTCTTTTGATCTATAATTCGTCAGGGCAAATATAATTTGCCCTTTTGTATATTTAGGCGAATGGATTTTGCCCTTTGCTTTCCGTTGCAATGGGGCTTGAATTACGTAAACAAAGCCGATTATCCGAACATCGTGCGTTATCTTGAGCTAGCGGAAAATCGTCCGGCTTATTTGAAAGCGGACGAAAAAACTATGGTGGCCTGGATTTGAGTAAGTTTTGATATCCGCGGCAAAAAACATTCAAAAAATCGCCCGCACTTTGAGTCACCATGTTTACTTTTGCTTAAGCGCTCCGATAATCGCTTGTCCTAAGCTTAGCCCGCCGTCGCCCATAGGAAATTGGCGGGCGCTGAGCACGGTGAATTCGGCGAGATTTTCTTTTAACAGACGCCGTAATAACTGATTATGCATCACACCGCCGCTGAGAACGATGGTTTGGCAACCTAATTTCCGGGCTTGTCGACGGGCCAAATCCGCAAAACCCCGTGCCAGCGCAAAATGGAAAGCGAAGGCTTTATCGGCAATTTCGCTTTTGTCCTGAATCCAGTCTTGCCAGAAAACGGCTAAATCTAACCGCGCATCTTTAAGCGGCATGGATAAGCGAATGTGTTTCGCCGCCTTTGTTCCGGATAATCGTGCGAGCGGAGACTGCGACGCCAAGGCTTCCAATTGGCAGGCGGCTTCGCCTTCCCAGCTTAATGTTTCAGGGGCAAGCTTTAAACTGTAGCTGACGGCGTCAAATAGGCGCCCGGCAGAAGAAATCGGCGGCGAATTAATTTGGCGTTCGATGGCTTTGGCCAGCAGTTGCCAGTCGTGCCGGCCGCAAGTTTGCGCGGCGATTTCCCGCCAGTTCGGTACAAATTGGTGCAAATGCGCCAGCCAGTTTCGCCACGGTTGAGTGGCCGCCAAATCCCCGCCGGGCAGCGCAACCGCCGGTAACCCGCCGAGATGACGGCATTTTGCGCCATTCACGTATAGGCATTCGCCGCCCCACAGTTGCCCGTTTTCACCCATGCCGATACCGTCTAAGGCTAAGCCGATAACGGGTCGGTCGCAATGATGTTCCGCCGTAACCGCGGCGATATGAGCATGATGGTGCAAGACTTCTATGCAGCGAGCACCGAGTTTTTCCGCTAAGGTTTTGCCCGTTTGGCCGGAAAAATAACCGCTATGCGCGTCCACCGCGATTTTGTCCGGTTTAAATTGGTAAATCTGTTGAAACAGCGCCAAATTCTGCGTTAATTGTGACCGCACTTTTTCATTGGCGGTATCGCCGATGTGCTGGCTGACCACCGCTTTATCGCCTTTCAGTAGACAGAAAGTGTTTTTTAAATCGGAACCCAAAGCGAGAATATGTCGGATGTTGTTGATTTTTAACTGAATTTCATCGGGCACATAACCGCGTGCGCGGCGTAAGGTTTCGGTGCCGTCGAATGCCGCGCGTACCAGACTGTCGTCGGCGCGTTGCAGAATATCGCGGTTATGACAGAGAAAAATCTCGGCAAAATCTTTTAAAAATTTGACCGCACTTTGATTATCCAGCACCGGCGGTTCGCCGCTCGGATTGGCGGAAGTCATCACCAGCGGGCGATTCATTTCGCGCAGTAGTAAATGCTGAAGCGGGTTGCTTGGCAGCATAACGCCGATTTCGCCGAGTTTCGGCGCGATAAGCGAACAGATTTGCGGTACTTTGTGTTTTTTCAGTAGCACAATGGGCGCGGCGGCGGAAGTCAGTAAACGTATTTCTTCGGGATTCAGATCCTGCAGGCTGTTTAAGCCGGGCACCATAATCGCCAGCGGTTTGCTCGGACGACGTTTACGCTCCCGCAATAATCCGACCGCCTGTTGATTGGTGGCGTCGCAGGATAAATGGAACCCGCCCACGCCTTTGATCGCAACGATTTTGCCTTGTTTAAGCGCTTCCGCGGTTTGCCGTAAGGCGGCGTCGCGCTCGGCGATGACGGTTTCGGTATTTTGTAGCCAAATGTGCGGGCCGCAGTCCGGGCAGGCATTGGGCTGGGCGTGAAAACGACGATCGGCGGGATCCCGGTATTCCGTCGCACAGACGGAACAAAGCGGGAAATCCGACATCGCCGTATTCGGGCGATCGTAAGGAATGGCGCGAATAATGGTAAAACGCGGTCCGCAGTGGGTGCAGTTAATAAAAGGATAACGGAAACGGCGATCGTGCTCATCGAACAATTCCGCCACACAGGCGGGACAGGTGGCGGCGTCGGGCACGATTTGGGTGTCCATGGCGTTATTTTGGCTTTCACGAATGGTAAAACCGTGAAAGTGCGGTGAAATTTTCCACTGTTTTTTGTGTTGTTGAATGTCGCTGATGGCAGCAAGGGGCGGCAATTCGTCCCGTAAATCCTGCAGAAAACGGGCGAGTTTTTCGTCATCGGTTTCCGTTAACCGAATGAGTACGCCTTGCCCGTCGTTATTTACATCGCCGGTTAAACCATGTTTGTTGGCAAGCCGCCATACAAAGGGGCGAAAACCGACGCCTTGCACTTTGCCTTTTATGCGCAGTGCTATTCCGTTTACACTTTTTGAATTTTTGCCGTCCATGATTTTGCCCCATAAAATACGAATGATTTCTATCTTAAATATTTTTGTAACATTGGTTACATAATTTTAACTCTATGATATTCAAAGAAATTATTTTTTTTATGAAGGAAATGGAAAAAATAGAAATTTTATGATCTCAATCAAGAAAAAATTTATTTCATATTTCCCCTGTTTGGCGGCAGGCGTATCCTTATAAAAAATATGGTTATTGCGAGTTCGTGCAATCATTTTTTATCTTTTAATTTGTTTCAATGGGAGATAGTGTATGAACCGTTTTGTTATCGGTGATCCGAAGGATTGTATCGGTTGTAATACCTGTATGGCGGCATGTAGCGAAGTGCATAAGGCATTCGGATTACAATCTTTTCCCCGGCTTCAAGTTATGCGCAATGATGATATCACCGTTCCTATCCTTTGTCGTCATTGCGACGATGCGCCTTGTGCGACCGTATGTCCCGTGCATGCGATTACCCACCAAAACGACAGTATTCAACTTAACGAAAGTTTATGCATCGGCTGCAAATTATGCGGTATTGCCTGTCCGTTCGGCGCGATTACGCAACACGGCAGCGGGCCGATTGATGCGCCGACGCATTATGAAAATTTCAGCTTCGAACGATCTGTGGCGCGTGATGCCCGTTTAGCGCCGGATAATACCAATGTGCACAATATGCTGGCATGGCAGCCGGGCGTGAAAGCTGTCGCGATTAAATGCGATCTTTGTTATTTCCGTGCGGAAGGTCCCGCCTGCGTGCAAACCTGTCCGACCAAGACTTTATTTGTGATTAGCGATGAAAGTATCGCGCAGGCAAATCAACATAAACGTGAAATGGCGATGGTGAATTCACCGGCAATTCCACGCTAAATTTTCGGTTTTATTCAGGAGTGACGTTATGAGTACGGTTAATTGGCTCATCGCGGCTTTGTCGGTTTATGTGATTGGCGCTTTTGTTTCGCTTTGTTTCAGTCGACGGGAACAGGCTTCCGTTAATATCGCCGGCGTATCCGGCATGATTGGCGGTGTGCTCGGTATGGCGGCTGTCGGGCCGGTGCTGGTCAGCAATGAAGTCGCATACGCTTTATTTCAGACTCCCTTTGCTTTTGCGCCTTATTCAATCCGGATTGACGGATTGGCGGCGTTTATGGTGTGTGTCATTTCCTTATTGGTGATTGTCACCTCCTTATATTCTTTTTCTTATGTACGGGAATATAAAGGTAAAGGTGCGGGTTCGATGGGTTTTTTTATGAACCTGTTTATCGCGTCGATGATTGCATTGGTAACCGCGGATAACGCTTTTTTCTTTTTGGTGTTCTTTGAAATGATGTCCTTGGCGTCTTATTTTTTAGTGCTTACCGAACAGGATGAGAACGCCACGAATGCGGGTTTACTTTATTTCTTTATCGCCCATGCGGGTTCCGTGTTGATTATGATCGCCTTTTTCATTTTTTACTGCTATGCGGACAGTTTTGAATATTCGGCGTTCCGTCAAACGGAACTTTCTCCGGCGCTATCTTTTACGGTGTTTATTCTGGCGTTTTTAGGATTCGGCGCCAAGGCGGGGATGATTCCTTTACACGGTTGGTTGCCGAAAGCTCACCCGGCGGCACCATCTCATGCGTCCGCGTTAATGTCCGGTGTGATGGTGAAAATCGGGATTTTCGGGATTATTAAAGTCGGTATCGATTTGCTGGGAGCTGAGAATCTTTGGTTCGGCGTGATTGTATTAGCTTTCGGTGCCGTTTCTTCCGTATTGGGTGTGCTTTATGCCTTGGCGGAACATGACATCAAACGGCTGTTGGCTTATCACACGGTGGAAAATGTCGGCATTATCATGATGGGCGTGGGCGTCGGCATGATTGGCATTGCGGTGAAAAATCCGGTTTTTGCCGTTATCGGTTTGCTCGGCGGTTTATATCACTTGTTAAATCACGCCGTGTTTAAAGGCTTGTTATTCTTGGGTGCGGGTTCCGTTATGTACCGTTTGCACACGAAAGATATGGATAAAATGGGCGGCTTAAGCAAATTGATGCCTTATACCGCGTTAACTTTCCTAATCGGCACCATGGCGATTTCCGCTTTGCCGCCGTTTAACGGTTTTGTCAGCGAATGGTTCACTTATCAAGCTTTATTCGGCTTAAGTCAACACGGCGATATCGTGCTGAAAATCGCCGGTCCGGCGGCGATTATTATGCTTGCCTTAACCGGTGCGTTGGCGGCGTTATGTTTCGTGAAAGTTTACGGAATCAGCTTCGGCGGGGCGCCGCGTAGCGATGCCGCCGCCAATGCGCGCGAAGTTCCGCTGCCGATGGTGGTTGCCATGGCATTTTTGGCGATTCTTTGCGTGCTGTTGGGGATAGGCGCTTCTGTCGTGACGCCAATAATTGCCGGAATTTCGACCGCACTTTCCGGTGCGGAAAGTTTTGCTTTGGCGGAAAACGGTATCGTCGTGTCCGATTCGACGCCTTACACCGCGTTATCCATGCCGATGATTACGATTATGCTGTTCGCCTTTATTGCCGTGCCGTTCGCTTATTATGCGGTAACGAAAGGGCATCGTTTGGCGGATCGGGCAAAAGGCAATCCTTGGGCATGCGGTTATGCTTATGAACCTGATATGGCGATATCCGCCGGCGGCTTTACCCGTCCGTTACGGATAATGTTCAAGCCGCTTTATACTATTCGTAAGACCTTTGATCCCGCTCCGATCGGTCAAAAAGCTATTGACGGCGTGATTAAGGGCGCAACTGAGGCGGAACCGTTCTGGGAAGAAAAAGTGACCATGCCGATTGCCCGTTTCATTCCTTGGATAGCGGATCGTATCCGGTGGTTACAGGGCGGTGATTTCAGAGTTTATTGCCTGTATTTCGTGATTGCCTTAGTGGCGTTACTTGCCGTTGCGGCGACGATGTAAGGGGGAAAATATGATTCATTTACCATCAGAAGTCGCCACTTCCGGCGGAATGTTTTTTCTCGGGATCGCGCAAGCGCTGATTTTATTATTGCTGGCGCCGCTTTTTTCCGGCATTTCCCGTTTTATCCGCGCTCGGATTCAGTCCCGTCGCGGCGCAGGAATTTTGCAGGATTATCGCGATATTGCGAAATTAATGACGCGGCAAAATATTCTGCCCGATAATGCGGGGATGGTGTCAAAAGTGATGCCTTATGTGCTGATCAGTTCTGTGTTAGTGGTCGCCATGAGTTTGCCGTTGTTCGTTTTGGCTTCTCCTTTTGGAGCGGGCGGCGATTTGATTACCGCAATTTATTTATTCGCGCTTTTCCGTTTCTTCTTTTCTATCGCCGGGTTGGATAGCAACAGTACTTTTTCCGGGCTGGGCGCCGGTCGCGAAGTGACGCTCGGGGTGTTGGCGGAACCGATCTTAATGTTAAGTTTATTGGTGATTGCGCTGATTGCGGGATCGACTAATTTCGGCGTGATGTCTGCCGTATTGGGCACTCAAACCTGGGCTTATCCGGTGGCGACTGTCGTGGCGTTGATTGCCGCGGCGTTCGCCGTTTTTATTGAAATGGGCAAGATTCCGTTCGATTTGGCGGAAGCGGAGCAGGAACTGCAGGAAGGTCCGTTGACGGAATATTCGGGACCTGCGCTGGCATTGATCAAAATCGGTTTAAGCCTGAAATCCATGGTGGTCGCCGCGATTGTTGCGGCGGTTCTGCTGCCGTTCGGCGCCGCTCGGGAATATTCCTTAAGTGCGGTCGTTTTTGGCGCAGTTTTTTTCTTCCTGAAATTACTGATTATTTATATTTTGGCATGTGTGTTTGAGAATACATTGGCGCGTACCCGTTTCATGATGGCGGGGCATCTGACGGTCGTGGGTTTTGGTATTTCCATTCTGGCTTTTATGTTTTACTTAATTGGGATGTAGGAGGATGAAATGGAAAATTTAGCCTTACTGACCATTATTCTTCCTTTTGTCGGCGCGGTTTGGGTCGGATGGGTGAAAAACGAATCGCTGTTTCCGAAGCTTGCCGTAGTTTTTGCCGCACTGGCTACCGTCGGCGCATTATGCGTGGCGCAGCAATGGCATAGCGCCGCCGTTGCGGTTTTACATTATCCGTTAATCCGTTTCGGCAATACGGAAATCTTCGGCGTCACCTTTGATGCGGTAAGCACCTTGATCGGCTTTGCCGTTGTGGGATTGGGGCTGTTAATCGTGCTGTATTCGAACGGTTATTTAACGGTGAAAAATAAAGAGCACGCCCATGCGCCGTTGCCGCGTTTCTATGCGTTTTTACTGGTGTTTATCGGCGCCATGGCGGGGCTGGTGTATTCATCCACTTTGCTCGGACAATTATTGTTCTTTGAAATCACCGGCGCCTGTTCCTGGGCGCTGATCAGTTATTATCAAACGCCGAAAGCGCAATCGTCCGCGATGAAAGCCTTGATTATCACGCATATCGGTGCAATCGGTTTGTATCTTGCCGCCGCCTTTCTGTTTAGCAAAGCCGGTACTTTTGAAATTACGGCATTAGAACGGCTTGATCCGGCAAGTAAAACCGTCGTGCTATTCGGCGTGTTATTCGCCGCCTGGGGAAAATCCGCTCAGTTTCCGATGCAGATTTGGTTGCCGAATGCCATGGAAGCGCCGACACCGGTGAGCGCTTATCTGCATGCGGCCTCCATGGTGAAAGTGGGCGTGTATATTTTTGCCCGTGCCGTTATGTCGGCAGGCGAAGTGCCTGAAATCGTGGGCGAAGTGGGATTGATAATGGCCATGCTGACATTGGTTTACGGCTTTTTGATGTATTTGCCGCAGACGGATTTAAAACGTTTATTGGCGTATTCCACCATTACTCAACTGGCTTATATTTTTATCGGCTTATCGCTTTTTGCATTAGGTTCCAAATTGGCGTTGGTCGCCGCCGTCGCTTATATTTTCAACCATGCGTTTGCGAAAAGTTTGTTCTTTCTGGTTGCCGGTAGTCTGGCTTATGCCACCGGTACTCGTTCTATGCCGCGTTTGCAGGGCGTGATTCAAAAAATGCCGCTGGTGGGCGTCGGATTCGGGATCGCCGCGTTGGCTATCGCCGGTGTGCCGCCGTTTAACGGTTTCTTCAGTAAATTCCCGCTCTTTGCCGCCGGTTTTGAGTTAGGCAAAAGCCAGGGTTGGATTACGGCGATGATGATTATCGCTTTAATGGAAAGCGTGGCGACTTTTGTGTGGTTGCTGTACAAATTCGGTCAATGCGTGCTGGGCAAGCCGTCCGAAGATGTGGTGAACGCACAACCGTTAACTTTCTCGATGAATCTGGTGTTGGTGGTTTTAATGGTGATGTCCGTTTGTTCCGCTTTTATTGCCGCTTATTGGCTTGAAACTCCATGGTTAACCCAATTATAAGGAGAGGATTATGTTGATGATTAATACGTTAGCAGGTTTGTTGATCCTGACTTCTCTTGCCGTGATTGCGGCAAAAACAGCGAAAAAATCGTCCGCACTTTATGCCGTGCAATCCTTGGTTTTGGTGGCTTTGTTTGTATTTTTGGCGCAGGAATTAAACGCACACGAATTGTATATGTGGTCGGTTTCCGCTTTCGTCACCAAAGTGCTTTTAGTGCCGGCTATTTTAATTTTCGCCGTCCGCAAATTAGATGAAAGCACCGTTCCCGCTTCCATGAATGCGGCCTGGTTAATTCCCATCGCCACTGCGATTGTGGTGGTTTGCTACATGGCGACAAATGCCGTTCAACTGCCGCTGGCGGAACATTTAAAACCGGCGCTTTCCGTTTCTTTGAGCCATTTTCTGTTGGGATTAACCTGCATTGTGACGCAGCGCAATATGATGAAACAGGTGTTCGGTTATTGTTTGATGGAAAACGGTTCCCATTTAACTTTGGCGTTATTGGCGAATAAAGCGCCGGAACTGGTGGAAATCGGTATTGCGACGGATGCGATTTTTGCCGTGATGATTATGGCGATTTTGGTAAATAAAATTTACCGCACTTTGCATACCTTGGATGCAAAACAGTTAACGGAATTAAGGGGGTAAGGTATGGAATGGATTAATGCCTTATTAGCGGTTCCCTTTATTGTGGGCGTGGCGTTCTTTTTTCTTACTCATATGAAAACGGCTTCATTTTCGACCGCACTTCATGTGACGGGATTAGGTCTGATGTTCATTTGTTCCCTGAATGTGGCGGCGGCCGTATTGGAAAGCGGGCGGATTGAAACATGGAATCATTGGATTTATGTGGACAGTTTATCCGCCGTGTTTGTGGGATTGATCGGTATCGTCGGCACCTTGGCGGGCGTTTATTCCATCGGTTATATGAATACGGAACTGAAAGAAGGGCATATTGATTATCGCAGCTATGTTTATTATCACGCCTTTTTGCATCTGTTTTTCGGTTCTATGCTGGTTGCGGTAACAACCAATAATGTGATTTTAATGTGGGTCGCCATTGAGTTAACCACTCTGACCTCCGCATTTTTGGTCGGCATTTACGGACACCGTACTTCACTGGAAGCGGCGTGGAAATACATTATTATTTGTTCCGTCGGAGTGGCGTTCGGTTTGTACGGCACGATTTTAACCTTTTCCAATGCCAACGCGGTATTGCACGATTCTTCACAGGCGATTTTCTGGTCGGTAATTAACGGGCAGGCGGCGAATCTGAATCCGCATTTAATGTATCTGGCTTTCGCTTTTATTGTGGTGGGATTCGGTACCAAGTGCGGTCTGTTTCCGATGCATACCTGGCTGCCTGACGCGCACAGTGAAGCGCCGAGCCCGGCAAGCGCCGTGTTGTCTGCGGTATTGTTGAATTGTGCCATGTTAATTGTGTTGCGTTATTTTATTTTAACTTCAAAAGCGGTGGGATTTGAGTATCCGCAAGCCTTGTTGTTGGTATTCGGTTTGCTTTCGACCGGTGTGTCTTCGTTCTTTATCATTATGCAACATGATATTAAACGTAAATTGGCGTACCACAGTATCGAAAACATGGGGTTAATCAGCTTTGCTTTCGGATTGGGCGGTCCTATCGGCATGTTTGCCGGTTTGTTGCATACCATTACCCACAGTTTGGCGAAAGCGCTGTTGTTTTGCGCTTCCGGTAATATTTTACTGAAATACCGTTCCCGCGATATTTATTACGTTAGCGGAATGTGGAAAGTGATGCCTTGGACGGCGGTTTTATTTGCCGGCGGTGCTTTGGCGTTAGGCGGCGTTCCGCCTTTCGGGATGTTTGTGAGCGAATTTGCCATTGTGGTGGCGGGCATTACGGCGGGGAAAACCTGGTGGGTGATTTTCTGTCTGATTTTCTTAACCATTGCATTATCCGGTTTGACCGTAATGCTGCTGAAAACCGTATTGGGTAAACCGACGGAAGGCGTTGAAGTCGGTGAGGGCAGTCGATTATCCGTCGCCGTCATAGCGGTTTATCTGCTGTTATTGTTCGCTATTGGCATTCATATTGCGGATCCGCTTTCTCAGCTTTTACAAAATTCGGTAGGCATCATTCTTGGCCAGGATAATGTTTCTTTCGGTGATATGTTGTTATTGCCTTGGCAAACGTTGCAATAATAGAAATGAGCGGTAGAAAGGCAATAGTTTGACAGGAGGAAAAATGGAATTAACAAAAAATACCTCAGTGAATTTATCTCGGGCGTTAGGTAAAAATTATCTTGAAGCCGTGAATCAGAAATTCCCCGATACGATTCTGGATGAAGAATGGTCAACGGAAAATCAGGTGACGATCACCGTTAAAACCAATATGTTGCCTGATGTAGTGGAATATCTTTATTACCAGCATGAAGGCTGGTTGCCGGTGGCGTTCGGTAATGACGAACGCAGTATTAACGGGCATTATGCCGTTTATTACGTGCTTTCTATGGAAGGGGCGGTGAAATCTTTTGTCATCGTAAAAGCTTTGGTTGAACCTGCCGACATGGAGTTTCCGTCGGTAACGCCGAAAGTTAAAGCGGCCGTGTGGGCGGAACGAGAAATGTTTGATATGTACGGTTTAAAAGCCGTTGGTTTGCCGGATCAACGTCGTTTGGTTTTACCTGATGACTGGCCGGAAGATTTATATCCGTTACGCAAAGATGCCATGGATTATCGTCTGCGCCCGGATCCGACCGGCGCGACGGAAACCTATGAGTTTATTAATGAAAAAGGGGAAGCGCGCATTGTGCCTATCGGTCCGTTGCATATTACTTCCGACGAACCGGGTCATTTCCGTTTGTTTGTGGACGGCGAAGACATTATTGACGCGGATTATCGTCTGTTTTACGTGCACCGCGGTATGGAAAAACTGGCGGAAACCCGCATGGATTACGACCAGGTAACATTCTTAGCGGATCGGGTATGCGGGATTTGCGGTTTCACTCACAGTGTGGCCTATGCCAATTCCGTGGAAAACGCGCTTGGCATTCAAATTCCCAAACGCGCCGAGTGGATTCGCGCCGTTTTACTGGAAGTGGAACGTTTGCACAGCCATTTGTTAAATCTCGGCTTATCCAGCCACTTTACCGGTTTTGATACGGGTTTTATGCAGTTTTTCCGAGTGCGTGAAAAATCCATGACGTTAGCGGAAGTGTTAACCGGCGCCCGCAAAACTTACGGTATCAATCTTATCGGCGGCGTGCGGCGGGATATGCTGAAGCATCAACGGGAGCAATGCCGTAAATTAATCGGCGAAATGCGTGAAGAAGTAAAAAATCTGACGGATATTTTATTGAATACCCCGAATATGAAACAACGTACCCACGGCATCGGTGTGTTGGAGCCTCAGGTCGCCCGGGATTTCAGTCCGGTCGGTCCGATGGTGCGGGCAAGCGGATATGCCCGTGATGTGCGTAAAGTGCATCCTTTCTCCGGTTACGGCGATATTCCGTTTAATCTGCATACGGAAACCGACGGCGATGTCCTGTCCCGAGTGAAAGTGCGGATTAACGAAGTCTTTGAATCCATGAATATTATTGATTATATGGTGGATAATTTACCGGAAGGCGATTTGTTGACGGAAGGGTTTAATTACACGCCGGGCCGTTTTGCTTTAGGCATTACCGAAGCACCGCGCGGCGAGGATATTCACTGGTCTATGCTGGGGAATAATCAAAAACTGTTCCGCTGGCGTTGTCGGGCGGCGACTTATGCCAACTGGCCGACTTTACGTTACATGCTGCGCGGTAATACGGTTTCCGACGCGCCGTTGATTATCGGCAGCCTCGATCCTTGTTATTCCTGCACCGATCGCGTCACCGTCGTGGATGTACGTAAACGCAAAGCGAAAACCGTCGCTTACAAAGAGATCGAACGTTACGGCGTCGAACGTAAAAATTCGCCGTTAAAATAGGGAGCGTGGATTATGTTTAAATTATTGAAAACCGTCTTTAAAGCGGGCGATTCCACAACCAAATACCCGTTTAAACCCTACGAAGTGGATCCCGATTTTCGCGGCAAACCGGAACTGAATTCCGATCAATGTATCGTGTGCGGCGCCTGCACCATTGCCTGTCCGGCGAATGCATTAACTTTGCGCACCGATCCGGAAAAAGGCGAACGCATCTGGTCGCTGTTTCTGGGACGCTGCATTTTCTGCGGACGTTGCGAGGAAGTCTGTCCGACCAAAGCGATTCGGTTATCTCAGGATTTTGAATTATCGGTAAAAAACAAACAGGATTTGTTCCAGGAAACCACCTTTGCCACAATCGCCTGTCAACAGTGCCATCGTCCGTTTACTTCTTATAAGGAACTGAATTATGCCATTGAACTGCTGAAACAGCAGGCGGACGATCCGGCGAAACTGAAGGAAAAATTGCAGGTATTGCACACTTGCCCGGATTGCAAGCGGCAAAACAGTTTAACCAAAACGGCGAATATGGAAGCGCATATGAATCTGCCGTTATTGGCTTATCAGGACAAAAAAACAACGTTAAATTTGACCGCACTTCAGCCCGCTGAGTCGTCCTCCATGAACAGTGCGGTAAAAAATTCGAATGTTTTTTCCGATTCTTCGGTAAATTCGATTGTCCGGTGAAACAGGAGAGCAATATGAATACACAAATTCCGATGCCGGTAAACGGTATTTCCACACCTTTCGCCGTGGATGAAAATATCGCGCAAATGAAACAAACCCTGTTGAAAAATATTCAGCGTTCGGCCTATGTTTACCGTGTGGACTGCGGTGGTTGCAACGGATGTGAAATCGAGATCTTCAGTACCATTACGCCGGTGTTTGATGCGGAACGGTTTGGTATCAAAGTGGTGGCGTCGCCTCGCCACGCGGATATTCTATTGTTTACCGGCGCGGTGACGCGGGCAATGCGTACGCCGGCAATGCGCGCTTATCAGGCTGCGCCGGATCCGAAAATCTGTATTTCTTACGGTGCTTGCGGTTGCGGCGGCGGTATCTTTCATGATTTGTATTGCACCTGGGGCGGCACGGATCAAATCGCTCCCGTGGATGTGTACATTCCGGGCTGTCCGCCGACACCGGCGGCGACCATTTATGGTTTCGCCATGGCATTGGGTTTGCTGGAGCAAAAATTAAAAGGCAAACAGGAAATTGCCGATCCCCATGCCGAGGCAAAAATTCGTTTTCCGACCATTCCTTACGATTTACGGGTAACGCTGGAGCGTGAGGCGCGTCGTTTGGCGGGCTATCGTCAGGGCGGCGATATAGCGGATAAATTTATGGCAATGATGAGCGAACAGGATCCGGAACCTTTCGGCGTGCGCCTCGGAAAATTTCTGGAACGGGAAGCGGATCCGCGCCTGAGTGAAATCATCAGCCGCCTGCATGCGATCAGTCTGTCTTTTTCCGGTTAACTGATTATTCATGCCGGGCGTATTGTTTACAGTGCTCCGTTCAAAGGCTATGATGAATAAAACGGGTGTTTTAATTCAAAAATAAGGAGAGCAATATGGCAAATTTAGTGAACAAAACGGCATTGGTGACAGGCGGCGGTACGGGCATCGGGCGGGCGATCGCCAAACGCATGGCGAAAGACGGCGCTAATGTAGTGATTATCGGGCGAAATGAAGAAACCCTGGAAGAAAGTGCGGAACAGCACGAAAATATCACTTATATCGTCGCTGATGTGCTGAAATCCGAGGATATCGCCCGTGTTCTGACGGAAATTCAGGAGGAATTCGGTAAGCTTGATATCGTGGTGAACAACGCAGGTATTGCGCCGATGACGCCTATCGAAAAGATAAACTTAGCGGATTTTGACCGCACTTTTGCCTTAAATGTCCGAGCGGTGATTGATGTCACGGCGCAGGCGCTTCCTTATTTGAAAGCCAGCAAAGGCAACATCGTTAATATTACGTCGGGGTTGGTGCATAATCCGATGCCGGGAAACGGTGTTTACACCGCCAGCAAAGCGGCGGTATTAAGTTTAACCCGTACTTGGGCGAAAGAACTGGCGCCTTACGGTATTCGGGTGAACAGCGTATCGGCGGGCGCGACCAACACGCCGATATATAATGCGTTAGGGCTCAATGAAGAACAAAAGGAAGCGTACCAACAGGCGGTAACCAAAGCCGTGCCGTTAGGGCGTTTTGCCGATCCGGATGAAATTTCGCCGGTTGTGGCGTTTTTGGCGTCCGAACACGCTCGTTACGTAACCGGAGCGGATTATCGCGTTGACGGCGGATTCGGTATTTAATCCGATCTTTTTTAAGACAGAACCGCTTACAGGTAAACCTGAAGCGGTTTTGTTTATGAAATCGTTTCATTATGAAAATGATTAAAAAGAATTCGGATCGTCATTGAAAACATTCATGAGATGATAGATGATAACGACGATATTTAGTCGGAAATTTAATTCAATCAGAAGGAATTTTTATGCAATTTGAAACGCAGTGTTTACATGCGGGTTATAGCCCGAAATCGGGCGAACCGCGGGTTCAGCCCATAGTGCAGAGCACCACTTACACTTATGACAGCGCAGAGGAAATCGGTGATTTGTTTGATTTGAAAGCCGCCGGTTATTTCTACACCCGTTTGGCGAATCCGACCACCAATGCCGCCGAAGAAAAGTTAGCGGCGCTGGAAGGCGGCGTTGGCGCGTTATGCACTTCATCCGGGCAGGCGGCCACGTTTTATGCTTTATTGAATATTTTGGAATCGGGCGATCATTTTATCGCGTCCACTTCCATTTACGGCGGCACTTATAATTTATTCGCGCATACCTTTAAAAAAATGGGCATTCAGGTTTCCTTCGTGGATCAAACATTGCCGCTGGAAGTGCTGGAAAAAGCGATTCGACCGAATACCAAAGCGGTGTTCGGCGAAACCATTGCCAATCCTGAATTACGGGTATTGGATATTGAAAAATTTGCCCGATTGGCTCAAAAGGCACAGGCACCGTTGGTTATCGATAACACCTTTGCGACGCCGTATTTTTGCCGGCCTTTTGAGTTCGGCGCCAATATCGTTGTACATAGCACCACCAAATATTTAGACGGTCATGCCGTTGCCATGGGCGGAGCGGTGATTGACGGCGGTAATTTTGATTGGCATAACGGCAAATTCCCGGCATTTACTCTGCCTGATGAGTCCTATCACGGTTTGATTTATACGGAAACATTCGGTGCGGCGGCATATATTGTGAAAGCCCGGGTGCAGTTAATGCGCGATTTGGGCGCCACACCGGCGCCGCAAAACAGCTTTTTGCTGAATTTAGGTATGGAAACGTTACCGTTACGCATGAAAGCCCATTATGAAAATGCGCTGGAAGTGGCAAAATTTCTGGAAATGCAACCACAGGTCAGCGGCGTGAATTATCCGGCGTTAGAAAGTTCGCCCGATTATGGGTTAAAACAAAAATATACGCCGAACGGGCTTTGCGGCGTGATTTCTTTTGAAATCAAAGGCGGACGGGAAGCGGCGTCAAAATGGCTGAATGCATTAAAGCTGATTTCCCGGGAAGTTCATGTGGCGGATATCCGAACCTGTGCGTTGCATCCGGCGACATCCACTCATCGCCAGATGAATGAAGATGAACTGGCGAAAATCAATGTGTCGGCCGGGCTGGTGCGTTTGTCCGTCGGTATTGAAAACGTGCGGGATATTCTGGCGGATATTGAACAGGCGTTTAACGCGATTTAATCGGGGTTTAAGCGTCGTAAAAACGGATTAACGCTGGCGTTAACCCGTTTTTTTCGTCTAAAGTGCGGTCAAAATTTCGATCATTTCGTCAATGGCGGCGCATAAACGATCGCGATCATGGCGATAAATGACATCGTCGGCATTCAGTTTGCGCGCCAGAACCCGAATATTCAGCGGATGATAATTTTCGGCATATTGAGGTGTTGTGATCACGCCGTCGATGATATTTTTTCCCATAACCCGATGAATCCACTGAATGCGATCCGTCAGCGATAAAGTCGCCGCAGGGCTGCGTTCAATGCCGAGATTATCGATAAAAATTTTCTTTGCGCGGCTGCTTTTCAGCGCCTGAATAATTTCGGGAATCAACAGCGTGGGCATAATACTGGTTAAAAAACTGCCGGGGCCGAATAAAATCACTTCCGCTTGCTGAATGGCGGATACCGCTTCCGGCGTGGCTTCAACAATGGGATCAAGAAAAACTGAATCCGGTACTTCGTTAATCAGTTTATCAATAGCGACTTCGCCGATAATTTTTTCGCCGGAAGCCAATACGGCGCCGAGATCTACCGGTTGTTCGGACATAGGAATCAGATAGGATTTCACCCGCAAAAAATTGCGAATCAGGTTGATGGCTTCGGTGGGGCGAATTTCCATATCTTCCAGCGCTTTCAGAATCAGATTGCCGAGATTGTGTCCCGCCAGTTCGCCTTGTCCGCTGAATCGGTACTCGAATACTTTTGAGGCGGTGGTGGGTTTGGCGATAATCTGATTCAGGCAGTTACGCAAATCGCCCCATGCGATACCGCCGTGTTGGCGACGGATGCGTCCGGTAGAACCGCCGTTATCGGTGGTGGTGACAATGCCGGTAAGTCGTTCTTTCATGAAGCTTAATGCGGACATAACGCGTCCTAAACCGTGTCCGCCGCCGATGGCGACAATATGTTGCGTGCCGTCTAAATGATGATGTTGTTCGGACATAAGCGTACCTATCAATAAATGCTGTCGCATATTACCCTTATTTACTTCCAAAGTGGAAAAAAATATTAAAAAATTCACCGCACTTTTGTTTAATCGGTTAAAGTGCGGTCAAAATTACACGGATTTTCGTTGCGATAACAGCCAGTCGCGGACGGGCGCGATGGAATAGGCGTATTTCCACGTATTCATATGTCCCGCGCCCGGATTGCTCGCATTTTCTCCGTCGGCAAAAACCGATCCTTTGCGGAACGCCACAAAATAAACGTTGGCATCGGCGGCGGTTAACTGATCATAAGCTTGTTGGAATTCTTCCTGTGACCAGCGAGCGTCCCAAACCGCTCGCGCCACTTTGGCGCCGTGCTTTTCCAATTCCTGAGTGAGGGCGGTTTGGGTGGGAAAAGCTTTGTTGTCATCTTCGGAAACGGTAATCCATAATTTGTTTTTCGCCATCGGCGCGACTTTCGCCGGATCCCATTGGCAGGCAACCAAATAACTTGCCGCAAAGAAATCCGGATATCTGATATTCATGGCGATAGCCAGCATTCCGCCGCCGGATTGTCCGGTGGCGTAAAGCCGTGACGTATCAATATTATATTGCGTCATCAAATATTTGATTAAATTAATGGTGGCATTCAGATAATCGGACGTTTGATTATCATCATCCGCCACGATTTCGTCAAACGCCGGCGCCAGCACAAAAGCGGGATATTGCGTTTGCACCGCCGGCGAGGCCCAGACTACGGCGCCCAAGCCCTGATACAGTGGCGCTTTGGTTTTCTTGCCCGTGATGCCGGCATCATGCATAAAAAGTACCAGCGGATAGGATTCTTTAAACTGATAATTTTTCGGCACGAATAAGTTATATTTTACGGTTTTACCGGTTGCGGGATCCTGCCAGCTTTCCTGTTTGAAATCGTCCGCGATAGCCGTGCGGTTTTCATCAATAGTAAACATTTGTCCGTTTATGATAACCGAACCGCTCACCGACTTCATTTCCGGCGAATCGTCTGCTTTTTCACCGGCTTTAAATTTAACCGGATGGGAAGGCGGATTTTTTTGCAGTAAATTTGCCGTTGCATCCTGCGGATCCAAATTCAGGATCACAAATTTTCCTTCGCTTTTAGCACCGTTTTCCAATGAGTCCGTGACATAAAGCCCGAGTATTTTGCGATTCTGCACGGAAAAACGATAATGAGGCAAATCGGCGGCTTGCAGCGGTTTGTTATATTGAATCGCCACGCCTACCCATTTGGGGCCGTCACCGTAAATTTGATTCAGTGCGATAAGTTTTTCCGGTGTATTTTCTCCATCGGCAAGCACAATTTTGGGCAGAGTTATCGCCAAAGCCGTTCCGCCGGCGAGGGTTAAAAAAGTTCTACGGGAAGTCATTTTTGTTCCTTAATCAGTGTTTCTATCTGTTGTAATCCGTTCAGGCGGGTTGAACTCAGACGTTGAGCGATGCCAAGTTCGCGGAAGAAGTCTGAAAAATGGAAATTATCCAGTTGTTTGACCGTTTTACCGTTTACTTCGTTCATTAAAATTACCAGTAAACCATTTATAATCCGCGCTTCGCTATAGGCGGAAAGGGTTAAAGTGCGGTCGGAATTTCGCATGATTTTTGCCCATAGATTGACTTCGCAGCCTGAAATCGGCGTGTAATTTTCCAAATCTTCAGGTTTCGTGAGCGTTTTACCGAGCCGAATCAGCAGGCGGTATTTGTCTTCCCAGTTTTGAGCGTTCAGTAATGACTGTTTAATATTCATGATCTTTTGTTTTAATTGACTGTTAAGCCAGTAAATCCAAGGCTTTATCCAAGGCGCGGAAGAATTGTTCCAGTTCCTCAAAAGTGTTGTAGGGGGCGAAACTTAAGCGTAATGTCGCAGGCACTCCGAGCCGGGTTAAATAAGGCATGGCGCAGTGGACGCCGGTGCGCAGGGCGATTTGCTGTTCCGCCAGCAACGTGGCTAAATCGGAACAGGCGATGTCGTCAAACACGAAGCTGACCACTGTGCTTGGCGCAGGCGAAGCGAACAGGTGACAATTCGGGTATTTTTTTAACCGCACTTTTGTTTGTTCCGCCAGTGCGACGGCATGCTTTTCCGCCGCTTCAAAATCCCATTGCTGCAACCATTCCAACACCGCATTAAAACCGATGACGCCCGCAATATTCGGCGTGCCGGCTTCCAGACGGTAAGGTAAATCGGCGAAACGAATTTCCTGTTTAGAAGCAAAGGCTACCATTTTTCCGCCGTATTGCAGGGGCTGGAGCAGTTCAAGTGCGGTCGGTTTTCCGCTTAAAACGCCGATTCCGTTTGGACCGTAAATTTTATGCGCGGAAAAGGCGAGGTAATCCGCATCAAGCGCCTGCAAATCAATTTGGATATGGCTGATTGCCTGCGCGGCATCCACTAAAACCAGCGCCCGGCTGTATCGGCGGATTAAACGGATTAAATGCGCTACCGGCTGTTCCGTGCCCGTTACGTTGGAAACAAAATTGAGCGCAACCAGTTTTGTCCGCGAATTTAAGGCTCGGATTAAGGCGTTTTCGTCAATAAGCCATTGATCCGAAATCGGTAAAACCCGAATTTTTGCACCGCACTTTTTGGCAATTTCGTGCCAAGTGACAAAATTGGCATGATGATCCGCTTCACTGATAATAATTTCGTCATTGGGGTGAAGATTCGGTATTAATCCGTTGGCAACCGTGTTAACGGCTTGCGTGGTGCCGGATGTCCAGATAACCGCCTGTTCCGATTCCGCATGAATTAATTGTTTAACCCGCGTGCGCGCCTGTTCGAAAAGCGCGGTCTGTTTTGCGTCATACTGACTGCGGTGAACGGAGCCTGCGGATTGGTAAAAGGCGACGGTGGCGTCAATTAAACATTGCGGTTTTAAGGCAGTCGCCGCGTTGTCAAAATAGACCACCGCCTCTGCTTGCGCAAAGTAAGGAAATTGGCGGCGGAATTGTTGTACGTCAAACATTATTTTTTCTTCTCTTTGTTCGGGTGACGGAATTGAGCGGGCGGAACCGGACGGGGATCCCGCCATAAGCCGATTCCGGCGCGTTGGGCTTGCTGTTGAGCGTCGAAATAAACGGGGTCTTTTACATATCCGTCATATGCCCATGCCATGCCCATCCGCACCATTTTCAGATTAATATTTTCTTGTTGCGCATTATAAACCGTTGCCAGTAAGCGATGATAACGATCATAACCCGAAATACGCAACGTTACCTGTTTTTTATGTACCAGCCGTCCTAACGTTAGTCGGGATTGCTTGCCGAAAGGCTGTGCGGGTTCGGGCGCATCGATTTCCTCCAAACGGACTTTGAGTGGTTTATGATTATTCGTAAGGCAGGTTAGGGTGTCGCCGTCAGAAATTTTGACCACCCGACAGGATAAAGTGCGGTCCGCTTTTGCGTTAAATGTTAAAAAAACGAGCGATAAAGCGATAAAAATGGATCTTTTCCGCATAATGTTAGTTTATATCAAGTTTTTATACCGGTTAAAGGTAACAATTTAACAAAAAGAGTGTAAAATAATTTCGCAAATTTTCAAAAAAAATTGAGTTATTTATGTTTGAAAAATATGATTTACCGAAAAAGGCGGCGGAACTTGCCCGCTCGCTCGTTATTCTATACGCAATGCTGTTTCTTGGCGAGTGGATTACGCAGCTTATTCCTCTCGGTATTCCCGGCAGTATTATCGGCTTATTGCTATTATTTTTAGGATTAACCACCCGGATTATTAAAGTGCATTGGATTTTTTTCGGCGCCGGTTTGCTGATTCGTTACATGGCGGTATTGTTTGTACCGGTGAGCGTCGGCATTATGAAATATTCCGATTTACTGATTTCTCAGGCAAAGGCTTTGGTTATTCCGAACGTGGTGAGTTCTTTAACCACTTTAATTGTTGTGGGATTAGCGGGAGATTATTTATTTTCTTTAAACTCTTTCAAAAAGCTACGCAAAAAAGTGATTAAAAAACGTCTTAAGGAGCGGGCATGATTATTCTGTTTTCTTTGCTGACCATCGCCGCTTTCTTTGTGGCGTTGCAAATTAATAAACGTCTGAAGTCCATGTTGTTGAACACTTTTGTACTGACGGTGTTGATTTTAGTCGGGACTTTGCTGGCGACCGATGTGCCTTACGATACCTATATGAAAGGCAATGCGCCGTTAAATAATTTATTGGGTGTCAGTGTGGTGGCATTGGCTCTGCCGTTATATGAACAGCTTCATCAAATCGCCGCGCGCTGGCAGGCCGTGTTGCTTACGACGTTGTTGGCGTCAGTATTGGCGATGGTATCCGGTGCGGGAGCGGCAATGTTGTTGGGCGCCAATCCCGAAATTGTGGCGACGGTGATTTCTAAATCCGTCACCACGCCGATTGCCATGGAAGTTTCGAAACATTTGGGCGGCGTACCGGCTGTGGCGGCCGTAGGCGTGATTCTGGCGGGTTTGCAGGGTTCCATGTTCGGTTATCTGATTATGAAAAAATTACGGATTAAAAATCACGAAGCCATCGGCTTGGCGGTAGGTTCCATGTCTCACGCGCTGGGCACTGTCAGCCTGATGGAAGTGGATCCGCGGGCGGGCAGTTACAGTTCAATTTCATTGGTGCTTTGTGGTATTATCAGTTCTCTATTGGCACCTTTAGTCTTCAATTTAATTTATTTCAGCTTATGATATTGTCCGTGAATCCCGCTTGGCTTGAGCGTTTTCAAGTCGATCAGCCGAGAGAAAAAGATCATCGACCGCCTTTTCGCCGCGACCGTGCGCGTATTCTGCACAGCGCGGCGTTTCGTTGTTTACAGGCAAAAACGCAAATTCATGCGGTCGGCGAAAACGATTTTTATCGCACTCGGTTAACTCATTCGTTGGAAGTGGCGCAAATCGGCAGCAGTCTGACTTCTCAATTGCGCTTCGCCGAAGCTTACACAAATCTTGCGACGCAGTTAAATTGTGACGGTGAAGAGTTGGAACATTCACTCAAACCTTTATTGCCGAGCAATGATCTGATTGAAACTCTTTGTTTCGCCCATGATATCGGGCATCCGCCTTTCGGACACGGCGGGGAAACCGCGCTGAATGCAATGATGCGTGACGCCGGCGGTTTTGAAGGTAACGCTCAGACTTTTCGCATTGTGACCAAATTGGAACCTTACACGGAAAAAGCGGGCATGAATTTAACCCGCCGCACCATTCTGGGATTGGTGAAATATCCCGCCATTTTAGATGAGGCTTCGCCGCAATATTCTCAGCTGGATTTGCCGTATCCTACGGATTTGAGTCATTTACGCCAGGTTGATTGGCGACCGAGTAAAGGATTGTATCGTGATGATTTAGCCATGATGAATTGGTTATTGGCGCCGCTGTCCGATTCCGATCGTCGTTTATTCACTTCATTCCGAAAAGTGCGGTCAAATTTTCAAGAGTTTTTGAAAACATCTTATAAGTCTTTGGATTGCAGCATTATGGAACTGGCGGATGACATCGCCTACGGCGTGCATGATTTGGAAGATGCCGTAGTGGTGGGGCTGATTACTCAAAATCAGTGGCAAGTCGCTTATGACGAACTGAAAAACTGCGCTTCCGACTGGATGCGGAAAAATGTGGATAAACTGACGCAAAAGCTGTTTTCCGATTATCATTATGAACGTAAAAACGCCATTGGCGCGCTGGTTAATTATTTTATTACTCATGTACGTTGGAAAATGGCGGCGGAATTTGATGATCCGCTGTTGCGTTACAACGTCGAATTGCCGGACGATGTGATTTGCGTGCTGAATATTTTTAAAGATTTCGTGTTCAAATATGTGATTCGCGATGTGGAAACGCAGCGCATTGAATTTCGCGGACAGCGTATTTTAACGGAAATGTTTCAGATTTTTGACAGCGATCCGGAACGCCTGTTGCCGCGCAATACGGTAAAACGTTGGCAGAATGCGGAGTTACCGGGGCGCAAACGGATTATCTGCGACTATATCGCCGGCATGTCGGACGCTTATGCTTTGCGGGTTCATCGCCAGCTTTCGTAATCGGCTCCGCTTTATCGGCGTTTTTTGTGACGCGAGGGCAGAATCTGTTGAAGATACGGTTTGAGTTCGGAAAATTGGAACTGAAATCCCGCCTGTAATAACTTTTCGGGGTACGCATTCTGGCTGTCGAGCAGCAAACAGGCGCGCTCGCCGAACAATATTCGTAACAAGCAAGCCGGTACGACGGCAAAATGCGGCCGGTTTAATTGTGCGCCTAAAAGATGATTGAATTCGGCATTGTTGACCAAATTCGGTGCGGTAAGATTGAACGCGCCGCGACAATTCGGGTTTCGCAAAAGAAAATCAATGGATCGAATCATATCGGGTAAAGCAATCCACGGCATGATCTGTTTTCCGTTCCCCAATCTGCCGCCGAATCCCCATCGGTAAACCGGCAGAATTTTTCCCAGCATTCCTCCGGAAGCGGCCAAAGGCATGCCGGTTCGCAGCAGACAAACCCGTGTTTTTTCCTGATCTCTCACTTGATTTGCCGCTTGTTCCCATTGTATGCAAAGTTGTCCGGTAAAACTTTCGCTTGGCGCCTCGGATTCGGTGACAACACGCTGTCCTTTGTCGCCGTAATAACCCGTCGCAGAGGCGGAAATAAAACAGTGCGGCGGTTTGGTGCTGCGATTGATAAGTGCGGTCAGTTTTTCGGTTAAATTTAAACGGCTTTGGCGGATAAGTATTTTTTGTTTATCCGTCCAACGGCGATTAAAAATGGGTTCGCCGGCAAGATTAACGACGGCGTCAAATTGATTGAAGTGCGAAAAAACATCAAGAGAATCGACCGCACTTATGCGATGCTGAAAACGTTGTTTGGCATTTTGCGGATTGCGGGTGAGTAGGGTGATTTGATGATCGGCCAGCCATTGATTGACTAACGCCTGCCCGATAAATCCCGTACCGCCGGTAATCAAAATCTTCATTAGAGCGAGTTTTCAAATAAGCGTTTTACGTTTTCCATCAGTTTGTCAATGGAAGTGCCGGTTGTCGGCGTGATGAAAATCGTATCGTCGCCCGCAATGGTGCCGAGAATGCCTTCCGCTTTGCCGACGGAATCCAGTAAGCGGGCGATTAATTGTGCCGCGCCGGGACTGGTTTTAACGACAATTAACAGTTGGTTGTGATCAATATCCAGTACCAAATTTTTCAACGGACTGCTGGTGTTGGGCACGCTCATTTCATTCGGCAGGCAATAAACCGTTTCCATGCGGGTATTGCGGGTGCGAACGGCACCGAATTTGGTGAGCATGCGGGAAACTTTGGATTGGTTGATATTGTTGAATCCCATTTCCTGTAATGCGGTAACGATTTCGCTTTGTGAGCCGAAACGTTCCTGTGCGAGTAAATCTTTAAAAACCTGTAGTAGATTGTCTGTTTTGTTATCCGTCGTCATAATGATATAAATATGTGTGATTTGTGGAGGAATTCTGCATAAATTCTGCATAAAAATTCAGAATTAATCAATAAAAATTTAAATTGAGAATGGTTTGAGCGTTTTCGAGCAGTAAATGCTAAAAACTTGTTCTAGATCGTAAAAATAGACGATTATTTATTTGAGTTTCATTTCTTTTCTTCGTAGAATCTATCTAGTTTAAGTTATTACTATTATTAAGGAGTATATCATGAAAGTAACCTTACTAGGCGCCGGCGGCGGTATCGGTCAACCTCTTTCGTTATTGTTAAAATTGAATCTTCCGGCTGAGAGCGAATTAAGTTTATATGATGTCGCGCCAATGACTCCGGGTGTGGCGAAAGATGTTAGTCATATTCCGACCCCGGTAAATGTGGAAGGTTTCGGCGGTGATGATCCGTCCGAAGCCTTAAAAGGCGCGGACATCGTGTTAATTTGTGCAGGCGTTGCGCGTAAACCGGGTATGACGCGTGCGGATTTATTTAACGTCAATGCCGGGATTATCCAAAGTTTGGTGGAAAAAGCAGCCCAAGTTTGTCCTAAAGCCTGCATTTGTATTATTACCAATCCGGTGAATTCGACGATTCCGATTGCAGCGGAAGTATTGAAAAAAGCCGGCGTATATGACAAACGAAAATTATTCGGTATTACCACGCTGGATGTTATTCGTTCCGAAAAATTTATTGTGCAAGCGAAGAATATCGAGATCAACCGTAACGATATTTCTGTTATCGGCGGTCATTCAGGCGTGACGATTTTGCCTTTATTATCACAGATTCCGCATGTAGAATTCACTGAACAGGAATTGAAAGATTTAACCTATCGTATCCAAAATGCAGGAACCGAAGTGGTAGAAGCTAAAGCCGGTGCCGGTTCGGCGACGCTTTCTATGGCGTATGCGGCAATGCGTTTTGCCGTTTCAATGGCGCGTGCCTTGAAAGGTGAAGTGATCACGGAATGCGCTTATATTGAAGGTGACGGTAAATTCGCCCGTTTCTTTGCTCAACCGGTTCGTTTAGGTAAAAACGGGGTGGAAGAAATTCTACCGTTAGGTACATTAAGCGCATTTGAGCAGGAAGCACTTGACGCGATGTTACCGACATTAAAAGCCGATATTGAAAACGGTGTGAAATTTGTCACAGGTGAGTAATTAGCTTACGCTAATCAGAAAAAATTAAACAAGGACTAAGTTCTGTTACGGATTTAGTCCTTTTATTTCGGCTTGAGTCTTGGAGATAATAGTAATGACCGGAGATTAAAAAAGGTTAACGTATGTATGCCGTTAACCTTTTGGAAAGCCGGTTATTTTACTTTATTCGGTTTCGTCTTTTGGCGGTTTGATTGCCAGTAAATTGCATTTGAGTTTACTGATAACATGTTCTGCGGTATTACCTAATAAGGCGGCGGAGAAGCCGGTACGTCCGACAGTACCGAGTACGACCAATTCCGCGCCGAGTTCTTCGGCAACTTCCGGAATCACTTCTTCCGGGAAGCCTTCACGTACATGGGTATGATCTTCATCGATTCCGTATTTTTGGCGTAACGCTTTCATATTCAGTAAATATTGTCCACGGATGCCGTTAATGTATTCTCTGGTATGAAATTCCGGTAAGTCGATCGCCATATTGATTGGTGTCGGCGGATAGGCACTGACTAAATGGATATTTCCGCGTTCCAATGTATCGGCTAAATCGGTACTCAGACTGACCAGATAATGATTAAATTGTTCGTGGTAATCTTCGTCACCGGATACATTCACTGCTACGAGAATGCGACGCTGATGTTTCCAGTCTCCGTCACGAACCATTAACATGGGAGCCGGGCATTTACGCAGTAACTGCCAGTCTACCGGCGTAAAGAAAATAGAGGCCATACTCTCTTCTTCTTTGGTGTATTTCACGACCAAATCGTATTGATTTTTTTCGAATTCTTCCGCAATAGCTTCCGCTTCATTATTGTTCCAAACGACTAAGGTCTTGAATTCAATCATTGGATCCGCATATTTTTCAATATAATGCTGAATTTCTTGCTGACGCTGAGTAATTACACCTTGGTGCATTTCATTACGTTCTTCGGATGAAAGTAGCGCCGACATTTCGTAAGATAAATCATAAACTGCAAGGAATAGCGTAATTTTTACTGATTGCTCGCTTTTTTGTTCTTTTGCTAAACGAACAGCACGAGCCAGGCCGTATTGTTTTTCATTTTCAGGATTCAGAACGACGAGTATATTATTAAATTTCATAATGTTCTCCTTTCTTAATTGTTATGACTAGCATAGAACAGAGATGTCACAAGGACAAGAATAATGAGTCAAAAATGTGACCTAGTGCAAATTTTTGACAAAAAATTGCCGTTTCTCACTGAAACGGCAATAGATTAAATTACGGGACAAATTTAATTTTTGTTCGGTTTGATCCCGAAATTTCCAGTAAGGCATTTAAGTTATTGATGGTAATGTATTTTCCTTGGACGGAAAGAATGCCTAATTTTTGAAAACGTCCCAATAAACGACTAATCGTTTCAACGGTCAAGCCAAGATAATTGCCGATATCGCCGCGCGTCATGGTTAAACGGAATTCGCGGGACGAGAAACCGCGGGCGGAGTAGCGTTTGGACAGATTATAGATAAAAGCGGCTAAACGTTCTTCCGCATTCATTTTGGAAAGTAAAAGGATCATTTCCTGATCACTTTGGATTTCGCTGCTCATTAAGCGCATCATTTGCTGGCGTAATTTCGGCATTTTGCCGGTCAGATCATCTAAAATATCGTAAGGAATTTCACATACCATAGCGGTTTCCAGAGCTTGAGCAAAGCTCGGATGACGTGCGTTCGTGATGGCGTCAAATCCGACTAAATCGCCCGGCAGATGAAAAGAAGTGATTTGTTCTTCGCCGGTTTCGCTGATGGTATAAGTTTTGATCGTTCCGGAACGGATAGCGTAAAGAGAGGTAAGTTCATCACCGGCTTTAAAAAGAACCTGCGATTTTTGAATGGGTTTTTTGCGCTCGATGATGTTGTCGAGCTGATCAAGTTCATGTTCGTTAAGCGTGAAAGGAATACAAAGTTGACTGATACTGCAATCCTGGCAGTGAATAGCGCAACCGCCGGATTGTATACGACGACCTGCTTTGGTTTCGTTAGCTAAATTTGTCATGTGTTCCTCAATAACTAAAAACGCATAAAATGTAATAAAATTGATCTAACGCAACAAATAATAGCATTATTTGTTAAAATTAAGAAGAGATAAATCAAAAACTCAGAGGGTAAAATCATGCCGGCAGAAAAATTAACCAAACGTCGATTTTTCCAGATTCTCATTATGTTAGGAATTCTGGTTTTCGTTTTTTTATACCGAACCTATCAGCATTCCGAACCGTCGAACCGGAAATCCCATCACAGCGAGCCGTTCGTTCAGTCACAAAGTGCGGGCGATTTTGAGCCTGTTTTTGAAAAACAACAATAAAAAAAGAGAGCACAATGATGCTCTCCTTTTTTCATCAGATTAGTCGGCGTTTGATAAATTGCCTAAATCTTTGTCGATAAGGAATAAGGATTTGCCTTCTTCGCCTAAAATATTGAATTTATCTAAAATACCGCCGAATAATTTTTCTTCTTCGTGTTGTTCACCCACGAACCATTGCAATTGATTGAATGCGGAATAATCTTTTTCTTCAAAAGTTGCCGTCACTAATTCATTGATTTTACGAGTGATTAATTTCTCGTGTTCAAAGGTTAATTCGATAACCTGACGCAATGATTTATATTCGGCCGCCGGCGCTTCAATGGCTTCAATGCGTACTTCCGCACCGGTTTCATTCAGGTAAGTGAACAGTTTGCGCATATGCTGCATTTCTTCCGCCGCATGTTCGCGCAGAAATTTTGCCGCTCCCACAAAACCTTTCTGCTCGCACCATGCGCTCATTTGCAAGTAAAGGTTGGAAGAATAAAACTCAAGATTCATTTGAGCGTTTAACAGTTTTACAACATTTGTCGATAACATTCTCATTCTCCCACTTATAATTTTGCTAAATCATTGTCGATGAAATATAAAGAACGGCCGTCTTCGCCCATGATATTGAATTTATCCAGAATGCTGCCGAACAATTTTTCTTCTTCGTGCTGTTCCGCAACATACCATTGCAGGAAATTGAAAGTAGAGTAATCTTTATGGGCGAAAGTGACTTCTACCAATTCATTGATTTTGGATGTGACTAATTTTTCGTGTGCCATTGTCACTTCGAACACTTCTTTTAATGAACCGTATTCACAACGCGGCGCCTCGATTTTACTTAAAAGCGGTAAACCGCCGGTTTCGCTCACATAAGAGAATAATTTTTGCATGTGTTCCATTTCTTCGTCGGCGTGACGAAGTAAAAATGCCGCCGCACCGGTATATCCTTTTTGCTCGCACCAGGCGCTCATTTGCAAATAAATGTTGGATGAATAAAATTCTAAATTGATTTGTTCGTTCAATTTAGCGGTAATTGCTTGGTTTAACATGTTTGTTTCCTCAATAAAATAATGCTGATGACATTGTCATAAAGTCGCGGCTATTTTAACCAAATTATAACATTCGTCAAGTGTTGTTTTTTGTAACTCATTAATTTATTTGAAGTTTTTAATGTAAATCATTCTTGTTTATCGAAACGACGACAAGTGACATTCAGCGCAAAATAGCAAAAAGTATGGTGTTTTTACGCCGTGAAATCGCTTATCCGATTTCTCGTGCTTAATGCGGATAACGTTCAAAAAACTTCGCTTTTTTTGACCGCACTTATAACGCCAGAACCAGCACGCCGCTACAAATTAATAACGAACCGATCACCAATTTTAAACTGACGGCTTCGCCCAGCAGCACCACGCCTAATACGATGGCGATCACCACGCTGAGTTTATCAATCGGCGCCACCCAGGAAGCGGGGGCGAGTTGCAAAGCGCGATAATAACAAAGCCAGGATAACCCGGTCGCAACGCCGGAAAGGACCAGAAATGCGAAGGGTTTTGCGGCGATGTGTTGGGGCAGTTGCCATTCGTTACGGGCGGTGATGATGCCGCCGATAACGAAGAAAATCACGACGGTGCGGATAAAGGTGGCAAGATTGCTGTTCATGCCTTCCACGCCGAGTTTTCCGAGAATTGCCGTTAAACCGGCAAAAAATGCCGAGCCGAATGCGAAAATAAGCCAGTTCATGAATTTCTCCTGTTTCCTGTTAAAGTTTTGGTTATAATGCAGCTAATTTTTATTCAAGGGAAGATTATGGAACAAATAAATATCAAAATTGCTTATGCTTACCCGCATAGCCATTACTTAAAATCTTTCACTTTGGATGCGGGAACGACCGTGCAAACCGCTATTTTGCAGTCGGGCATTTTGAGTCAATATACGGATATCGATTTACGCCAGAATAAAGTGGGCATTTTCGCTCGTCCGGTGAAGTTAACGGATGTGCTGAAAGACGGCGATCGGATTGAAATTTATCGTCCGTTACTGGCGGATCCGAAAGAAATCCGGCGCAAACGTGCGGCTCAACAGGCGGCGCAACAAAAAGCAAAAAGATAAGGATCGCCAATGAATCAGTTTTGTTTACCCGAATCAATCAGCGCGGAAATCTTTTTGCGGGATTACTGGCAGAAAAAGCCGCTGGTGATGCGTAATGCTTTGCCGGAAATCGTCGGTATGTTTGAGCCGGAAGATATTCTCGAGTTAGCCCGAAGCGAAGAGGTCACCGCTCGTTTGGTGCGGCAATATAACGATGATGACTGGCGGGTTAAGCTTAGTCCGCTGAATGCCGACGATTTCGCCGATCTTCCCGAAAAATGGTCGGTATTGGTACAAAATTTAGAGCAATGGTCTGTGGAACTGGGTGAAATGTGGAACCGTTTCGGTTTTATTCCTCAATGGCAGCGCGACGATATTATGGTGTCTTTTGCGCCTCAGGGCGGTTCCGTGGGAAAACATTACGACGAATATGACGTTTTCTTAGTACAGGGTTACGGGCAACGTCGTTGGCAACTGGGAAAATGGTGTGATCCGAGTACGGCGTTTAAACCGAATCAACCGATTCGCATTTTTGACGATATGGGCGAATTGGTGGCGGATGAAGTGATGAATCCGGGCGATGTCCTGTATATTCCGTCGCGTATGGCGCATTACGGCGTGGCGGAAAGCGATTGTTTAACCTTTTCTTTCGGTTTGCGTTATCCGAATATTTCCGATTTGACGGATAAAATAAACGAGCAGTTTAACCGCCAAGATCCGGAAATTGATTTTTCCGAATTCATGTTGCCGTTGCGCTTAAATCAAAGGGAACAACCGACGGGAAAATTGGGGGAAGCGGAAATCCGGCAAATGAAGGAGCAGTTTTTTCAGCGGCTAGCGGATTCCGAATCTTTTGACCGTTTGTTCAGACGGGCGGTTGCCGGTGCCGTGACAACCCGTCGTTATGATTTACTGATATCCGACGAGATGTCGGATCCCGACGAAGTGCGGTCGGAAATGGAGCAGAATTTTGCGCGCTTACAACAGGATAACAACTGCAAATTGGCTTATCTTACCGCGCCGCTGGAAATTTACGCCAACGGCGAATGGCTGGATGAACTGAACGAATTGGAAAAAGCCGTGTTGAAACGTTTGGCGGACGGGGAAAAGCCGGATTTCACCGAACTAAAATTGTTGGCGCAGGAAGTTAACGGTTCGGAAGAGGATTTCATCTTATTATTCGACAGTATCTGCAACTGGCTGGATGACGGTTGGGTATTATTGGTTTAATGCGATAACCTAAAAGTGCGGTCAAAAAAACACATGAATTTTTGCCCGCACTTTTTATTTATTCTTTGTAATCTTCTTTGTTGAGATCGTATTTTTTCATGCGCAAATAGAGTTTTTTGCGGGGAATCTGCAAATAAGCGGCGGCATCGTTAATTTTGCCCTGAAAACGGTCCAACACGTCGGCGATAATATTTTTTTCATACTCTTCAATTAAATTATCAAGAGATAATTCGCTTTGTCTATCTTGCGTGAAATGCAAATTATCGTTCTGTACGGTGATGCCCACCGCGTAAAGTTCCGCCGTATGAATCAGTTGGCTGATATTTCCCAGCCATTGTTGGGACAATAATTGTTTGATGAATGTTTCCGTTATAGCGGGCTTTTTCTTATTCAGTTTATCGCAGGTGACGGCAAGATAATGACGGAACAAGGGTTCAATGTCCGACGTGCGATGAGATAACGGCAGGCATTCGATTTGAGTCAAAGAAAATGAATAAAACAATTCGGGCAATAATTTGGCTTGCGCCAATAATTGTTGCGGGGAATACTGGCTGACGGCAATAATTCGAGCATTCCGGTTGTGTAGAATAAATTGAGCCAGTAGTTTTTGCGCCGCATTGGTCAGATATTCAATATTTTTGATAATGAACGTCGTGTTTTGCGCAGTGTTTAATTGAGATTGCAATGCTTCGGTATCGCATTCGCCGAGAAGTTCGAGGCATTGCTTTTGCGGAAAACGCGTTTTAGCCAATTCGTGCAGATAATGGGCGGTTAAAGTTTTTCCCGTGCCGATTTCACCGAAAATAAAAATGGGTAAATCCGTTTGTGATAACTGCTGTAAACGCCGACGTAAATTTTTTATCCATTTACTTTGTCCGATAAGATGGGTTTCCAGCTCTTGTTGCTGCCAATGTTTTAACGCCAATTGCGTCTGACGCTGGGTTAACGCCAGATCGATTTGTTGCAGCAAACGTTCGGGATCCACCGGTTTTTCGATAAAATAAAACGCGCCTTTTTGCATAGCGTCGATGGCCATCGGCACGTCACCGTGTCCGGTAATTAAAATGACGGGGAGATTTTTATCCTTTTCGTGCAACCGTTCAAGCAACTGCCAACCGGACAATTGCGGCATATAAATATCGCTCACCACCACGCCTTGCCAGTCTTCCGTAATGATGGTCTCGGTATCTGACGGATTATTCAATGCGATAATTTCATAGCCTTTTTCGTCACTCTCTAAAGCCAGCAATGCCTGATAAGCCTGCAATACATCCGGATCGTCGTCGATTAACAACACTTGGCTTTTATTTTTCATGATTGTTACCCGTTATTTTTGAGATAGCTGCGGAAATTCTAAAATAATGACCGCACTTTGTTGAAAACTGGAAGCGATGTAAAGGTTTCCGTTGAATTGATTCATAATATGCCGACAAATTGTTAATCCTAAGCCTAAACCGACTTCTTTACTGCTGTAAAAAGGTTGTAACAATTTATTGATATTGTCGGTTTGCCAACCGATACCGTTATCTTCTACATAAACATAAGTTTTTTGCCGCTCGGACGTGATGTTAACCGAAATGTGCGGTCGGCTTTTGCATGCTTCCAGCGCATTGTTGAACAAATTGACAAAAATCTGTTCCAACAGCACGTTATTACCCAATATCGTCGCCTTTCCCTGAACGGATAAGATTGCGTGTAGTGGTTGATGGCGTAATTCAAGTAATGACCAGGCTTCATTAATCACCGCATGCAGATCGATAGGCTGTAGTGGTTCCATCTGATTAGTCCGCTTGGTAAACTGGCGTAAGCCTTTCACAATGCGTCCTATTCGTTCCGTTAGTCCGGTAATTTTGGCCGTATAATCCGCAACTTGGCGGTAATCTTGTTGTTGCAGCATTTTTTTCAGACTGAACAAATAAATAGACATCGCATTCAACGGTTGATTAATTTCATGGGCCAGCATGGTCATGGTTTGCCCGACCACCGCGAGTTTTGCCGTTTGAATTAATTCGTTTTGCGTATCTTGTAAATTTTGTTGAATAATCCGTCGTTCCTGCAAAATTTCGGTATGTTTTTTTAATAACCGATTAATTTCCGAAATCTCGTCGTTACCGATGATTTGAATAGGCGGTTCTTCTTTTCCTTGGTTTAATAATTTGACGGACTCGATTAATTCTTCAAAACGTTTGGTTAAATGTTTTTGTAAATAAAAACGATTAAACAACCAAATAAATAATAAAATAATCATTAAGGACATCAGGATAATAATTCCGCTGATTTCCGTTTGGGTTTTCAGCTGACTATTCAGCATGCTGAATTTATCTTTTGTTTTCGATAAAATTTGATTGGTCAGATTACGTGTGGCATACAATATTTGTTCCTGATGCGAAGCAATATTATTAAGGGATTGTTGATAGTTTTTTATATTGGTAATTAACAGATCTAATTCTTCTCCCGGTTTAGTAATATTAACCAAAGTTTCTACCATTTGTTGTAAAGTTGTCAGACTGGCTTTATTCGGTTTCTTTTGTTCGTTTAAATAAATATTCAGGATGATATTTTTCAGATTCTGATATTCTTCACTAATATTTTGTTGTTCCAATGAATAAATAAACTGTGTAATTTCATTTTTTATTTGTTCTTCCATGTTTTTTAATTTTGTCATGCTTTGCAATTCATCTTGTAGATTCGACATTAAGGTTGTTCGCGCGCGTTCGCCGGGCTCGGTAAAGTTGATTTGCTGCCAGTTTAATTCTTGCCCTAATGCGACAATTTCATTATTAAAATCGTCATGCAGCCATTGAATCTTAGTAAATAATTCCTGTTTCTTCTGTTCAATATAAAAGTATTGCGAAATATTATTGTCTATTTGACCGATTAACGATTTTAAATCGGATATGTTTTGAGAAAGTATTGTTTGGTTATCAGGTTCGGTTAACGCTAAAGCGTTTTTTTTAATTTCGCTTAATTGCAGATTAAGTTGTTTAAACATAGTCTGGCGAGCCGGATTATTCTTCACGGCGGCAAAACGATCCAATTCATTGATAAAAGAATTGACATTGTCATCTAACTTTAATGCTAAGTTCGTTTTAGGGAAGTAATCGTTTAAAATATAATTAACCTGTTTATGCTGCTGATACCATGAAATTAAACTGAAGGCGCCAATAATACAGGTAAATAATAATCCCATATTTAAAGCGTTTTTCAGGGTTTTAATAATGCCGGATTTATTCACTGTTATTCTTCCTCAATTTGGCTTAACACCCGATTAATTTGTTGTTGAAAGAATATTGCCCATTGTTTTTCCTGTTGAACGGCAAAACTGCGATCATTTTTTAATCGGGATAAGTAAATTTCGTCATTGGCTTGTTGTTCGTCAACGGGAATCGTCGTTAAAATTTGCCGAAGTGCGGTCAGTTTTTTGTTTGTTTTTTTCTCTTTTGCATGAATTACCGCCCAGGCTTCTTTTAATTGAGTTAAACGAAAAGTAATGGCGATATCGAATAATTTTTCGACTAAATATTGACGGGCCAGTAATAAATCGTAATCCAATAAAGGTTCCGCCAATAATTTCTGTTGCTGCGCATATAAACGGTCATTTTTCGGTAAATCCACAACGGGATATTTGGCAAAACGGTGTTCGGCGACGACTTTTTGTCCTTTGTCCGAAAGCAGATAGCTAATGAAATTTTGTGCGTCTTCAATATTTCGGCTGTTTTTATGGATAGCAATAAATGTCGGCGAAATAACGGAATGAGGAAAATAAACAAATCCTACCCGGGGATCGTCGTGCGTATAAGTCGTATAGGTGTCGATACTTAATCCCGCCGCAGCTAATCCCATTTGAATTTTTTCCGCTACGTTAAAACTCCGGGATGAAATTAAAGAAACATTGCTTGCCAGCGTGAGAAAATCCTGCCATCCCTGCCGCCAACCACGCTGTTGTAGCAACATTTCCAACATGATGTGATTGGTTCCTGAACGAGAAGGCGAGCTGATTAACAACTTATTGAAATAATTTGAATTCATCAGACTGTCCCAGTCCGTAGGCGCGGATAAATTCAGCGTTTTTAATAGTTCTTTGTGGTAAAAAATCCCATAACCGGAAAAGGCGACGGCGGTCGTGGTGGTTGCCAGGCTTTTAGGCACCCAATGATGATTTTTCTGTAATTTTTCCGGCAAGATCAATAAACGATGGGAATTCTGCAAATGCTGAAACAGAAAAGGCGAGGAGCTTAAAATTAAATCCACATCTTCCGCATTGGATTGCGCTAGTAACCGGGTTAATGAATTCACGGTGCGATTCATTAATCTAATCTTTTTTTCCGGATAGGTTGCCTGCCATTGTTGGGCGATATAATCGGTGGTATCGGGGGAAAATGAGGTGGCGATGACCAATTCTTTCGCCTTAACGGGAAGACAAATATTGAAAAGAAAAATAAGCGTTAACCAAATTTTTTTCATTTTCTTATCCTTTTTTGTGATTCGGATCACAAAAGTGAAATTATTTAAAAAACACCAGAATCCGCAATTAACCTGATTTTGTCCCAATTAACGGGAAATTTATTGGTGCTGATCACGAACAGTTGATTTTGTGTCGTTTTTGACACGTAATTTTCTTTAAAAGAGATAAATTTGACTTAAAAATCAATGTATTGCCTTTTATTTTGAGCATATTAACATACCACTGAATTTCTAAAATTAGAAATGAAAATCTTCTATCCTTAATTTATTTCATGGGAGTGACATTATGATTTCCTTTTTGGCCTCGAAGCCGGGCCGGCCTGTTCCGGATGCGGAGATTCGTCAACGTTATAACCGGTTACGCTGGCACGCGTTATTCGGTATTTTTATCGGTTATACCGCTTATTATATTCTGCGTAATAACTTTTTACTTTCATCTCCTGAATTAATCAGTGATTTCGGATTTACCAAAAAAGATATCGGCTTTATTTCCGGAACGATGCTGGTGGTTTACGGATTAAGCAAAGGCTTTATGTCGGCATTTGCAGATAACTCCAATCCGAAACATTTCATGATTTTCGGTTTAGTCATGTCCGGATTGGTTAACTTAATGATGGGATTCAGCGCATCCTTCTGGGCATTTTTGTTTCTATGTGTTTTAAACGGGATTTTTCAGGGAATGGGCGCCGGACCGGCCTATGTGGTGCTGGCGAACTGGTTTCCGCGTAAATCCCGCGGGGTGATTACGGCGATATTTAACGTTTCCCATAATGTGGGAGGCGGTCTGGTGGCGCCGATCGCGGGGGCGAGTATTGCGTGGCTGGGCAGCGAACATTGGCAGGCCGCGCACTTTATCGTACCAACCGCCATTGCCACTATTATTGCGGTGATCTTTTATATTTTTGGCGCAGGTCGTACTTATAATGAAGGTTTGCCGCCAACCACTAAAATCCTCGGTACCGAACAGGATGAGTTAGTCGTTACCAAATCCGAAGAGGTGAAATTAACCACCTGGGAAATTTTCCGCGATTACATTATGAAAGACATTAACGTGTGGTTTGTCTCTTTTATCGACGTATTCACCTATATGATTCGTTTCGGCGTGTTGACCTGGTTACCGCTTTATTTATTGGAAACCAAAGGTTTTTCCAAAGGACAAATGGCGACGGCGTTCGCTATTTTCGAATGGGCGGCGATTCCATCCACATTATTGGCCGGTTGGCTGACCGACACTTACTTTAAAGGACGCCGTATGCCGTTGGCCATTATCACGTTAACCGGAGTCGGTATCGCAATGTTTGTCTATTGGGGCGGTAATGATCTGTTAACCGTGACTATCGGCGCAGGGATTATCGGTTGCTTGATTTATGTTCCGATGTTTCTGTCTTCGCTGCAAACCATTGAATTGGTTCCGTCGTTTGCCGCCGGTTCGGCAACCGGGTTGCGCGGCTTATTAAGTTATATTTTAGGCAGTTTCTCCGGTACGGCGTTGTTCGGTATTTTGGCGGAACATTTCGGTTGGGACGCCGGCTTCTATCTTTTACTGTTCGCCGTCTGCGGTTGTATTTTCTGCTGTTACATGACTCACTTAGGCGTATTGCGATTAGAGAAGAAAAGAAAAATTGTCAGCATTAAATAAAGAATGACGAATAAAAAACGACCTTTAGAGGTCGTTTTTTAGGTTAAAGTGCGGTCAAAAATTCGTTCGTTTTTTGACCGCACTTTTTTCGGTCGTAAAAAAGATAAATGCTGACATACCGATTGATTCGGTGTTATTTCCGACCGAATAAAGTCGATAAACCGTCGCTTAAAATTCCCTGCCAGGCGAAATAGCTGTGATCTGTGGTGTATTCGCGATAAGTCACCGCATAGCCTTTGGCGGTTAATACGTCATGGAGGTGACGGGAACTGCTCAGGATACCGGAATCGTCGTTGCCTCCGGTTTCATAGCGTCCTGCGCTGAGGAAAAAGCGGACGTTACGCTGAGGTGTGACGGCATATAAATGAGCGATATAATTTTTTTGTTCAGTCGGTGTATCAGGTTTGTGCCACCAGAAAGAACCTGACATAGCCAGCACATTGCCGAATGGTTCGGGATATTCCGCCGCCACATAAGCGGCCGCCAACCCGCCGAAACTGGAACCGATAAGTGCGGTACGATTTGGAGACGTTTTTATATGCAGTTGCTGTGTGATCCAAGGATATAGTTCTTTCGCCAACATGCGGGTAAACAATGGATTTGGTGGCAGTTCCTGATGGCGCGATTCAACGGAGGGGTTATCAATAAATACCGCCACCGCAGGGGGAATTTTTTGTGCGGCAATCATATTATCCAGAATCCGCGGTGTCGGCACGGTATCCGTATAATCTCTGCCATCGAAGAAAAACAGCAGCAGTTGATCGGGTTGATTCGGCGTAAAGTGCGGTGGAAAATAAACCAGAATTCGACGCGAATTATTCAGTAATTTGCTGTGAAAACGGTAGGTTTCCAGTTTACCGTGCGGTACGTTTTGCGGTTTAGTGTAAGGTTGTTCAGGTGCATGTGACAATGCTAACACTGAGCTGTAATTGTATTTGTCCGCATGTTGAATATCGTGGGGAAAGGTTTTCGGGTTCAGCGGATCCGCCTGTAAGGTTGAAAGCAGCGCGCGGCGTTGTTCTCTTTGATTTACGGGTAAAGTGGGAATATCGGGGGCAAAACCGTAGGATATCAGCGTGTCGTCGCGCAATTCGTAAGTTTTAAACCAAACGTCCGAATTTGCCAAACGTTGCAACGGTTCGTGATCATGACTTGGCGCGCCCCATAGGGTGACATTATGTTTGGCACCACGCCATAAAAAAGTGACCAACTGATGATTTTGCCGTGTTCCCGTTTCAACTAATGGTGTGCCTTCCTTTTGGCGCCGCCGCCAAAACGACTCAAGGATTTTTCGTTTCTCCGTTTCATTCGAAGCTTGTTTTAACTGTTCCGCCAAGTGTTGCATAAGCGGGCTTTGTTGTCGCTCCGGCGGCGATTTTTGTTGTTCAACGGGAATATGTTGAAGAATGTCCAGCTGATAATTTTTCACTTCTTTGGCAAAATCCGCCGTGCGGATCTTAAACTGTGCGTTGCCGTCACCTTGGGCTTTGAACATAAATTCCCGGCTGCCCGCAATATTGTGTAGCAAACGGCGTGTGGAACGATCGGGAAACACGACGGTTAAGTCCGACGGTTGCGAATTCGGCACGGTAAATCTGCCTTTGACAAAATCGCCGTTTTTTACCTGAAGTGAATCAATAGCGATGGCGTTCATGGTGATGCTTAAGAGTAAAAGTGCGGTCGTTTTTTTCATCGTTTTTTAACTTTTAAGAAGAAATACGGTAACTGCCGTATTTACCATTCGTAATTAAAGGTCAATGTAACCGTGCGTTCCGTACCATAGAAGCAGGAATAGGCATTGGCGCAGGAGGCGACATATTTCTTATCACTCAGATTCTGTATATTCAGCTGTACGGAGGCACCTTTTAGCGAAGGGGCGGTTTTACCTAAATCATAACCGGCGGAAGCGTCGTATAAGGTATAATGCGGCACGGTAAAAGTATTGCGCGCATCGCCCTGTGTGGTGCCCATATAACGCACGCCGGCGCCGAGACTAAAACCGTTCAGCCAACCTGTCGTCCATGTGTATTTCGCCCATAAGGAACCCTGATGGCGCGGGATACCCCATGGCGTTTTGCCGATGAGCGAACTGTCTTTGTCTTTTTTTACTTCACGATGAGTATAAGCATAAGACGCAATCAGGGACAGATTTTGGTTAAGATTGGCGGCGAGCGAACTTTCCAGTCCTTGCGTGCGGGTTTCGCCGGTTTGCGTTTTTGCGTAGGTTTGCGGATCGCGGGTAACCAGGTTTTTCTGATTAATGCGGAAAAGTGCGGTCGAAAATAACACGGTTTCGATCGGTTGATATTTGAACCCTATTTCGTATTGTTCCGCCGTGGTCGGATTTAGCGGATTATTATTACCGTCTACACCGACTTCAGGCTGGAATGAGGTGCTGTAACTTAAATAAGGTGCGATGCCGTTGGCAAAATTATAGATAGCGCCCGCACGCCAGGTAACTTTATTATCGTTCATTTTTAATTTACTATCGGATAAGCGGTCGATATAACGGTTTTTTGTATGATCGTAACGTACGCCGAACAGCAGGTCCAGATTGTCATATTCGATTTGGTCTTGTAGGTAAATACCCGTTTGTTTGAGAGTTTTCAGCTCGTTATTGCTGAGCGGCGGTATGTCGACCCGAAGACCATAAACCGGATTATTCCAGTCAATATTATAGCTATTGCGACTCAAATAAGCCTGTAAATCATAGCGAGTTTGTTTGTATTCCAGTCCGCTCAGTAACTTATGATTAAAATTGCCCGTGGAGAATCGGCTTTCCAACTGATTATCCACTCCGAATTCGTACCAGCGATCTTCAAAAATCCGCGCTCGGCGGGCGATTTCGGTTTTACCGGGAATCGGATCCCAGGCAACTAAATTATGCAGGATGCTTTCCGATTTGTTGTAACGCAGGTTTTGACGAAAGGTAAATGTGTCGTTGAATTGATGGGAAAACTGTGATCCCGCTATCCATTGCTCAAGGGAAAGCTTATGGAAATTCGGATCGCTGATAAAGAAATCGTAAGGTACTTTGCTACCGTTAACCGGTTCCAATGTACCGTCGCGCAGCAAGAAATTACGATCCCCCGCTTTCGGGCGTTTTTGATAGAATGCATACAATGTCCATTCGGTATTTTCATCCGGTTTCCAGGTGAGAGAGGGGGCGAGTGTGCCGTCTTGTTGACGAACGTAATGTTCTTTCCAGTTCAGCCGTTTGATATTGCCGATCAGACGGAAAGCGAGCTGTTCGTTCAGTTTGCGATCAATATCCAGTCCGAGCTGGTAATAATCGTTATTACCGATTTTTAATTGCAGTAGATTTTTATCGGTTTGTGTCGGTTTTTTGGTCACAATGTCTACAATGCCACCTGGATTGGACTGTCCGTATAATACGGAAGCCGGTCCTTTTATCACGTTAATGCTTTCTAAGAAAAACGGGTCAAGTTCATAAGATCCCTGATAGGCGATACCGTTCAAGTAAGTCGGTACACCGCCGCCGTCACTTTTATTACCGATGCCGCGTACCATAATTTCAAGCTCGTTGTTTTGTCCGCGATAATTACTGACTAAGCCCGATGTATAAGACAGACTTTCCGCCACATTAATCGCATTGCGATCCTGAATTTGTTTTTCAGTCACGACAGTAACGCTGACCGGCGTACGGATTAACGGCGTAGAGACTTTGGTAGCGACATTACCGCTGTTAGCGGAGTACAACTGATTTTGTGGGATCAGCTTGCTCTTTACAGTAATTTCGTCCAGTTCCGTTTCATTTTGTGCCCAACTAATAGTCGGCAATAACACCAGAGTTAACCATGAAAGTGAAAAATGAGTTGATGTACGCATAATTTACCTTTTTCGTAATAAAAATTATTCTCAAATGATGGTAATTATGCCATGTTCCTATTGCATTCACCTTTGCAAAAAAATATATTTTCCCCGGTGAAAAATAAAAACTACGGAATTGATGTGAAAAAACCGAGCGTATTTAAAATAGAAAACCCTCAGGCGAACTTGAACGGTGAGGTAACCGTTCATTATTTTCGCAACGGATTAATGACAAAATATGCGGATTTAACGGCAGGGCAGAGTGATCTGAGTGACGAAGGTATTTTTGCCCCGGGCATTCGGCTGATTATCACTTTACAGGGTAGAACGGAATTACAGTTCGGCGAACAGGTCGTTAAATTGAATGCCCAGAAACGACCTGTGGCCGCATTACTCTCTGTGACAAAACCAACTTGGGGCATTAAACGGTTTACTTTAGGTGAAAAACAGCGCGAATTGGTGATTTTCATTGAACCTGAATGGGTGGATAATTCGGGGCTTAATCAACTGATTGACTTTTCATATTTTTCTTTACTGCAACAAGCGCATTTACAATTCTATCTTCTGTTTACCAATAAACGGGTACTGGCACTGGCCGAATCGCTTATCCGCGTTGAACCGGGTTCTATGTTACTGCAACATTTGCGCAAAGAAAGTAATTGCCTTGCGCTAATGGTCGAACTGTTATCACAATTGCCGTCATTCAAACCCGTAGCGGATTTATCGCCCGAACAGCAACGGATCGAGCAGTTGACGCAAATGCTGTTGAGTGGTGAAATGGATAATCAAACGCTCGGACAGATTGCCAAAACGATGCATACCAATGTGACGACGCTGCAAACTCATTTTAAACGGATCCACGGTACCAGTATTATGAATTATCTGCGTCAGATAAAATTGGAAAGAGCTTATAAAGCCTTATTGCGCGGCGCCTCGGTGAATCGTGCGGCGGAGATGGCGGGCTATTCCAATCCTGATAATTTCACGACAGCATTTCGCCGTTATTTCAAAATAGTACCGAGTAAGGTGAAAAAAGAAAGCGCTTTATTATTTATCGGCTGAGCCGCAGAGTACGGATAAACTTGCGGAATGGTCGTCTTCAAATTTTTATCAAAGACATATTCGTATCAAAAGTGCGGTCAAAAATTCGTTCGTTTTTTTGACCGCACTTTGGGGTTCTGATGTTCAAGATTAATTCAACCAGAACAGATAACCGATCGTTGCAATCACAAAAATACTGATAATATTCAGAACGAAACCGGCTTTGACCATTTCGTTCTGTTTTATAACGCCGACCCCGAATACGATAGCGTTCGGCGGGGTGGCGACGGGCAGCATAAAGGCGCAGGAAGCCCCTAGACCGATAATTAAGGCTAATCCGAGTTCCGGCATACCTAATGCTTGTGCGATGGAAATGAAGATCGGAACAAGCAATGCGGCGCTGGCGGTGTTACTGGTAAATTCGGTTAAGAAGATAATAAAGGCGGCAACGATTAAACCGATGAGATAAAAATGTCCGCCCTGGATTAAAAACACAATACCGTCCGCCATGATTTTGCTGGCTCCGGAGTTTTTCAGCACTTCGCTTAAGGTTAAACCGCCGCCGAATAAAAGCAAAACGCCCCATTCCGTATTGTCCTGAATCTGTTTCCAGGAGGCGACGCCCGCCACGGCGATGAGCACCGCCGCCAGCATGGCTACTACGCTGTCAAAGCTTCCCACTTTTTTAGGCAATCCTAATAATTCGGCAAAAATCGGATTAAGCTGTGAGCTGAAAATCCAGCAGAGCGCCACAAAAGTAAAAATTAATAAGGTTTTCCAGCGGTCGGCGTTCATTTCTACCCGTTCGAATTTTTGTTCGAAACGGAAATTTAAGCGCGGTTTGAACACAATAAATAACGCGCCGATCATAATTGGCATTAAAATCACGACGATCGGCAAGCCGTACCACAGCCAATCGGAGAAGGTCAGATGCAGTTGGGAGGCGACGATAGCATTCGGCGGACTGCCCACCAGCGTTCCCATGCCGCCGATACTGGCACTGTAAGCAATACCGAGCAGAACGAACACGTAAGTATTGTGTTCCCGTTCTCTATCGAGCTGGCTTAATACCCCCATGGCGAGCGGTAACATCATAGCGGCGGTGGCCGTGTTGCTGATCCACATGGATAAAAATGCGGTAGCGAGGAATAAATAAATGACCGCCACCAGTAAACTGCCTCGCGCCAACGCCATGATCCGGTTGGCAATCAGTTGATCCAGTTTTTGAATATGCAATGCCGTGGCTAAGGCGAAACCGCCGAAGAACAGAAAAATCGTCGGATCGGCGAAAGCGACCAACGCTTCTTTGGTGCTGACTAATCCCAGCCCGATTGCTAATAGCGGTACCAATAATGCCGTGACGCTCACATGCAGGGTTTCGGTCAGCCAAAGGACGGCGACAAAAGCCAGCAAGGCGAGCCCTTTATTGGCTTTGGCATCAAAAGGTAACCATTTGAGTAAGGCGGCAAACAGTAAAATATCCAGACAAAGGACAACGGTTTTAGGATTAAATCGTGATTTAAGTTCCGGCGTGATATTCATATCTCGCTCCTTGGTTAACAAAGTAGAGTAATTAGCGTAGTCGTTAACATCGTAGAGTAGTTAAGCCCGAGCGTTACGGTATTTTGTTTTTAACAAAAATACAACAAAAAATTTTCAAATTTGTGACGAACATCAAAATATTTTGTGAAATACTGTGGTTAAATTCTAAAAAGTTTTTTTCTCTGTATAATGCGCATATTGCAATCGCATAAGGAAGTTATATGCCGAATAATCCGTCTCATTCGTTTCAGCAATGGCTAAGCCAAACCGCGCTGGGCGGCGCAAATCAATCTTATATCGAAGCCCTTTACGAGGATTATCTTCAAGATCCGAATAACGTCGATGACAGTTGGCGCAGTATTTTCAATTCTTTCCCCAAATCGACCGCACTTTCGCAGGAACAGCCTCATTCGCCGGTTCGCGATTATTTCAGACGTCTTGCCCGGGACAATACTCAATCGGGTACAACCGTTGTGGTGGATCCGAAAGTCAGTGCGCAATTGGTCAAAGTGTTGCAATGGGTGAACGGACACCGTAACCGCGGACACCTGGACGCTAATCTGGATCCGTTAAAACTTTGGGAACGTATGCCGTCGCCGACGTTGGATTACAAATTTTACGGTTTTACCGATGCGGATTTGGATAAAGAATTCGATATCGGCGGTTATGTGTATAACCGTGAAAAAATCACTTTGCGTGAATTGGAATATAACCTGAAAAACACCTATTGCGGCACTTTAGGCTTTGAATTCATGCACGTAAACGATTTGGAAGCGCGTACGTGGTTGCAACGCAAAGCGGAAAATTTATTGAATACGCCGTTGTTTAGCCGTGACGAAAAAATTCGATTCTTAGAAGAATTAACCGCCGCGGACGGTTTGGAACGTTATCTTGGTGCGAAATTCCCGGGAGCCAAACGTTTCTCGCTGGAAGGCAGTGACGGTTATATTCCGTTGATGAAAGAAATTATTCGTCACAGCGGCAAAAACGGCGTGAAAGAAATCGTGTTCGGCATGGCGCACCGCGGACGGTTGAACATGCTGGTGAACGTATTGGGTAAACAACCCGCCCGTTTATTTGATGAATTTGCCGGCAAACATTCGGGTGATCGCACCGGTGATGTTAAATACCATCAAGGTTATTCCTCCGATTTTATGACGGAAGGCGGCGTGGTGCATTTGGCCCTGGCGTTTAACCCGTCTCATTTGGAAATTGTTAGTCCGGTGGTTATCGGTTCCGTGCGCGCCCGGCAAAAACGGCTGGGCGACGAAACCAAAGATCAGGTTTTACCGGTTACTGTGCACGGCGATTCCGCCGTTATCGGGCAGGGAGTCGTACAGGAAACCTTAAATATGTCGGCAACCCGCGGTTATAACGTAGGCGGTACCATCCGCGTGGTGATTAACAACCAAATCGGATTTACCACCTCCAATACTAAAGATACCCGTTCTACGGAATACTGCACCGACATCGCTAAAATGATTGAAGCGCCGGTGATTCATGTGAATGGTGACGATCCGGAAGCTATCGCTTATGCCGCGCGTATGGCGGTGGAATTTCGTATGCGGTTTAAACGGGATATTTTTATCGATCTGGTGTCTTATCGCCGCCACGGACATAACGAAGCGGACGAGCCTTTAGCCACCCAGCCCGTCATGTACAAACTCATCAAAAAACATCCGTCACCGCGCAAAGTGTATGCGGATCGTTTGGTCAACGAAGGCGTGATTAAAGAATCCGACGCTATCGAATTAATGAATAATTATCGTGATGCCCTGGATGAAGGCGGCTGCGTGGTGAAAGAATGGCGCGAAATGGATATGTCATCGGCGCAATGGTATAAATTTCTCGGTGCCGATAACGGCGGATTGGAAGCGGAATATAACGGACAGTTTGATCCGGTCCGGTTTAAAGCGTTGGCGGAACGCGCCTGCGAATATCCGGAAAATCACCCGATTCATCCGCGCGTGGAAAAAGTGTATGACGATCGTAAACTGATGGCGGCGGGTGAAAAACCGCTGGATTGGGGCATGGCGGAAATTATGGCCTATGCCACCTTGCTTGCCGACGGTCACCATGTGCGCATTTCCGGTGAAGATTCCGGCCGCGGCACGTTCTTCCATCGTCAGGCGGTGCTGCATAATCAAAACGAACGCAAAGCTTACATCCCGCTGATGCATTTGCAACCGCAACAAGGCCGTTTCGAAGTGTGGGATTCCGTGCTTTCGGAAGAAGCGGTATTGGCGTTTGAATACGGCTACGCCGCGACGGATCCCAACACTTTAACCATTTGGGAAGCGCAATTCGGCGATTTCGCCAACGGCGCGCAAGTGGTGATTGACCAATTTATCAGCTCGGGCGAACAAAAATGGGGCAGAATGTGCGGGTTAGTCATGTTACTGCCGCACGGTTACGAAGGACAAGGTCCGGAACATTCATCCGCCCGACTGGAACGTTACTTACAACTTTGCGCTCAGCAAAACATGCAGGTTTGCGTGCCTTCCACGCCAAGCCAGATTTATCATTTATTACGCCGTCAAATGTTGCGCGCCGAACGTCGTCCGTTAATCGTCATTTCGCCGAAATCCTTGTTACGCCATCCGCTGGTCGTGTCGCAAACGGAAGAATTCGTCAACGGCACTTTCCACCGCGTGATTGACGAAATTGACGACATCAAACCGGAAAACGTCAAACGGGTGATTTTCTGCGCCGGCAAAGTGTATTACGATTTGCTGGAAGAACGGCGTAAAAAACGGCAAAGCGACATCGCGATCATCCGTATCGAGCAGCTTTACCCGTATCCGCATGAAGAAGTGCGGGCGATTTTGGCGAAGTTTTTTCATGTGAAGGATTTTATTTGGTGTCAGGAAGAACCGCTGAATCAGGGCGCGTGGTATTCCAGCCAGCATAATTTCCGCGCCGATTTGCCGGACGGCGCCGCCCTGAATTATGTGGGACGCCCCGCTTCCGCCTCGCCTGCGGTGGGGTACGGCGCACTGCATAACGCTCAACAACGTACATTAATTACAGAAGCATTAACATTTTAACGAATTGAATGAAGGAACATAGCATGAGTTATTTTGATATTATCACGCCCGATTTACCCGAATCCGTTGCCGATGCGACGGTGGTAAAATGGCATAAAGCGGTGGGTGACAGCATCAAACGCGATGATATTTTAGTGGAAGTGGAAACGGATAAAGTGGTGCTGGAAGTCCCGGCATTGGACAGCGGCGTGCTGGAAAGCATTGAACAGCCCGAAGGGGCGACGGTGGTCAGCAAACAACCGTTAGGACGCGTGGCGAAAGGCGAAACCGTGGTGGCGCCGGTTTCCGCTCAGTCGTTACAAACCGAACCGCGTCCGGCACCGGATCATCATGATTCTCTGGGACCTTCCGTGCGGCGTTTGGTAGGGGAACACGATTTAAATCCACAGGATATTCCCGGTTCCGGCAAACACGGTCGCATTACGCGCGAAGACGTGGTGCAAGCGTTGGCAAGCAAAGAAACGCAATCGTCGTTTAACCAAAGTGCGGTCGAAAATTCGTTAGAATTTCGCGGCGAACAGCGAGTGCCGATGACGCGTCTGCGCAAACGTATCGCGGAACGTTTGCTGGAAGTTAAAAACAGCACGGCAATGTTAACCACCTTCAACGAAGTGGACATGCAGCCGATTATGCAGTTACGCAAAAAATACGGCGAACCGTTCGAAAAGCAACACGATGTGCGCCTCGGCTTTATGTCTTTTTATGTGAAAGCAGTGGTGGAAGCGTTGAAACGTTATCCGGTTATTAATGCTACAATCGACGGCGACGATATTCTGTATCACAACTATTTTGACATCAGCATCGCGGTATCCACCCCGCGCGGACTGGTGACGCCGGTATTGCGCGATTGCGATAAAATGAGCATGGCGGAAATCGAAAAACAAATCAAAGTGCTGGCGGAAAAAGGCCGCGACGGCAAACTCACCGTAGAAGATTTAACCGGCGGCAACTTTACCATCACCAACGGCGGCGTGTTCGGTTCGTTAATGTCTACTCCGATTATCAATCCGCCGCAAAGTGCCATTTTGGGCATGCATGCGATTAAAGATCGCCCGGTGGCGGTGGACGGTCAGGTGGTGATTCGTCCGATGATGTATCTGGCGTTGTCTTACGATCACCGTTTAATCGACGGCAAAGACAGCGTTCGTTTTTTGGTGACGATTAAAGATTTACTGGAAGATCCCGCAAGATTGTTGTTGGAAATTTAACGGACGGTAACGACGACTAACCGCACTGAAAAGTGCGGTTAAATTTTGGCCGATTTTTTGCACCTGTTCGGCTGGCTTGATGAAAAATCATTTTAATAAAAAACCGATCCTGAATTCCCGTTTGCCCCTTAAAAAAAAGCGCGTCACCGTGTAGAATATCGCCATTAAATTTAAAAAGGACAAAACATGAATTTACACGAATACCAATCTAAACAAATCTTCGCGCAATACGGTTTGCCCGTGAGCGAAGGTTATCCTTGCGAAACGGTGGAGCAAGCGTTAGACGCAATTAAAAAGCTGGGCGGCGATCAATGGGTGGCAAAATGTCAGGTGCATGCCGGCGGTCGCGGCAAAGCGGGCGGCGTGAAAGTGGTGAAATCCGACTCTGAAGTGCGGTCGTTTTTTGAACAGTTTTTAGGCAAACGATTGGTGACTTTTCAGACGGACGCCAATGGTCAGCCCGTCAATACTATTTACCTGGAAGCCTGTGCCGAGGTGAAAAAGGAATTGTATGTGGGCGTGGCGATCGATCGCGCCAATCATCGTATTCTGTTCATGGCATCAACGGAAGGCGGCGTCAATATTGAAGAAGTGGCGGAAAAAACGCCGCATTTGCTGCATAAAGCGGCGATTGATCCGTTCATCGGACCGCAGCCCTTTCAAGGTCGCGAACTGGCGTGTAAATTAGGATTAAGCGGCAAACAGATTCACCAATTCGCCCATATTTTTTATCGGCTCGGTAAAATGTTTATCGAGAAAGATTTAAGTCTGGCGGAAATCAACCCGTTGGTGATTTTGCAGAATGATGATCTGCATTGTCTGGACGCCAAAATCGTGGCGGACGGCAACGCTTTATACCGCCATGCCGAACTGAAATCCTTGCAGGATCCGAGTCAGGAAGATCCGCGCGAAGCGGAAGCGGAGGCGTTGGGATTGAATTACGTGGCGTTGGACGGCAACATCGGTTGCATGGTTAACGGTGCGGGGTTGGCAATGGGTACCATGGACATCATTAAACTGCAGGGCGGCTTACCGGCCAATTTTCTTGATGTCGGCGGCAGCGCGACCAAAGAGCGGGTAGCCGGCGCGTTTAAAATTATTCTTTCCGACCCCCATGTCAAAGCTATTTTAGTGAATATTTTTGGCGGTATCGTACGTTGCGATTTAATCGCCGAAGGCATTGTGGCGGCAGTGAACGAAGTAGGCGTTGCGGTGCCGGTCGTAGTACGGTTGGAAGGCAATAATGCGGAACGCGGGCGAGAAATTTTAGCCCAAAGCGGATTAAACATTCTTGCCGCCGAAAGCTTAAAAGATGCAGCTGTTCAGGCTGTCAACGCAGCCAAATAGGAGAGAACAGCATGTCAATTTTAATCAATAAAGACACCAAAGTGATTTGCCAGGGATTCACCGGCGGACAAGGCACTTTCCACAGCGAACAGGCGCTGGCGTACGGCACGCAACTGGTGGGCGGCACCAGCCCGGGAAAAGGCGGAACGACGCACTTAGGGTTGCCGGTGTTTGATACGGTGCGAGAAGCCGTGAATAAAACCGGCGCCACCGCCAGTGTGATTTACGTACCGGCGCCGTTCTGTAAAGACGCGATTCTGGAAGCGATTGACGCCGGCATCCGGCTGATTGTCTGTATCACCGAAGGCATGCCTACCTTGGATATGCTGCAAGTGAAGGAAAAATTGAACGAAACCGGCGTGGTGATGATCGGACCGAACTGCCCGGGTGTGATTACGCCGGATGAATGTAAAATCGGTATTATGCCGGCGAACATTCATAAAAAAGGATGTGTCGGTATCGTTTCCCGTTCCGGCACCCTGACTTATGAAGCGGTAAAACAAACTACGGACGAAGGATTCGGACAATCCACCTGTGTCGGCATCGGCGGCGATCCGATTCCCGGTTCAAGCTTCATTGATATTCTGCAACGTTTTGAGGACGATCCGGAAACCGAAGCCATTGTCATGATCGGCGAAATCGGCGGCTCGGCGGAGGAAGAAGCGGCAGATTTCATCAAACGTCATATTACCAAACCGGTGGTCAGCTACATTGCCGGCATCACCGCTCCGAAGGGCAAACGCATGGGACATGCCGGCGCCATCATCAGCGGCGGCAAAGGCACGGCGGACGAAAAAATCAAAGCCCTGCAAGACGCCGGCGTCACCACGGTGCAAAGCCTGGCGGATATCGGTTCGGCGTTAAGAAATATTTTAGGCTAGTTTAACGAAAAGTGCGGTCAATTTTGACTGCATTTTTTTACAGATAGATTGACGAAGTGAATTTTCTGTCTAAAATAGCGTAAATAATTTTTCGAATGAAGGAATGAATCGTGTTTAAAAAAATTATTTTGTCCGCTGCCGTGTTAGCGATGTTCGGCTGCGGTTCGACGCAATCGACGATTCCGGCGGAATATGCGGGCGCGGCCTATGAATTATCCGACGCGGATGCACAAAAATGGGCGTTTTCCGCAAAACAGGCGGAACAATGCATTTATCCGAACCTGACCCGCATTCAGCATGAGCACTTTCAAAAAGAGGATAGCTATATTTATTCTCAATACGTATTTTTCTATCCGCTGGAAGACATTATCGGCGAAGATCACGTGAAAATGATTCAAGACGACAAAAAATCCATGGATTATGCAACGTATCAGTTTAAGAAATATAAATCTAAAACGCCGGTAGAAGCGTTGGAGCCGTCTCAGTGTAAAACCTTGCAAACTAAGGCGCGGGAAGATCTGGCCGTGGTGAAAGGTCAGCATATTTCCGGCATGGTGGAAGAGAAGAATGCGGACGGTAAAAACATCGCCACCGAGGAAAACAAATTCTTTTTTGATATTATCAAATGGGGATCGGCGTTGTTGTTATAGCCGGTCGCCGGATAAACGGGAAAAGTGCGGTCAAATTTGACCGCACTTTTTGTTTATACGCTTGCCGAATGTTGAATTTGTCGCACAATTAATTGCGCCATCATGTGGATATGTGCCGGCGCGTCGTTTAGTGCCGGGATGTAACGATAGCTTTTCCCGCCGTTGGCCAGAAACAAATCTCGGTTGGTTACGGCGATTTCCTCCAGCGTTTCCAGACAATCGCAGGCAAATCCCGGGCTGATGACGGCGATTTTCTCAATGCCTTGTGCGGCGGCGTTCCGCAGGAAACTATCGGCATAGGGTTGCAGCCATTCTTCGCGCCCGAAACGGGACTGAAACACCATGTTCCATCGGGTTTCTGCTAAACTTAATTTATCCGCCACGGCAAGGGTGGTTTGGCGGCAATGTTCGCGATAATAATCGCCTTCTTGCTCATAACGCAGCGGAATGCCGTGATAGGAAAACAGCAAAAACTCGTCATTTTTTAACCGCACTTTAATGCTTTTCGTCAGCGCGTCGATGTAGTTTTCATCCAAATGATAGGAATGAATGAAGGAAAACGGCAGCATTTTGCGGCTGCTTTTCAGAGCCTGTGCAAAGGCGTCGAATGCCGCTGCCGTCGTAGTGCTGCTGTATTGCGGATAAAGCGGCAGCACCACGATTCGCTCGACACGGGCGTTCAGCAGATTTTCAAGCGCCTGCTGAACGCTCGGATTACCGTATGTCATGCCGATTTCTACTTGCGCGTCGATTCCCAACGTCTGCAAACGAGCCTGCAACGCGGTTTTTTGTGCATTGGAATAAACCAGCAACGGTGAGCCTTGTTCCGTCCAAACGGATTGGTAATTATGACGAATTCGGCGGGAACGCGACGGCAAAATAATGCCTTTCAGCAACGGTAGCCATTTCCAGCGCGGTAAATCTACAATCCGCGGATCCGTTAAGAATTGTTCCAGATAACGGGAAATCGCTTTGGCCGTGGGGTCATCCGGCGTACCCAGGTTAATCAGCAGAACGCCCGGTTTTATGTTGTGTAAATCAGCCATGTTGTATCACTGAAAGCGTTAAACGCGATACGCAGCAGAGTTTATTCTGTTGATCGCGGAGGTGAATATCCCAAACCTGCAACTGTTTGCCTAAACGAACGGGCGTGGCGCGAGCCGTGATTTCACCGGATTTTACCGGACGTAAATGACTGGCGTTGATTTCAATGCCTGCCACCGCCTGATTTTCGTCCACGCATAACCAGCCCGCCATGGAGCCCACGCTTTCCGCCAAGGCGGCCGATACGCCGCCGTGTAACAAACCGAAAGGTTGCGTTGTTCGTTGATCGACGGGCATGACGGCTTCTAACCAATCATCGCCGAAAGCGCTGAACCGAATGCCAAGATGGGAAACGGCGCAATTCCGATTGAGTTGATTGAGTTTTTCGAGAGTAAAAGTTTTTTTCCAGATTTGCATAATTAATTCATCTAAAGTGTCGCCAAAATGATTTGTTCGGGCTCAATCGTCATCCATATTTGATCGCCGGCGCGGTAATCACTATTTTTTGTCGTGGTTGCCCATTCCGTCTGGCCCACGGTTAATAAAATTTCGTCTTCATCGCCGAGATTTTGCACGGATTTAACGGTTGCCGCCAATAAGTTATCCGTGGCATTTTCCGGTTTAGTTTTTGAGAGTTGAATCCAGGGCGCTTTAATCATTAACATCACTTCTTTGTGTAAAACAAGCTGCAAACGGACCGCACTTTTTTCCGTAACGGAAACGAAAAGCGGTTGCTCGATGCCGTCGATTTTAATGCCGGTAAGGCAATGTAAATCTTTTATTTGCAGGGAAGTGATGCGTCCCGGAAACTGATTGCGCGCGCTGCTTTGTAGTGAAAATTTGGCAAAGGCCGATAACAGGCTGTCCAGCGGAATGGTTTCGTCCTGTAGAACGGTAAATGCTTTCTGCTGAGTTTTTTCCAATAAATCATAGAGTTGCAATAATCTTTCGGCATAAGCGGTCAACTTGGTGCCGCCGCCGTGACGGCCGCCGGTGTTGCGCTCTAACAGCGGTTTCGGGCTGATTTCATTCATCGCCGCCAAATGATCCCACGCGCTTTTGTAACTCACATTGGCGTTTTTGGCCGCCTGATTGATGGAACCGCATTGCTGAATTTCTTTCAGCAGCCGAATCCGTTTAGGATCAACAAAAAGCTGTTGCTGCAATTTGATGGTAAGGAGAATTTCTGTATTAAGCATGCGTCATCCTGTAAATATTCCGATGAGGATTATTTTACGGGGAATCCGCACTTTTTTATAGCTTTTATTTGTTGTTAAATTGTATAATCTATTACATATATTCTTCACTATATAACGAGTAAAAAGGAAAAAACTATGCAGTTGAAAAATAAGCTGAAAACAGTTGTCGTATTAATCGGTTGCGCGTTGTTTACCGTAAGCGCGGAAGCCAAAGTCACCGTGTTTGCCGCCGCCTCAATGACAAACGCTTTGCAGGACGTGGCGGACAGCTATAAAAAGGCGCATCCGCAGGAGGACATTGTGTTTTCTTTCGCTTCCTCTTCCGTGTTGGCCCGCCAAATCAGCGAAGGGGCGCCGGCGGATATTTTCGTGTCGGCGGATCAAAAATGGATGGATTTTCTGGCGGAAAAACAAGCCATTGAAAAACAAACCCGCGTCAACCTGGTTGCCAATCGGTTAGTCATGATTGCGCCGAAAAACAGCAATTTGACGAGCGTGAATTTAACCGATAAACAATGGCAACAGGAATTGAAGGGTTCTTTTTTGGCGGTAGGGGATCCTGATCATGTGCCGGCCGGCTTATACGCGAAAGCGGCATTTACTTATCTGAATCAATGGGATGATATCAACAAAAAGTTGGCCCGTGCGGATAACGTACGTAAAGCGTTGTTATTGGTGGAAAAAGGGGAAAGTCCGCTAGGCGTGGTTTATGCCACCGATGCGGCGGCCAGTCAGAAAGTGAAAGTGGTGGCGACCTTTCCGGCCGAATCTCACCCGCCTGTGGAATATCCTGCGGCAATGGTGAAAGGTCATGATAATGCGGAAAATCAGGCGTTTTTCCAATATCTGACATCGTCGGAATCTAAACAAATTTTGGAAAAATACGGCTTCATGACAAAATAAGTGCGGTCAAAATTTGTTGTGTTTTTTTATCATAAAAGGCGAATTCATCATTCGCCTTTATTTGCTAAAAACAATGAAATTTTTCACCGCACTTTTACGTTTTTTCACCTTTCATCCGCATTGCCCGTAAGAAAATGGCGACGCCAATCCACACCAGAACATAACCGATTAGACGGTCCGTCGATAACTCTTCGCCCAGCAACAGAAAACCGCAAAGAAATTGCAGAGAAGGCGAAATGTATTGCAGCATGCCGAGCAATGACATGGAAATCTGACGGGCGCCCATGGCAAACCATAGCAACGGAATGGTGGTGGCTGCGCCGGAACCCAGCAACACCGCGAGTTGTAAACCGTCTAATTGACTGAAAACCAAGGTGTTTTGTGCGGCGCAGAATCCCAAATAAGCTAAGGCAAAAGGGGAAAGCAACAGGGTTTCCAGCGCCAAACCCGCTAGGGCTTCCATCGGCGCCAGTTTGCGGATTAAAGCGTAAAAACCGAAACTGCCCGCCAGCAGCAACGCCACCCACGGAATTTGTCCCGCCGGAACGGCCAGCCACAAAATGCCGGCAGTCGCCGAGGCGAGCGCCAGAAGTTGGGCTTTATTTAATTTTTCCTTGAAGACCAACCAGCCGAGAAATACGTTAAATAGCGGGTTTATAAAATAACCGAGGCTGGCGTCCAATACATGCCGGTTGACCAGCGCCCATAAATAAACCAGCCAGTTAACGGCAATGAGAAACGCCGAAGTGAAGAATACGACTAAAATGCGCGGCTGTCTGAATGCGTGCAACACGGCTTTGCCTTGTTTGAACACAAACAATAAAAAAATTGCAAACACCGCCGACCAAACAATCCGTTGCGCCAGAATTTGATCCGCCGGCATGGCGGAATGATTGAGCGGATACCAGTAAAGCGGAAACGTTCCCCAGGTTGCATAGCATAAAAAGGCGTAATGCCAGCCTTTAAGTTTAATGTTGAATGCCATATTTTTCCTTAATCGGAAAAGCGAATCGGTCGCTTCAAAAGCGGATTCGCGATAAATGCTGTTACAGCAGGATTTGTCCGGAACGGACAGGATGCATCAATTTACCGGAATCTTCACTGATCCGCGTTATTCTGTCAACCGATTCTTCCGCGCGGAAAAATAAAAGCGACAAACACAAAAGTGCGGGCGATTTTTTCGTTATTTTTTCTTTACGTCATTGTGCATTTTGTGCAGTTTTTGCTTATAGGCGTAACTGCCCCACAAAACATAGGCTAACGCCTGTTTTTTCATTTCATCGGGAATTTGGATTGGTTCTAAACCAAGCTTCGACTTATCATATTGATAACCTTGAATTTCTTTGTTCTGTTGCAAAATGGCGAGCTGTTTGTTACCGTCAATTTCACGCATGTAACCGAAGGTTTTGTCATACTGCATTAACGCGCGATTAGGGTTTTCGGCTTTGGTCAAATCATAACCGAGCATCGGGTAATCGCCGCTGACGCCGGCCAGCGAAAGCAACGTAGTAGGCATATCGATTTGGCTGACTAAGCGGGAATCGCGTTTGGGCGGAATATTTTCACCTAAAATTAAAGCGGGAATATGGAAATTATTGACCGGCACGAATGAGGCGCCGCCTACGCGCGAATCATGATCGGCAATAACTAAGAAAACGGTATCTTGCCAATAATTGGATTTTTTAGCCAAATCGAAAAAATGCCCTAATGCGTAATCCGCATATTTTGCCGCATTGTTACGGGTTTCCTGCGGCTGTTCGTACAATTCGATTTTACCGGCCGGAAAATCAAAAGGATCGTGATTGCTTGACGTAAACACCAAACTGAAAAACGGTTGCCCGTTCTGCTGAAGTGCGGTGAATTTTTCGTGCGCTTTATTGAATAAATCTTCGTCGCTGACGCCCCAAGTGCTGGTAAATGACGGATTCACGTAATCTTTTTGATCGATAATTTCCTGAAAACCGTTACCGTAGAAAAAGCTTGCCATATTATCGAAATGTTTTTCACCGCCGTAAATAAATGCGGTGTGATAGCCTTGTTTGCCAAGCAATTCTGCGATCGTGAAAAAGCCTTGCTGGCTGCCGGTCAGTTTGACTACCGCGCGGGCGGGCGTCGGCGTGAAACCCGACGTAACGGCTTCAATGCCGCGCACGGAACGTGTTCCGGTGGCATAGAGGTTATCAAACAACCAACCTTCTTCGGCCAGTTTGTCAAAATAAGGCGAAAGCGGTTTACCGCCAAGGGTGCCGATGAATTGTGCACCCAAACTTTCTTCCAGAATAATCACGATATTTTTAGGTTTGCCGCGATAGCTCGCCTGATTGTGCGTTAAGGTTGGCAAATCGGGAGAAATATAATCGCTTGCCGGACGTTGACGGGAGGCTTTAAGCGTTTTTACTACCTCATCCAGAGACATTTTGCCGTAAATTTCGGAAGATTGTTCTTCATCTTTCATTTGCTGAACGGCAAACAAAACCGAATAGCCGGAATTGAGTACCAGAGAATTGACTAAGGGATCGGAAGAAAAGGCGACCATGGAAGGATTTATGCCGCGATGTTGCAAACTCGAACGGGCGCCTAAAAACATGAGGCCGCCGATAATCAAGAAAACGACAGGACGCCATTTCCAGGAAAAAGTATATAAATTCTGGCTCGCTTTTTTCGCGAGTTTCCAAAATGCCCAGGCACTTAGCGCCGTTAAAACCGGTGTTAAAATCAGTGCGACTAAATGGCCGTTGCTAAGCATGTTAAACACTTCTTTCGGGTAGATTAAGTATTCAACGAAAAGACGGTTGGGGCGAGTATCGTAAGTATCAATAAATGCAGGTGTGGCAATCTCCATAAACACAATGAACGTACTCAATGCGGTTAAGCCGAAACGCACGATGAAATTAGCCCATTTTCCTAATGTATTATTACCGCCCAGGAATATTGCAATAATGACAAGCGGGGCAAACAACCAACAGAGCGAAGAGATATCAATACGAATCCCTTGCAGCAGCATTGGTAGCCAACCATTGACCGCTTTTACACGTTCCTGTTGCCATAATCCCAACAGAATCCGGCTGGCGGATAAAAGAAGCAGGTTAGTTATAAAAAAGATAAAGATAGGGTAAGTCGGCCCAAGTTGTCGTTTAAACATAATGTTTCCTAAAAATCAATGGATGTTCATAAATTAGCATCGTAGAGTTAGCATAAAATTAGCCCTGTTACAGGCGATTCAAATAGTTTCTTCCTAACGCATTCATTTGACGTAAAATCCAGGCCTGTCTGCGTTTCACCCACGGACCGGGAGCGTTGACTTTGTAAACAATCGGATTAGGCAAAACGGCAACCAGCAGCGCCGCTTCCGAAGGTGTCAGGTTTTGAGCGGATTTTTTGAAGTAATAGCGACTGGCGGCTTCAACGCCGAAAATGCCGTTGCCGAATTCGGCGATGTTCAAATAGACTTCAAGAATGCGTTTTTTCGACCAAAGTAATTCCAGCGATAAAGTAACCGGCACTTCCAGACTTTTACGTAACCAGCTTTGACCGTGCCATAAATACAGGTTTTTGGCGGTTTGCTGGCTGATGGTGGAAGCGCCGCGAATGCGTTTGGAGGTTTCGTTATGTTTGAATGCTTTTTCGATGGCAAGCCAGTCAAACCCCCAATGGGTCGGGAAGTTTTGATCTTCCGCCGCGATGACGGCAAGTTGTATGTTCGGGGAAATTTTATCCAGACTAACCCAATCGTAACGGACGTCGTAATCAAAATCGAGCCGGATTAAATGGCTGATTTTTTGTTGTGCGATGTAAGCGGAAAAAGGAATGGGGAGAAAACGGAAAAGCAGGGTGACGACAAAAAATGTCAGCAAAAAACATAATAAAAATCGCCCGCACTTTCTTTTGGCCAGACTTTTCCCTAATCGGAAGAATGTGCGGAAAATGGTTAAACTAAACAGTTTATGGCTGCGTTTTGGCATCGACTTGTTCTTTCACCCACGCCAGAAAATCGGGATCCATCATTTTCAGCATATTGGAACCGCGTGTAATGGTTGCCGCACTGGTGTTCAGATTTTGCTGAATTTCCCGCTGCGGCACGTTTTTGTCCAATAGTTGCGCCACAATCTGCAGACGTAAGCCCACCGCATCACGTTCGTCCGGAGTGAGTAAAAGCGTCAGAAATTCTTGCTCTTTGCCTGCTTCGAATGCCGTACGCAGGGTTTCGATAAAGGTATTCCAATGATCCATGTTGCGGCTGATGTACATAGCAGTCTCCGATTACACTATTAAACTAGTGCAATTAGTATAACCGATCCGATTCTTCTTTTGAAAATAATTGTTGCGGTTGTGCCTGTAAAATTTGGTAATAACTGTCGTAAGTCAAAACATTTTGCACATAACCGCGGGTTTCAAAAAACGGAATCGACGCAATAAATTCTGCCATGGACAAACGGTTGTTGGCTTTTGCCAGCCATTTATCCACGCGTTCCGCCCCGGCATTATAAGCGGCGGCGATAAGAATACGGTTATCGCCGTATTTGTTTTGTAATTCCTGTAAATGCGCCGTGCCGAGCATAATATTGTTAAACGGCTCAAACAACTGACTTTCATTGTTATACGGCAACTGCGTGCGGGTAGCGGTCAGTTTTGCTGTTGCCGGTAAGAGTTGCATTAAACCGCGGGCATTGGCGGAAGACACGACATTCGGACGCCATGCGCTTTCCTGCCGGGCAATCGCCATGGCAAAAGTGCGGTGGATTTTTTTGCCGTTTAAATGTAAATCAAACAAGTTGAGGTAAGCGTTAGGCAGGCGTAGGCTGACATAATTCCAGGCCTTCGCCTGAATCGTGGCTTCCACGCTTAAATCATACCAGCCTTGTTTTTCCGCATATTGAGCCAGGCGCAGTTTTTGTTCGAAGGACGCCGCATCCATCAGGGTTTTCCATTCGCTGTACATGCTGGCGGTGTTATTCAGCACTCTCAATTCCGAAATTCTTGCCAACGGAGCGGCAAATTCCTGTTCCACTTTAGCGAGAGGATTTTGCCCATCCGCCGCCGATTCGCGCAAGGTTTCCATCGTCGGTTTATATGGCAGACCCAATTCGTAAGCCGCAAGCATGCCGTAGAATCCGCGGGTTTTGGAAAGTGCGGTCAAAATTTGTTTCGATTTTTCGGCATCGCTGTTTTTAGCTATCCAATATTGCCATTCGTCTTTTTGGCGAGTGGATTCCGATAATAAATTTAACCAGTCCGCAGTGGAGGTTTTTTCGCGAATCGCCATACGGATACGGCGTTCGGTTAATTTTTCGTCTTTTAGATTCAGTAACTGTTGATCGCGCCAGACTTTGAATTCGGCGTTTTCACTGTCGAAAAACTGCGCCAGATAAAGTTTTTTCCAGTCGTTCAGCTGAGACGGGTTCAATTCAAAACTTTTTGCCCAGGTTTCGAATTTTTCAAAATATTTTGCCGGTTCTTTAACCTGTTCTTCCGTTAAGGTTTTCACATAAGCGGGAAATATCGCCAATAAAACTCGTTTTTCCAAAGGTTTATTCGGAATAATATCAATATAAAAACGGTTGTCTTCATCCGTCAGTTTTTGCGGAGAGGCGAGCAGCGCACGTAAATCCGCCACCCAGCGTTGATTTTTTTCGTCTTTGAGTTGATTTTGTAAATGGCTAAGCAGGTTTCCGTTACCTTGTTCGAATGCCATCACGGCGCGCTGGCGGACGAGCTCCGGAGTTAAACCGCCCTGTTCGTGCCATTGTTTGAACAGCGCATCGCATTGACTCGGCAAACTGCTGCCTGTCAGCCATAACATGGTGAGATCTTCCTGAGGCAATTTAGGGGTAAGTGCGGGCGATTTTTCACTCGTTTTTTCGTTTGTTTTATCTTGGCTGTTTGGCAGCGAATTGGCTTTTGCCTGTACCAGAATACACTGAGATCCCATATCCAGCGGCAGATTGGCGCCGTTGGCCAGAATCGTTTGCCAGTCTTGTTTTTCCTGCAACGAACGAACCCATTCTTTTTTCAAACGATTGGCAAAAGGCAGAGTAGGATTGGCCTGTTGATAAGCTTCAATATCGGAAAGACTGAGGTTGTTTTTATCGGCGTTAAGCAGTTGGTATTGAGCATAAGGATAAAGCGGATAATCTTTGATTTGTGCAAGCAGGATTCGAGCTAAATTCCGGGTCGGTTCACTTTGGGAAATGGAAAGCAATTCACCGATTTTTTGGTAGGTGGCGCGTTGCTGTGTTAAATCGGCGCTGGCGGAAAATGAAATAACGGACGTCAACAGAGCAACGGATAAAGTAGAAAGCTTCATATTTTTCCTAATAGTTTAAATGTACGGTCAAGTTTAGTATAATCCCACAGATTTTAGTTATCTCAGTTCAATTAGACAACAGGTTTTTTGTGAGTTCATTTTTATTTCCAACGTTTCAGTCCATGTACGGCCGGGAGCGGCGTTTAGGTAAGCGGATTCGCTCTTTTTTTCGCTATCATTTTTATACGCAACGTTATAAAGCCGAAATTCGGGACTTTTTACGGTATTTGCACCAGCATCCGCAATGGCAGCCTGTGTTTGAACAAAACGGATATCGTTTTAATGCGTTACTGACGAAATTTTGTGATCGTCGTTTTTCGGCGCAGGAGCGGTTATCTGCCATAAAATATGCTTTTGACGGCGCGGAGCAACGTTGGGGCAGTGAAATTTGCCGTCGTTTAGTGACACAACAAAGTCTATTGCTGGCGCAATTAACCGAGGATTGGGGCGCGTATCTGAATATTAACGCCATTGATCCGTTCGAGGGCTTTTTTTCGCTTAATATTAAAAATCTTGACGGGCGTTCGGTATATGACGCCTCATTCACCTTTTTGCCGAATAATCGGATTCTGATTGCCTCGGTGCAGGGGCCGAACGGTGAAGATGCGCAGGAATGGGTGAAAACGGCGACTAAACAATTGCACGGCGTGCGGCCGATGTACATGATTGTGAATGTGTTTAAATCCTTGGCGGATGCGCTGGATTGCGAATTGCTCGGTATTGCTCATAAAAATCAGGCGAAATACCGTTGGAATGATCATTCCAGGTTATTGTTCAATTATGACGAATTCTGGCGGGAAAACGAAGGTAAGCCGAATGAACAGGGATATTGGCGCTTGCCGTTGGAAATTGAACGTAAACCGTTGGAAGAGATTCAAAGCAAAAAACGTTCCATGTACCGTAAGCGTTATGACATGTTTGATGGCATGCGGCAGTCCGTGCAGGCTTTTTTTCATAAATAGGATGTGATGATGACAAATATGGTGATTACGGTTGACGGTCCGAGCGGCGCGGGTAAAGGGACGCTTTGTTATGCGTTGGCGGAAAAATTAGGTTTTGCTTTGTTGGACAGCGGCGCCATTTATCGTGTGACGGCTTTGGCGGCGCTGAAAACTCAGGAACAGGGCAAAAGTGCGGTCAAATTAGACGATGAATTTGCGTTGGCGGAATTAGCCCGAAATCTGAAAATTCAATTTTTACCGACAAACGGGGAAGTGCAGATTCTTTTGAACGGCGAAAATGTCAGCCGGCAAATCCGCACCCAGGAAGTGGCGGATGCGGCCTCTAAAGTTGCCGTCTTTCCTGTCGTGCGAGCCGCATTATTACGGCTTCAGCAAGATTTTTCGAAACAAGGAAAAGGCCTGATTGCCGACGGTCGGGACATGGGAACGGTGGTGTTTCCGAATGCTCAAGTGAAGCTGTTTTTAGACGCCAGCGCGGAAGAACGTGCAAAAAGACGATATAAACAGTTGCAAAGTAAGGGGATTGATGGTAACTTTGCGCAGATTTTAGCCGAGATTAAAGAACGGGATTTTCGAGATAGAAATCGCCCGGTTGCGCCGCTGAAACCTGCCGATGACGCGTTACTGCTCGACAGTACGGAACTCAGCATTGAAGAAGTGATTGCACAGGCGTTAGAATATATCGAATCCAAAACGGCTTAATTAATTTTTAACCGGTTTATTCACGGAAGAATAAACATTATTACCAACCCCACTTATGACGGATTGTGAGTGGACGTTATTAACCCAAAGTAAAGAAGATTAAATATGTCAGAATCTTTTGCTCAACTATTTGAAGAATCATTACAAAACCTTGAAACTCAACGTTTAGGTTCAATCATCAACGGTACTGTCGTTGCTATCGAAAAAGGCTTTGTATACGTAGACGCGGGTTTAAAATCCGAAGCGCGTATTCCGGCCGAAGAATTCGCCAATGCCCAAGGTGAAATTGACGTTAAAGTCGGCGACGTTGTTAACGTTGCGTTGGACGCTGTTGAAGACGGTTACGGTGAAACTAAACTTTCCCGTGAAAAAGCGGTACGTCACGAATCTTGGATTGAATTAGAAAAAGCATTTGAAGCGCAGGCAAACGTTGTTGGTTTAATCAACGGTAAAGTGAAAGGTGGTTTCACAGTTGAGTTAAACGGTGTTCGCGCATTCTTACCGGGTTCATTAGTTGATACACGTCCAAGCCGCGACGCCGATCACCTATTAGGTAAAGAATTAGAATTCAAAGTTATCAAATTAGACCAGAAACGTAACAACGTGGTTGTTTCACGCCGTGCGGTAATCGAATCGGAAAGTTCGGCGGATCGCGATGAAGTATTAGCGAACTTAGCTGAAGGCGCCGAAGTGAAAGGTATCGTTAAAAACTTGACTGAATACGGTGCATTCGTTGATTTAGGCGGCGTTGACGGTTTATTACATATCACGGATATGGCTTGGAAACGTGTTAAACATCCGAGCGAAATCGTGAACGTAGGCGATGAAATTACCGTTAAAGTATTAAAATTTGATAAAGAACGTACACGCGTATCTTTAGGCTTAAAACAATTAGGTCAAGATCCATGGGTAGCGATCGCTGAAAACCATCCTGTCGGTAGCAAATTAACCGGTAAAGTGACTAACTTAACCGATTACGGTTGCTTCGTTGAAATTTTGGACGGCGTTGAAGGATTAGTTCACGTATCCGAAATGGATTGGACGAACAAAAACATCCATCCTTCAAAAGTTGTAAGCTTAGGCGACACTGTTGAAGTGATGGTATTAGAAATCGACGAAGAACGTCGTCGTATTTCTTTAGGCTTGAAACAATGCAAACCGAATCCGTGGTTGCAATTTGCGGAAACTCACAACAAGGGTGACAAAGTTTCAGGTAAAATCAAATCAATTACCGATTTCGGTATCTTTATCGGTCTTGAAGGCGGTATCGACGGTTTAGTTCACTTATCCGACATTTCCTGGAATGTTCAAGGTGAAGAAGCCGTTCGTAACTACAAAAAAGGTGATGAAGTCGAAGCCGTTGTTTTACAGGTTGATTCAGCTAAAGAACGTATCTCTTTAGGTATCAAACAATTAGAAGATGATCCGTTCAATAACTTCGTATCAGTTAATAAAAAAGGTGCGGTATTGTCCGCCACTGTAGTTGAAGCTGATGCGAAAGGCGCTAAAGTTGAATTAGCGGGCGGTGTTGAAGGCTATATCCGTGCGGCGGATTTAACGGACGAAGTGGCCGCAGGCGACGTTATTGAAGCGAAATTCACCGGCGTTGACCGTAAAGCACGTATTGTTCACTTATCAGTGAAAGCGAAAGATCAAGCGGAAGAAGCCGCTGCTCTTGCAAGCGTGAACAGCAAACAAGAAGAAGTTGCTATTCCTAACGCAATGGCAGCCGCTTTCCAAGCTGCAAAGGGTGAGTAAGTTTATTCTTTCCTTTAATTAACTTGAAACTGGTGGGTTTCGGCCCACCGGTTGTTTCATATTTACCAGTGAAACAACGTGATTTTTTATGGTTAACTTTAGAAAAGTGCGGTCAAAAATGACGTTGTTTTATTAAACAAAGGATGAGAGGCGATGACTAAGTCTGAATTAATCGAAGTACTAGCGAGAAAAAATCCCTCAATTTCAATGAAGATTGTCGAAAGTTCAGTGAAAGAAATTCTGGAGCAAATGTCAGGTTCTTTAGAGAATAGCGATCGCATTGAAATTCGCGGCTTCGGCAGTTTTTCATTACATTTTCGTCAACCGCGTTTGGGACGTAATCCTAAAACCGGTGAAAGTGTGAAGTTGGACGCAAAATGCGTTCCTCATTTTAAAGCCGGTAAAGAGCTGAAAGAACGGGTTGATTTTAAAGTTTAATACGACATTCAATTTGTGAAAATCATCATGAAACGACACCTCGGGTGTCGTTTTTTATATTTATTTTTGGCATAATGTAATCGCTTTATCTGTAGGAGAGGGCAGTATGATTAAATATATTTTCGGTTTTATTATCGTATTGGCAATTGTGTTGGTGGCGATTACTGTTGGAGCGAATAACGATCAGGTTATTACATTCAATTATGTTTTTGCTCAAAGTGATTTCAAACTTTCAACGCTTGTCGCCATTCTTTTTGGTTTGGGGTTGATTTTGGGCTGGCTTATTACCGGTATTTTTTATCTACGGCTAAAATTTAAAAATATGGCTTTAACCCGTCAAACTAAACGTTTAACGCAGCAAATTAACGAATTAACAACCAGTCTCAATAAGGCTGCCGAATAATGATTGAATTACTCTTCCTGTTATTGCCGATTGCTGCCGCTTACGGTTGGTACATGGGGCATCGCAGCGCTAAAAAAGATCAGGAAGACATCAGTAACAAACTTTCGCGCGATTATGTGACGGGGGTAAATTTTCTTTTATCTAATCAAACGGAAAAAGCCGTGGATTTGTTTTTGGATATGCTACAAAAACAAGAAGCGGAAAATGAAATTGAAAAAAGCTCTCAATTTGAAGCCGAACTGACATTAGGAAATTTGTTTCGCTCCCGCGGTGAGGTGGATCGCGCCTTACGTATTCACCAGGCGCTTGACCAGAGTCCCGATTATTCTTTTGAGCAGAAATTATTGGCAAAGCAGCAATTGATTCGGGATTTTATGTCCGTCGGTTTTTTTGATCGCGCGGAAGCGCTCTGTATTGTGCTGATTGATGAACCGGAGTTTGCCGAAGGCGCATTGCAGCAGCTTTCCGTGATTTATCAAAAGACCAAAGAATGGAAAAAAGCCGTTAACGTGGCGGAAAAACTGGCTAAAATTTCGCCTCAGGATGACAATATCGAATTGGCACAATTTTATTGCGAATACGCCTGCACTTTATCGGCGAACAGTAAGGACGACAAGCAAGCCATATTACAGCAGGCTTTGCAGGTTTCGCCAAGTTGTGTGCGTGCTTCGATTTTGTTAGGTAAAGAATTGATGTCTCGCGAAGATTATCAAAGTGCGGTCAAAACTTTTGAAAATGTTCTGAACCAGAACGCAGACTTTGTCGGTGAAGTTTTATCGGTATTGAAAGAATGTTATACCCGTTTGGGGCAACTGGATAATTTTGAATTGTTTCTCATTCGGGCAAGTCAAACGGGCAATGCCGATGTGGATCTGGCATTAGCGGATTTAATTGAGAAAAAAGACAGCCGAATCGCGGCGCAGAACAAAGTTTATCACCAGCTCAAACAACATCCCGGCATGGTGCTATATCATCGTTTTATTCAGTATCAGATTGACGATGCGGAGGCCGGACGAGCGAAAGACAGTCTGGTGTTATTGCATAAAATGGTGGGGGAGCGAATCAGACAAGGGTTCAGTTACCGTTGTATTAACTGCGGATATCAAAGTCATAAACTGATGTGGTGTTGCCCTTCCTGTCGCCAATGGGAGAAAATCAAACCTAATAAAGGTATTTAAGTTTAACGTATTTTTACTACAAGGAAACCAAAATGGACAGCAAAATTATTGTTGCGTTAGATTACGAAACGGAAGCGGAAGCATTGAACCTGGTTGATCAAATCGATCCAAGCCTTTGCCGGTTAAAAGTGGGTAAAGAAATGTTCACCACTTTGGGAACGAATTTTGTGAAACAGTTACAGGAACGAAAATTTGACGTATTTTTGGATTTGAAATTCCATGATATTCCCAATACGGTTGCGCGGGCGGTACGTTCTGCGGCGGATTTAGGCGTGTGGATGGTGGATTTGCATGCCAGCGGCGGTTTGCGCATGATGGAAGAGGCAAAAAATATTCTTGAACCTTACGGCAAAGATGCGCCGCTCCTGATCGGTGTTACCGTGTTAACCAGCATGGAAGATCTGGATTTGTTGCAGATTGGAATTAACGCTTCTCCGATGGAACAGGTTATTCGCTTAGCGCATTTAACTCAGCGTGCCGGTTTGGACGGCGTGGTTTGTTCGCCGCAGGAAGTTGAAATTTTACGCAGAAATCTCGGACCGGATTTCAAACTGGTGACACCGGGGATTCGTCCCGTGGGGGCCGAATTCGGCGATCAACGCCGTGTCATGACGCCGTCGGCCGCCGTGCGTTCGGGCTCCGATTATTTAGTAATTGGGCGTCCGATTACTCAGGCGGAGAATCCGGCGGAAGTGCTGCGCACCATTAACGCTTCTTTAACCAATATCTGATTTCAGAACTGATGAATACATTAGTTTATTCCACCGAAAGCGGTCGTATTAAGCAGGAGAAACCGCAAATCGTGCGCCCGAAAGGGGACGGTATTGTGCGAATTCATCGGCAAACCAGCGGTCGAAAAGGTGCGGGCGTGAGTTTGATCGCCGGATTGGATCTGACCGGCGATGAATTAAAAAAGCTGGCCGCCGAACTGAAAAAACGTTGCGGATGCGGTGGTTCCGTCAAAGACGGCAATATCGAAATTCAGGGCGAAAAGCGTGAATTGCTAAAACAGCTGCTGGAACAAAAAGGCTTCACCGTAAAATTAGCCGGCGGTTAGAACAAAAGTGCGGGCGATTTTCGGCGAGTTTTTTTATGACGTGAATAGAGATTTAAAACACAAAAAGCCGTCTGAGTTAACGTTCAGACGGCTTTCTTTTTAAGGGGTAAATATTTATTTCGCCCAAATGACCACATCTTCCTGCGGACGGCGGGCTTTCTGTGCGATTTCTCGCGTACGATAACCGAAGGTAACCGCAACGGATACGCCCCATTCCTTCGGATCGAATAAACCGGCTTCGGATAATACGCGGTTCATTTCCGCATAATTGAACCCTTCAATCGGGCAGGAATCAATGCCGACCATGGCCGCGCCGGTCATCATATTGCCCAGTGCAATGTAAGTTTGTTTGCTGCACCAATCGAATAAAGCGCGTTCGTTATCCAGCGTCTTCATATCGTTGGTTTGGAAATCTTTGTATTTTTTTAATGTCGCTTCGATGGCATCCGGTTCGGTGACGCCGCGGCGTTTGATGCCTTCCAGCATAAATTCAGTGTCGTAACGGGCGTTTTTCTTCGCGAGAATCACGACAATGTGGCTTGCAGTGTCCAAAGTTGTTGCCATTCCCCAGGAGAACGGTTTAATCGCTTCACGTAATTTCGGATCTTGCAGCACAATGAATTTCCAGGGTTCGCTGCCCACGGAACTTGGCGATAAACGTCCAAGTTCTAAAATAAAATTGAAATCCTGATCGCTGATTTTACGGTTTGCGTCGTAATATCGGCAGGATTTACGGTTTTTAAATGCGGATAAAACTTGTTCTGTCGTTAAAATAGTCATAAGACATCCTTACTTTTCTGATTACATTACTTGATTATTATAAAAGGTTTGGTTTGCTAATTATAGTCAATAATCGGAAAAGTACGGTCAAAATTGCCTTGGATTGGATTTTACCGTTTATGCCGCGTAAAATGTTATTCAAAGTATCGCGTAAAGCGATGGAAAAAGCCGATAAGGAGGCAATATGCAAGCGGTGATCATTGGCGCGACGGGCGCGACGGGACAGGCGCTCGTTCAACAGTTGTTGGACAATCCGGTTTATTCGCAAGTGACCGTTTTTGTGCGCAGAGCGGTGTCGTTGCAGCATCCTAAATTGACGGTGGAAGTGATTGATTTTGACCGGCCGCAAACTTGGCAAGACAAGGTGCGCGGCGATGTGCTGTTTTCTTGTTTGGGCACCACGCTCAAGGCGGCAGGCAGCAAAGCGGCGCAATGGAAAATCGACTATCAGTACCAATATGATGTTGCCAACATTGCACGTCAAAACGGCGTGCCGCGTTGTGTGTTGGTGTCATCGGGCTATGCGGACAGTCGCTCTCGTTTTTTCTATACCCAAATGAAAGGGCAACTCGAGCAAGACATCATGCAACTGGGTTTTCCGCAATTGCTGATCTTCCGACCGCCGTCGCTGATTCGCCCGAATACCGACCGTGCCGGCGAACGCTGGGCGATTAGGGTATTAAACGGATTGAATAAAATCGGTTTGTTACAAGGCATGAAACCGATGCCGACCGCCGTACTGGCTGGCGCGTTAATTCAAGCGGTCAAGCAGAAACCGCTTGGTACTTTTATTTTTGAAAGTGCGGAGATTTGGGCATTGGCGAAATAAGCATCACATTCCGTGAAGAAAATAAGCGGTCGGAGCCGAAAGGAAATTTGCAAACGGCAAAATGTTGTTTGAACCCGACCGCTTGTATCACGCCTTACTCCGCAAAATTCCCGTTAAATTTTCTTCCAGCCAGTCGACTAAATCCGCCAGTTTTGTTCCCGCTTCTTTGCCGTAATCGGTCAGCGAATATTCCACGTGCGGCGGCACGGTGTTGTAGGATTTGCGAATCAGCATGCCGTCTTGTTCCAATTGCTGTAAAGTTTGAGTCAGCATTCGTTCGCTCACGCCTTCAATCTCTTTACGGATTTCGCTGAAACGTCTGGTGCCTTTCATCAATACGATCATCACCAACACGCCCCAGCGATTGGTCAGGTGCTGCAAAATCTGTCTGGAAGGGCATTGTGCCGACAACACATAGCCGCGTTCCGTTGAATCAGAAAATTTTTCCATTTTGATTTCCTTTGGTTTCAATCAGTTAGAAAATCTTTCCAGACTTACATTTTTGTAAGTACTTTCTTAAAGTAAGTTAAGTGCATATAGTACGCCACATCAGCCGGTTTGGCAATCTTAACCAACGGAACAGAGAGGCACTTAAACGTTTTATGGCGGTGAGAAAGTCGTTTGAAATAACCTAAAGTGCGGTCAAATTTTGATAAGTTTTTTGTATTTACAAATTTATTTCAAAACCTTACCGCTTGTATATTCGCTTATTCTACCGCTGTACTTTTCATTTTCTCCAACAGAAAATCAATCAACACCCGCACGCGTTTGGCTTTTTGGCTGTGTTGCGGGTAATAAAGGTAAATCGGCGGATAGCTTATCCAATAGTCTTGCAAAATCGGAATAAAATCCTGCTGGTCGGGCTGCTGCTTGAACGAGCTTTCGAAAATGCGCCCGATGCCCAATCCTTGCCGCGTCGCGTCTATCATCACGTCGAGTTCGTCATCCACAACCAGCGAAACCGGCATATTCACTTCAACGTTTTGTCCGTTTTGCCGCACAAACAGTGGTTGGATGCGGTTGGCGGTAATCAGGCGGTAGCCGATCATTTTGTGGCGCACAAGATCGGCGGGCGTTTTCGGAATGCCGTATTTATCGGCATATTTTTGCGAAACCAACAGGAAATCTTTCATCGGCGGCAGCAACCGGTGCGCCACCATGCCGTCTTCCAGCGTATCGCCGCAACGTATGCCCAAATCAAAGCCTTCTTTCACAATATCTACCGTCGCATCAGAAATGGAGATTTCCAGCTGGATATGCGGATAGCGTTCGCAAAATTCGGCATACACCGGCTGCAACACCGCGCGAAAGGCAAAACGCGGAATGGTCATGCGCACGCTGCCTGAAGGCGTTTCAGCCAATTCCCGCACATTTTCCACTTCAAATTCAAGCTGTTTGATCAGCGATTGGGTGTTTGCGCGCAGGTGTTGCCCCGCTTCTGTCAATTCCAGTTTGCGGGTGGAGCGCAAGAACAAGGGAAGACCCAGATATTGTTCCAGTGATTTCAACGCATGGCTCACTGCCGCCGGCGAACTGGTTAACTTGCGGCTTGCCGCCGAAATGCCGTTTTCTTCGATAATCGTATGAAAAATTTTGAGATAGTGATACACCGAACTGTTCATCATTTGCCTTATTTTTAAATTTTATTTAAAACAGTTTTTATGATTATCAGTCTAAAACTGAAGAATGCTTTTGTCTATACTTGAACCAATTCCCATCAAAAACAGCGTAGGGGGCAATGATGAATCACATTATCAGTAAAGATCGGGTGGCGGTGATTACCGGATCTGCTGCCGGCATCGGCGCGGCGGCCGCGCGTTATTGTGCCAAAGCAGGCATGCGTTTGGTGTTATTCGATCAAAATCAATCGGCACTGGAAGAAAGTGCCCGTCAGTTAAATACCGATGTGCGCCTGATGGTAGGCGATGTAACCAATGCCGACGATTTGTCGCGCTTGCACCAAACGGTTTATCAGGAATTCGGCGAAACCGCATTACTGCTCAATAACGCCGGCATTATTACCGGCAGCGGCCCGTGGGGCGATATGGCGCAATGGCGCCGCCAATTGGAAACGAACTTCTTTTCTATCTTGCAGATGCAGATTCTGTTCGTGCCTTCCATGCTCAAGCAAAAACAGCGCTCCGCCGTGGTGAATCTCGGTTCCAAAGAGGGCATTACCACGCCGCCGGGCAACGCGGCTTATTCCGTAGCCAAGGCGGGCGTGAAAGTGCTGACCGAACAACTCGCCCACGAGTTGCGGCAAATCCCCGGCCACGGTGTTTCCGCCCATTTGTTTGTGCCCGGCTACACATGGACGCCGATGAACGGGCAAAAAGCCGGGCAAACGGATGCGGACAAGCGGCCCGCGATGTGGACGGCGGATGAGTTAATTGAATATTTCGCCAAACGCTTTGCCGCAGACGATTTCTATATTCTCTGTCCGGATAACGAAGTATCGCCGGAGCTGGATGCCCGCCGCATCCAATGGGCGGCGGACGATATGATTCAAAACCGCCCGGCGCTTTCCCGTTGGCATCCGGACTGGAAAGCGGAATTCGCCGCTTATATTCGTGATATTGAATGATATGGCGGCGGCAAAACGCTTTGTTTCGGTTGCGTCGAAAAATTCGCCAAAATCCGACCGCACTTTTTAATCAGATATGAAAAGAATCATCAAATATATGCTATTGGCGATAGCCGTTCTGACCCTGTTCTTGGGGGCCTTCGGCTATCACGTTTACCGCAATATCGGCGCCTTGCCCGATGAAACGCGTTTTGCCCGTCTGCCTTATTATCGCAACGGGCAATTCCATAATTTATACGATGAGCTGGTTTTTTACCCTGAAAAGGCGACCGGCAAAGGCGGTTGGTTGCGTAACAATGATTATGTGCCCAAACAAGCCTTGCCGATGGTTGGGCTGGCCAAAGCGGACTTTAGTGCGCCCGAACCCTTTGCCTACTATTGGCTGGGGCATTCATCCGCCATTATGGAGCTGAACCGGCAACGCATTATCATCGATCCCGTATTCGACAACGCCGCGCCTATCAATCTCTCTTTTATCGTCCCGCGCATCCAGGCCGCGCCGATTAAGCGCGAACAGTTGCCCGCCGTCGATGTGGTGTTGATTACCCACGATCATTACGATCATCTCGAAGCCAAAACGATGCGGTATTTGGCCGATAAAGCACCGCACTTTATTGTTCCCCTCGGCGTGGGAGCAAGACTGCAATCGTGGGGCGTACCTGCCGACAAAATTACCGAATTAGGCTGGGGCGATAGCGTTCAATTAAACGGAATCGTCTACACGGCGGAAACCGCTTTGCATTATTCGCGCCGCGCCAATAGCGACCGCGATAAAACCCTTTGGGTATCTTATGTGCTGGAAGGCGCGGATCAACGTATTTATTGGGGAGCCGATTCGGGTTACGGTAAGCACTTCCGCGAAATCGGCAGAAAATATGCGGGCTTTGATCTGGCGTTTATGGAAATCGACGCGGCAAATCCCGGTTGGCCGAATACCCATATGTTCCCAGAGCAAGCGGTGCAAGCGACCATTGATGTGGGCGCAAAACGTATGTTGCCCATTCATTGGGGCGTATTCAGTTTGGGGCGCAACCCTTGGGACGAATCCATTAAACGCGCATGGATAACAGCGCAGCAAAAGGGCGTTGTCATGGATGTGCCGAAAATGGGCGAAAAATATACCCCGGAAACCCACCGGCAAGAGAATTGGTGGGAAAAGGTTCAATAATTTCTGAAGTGATAATGAAGGAGTAATGCAATGTCAACAAAACCATTGGCTTTGATTACCGGCGCCTCGGCCGGCATCGGTTTGGAAATTGCCCGTCTGCTGGCGCAGGACGGCTATGATTTGGTGATTACCGGTTCGAGCGGGCGCGTTTTTCAGACGGCCGAAACCTTGGGCGCAACGGGCGCAAGCGTTATCCCCGTTCAATCCGACTTGGCCACCGAAGCGGGCAATCAGGCGGTATTGGATGCGGTTGCGCAAGACGGTAGAACCGTTACCTTGGCCGTGATTAACACAGGCATCGCCATCGGCGGCGCGTTTAAAGACATTGCGCTGGAGCGGCATCTGCATCTGATTAGCTTGAATATCCTCTCGCCCGTGCGTTTGGTACACGCCCTGATCCCGCCGATGATTGCCGCGGGCGGCGGGAAGTTTCTGTTCGTCAGCTCGCTTTCCGCCACCACGCCGACGCCTTACGAAAGCGTGTACGGCCCGTCGAAAGCCTTTCTGACTTCGTTCGGCAACAGTATCCGCGAAGAATTGGCGGCATTCGGCATACAGATTACCAATCTGCATCCGGGCGCAACGGCAACGGAATTTCACGCCCGCGCCGGAATGGGCAGCACCCGCTTCGGCGACAACAGTTGGAAAAACGATCCCGCTCTGGTGGCTCGCCAAGGTTACGAAGCCTTGAAACGCGGCGACACCAACGTAGTCGGCGGCGACGGGCAAACCCAAGCGGTGTGGCGGTTGCACAAGGAATTATCGGAAGAAGAGAAGGCGCGCCGCCACGCCGCGCAAGCCCGACCAGGCTCGGCAAAAGACTTTTCTCCGACACCGGCAACCGCCTGAAAGGAACATCATATGACCGAATTTGAAAAAATGCAGGCAGGGCTGGAATACTGCTTTCTCGATCCCGAAGTGGCGCCAAGTAAGGCCAATGCGGCGCGTTTGTGCCAAGAATTCAACCGCATTCCCGCCACCGATCCCGACGCGCAAACCGCTAAGATCAAAGAAATCCTCGGCTCTTACGGCGAACGCATTTCGGTGCAGGCGAATTTTAATTGCGACAACGGCAAAAATATTCATGTCGGCGAAGATTTTCTCAGCAACTACAATCTCACCATTTTGGATATTGCGCCCGTGTATATCGGTAATAATGTGATGATCGGTCCGAATGTGGATATTTACACGGTGAATCATCCGCTGACGGCGCAAGGACGGCGGGATTATTTGGCGTCGGCAAAATCGGTCAGAATCGGTAACGATGTCTGGATTGCAGGCAAATGTACCATTTTACCCGGCGTAACGATCGGCAATAATGTGGTGATTGCTGCCGGTTCGGTGGTGAGCAAAGACGTGCCGGATAACTGTATTATCGGCGGCGTGCCAGCCCGCAAGATTAAAGATTTGGCGTAAATATAAAAAAGTGCGGTGAGATTTTCAAGAGTTTTTGCTATTTGCAAAATGTTATGAAAATCCCACCGCTTATCGTTATTTTAAATTTGTTAATTTTACTTCCTCCACCAATCCTTCAATTGCCGGATCTTGCAAGTAGTTGGTTAAGGTTACAATGCGTATATTCGGATGGGTTTTACTCGTTCTATCCGCAAGGTTTTTATGGACGACGATTACTTCGCTGTCTTTAGGTACATCTTCGATTCGATAATGTTTGACTTCAACATTGTTTATTCCCAGTTTTTGCAGTTTAGTTTTGAATCTTGTCGCGCCCATTGCACTGCTGCCCATACCGGCATCACAGGCGAAAGAAATTTTACGGAATGCGGTTTTATTATTTTCCGTCATACGATCTTGTAAAATTTCTTTGCCTTCCGCTTTCATCTCTTTTGAGCGGCTGACAGCTTCTTCAAAATCCTCTTGTTCTACTGTTTTATCCATTTTCAGAATCAGTGCTGTTACTAAGAATGAAACTGCTGCGGCAACCAGAACACCGGATATAACACCGATAAAATTACCTTTCGGGGTCAACGCAAGATAGGCGAAAATGGATCCCGGACTCGGCCCGGCCACTAATCCCGCATCAAATAATTGGAATGTGGTAATACCTGCAATTCCGCCCAGAATCATAGCGATAATCGTCAATGGCTTCATTAATACGTATGGGAAATACATTTCATGAATACCGCCGAAGAAATGAATGATAATCGCGCCCGGCGCGGTTTTCTTGGCGGTAGCTTGGCCAAAGAAGGTGTATGCCAGCAATAAGCCCAGACCCGGTCCGGGGTTTGATGCAACCATAAAATAGATTGATTTGCCGGCTTCCAGTGTTTGCTGCATGCCTAACGGATAATATATGCCCTGATCAATCACATTATTCAGAAACAATACTTTTGCCGGTTCGTTGATAACAGATAATACAGGTAAAAATCCGCTTGCTACCAAGGCTTCTACTGCAGCGGTAACACTTTTGTTTAATATCTGAATAACCGGTCCGATAACAAAATAGCCGAGGATTATCAAAAAGAAACCGATAATGCCGATAGAAAAGTTATTTACCACCATTTCAAAACCGGCAGGAATTTTGTTTTCTAAAAAACGATCAGATTTTTTCATTAGCCAACCGCCCAGCGGACCGACAATCATTGCGCCTAAAAACATCGGAATATCGGAGCCGACGATGACCCCCATAGTACCGATTACGCCGAGAACAGCACCGCGTTTACCACCGACCATTTCCCCGCCGGTATAGGCAAGCAACAATGGCAATAAATAGGTGATGGTTGGACCGACCAATTTACTTAGTGTTTCATTCGGCATCCATCCTGTTGGAATGAATAAAGCGGTGACGATACCCCAAGTGATAAATGCACCTATATTAGGCAGCACCATATTGGTTAAAAACCCACCGAACGCTTGCACGCGAGCTCTATGTGAAATCTTGGTTTTATTTACTGATTCCAGCTTGATGTCTCCTAAGTTGAGTGATACATCCGAGAATGTGTTGCGATAGTGAAGATCCTTTATTTAAAGATTGCTTCTTTATCACATTTTATTGCTTGATAGGCACTGGAAATACGCTTAACCAATTCAGACGGTAGATTGGAGAACTTTTTAATCGAATTCTCTATACCTATTTCGGAGATGGTATTTTGCAGTTCGACAGACTCGGCATCATCGGCATGCTGATATAAGTAAGCCGCAGCGATGATTTTTATTCCCGTATCAATCTTAAAGCCCGACTTATACAGATTTAATACGGGAGAGACAAGTCTATCGGACTCGTTCAGTTTACGTATCGGATCCCGGCCGACTCTCTCGACGGGATCCGATAGAATCGGATTACCGTGTCGCTTTATTGTGCTGTTAATAAACGTTTCCAGCTCGTTTTTAGGTATTGCATATTTAGCGACAAAATAAGCGCAATTTTCTTCTAAAAACATACGAACCAACGCATTGATACGCGGATCGGAAATGGATTCTTGGATGGTTTTATGTCCGCATAACGCGCTGACATAGGCGAAGGCTGCGTGCTCCGCATTGACGATAAACAGTTTTCTTTCGATAAACGGTCTTAAATCCGTAACCGATTTAATATCCTTTAATTGATATGGTGTGTCAGGGGCTAATTCAGATGCATTGATAACCCATTCGAAATAAGGTTCTACCAAAGCGATATTTTCATTATCGACGACTTTTGTCAGTGATTGCCGGTCGATGGACGTATTCGCAAAAAAAGCGATTTTATTGATTTCATTCCATTCGAATTCCGTTGCGATATTTTTCACCTCCTTTTTTAATATCTCACTGGCGTTGATCGCATTCTCATTGGCTAACAGATTGATTTTTCTTCCGTAAACGCTTCTTTGTAACAGTCCGCTTTTAATGATGGGAGCAATGTTTTTCAGATTGTTAACTCCGACCGAAGTAGTAATCAGATCAGCCTCGCACAGCATATGCTCGATTTTATCTTTTTCCGTCAGAATATTTACGGCACTTGCATTGTCGATAAAAAAACGGCTGTTATTTTCATCAAGGTACTCAATGTAATAACCCTTGTGCGTGTTAATCTGATCGATAATCTCCTGATTGGCATCAACAAAAGTAATTGAAAAATGATTGTTATGTAATATTTGACCGATAAATCCTCGTCCAATATTCCCTGCACCGAAATGAATTGCTTTCATACTATCACCTACTCTAAATTAGCGTGGTATTGCCATAGGTTATGCATATCCAGATTCGACTCTTCAATGAAAGCAAGAGCGATAGTATCGCCCAATAGCAACAATGATTGTTCAAATAAACTGGTCATAGGCTGAACGGATTTTATTTCTCCCGCCAAGTTCAATTTTGTTTGCACCGGTATCCGTACGAATATATCCGTAAATTCTTTCATTGAGCTCTGAGAGTTTGAGCCGATGTGTGCCACCGTAACATTGAAAGATTTGGCTTTTTTGGCAATTGCTAAAGGAAAAGCACTTTCACCGCTGCCCGAACCGACAATCAATAGATCTTTATCGGTAATGGCCGGCTCGGTGATTTGCCCCACGACCACCGTATCGATACCGAGATGCGCCAGACGTTTGGCTATTGCCTGAAGTGATAACAAGACTCTGCCGACGCCGACAAAAAAGATCCGATTGGCTTTTTTAATTTCCCGCATCAGCATTTCGATTTCTTGATCAGAGACATTAATTAATGTCGCATCAAGTTCGTTGATAATACTTTTTTTAACAGCTGTAAGATTCATCATATTTACTCCTTTCCTAATTCAATTGCATTAAGTACGGATTGTTTATTTTCCGCTAGAGATTTCCCTTTGATAAACAAACTGGTACTGCCTAAAACCAGATTATCGGCTCCGGCTCTTACCAAACCGGCAATGGTATCCAGCGATACTCTGCCGTCCACTTGAATCGAAGTAGTCAATCCCCGGTCATGAATCATGTTGCTTAGATCGTTGATTTTCTTCAGTGCATAGATAACCTGCTTTTCATTTTTATTTGTGGCGAAACCGGGATTGATCAACATTAAACAAACCATATCGAGTTCGTCTAAAACATATTCCAAATTAACCAACGCCGTAGCCGGGTTTAATGCGACGGCGGCTTTAACGCCTTCATTTTTGATTAATTTGATCAAACGATCGGTATGTAATGTGGTTTCAGTGTGGAATGTGATGGATTGCACGCCGATATTTAACATTTCGGCGATGAAATATTCGTTATTTACGGACATGATATGCACATCAAAATTCATGTCCGTAATTTCACGCATACGTTTAATGGTTTCGATACCCAAAGGCATACTCGGGCTAAAACTGCCGTCGATAACATCAATGTGCAGCGTATCGAATCCGTTCTCCGACAATTGAGAAATTCCTTTCTCAAGATTAACTAAATCCGCACACATGATTGACGGCGATAATGTTACAACTTTACGCATAACTCCTCCTTACAGATTCAATTTAGGCATAATCTAACAACAAAACATGCATATATCAATATTAAGTTGCAATATTTTTGCATTTATTCGCATGTTTATGCGCAAATAGATGTTTTGCAGTTAAATTTTTGCAGGAAAAATGCACATATGAGATAATTCGCGCAAGAGGTGAACTATGTTAAAAGAAGAAAGAAAACAAAAAATACTCGATCTTTTGCAACTGGAAAGAAAGGTTATCGCAAGCGATTTAAGTCGGCTATTTGATGTTTCCGAAGATACGATCAGACGGGATTTGAAAGAACTGGATACTTTGGGCTTGATTAAAAGGGTTCACAGCGGAGCGCTGTTGGTGGGACCGCCGATAACGGATTTTTCATATCGACAAACGGTCGCACCTGAAGCGAAAGCCGCAATGGCAAAAAAAGCGTTGCCTTTTTTAAAGGAAGAATCCGTTATCGTTATTGACGGCGGCACGACGAATCTAACGTTGGCAAGTATTATACCGCAGGATTTCAGAGCAACCGTCATCACTAACAGCCCGCCTGTTGCCATTGAGTTGTCGCAACACAAAAATATCGAGATTATTAATATCGGCGGTGTTTTTTACAAACAATCTATGGTTAATATCGGTGCAAATGCTTATAAAGCGTTAGAGAAAATGCGGGCGGACTTATACATTATGGGCGTATATAACATTGATATAGAACGAGGTTCGAGCGTGCCGACTTTAGAAGAAGCGGAAATAAAACATTTAATGTCCGATATTTCAACGGAAATATTGGCGATGGTAACGAATGATAAATTCGGAACGGTCAGCAATCACATTGTCGGCAAGGCAGACGAAATAAGTTATCTTATTTCCGAGCAGGCTTCCGACCAAGTAAAAAAAGAGTACGGGCGGAAAAATATTATCTTTATCGATTAAGTTTGTGCTAAAAGTGCGGTCAGAAAATTAATCATTTTATCCAACGCCAAACATAGAGAAACGGTGAGATTTTCGGTATTCTTTGCCATTTGCAAAATCGTTCTACGTCTCACCGCTTATTGCTATTTCAACTTCGCCTTAAAAAACTGTTCAAATTTATCAAACGGGATTTTGTTGGCTTGATTGTCGTATAAATCTACGTGCGTGGCGTTTGGTACGATGTACAACTCTTTATCTTTGCTACCTAAGGCTTTAAATGCCTCTTCCGAGAAATAACGTGAATGGGCTTTTTCGCCGTGAACCACGAGCGCAGGCGTTTTCATTTCGGCAGCGTATTGCAAAATCGGCATATTGATTAACGCCAATGTGCCTGTGGTCGCCCAAGAGCCTTCAGGGTTGGAATTCACTGCTCGAGGGTGGAAACCTCGCTTAGTGGTGTAGAAGTCCGAATATTCTTTGACAAATTGCGGTGTATCGGCGGTAAATTGTTCACGGCGTAAATTATTTGCCGGCAATAAATCCGCATAATCGTTTTTAACCGCTTGCCAGCGTGCGTTATTGACATCCTGTTTCATTTTGTAGCGTGCTTCGGCATCGATGCTGTCGTTATAGCCTTTGGCGGTAACACGTGTCATATCGTACATCGTGCTGGTGGCAACCGCTTTAATGCGTGTATCGCTAATCGCCGCATTTAAGGAAAATCCGCCCCAACCGCAAATACCGAGAATACCAATTTCTTCACGATTCACATGGTCTAACGAACCGAGAAAATCCACCGCGGCGGAAAAATCTTCGGTGTTGATTTCAGGAGACGGCATATTGCGCGGCAAGCCCGAACTTTCGCCCGTGAATGAGCCGTCAAACGCCAGCGTAACGAAACCACGCTCCGCTAGAGTTTGTGCATATAAGCCCGACGTTTGTTCTTTAACCGCACCAAACGGACCGCCTACTGCAATGGCTGGTAATTTGCCTTTGGCATTTTTCGGCATATACAAATCTGCCGCTAAAGTAATGCCGTAGCGATTTTTGAAGATAACTTTGCGGTGTTCCACTTTATCGCTTTTCGGAAAAATTTTGTCCCATTCTTGGGTTAACTGAATGTGTTGCGCAGGCACGTCAATCGCTGTTGCTGAAGTCATTTCTGCCATAACTGCTCCTGAAAATAGGATTGAACTTAAGAATAATGCGGTAGTCAGGGTTTTGAGTTTCATTTTGCATTCCTATCGTTGTGTTGATAGAGCTATTTTAGAGCGGGGATGGTTGTATAACAATCAATAAAATCAGAATAGACTGTTGCTAAAAAAAGAATTATGAGATCTTTATGGATATATAAAAACGTTCTAAAATTTGACCGCACTTTTACCTTTTATCATCATTATTTTCAATGAATTAAGTGGTTAAATCGCTCGCATTTAACAAAAATTTACAAATTCCCGGTAGTTTTATTATCATTTTTAAGTCGTTTCGTTAAAAACTCAATCAACAAATTTATTTTTAAAATCCGGCGGCTGTTCGGGGCGTAAACCAGAAAAATACCGTCATTTTCTTGCAATGGCATTGCACTTGGTGTGATTGACCAATCGTCAAATAGGGTAGTCAAATTTCCTTGTTGCAAATGTTCTGTTACCAACCAATCGGGCAAGTGAACAATACCCAGACCGGCTAAAGCGTAGCTAAGTAAAATTTCCGTATTATTTCCGCTCAAATTGCCTTGAATGGTAACTGCTTGAGTGGGCTCTGTTGGGTGGTTGAAATACCATTTGGATGCATAGCCACGATGAATAAACCGCAAACAATTATGCTGTGCCAAATCTGCCGGCGTTTGCGGTGTGCCTTGCTCAGCCAAATACTGTGGACTCACACAAAGCACTCGTTTTAACGGTGCAATATATTTTGCGACTAATTGCGGATTATCCACCTTACCTAAGCGAATGGCTAAATCCACACGTTCGCCTTGTAAATCCACCAATTCATCTGTACCGTCCAGTTCTAACTGAATTTTAGGGTAACGCTTGCTAAATTCAGGCAATAGTAAACTTAATTTTACGCTGCCAAAAGTTGGTGGAAACGTGATTTTCAACTTACCTTGCGGTTCGCTTTGTTCTTGTTTGAGCGATAAATTCGCCTGTGCTAAATCTGCTAACAAATGTTGCGTTTGTTGCTGATAATGCACGCCTGCATTGGTTAAAGCAATTTGTCGGGTTGAGCGATGAAATAATTTTACCGCAAGAGCTTGTTCCAAATTATCCATTTGGCGTGTTACAGAAGATACCGCTACATCAAGCTGTTTTGCTGTTGCACTGAAGCTACCTGTTTCTGCCACGGAATGAAATACCGTTAAAGCTGAAAAATAATCCATACATTTCCTTTTGTTATTTTTGCAAAATTTGCAAAACTCTTTCGCCAAACTGCCATATTATCATTTATTTTGGGAATAATATAATGTCATCAACAAAAATAAATAAGGAAAATAAGATGAACAAACTAAACATTCCTAACCTTTCCATTCTAGGACAAGATAACAGCACGCTTTTTAAAAACGGACAAAATAACAACACCATATCCCAATTAAACCCCGAACTTGCTCAACATCACGCATTTTCACGTGTTTTCCAAAAAGATAAGCTCACTCTTGGCTTGATTGCACCGTTCAAAGGTTATCCTGATACGGCTATTCCAAATGTTGAAGATTTAGGCGAGTTAGCAAGTCAAGCAGATAAACAAGGGTTTTCTGCTCTTTGGTTGCGAGATGTGCCATTTTACGATCCGCACTTTGGCGATGTGGGGCAAGGCTTAGATCCAATGGTCGCATTGGGTTATTTGGCAGCCAAAACAGAAAATATCGCACTCGGAACAGCAGGTTTAGTATCGCCACTGCGTGAACCTATTCATATTGCTAAAGCTGCAGCAAGTGCGGATTTAATCTCAAACGGACGCTTTATTTTGGGTTTATCTAGTGGTGATCGCCCGATTGAATACCCAGCTTTTAAAGCTAATTTTGCTAATCGAGCCGAACGTTTTCGTGAAAATTGGGAAATGATCCGCACTTTAACTGAGCAAAATTTCCCTCAATTTAAAGGTAACCATTACGGTGATTTAAACGGTGAGATTGATTTTGTGCCGAAAATGGCACATCGTTTACCAATGGTGGCTATTGGGCGTGCAAGACAAGAACTTGATTGGATTGCAAACACGACAGACGGTTGGATTTGGCACGGTGTAAACCCGAGAGAAACGAAAAATATCGTTCAAACCTTGACGGAACTAAATACCGAAAATCACTGGGTTCCGTTTGGTTATGCGAACTTTGTCGAGTTAAGCGAAAATCAGAATGAACCGGCCCGTTTATTTAACAATATTTACTTAAAAGGCGGCGCGAAAGGGTTATTGGAATTCTGGCAAGAGCAAAAAGAACAAGGGCTTGCCCATGTTACGATTAATCTAAAACCGACTTCACGCCCCGCGAAAGAGGCGCTGCAGGAATTAGGCGAAGAAGTGGTGGCGAAGTTGAAATAAAACAAGCGGTCAGATTTTCTTAACATTTTACAAAGAAAAAATGTATCAAAATCCGACCGCACTTACACTTAAAAGAAGAGCCTGAATAGAAACATTCAGGCTCTTCTTAATTTGCAATTATTTTTTCTGTTCAGCCAATTTCTTTAGCACCGCTTTGGCTAATTGGTGGTCTGAAAATGGATTTTGACCTGTAACCAATTCACGATCTACCACCACATAAGGTTGGTCGGGTTTGCCTACGGTTACATTGGCACCTGCATTGCGTAACGCGTCTTCCATATAGAACTCGATTTTACCTTTCAGATAATCTTCCACCCCGTATTCTTCTTGAGTGGAATAAACGGTCATATTGTAACCTTTATACGGCCAATCACTTGCCAATTTTTTCGCTTGTTCGTGATTGCCGTTTACCATTGCTTGGCGGAACGCTTTACTATTTTTCATGGCGGCTGAAAAAGCAATCGGGCCGTGGCAAAGCATTGCGGTTACTTTGTTATTTTCGTGGAAATGTTTTAACGCCTTACCGAGATCCGCATTTTGCATTAAGTCAATCATCGGCGCGTGCCCGCCCGGAACATAAAGTGCATCAAAGCTGCCCAGCCCGTTTTTCACTACGTCGCCTAAACGTTTGGGCTTTTGCATACTTGGGTGGGTTAGTACGAATCTCATTGCCTGGTCTAAGCCGGCTTTGCCGTCTGTAAATAAGCTTTCGGTCAAAGAATTCTTATCTAACGCGGGCGTGTTGCCGTCCGGCGTTGCCACCACCACTTCGTAACCTGCTTTAATGAATTCTTGCGCAGGGGTTGAAAGTTCAGGCAGGTAATAACCTGTCGGGTGTTTACGGCCGTCTTTGAAGGTAAGTTCGTTAGCGCTTGAAGCCACTATCAAAACTTTGCCTTTTGATTGGGTTGCAGTGCTATCTGCCAACGCTGGGCTGGCTGCCACGGTTGCCGCGAATAAAAGTGCGGTAATTTTCTTTAACATATTCTTTAACATCTTGGTTTCCTTGTTTATGTAAACTGGGTTGATACGCCTTGTTCAAGATATGTGCAGTATAGCTATTTTATTTTTAATGATAAGAACTATAATACCTAAAACAGTTTTAGGAAAATATTAAAAATGAACGCCTCTATTTACCACGCCCTGACGATTTTCCATACCATTGTGGCAGAAAAAAGTATTTCTGCTGCCAGCCGTAAACTGCAAGTATCGCCCCCGGTGGTGAGTAACGCTTTAAAATCCCTTGAAATCCATCTCGGCTTAGTGCTGATCAATCGCACAACCCGCTCGTTGGAACTAACCGAAGCGGGCGAACGGCTTTATGCGAAAACGCAGCCGTTGGTACAAGATCTTGAGTTGGAAATGGAAAGCGTGCAGGATTTAGGCGAAACGCCGTCAGGCACGGTGCGGATTTCCGTGCCACGTTTTGCTTATCATCAAATTATCCGGCCACATTATGCGGAGTTTTGTCGCCGCTATCCCGAGGTTTTATTAGAGATTTCGGTATTTGACGGCACAGTAGATTTACTGAAAGACGGCTTTGACCTCGGCATTCGCTTTGGCGATAAACTTTCGGATAGTATTGTGGCGCGCCAGCTACTGCCTGCTATGCAAGACGGTTTGTATATTTCCCCAAGCTATGCCGAACAATACGGTATTCCGCAAACGCCAGATGATCTTAAACATCACAAACTCATCGGCTACCGTTTTATTACCGCCAACCGCTTATTACCGCTAGTCTTAAATGATGGGGGCGAACAACGGGAAATTGAAATGCCCGTGTCGTTGATTGTCAATGATGAAGTGGATTTATTGGTGGACGCCACCCGGCAAGGTTTAGGTATCGGTCGGATTTTTGCCAGTACCTTAGCAATGCAACCCGACCAAGCTCATTTTATCCCTGTGTTAGAGCCTTATTGGACAAGCTATCCGCCTGTTTATCTGTATTACCAGCAACACAGCCAAAAGGCGAAAAGGGTCAAAGTGTTGATTGATTTCTTGTTGGAAAAGTTCGGTATTATGTAGCAGTTATACAAAACAATTTAGCTCAAAAACCTTCGCTCCCTCCGTTTACGGAGGGAACTGCCGAAGGCTGAGGGAGGGAATATGTTTTCCCCTCACCCTCCGAAAATCTTTCAGATTTTCTCCTCCCTCTCCCGTAAACGGGCGAGGGGAAGTTCAACGAAATAGATTTTGTGCCACTGCTATATAATACCGGAAAAGTTTAAAGATTAGATGATAAGTCGGGCATTGATACCCGACATCATCCTTTTATAGCAACACCTTCGCCCTTGTTTTGGCACTTTCAAAGGCTTTTTCAATCACGTGTAACACAAACGCCGCTTCTTCCACTTTTACCGCTTGTTCCGCCCCGTTGTTAATAGCGTGGTACAGATTATCGACTAAATCGAGATAGCTCGCTTTTGCATTAGGATAGGATTTACGCACTACTTCGCCATTGATTTCGGTATGCAAAATGCCCCAATCGCTTTCAGGCTCTGCATTCCAACTTCCTTGTGGAATAACGCCTTGTGTAAGCAAACTTTCTTGGTTATCGGTATGTTGTTTCACATAAGAACCGAGGTCACCGTGTAAAGCAAAGTGCGGTGTGGTTTCACGCACATATTTACTGGCTTTTACCGCCACTTTTAAGCCATTTTCATAATAGAGATGAATATCAAAATTATCGTCTGATAAGGCATTTTCGTGTTGGTAGCGAATATCGGCAAAAACCGATTGCGGTTTACCAAATAAACTCACCGCTTGATCGATTAAATGCACGCCTAAGTCATAGACCAATCCCGTTCCCCTGTCGCCGGTTTCTTTCCACGCTTTTGCATTTTTCTCTTTGGCATAGCGATCTATTCTGATTTCGCAATCCACCGCTTTGCCAATCAGCCCTTGTGCCAAAATTTCTCGGCTGGTGGCAACAGGTGCGTCCCAACGGCGGTTTTGATAGGTATAAAGCACCACGCCTTGCGCTTTCGCCAATTCGCCAAGCTCTAAGGCTTCCGCCGAAGTTGCCACTAACGGTTTTTCCACTAAAACGTGCTTTTTCGCCAGCAAGGCTTGTTTCACAAAATCGTAATGAGTTTGGTTTGGCGTGGTAATCACGACTAAATCCACCTCTTCCGTCAATAACTTACCAAACTCCGACACAATTTCAACATCAGGAAACCATTCCAACGCCCTTGTGGTTGAACGTTCAAAAAATTTCACCACATTAGAGCGGTTATCATTTTTGAAAAAAGGAACGTGAAATACTCGAGTTGAATAACCGCTCCCTGCAATGGCAACATTGATTTTTTTCATTTTTGCTCTCCTAAACTGTATCCATATCAAATATAGTAGCCATTATAGGGAACAGATGATATTTTTGTAGCCTAAAAATCATTAAATCAGTTTTAATTAAACCTTAATAAGAGTTGCTTGCAACAAAATAAAAAGCGGTTGCAAAATTTTTCCATTTTACAACCGCTTGTTCAGATAAATTGTTAAGCATCAACCGCTTGCCACTCATCTTTTTTGCCTTTTACCGGTGGTAACCAAGATTGATTTTGTAGGCTCATATTCCACAATAATTCGGGAATACCGTAACGATCGGCTTTGTCAGGATCCAATTCAGTGACAATTTTATTTTCTTCGCCATTAGCGATTAATTTTGCAAAGTTAGGGTTAATCATCACCGTTTTGCCTACACCGATAAATTCCGTCCAACCCGTTTGAGCGGCTTTCAAAGCTTGATCCGCCGTGAAGATATTACCGACACCAATTAATGGCAATTTTCCATTAATACGCTGATGAATAAGTTCTAAACGAGCTTTGTTAGTATCCGCACCACGACGCGCTTTTTTCTCAAATTCCCATTGTGAAACATGTAAGTATTGCAACGGTTTTTGCACCAAAGCGTCAATTAAACCGAATGTATCCGCCATGGTTAAACCGTTTTCATTTGGTTCTTCAGGTGAAAAGCGATAACCGATAATAAAATCCGGACGGTTGGCTTTAGCCCGTTCTGCAACAACCGCGTCGACTACCGCTAACGGGAAACGTAAGCGATTCTCAACAGAGCCGCCCCATTGATCTTGACGAAGATTACTTTGTGCCGAGTAGAATTGTTGTAGCAAATAGCCATTCGCACCGTGAATTTCGACACCGTCAAAACCTGCTTGAATTGCGAGTTTTGTTGCATTAGCAAAGGCGTTAATAATCACTTGAATTTCACTTTCGGTTAATTCTTCCGCACCACTGACCGCACTTGCGCTTTTCATCGGCAATCCGTTTAATAAATCTGTACTTGTTTTAAAGCCGGCGTGATAAATTTGTAAAATCGCTTTTGCACCTTGCGCTTTGATAATATCCGCACGTTTGGTTAAATCGGGTAAATCGTTTTCCGAAATAGCAACAGGTTGTCCGACAAAACCTTTTCCATCCGGTGTGACAAAAGTCGCCGCAAGAACAAATAAACCAAAATCTTCAGCACGATTACTTAAAAATTTCGCTTCTTCATCGGTTAAGCCGCCTTTAACATCCGATGAAAAATGCGTGAGCGGCGCAACCACTAAACGATTTTTTACTTGTACACCGTTGTTTAACGTGTAACTTTCAAATAGAGGAGAGTATTTCGGGTTCATGTTATGTTCCTATTGTACTAAAAGTGAAAATAGTATAAATGGGTTGCCTATATTTGAATAGGCGAATAATCATTAAAACAGTTTTAATTAAAACTTAATAAAGAATTTAAATATAGGGTAATTAGCTTGATTATTAATTTTTATATAAAAATTAATTAAGATTTACTTAACTAATCGCTAAAAATAATCGCCGTTATAATATCGTTAATTTCACAACATAAGGATTAAAAAACAATGAAAAAATCGCCCGCACTTTTTGTCGGACACGGTAACCCGATGAATGCGTTAGATCCGCAAAATATGTTTAACCAAGGCTTTCAATACATCACTTCAACCTTTGAGAAGCCGAGGCTGATTTTATGTATTTCCGCCCATTGGTATAGCTCAAAATTGCAGGTAATGGGGGCTGAAAATCCGCCGATGATTTACGATTTCCACGGTTTTCCGCCGGAATTAAGCGAGATTGTTTACCCGGCGAAAGGCGATCCTGAATTTGCTCAACACATTCAAGCCTTGCTTGCGCCCGAACAGGTGGAGATCAACCCGACCCGAGGTTTCGATCACGGGGCTTGGGCGGTGTTGAAATATCTCTATCCGCAGGCGGATATTCCTGTGGTTCAACTCAGCTTGGATCGCACCAAATCGCCCGAGTGGCATTATGAATTGGCGAAAAAATTACGCCCATTGCGTGAACAAGGCGTGTTGATTTTAGGCAGCGGCGATATTGTGCATAACTTAAGAGCGATCAGTTGGGAACATATCGACCAAGTAGGCGCAGGCTACGATTGGGCGTATCAATTCCGAGATGAAATCAATCAGGCAATGCGTGAACATAATGACGAGGCGTTAGTCCATTTTGAACAATTCGGCGAAAGTGCCGCGCTTTCCGTCCCAACGCCTGATCATTATTTACCGTTACTTTATGTCATGGCACAACGTGATGAAAAGGATGAAATTACCTTGTTTAATGATGAATTGATTGCAGGCTCGCTAAGTATGACATCGGTGTTGGTTAAGGCGAAAAATTAGTGGCAAACCGATAAAGTGCGGTCAAATTTCAGCGAGTTTTTGCAAATTGAAAAATCTCATCAAAATCTGACCGCACTTTTCATCATTTAACGACACTTAAAACGGCTTACCGCATTTCATCGCTGCTGATGTAGATTGCGATTACAACGCTGCTTTCACTGCATCCGCTAACGATGTTGTTTTACGACCTAAAATTTTCTCTAAGGTTTTATCTTCTGAGAATAACGCACCGTTTGCCGCATCGGCATCACATTCTGCGTAGAATAACGCTACTGGTGCCGGTAAGCCTGCTTTTTCTAAACCTGCGGCATAATCCGCAACAGATAAGTCCACATAAGGAATTTGTTTACCTGTTTGGCGTGAAATTTCAGCGGCTAAATCCGCTAATGTCCACGCTTCTGAGCCTGCTAATTCCACGATTTCATTTTGATATTCACCACTTAATGCCACATTAACAGCCGCTTCCGCTAAATCTGCACGGGTTGCCGATGAGATTTTACCGTCTTTTGCCGAGCCATAAAATGCACCGTTTTGAATGGCAGGTTGGACTGATGCAGTGTAGTTTTCCGTGTACCAACCGTTACGCAACACCGTGTAAACTAAGCCTGATGCTTTTAAAGCGTTTTCCGTTGCAACGTGTTCGCCGGCTAAGCCTTTCACGGTATTTTCATTGGTTGCACCTAAAAGGCTGGTGTAAATAATGCGTTTCACGCCGGCGGCTTTCGCTACGTTAATCACGTTTTTGTGCTGAACTTCACGCTGACCGATTTCACTGCCGGATACTAAAATTAACGTATCCACGCCTTGTAGAGCTTCTACATTCGGTTGGCTGTAATCAAATTTGCGTGCTTCCACACCTTGTACTTTCTCCGGTGAACGAGCAAGTGCCACCACGCTTGCACCTTTTGCTTTTAATAAGTTAATCGCGATTGTACCGAATTGACCTGTTGCACCTGTTACTGCGATGATGTTTGACATAATTTTTTTCTCCATATTGGTTAAGTTTAAAATTTCGTTTGGCTTGTTGTCGTTTGATGAGTGCCATTATAAAGAAATAAAAAATGTGAAAAATAGCGATTTTAGAAAATAATTGTTTCTTAATAAGAACCAATTAAGATGTAGGGACATACTGCGTGTGTCCTAGATTATTGATAAAGTTATATATATGCGTAGGGGCGGGGTTTATCCCCGCCCATTGTTTCGTTGCTGTTAGTAAGGTTAAGGTTTGAACAAACGGTCTTATTTTTTTATTGAATGGAAAGATCGAAACGGGCGGGGATAAACCCCGCCCCTACGAAAGCATTTGTTATTATTGATATAAAGGTGAACTATGATTTTGGACGTACAATATCCATATTTCGCTTATTTACCAACAAACATTGATATTATCCAAATCTCGCTCAAATTCTGCTATCGGCATCACGTTTTCGCTTTTTATCAACCGCACTTTATTCACCGCTCGCACCAGCTGCACGGTAAAATTCGGGAAACGTAAAATGGTGTTTGTCCAATCCAAATAATCGTATTTTACCTCCAGCGCATTGCCAAGCAGTTGCACATCATCTAACAGCTGGAAATAATGGTGCAACGCCTGATGATAATCAGCAAAAATCACTTCTTCCAAATAATAAGTGCGGTCGGAAATCCGCACGTTTTTTGCCTGCGAGAATTTACCTTGTTTCAAATAACGAGTAGGGCGTGAAATCAGCCACACAAATAAGGCGGCGAGGCTGAAAAAGAAGATAAGTAACATCATTTTATATTCCTTGAACTGTTTGATGATGTCTATTTTAATGAAATAAAAAGAAGGAAAAAGAGCGGTTTTTGTAAATAATTATTTCTTTATTGGAAAAGATGTTAAGGGGCGTTGATGTTTCGATGGTATAAAATTATCAAAAGGTGTTTGCTAATATCCTAGCACGGCAGAGCCGTACTAGGTTAAGCATAATTCAGCCCCTTTGAGGCTGAGAATTAGAGTGGCAAAGCCACTCAATTATGCGTAACCTAGTACGCATTTTGCGTGCTAGGTACAAAACGGTATATTTTACAAGCACAACATACCAACAGATTTTAAGAAAATATAAAAAACGGTAAGATTTTATGCAAATCTTACCGCTTGTATCATTCTTTCGCCTTATTTCACCGGGAACATCGCATTACCATTTGCAGATTTATCCGCCGGGACTTCTTCTTGCATTACGTCCCAATGTTCCACAACTTTACCGTTTTCTAAACGGAAAATATCGACCGCTAACATCGTTTTGCCAGCCCAGTTATTGTATTTGCCGTGCACCATGACCAAGTCGCCTTGTTCCATAATAATACCACGTTCGTAGCTCATTGCTTTCGCATCAGGCGAAGTGATAAAACCACGCAATACCTCTAAACCGTTTGGCATTGCCGGGTTGTGTTGGATCATTTTATCCGCCCAGTAGCCTTCCACAACGGCTAAGTCTTTTTGGTTAAATACCGCATCTAAGTAGTCAGCGATAATTTTTGAGTTACCTGTTAATGTTGTCATTTTATTTTCCTCATTAAAATGTTTAAAAATCGTCAGCATTGTGCTGATGAGCGGCATTATAGAGAAATAATAAATTGTATAAACAGCGATTTAAGAATATAATTATTTCTATTTAAGAAATAAAAAAGAGGGTAAAATGGACAAACTTACCGCAATTAAAGTGTTTTTAACGGTCGCAGAAACGGGTAGTTTTACCGAAACAGCGGATAGATTGGAGATTTCCAAACCGATGATTACCCGTTATGTGGCATTAATGGAAGAATGGTTAAATGCACGTTTATTTCAACGTACAACCCGAAAGGTATCATTGACGGATGCGGGCGAACAAGCGGTCATTTTCTGCCAAAAGTTTGCAAATTTACGGGAAGAAATGGAACAGGATTTTGCGGCACAAGCCGGCGAATTGCGTGGTACGTTGCGGATTGCGTGCAACAATTCCTTTGGTTCAAGCCATTTGGCTTTGGCGGTCAATGAATTTCTGTTAGCACACCCGAAATTGCAAGTTCAGTTTGTGTTAAGTGACGATACCGTGAATTTGGTGGAAGAGCGTATTGATTTGGCAATCCGTATTACCAATAATCCCGATCCCAACGCTGTGGCACGCAAACTCGGCAGTTGTCATTCCCTGTTGGTCGCCAGCCCCACTTATCTCGCCCGATTTGGTTCGCCAACACACCCGGAAGAACTGGAACATCACCGTTATTTAAGCCATTCTCGTGTCAATCGCCGTGAATGGAAGTTTACGCAAGGGGAAAAGGAAATCAGCCTTGAACTGACCAGTCAATTTACCAGTAATGATACGACTGCCTTGTTTAATTTTACCCTTGCTCACGGTGGCATTGCGATGCTACCGAAATATATGGTGGATGAGCCGTTGAACACAGGTTTGCTCAAAACCGTGATGCCCGACTGGCAATTACCCGTTTATAACATCTATGCTATGTACCCAAGCCGCCATAAATTACCGCTCTCTGTGAGAGCATTGTTGGATTTTTTAGTGGCGAAATTTAGCGGGCAAGATTGGTAGGAACAATCAAAGAGCGGTTGGATTTCAGCGATTTTTTGCAAATTACAAAATCTCATCAAAATCCGACCGCTTGTGATTTACGATTTAACGGCGTTCAAAACACACTTCAACCTGACTAGCGTGCAAATGTAATCGAAACGCTTCTCAAACCCACCGCATTTTTCAGCTTTTCCGCCTCTTTAATTTTGCCCAAACGGGTATAGCGCTAAGAAGAGTTAAAACTTTCATAGAAAATAACCATCGTATCGCCGCTCCACAGCATAATATCACCCGCTTCAATCCGCCCGACCGCACTGTCGCTACGGGTTAAAGACTTCGGTAATTCGGCGAATTTTTCATTGCTTAAGTGATCTTGCATTTCTAAGGTTAAAGGCAAAAGTGCGGTCAATTCTTGGGCGGCTTTTGTGTCGGCTAATTCGGCGCTAAAGGTGGTAGATTGTCCAATTGTGACCTTCATCGTATTTCCTTGATATTTAACGGAATGATTAGAGGCTATCGCCGTACCGGCAATAAGAGTGGTAATAAGAAAAAGAAGATATTTTTTTAGCATTGTTGTGTTGTGATCGGGTTTTCGTTGAAAAGTATTTTAAAACGTAATGGTTGTGAAACAATCAATAAAATAAGAATAGTCTATTGCTTAAATCAGAATAAAAGCGGTCGGGTTTTGAGCAGAATTGACCAATAGAAAATTTTAACCTTTCTCTTGCTTTTCTCTAAAAATCATATAAGATCCAAGTTGTATGATACAACTTAATACAAAAAATAATCGGAGGGAAAGATGAAAAGCACCAACCTTTATCTATTTGATGTTAATGCCATTCTTCATATTGATAATGCGGCCACAAATATGCACTTTGTGGCGGGTTTTGAAACCTTTTTAGCGAAATTAGCAGGGAAAATTCAAGTGCTTGTGCCTGTGAAAGAGCGTCAGTATATCAATGCAATACGAGATTTTCTGGCAAAGGTGCATTTGCAAGACAGCGTGGTGTTAATGGGAGCGGATAATGATGTGTATCAATATATCAACCAGGCTTATCAGCCAAATCGTTATCTTTTTGTGAGTCATCTCAATGTGGATAAAAAAACGTTAAGAAAACCTACCGCACTTTTTATCATTGATAAAAATGACGATTTACTGCCTGAAAGTGATGGCATTACGGTAGCGAATTTTAATGCAATAAACCATTTATTTTAATTTAGTGAAAGGGATAGAATAAGGTTATCCCTTTATATGACATTTCATTTTAACAAGGAAAAATATGACAATTAAAGCAGTAATTTTTGATATGGACGGGCTGTTGATTGATTCGGAGCCTTTATGGAAGCAAGCAGGGATTGATTGCTTTAATGCGGTGGGTATTCCCGTTACCTTAGAAGATATGCTCGCCTTAACGGGTATTCCGGCAATAGGTATTGCTAAGGCGATCTTTCAAAAATACAACCAATCGCCCATGTCGGCGGAAGAGATGGGAAAGAAAATCAATGAGTGTGCGATCAACCTGATTTTAGAACAAAAACCGCTAATGAAAGGGGTGAAAGAAACCCTCGAAAAATTGACCGCACTTGGTTATAAATTAGCGATTGCCTCTGCCTCGCCTCGCTTTTTATTGGAAAACATCACGAAAAGTTGCGGTATTTTTGATTACTTTAGCTTTATTTCATCGGCGGCAGAATTGGAATATAACAAACCGCACCCGATGGTTTATCTGAATGCGGCGAAAAATCTTGGGGTTGAACCGAATGAATGTATCGGCGTGGAAGACTCGGTGGTGGGAATGACCGCAGTAAAAGCGGCATCAATGAAATGTGTGGTCATTCCCGATCCTGAATTTAAACACAATCCGCGCTTTAGCTTGGCGGACGTTCAATTAGACAGTTTGTTTGAGCTGAATGAAGATGTGATTAACCGCCTAAATTAACGTTCACGACAAAATGAGTGCGATAAATGACTGATATTTACCAACATTTTAAAGATAACTTTATCCTGAATTACACCAGCGAAGTGCCGCTCTATAAACAGCTGGAAAACTATATTGTGTCGCAAATCCGCATTGGTACTTTCAAAGAAGGCGATAAAATGATTTCTGAAAATGAAATCTGTCAGCTGTTTGATATTAGCCGAACTACCGTTCGACAAGCAATGAACGGGCTATATGAAAAGGGTGTGATTGCTCGGGTTCGGGGGAAAGGGACTTTTGTCGCGAAAGAAAAAATCCATTTTAATATCAATAGTTTGTTCTACTTTACACCAAGTATTATGGCACTAGGGCAAGAGCCTTCTTCGGAAATCATTCGTTGTGAAGTGATCGAGCCAACGGAAGAAATCATCGATAAATTAAAATTGGCGGACAGCAAGCAAAAAGTCTTTTGTTTAACTCGGGTGCGCAAGGCAGACGGTATTCCGATTTCATTAGATCGTGCCTATATGCCTTATTATCTCTGCCAAGGCATTGAACGCATTAATTTTGAACACCGTTCTTTATTCAACGTGCAGGAAAAAATCTACCAACTCTCGCCTAAATACGCCAATTCGACTATCGAAGCGATGTTAATTGACGATGCCGAAACAGCGAAGTTATTAGATTATCCGAACCATTCGGCCGCATTTAAAATCCAATTAACCTACTATTTGGAAGACGGTAGCATTATGGAACATACCGATGTGATTACCCGTGCGGATAAATGTTCTTTTCAATTAACCATCAATAACGGTAAAAAAGATGAACTGTCTTTTTCACAGGCGTTTCATCTTGAGTAAAAATAACAAGCGGTCAAATTTTGAAATAAATTTGAAAAAATCTCTCAAAATTTGACCGCACTTTTGGGTTATGGAGAATTATCCCATTAGCGGCAATTCCGCCAACATTTTTTTCAGTTTAATCACTTCTCTCGGCATACATTCGGCAATGGTTAAGCCGACTAAATCCGCCGTTTTGGCAATATCGTTGATAATTCTGACCACTTGATGAATGCGTAAACCGTTTGGATCACGTCCTACTGCGGTAAGTAATTCCGTTGGCTCTAATACGTCTAAGTCGAAATGCACCATTACTTTGCGTTTGCCTGTGGCTTTCAGCCAGTCGATAATCGCTTGACTGTTTTCCGCCACTTGTTCCGGACTAAACGATGCCACACCGAGCGTTTTTTGGCGTTCTGAGGCTTCATCTTCAGTGCGAAGTCCAACGATTAGGGCATCTTTCGGTTTGAGTGTAGCGGGGAGAGATTTTACAATTTGTTCATCGCCCACGCCCAATAATTTCGCCAACGCCATGGCGTGGTAGCCGTTGTAATTGTCACTGGGAACGGTGAGATCACGGTGTGCATCCAACCAAATTACTGCTACATCATCAGCATATTTTTGTGCCAAATAAGCGAATGGCGGGATGCTGACCGAGCATTCACCGCCCAAGGTTAAAATGCGTGCAGGTTGGTGGGTTTCAATCACATCTAATGCCAATTTAAGCTGACGTTTAACGGTTTGATAGGCTTGAATGCCGTTTTCGGCGGCAAGTTCGTCTGCATTGAATGCCATCGACACAGGCACGGTTGCCGTTACGTTATTGGTTTTCGGTGCCAACCAGTTTAATAACTGACTACCTAACGCGTAGCCTTGGCACGCATCTTGATAATCCAATTCAGGGACTAAAACAGGCATAATTTCTACCCCAGCACCTTGCCATTGGGGAAAGACTAAGCGAAGAGTGTTGTTCATTTTGTATTCCTTTATTTGTTTTGATAGCGTTATTTTAGTGATTTTTATTAGTGAGGAAAATAGCTATTATTTTCATCAGCTCGAATAAGTTGATAAAGATAGGTTCTCCGTGAATTTTCCATTCTGGATATAGAATTCAAACGGGTTAAATAGCGGCGTGGTTTGCAAAAGTTTTCGATGGAGTAAATACAATTCTATTAATAACGTTTTTATCCGATTAAAACACAAGAATCGGGTCGATTTTATTGATGGGGTTTTCTATACTTCGATAAAACAATTTATCGGAAGGTATTATGAAAGACCTACAATATCAACGTATTCTCACCGCTATTGAGTATTTATACGATAATGCGCAACATCAGCCGAGTTTGGACGATGTGGCACGGCAGGTTCATCTCAGTCCCGAGCATTTTCAAAAAGTCTTTACGCAATATACCGGATTGAGCCCGAAACAAATGCTGTCTTATTTGAATATAGAAACCGCCAAAGCGCATCTGCTTAATCAAAAAAATTTGCAACAAACCGCACTGGCAACAGGATTGAGCGGCACGGGACGGTTACATGATCTGTTTATTAAAATTGAAGGCATGACACCGTTTGAATATAAAAACGGCGGCGAGAATTTAACGATTTACTACGCCTTTTGGGACAGCCCGATGGGAGAGTTTCTCGTTGCCAATACGGATAAAGGCGTGTGTTTTATGGCGTTTGTTGATGAGCGGGAAAACAGCCTTGCCGGTTTGAAAACGGCTTATCCGAAAGCACGGTTTGTCCCGCAAATACACCCTTTGCAACAGCAAGCCATGTCATTTTTTAGCGAAACGCCGCAAGGATTGAAACTGCATATTAAAGGCACACCGTTTCAGTTGAAAGTTTGGCAGGCGCTGTTAAGCATTCCTTCGGGGAAAGTCAGTTCTTATAGCCATATCGCTGATCGTATTGCGCACCCTAATGCGCAAAGAGCGGTGGGTAGCGCGATAGGCAAAAATCCGGTTGCGGTGTTAATTCCTTGTCACCGCGTGATTCGTGAAAACGGCATCATCGGTCAATATCGTTGGGGACGAGGACGAAAAATGATGTTATTGGCAAAAGAGGGCGCTAGCCGATGAGTAATTTTGACTTATTCGATCTTTCCCCTCACGCCAATCTGCTACCTTACGACGGCGTGGTTAATAATTACGGCGTGATTTTTGATTCTCAAACCGCCGACGATTATTATCAAACGTTTCTGCATCAAATCGCTTGGCAGCACGATACCGCTGTGATCTTCGGTAAAAAAATTACCACCGCCCGACAAGTGGCGTGGTATGGCGATAAAGACTTTCGCTATCATTATTCGGGAGCTGCCAGAACCGCACTGCCTTGGACGGACAATTTACTGGCGCTCAAGCACAACATAGAACAGCATTTATCCACCGTCAGCCCGACCGTTTTTAATTCCTGTTTATTGAATTTGTATTCGGACGGCAATCAAGGTATGGGCTGGCACAGCGATGATGAAAAATGCCTGGGCGACAACAGTATCATTGCCTCATTAAGTTTCGGCGCAACACGCAAGTTTGCTTTTCGCCATAAACAGAGTAAACAAAAGGTAGAAATGTTGCTGGAACACGGTCAATTAATCGTTATGCGCGGTACAACACAAACCTATTGGCAACACGCCATCATGAAAAGCAGCCGTATTACGCAGCCGCGTATTAACCTGACCTTTCGCACAATGTATGATGAATAAAATGAAGAAATCTATCCGTTTACAACTGGAAGAGCTTGCAGAAGAAAATTACCGTCGGTTTTCTGCCAAATTATTACCCGGTATCCCCAATATTTTGGGCGTTCGTCTGCCAACGTTACGCAAAATTGCAAAACAGATTGCTCAAGAAAACGGGCTGGCGTATTTTCAAACGGCTTCTACCGAAAGTTTTGAAGAAACGATGTTGCAAGGCATGGTAATCGGTTATTTGAAATGTTCGATGGAAGAGCGTTTCATTCAGATTGCCCGCTTTGTGCCTAAAATTGACAACTGGTCGGTGTGCGACAGTTTTTGTGCCGGCTTGAAATACACCAAAAACGAACCTCAAAAAATGTGGGATTTTTTGCAGCCTTATTTTCGTTCTTCTGCTCCCTACGACATCCGTTTTGCTGTGGTTATGTTGATTTTTTATTATATCAACGAAGAATATCTTGATGAGATTTTTCAACGACTGGATCAAATTCGACACGAAAATTATTACGTTAAAATGGCGGTCGCTTGGGCATTGTCTATTTGCTATATCCGTTTTCCAAAACCAACGTTGGATTACTTAAACCGGAGTCGAACGGATGATTTTACTTACAATAAAGCCTTACAAAAAATCACCGAGTCGCTCAAGGTTTTGCCAAACGAAAAGGCGTATATTAAATCCCTCAAACGATAGAAACGAATACAAGCGGTCAAATTTCAGCGAGTTTTTTATTTACAAAAAACTTTTTAAAATTCGACCGCACTTTGAGCTTTCAGGCAGCCTGAAACTGCTTTTGCCATTGTTTCGGGCTGATTTGATGTTTCGCTTTAAAGTGCTGACGGAAGGCGGTGGCAGAGTGAAAACCGATTTGGTGGGCGATTTCTTCAATGCCGAGTTTGCTGCTTTCTAATAATTCCCGCCCTTTTTGTAACCGCACTTCAATCAACCATTCGGTGAATGCCATTCCCGTTGCTTTGCGGAAATGACGGGTGAAAGTGCTACGGCTCATCATTAGCTGTTTGGCAAGTTCATCAATTGAATAATTTTCTTTTAAGTTTATTCGTATTATTTCCAACCATTCATTGATATTTTCATTGGCGGTTTTGCGCGCAATAGGCTGTTCGATAAATTGCGCTTGTCCGCCTTCCCGATGAGGCGAAATAACTAACAAACGCGCCAATTGATTGGCAATTTTTACCCCATATTGTCGGCGAACAATCGCCAAGCAACAATCCAGCCCTGCCGCTGTACCTGCTGAAGTGATGATATTTTCGTCTTCAATATAAATCGCATTGCAATCCAATTTGACTTGTGGGAAACGCTGCCTGAAATCTGTTTCGCCGAACCAATGGGTTGTGGCTTTTTTGTCATTCAGTAAGCCTGCATAGGCAAGGGGATAAGCACCATAACATAATCCTACCACCGTTGCACCACGCCGAGCAGCTTGTTGCAAGGTTTGCGTTAAGGCGGCGGAAGGCATTTGCGCTACATTGTCCCAACCAAACATTACGACAAAATCCGCTTGTTCCAATAAACTCAAATCGCCGTCCGCTTGGATTATGGCAGGTTTGGATTGGGTAACCGTTGGATTTTCTGCAACCACTTTCACGTTAAATAACGGTTTATCATCAATTTCGGTAGAAAACACCATATAGGGTACAGAAAAATGAAAAGGGCTAAATTGGGGATAAAGTACCAGTGCGACGGTTGGAATAGACATTTTTTTCTCTATGCAATAAATTTGACCCGATTTTTACGATATTTGAATAATAAGTCAATGTTTTTTATTTTCTCTCTCTTTCATAATATTCCCATCGCCTACAAGCGGTTTAATTCATCAAATTTTTTATAAAAGGAAACAATATGAAATTGAAATCTCTTTTTTTCACGCTCACAGCCTCAATCATTGCAAGCACAGCGAATGCCGAAATCAGTTATCAGCATATCCGTAATGCTACCGCGAAAATTGAAATGGCAGGCAGCACCTTTTTAGTCGATCCCTATCTTGCGCCCAAAGGCAGTTACGCCGGATTTAAAGGCACAGTGAATAGTCAAAAGCGTAATCCGTTGATTGAAATGGCAGAGCCGGTAGATAAAGTGCTTCAAGGCGTAGATGCGGTCATTGTCACCCATACACACGCCGATCACTGGGACGAGTACGCTCAAAAAATGTTACCGAAAACTTTACCGATTTTCGTACAAAATGCCGGCGATGCTCAAATTATCCGTTCACAAGGTTTTAAAGATGTTCGAGTAGTGGGCAAAAATACCGAATTTAACAAAGTGAAATTAAGCAAAACAGGCGGGCAACACGGCACCGATCAAATGTATTCAACCCCGATGTTAGCGGAGTTTTTGGGAGAAGCAATGGGCGTTGTGATGCAAGCGGACGGCGAGAAAACGCTGTATATCGTCGGCGATACCATTTGGAATGATGAAGTGGATGTCGCACTCAATCGCTATAAACCTGAAGTGATCGTAATGAATACGGGTTACGCCCAACTGGAAGGCAATGCAGATAGCATTATTATGGGCAAAGCCGATGTTGCCAAAGCCCGCCGAGTCGCCCCGAAAGCCGATATTATTACCGTGCATATGGATGCGGTAAATCACGCTGCGGTCACTTCGGATGAAATGCGGAAATTTGTAAAAGAAAATAAATTGACAAAGGTTGCCGTACCGAAAGAGAGTGAAGTGTTGAAGTATTAGGAAAAGTGCGGTCGATTTTTAGTGAGTTTTTTTATTTGCAAAAACGCTTTGAAATCCGACCGCTTGTTCTTTGGTAAGTTATTGTGGTGCGCTACGGAAATGCAATTCTCCTTTATTGCCTAAATAAGCAGGTGCAATGTCGATCATCTGCTTATTTACCACCATTTTTTCGGTTTGTTTTAGATAATCGTTAAAATGCGCTGTTTGGCGGTGTTTTTCGTAGGCTTCGTCATTGGCATAAATTTCCACCATATACGCCATATTCGGATCATCTTTTTGCTTGACCGAATACATCGCCAACGTGCCTTTTTCATCCTGAATAGAAGTGCGAATGTTGTTTTCGCCCACAGTATCGTATTGAGCATTTTTACCCTGCTGAATGCCCAGTTCAAATACGTTAAAAAATCGGGGCGGCAAGTGTGGATAAGCTCATAGTCAGTCCTAATAGTAAAGCGAGTTTTTTCATCGGGTGTCATAGTTAAAGTGCCTGTAGGGCGAGTCCGATGCCCGCCTGTGATTTTGCTACATCATTTTGTCTTTACCAAAGCTGAAAGCGGCGAACTCGGCATTAAACCGGTATTTAAGAAAATCGCATCCATACGTCCGAATGCGGATTTGGCTAATTTGACTAATGCCGTGTTATCTTCCGTTTTTTTCTTTTATTTGTTGTGATGAAATGTTTTAACCGTCAGATTATTTCGGTTTCTCTAAATGATGTTGTTATTGTAGTCCTATCTTTGTTTATGGAAAACAAATAATTAAGAAGCACAATTGCTAAAAAAGAATTATTGGTGTCGGAATTTTAATATAACAATCATCCAAGTTATTCCAACTAAAATGGTATAGCCAAATGTAATTTCAACTACAATGCGAGATATGAGAAAAATAACCGTATTTTTAACCGCACTTTTTTGCCAATAAACGGTTTTCTACGCCTAATAAAACGAGCGTTGCTATGATTACCGCGAGGCCTGTCGCAATCCGATTAATCGCTGTCAGTGAGCTAATGGTTATAGGTGCGGTTGAATAATTTCTAGTTTTGGTGTTATAGTCAAAACGAAATCAAGATGATTTGCTTTTTTGTCATAAGGATGTTTTTATGTCAGTACAGAAAATTGCAAAACTAGCGGGAGTTTCCGTAGCGACGGTTTCTCGTGTGTTGAATAATTTAGACAGCGTAAAGCCTGTTAATAAGGAAAAGGTACTCGCCGCTATTAAAACATTAAATTACCAACCTAATTTATTAGCTCGTCAATTACGCATTTCAAAAACAGGTATGTTACTGGTGATGGTATCAAATATCGCCAATCCATTTTGTGCAGCGGTGGTGAAAAGTATTGAAAGAGAAGCGGAGAAAAACGGCTATCGGATTTTATTATGTAATACGGAATCAGATATTACGCGTTCTCGTTCTTGCTTACAGTTATTGTCAGGCAAAATGGTTGATGGTGTTATTACGATGGATGCTATTTCCGAATTACCTAGATTACAAGAGATTATTGGCAATTTCCCTTGGGTTCAATGTGCTGAGTATGACCCACAATCAACAATAGCTTCCGTTAGTATTGATGATTTTGCTGCAACGGAATTTGTGATTGATCATTTGGTTCAATCCGGAAAAAAGCGCATTGCACTGATTAATCATGATTTGGCTTATCAATATGCACAGCATCGTGAACAGGGCTATCTTTCTCGTTTAGCTTATCACCACCTAGATTATCAGCAAATTGCTTATGCGGAACAGTTAGATTTTATTTCTGGTAAGCAAGCCGCATTATCTTTATTACAAAGTGCGGTCAAACCCGATGCTATTTTTGCGATTTCAGATGTGCTTGCGGCAGGTGCTATTCATGCGATGACAGAACAGGGCTATGAGATTCCACAAGATATTGCAATTGTTGGGTTTGATGGTGTGGAACTCAGTCAAGTTACCGTACCTGCCTTAACAACTATTCAACAACCCTTTCAACAAATTGGTAAGAAAGCCATCGATATTTTGCTTAAGCAAATTAAAAATCCTGAAAATATGGCTATTGTTCACCATTTATTGCCTTGGCAATTTATTCAACGTCAATCTAGCTAATTTTTTGTGAGATCGATCACGAATCTAAAAAAATCTATTTTTCTTTTTTAAAGTAATCGATTACATTTTGATTGAAATTATTTGTAATCGATTACTTTTAGGAGGTCGTATGAATACTGTAGCAAAACAACCTGCGTTAATCGTACCAAGATTATCGCTTATGATGTTTATGGAATTCTTTATTTGGGGTTCCTGGTCAGTAACTTTAGGTATTGTGATGACCAAATATGATTTGAGTGACTTAATTGGTGATGCCTTTTCAATGGGACCGATTGCATCAATTATTTCTCCATTTATTTTGGGAATGTTAGTTGATCGTTTTTTCCCTTCGGAAAAGGTGGTTGCCGTGTTGCATTTAATTGGTGCGGCAATTTTATGGTTTATCCCCGATTTAATTATCTCACAACAGGGTTCAGGTTTAGTTTGGACATTATTAGCTTATATGCTTTGTTATATGCCAACCGTTGCGTTGACTAACAACATTGCTTTTCACTCCCTTGCCGATAGCGAAAAATCATTTCCTGTCATTCGTGTATTTGGCACAATCGGTTGGATTGTTGCTGGTTTATTAATCGGGCAAGCGGATCTTTCAGGCAGCCCTGCAATTTTCCAAGTGGCAGCTACTTGCTCATTTATCCTTGGAATTTATAGTTTTACCTTACCAAACACACCACCGCCAGCAAAAGGTAAACCATTTTCTATGCGAGATTTAATGTGTGCAGATGCTATTGGCTTATTTAAAATTCGTCACTTTTTAGTATTCGCAATTTGTGCAACTTTAATCTCGATTCCATTAGGTACTTACTATGCTTATACGGCACCGTTCTTAGATGCAATGGGGTTTGAAAAAGTAGGTAGCGTAATGTCAATGGGACAAATGTCAGAAATCGTCTTTATGCTATTAATTCCGTTCTTCTTCAAACGTCTTGGCGTAAAATGGATGTTATTAGTGGGTATGTTAGCGTGGTTCTTACGTTATGCATTCTTTGCAATAGGGGTAAGTGATGAAGTTCGTTGGGCAATTTACTTCGGTATTATCTTGCATGGTATTTGCTATGACTTCTTCTTTGTAGTTGGCTTTATCTATACAGACAAAGTAGCAGATGAAAAAATCCGTGGTCAAGCACAAAGTATGGTGGTGTTATTCACTTACGGTTTAGGTATGTTGCTTGGTTCTCAGATTTCAGGTGGCTTGTTCAATAATATGTTTACGGCTGATGCACCACTTTCAACTTGGAGTACATTCTGGTGGATTCCGGCAGTAAGTGCGGTCGTCATTTCATTAGTTTTCTTTATTTTCTTCAATTATAAAGACGAAGCCAAGGAGTAAATTATGCAAACTATCAAAGGACCGGGTATCTTTCTTGCTCAATTTATTGGCGAGAAGACACCATTTAATCAATTAGATACTTTAGCGGAATGGGCAGCAAATTTAGGTTATAAAGCATTGCAAATTCCTTGTAATCACAAACATATTTTTGATGTGGAATTAGCGGCACAAAGCCAAACGTATTGTGATGAAGTTAAAGGTATTTTAGCTCAATATGGGTTGGAAATTAGTGAACTTTCCACTCACCTAGAGGGGCAGCTTGTTACAGTACATCCAGCATATGATTTAGCGTTTGATGGTTTTGCACCGGAAGCTTATCGTCATAACCCACAAGCACGGCAAGAATGGGCAGTGAAAACCATTAAACAAGCCGCAATAGCATCAAATCGTTTAGGATTAAAAGCTCACGCATCATTTTCGGGGGCATTAGCTTGGCCGTATTTTTATCCTTGGCCCCCGCGTAAAGAGCAAATGATTGAATTAGCATTTACTGAATTAGCTAACCGCTGGAAACCGATTCTTGATTGTTTTGATGAACAAGGTGTGGACGTTTGTTATGAATTGCACCCGGGGGAAGATTTACACGATGGCGTAACCTTTGAACGTTTCTTAGAAAAAGTAAGTGATCATCCTCGTTGTAATATTTTGTATGATCCAAGCCATATGGTATTGCAAAGTATGGATTATTTGCAATTTATTGATTTTTATCATGATCGAATTAAGGCTTTCCATGTGAAAGATGCGGAATTTATTTCGTCAGGAAAATCTGGTGTATATGGTGGTTATCAGAATTGGATTGATCGTGCAGGACGTTTTCGTTCATTAGGAGATGGACAAATTGATTTCAACGCTATTTTTTCAAAACTCACCCAATATGGCTATGAAGGCTGGGCGGTATTGGAATGGGAATGCTGTATGAAAGACTCGGATGTAGGGGCGAAAGAAGGAGCGGAATTTATCAAAAAACACATTATTCCTGTAACCCAAAAGTCATTCGATAGTTTCGCAGATACAGGCGATGATACTGAACAATCTAAAATTATGTTAGGTTTAAAATAGTGGGTGGTATTATGAATAAAATTAAAATTGGTATAGTTGGAACAGGCTTTATTGGTGCGGCACATATTGAAGCTGTTCGTCGTCTAGGTTTTGTGGAAGTTTTGGCATTAGCAGAAAATACGCAAGAGTTAGCAGAACAAAAAGCACGACAATTTCATATCCCTAAAGCCTATGATAGCGTAGAAAAATTACTTGCGGATCCGGAAATTCAGGTGGTACATAACTGCACCCCAAACCATGTTCACTTTGAAATTAATAAGAAAATTATCCAAGCAAGTAAGCACGTTTTTTCTGAAAAACCACTTTGCTTAACTTCTCAAGAAGCTGATGAACTAGTGAAATTAGCAGAAAAACACAATATCGTGACGGGCGTGGGTTTTGTATATCGTAATTTTGCCATGGTGCAACAGGCTGCAATGATGGTAGCGAATCAAGAAATTGGACGTGTTTTTGCGGCAAATGGGCATTATTTACAAGACTGGATGTTATTGGAAACAGATTACAACTGGCGCGTCGATCCAAAAGTAGGCGGTAAATCTCGTACAGTCGCAGATATTGGTTCACATTGGTGTGATACCATTCAATTTGTAACGGGTAAAAAAATCAAGGAAGTTTTTGCCGATTTAGCTATTGTATATCCGCAACGTAAAGCGAGTAAAAAAGTGGAAACCTTTAGCTCAAATTCATCATCTAGTGATTATGAATTAATGCCGGTGGAAACGGAAGATTACGGTTCAGTTTTGGTTCGATTTGAAGACGGTTCAAAAGGATCATTTACGGTTTCACAAGTGAGTGCTGGGCATAAAAATGATTTAATGTTTAATATTAGCGGCAGTAAAAAATCCCTGCATTGGGAACAAGAAACACCGCAATATTTAACTATTGGTTATCGTGAACAGGCTAACCAAGTGCTTTGTGATGATCCTAGTCTTATTCATCATAATATACGAACCTATAGTCACTTTCCCGGTGGACATATTGAAGGCTGGCCGGATGCATTCAAAAATATGATGTTGGCGTTCTATACTTTTATTGCGGAAAATAAAAATCCAACTACAGAAACGGGAAAATTCGCCACGTTCAAAGATGGGGCTCAAATTACGCATATTATCGATGCGATTCTTGAAAGTGCGGTTAAAAATTGTTGGGTTTCGGTAATATAATAGAAAACAACGGTATTATGTAGCAATGCAACAAAAACTAGGTTTTGCTACTAAGTAGTAACTGCTGCATAATACCAAAATTTTTGCTAACTTTTCTGAGCTTTTTAGTTTGCTCAAAACCGTGATGCCCGTGGTGATTACTAGCCTATAACATCTATGTAATATACCCAAGCCGTCATAAATTACCGCTGTCGGTTAGAACATTGAGGGATTTCTTAGTGGTAAAATTTAGTGGGCAAGATTGGTAATGACCACCCGTTTAGTGGCACTGCTATCAAGAGAAATCAGGGAAGTTGGTACGAGATTTCTTAAAACGAGTTTTATAAATGACGAAAGTGCGGTAAAAATGACCGCACTTTTTCACTTTTATTATTTGTACTTTTATTATTTGTTATCAACCCATCGATCGTATTTCCTTGATATTTAATGGAATGATTAGATGTTATCGCTCCACTGGTAATGCTTTAGTCAGAATAATAAGCGGTCGTTTTTTCCAGAATTTTTTCCTATCCCGAGCTTTACTCATAAACAATCGGCTTTCTTGTTTAATTAACGGCTCCACACTTGTTTTTGGTCTTTGGTTTTCAATGTATTTTGCGCCATAATTCCAACCAAATTATGCGGTTGATAGCATTCTTCCAGATATACAATATCTTCCGCACTTAATTGTAATTCTGTTGCTTTTACTGCGCCGTCGATATGAGATTTTTTGGTTGCGCCCGTAACCGGAGCGGTGACTTTGGTCAGCAACCATGCAAGGGAAACTTCGGTCATCGATACCGCATATTTGCGGGCGATTTCGGCGACGCGTTGAATAATCACTTTGTCCTGTTCGGCGGTGGCATCGTATTTGCCTTTGGCATAAGCATCTTCCTGCGCACGTTTGGTCGTTTCATTCGGCAGACGGGAAAGACGACCGCTGGCTAACGCACTGTACGGAGTTAAGGCGATGTTATCTTCTTGGCATAACCCGAACAATTCACGTTCATCTTCACGCATAATCAAATTATAGTGATTTTGCACGGAAATAAACTTACTTAAGCCTTCACGTTCCGCCAACGCATTGGCTTTCGCCAATTGCCACGCATAGACATTGGCGATCCCGATTTCACGCACTTTGCCCGCTTGTTTAGCTTTGTGTAAGGCACGCAAAACTTCTTCAATCGGCGTGTTGTAATCCCAAATGTGGTAGATATAAAGATCGACATAATCCATACCGAGATTTTGCAAACTTTGATCAAGCGAGGTTAAAATCGCCTGTTCACCGCTTACGCCGTCGGCAATTTGTTGTTGGGTGCGGGGTAAAAATTTGGTTGCGACCACCACATCTTCCCGTTTTGCCATATCGCGCAACGCTTTGCCTACATAGCGTTCGCTGCTGCCCAATTGATAAGCAATAGCGGTATCGAAAAAGTTAATGCCTTGGTCAAGGGCGTATTGAATAATTTCGCGGCTTTCGGCTTCGCCTAATGTCCAAGAATGTTGTCCTGTTGCCGCATCGCCAAAGCCCATACAGCCTAAACAAATGCGGGATACGTTAAGATCACTGTTGCCAAGTTGTGTGTATTGCATTGTTTTCTCCTTTAGATTGATATTGAAAAACAGTGGGAAATTACCCACCGTTCGCCTTTATTAAATTTGTTCTTCCCAACCACCGCGCGTATCAATGCCGGTTTCTACGGCAAGTGTTTCTAAGGTGGTGATATCTTCTGTTATTTGAGTAGGTAAAAGTGCGGTCACTTTTTTCTGAGTTTTTGCACGATTTATTTCAACCAATCAATTTTATTTTTTCGGCTCAGGACGTTTAACTTTAAACATATTGTCAATGGCTTTCGCTCGTGCTTGCAAATAGGTTTGTGTTTTTTCCGCATTGGGATTGGCTTTTTCAAACGCGTGAAACACGCCGGGGATAACCATTAATTCGGTTGGAACGCCTGCCTGAATTAAGCGGTTGGCGTAGTCGATATCTTCATTTACGAATAAATCCAAATCGCCTACCATCATAAATACGGGTGGTAAATGCTTCAGATCCGTTGCCATTGCCGGCGAAAAATACGGCATTTGTTCGGCAGAAATGGTTTGATTACCACGCAATGTCATCCAGCCGTATTGGTTTGCCGCTGCCGTCCAGACAAATTCACCGGCAATATCATTATGATAAGGCGATTGTTCCGTACCGGTACGATAATCTAACATCGGGTAAATTAGCACCTGTCCTTCGGGATTAAATTCGCCCTTATCTCGAGTATAAAGCGCTAAGCGTGCAGCCAATCCACCGCCTGCACTTTCGCCCATTAAGACCACACGCTGATTATCTATGCCGAGTTTATCTGCGTTTTGATACACATAACGCAAACCACGGTAAGCGTCTTCTAAACCTGCGGGAAATGGGGCTTCCGTTGCAAGTCGATATTCCACGCTGACAACGGCTGCCTGCTGTCGATCGGCTAACGCCTGTAAACTATCCCCTGCCATTTTTGCATTACCTAAAACATAACCACCGCCATGCGTGAAATAGATCACAGGCAATTTGCCACTATGGTTTTTCGGTTTATAGACATATAGATTGACGATAGGGTCTTTTCCTTCGGCGGGTACTATCCAATGTTCAGAAGGTTGTGTACTTTGCTGTGCACGCAACAGGGTATTCTGCCGAAATTGAGCACGCACATTGGCATCAGAAAAATCGACCAGCCAATTTTTCGCCGCTTCACGATAATCGGGATCAACCAAATGTAGGGTTTTCGGTTCTTGTGCTACAACGGATGCAGCGATGCCGAATGTTAATGCTAATGTAGTTAGAACAAATCTTTTCATTTTTCCCCCTGTTGATTTTTATTGCGGTTTAAACGAATTAAACATCAATTCCCCTTTATTACCCAAATAAGTAGGCGTAATAGCGATGGCTTGTTTATCCGTAACCATATCCGCCGTTTGTTTTAAGTAATCCTGAAAATGTGGCGTTTGGCGATGTTTTTCGTAGGCTTCATCGTTCGCATAAATTTCAAAAAACAGCCATTTATTCGGTTGTGCTTGTTCTGTGGCGGCATACATCGCAATGACGCCATTTTCGACTTTAAGGGATTGTGCCATTTCAGCGGTAACAATTTCCGTAAATTTCTGATTATCTTCCGCTTTCACTTCCACCATCACTAAATTGGTTCGCATTTCGGGTGTTTGTGCTACTTTTTTATCGCCTAAAAACACAGGATTTAGGGTGATACGTTTTTTATGATCGGTCAAAATCTGTGGTGAAGCGGTTAAAAACGCTTTGTATTGTGCCGAGCCTGTATGTACTTTGTACGCTTCGTCATCGACATAAATTTCCACCATATATGCCATATTCGGATCATCTTTTTGCTTAACCGAATACATCGCCAGCGTGCCTTTTTCATCTTGAATAGAAGTACGAATGTTGTTTTCGCCCACGGTATCGTATTGTGCATTTTTACCCTGCTGAATACCTAGTTCAAACACGTTAAAAATCGGGGTGGCTTGTGCTGATAAAGTCATGGCTAATCCTAAAGTTAAAGCTAATTTTTTCATTATTAAAATTCCTTGTTAAAGTTTAAATAAACGTTCGGCATTTCGGAACGCAATCAATTCTTTCTCTTGCTGAGAAATTGGCAAATTATCAATAAAATCTCTTACCCCATCTAAACTTTGATAAGGATAATCGACGGAGAATAAAATACGTTCCGCCCCCATTAAATCATAAATAAATTGAAAATGTGGCTGAGTAAGCATACCACTTGGGCTGACATAAACTTGTTGAATAAAGGTTTCTGTAATCGTTCTGCGTAAACCTGTTGCGGCTTTCGGTAAGCTATCGTCTAAGCGTTGTAAATAGAACGGCAACATTTCGCCCCAATGTCCGCTAATAATTTGTAAATTAGGGTTACGATCTAATGCGCCCGATAAAATTAAACGGAGCAAATGAATGCCCGCCTCGTTGTGCCAACCCCAGCCGAACATGGAAAGGCGTGCCGTTACTTCAGGGTCAAATCCACTGTAATAGGCTTTTTGCACTTCCGGGACAGGAAGACCTGGGTGCAAGTAAAGCGGAACTTGTAATTCATTAAATTTTGCTAATAATGCGGCATAGCGTGGATGATCTAAAAAATCGTCTGAAGGTCTGCCGTTTAATAGCGCGCCTTTTAAGCCAAGTTGTTTTATTGCCCGTTCTAACTCAACGATGGCAGCTTGCGGATCATTCCAAGGTAAGGTCGCAAAAGCTGAAAAACGATCAGGATTTTCTTTAATGGCTTGAGCTAATTTATCATTAGCTTGTTGATGCAATTCAAGTGGGGCGAATTGGAGAAAACCACCGATCGAAAGTACTTGCATATCAACACCAGCCGCATTCATATCGGATAAACGGACATCACCTAAATTCATCCCTTTTTGCAATGAAAGCTGATCATCAATGACTTGCGGGCGACTACGATCAGGATTGGTTCCGTCTTTTACACGTTTTCCCCAATCAGTCAGATAAGGTGCAAGTTGCAAGACTTGTGGCACGGTTGCTTTTGCAATCATGGGATCTAAAACATGTTCTTCCACACAAATTAATTTCATTTTGTTGTTCTCCTTATTGCTGATTGTTTGAGCGTAGGGAAGGGGAGGGAAAAATAAGCCCGCCAAAATGACCGCACTTTGCGTAAGAAATTGACGGCGATGTGTGTTTAATGTAATCATTTTGATAAGGTTGTTTATTTTACCGAATAGTCCCTTTCTTTTTTAAGAAAGGGACAGTAAATTTTATGAAAGTGCTTTAGATTGAGTCGAGTTGTATTTCGGCTTTTCCACGACCTTTACCAAGGCTGAGCAGTCGGTCCGATTGTAAATTCACTGATATTTGTATCTTCGGGTTGGTTCAACGCAAATACCACCACGTTTGCCACACGTTCGGCGTGGATTTCGTAAGTGTCATATAAACCACGCATTGCTTGAGACATTTCAGCATTTGTAATACTTGCCACCAATTCAGATTGCACCGCCGCAGGGTAAATCGTTGCGGTGCGGATATTGGTTCCGGCCTGTGCACTTTCCATTCTCACCCCTTCCATAATCGCTTTTACTGCCCATTTAGTGCCACAATAGACGGCACAACCCGGGTACACTTTTAAGCCGGCAACGGAAGACGTTGCTAAAATATGACCTGATTTTTGCGCTTCAAAAGTCGGTAACACAGCGGCAATCCCGTTGAGTACGCCTTTAATGTTGACATCCACCATCTTATTCCAGTTTTCAGTTTCAAGGGCGGACATCAGCGAATTTGGCATCAGTCCTGCGTTTAAGAAAATCGCATCCACACGCCCAAATGCGGATTTGGCTAATTCAACTAATGCTATGTTGTCTTCCGGTTTAACGACATCGGTAATGCGATATACCGCTTCGCCACCGTTGGCTTTAATGCTGTTTACGATAGCTTGTAACTTATCTTCACGGCGTGCACCCAACACTAATTTTGCCCCGGCTTGAGCCAGTTTATAAGCGGTGGCTTCACCGATTCCGCTGCTTGCGCCGGTAATAATCACGACTTTGTTTTGAATGTTGTTCATTTTATGCTCCTTGAAATTGTTGAATATCTTCCGCCACCATTGCCGCTTTAAATTCACGGATTTGGTAATCGGCGAGGTCAGGATAATAGATGTCTTCGGCTAAAATCTGTTCGAGTTGTGCACGGTTTTGTGCTTGCGCAATAATTACACCGGCTCGCTCTTGGTCGAGATAAGGACCAAGCAATAAAAAATTGCCTTGTTGGAAGTATTTGGCAAACCACGCGCGGTGGGCGTCAAGTTGTTGAGCTTGTTCTTCTGCCGATAAGTTTTCGTTTTTTAATGAAATATCAATTAAATACATTATTTCTCTCCTGTTAATTCGTTGATTGTTTGGATAAGTTGCCCAGCATATTCACGAGCGGTTTGTTTTTGTTCTTCGATTTTTTCTTCGTTACGCCCCACATAACTCACGCCATTTAAATAGCTGATTTTTTGCAAATCCAATTGACACAACGCCGCGATGCTTTCAAAAGGGGCGACTAATTGCGCCATTGTGTGTTTCATCACGGCATTTTCTTGATAAGCCGCTTCTGGTGCGCCTGTTGTGATAGAAATTACTAATTTTTTACCGCCGATTTTTGCGGTTGAACCGTGGGCGAAACCGTGTACAAACACTTCATCTAGCCATTTTTTCATCAACGCCGGCATGGAATACCAGTGAAACGGAAATTGCCACACAATCACATCCGCCTTTAAAAGTGCTTGTTGTTCTGCCACGACATCAATCTGTTCGTTAGGGTAGAGCGTATCCAATTTGCGAATTTCTATGGAATTCAGACCGCTTGCTAAGCTGTCAATAATGGTTTTGTTAGCCACTGATTGTGACAAATTCGGGTGTCCTGAAATCACTAACACATTTTTCATTTTGTTTTCCTTTGTGGTTGTTTTGATGTGAACATTGTATTGCGATGATAATTGCATTACAATCAATAAAATGAGAATTCACTTTTCTTGAAAAGAGAATAATAAAATGAACAAACTCGATGCGATTAAATATTTTTGTATCGCCAGTGAAACGCTAAGTTTTCGGGAAACAGCGATGCAGCTTGCCATTTCGCCGTCTGTAGTTACCCGTGTCATCGCAGAATTAGAACAGGAATTGGGCGAGCAGTTGTTTAAACGTAATACCCGACAAATTCGGCTGACCAGTTTTGGCGAGCAGTTTTTGATTAAGGCGAAACAGTTGGTGGCGGATACCGACAGTCTGTTCAAACTGGGCAAACAGCAGACGGATGAAATGGCCGGCGTGGTGCGGATTACTTTCCCTCGTTGGCGAGATAATGATGAGATTTTGGCGGAACTTTTGACCGCACTTGCGCCTTATCCGCAGTTGGTCATTGATTGGCGGGAAGATATGGCGAAGTTCGATGCGGTGGAACATCGCATTGATATTGGCTTGCGTATTGGTAAAGAGCCGAACCCGAATTTTATTGTGCGAAAAATTGCCGATGTGCAAGACTGGATTATCGCCTCGCCTAAATTGCTGGAACGATTGGGAGCGCCGAAAGACTTAGACGATTTGCAACGCAATTTTCCGTTTTCGTTTCCCATTAACGTAGAAACAGGGCGGGCGTGGGAATTGGAAATGAATGACGAACAAAAATTGTTGCCAAGACAAGTGAATTTTTACAGCACCGATCCTGAATGTGAATTGAAAGCCGCATTGCTTGGACATTCGGTAGCGTTTGTCAGTGAGCTGTTTTGCAAGCCTTATTTTGCCAGCGGCAAGTTGGTGAAACTCTTCCCCGAAATCCCGATTGATAAATGGCAACTGTATTTATACCGTCCGTATCAAACCATTACGTCGCCGCGGGTGCTGTTTGTGTTTGACCGTTTAACGGAAATCTTGAAAAAGCGTTATACATAAAAGTGCGGTCACAAAAAGCAACGCTTTTTGAACGTTGGCTTTGCCAACGGTGGCGAAGCCATAAGTAATCGCACCGGCGATTACGCATAAATTTTTAAAAGTTTTTTTGCTGATTTGATTGCTTTTTTTCTGTCTTTTCGAATTAAATGTCATTTTTAATGCTTTAAAAATCAATAAATTATCAAATAATTCCAAATCTTACCTTTTTGTAAGTACTTCTCAAAAGTAAGTCATGTGACTATACTTTTCCTCATAACTTACTTTTAGGAAGTAAAACAAAATGCTGTTTATCTTATTACTCATTTTAAGCGTTATTTTTATTTTCGCCATTCGACAAAAGCCACGTTTGCTGCATTTCGGCACATTTCGTTTTGCCAAAACCATTCGCCACAATCAGCGGCGTTTTTATCTTGAAGAAGTAGCGTTTAAAAATCGGCAACAAGCTATTCACGGTTATTTTCAGCTTGCGCCCGCCTTGCAACATTATGGCAAGCTGCAAGAAACGGATTACGATTTTTTTGATTTTTATTCGGTGGTGTTGCGCTTTGACGACTGTACGATGAAACTGGTGCGGCGGTTGGATAATGTACGTTTAATCAAAAGCGAGCAGCCGATGTCCATTGCCGAATTTGAACAACAGATTGCCGACATTGCTTATCGGGAGATTTAAATGTTACAACAAGCTAAACAGCGTATTGAAAATGCTGATTTTATTTTAATTGGTGCAGGGGCAGGGTTTTCGGCTGCGGCAGGTTTGACTTACAGTGGCGAGCGTTTTACCCAACGTTTTCAGCCGTTTATCCAGCGTTACGGTATGCGGGATATGTATTCGGCAGGGTTCTATCCCTTTGAAACGGAAGAAGAAAAATGGGCGTATTGGGCGGAGCATATTTGGGCGAACCGTTTTGAACCGCCAGCGTTGCCGTTATATCAACAGCTGTTTGCCTTGGTGAAAGACAAACACTATTTTGTGATTACTACCAATGTGGACAGCCAGTTTGCCAAAGCCGGTTTTGAGCCTGATAAACTCTTTGAAGTGCAAGGCAATTACGGTGAATTGCAATGTGCTACGCCTTGTCATTCGCAGGTTTATGATAATGAAATGCTGGTGCAGAAATGGCGTTCGCAGCAAAAAAATTGCCGAATTCCCACCGCACTTGTTCCCACCGCACTTGTGCCGAAATGCCCGATATGCGGCGGCAAAATGGCGATGCATTTACGGGTCGATCACCGTTTTGTCGAAACAAAACAATGGCACGCCGCTCAACAGCGTTATGCGACATTTGCCGGACAAGCCATGCAGGGCAGCACAGTGTATTTGGAATTGGGGATTGGCTTTAACACGCCGAGCATTATTCGTTATCCTTTTGAACAGATGACTTATCGCAATCCGCAAGCGACGCTGATTCGCTTAAATCGAGATCATCCCGAAGGTTTTGCGGAAACGGAGAAGCAGACAATCGCATTAACCCAAGATCCGAACCTGATTTTAAGCCGTTGGTTACAGGAGTAAAAAATGAACAATACATTGGATTATCTTATCCACTATCTTGATCCGACTATCGACCTTCCCACATCAACAACGGAAAAACGCCAACTTTTGCGAGCCTTGATGAACATTCGTCCGCCGCAAGCGGAAACGGCGGAGTTTTTGGCATTACAAGATGAATTTTTACAGCAGGAAGTCAAGCAAAAAGGGATCGTAACCCTTTCAGAATTAACGGAAATTCAGCCGCAGATCTACCTATGGCAAGGCGACATCACAAGGCTTAAAGTGGGGGCGATTGTCAATGCGGCAAACAGCCAACTGCTCGGCTGTTTTCATCCGTTGCACGCCTGTATCGACAACGCCATTCACTCGCAAGCCGGCGTGCAACTTCGCCTAGCTTGTGCCGAACTAATGGCAAAACAAGGGCATTTAGAACCCACAGGGCAGGCAAAAATCACCCCGGCGTTTAACTTACCGTCCGATTACGTTTTGCATACGGTGGGACCTATTATCAGCAGTGCATTATCAGAAAAAGATTGCGAACTGCTCGCCAGTTGCTATCGCTCTTGCCTTGAACTCGCCCGGCAGCACGGCATTGAAAGCGTCGCCTTTTGTTGTATCAGCACCGGCGAATTTCGCTTCCCCAACCAATCCGCCGCCGAGATTGCGGTACGAACCATTAAAGCCTTTCTAGCCGACAACCCACAAATGAAAGTAGTGTTTAACGTGTTTAAGGATGTGGATTGGGAGATTTATCGGGGGTTGTTGGGGTAGAGCGATGGAAAGTACGGTGGGATTTCGCGAAGTTTTTTCAGTTTGCAAAATTTTCTTAAAATCTGACCGCTTGTGTAGGGCTGAATCGATTATCAGCACCGGCGAATTTCGCTTCCCCAACCAACCCGCCGCCGAGATTGCGGTACGAACGGTAAAAGCCTTTTTAACCGACAACCCACAAATGAACGTGGTGTTTAACGTGTTTAAGGATGTGGATTGGGGGATTTATCGGGGATTGTTGGGAAAAGTGCGGTCAAATTTTGAAAAGTTTTTTGCGAATGAAAACTTGCTCAAAATCCACCGCACTTTTGCCGTTTAATCAATGTTACGCTTGGTTGGTAATGTGATAAAAACTAAACAAAGTAAGATGAGGGCAATGCCTAACCAACCTTGTGGAGTTAAGCGTTCATTGACCACAAATACGGCAAGTAATGCCGCCACGACAGGTTCAAACAGCGTAATCGTAATGGCCGTGCTGGCGTTAATGCGAGCCAGGCCGTAGCCAAAGCAAAGATAACCTAAAAACATTGGAACGGTTGCCATATACAAACCGACGGCAAAATTATTCCATGACGCTAATAAGGGGGCGCCGGTCCATAATAAGACGGGTAAAAGAAATACGGCGCCCAAGCCAAATGTTGCGCCCATCGCCGCTTTCGCACCGATATGTTGCAACATCAATTTACGCGCCGTCCACGAATAAAGGGCGTAGGTAAAACCTGCAATTAAACCTAATCCCAAACCGAGCAACGTATGATTCCCGCTGTCTTGATGCTGTTCTGAAGCGGAGAGCAAGGCCATTCCGATAATGCCCAACATCGCCCCGATGAGCCAACGCAGAGACAGTTTTTGTTTATCAAAAATGGATTCGAGTAAAGCGGAAAGTAATGGAGCGGAGCCAATGGTGACAACCGTGCCGATGGTAATGCCCGCCAATCGCATTGAGCCGTAGAAAGCCAACGGATAGACGGCAACAGCCAATGCACCGACCATTAAATAGCGGCGATGGCAAGCTAAATTTGAACGATAAACGGTAATTTGCCGAAAAGCGAATAAGGCTTGCAAAAAACCGCCGCCACCCATCGCCATCGCACCGATAGCCATTGCTGAAACCTCAGGAGCGAAAGCGGCCGCCGTGCCTGTGGTTCCCCATAATGTTGCGGCAATGAATACCGCAAATAATCCGCTAAATGAAGATGTGATGCGTGTCATATTTGTTCCCTAGAATTAAACGGTGAGATTTTATCAGCGGAAATCGGAAAATGAAAATACCAAAAAAGTGCGGTGGGATTTTGCGAAGTTTTTTCAATTTGCAAAATTCTTCCTAAATCTCACCGCCTGTATCATGCCACTTCCACCCGTTTGCCAATATCTTTCAACTTCGACAACTCTTCCACTAATCTTGGGGCATCGTCTAGGCTAATGGCGAACGTCCAGAGATAAGTGATTACCGCGTAAATATGCCCGGCGGTTACGCCTTGTTTGAGGGTTAAAACCGTCAATGTTGTGCCGAATAGCACGCACATTGCGAAACCGATACACAAAAAGCTTAAGGCTTCGCGGTTGGAAATCAGGATACGGAAACGTTCTACCAAGCGATAATGTTTAATCAGTTCACTGTTTTTGGCGCGTTCCACCCGATCCACTTCTTTTTCAAGGCGGTTGTTAAGTTTGAAATAGAGACGGTCATTGACCTTCACATAACGGGGCAACAACAAGCCAAATCCAATTACAATCAATAACGCCACTACGCCCGACCAAAATTCAATCAACAGCAACATCACCACCGCCCCGATAATCGAAAATGCAGAAGTGATTAAGGTTGGCAAATGGTGTTCAAAGAAATTGACGAACTCACGGGACAACGCCACACGGGCAGTCGTGGTGGAAGTGTCAAAGCCTTTAATCCGCTGGTTTAAAATCACCGGCACGGCAAGTTCCGTGTAAATGCGGGTGAACGCACGGGTATCCACTGCACGGCGAGCCGCGCCCACGCCCCAAATAATCAGTACCATGAAGGCGTAAACCAGTGCGGAAACCAGTTGCCCGTTTAGCACCGCATTGACCGCAAAACTGCCCACCAAGGGATAAATCAGCAACAGAAAATTTTCCGCCGCCACTAAGCCGAATGTGGCTAGCAACCTTTTTTTATGTTGCAAAGCAAGGGTTTTGAGCGAGCGGAACATTGTAGGTTCAAAATTCGGCTCAAGGTTTTCTAACGACATTATGCCACCTTATCCGTTTTATCGATTTGCTCACGGCACACCGTACAAAATTCCGCTAGCAAAGCAAACAGTTGAGCGGTCTTTTTCTCGCCGAATTTTGCAAATGTTTTGTCGGTTAATTGTTGTGTTGCCTGCCAAATCGGTTCGGCTTTTGCCTTACCTTCGGCGGTTAAACGCATGATTTTTTCCCGTTTATCCACCGCACTTTCGCTAAATTCAATCCAGCCTTTTTCTTTATATTCCTTACATACGTTAAACACTGTCTGTTTCGGCAACAGCCACTCATCGCCAATCTGCTTTTGCGTACATTGCCCGTTTTCCGCCTCAGCCAACGAATACAGCACCGCAAAATGGTTGTAGCCCAAGCCTAATTTAGCGATCCACATTTCCATTGTGGCATCCACTTCACTGATTTGTTTGCCTAATTTGTCTAAGTTACTCATGATTAAAAGTCCTAAAAATGACCAAAAGTGCGGTTATTTTAATGAAAGAAAATAAAAAAGCAAGTAAAAACTAGTCTTAAAATTTACTTGATTTAGTCTTAAAAATAACTAATAATGCCGCGCATTAGTAACTTTTAAGACTTTGAAATGAAAAAATCGATTTTATTATTCGCTTTAGCAAGCCTGTTTTTAACCGCTTGCCAAGAGCAAAACAACGAACAAACTAAAACGGCGTTAATGAAGGTTACCGTCGTGCAGCCGTAAACAATGGAATTTGCTAGAACATTAATGCTTTCGGGAAATTGGGTGGCAAAAGAAGATGTCGCGATTGGCACAGCTTTGCAAGGGCTACAAATTTTGTCCGTTGACGTGGAAGTCGGCACTGCCGTGAAAAAAGGGCAGGTGCTGGCAACCTTAGAACATAGCAATGTGCAATCGCAATTGCAGCAAAATAATGCGCAACTTGCTCGGGTGAAAGCGAATTTGACCGCACAAGAAGCCAGCCTGAAAGAAGCGGAAACGAACCTAAAACGTTACCAAACTTTATCCTCATCTGATGCGGTTAGTCGTCAAGAATTGGATCAGCAAAGAGCCAAAGTCGCTACGGCAAAAGCCGGCGTGCAATCCGCTAAAGCGGAAATCGCCCAAATACAGGCACTGTTGGATGATAGCCGTCATCAACGCAATAAAGCGGAAATTCTTGCTCCGGTAGACGGTATTATTACCAAACGCAATGCGGAAACAGGGGCTTTAACAGGCTCAGATGCTTTATTTCATCTTGCCAAGAACGGCGAGGTTGAGTTGGAAGTGGAAGCGAATACCGATGAGATTGCCTTATTGCAACAGGGGTTCAAGGCAAAATTGAATACACCGGCACAAACAAGCGGTCAAATTCGGCTAATTTTTCCCGAAATCGATCTGAAAACCCGTTTAGGCAAAGTGCGGATTGCTTTTGCTGAAAATCAAATGCCTATCGGTGCTTATGCCGAAGCAGAAATTGCATTGCCAAAGCAAAAAGTTGCTTACGTTGTACCGTTTTCCGCCATTTCTTTCGGGGCAGACGGTAACAATGCGGTGATGATTGTTAATGCCGAAGGCAAAATTGAACGCCGTGCGATTACGCTCGGTTCGCAAAATCAAAATTGGGTAGAAGTGCAGTCGGGCTTAACGGCGACAGATAAGATCGTAAAAAAAGCGGCGGCGTTTGTAGGGGAAGGCGATCGTGTTGAACCCCAAGTCGCTAAAGAATAAGGAAAAATAATGGCTTTAAAAATATCTTCTTGGGCAATTCGCCGTCCTATTCCGACCATTGTGTTATTTATTGTGCTTACGGTAATGGGGATTTTGTCATTCCAAAAATTGCCGATCAATGCCGACCCTAATGTGAGTTTTCCGATTGTGAATGTATCGGTATCGCAGTCGGGGGCTTCGCCTGAAGAATTGGAAAATGCGGTTACTCGCCGTGTGGAAAATGCAGTATCGGGAATGGCTGGCGTGCGTCATATCACTTCAACGATCACCGAAGGAAATTCCGTCACAATGGTGGAATTTCAACTTAGGGTAGATCCCGACCGAGCGGTAAATGATGTGCGTAATGCGATTACCCAAATTCGTGATGAATTGCCGCAGAATATCTCTAATCCTGTGGTAGAACGGGTGGACGTGGAAGGCGGTGCTTTGGTGTACTATGCGGTGCAGTCGCCGAATATGGATCAAACCGAGTTGGCGTGGTTTATTGATGATACGGTCAGTCGTCAATTGTTGGCGTTGCAGGGCGTACAGCAAGTGAAACGTTTGGGCGGCGAGAAACAAGAAATTCGGGTAGAACTGAAAGCCGAACGCTTAAATGCACTTGGCATAACCGCTGATCAGGTTAGTCAGCAGTTGGCACAAACCAACACCAATGTCCTCGCAGGACGAACGCAGTTATATGGTTCGGAACAATCCATTCGGGTGTTGGGTAGCCAAAATTTAGCGAATTTAGCCGACTTGCCGATAGCGTTATCGGATAGTCGCAAAGTGAAATTATCCGAGTTGGCGACCGTTCAGGACAGCCACGCCGAAGTGCGTAGTCGTACTCGTTTGAATGGGCGTGAAGTATTGGGGTTCAGTGTGTTTCGTGCCAAAGGCTCAAGCGATACGGTGGTTGCCGAGCGTGTGCAGACAGCTATCAATGCCTTAGCCAAACAATACCCGGATGTGCAAATTCAAGAAGTCTATAATAGCGTAGATACTACCAAAGAAAATTACCAAGTGGCGATAGATACCTTGCTGGAAGGGGCGGCTCTAACGGTGTTGGTGGTCTTTCTGTTCCTACGCAACTGGCGTTCCACCCTTGTTGCCGCTATTGCGTTGCCGTTGGCGATTTTGCCAACCTTTGCCGTGATGTATCTGCTTGATTACACCTTAAACAGCATTTCTTTGTTGGCAATTACCTTGGTTATCGGGATTTTGGTTGATGATGCCATTGTGGAAATTGAGAACATCGAGCAACATTTGCACCAAGGCAAACGCCCGTTTCAGGCGGCTTTAGATGCGTCCGATGCCATTGGTTTTGCGGTACTGGCGATTACCGCCACCATTGTGGCAGTGTTCTTGCCCGTGAGTTTTGTGGGCGGCACAACGGGAATGTATTTTACGCAATTCGGCATTACCGTTTCGGCGGCGGTGTTGGCGTCTTTATTGGTGGCTCGCCTGGCTACACCGCTGCTTGCCGCTTATTTGTTACAGCCGCATAAGCCTAAGCCAGAACAAACAACCAGATCCGGCAAATTCAAGCAAATGTATCTCACTTTGCTGGCAAATGCTTTGCGTTTTCGCAAAACGACTTTGCTTATCGGTGGACTGTTTTTAGCCGGTTCGGTGGCGTTAATTCCGCTCTTGCCCACAGGGTTTATGCCTAAAGGCGATACAGGAATGAGCCAAATTGATATTACCTTACCGCCAAGTAGCAGCTTGCCGCAAACCGATGAGTATTTGCAAAAAATCGACCGCACTTTACGCCAACACGATGAAGTAAGCCTTGTGTTTATCACCATTGGCGGCAGCGGCGAACCTTCTAAAGCTGAAGTGTTGATCCGCCTAAAACCGCACAAGGAACGCCAAATAACGCAAAAGCAATTTGAAGAAAAAGTGCGGTCGGAACTCAGTCAGTTTTCTGATTTGCGCTTTGCTTTCCGCAACGAAATGGCTCAACGTGATGTGTCGATTTTGCTGACCGGCAGCGATCCGCAAAAACTTAACCAAGCCGCAAAAGTTTTGAAACAGCAAATGCAAGGTTTAGCGAGCGTGGAAAATGTGCAGATAAATGCACCGCTGGTTAAATCGGAATTGCAAGTTAAACTGCGACCGACCGAAGCGGCACAGGCAGGCGTTACGCCACAAGCGGTCGGAAATTTACTACGAATTGCAACGGTGGGCGATACGGACGGTAATGCTGCTCGCTTTAATTTCCCCGATCGCCAAGTGCCAATCCGTGTTACGCTAAACGCACAAGATCGCAACGATTTAAGCGTGTTGCAACATTTACAGGTTTCGTCCAGCAACGGTGGCACGGTTTCCCTTGGCACAGTTGCGACAATCAGCTTTGGCGAAGGGGCGGCAAGCCTTGAACGCTTTGACCGTGAACGCCGCATTGCCGTAGAAGCGGATTTAGCCACAGGTTACACCATTGGCGATGCGTTGGCTCAAGTCAATGGGGTGCCCCTGTTGCAAGATTTACCTGATGGCGTGCGAATCCCCGAATATGGCGATGCGGAATATATGAACGAAATGTTTGAAAAATTCGGCTTGGCAATGGGCTTTGGTATTTTAATGGTGTTAATGGTGCTGATTTTGCTGTTCCGTGATTTCTTGCAGCCTTTAACCATATTGATTGCTCTGCCGCTATCTATCGGCGGTGCGATTGCAGGCTTGCTCGCCTACGGTGCGGCGTTGGATATGTCGTCTGTTATCGGTATTTTGATGTTAATGGGCATCGTCACCAAAAATTCCATTTTGTTGGTGGACTTCGTTATTGAAAAACGCCAACAAGGAATGGCTCGTTATCAAGCCTTAATTCAATCAGGTTCGGAACGTGTCCGCCCGATTTTAATGACCACCATTGCAATGGTGGCGGGAATGATCCCCGCTGTGTTCGCCGGCGGTTCGGGGGCGGCATTTAGAGCACCGATGGCAGTTGCCGTTATCTGCGGCTTAACCGCCTCAACCTTATTGAGCTTAGTGTTCGTGCCGGTGGTTTATTCCTTAATGGATGACCTGCGAGAATGGCTCGCCCCGAAATTAGCCAAATTAACATCGGTTACTGCGGAAGATAAGGCGAAAGCGGAGTGATAAAGTGCGGTCGGATTTTGCGAAGTTTTTTTATCGATACATACCGATTATTTATTGGCAAGTTATTGGCAAGCCTCCGCCATCAGCTCCCTTAACCAACGATAAGCGGGATCGCGATGGGTGCGTTCGTGCCAAATCAGCGTTTTGGTAAAGCCTTGAATGGCCAGGGGCGGTTCAAACAGTTTGAGTCGGGGGAGATTGCTGACCAATCGTTTTGGCACAACGGCGAGCAAATCACTTTGTGCCAATAAATCGGGCAGGATAATAAAATTTTGCACCGATAAGCTCACGTTGCGACTTAATCCTAATTTGGCTAGCGCGTCATCGGTTACGCCGCTAAAACTGCCGCCGTGATAGGACACCAGCGCTTGTTCCAGTTGGCAAAATTGTTCCAACGATAAGCTGTTTTGTTTGGCAATCGGGTGGTTGTGGCGGACGGCACACACATATTGCTCGTCATACAAGGCTTTGGCGTGAATATCGGGGGCGTGGAAATCGGGCGTAACCAGCGCAAAATCAAGTAGCCGTTGCTCTAATTGATGCTGCACCTCGCTTTCGTTAATCGCCAACACAGCCACTTTGATATTCGGCGCACGCTGTTTCAGCACACGCAAAAACGGCACAATGACGGCGCGCATGGCGTAATCGGTACAGGCAATGCGAACGGTCATTTCAGCCGTTTGCGGATCAAACTCGCTTGGTTTAAGTAGTTGTTCCACATCAGAGAGAAGTTGTTTAATCGGTTGAGCCAATGCCAACGCCCGATTGGTCGGCACCACGCCACGTTGCACACGCACAAATAACGGGTCGTCAAAACTTTCCCGCAAACGAACCAAAATACCGCTCATCGCAGGTTGCGTAATCGCCAATCGTTCCGCCGCCTTGCTCACGTTTTTTTCGTCCATCAACACGTCAAAGGCTTTCAACAAATTTAAATCTAAAGTGCGTAGGTCTTTCATTTTTTGCTCCGTACAAGCGGTGCGATTTAAATATCATTTTAACTTATATTAAATATTATTTTTTGCATTTAGACAATATAACTGAGTTTCCTTATGATGTGCCTATCTCGTTAATATTCATCAAGAGGAATTCAAAATGACAACTTATTCACAACCCGCAATTATTTGGCCAGAAAAATACACCCCAGGTGAAACCGACAACTACGTTTCTAACGAAGTGATTATTAAAGGTTTGAGCGTGGCGGAAGTATGGCAATATCTGATTGATACGAAAGCGTGGCCGACTTATTACAGCAATGCGGAAAACATTGTGGTGGGCGACGGTTCAACCACGCAACTTTTCGAAGGTGCGACTTTTGTGTTTGATACGTTCGGTTTTCACGTTAGCTCTAAAGTTGAAGAATTTGAACCGGCGAAAGACGGCAATCCCGCCCGTTTAGCCTGGTCGGGGACCTTCGGCGAAGGTGATGATTTCAGCGATGTGTATCATGCCTGGTTGCTGGAAGATTTACCGAATAACCGTGTGCGCGTGCTGACCGAAGAAAGCCAAATCGGTAAGCTGGCAAAAGGCTTGGCGGAAACCGTGCCGAATCCAATGGTAAACGGACATCAAGCGTGGCTGGACGGTTTAACCAAAAGTGCGAAAAATAAAACGCCTTACTAATTAAAAGTGCGGTCAGATTTTGATGAGATTTTTCAATTTGGAAAAACTCGCTGAAATCCGACCGCACTTTTTATTTACAAGAAAAACCCGGATTAGTCTTTTTCAACTGGGATCCATAATTCCATTTTATACTGTTCATTATGAATATCCGCCCCGGAATACACTTCAAAATCCGGTTTACCGGAATGTTTGTAACCGCTTTCGGGAAAAAAGACTTCCGTCACATATTTCCAACCTTTGTGGATGGATTGCGGCACCGCGCCGACTAATTCGACAACGGCATATTCCGCTTCCGGAATCGCCACGACTTGTAAGCCTAATTTTTCCGCTGAGGCTTCGTTGCCGTTTTCAACGTGATAACAGGCTAAATAGTTAATTGAATTGCTGTTTTCCACATCGTAACACATGCCGTAGCACTGCCCGCTGCCGAGCGCTTTTAAGTCGGCTTCGGCAACGGTACGGTGTAATTTTTCCCAAATGCCCGCACAGTCTGCTGAAGAAACGGATTTTGCACCGATTCCGGCGACGGTAAATGCGGCTTTCTTTTGAATGGATATGTTCATTTCGGATCCTCCGGTAACACTTAATGATAGCTGCAAACGGGAAACGATATTGAATCGTTCGCCCTTCCGAACGGAAGAGGGGGAACAACCATGAAACTTCTTAAATGCCAAGCCGAACGAATCGGGTGATTCATAGCCGTAATCCAAGGCGATATCAATGATTTTGTCATCGGTTTCCCGTAATCGAATCGCGGCTTCGGTCAGTTTTCGGCGGCGAAGATATTCCGACAGCGTCATCTCCGTCAGTATGGAAAACAATCGACTGAACATGGCAAAAGAATATCCGGACAATCTTGCGATTTCTTTTTCATCCGGTTCTTGGGATAACGATTTTTCCAAATAATCAATGGTTCGATTAAACGCGCGGATCATATTCATCTTGCTTCCTCTTCTGTCTGATATAGCTTAGCGGGATTTAAACGAATAAACCCTATATTCTTTGTACCATTGGGATGGCGTTTTAAACAAATTTTAATGTAAACGTTTGCCTGTTCTTAAAGTTTTATATTGGTTTTTTGCGGTTAATAAATAATTGATCAAAATCAAAAAAATATAATTTTTGTGGGGTAATATGGTGCCAATGGCTCGCACAGAAACGTCTTCTGTTGCGGACAAACATTCTCAGGTTCACTAACTAAATGAAAGGAAATGATAAAATGCGAAACAAAATAGCCGCCATGACTGATCACACTCTTTTAAAACCGGAAGCCACCGAATCGGATATTCGACAATTGATTGATACCGCCGTTCGATTGGGAACTTATTCGATCTGTATTTTACCTTCGCTATTGCCTGTTAGCGTGCCCGACTCGTTAAAGGTAGCAACGGTGGTCGGATTCCCTTCAGGTGCGGTGAAAGCGGAAATTAAGGCGGCTGAAACCGCTCGTGCCGTTGCCGACGGTGCGGACGAAATCGATATGGTCATCAATTTGGCTTTCGCTTTAACAGGTCAATTTGACGCGTTGGAAGCGGAAATCCGTGCGGTTCGTGCGGCTTGCCCTGGCAAAGTGCTGAAAGTGATTTTAGAAACCGCCGTTTTAGACGATGAAACTATTATTGCGGCTTGCCGGGCTGCTGAAGCGGCCGGTGCGGATTTTGTCAAGACTTCAACGGGTTTTCATCCGGCGGGCGGCGCAACGGTTCATGCGGTCAAATTAATGGCGGATACGGTTGGCGGACGTTTGGGCGTTAAAGCTTCCGGCGGCATTCGCACAGGTGCGGACGCTTTGGCGATGATTGAAGCGGGGGCGACGCGTTTGGGCTTGAGCGCGACGGCCAAAATCGTTGAAGAACTATAAGCGATGACTTGCGCTTTTCGTATTTAATTCTGCCGTCGATTGTCATTCGAACTGCCTGAAAGGTAAATAAACCTTTCGGGCGTTTTTTTTCGAAAGTCAATCCGTATTTTCAACCGATCACAAGATATTTTCCTCTTTTTTGTAATTATCTGATTTAGTCAAAAGATTTAAAGGCGGGGCGATTGCCGCCGAATTTAACTATTGTAAATTTCACGGGATTGAACATGCTGAAATCAACACCGTTCATAAAAAATTTGTGGCCGGACGGTTTGACAAGAAGCGCGAAGAATAAAACGGCATATCGGCAGGTATAAAAGTGCGGTCGGATTTTCAACAGTTTTTTTAAACCCGCCGCGCTTGTGATTTCATTTATCGCCGTTTCCCTGTTTGTCCGCTTTTCAACGGATCTGAGATTCAAAAAACTCTCGTTTTTTTGACCGCACTTTACGTGCGAAGAAGCGATATATCGACAGATTGTGACGAAGTTCACAAAATCAAATTTCCGTTTTTTATTTATATTGACAGTCATTTCCTTCCGAGAGTACTTTTAATTTAACTTGTTGTACTTTAAGGAAAATAATATGGCAAAACTGGAAGTCAGAAATATTACGAAAAAATTCGGCGATTTTTATGCGGCCGATAATATTTCTTTCACCGCAGAAGAAGGGGAGTTTGTCACTTTACTTGGCCCCAGCGGTTGCGGCAAAACGTCATTACTGAAATTGATTGCGGGATTTCATGTCGCCGACGAAGGCGACATTCTGATCGGCGGTAAAAACGTTAATGAGGTTCCGCCGGAAAAACGCAATACCGCCATGTGTTTTCAGTCTTATGCGTTATTTCCGCATCTCAATGTTTCTCACAATATTTGTTACGGTTTGAAACAGCGCAATATTGCCGTCGAAGAACAAAAACGGCGGTTAGACGCGGTGATTAAACAAATGGATTTGGAAATTCACCGGTTGAAATTGCCCAATGAATTATCCGGCGGTCAGCAGCAGCGTGTTGCGTTGGCGCGGGCAATGGTGACGCGTCCGGATGTAATTTTGTTCGATGAACCTTTATCAAATCTGGATGCAAAATTGCGGGAAAGCGTGCGATTCGAAATTAAGCAGCTTTCCAAACAATATAAACTGACCAGCATTTATGTGACCCATGATCAGGCGGAAGCCTTGACGATGTCGGATAAAATTATTGTGTTAAATAAAGGCGCTATCGAGCAAATCGGTACACCGCAGGAAATCTATCATCAGCCGATTAATCGTTTTGTTGCGGACTTTATCGGCGTAGCCAACATCGCGGAAGCGAAAGTGAAAAATATCGGTGAAAATCTCTATTCCGTTCAATCCGTATTCGGTGATTTGACCGTTTATTCGGAAAAACGGCCACAATCGGAACATATTTATATTTGTTTCCGGCCGGAAGATATTGAGCCCGTCGGCGCGGATTCCCAACGGGAAAATGTTCTGACGGTGGATGTGCTTCAAACGGCATTTATGGGCAATATTACCGAAGTTCAGGCGATGATCGGCAGAGAAGCGAGTTCTCAGAAAGTGCGTTTGCAACTGACCAAAGCGCCGAAACCGAGCGCGGATAATACTTTCTCCTTTGCTATTCCGCGTACTGCCGTTAAGTTTTTGGAGTCCGTCAAATGAAAAGCATCAAACAAGACGTAAAAGCCTGGCTGTTGCTTTGCACCGGACTGGGTACCATTTTATTTTTAATGGGTTCGACGTTTTTTATTGTCGTGACGCAAAGCCTGGGTTTATACGGCATGGGCGGCGAGGAAAGCGGTTTTACCTTGGAATATTGGCAGGACGTGTTGTCGGATTCGGTTTTTCAGAGTTCTTATCTTTATTCTGTTAAAGTCTCGTTATTAGGCGCGTTGTTTTCTATCGTCGTTTCTTATCCGATTGCATTGTGGTTACGCAACGAATTACCCGCCAAAGTGACGATTGTCACCATTCTGCGCGCGCCGATGTTAGTGCCGGGTTTAGTTGCCGCGTTTCTGTTCGTCAATATGATTTCTTATCACGGTATTCTGAATGAAGCTTTGGTGTTTTTAGGCATTTGGGATGAACCTAAAACTTTGCAGAACGATGAATTCGGTTGGGGCGTCGTGATTCTGCAAATGTGGAAAAACATTCCTTTTGCGCTGATTCTTATCGGCGGAGCGGTGAATTCCTTAAAAACGGATTTATTGGATGCGGCGGCAAATTTGGGTTCCAATGCCTGGCAACGGTTCCGTTATGTGATTTTCCCGCTTACGCTAAGTGCGGTACAAGTTTCTTTTATTTTGATCTTTATCGGTGCGCTGGGCGATTTTGCGTTTTACAGCATTGCCGGTCCGAGAAGCACTTATTCTTTGGCGCGCCTGATGCAAATGTCCGCCTATGAATTTGAAGAATGGAACCAAAGTGCCGTGATGGCGATGATGATTATGCTGACATCCGCCTTTTTCACCGTGTTGGTTTCGATGATTATCAAACCGTTAGCGGTAAAACGGGGAGACATCAAATGAGTTCAGTGAAAATTACCACTAAAAACGGCAAATTAATCGCCCGGATTTCTTTAGTATTTTTTATTCTGGTTAATTTTGTCTGGTTGTTTTTACCGTTTTTGATGGCAGGATTATGGTCCCTGGTGGATCCGGCTAAACCCTGGAGTTATCCGGATATTTTGCCGCAATCGCTTTCTTTGGAACGTTGGAAAATCGTATGGCAAACCACGTCTTTGCCTGACGCTATGTTTAACAGTTATACCATTGCGCCGACGGTTGCCTTAGTCGCCATTTTACTGGCGTTACCGACTTCCTATGCATTCGGGCGAATGGAATTTCGCGGTAAAAAAATCGCAGAATTGCTGACGCTTATTCCGCTGGTTATCCCCGGAATGATCATCGCGTTATTTTTCAGTCGTATGTTGTTGGATTTAAACATTGACAATCCGTTTATCGGTATTGTTATCGGACACGTGGTTTTGACCTTGCCTTACGCCATTCGTATTTTATCGGCGGGTTTTTCATCGGTTCCGCAGGATTTAATTGATGCCAGCCGGGATTTGGGCGCTTCCAGGCTGACGGTATTCAAAGACGTGTATATGCCGATGTTGAAACCGAGTTTTCTGGCGTCGATCATTTTTTGTCTGGTGAAAAGTATTGAGGAATTTGCCATTTCCTTTGTCGTTGGTTCGCCGGATTTTATTACGGTGCCGACCATACTTTATTCGTTCCTCGGTTATTCGTTTATCCGACCGAATGCCGCCGTCGTTTCTATTATTCTTTTAGTGCCGAATATCATTCTTATGATGATCATTGAACGGTTGTTAAAAGGGAATTATCTTTCACAATCTACGGGAAAAGCATAATTTTCATCGTGAATTAAGGAGTTATTTATGCGTAAATTTTTTACAAAATTGTTTTCGGCGACCGTTGTTGCTTTCGCATTTTCGACGGTGGCTCAAGCCGAAGATTTAAGCGGGAAATCCTGGGCGGATATTGAGGCTCAGGCTAAGCGGGAAGGGAAGGTAACGGTTAGTGTGTGGTATTTGCAGCCTCAATTCCGCGGATTTGTCAAAGAATTCGAAAATAAATACGGCATTAAGGTTAAAGTGCCCGAAGGAACTCAGGACGGTAATATCAACAAATTGATTGCGGAAAAAAATCTGGAAAAAGGCAAAATGGACGTGATCGCGCTTAATGCCGATCGCGTAGCGAATGTGGCCAATAGAGACATTCTGGCAAGTTTAAAACAATTGCCGGATTTTGAAAAATTAAACCATTTTCTGCAAGGTGTGGAATTAGGCGAAACTTCCGTCGGATATTGGGGAAACCAAACCGGTTTCGCTTATGATCCGTTGCGAATTAAAGAAAACGAGCTGCCGCAAAGTTGGCAGGATGTGGAAAAATACATTCGGGAAAATCCGAAAAAATTCGGGTATTCGGATCCTAACGGCGGCAGTTCCGGTAATGCGTTTATTCAACGCGCTTTAGTTTATGTGAATGGTGATTACGACTATCGCACGGAGAAAATTGACGAAGGACAAATTGCCGCATGGAAAAAAACATGGGCATGGTTTAATGAACGTAAAGACGCATTGATTCGTACCGCCTCAAATGCCGACAGTCTGACTCGTTTAAACGACGGTGAGTTAATCATCGTTTCGGCATGGCAGGATCATTTATTCAGTCTGCAAAAACAAGGCGCCATTACGGAGCGGTTAAAATTTTATGTGCCCGAATTCGGTATGCCGGGCGGCGGTAACGTGATGACGATTGCGAAAAATGCGCCGAATCCCGCCGCGTCCCTGCTTTTTGTGCATTGGATTACCTCGCCGGAAACGCAACGGAAATTAAGTCAGGAATTCGGGGTAAGACCGTTGGATAGCGAATCCGGTAAAAAAGATACTTTATTCTTCTCAACCCCGTGGCGGAAAGCGGAAATGGAATATTTCACCAAAGAAGTGATTTCCAGATAGCGCATATTTTTACGAAATCTAACCAAAATCTCCATGCATATGGAGATTTTTTATTGTTCGGCATTGCCATTATTCTGGTATCATTTGCGAAAACGATTGGACGCGAATGATTTATTCGTTGCACATAACGACAGGCTCGGCGGTTTTTTTAAAAAAAACGAGTGAAAAAACGCCCGCACTTTTCACTTTTTCGGCGGTAAAAGTGCGGGCAAATTTAAGGAAGTTTTTTTGATGGATAACGCATTACTACAATGGATATCAACCAGCGGGCGTTTATTGGGCGCCGTTTTTTATTATGAACCGGCGGATAAGCGGGTTCAGCCCGTTTTGGATTTTTTCCGTCGGCCGGATTGGACAAAAGATTGGTCGAATATAGATCATCCCGCATTAATTAACGGCTTAATCGAAAAGGGCGCGCAACGGGATTTGCCTCAGGATTATCAGGATTTATTTATCGGCCCGAACGCATTGCCGGCGCCGCCGTGGGGATCGGTATATCTGGATAAAGAATCGGTGATTTTCGGCGATTCCTTGTTGGCGTTACGTGATTTTTTAATCGCGCATCGAATTGAATTTATTCAAACTCAAAACGAACCGGAAGATCATTTGGGATTAATGTTTATGCTCGCCGCTTATTTGGCGGAAACCAAGCCGGAATTATTGGCGGAATTTCTGAGCAAGCATTTTCTTACTTGGGCGTATCGTTGCCTGGATTTAATGGCGGAACAAACGGATTATCCTTTTTATCAGGCAATGGTATTGCTTGCCCGGCAAACGCTGAAAGATTGGCAGCAACGGCTTGCGCTTCAGGTTGACGCGCCGCAACTTTATCGGTAACGGCCGGATAAGGGCGATTATGCAAGGAAAAAACGAGCAATATTATAAGGCGTATTTAAGTTACAACCGCATTTCCCGCCGGGGCTTGCTGCGCGGCGTTTTTCATCCGCTAGAACGGGCGGAGCGATCCCGTGAATCTCGTTTGGCGCCGCGCCCGCCTTTTGCCGCCGAGGAAAATTTATTCCTCGCCGCCTGTAACGGTTGCGGCGAATGTGTAGCCGCCTGTCCTTATAATTTAATTCGTCTTTCGGGGCAAAAGGCCGTACTTGAACTGGATTATGTCGCCTGCGATTTATGCGGAAAATGTGCGGAAAGCTGTGCGACGCACGCGCTGCATCCCGCTTTTAAAAAAGATACGGAATTTCGCCCGCACTTTTCGGAAAATTGCTTGTTAAAGCAAAATCAAGCCTGTAGCGTTTGTCAGGATAGCTGCCCGCAACAGGCGATTTCCGCCGGTTTACAACTGAATCATGACCTTTGTAACGGTTGTGGCGAATGCAAAATGAGTTGTTTTATTTCGGCGATTCAACTGACGCTAGCGAATTAGTCGATTTTTCCCGCCTCACAAAAGAAGCGCTTTACAATCCGCTTCGCTGTGCGCTTCTTCCATCACCAAATCCTGTAAAAAATGTCGGATTTCATTCAGGCGCGCGATTTTTTCTTCCACAGTCGCTAGCTGACGCACAATCATTTGATCCGCGATACCGTGCTGGTGCGGATGATTTTTAATGTGGTTGAGCTGCTTGATTTCTTCCACGGAAAATCCCAATGAACGGCAGGTTTTAATAAAGCGGAGCAGTATCAACGTGGTTTCGTCATAACTGCGATAACCGTTAGCCTGCCGTTTCGGAGTCGGTAAGACGCCGGTTTTTTCGTAATAGCGAATGGTTTCCGGATGAATTCCGCTTTGTTTACTGAGTTCGTTGACCGTCATATTTTCTCTCCATAAAAAAGCTTGACCCTGTAGTCGCTACGACCTTTATATTGTAGCTCAAGTTGAAATATCCGACAATGCGAGGTCGCTATGGCTCATCAACATCATTGCACAGAACATCATGAACCGGATCATCACAATCACATTCCGCAGGACCGCAAAATTCTGGCCTGGAGTTTTGCCGTTATCAGCGGTTACATGGTGGTGGAATTCGTCGGCGGTTGGTTGTTTAACAGCCTGACGCTGATGGCGGATGCCGGACATATGGCAAACGACAGTTTGTCGCTGCTTCTTGCGCTGATCGCGTTGTTTTTATCCGAACGAAAACAGGCGTGGTTTGCGCTGCTTAATGCGGCTTCACTGATTGTAGTGGCGGTGCTGATTCTGGCGGAAGCCGTTCAACGCTGGCAGGCGCCGCCTGAAATCCGGGCGCTGCCTATGCTCGGCGTTGCGGTTATCGGGTTATTGGTGAATGTGCTGGTGGCGTGGATTATGTTAAAAAGCAATCAGGAAAATCTTAACGTGAAAGCGGCATATTTGCATGTGCTGGCGGATTTGTTCGGTTCCGTGGTTGCCATTTTGGCGGGGCTGAGCGCCTATTTTCTCGGCTGGCAATGGGTGGATGTGGCGGCCAGTTCGCTATTAAGTCTGTTCATTTTGCGAAGCGGCGTCAGCGTGATGCGGGAAGTGTTGACGACGTTTAAATAAGGTCGGAAAAGTGCGGGCGAATTTTGCGTTGTTTTTTTCCGCACTTTCAGCCGATAGCGCTCAAAGTGCGGTCAATTTTTTGCAAGTTTTTTTAACCCAGTAAACGTTGCACCAATGCGGTATAAATCTTCACGCCGGTCAGTAATTGTTTTTCGTCGAAGTCAAATTCCGCCTCGTGATGTCCGGCGGTGCGGTCGGCGCCGAGGATGAAGTAAACGGCTTTACCGCCGTGTTCCTGCACCCGTCGGCCTAAAATTGTGGCGTCTTCGCTGGCATTAAAGGCATAATCTGCGTCGGTGCCGTGCACTTCGGGTTGTGCCAGCGCGATTTCTTCCACTAATTCGACCAGTTCGGGATCATTATTCATATCCACCGCTTCGCCCATAATTTCCGTTTCATAGCCGACATCAAAACCGATCGCGATGCCTTGCGCAATCTGCATTACCTGATCCGCCATATATTGATTGATGGCTTTATTTTCACCGCGCACTTCCAGCTGGATTTGCGCGCTGGAAGGAATGACGTTGCGTCCTTCGCCCGCTTTCAGCACGCCGACGTTGATCCGCGTCATCCCTTCGCCGTGGCGGGCGATGCCGTGCAGTTGGGTCACGGCATGGGCGGCGGCTAACAGAGCGTTACGGCCCAAATGCGGCGCGGCGCCGGCATGCGCCGGTTTGCCTTTATAGCGGATATCGATTTTCGTCGTAGAAAGAAAGTTCTTCGGATTGGAAATCACCGTGCCGCTGTCAGCGCAAAAACCGATATGGGAACCGGCGAAATAATCGGCGTCGTCAATTACGCCGCTTGCCGCAATCGCCGCCGCACCGCGCACGCCTTCTTCCGCCGGCTGGAACACGATTTTCACTTTACCGTTGAGCTTATCTTTGTTTTGCGACAGCCAAAGCGCCGTGCCTAAGCCGATGGTGATATGCGCATCGTGCCCGCAGGCGTGCATAAAGCCGTCATTAAGGGAACGGAAGCCGAGTTGATTCGGAATGTGCCGCGGATTTTGGGTTTCGCTGACATTGACGCAATCAATATCAAAACGTAATGCCACGGTTTTGCCCGCTCTGCCCGTATCCAGCACGGCAACGCAGCCGGTATAACCGTCCATTTTGTCCAGCCATTTTTGCTTGGCGCCGTACGCCAGCGCATTGGCTAAGCCTTGTTCTACCACGGCGGATTGGCGACCGCGCACAAACGCTTCATTGATGATTTGTTTGCCCAGCAGAATTTCAAAGCCCATTTGTTCCAGATAGTCGGCGATGCGGGAAGTCGTCCAGAATTCGGACCAGCCGATTTCGGGGAAACGGTGAAATTCGCGGCGCCATTCGATAAGTTGGGATAAGTCAATGTTCATCAGAGACTCCTTAAATAAAAAATATGATAAAAATCGACCGCACTTTTGAAAAGTGCGGTGCGTTTTTGCGTTGTTTTATAACATAAATAACGCGAGGAATAAGACTGCGAGCACCATACCCGGCGCGGTGCGTTTCACCATTTCGACCGGGCTGACCATGGCCAAGCCGGCGCACACGATGGTTACGCCCGCAATCGGCGAAGCGGTACGTCCGATAGCGCCTGCGATTGCCGCCGCCATACCGAGGTTAAGGTGAGTATAGCCGAGTTCAGGAGCGTGCGGCGTCACCGCGGTGTTAAACGCAATCGCCGCCGCATCACCGGAACCTGTCACCAGGCCCATCAGGAACGGGCCGATAGTGGCGCCCCAACGCACGAATTCGTTGGATTGTTTGAGGAATTCAATAGCGGAATCAATGGCGCCGGTGGATTTCAAGCCCGCCACGAACACGCTGGCGGCAATGATAATACCTAATACGTTGGCGTAGGCGTTGCCCATACCGTTAAAGAATTCTTCGGTGATTTTCGCCGGTGAAATTCGGGTGACGATAATGCCGTAAATGGCGCCGATTAACATCGCTTGCGGCACGCCCATTTTCGTCCACGCCAACCAGGATACGTCTTTTTGCAGTGAAGTTCCGCCGATAACCAGGATCACTAACGGTACTAACGGCGCTAAGGCAAATAAGGGATTCACTTTGGCAAATTGGGTTTCGGATTCTTTGTTTTCGTTCAAATAGGCTAGTTTGTGTTCTTCCCCGTAATCTTTAAATAAAATCGCCAGCAAGGTGAGCATAACCGCCCCGATGGCGCCGGCGATCATAGTATAAGGCGCGTGGGAAAGGTTGACTTCGGCGATGGTTAAACCGGACATTTCGCTGATCATCGCCGAATGGGAAGAGCCCGGGCTCATCATGGAACCGAAGGTTCCTGCCAAAATTGCCGCCCCTGCCGTGGCAGGACGCACGCCGGCACTTTTTAATACCGGTATCAAGGTGGCGCCCACTGCCGCCGCACAGCCTGCCGCGGAAGGAATCGCGATGTTGATAAAGAAAGTGATGACGGTTGCAATCGGGATTAAAAAGAATTTTAACCCGCTTAAGGGTTTGGTCAGCAAATGCACCAAGTGGGTATCGCATTGGGTATATTTCATGACGTAAGCAAAGCCCATACTGGAACAGATCGCCATAATTAATCCGCCGGTGGTCATGGATTTGGCAAAGGCGTCTAACGCGCCCATCGGATTGAGAGTGAGAATGGACATTAGTAAACCGACACCGATTAACACGGTGCGGGTTTCATATTTTTTTATCAATAAATATACGGTAGCGATAATGCCTAAAATGGCTATCAAAGAGTTTAATTCGGTCATAATTATTTTCCTTAGTAATGAAATGTCGTCTCGGCGGCAAGGGTGTCCATTGACATTTTGCCGCTGAATCTTAAAACGGCCCGTTCGCCCAACACGCGGGCTTGATCGCCCTGAATATGTAAAGCCGTACCTTCCGGCAAGGCGTATACAAGTGCGGTCGGATTAACGATTAAAAATTCTTGCAAACGCTCTTCACGACTTTCGCCGTTGTGACCTTGCATTTTTCCGGAAATAAAGTGCGGGTTGATTTGATGCGGAAACAGATTCAACGCATTGAAGGATGGCGGATAAGTAATCGGCATATCGTTGGTGGTCATAATGGAACGGCCCGCCGCGACCGCACCGGCGCTCCAACCGAAGTAAGGCGTGCCGGCATTTACCTTGGCTCGAATCGGCTCCAACAAGTGATTATCGTACAAACCTTTCAACAAGCAGAATGTATTGCCGCCGCCGATAGCAACGACATCCGCCCGTTCGATAATCTCCGCATGCTTGGCGCCGCGGTGAACGGAAATAATCTCCATATTCAATTCGCTCAATACCTGCTGCACTTTTTGTTCGTATTCGTCATAGGATTGACGAACGCCCGCATAAGGCACAAAAGCGATGCTTTTGCCTTGATAAGCGGATAAAAATTGCCGCAACCAGGGAATAGTATGAATTAAATAACCGGTATCCTTATATTTCGAACTACTCATGAGTAACATATTTTTCATATTTTAGCCCTTATTTAATGTTATTTTGTTGTAATGTAGTGCAAAGTTATTATGCAATTTAACGCCCGAAAGGTGAAAAAGAAGATGTTATTTCCGTGATAAAGGTCACAAAATTAATTGAATAAGGAGGAATCGTATGTCAATTAATCTGCCGCGCGTGCAGTCCGTCATAGAAAAATTAGCCTCAATTTCGTCCGAAACGGGAGAATTAACCCGTTTAGCATTCAGCCGTGAAGATGAAGAGGCGCATCACTATGTGATTAAATTATGTCACCAATATGATTTGGATGTGCGCCGTGATGAAATCGGTAATCTGTTTATCCGCAAAGCGGGAACTGAGGATCATCTGCCCGCGGTGGCGTTCGGTTCTCATATTGATACCGTTGTCAATGCGGGCAAGTTTGACGGACCCTTAGGTTCGGTGGCGGGGCTGGAAATCCTGTTTCAACTATGCGAACAAGGTTTGCAAACCCGCTATCCGCTGGAGTTGATCATTTTTACCTGCGAAGAATCCAGCCGTTTTAATTATGCCACCTTAGGCAGCAAGGTGATGTGCGGTATTGCCAATCAGGAAAGTTTAAGCAAACTGCGCGATAAACAGGACAGGGGTTTAGAAGAAGCTTTGGCGGAAATCGGGTTGGATTTTACCAAGGTGAATCAAGCCAAACGTAAAGCGGAAGAATTTAAATGCTTTTTTGAATTGCATATCGAGCAAGGCCCGCGTTTGGAAAAGGAAAATAAAACCATCGGCGTGGTAACGGGCATTGCCGCGCCGATTCGCAGTATTGTCAAAATCAACGGACAGGCGGATCACTCCGGCGCCACCGCAATGCACTACCGCCACGATGCGCTGTTAGGCGGTGCGGAACTGGCGTTGGCAATCGAAAGGGCGGCGATTGAAGCGGGACATTCCACCGTTGCCACCGTCGGTAATCTGACGGCAAAACCGGGCGTGATGAATGTAGTGCCGGGCTATTGCGAATTGCTGGTGGATATTCGCGGCATTCATACGCAAGCCCGCGAATCGGTGTTCAGCGCGTTACAACAACAAATCGAACAAGTCGCCGCTAAACGGGGTTTGTCGATTGAATTGCAACTAATTTCCAAAGATCAACCGATTTTATTGCCTGAGCAAATGGTGCGGCAAATCAGTCGGGCGGCGCAAACGCTGGGATATCGCGATGAAATGATGCCGAGCGGCGCCGGACATGATGCCATGCATATGGCGACACTTTGTCCGACCGGCATGATTTTCGTGCCGTCCAAGGACGGCATCAGCCACAATCCGCTTGAATTCACTTCATGGTCGGACATTGAAGCGGGCATTAATGTGTTACAAAAAGTGGTGTTGGAGCAGGCGGAAGTGGCGGACTAAAAATTAACCGTTGTTTTTTATCAAAAAACGTTTAAATTTTTGACCGCACTTTTTATTGACGGCGAAGAATCGGCGTATAATCGGTGACGGATATTTCATCCGTTCACCGGATTCGGCGTAAATTTGAGGAAATCGACATGACGACTAAAGTAATTTTCTATTTGTTAAATCAACGTTTTGTGGAAAATGAAAGCAAAATTCCCGAAGAAGCGAAAGACGTGATGTATTATTCGTTAGCTATCGGGCATCATGTGGGCGTGATTGATTGCTTTAAAAAATTAATTACGGCGAATTATGACGATTATCGCCAATTTGTGAATTGCTTTCCGGAAAACGGTGAAGCGCATCGCAAGCTGGCGGGATTAATGAAATTCGGCGAAATCGTCATCGACAGCAGCCATGTGAATTTACTGGCGCGGGCGTTGGATGAAATTAAACCGAATTTGACCGCACTTCACCGCGAATGGGCGGAAATTTTACTGGATACGCTGGCTTCCATTCAACGCGAACCGGTGATGTATGTGATGGTAAAACGGAGAGACGAATAATGGCGGCGAAGAATGTGGTGCTGACGGTGGGCAACAGTATGATGGGCGATGACGGCGCCGGTCCGTTGTTGTATCGACTGCTCCGGGATAATCCGATTGAAGGCTGGGAAGCAGTGGACGGCGGTTCTACGCCGGAAAATGTGGCCCATGTGGTGCGTGCGTTTCAGCCGGAAAATCTACTGATTGTGGATGCCACGGACATGGAATTGGAAGCGGGTGCGCTGAGAATTGTGGATAAAGCGTTAATCGGCGAGATGTTTTTTATGAGCACTCACAACATGCCGTTGAATTTTTTAATCGAGCAACTGGAACGGGATATTCCGCATATTATGTTTGTGGGCGTTCAGCCGGATTGGGTGTCTTTTATGTTTCCAATCTCGGAAAAAGTGAAAAGTGCGGTCGAAAATCTGTACGTTTTATTGAAAGAAAATCGTCTGCATGAAATCGAATCCCTTTAAGTTTTAAATTGAAAAAACTTTGCGTTAAATCAAAAAGCCTACAATTTGTAGGTGAATGGTTCGAATTTAAGCGTATGATAACTTTTGTCGGCTAATCATTTTGAGTGATTAACTTATTGTTAACATTAAGCAGTAACAAGGACATCGCTATGAAAAAAGTTATCACAGTTTGTCCGTATTGCGCTTCGGGTTGTAAGATCAATTTGTTGGTCGAAAACAACAAAATCGTGGGAGCCGAAGGCGCGAACGGAAGAACCAATGAAGGCGAACTTTGCCTTAAAGGATATTTTGGTTGGGACTTTGTTCACGATACTAAAATTTTAACCCCCCGCCTGACTCAACCGATGATTCGCTATAAAAGAGGCGAAGCGTTTACGCCGGTAAGTTGGGATGAAGCCATTTCTTATACCGCTAAACGTCTTTCCGAAATCAAAGACAAATACGGCAATGAATCCATTATGGTAACGGGTTCTTCTCGCGGACCGGGCAACGAAGTGAATTATGTGATGCAGAAATTCGCTCGTGCGGTGTTAGGAAATAACAATATCGACTGTTGTGCGCGCGTTTGACACGGCCCTTCTGTAACAGGTCTGCTCAAATCGGTCGGAAACGGCGCAATGTCTAATTCAATCGTTGAGATTGAAGACACCAAATGTGTATTTATCTTCGGTTATAACGCTTCGACTTCTCACCCGATTGTGGCGAGACGGATTAATCACGCCAAAGCAAAAGGTGCGAAAATCATCGTTTGTGACCCGCGTAAAATCGAAACCGCGCGTATTGCGGATATTTATGCGCCGCTCAATAATGCAAGTAACGTCGCATTTTTAAATGCTATGATGAATGTGATCATTGAAGAAGGCTTGCAAGATCAAAAATTCATTGACGAACACACGGAAAAGTTCGATGAATTTCGTGAAATTATTCAATCTTACACGCCGGAATCCACTCAACATATCACGGGTATTGAACCTGAAATGTTGCGTGAAATCGCCCGCACTTACGCTAAAGCGGAAACCGCAACCATTCTTTGGGGCATGGGCGTATGTCAGTTCAAACAGGGTGTAGAAACCGTGCGCGCTCTGGCAAGCCTTGCCATGCTGACGGGCAATCTGGGTAAACCGAATGTGGGCGTGAACCCGGTGCGCGGGCAAAATAACGTACAAGGTGCGTGCGATATGGGCGCATTGTTCAACACGTTACCGGGCTATCAACGCTTGGATGATCCGGTCGCTATGGCAAAATTCGCCAAAGCTTACGGCATTCCTGCGATGAATCCAAAACCGGGGGTTCCGTTGAGTGAAGTACCGGAAGCCATTATGGAAGATAAAATCAAAGCCTTCTATATTATGGGCGAAGATACTTTACAAACCGAGCCGGATATCAATGCGGTGAAAAAAGCTTTCGAAAAAGTGGAATTCCTGATTGTGCAAGACATTTTTATGACGCAAACGGCGGCGGAGGCGGATGTGTTATTGCCGGCGACGTCCTGTGCCGAACACGAAGGCGTGTACAGCGCGGCGGACCGAGGTTTCCAACGTTTCTACAAAGCGGTGGAACCCGTCGGCAATGTGAAAGACGACTGGCAAATCATCAGCGAAATCGCTACGGCCATGGGTTATCCGATGCACTACAATAACACCAAAGAAATTTGGGATGAATTGCGTTCGTTATGTGATTTGTACAAAGGCGCCACTTACGAAAAAATGGAAGGGCTGGGCTATATTCAATGGCCTTGCACCGATGAAGGCCCTGAAGATCAGGGAACCAGCTATTTGTATAAAAACCAGATTTTCGACCGTCCGAACGGTAAAGCGGAATTTTTCGCCTGCGATTGGGAACCGCCGATGGAATCGTTAACGGAAGAATTCCCGTTGATTCTTTCCACCGTGCGTGAAGTCGGGCATTATTCCTGCCGTTCCATGACCGGAAACTGCCGCGCATTAGCCGCGCTTGCGGATGAACCGGGATACGTTCAGATGAACGATCAGGACGCAAAAGAACTGGGTATTAAAAATCACGATTTGGTTTGGATTTCCTCATCGCGCGGTAAAGTGATTTCCCGTGCGGATGTGAGCAGCCGTACCAATAAAGGCGCTTGTTATATGACCTATCAATGGTGGATTGGTAAATGTAACGAATTGACCGCGGAACATTTAAACCCGGGTTCCAGAACGCCGGAATACAAATACAGCGCGGTGCGTATCGATAAAATCGAGGATCAACGTTGGGCGGAACAATATGTGGTTAACGAATACACCAAGTTAAAAACTCGTTTAAAACAGACCGCACTTGCAGTCTGACATTAACTTTCGGTCGATAGCGGGCGAGCTTTTATGTTCGCCCGTTTTTTTACGGCGGATTAAGGGGCGTTAATTCCTTTATTTAGTTATTTGCCCCGATTGCAAATTTGGTTATAATCTGCCTGCTTAACCACATATCATTAATATATCGCAAGTTTTGTGTATAGGAAATGAGCAAATCAAATTGTTTGTCACATTCAATTTCAGTTTTTTCATCATATACCTTTCTTGCAAATCGTTAACTTTTCTTAGGATTTAAGAATCTATGTTAGAGATTTGGCAACAGTTCAAACAAAACTATCTGATTAAATATTGGAATCCCGTCGCGGCGGTGATCGCTGCCGGATTGATTTCCGCCTATTATTTTGGTGTAACCGGCACTTATTGGGCGGTTACCGGTGAATTTACCCGTTGGGGCGGACACATGCTACGGGCTTTGGGCGTGGATGTCACGGAATGGAGTTATTACAAAATTATCGGCATGGACGGTACGGTGTTTACGCGTATTGACGGCGTAATGATTTTGGGGATGTTTGCCGGCTGTATTTCGGCGGCGCTATGGGCGAATAACATCAAATGGCGTAATCAGCCGCATAAACGCCGTATTTTTCAGGCGTTGGTCGGCGGTGCCTTGGCAGGATTCGGTGCGCGTTTGGCGATGGGCTGTAATCTGGCTTCGCTGTTTACCGGTATACCGCAGTTTTCCGTACACGCTTGGTTTTTTACTATTGCCACCGCGATAGGAACGTATTTCGGGGTTAAATTTACCCTGTTGCCGATGTTTCGGGTGAAATTGCAGCTGAAAAAAGGGGCGGCAAAACTGGATGAAACGGATCCGAAACGGGCGTCCCGCCGTTTTCGGCTTGGCATGCTGGTTTTCTTCGCTTATTTTATCGCTTCATTGTATGTGATGCAGTCTTCCGTCAAATTGGGATTCGCCATGTTGTGCGGTCTGGCGTTCGGTTTATTGATTGAGCGGGCGCAAATTTGTTTCACTTCCGCCTTCCGTGATTTGTGGGTAACCGGACGGGCATATATGGCGAAAGCGATTATTTTCGGTATTCTTGCCGGTACCATCGGCGTATTTTCCTATATTCAGCTTGGCGTGCCTGCAAAAATCATGTGGGCGGGACCGAACGCAATTATCGGCGGATTATTATTCGGCTTCGGCATCGTACTGGCCGGTGGCTGCGAAACGGGCTGGATGTATCGCTCAATGGAAGGTCAAGTGCATTTTATGTGGGTTGGTGTCGGCAATGTAGCCGGTTCGACGCTGCTGGCATATTTATGGGACGATATTGCGCCGGCGTTGGCGCTGGATTATGAAAAACTTAATTTACTGAAAGAATTCGGCCCGGTGGGCGGGTTGCTGGTGAATTATGCGTTATTGATTGCTTGTTTAATTGCCGTGCTGTGGTGGGAAAAACGTTTCTTAGCCAAAGCAAAAGCCAAAATTGCCAACGCATCAATAAATTTAACTTAACCGAGAGGAGAACTTACTATGGCGTTTACCGTTATACAAAAATTGGATAAAGATCCGCAGGAGATTACTCCTGATTACACGTTGGACACTTTGGGCGAACCTTGTCCTTATCCGGCGATCGTCATGCTGGAAACCATGCCGCAATTGCAAAAAGGCGAAATTCTGGAATTGCTAAGCGATTGCGCTCAGTCGATCAATAATATTCCGATTGATACTAAAAATCACGGCTATACCTTACTGAGCGTGGAACAGGACGGCACGAAATTACGTTATTTGATTCAACGTTAAGCAAATCGGAGAGCGGATTATAGGTTTTCACTTTGGCTGTCTATCAATGTTATTTGACAGCCATTTCCTTAATTCGGAATTCGGTGCCGCTTTGGCGCTGCAAATGTACGCTTTGACAACGCGGGCAGCAATCCTGATAAGCCGCGACTTCCACTTCCTGTTGGCATTGCCAGCACCATGCGCGCACGGGGAGATGAACGAAATGCAGTCGGCAGTGCTCGGCAACCGTATCTTTGCGCATAATTTCAAAGCAAAATTCCAACGCACTTTGTTCCACGCAGGATAGCGCACCGATTTCCAGCCAAATATCCGTGACTTCGCGAAAACCGTGCTGCCGGTGTTGTTGTTCGATAATTTCCATGATGTTTTGGGTGAGAGACATTTCGTGCATAAAATCTCCTTAAAATCGCCCGCACTTTATATAAAAAGTGCGGGCGATTTTTGATGAGTTTTTTATCCTTTGTGCTTCATCGCCGGGAATAAAATTACATCACGGATTGACGGCGCATTGGCGAAAAGCATGGCCAAACGGTCGATTCCCAAGCCTTCGCCCGCCGTTGGCGGCAGACCGTGTTCCAGTGCGGTCACGAAGTCGTCGTCTTTAAACATGGCTTCGTCGTCGCCCGCATCTTTCGCCGCCACTTGCGCGTCGAAACGTTCCGCCTGATCTTCCGCATCGTTTAATTCCGAAAAGCCGTTACCGATTTCGCGACCGCCGATGAATAATTCGAAACGATCGGTCACCTCCGGATTTTCGTCGTTACGGCGCGCCAGAGGCGAAATTTCCGCCGGATGCGCCGTTAAGAAAGTCGGTTGAATTAAATGATGTTCCGCCACTTCTTCAAAAATCGCATTGACGATCGAACCTAAGCCCCAGGATTTCTGGATTTCGATGCCGAGTTTGGTCGCCGCCGCTTTGGCGCGCTCGAAATCGTATAAATCTTCTTTGACGATACCTTTTTCCGCGCCGTATTTGAGCACCGCATCGTGCATGGTGATTCGTTCAAAAGGTTTGCCGAAATCGAATTCGTATTCGCCGTAAGGTACGATTGTGGTACCTAAAATATCAACGGCTAATTTGCGTAATAATTCTTCGGTGTTATCCATCAAATCGTGGTAATCCGCATAGGCCTGATAGTATTCAATCATGGTGAATTCAGGGTTGTGACGTACCGAAACCCCTTCGTTGCGGAAGTTGCGGTTGAGTTCGAACACCCGTTCAAAACCGCCCACCACTAAACGTTTTAAGTAAAGTTCCGGCGCGATACGCAAGTACATATTGATGTCCAGCGCGTTGTGGTGTGTCACGAACGGGCGTGCCGCCGCGCCGCCCGGAATGACTTGCAGCATCGGGGTTTCCACTTCGATAAAGCCTTTGCCGATGAAGTATTCGCGAATGCCCGCGATGACTTTTGAACGAATTACAAAAGTGCGGCGGGATTCTTCGTTAGAAATTAGGTCCAGATAGCGTTGGCGATAGCGGGTTTCCTGATCGCTTAAACCGTGGAATTTATCCGGCAGCGGACGAAGGGCTTTGGTTAATAATTGCACTTCATGCGCTTTTACGGTGAGTTCGTCGGTTTTGGTTTTGAATAAGGTACCTTTGATTCCTACGATGTCGCCTAAATCCCAACTTTTTACATCTTCCGCATAAACGCCTTCGGGCAGGTTGTCGCGGGCGACATAAAGCTGGATTTTACCGCTCATATCCTGAATGGTGATGAATGTGGCTTTGCCCATGGTGCGACGGGTCATAATGCGACCGGCAACGGCGACATGAAGGTCTTTTTCTTTTAATTGTTCACCGTCCGTTTCATCGTATTGATTATGTAAATCCTGCGCTAACGCATCACGACGGAAGGTGTTCGGAAAGGCATTGCCTTTGGCGCGCAATGCCGCTAATTTTTCGCGACGGACCGCCATTTCACCGTGAAAATCTAATTCTGCATTTTGTTGTTCTGACATTTTGGTTACCTTGTTATTTGTAGCGGGCATGTCAGCCCACCGTTTATATTTTGAACATATTTGATTGATTTGAAACAACGACGGGCGGGCATACCCGCGTTGCGGCTATAAGCCCGCTTTCAAACTGGCTTCAATGAAACGATCTAAATCGCCGTCCAACACCGCTTGGGTATTGCGATTTTCCACGCCCGTACGCAAATCTTTAATGCGGGAGTCGTCCAGCACGTAAGAACGGATTTGGCTGCCCCAGCCGATGTCGGATTTAGAATCTTCAAGAGCTTGTTTATCGGCGTTTTTCTTTTGCAATTCCATTTCGTACAGTTTGGCTTTCAACTGTTTCATACATTGATCTTTATTTTTGTGCTGAGAACGATCGTTTTGGCACTGCACCACAATACCGCTTGGAATATGGGTAATTCGTACCGCACTTTCGGTCCGGTTGACGTGCTGACCGCCGGCGCCGGAGGCGCGATATACGTCAATACGCAAATCCGCGGGATTGATTTCGATATCAATATCATCGTCAATTTCGGGATAAACGAAAGCTGCCGCAAAAGAAGTATGACGACGGTTGTTGCTGTCGAACGGCGATTTTCGTACTAAACGGTGAATGCCCGTTTCGGTACGCAGCCAGCCGAACGCATACTCGCCCGATATTTTCACCGTTGCGGATTTCAACCCCGCCACGTCGCCGTCGGACACTTCCATTAATTCGGTTTTAAAACCTTTACTTTCCGCCCAGCGCAGGTACATACGCAACAGCATTTCCGTCCAGTCCTGCGCTTCCGTACCGCCGGAACCCGCCTGCAGATCCACGTAGCAATCACAGGCGTCATGTTCGCCGCTGAACATGCGACGGAATTCTAATTTGGCTAACTGTTGTTCCAATTCGTCTAATTCGGCGACAGCTTCGTTAAAGGTTTCTTCATCTTCGCCTTCAACGGCTAATTCCAACAGACCGTCCACATCTTCCAGTCCTTGATCGAGCTTTTTAATGGTATCCACCACCGCTTCTAAGGAAGAACGCTCCTTACCCAACGCCTGCGCTTTTTCCGGCTCGTTCCATACATCCGGTTGTTCCAGTTCGGCATTGACTTCCTCTAAACGTTCGACTTTAGCGTCGAAGTCAAAGATACCCCCTAAGCACATCGGTGCGGGAGGCTAAGTCTGCAATTTTGTGTTTTACAGGATTAATTTCAAACATTGTTTTGATTTCACTGAGAAAAATAAGGCGTGATTATAGGCTATTTCGGGCGTTTTTTCTACACCGTTTGCGGTTTAAATCGCGGATATTGATGAATCTTTCCTTGTACAATTATGCAATCCCGCTATAATTCGGGATTTATTCAGGCGGATTCAGGCACAAAACAGGAAACGAATCATGGGAAAAACTTCATTTTTTTTGACCGCACTTTCGGCGCTGACGCTATCCGTCAACGCGATGGCGGACGACGCGGCAATTCACAAAAATCTGAAAAAATTAGGCGCGAAACAAATTGAGATTAAACCTTCGCCAATCAAAGGGTTAAAAGCCGTAAATACGGAAGAAGGAATGTTATACGTCAGCGAAGACGGCAAATACGTATTGCAGGGAAAATTGTTCGAATTAACCGACAAAGGGCCGGTGGACGTGACGGCGAAATCCCTGATGGGCACGCTGGAAAGCTACAAAAACAGCATGATTGTTTATCCGGCCAGACAGGAAAAACACGTGGTGACGGTTTTTTTCGACACCTCATGCGTATATTGTCGCAAAATGCATGAACAGATTAAAGAATACAATGATTTAGGCATTACCGTCCGTTATTTGGCGTTCCCGCGCGGCGGCATGGATGAAAACGCGCACAGAATGGAAGCGGTTTTTACCGCGCCGGATAAAATCCAGGCGTTTAATGATGCCGAAAACGGTAATTTTCCTAAACAGCTGAAAATGCCGGACGTGGTGAAAAAGCATTATGAGTTGGGCGTGAAAATGGGCGTGCGCGGTACGCCGAGTATCGTTACCGCAAGCGGCGAATTAATCGGCGGATATTTGCCGCCCGCGCAGTTGCTGGCGGCACTGGAAGAATAGGCCACCGCCTTTGGCTTGAAAAAAAGTCAGCACCGCCTATAATGGGCGGGAGACAGTTCTTTTTTGCTGCGGTATGAAAGGGAAGATTTTCCGTTTGATAAAATTTCGGCGGAACAATCTTAGGTATGCAGCATTGTGAATAAAAGATTGAGAAAAGCTGTTGGATTCAACGGCTTTTTGTTTTAAGAGTTATAGCCATTCGTGAAGAAAATTATTCAACGACGTCCATTGCCGAACGGGATATCCGTCTGTAACGATCCTTTGCTGGATCGGCTTTACCGTTCCCGTCATATCCAAAACGCACAAGAATTGGACCGCACTTTAGCCTCTATGCTGAACCCGAATTTGCTGTCCGGCATGGAAAGTGCGGTCAATTTATTAACAGAATTTCAACAACGCAAGATTGTGATTGTCGGTGATTTCGATGCCGACGGTGCCACCAGTACGGCGTTGACGGTATTGGCTTTGCGCAGCCTGGGTTTCGCCGATGTTCATTTTTTAATTCCAAACCGTTTTGAACAGGGTTACGGGCTTAGCGTTGCGGTGGCGGAAATAGCGGTGCGGCAGGGCGCCGAATTGGTGATTACCGTGGATAACGGCGTGTCTTCCCATGAAGGCGTGGATTATTTAAAACGGCACGGCGTAAAAGTTCTGATAACCGATCACCATTTACCGCCGGAAACGTTGCCTGCCGCCGATGCGATTGTGAATCCGAATCTGAACGGTTGCACCTTTCCGTCTAAATCGCTGGCGGGCGTGGGTGTGGCGTTTTATGTCATGCTGGCGTTGCGCACTAAGTTACGGGAAATGGGGCGATTTGACGGCAAAACTCAGCCGAATTTCACGGAACTTCTGGATATTGTGGCATTGGGCACTATTGCCGATGTAGTGCCGTTGGATCAGAATAACCGCATTTTAGCCTATCAAGGCTTGGCCAGAATTCGGGCGCAACGCTGTTGTTACGGCATTCAGGCATTGGTGGAAGTGGCGAATAAAGACATCCGCCAACTGACGGCCGGTGATTTGGGCTATTCCATTGCTCCGCGTTTAAATGCGGCGGGACGGTTAGATAATATGTCCGTCGGTGTCGAATTATTGCTGGCGGACTCCATGGAACAGGCGCGCGCTTTGGCGTTAGAGCTGGACGATTTAAATCAAACCCGCAAAGAAATCGAGCAAGGCATGAAGCAGGAAGCGCTGAATATTTGCCGAAATCTGACCGCACTTCGACAGGAATTACCGCTTGGTGTCGTGCTGTATCAGGCGGATTGGCATCAGGGAGTATTGGGGATTCTGGCTTCGCGTATTAAAGATCAGTTTCATCGCCCCGTGGTTGCTTTCGCGCAGGACAGCGACGGCGTCTTGAAAGGCTCCGCCCGTTCGGTGGACGGCGTGCATATGCGTGATTTGCTTGAACGCGTTCACAGTCGTTATCCCGATATGCTTCTGAAATTCGGCGGACATGCCATGGCGGCGGGATTAAGCATCCGCGAACCGTTATTTGAGCGCTTTCAGCAGGTTTTCAATGAAGTTGTGACCGAATGGCTGGGCGATGACGAACTAAAAGGGACGCTGTGGACGGACGGTGAATTAACGCCGCCGCAGTTGAGTATCCGAACCGCCGAAATATTGCGTGCGGCCGGTCCTTGGGGACAGGCTTTTCCGGAACCGGTGTTTGACGGTGAATTTAAGATTCTCCAGCAACGACTGGTAGGGGAGCGGCATCTCAAAATGTTGGTGGAACCTGCGCAAGGCGGACAATTATTGGATGCCATTGCCTTTAATATCGATACGCGCTGTTATCCCGATCTTTCGGTGCATGCGGCAAAACTGGTTTATAAATTGGATATTAACGAATTCCGCGGTAATCGTGACCTGCAGCTGCTGGTGGATTATATCGAGCCCGTGGCGAACGAGTTGAACGGAGCAAATCAGGCGAAATAAATGATGAAGTTCGGGCGTTATTTTTTATTGCTGTTATTGATTCCTACTGCCGTTGCCAAAAACGCGGCGGAGTCTTCTCGTCTTGAAAATCGGCATTTTAAGGACGGTAAAGATTATTTTTCCTACAGTTCGCCGGTTAAAATTGATGAAAAAACGAACAATAAAATCTTAGTACAGTCTTTTTTTGATTACGATTGCCGGAATTGTTCCGACGTTCAGGATGTATTGGAGCTCTACGCTCAACTTAATTCGAACAGCGTCATGGTAAAAAATTATCCGGTTGCGTTACCGAAAGCGCAGTTTTCAGCCCGTACCTTTTACAGTCTTCAGGCGGTAGGTCGGGAGGATGTGGCGGACAGTTTGCTGTTGGAAACTTCCGATAAGCAAATGTACAATAAATTATCAAAAATGGATAATTTATTGAAATGGTTAGAAAAAAAAGGTGTGGACGGACGGACGTTCAAAGAAATGTATAATTCGCCGGAAATTGCCGTCGCCCTGAACGATATGGTGAAAATGACGGAAAAATACGGCGTGTTCACCTATCCTTTTGTGGTGATTCAAGGCAAATATGCCTTAACGAACAGTACCTTATATAATGACGATTACACTTTTGCGGTGATGGATTATTTAGTCAAAGAATTAACGAGAGAAAAAGCGGAATGAAAATAGGGATCGTCGGTGCCATGGCACAGGAAGTAGAAATTTTAGCCGGTTTAATGACCGATAAAACCGCAACCAAAGTGGGAAGTGCGGTCATTTTTGAAGGCAAAATTGAGGGAAAATCCGTGGCATTGTTACAGTCCGGAATCGGCAAGGTTGCGGCTGCAATCGGCACCACCGCATTGTTACAGGGTTTTTGTCCCGATGTGATTATCAATACCGGCTCTGCCGGTGGCGTAGCTCAAGGCTTGAAAGTGGGCGATATTGTGATTTCCACGGAAACCTCTTACCATGACGCGGATGTGACGGCGTTCGGTTATACCAAAGGGCAGTTGCCCGCTTGTCCCGCCACCTTCAAATCGGACGAAAAATTGACCGCACTTGCCGAAAAAATCGCGCAAAAACAAGGGCATAATGTGAAAAAGGGATTAATTTGTTCGGGCGATAGCTTTATTGCCGGCGGTGAACGTTTAGCGCAAATTAAAGCGGATTTTCCGCAGGTGACGGCAGTAGAAATGGAAGCGGCGGCGATCGCCCATGTTTGCCATGTTTTCGGCGTGCCTTTTGTAGTGGTGCGGGCCATTTCCGATGCGGGTGACGGCGAAGCCGGCATGTCCTTTGAAGAATTTTTACCCGTCGCCGCCAAACGGTCTTCCGACATGGTGTTAGGAATGTTGGCGGAACTGGAATAGCGACCGGTTCATTGAAAACGAACGAAGCCCGTTGCATTTTAATAATCAAAATAGAAAAATCACCGTCTTAGGCTATATAAGTGCGGTGATTTTTTATTGAGTTTTTGTAACGGAAGATTACGCCAGTGAAGCAACCATTACGGCTTTGATGGTGTGCATACGGTTTTCCGCTTGCTCGAAGGCAATATTCATCGGACTTTCGAATACGTCTTCCGTCACTTCGATGCCGTTTGCCAGCGCCGGATATTTGGCCGCAATTTCCTGTCCCACTGTCGTTTCGCAATTATGGAACGCCGGCAAACAATGCATAAATTTCACGTTAGGATTGCCCGTGCGTTTCATCAATTCCGGCGTCACCTGATACGGCATTAGTAAATCGATACGTTCGCCCCAGGCTTCAATCGGTTCACCCATGGACACCCAAATGTCGGTGTGCACAAAATCCACGCCGCGTACCGCGCGGTCAATATCTTCCGTCACGGTAATACGCGCGCCGGTTTCTTCGGCGAATTTCCGGCACATCGCGACCAAATTGTCTTCCGGTAACAAGGCTTTCGGCGCGCAAATGCGTACGTCCATGCCTAATTTGGCGCCGATTAACAGCAAGGAATTCCCCATATTGTTACGGGCGTCGCCAATGTATACGTAACTGATTTCATTCAGCGGTTTGGTGCTGTGTTCAAGCATGGTTAACACGTCCGCCAGCATTTGAGTCGGGTGGAATTCGTCGGTTAAGCCGTTAAATACCGGCACGCCGGAATATTTGGCTAAATCGTTCACAATTTGTTGGCTGAAGCCGCGATATTCGATGGCGTCGTATAAACGTCCCAACACGCGCGCGGTATCTTTAATGCTTTCTTTGTGTCCGATTTGGGAAGAAACGGGATCGAGATACGTCACGTTCGCACCCTGATCATAGGCCGCAACTTCAAAGGAACAGCGGGTGCGGGTCGAGGTTTTTTCGAAAATCAACGCAATATTTTTGCCTTTCAGGCGCGATTGTTCCGTACCGCTATATTTGGCATGTTTTAAATCCCGCGCCAAGTCGAGCAAAAACTGAATTTCACGGGGCGTATGATGAACTAAGCTTAATAAATGACGGTTTTTTAAATTGAATGGCATTGCGTTTGCTCCTTGTATTGAGTATGGGCGATATCTTATCGTTTTTGCCGAAGGGATTAAAGCGAAAAGTGCGGTCAAAATTCAGGAAGTTTTTTAGGTTAAAAAACGTTTAAAATTTTGACCGCACTTTTATTGAGCGGCGTTTACCGTTGTAAAGCGAGCGCCCGAACGGTACGGGCGATATCCGCAGATTGACTGATGGCGGAAATTACCGCAACGCCGTCCGCGCCGGAGCTTCGCACATCCGATGCGTTCATTTCGTTGATGCCGCCAATGGCCACGCAGGGTTTTGTCACGCCGAGTCGGCGGACCTGGCGAATGCATTCCAAACCCACAGTCGGCGAATGATCCGCTTTAGATTGGGTGGCGAAAATCGGTCCGATACCGAAATAATCGATATCCGGACGATCTTTATTGGCCATCGCCTGTTCTAACGTATTGATAGATAAGCCGATAATAGGTTTATAAGCGGCACGGGCCAAAATGCTTTCCACCGGCGCATCTTTTTGTCCGACATGAATGCCGTCCGCCCGAATGGACAAAGCCAGTTCAATATCATCGTTGATAATGAAAGGAACATTAAATTGTCGGCATAATTGTTGGCATTGTCGTGCAAGTCGACCTTTTAACGGCGGATCTTGCGCCAGCGAATTTGTCCCTTTTTCGCGAAACTGAAAGCAAGTGATGCCCGCCGTTAACGCCTGTTGCAGAATATTAAGCAAATTTTCTGGCGGCGAACCGGTTAAATGGCGGCAATCTTGCGTTCCGGCAATAAAATAAACGGACAGCATGGATCTGATGTTATGTATCTTGATAGCCCCAATGGTTTGTCGGTCCGTGCCCGTGCCCGATGTTTAACGAATGGCTGATGGCGGCGGAAATGTAGTTTTTCGCTATGCGGACGGCTTGTTCTATGCATTTGCCTTTTGCCGTTTCCGCGGCGATGCAGGCGGAAAATGTACAACCCGTACCGTGGGTGTGTCGGGTATCAATGCGCGGGGATTTCAGCACGAAATGATTTTGCGACGAAAAAAACCAATCTTTACATCGTACGCTTTGTGAATTTTCGAGATGGCCGCCTTTAATGATCACGGTTTTTGCACCGAGTTCGTGTAAAATTTTTGCGGCATCAAAAACGGCTTGTTCGTTTCGGATTTTAATGCCGGTAATGATTTCCGCTTCAGGAATGTTCGGCGTGATGACATGCGCTTTGGGAATCAACCGTTTTTTTAAGGCCGTTACGGCGTTTCGCTGTAACAGCGGTGAACCGCCTTTGGCAACCATGACGGGATCCAAAATGATATTCGGCAACGAATACTGTTCTAATCCTTCCGCTACACAGGCGATAGTCTCGGCATTGCCCAGCATACCTATTTTTACCGCGGAAAGGGTGAAATCTTCCGCCACCGCTTTTAGCTGGGCTTGAATGATTGCCGGTGGAACGGGATGAATCGCGAAAACGCCTAAAGTGTTTTGTGCGGTAACGGCGGTAATGACGGAGGTTCCGAATACGCCGCGCATTTGGAACGTTTTGAGATCCGCCTGAATACCGGCGCCGCCGCCACTGTCGGAACCGGCGATAGTCAGAACCTGAGGTATGGTCATATTTTGCTCCTTATAGTTTGCGGATTCGTGCTTTATCGGCAAGTTGGAGCGCATCAATTGTCCCTAACCGATTGATAAAATTGACTGCAAACGTGCCGGATTCACGGCTCAGATCCTGAGCGGCAAGTTCGCCTGCGACGGCGTACACCGCGCAGGCTTCAATGCAGGCGATGAAATAATCGGCGGGTTGGGCGACGCCTAAAAATGCCCCGATTACGGCGCCTAACAAACAACCCGACCCTGTCACTTTCCGGAATAGTTGCGTACCGTTTTGAATTTGGCGGATATTCTTTCCGTCACTAATAAAATCGATTTCACCGCTTAAAGCGGTAACACATCGATATTTTTGTGCAACGGTTTTCGCAAGACGGCTTAAATCGGCAACATTGTCACCGGTTGCGGCATCGACGCCTTTTCCCTGCCAGTTTATACCGGCCAGAAAAGCGATTTCCGCCGCATTCCCACGGATTACGGCAAAATTAATTTCGGCCAGCAGTTGTCGGGTGATTTTTTGCCGAAAGGCGGTGGCCCCGACGCCTACGGGATCCAATACGACGGGCACACCCGCTTTATTTGCGGCTTTGCCTGCAATCAGCATGGCTTTGACATCGGTTTCATTGATTGTGCCGATATTAATCAATAGCGCTTGAGCGAAATTCTGAATTTCAGCAATTTCTTCCGGCGTAACGGACATAAAAGGCGAAGCGCCCAATGCCAGCAAACCGTTGGCGGAAAAATTGGTGACCACAAGATTGGTCATGCAGTGAACAAGCGGTGCTTGGTTGCGCACAAGGGGCAAATAATGGGATTGCATAGCGTTTCCTTTTGTATTCAAAATGAAATTGACCGGCAATCTGGGGAAGGAAAAATTGATTTAATGGAAGGCGGCAGGCGATTCTGCCGTACATCCGACTTTAGAAGGTTGCAATTAGTTTCCTACGCCAGTATTAGCTGTATCAGGTTCACGGGTATTATCTCAGCCGCAAAATGCAGCACCCCGACTAATGAAGCGCAGTTTAATCCGATTTGTGCGAAAAGGCAAAACGGTTTGTAAAAATTGTGAGGCAGCTCACAAAAACAATGAAAAATTTGACCGCACTTTTTACGTTTTTCGTTGCTCATCGCTTATCAAATCGATTTCTTGTTTTAAACCGTAAGGCATATGGCGCGGGCCTCGCACTGCGGAAACGCCGAATTGCGCCATTTTTTCACGGGGAATCAATGTCTTGTCGTATTCTTTTAAACAGCGGATTTTCATCACCCGTTTTATTTGCAGATGATTATGGCGTCGGCGGTACGGAATGTTCACCTCCAGCACCAGGCATTTGTAACGGATTGCCGCCGTCGGCGCGGTGACATAAATATATACGATATCGTCCGGCGCCACATTATTGCTTTGTTTCCAAAGAATTTCGCCGCCTTCGCGCAGATCTTTTTCCACGTCATAATATTTCGGGTTGGCGGGCACGATCCATTCCGTATAACGGGCGATACCGAGCCGTTTTTTGGTTTGCCGGGTGGCGGTTAAATCGAAGCTGGCGTTCAGCAGAAAGAAAATCGTGTCGTTATCCACCGAACCGTCGAGGCGGACGGTCAGCCAATGGGATTTATTCATGTGATAGGCGGGCAAAAAGCCGTCTTGAGCAAGGAATGTGCTGAGAATTTCCGGCGAGCATTTCACGTTCATGACATCGATGGTCTCCGTTCCTGCCAGTCCCAGTTTGGCTTTCGGCACGTTCATGACAATGGCGTACCATTTGCGATTATCCTGATGACGCAAAACCGCGTAATCGGGATAGGTTTTCCATAAATATTCCGGCTGCGAACCGTATTGTGTCAGCGCATAGTCGAATATTTGCCGTGTTAGGCTTTTGTTTGCCATGTTTACCTCCGTCATCAATTGTAACGATAAGATTTTACCGCTAAAAACAAAAGTGCGGTCAAATTTAACCGCACTTTTTGAGGAAACGTATTATTTTTCCAGAAACAACGCCGCCGCACCGCGTACGCCGCCGGAATCGCCGTATTTGGCTTTTTTAATGGTCGGCACGTTGGCGCTGCGCATTAAATGGCGCGGCAGCGCTTTCGGCAGCGCTTCGTAGAGATAATCGAAGTTGGATAAACCGCCGCCGAGCACAATTAAATGAGGATCCAACACGGTGATAATGTTTCCGATGGAAATTGCCGCCAATTCGACAAAAAGTTCGACAAATTCGACCGCACTTTCATCGCCCGCGTAAAAATTATCGATAATTTCTTTGGCGGATAAAGCTTCGCCTTGCAGATCGCGATACAGCATTTCAAAGCCGCGGCCGGAAAGATAGGTGTCTAAACAGGCTTTGTTGCCACAACCGCATTCGTAAATCGGCGCTTTATCCCAACCGAGCAGTTTCAGCGCGTGATAATTCAACTGAATGTGACCCAATTCGCCCGCCATGCCGATATTGCCCGAATGGATTTTGCCGTTGAACACCAAGCCGCCGCCGAAACCGGTGCCGAGAATTAATCCCAAAACGAAAGGATATTGCTGGTTTTCTTCGTCCCAGGCTTCGGACAGGGCGAAGCAGTTGGCGTCGTTTTCCGCCCGGACTTCGCGTCCCAATCGTTCGGACAGATCTTTTAAAATCGGTTTGTTATCGGCAATACGAATATTGGTGATTTCCGCGATGCCGGTTTCGTGATTGACGAAACCCGGCAAACCTAAGCCTACGGAACCTTTGCAACCGAATTTGTCATCAGCCTTTTGTACCAGATTTACAATGGCGGACAACCAGTCTTCATAGCTTTCCTGCGGGGTCGGTACGCGTTCGCTGTATTGTTTTTCCAATTTGTCATTGAATACGGCGAGTTCGATTTTCGTCCCGCCGATATCAAGTCCGTATAGCATACATTTCTCCTTATACAAAAAAATTTTGAGAATTTTAACCGCACTTTCCGCTTTATTCTTTGACGAAGATCGCTTTTTTCCGTAAATACCAGAAAATGCTGCAATTAATTATCCAGGCGATTAGGGTGCTGACTAACAGATCAACGGGATGGTGCATGCCGAGGCGTAAACGGCTGACAAGCATTAATAGCGCCCACAGAAAGGTTCCCGCCACTAAGAGTTTGGAAGTGGATTTGCATCGACCGTAAATTTCCGTAAAACCGACCGCCAGTAACAGCCAGGTGACGGCAAAAATAGTATGACCGGAAGGGAAAGAGTAGCCGGTTTCGTTTTCGCGGTGACGGCTTAACCAATCCGGGGTTTCCGGTTTGTCGGCATAGAATTGATTCACCAACACTTCCCGCTGTTGACGCGGATGATCGTAGAAATATTCCGCAGAAACACCGGATTTTTCCGTAAGTTCGATAATAAACGGACGGGGTTCGGCAAAAACGGATTTGGAAACGCTTTTAATGCCTTGGGTGACGCAGGTGGCGAGCGCCATCACGACGACCGCCAGAATCCATTTTTGACGAGTCGGAAAAATGGGTGCGAAAAGCAAAGCGAACACAACGCAAGTGATGATGGCGTAAGGCGAACTGCCGGTTTCCGTCAGCCAATAAAGAAAATGATCAAATTGGGTAAGATGAGCGTCTCCGGCCCATTTCCAGGAAAAAATCCATACAAAAATTGGCACAAGACAGAGTAAAAACGTATATAATGACAGGCGTTTTAGCATAAATAGCGCTCCTAATGATGAGATCTTAATTAAATTCAGCATTCTATCATTAGCGCGGCAAAATCAGAATAAGGAATTTATCTATGGCAAAAATTCAGCGTGTGACTGAAGCCACTTTACCCACGGAATTCGGTATTTTCAAAATTGTGGGATTTGAATTTCCCGACACGAAAAAAGAACATGTCGCTTTGGTCATGGGTGACGTAGAAGACGGCCAACCCGTGCTGGCGCGCATTCATTCCGAATGTTTAACCGGCGATGCTTTACATAGTTTGAAATGCGATTGCGGCTTTCAGCTTGCCAGCGCTTTGCGACAAATCAGTCAGGAAGGTCGCGGCGTGTTGGTTTATCATCGTGAAGAAGGTCGCGGCATCGGGTTGATTAACAAAATCCGCGCTTATGCCTTGCAGGATCAGGGGATGGATACCATTGAAGCGAATCTGGCGCTCGGTTTTAAAGCGGACGAACGCAATTTTTCCGTGTGCGCCGATATTTTTGAGCAGTTGGGCGTGAAAGCGGTGCGTTTATTGACCAATAATCCGGCAAAAATCGAAACCATGAAAGCGGCGGGAATTAATGTGGTGGAAAGGGTGCCGTTGAATGTAGGCGAAAATCGCTATAACGTGGGTTATCTTGATACCAAAGCCAAGAAAATGGGGCATTACATTGTACACAATAATGAAAAACATTTTTTGGATTGTCCGCATTGTCAAGCGGAAATTCCCGCTGATGAGTAGGGAATTGATCTCGGTCAATTCCATCCGACGGGGTTAGTGTTATGCTAATCCCGTTTTTGTTTTTACAATTTTATAACAACGTTTATAACGTGGGAGAGCATTATGTGTACAACCTGTGGTTGTGGTCACCCGGATCAAGTCCGAATAGGCGAATTGCCTCATTCGCACGACCAAAGTGCGGTCAAATTACCGAATTTTTCACATTCACATTTCCATTCGACAGAACCGGACGAACATCAAAAACGACTGCTTAAAGTCGAGCAGGACGTGTTGGGAAAAAATAACCGACTGGCGGAGATAAATCGTCAGCTATTTGAAAAAAATCATATTCTGACCTTAAATCTGGTTTCCAGTCCGGGTTCCGGCAAAACCACGCTGTTGACCTCCACTTTAAACGCGTTAAAAAACGACCGCACTTGTTACGTAATTGAAGGCGATCAGCAAACGGAAAACGATGCCGAACGCATCCGCGAAACCGGTGTGCCGGCGATTCAGGTGAATACGGGCAAAGGCTGTCATTTGGACGCTAAAATGATTGCCGAAGCGCTGGTGAAATTAAAACCGCAGGCGGATTCCGTTCTGTTTATCGAAAACGTGGGCAATCTGGTGTGTCCTTCCGAATTTGATTTGGGCGAAAAAACAAAAGTAGTGATTTTATCCGTGACGGAAGGCGAAGACAAACCGTTGAAATATCCGCACATGTTTGCGGCGTCCGGTTTGATGATTTTAAGCAAAATCGATTTGTTGCCGTATCTGAAATTCGATGTGGACAAATGCATCGAAAACGCCAAACGCATTAATCCGAATATCGAAGTGATTCGGCTTTCATCCGTCACCGGCGAAGGCATGCAGGATTGGCTGAACTGGTTAGGCAGAAATTAACATGCGGTTTGTTGATGAATTCCGCGATCCGAAACTGGCCGAAAGTCTGGTGCGACGGCTGAAAAAACTCATGAAAAATTTACCGCACTTTACGGCGGAAAATCCATTGTATTTAATGGAAGTCTGCGGCGGTCATACTCATACGATCTTCAAATTCGGGCTGGATCGTCTGTTGCCGCCGTCCGTTGAATTTATTCACGGGCCCGGTTGCCCGGTTTGCGTGTTGCCGATGGGGCGCATTGACGTTTGTATTGAAATCGCGGAAAAACCGCATGTGATTTTCTGTACTTTCGGCGACGCTATGCGGGTGAAAGGGCGTAAAGGCTCGTTGCTGGAAGCCAAAGCGCGAGGCGCGGACGTTCGTATTGTGTATTCGCCGTTGGATGCGTTAACCCTGGCGCTGAATAATCCGGATAAACAAGTGGTGTTTTTTTCCCTCGGTTTTGAAACTACCATGCCAAGTACGGCTGTCACGCTGCAACAGGCCAAAAAACAGCGCGTGCGGAATTTTCGTATTGTATGTCAGAATATCACGATTATTCCGACTTTGCGCAGCCTGCTGTCGCAGGATCAAATCAAAATAGACGGATTTATCGCGCCGGGGCATGTCAGCATGGTGATTGGCTCGCAACCTTATCAAACGTTGTGTGATCAATTTCATAAGCCTTTTGTAATTACCGGTTTTGAACCGCTGGATATTTTGCAATCTATCGTGATGTTGGTGCAGCAATTTGCGGACGGACGCTGCGAAATTGAAAATCAGTACAAACGTATCGTGCATGAAAACGGCAATGCTTTAGCGCAACGCGCCATAGCGGAGGTTTTTCAACCGAAAGCCCGCAGCGAATGGCGAGGATTGGGCGAGATCGAAGAATCGGGCGTAGAATTGACGCCGGCATATCGTCAATTTGATGCGGAAATTTATTTTCACAGTCAGCCTCAACGCGTAGCGGACGATCCTGATTCCCGTTGCGGCGACGTGCTGACGGGCAAATGCAAACCCGCCGATTGTCCGTTGTTCGGGACGGGTTGTAATCCCGATAACGCTTACGGCGCATTAATGGTGTCTTCCGAAGGCGCTTGTGCGGCATATTATCAATACCGACGGGAATAAGCGCCCGCCAGGTTAAAACAAAAATTGATGAGGCATACGAAAGGTATGCCTCAATGGTTTCCATTTTATTGCAGTCAACCACAAAAGGATTATTATGACTGATTTTATCACCATGGCGCACGGCAACGGCGGTGCGGCAATGCAAAAACTGATCCGGGAATATTTTTTTGCTGCTTTTAACAATCCCATTCTCGCGCAAGGAGAAGATCAAGCCCGCATTCCTTTAAATGAACTGACAAAGTGCGGTCAAAAATTAGCCTTTTCTACCGACAGTTTCGTTATCGATCCGATTTTTTTCCCCGGCGGCAATATCGGTAAATTAGCAGTTTGCGGCACGCTGAATGACATCGCCGTAGGCGGCGCGGTGCCGAAATATTTATCCTGCGGATTTATTTTGGAAGAAGGGTTGCCGCTGAGCGAATTGAAAACCATCATTCAGGCTATGGCGGAAACCTGTCAGAAAGCCGGCGTTCAGGTGGTGACGGGCGATACCAAAGTGGTGCAAAAAGGCGCCGTGGATAAAATTTTCATCAATACCAGCGGCATCGGCGTGATTCCCGACAATCTTGACTGGGGCGCTCACCGCATTGAAGCGGGCGATCAAATCATCATCAGCGGCACCATCGGCGATCATGGCGCGACGATTTTAAACTTACGGGAAAATCTCGGCATTCAGACGGCGTTACAAAGCGATTGCGCCGTGCTGACGCCGTTAATTGATCTGCTTCGTCCGATTGACGGAATAAAAGCCGTGCGCGACGCCACGCGCGGCGGCGTAAATGCCGTGTTGCACGAATATGCGCAAGCCCGCGACTTGGGCATGCGCATTGAAGAAGCGGCGTTACCGATTCGCAGCGAAGTTCGCGGAATCTGTGAAATTCTGGGATTGGAAGCGTTAAATTTCGCTAACGAAGGGAAGTTGGTGATTATTGCCGAAGCTGAAAAAACAGCGGAAATTCTGACCGCACTTCAGCGCCATCAATTAGGCCAAAATGCCGCCCTCATCGGTGAGGTGACCGAAGATAAAAAAGTGCGTTTGGCGGGAATTTTCGGGCAAAGCCGTTTACTGGATTTACCCGCCAACGAACCGTTGCCGAGAATTTGTTAAGATTTCATTCGGTCCGAATAAAAGTGCGGGCGAAATTTTCATTGTTTTTTCGACGGAGAATAAAAAAAGAGCCGGTAAAATACCCGCTCTTTTTCACTTGATTCGATTAGCGTTCCGCTTTAAATAAGCCGGAAGAACCTTCCGAATAATCCCGCGGCTGATGATCTTTTTCAACGGCGGCGGTGGATTTATCGGAATTCATAAAACTTTGCAGGAACAATCCTTTCGTTTTGGCGTTAGGCATTAATTCGTCGGAAGATTTCGCCAGATGACGATAAATTTTCTGATAATCCTGCGCCAGCACTTTAAATAAATCGGCACTTTCCGCAAAATGTTTTTCCAGCAATTCTTCCTGTTTTTGCAAGGCGGATTTGGCTTGTTGTAATTCGCTTTCGGTTTGCGCCTGTTTTTTTACCGAACCCTTGGTGAGGCGCAAAATGAGATAAGTGATAACGATTCCCACAGCAAGTCCGATGCCCGCCGCTTGCCACATTTCAGTCGTCCAGGTTTGCATAAATGCCTCCTTTTTATTTTTGTTTATCATAACGGGAAAATCGGCGTTTGTCTTGTCTGACTTGTGGGTTATTTGCGGTAGATCACATTTCCGCCGAATGAAACGCGAACCACCCGCGCTTAAACGGAAAATTTCCGCTAAAGTGCGGGCGATTTTCGCACGATTTTTTTAATCAATCGGCGGAACGTACATGCCGTCGGCGATGGCGTCTTTAATGCGTTCCGCTTCCGCTAACACCAAATTCAGCAACGCTTTCACGTCTTCCAGCGTGGCAATCGGGCTTAAAGTCGTCATTTTCAGCGATTGTGTATCGCCGACTTTAGTGACGCCGATATTGGCTTCTCCGCGGGCGAACAGCTCATCCGCCACATTTTGGTTTAATGCATCCACGAATTCCGGCGGATAGCCTTTCGGATTTACCCGGAACAGCACCGCGGCAAATTGGGTCGGAACCAGCATTTCCAAGCCTTCGGCGTCTTGAATGTAGGCTTCCACTTGTTTGGTCAGTTTGACGCCGTGATCGATCATGGACGCGTACAAATCTTCGCCTAAAGCTTCCAGCGTGAACCACAATTTTAAGGCGTCGAAGCGGCGGGTGGTTTGCAGCGATTTAGACACCAGATTCGGCACGCCGTGTTGTTCGTCGTATTCGGAATTCAGATAATCCGCTTTGTAGTCGATGAAACGGTAGTTTGCCGGATCTTTCAATAAAAACGCGCCGCAGGAAATGGTTTGGAAGAAGTGTTTATGAAAATCCAGCGTGACGGAATCGGTAAGTTCGATGCCGTCTAGCAAATGGCGATAATCTTTTGATAACAGCAAAGCGCCGCCCCAGGCCGCGTCCGCGTGTAACCAGGCTTTGTGCTGATCAGCCAGTTTGCGGATGGCTTTTAAGTCATCAATAGCGCCCGCATCGGTTGTACCTGCGGTCGCCACGATACAAGCCGTGATTTTGCCTTCCGTTTTAAGCTGATTCAAGGTTTTTTCAAGGGCGGCAATATCCATTTTTGCGTTGGCATTGGTTGGTACCGTGACGACGGATTGAAAGCCCATGCCCATCATCGCCATATTTTTTTGCACGGAGAAATGGGCATTTTCAGAGCAAACCACTTTGATTTTTTTCAATGCGTCCGCCGGCAAACCGTCGCGTTGAACGGACCATTCGGTGCCGTCTTCATTCTTCCAGTTGTTCGCCACCGCCCAATCGCGCGCGAGTAATACGCCCATCAGGTTTGATTGGGTACCGCCCGAAGTAAATACGCCTGAGGTGCCTTTGCCATAGCCGGCTTTTTGACGAAGCCAGTCGATTAAATGCTCTTCCATAATGGAACTGGCCGGGCTTTGATCCCAGGAATCCATGGATTGATTGGTCGCATTGATTAATACTTCCGCAATTTGGCTGGTCACCATGGTTGGGCAGTGTAAATGGGCGAGCGAATGCGGGTGGTGCACTTTCAAACTTGGATTCAAAAAAATTTCCACCAAATGATCCAGCGATTTTTTTATGCCCAGGCCTTCTTTGCTTGGGGTAAAACCGCCGATAGTCACGCGTAATTCTTTGATTGAACCGCCGGTGTACATTTTTTCGTTTTTAAGCCAGTTGGAAACCGCTTTTACCGCATCGTTCATCATCGTTTCATAATCCGCGACGGATTGCGCATCGCTGCAAAAAAGCGATTGTCTGTGTTTCGAAATATCTGCCATATTTATCAAATTCCGTATTGGGTCGGCGGAGTTTACCGACCTGCCAATCGATATATAAAAGGCGGACCGGCAAGCCCGCCCGTAAGAATGACAGCGGCCGGATTTCCCCAAAAAAACTTGCGAAAATTCGACCGCACTTTTAATTAACCGCGCACGGCTTTAACCGCATCCGCCACGGATTGTTTGAAGCGTTTGATAAATTCTTCGCATTCCGCCTGATTAATGTTTACCGCGCAAAGAATACGCACCACATTACCGTTGCGTCCGCCGCGTTCCAACAATAATTTATTGTTAAAACAGGCTTTTTGAATCGCCACCGCTAATTCGGCGTCCTGCGGATAAGCGCCGGTGCCGTCTGCGGGTTGGCGTTCGTCCACGATGTCGATCCCCATCATCAAACCGCGGCCGCGCACATTGCCGATACAAGGAAATTCCCGGCTTAATTTGCGTAATGCGGCGGTTAAGTATTCACCGCGTTCCCGGGCGTTTTGCGCGAGGTTTTCTTTACGCATGATTTTCAGCGAAGCGTAACCCGTCGCCATGGCTAATTGGTTGCTGCGGAACGTTCCGGTGTGACCGGCGGGCTGCCAGGCGTCGAATTCTTTACGAATGGCTAAAACCGCTAACGGCAGGCTGCCGCCGATCGCTTTGGACATCACCACAATATCCGGCTCGATACCGGCATGTTCAAAGGCGAACATTTTACCGCTGCGGCAGAAACCGGCCTGGACTTCGTCCACAATCATTAAAATACCGTGTTTTTGCGTGACTTTACGGACTTTTTGTAAGAATGAAACGGGCGCCGGCACCACGCCGCCTTCACCTTGAATGGCTTCTAAAATCACGGCGGCCGGTTTAACCATGCCGCTTTCTACGTCTTCGATAAAGTTTTCGAAATAGCGTTCAACCGCTTTGGCGCCCGCTTCGCCGCCGATACCGAACGGACAGCGGTATTCGTGCGGATACGGCATAAATTGCACGCCAGGCATGAGGTTTTGCACGGCATTTTTGGCGCCTAAATTACCGGTTAAGGATAAAGCGCCGTGAGTCATGCCGTGGAAACCGCCGGAAAAAGCGATGACATTACCGCGGCCGGTATAAGTTTTGGCCAATTTGATTGCCGCTTCGTTGGCATCGGCGCCGGACGGGCCGGTGAATTGTAAAATATATTGATCTTTCGGGAAGAACGATAATAATTCCTCCGTGAAAGCGTCTTTCAGCGGCGTGGTTAAATCCAGGGTATGCAACGGCAAACCGCTGTCTAACACGTCTTTAATGGATTGCATTAACACCGGGTGATTATGACCTAATGCTAACGTTCCTGCGCCGGCTAAAAAATCGAGATATTCGTTGCCTTCAACGTCGGTGACCCAGCAACCCTGCGCTTTGGCATAAGCAAAAGGAAGTTTGCGCGGATAGCTGCGAACGTTGGATTCCATTGCATCCTGACGATCTAAGAAATGTTGATTGGAAGCTAGAACGGCTTGAACTGGCGTGATAATTGTCATTTAATATAAACCTTCTACGAGAGGTGAAAAAAATAAGTCGGTGCCTTGCGGGAAGCCTAAGCTTTCTGTAAAAACAGACGCCATGGGGCATTTGACTCGCTACTTATTAAAAAAAGCGTTTCAGCTTTTTTATCTTTCCCCAACAGGACGTTGGATGAGATAGTTTTAAAGTGCGGTCGAAATTGACCGCATTTTTTAAACGGCTATATCATAGCGACTTTTAGGGGAAAGGAAAGCGTTTTTTGATTTTTTACGTTAATACGGCGACAAAAGAAAAATTTTGCAGAAAACTACTTGCCAGTGATTCAAATCCCCGATACAATGCGCGCCGTATATCGCTTCGGTGGTGGAATTGGTAGACACGCTGTCTTCAGGTGGCAGTGTCCTCAGGATGTGCGAGTTCGAGTCTCGCCCGAAGCACCAAATCACAAAAAAAACCGCTTATTAAGCGGTTTTTTTTGTTTTGAGGCGACGTAAACCGCGGGTGACGTTTTTCATATGAACCTTATCCGCATTCCGGCGAAATATTTTAAAAATTGAACCGCCTTAAAAATAAAGCGAATTTTGCCCGCACTTTTGCCACAAATTGTTTATTTTATGGCTGGCATTCGTCCGTCGTTTTATGTATAATCACGCGACCCTGTGAACGGTGCGGTTTTCCCGCCGCCCGTTATTTTGTCGAGATCACACTCGAAGGGGTGTTGATTAAGATCATGGTTGTACTCGTGAGAGTACTGGGTATTAATATCAAATATTGGTAATTAAATTAATGAAAACTTTTGTAGCAAAACCGGAAACGGTTAAACGTGACTGGTATGTAGTAGATGCGACAGGTAAAACGTTAGGTCGTTTAGCAACCGAATTAGCGCGTCGTCTTCGTGGTAAACATAAAGCCGAGTACACTCCGCACGTGGATACCGGTGATTACATCATCGTGATCAATGCGGATAAAGTCGCGGTGACGGGTCGTAAAGAAACCGATAAAGTTTACTACTGGCACACAGGCTATGTAGGCGGCATCAAACAAGCGACGTTTAAAGAAATGATTGCTCGCCGTCCGGAAGCGGTGATTGAGATTGCGGTTAAAGGTATGTTGCCGAAAGGTCCGTTAGGCCGTGCAATGTTCCGCAAACTGAAAGTATACGCAGGTTCACAACATGAACACGCTGCGCAACAACCACAAGTTTTAGATATCTAATCACGGAGCAGAAAAATGACAGCAGCAAATCAAAATTACGGCACAGGTCGCCGCAAAAGCTCTTCAGCTCGTGTATTTATCAAACCGGGCAGTGGTAACATCACCATTAACCAACGTTCTTTAGAAGTTTACTTCGGTCGTGAAACTTCACGTATGATCGTTCGTCAACCATTAGAATTAGTTGAGTTAACAGATAAATTAGACCTTTACATCACTGTTAAAGGTGGTGGTATTTCTGGTCAAGCGGGTGCTATCCGTCACGGTATTACACGTGCGTTAATGGAATATGACGAGTCATTACGTCCGGCGCTGCGCGCAGCAGGTTTCGTCACCCGCGATGCCCGTCGTGTTGAACGTAAAAAAGTGGGCTTGCACAAAGCACGTCGTCGTCCGCAATACTCAAAACGTTAATTTTATATTACGTTTGTATTTCAAGAATTGCAGTCCAGAAGGGCTGCAATTTTTTTATATTTAATTCAGGATAAATTCAAAAATAACCTGGATAATTTGGAAATCAATCGGTAGTTTATGCTAAAATAGCAAGATATTTTTTAACCTGATTTCAGAACGGCCGAAGAGAAGGCTGTTAACTCATTTTTATATCGTCAGCGGAGGAATAAATGACCAGTGCGGCAAATAAACGTTCAATAATGACTCTTTTTTCTAATAAATCGGATATTTATTGCCATCAAGTGCGTATTGTCTTAGCGGAAAAAGGTGTCGCTTATGAGACGGAAAATGTCGATCCCCAAGCTGTATCGGAAGAATTAATGGAACTGAATCCGTACGGCTCATTGCCCACATTGGTTGATCGCGATCTGGTGCTTTATAATTCGCGCATTATTATGGAATATCTGGACGAACGCTTCCCGCATCCGCCGTTAATGCCGGTTTATCCGGTTGATCGCGGTAAAAAACGTTTACTAACGATGCGAATTGAACAAGACTGGTATCCAACGCTCGAAAAAGCGGAAAACGGCACGGCGGCGGAACGTGCGGAAGCATTAAAACAACTAAAAGAAGAATTTCTGGCAATCGCCCCGATTTTTAATCAATATTCCTATTTCATGAATGATGAATTTAGTTTGGTTGACTGCTATATTGCGCCGTTACTTTGGAAATTAAAAGAAATGGGCGTGGAATTTACCGGCGCCGGTAGTAAAGCGTTGAAAGGCTATATGGAACGTATTTTCACTCGCGATTCTTTTATGCAATCTATCGGCAGCGTCGCCCCTAAAAATTTGATGGATGACAAATAATGGAATTCAAATCTTCACCGAAACGCCCTTATTTATTACGCGCCTATTATGATTGGTTGCTGGATAACGGATTTACTCCTTATCTTGTGGTTGACGCCACTTATTATGGTGTGGATGTGCCGCAGGAATATGTTAAGGACGGGCAAATTGTGTTGAATCTTTCGGAAGCTGCGGTGGGCAATCTGGCGCTCGGCAATGACGCCATTGAATTCAGCGCGCGTTTCCAGGGTATTCCCCGTAATTTATATATTCCCATGGGGGCGGCGATTGCGATCTATGCCCGTGAAAACGGTGACGGCGTGATGTTTGAACCGGAACCGATTTATGACGAATTGGATAAAACACAGCTTACACCGGTAAAAAGTGCGGGCGAAAAATCGAAAGAAAAATCCGTCGCGAAGAAAATGCCATCGGATAAAAAATCCGCATCGCATTTGCGCATTATCAAATAGTTTGTGAGCGGATGAAAGTTAAAAAGAGGCGTTTGCCTCTTTATTTTTTATGTAAATAACCGTTTCCAAACCTGTTGAATAAATGACCGCACTTCCGCAAATTCGGAAGCGGGCACAACGGACGGCTCGCCGAGCAGATTCAAACGATGGATTCGGTTGCGCAAACTGGTATAACAGTCTTTCAAGCTTTCCGCCATATCCAGCGACATCACGTTGTTGCTTGCCATCACATCAAAAATCCGGACATTATCCGACCAATAAGCCAGATCGACATTTTGCGGCGCATTGGCAAGCACCAGATATTGCGCGATAAATTCAATATCGGTAATGCCGCCCGCATCGGTTTTAATATTGAAACGGGTTTTATCCGTATTCGCCAAATGTAAATACATTTTTTCGCGCATTTCCCGTACATCGGTTTTGAGTTTATCCAAATCGCGGTTAGCCGACAGCACCTCACAACGAATGCGGTTAAATTCTTGACGCAGAACCGGTTCGCCGTAAACCGCACGGGCGCGGACCAATGCTTGGGTTTCCCATGTCCAGGCGTCATTATGTTGATAATACTCGAAAGCTTTAAGCGAACTGCATAATACGCCGGCTTCGCCGGAAGGGCGCAGACGCATATCGACTTCGTACAAAATCCCCGCACTGGTTTTCATGCTGAAAATACTGACAACTTTTTGGGTAAGACGAAGATAGAATTGGTTAATATCGATTTGTTTTTTCCCTCCGACCGTATAGCCTTCGCGGGCATCATACAGACAAACCAGATCCAAGTCGGATTTATATCCCAACTCAATGCCGCCGAGTTTGCCGTATCCGATCACCAAAAATCCTTTTTCGCCCGTCGCCAAATGTTCCGGTACTCCGAAACGCGTTATCATTTGCTGCCAGGCCAGATTAACCACCGCCGCAATAATGGCTTCCGCCAGATAAGTGAGGTGATCGCTGACTTTCATTACCGGCAGCTCGCCTAAAATATCCGCGGCGGCTACCCGTAACAAGGTCGTTTGTTTGAACTGACGCAGAGCATTGATGTATTGTTCTTCGTCATCTTCAGGCAGACGCAGCAAATATTGCTGCAATTCGGCCGGATAATTTTCAAATGACGGCAAATCCAGCAATGCTTTGCGATCCAACAATTCGTCCAATAAAATCGGATGGCGCGCCATTTGTTCGGCGATCATCTGTGACTGCGAACAAAGTTCGATCAACTGTTCCAAAGCTTGCGGATTTTCCTGCAATAACTCCAGATAAGTGGTGCGTGTGACAATTTTTTCCACGATATTCAAAATCCGCGGCAATAAGATGCGATAGGACGGATGGGCAAAAATTTGCGACAACAAGTAAGGCAGCCATTGGCTTAAGACTTCCCGACCGCGCGTGCCGATGGGGCGGCGAGCCAGACTGTCCTTGAACTGAATCAGTTTTTCGCAGATTTCCTCGGTTTCGCTTTCCGGAATTTGATTTTCCGCCAGAATCGCCATGATTTCATTATTGTCGATTTCTAAAAAGTCCACCCAATCACTGTTTTCCGCATTGGATTCCGTATCGTTTTCATCACCGATTAATTGATTAAAAACCGACCGCACTTTTTGCTGTTGCTCCTGTAAAACGGTATAAAAACTTTGCCAATCGCGGATGGGATAGCGCACAACGGTTGTCTGTCGGTTTTCATCCCATCGGGTAAATTCCGCCGTTGCCGCGATTAAACGTTGTCGATCCGTTTCTTCCGTCGGTAATAATTGAGTTTGTTTATCGTCTATTGCCTGTAACACATTTTCCACTCGCCGTAAGAACAAATAGGCTTGGGTTAAATCCTGACGTTGTTGCGCGGTTAATAATTGCAGCTTTTCGATTTCAGGCAACAGATTTAATAAAGCGTGCTGTTGCAGCGCCACTTCCCGTCCGCCGCGGATAAGCTGGAAAACCTGCACGATAAATTCGATCTCGCGAATGCCGCCCGCGCCTAATTTGATGTTATCCGCTAATCCGCGCCGGCGGACTTCCCGTTCAATTTTGCCTTTCATTTCGCGTAATGACTGAATCACGCTGAAATCGATGTAACGGCGGTAAATGAACGGGCGTAACATTTGACGCAAAGCATTGACATTCGGATCCACCTCATCCGCGCCTAAAATTCTGCCTTTAATCATGGCGTAACGTTCCCAATCCCGCCCTTGTTCCTGATAATAGGTTTCCATGGCGGCAAAGCTTAGGGCCAGCGCGCCGCTGTCACCGAAAGGCCGGAGACGCATATCGGTGCGGTAAACGAAACCGTCGGCGGTAAATTGATCCAGCGCGTTAATTAAACGTTGTCCGAGGCGGGTAAAAAAGCGTTGATTATCCACCGAACGGCGCGCTCCCTGGGTTTCACCGTTTTCCGGATAAGTAAAAATTAAATCGATATCGGAAGAAAAATTCAGCTCGAATCCGCCCAGTTTTCCCATACCTAAAATATAAAGCCGTTGCGGATTGCCGTGTCGATCCGTCGGCGTTCCCATTTCCGAACAGGCTTGCGCGTAAAGCCAGTCCCGCGCGCCGATAATCAGACTTTCCGCCAGCTGAGACAAGCGAATAAAAATTTCTTCCACCGTACCGCGATTCAGGCTTTGGCATAAACTGAGTTTCGCCATTTCGCGATTACGGAACCGGCGCAAAACGCGATAAAGCTGTTCTTCCGTTTCCGTCTGTGCCAGCAAGGCCGATAAGCGTTCGGAATATTTTTCGCAATCCGCCAAAGTAGGAATCGTTTGCCAGCATTCGGCTAAAAAGTGCGGTTGATTTTGCCACACTTTTTCCACGAAATCCGACATGGCAATGGCTTGCAGCATGAGCGGAGTATTTGCGTTTCGGGCGGCAAAATTCGGCGGAAAGCGTTCGGGAAAACGTTCGGTTAAGCCGGCGGCGAGTCGATTGAGTGAGGGTTCGAAAGCGGAAAGTGAAAGCATAAGTATTTCGTAAAAAGTAAAAAAGACGTTCTAGGATTGTAACGGATCGAAAAAGTGCGGTCAAAAAATCGCATGTTTTTTTATGAACGGCAGATAATAAAAAGCCTCAACGAACATTGAGGCCTTAAAAGGATTAACCGATAACTTTCGGCAAATAACCCATATCGATTAAGAACGGCACGTTCATGATGAGCAAGCCGAGAATCAGGGCGAGCAATAACGTGATGTTGCCGCCTTTTACCCGATAAGCCAAATCGGGATAACGTTTACGCGCCATCCACGCCATGCCCACCGGCAATATTAAGCCGTAGAAAGTGAACATTTGGCCGGCTAAGGCTAACACGGCTAAAAAATCGCGATAAAATAGGGCGAAAAAGAGTGTCGGCAGGAAGGTGAACATGCCTAAAGCGATACGTCCCGCACGAATATTGACCCGTTGGAGTAAGTCGTCCAGGCAATCGAACAGAGCTAATGCAACGCCTAAAAACGAGGTCGCTAAAGCAAATAACGAGAACAAACGCACGGACCAACCGATCATTTCACTGCCGGTAATTTGTGTGACGGCACTGACCAAGCCGCCTAACGTCGGATCGTTATTCAGAATTTGGATGAATTCCGTTTGACTCAGAACGCCGTGGGTCGCCATTTGCCATAAAATATAAACAAATAAAGGTAATGCCGTGCCGCCCAGAATGGCGATGCGCAGGCGTTTGATGTCACCTTCAAGATAACTGTTAATACTTGGAATCACCACATGAAAGCCGAAAGAGGTGAAGAAATACGGGCTGGCCGAAATCAATAAAGCTTTATCTAACGGCAGTGCCATCAGGTTTTCCATGGTAACTTTCGGCAGCATAAAGAACAGCAGCACCACTAATGCCGCCAGTTTGGCAATAAACAGCATGCGGGTTGCCAGATCCACTTGACCGGTTCCGGCAACGATAAAAATCCCGAAGAAAACCGTGAAAATTACAGAAATTTCCTTGCCGTATTCCTGTAAAGACGGCAATACGGTCGAAATCAAATCACTGCTCATCAACACGTAAACGGTTAAGATTGCAAACATAAATACCACAAGTGCAACCGTTGCCAGGGCGCGTCCGGCCATGCCGAAATATTGTTCTGCCAGTGTGGCGATCCCGGCATCGCGACGTTCCGCTTTTTGATAGACTTCAACAAAAAGCAGCGCACTGTAAGCAAGTAACGCCCATAGAATCACTAGCAGCAACAAGGTGAGACCGAAGCCCATTCCCGCCGAAGTCAGCGGCATTGATACCATGCCCGCGCCGATGGTGGTGCCTGCAACAATCAAGGCGCTACCAAAAGTTTTATTACGCATAAAGCGGTTCCTTATAGAGTGTTAAAGTGCGGTTATTTTAGCTGGAATTTTTTAAGTTGTAACCTTAATTTTACAGGCTTGGCAATAATCTTTGCCGGAAACGCACCGCCGCGAAGATAACTGCTGATAGAGCCATTTTTTTATGATAGAATCCAGCCCTAATTATCCCATTTGAGAAAAGAGGAAAGAATATGAAGATTTTAGAAGGTAAATTAACCGCACCGACAGCCAAAATCGCCGTGGTAGTTGCGCGTTTCAATCATTTCATTAACGACAGTTTGGTGGAAGGTGCCGTTGATGCGTTAAAACGCGTGGGCGAAGTGAAAGACGAAAACATTACGTTGGTAAAAGTGCCGGGCGCATACGAATTACCTCTGGCCGTACGCCGTTTGGCGGAAACGAAAAAATTCGATGCGATTGTAGCCTTAGGCACCGTGATTCGCGGCGGCACGGCGCATTTCGAATACGTAGCGGGTGAAGCCAGCAGCGGATTGGGCAACGTTTCGCTGAATTCCGATATTCCGGTGGCGTTCGGTGTGCTCACCACCGAAAACATCGAACAGGCGATTGAGCGCGCCGGCACCAAAGCGGGTAACAAAGGCGCGGAAGCGGCAATGGTGGCGTTAGAAATGGTGAACCTGTTAAATCAAATCAAAGCGGCATAATAAACATGACAGAACAAAAGAAAAAATCTTCACCGCGTCGCCGGGCGCGCGAATGTGCCGTTCAGGCGTTATATTCCTGGGCGGTATCTAACAACGACGCGGCGGAAGTAGAATTAAATTTTATTGCCGAGCAGGATATAAAAGGTGCGGATGTGCCTTATTTTCGTAAGCTATTCCGTAATACGGTCGCTTATTTAGAGCCGATTGACGCCACAATCGCGCCGTTTTTAGACCGTGCCGCAGACGAACTGACTCCCATTGAAAAAGCCGTGTTGCGTTTGGCGACTTACGAACTGAAATACGAATCGGACGTGCCTTACAAAGTGGTCATCAACGAAGCCATTGAACTGGCAAAAACCTTCGGTGCGGAAGACAGCCATAAATATATCAACGGCGTGTTAGACCGAATTGCGCCGGCGCTCGGTCGTAAATAATCAATATTCGTAAAGCGGGCTTCCGGCCCGCTATTTTTATCACCTTTGGCAACCTGTTTTAAGGATGCGAAGCCTGGTCTAAGCGATAATTTCATTGAGAAATCTATGCCTTCGGAATTTAATCTTATTCGTCAGTTTTTTGAACGACCGCAATCCGTGCGGCGAGCCGATGTAGCGTTGTCTATCGGTGACGATTGCGCCATGTTAACCGTTCCGGCGGGTAAAACGCTGGTGGTGACAACGGATACCATGGTGGAAAATTCGCATTTTTATCCGAATATTGCGCCCTATGATTTGGGTTATAAAGCGGTAGCGACGAATTTGAGCGATTTGGCGGCAATGGGGGCGGAGCCGGCCTGGGTTTCGTTGGCATTAACCTTGCCGCGTGCCGATGAAACTTGGTTGTCGGAGTTTTCGTGCGGGATGTTTGAACTGTTAAACGCCCGGCAGGTTCAGTTGATTGGCGGCGATACGACCCAGGGCGCGGAGTTAAGCGTGACCATTACGGCGCACGGATTTGTGGAAAAATCGACCGCACTTTGCCGTCATCAGGCACGGGAAGGCGACGAAATTTATGTGTCCGGCACGTTGGGAGACGGGTTAGCTGGTTTTCATTTGCTTTCGGATTTGTTTCACGAACGCAAAAGTGCGGTCGATTTTTACGAAGAATTTTTGATTCGCCGAAATCTTCATCCGATGCCCCGAATTCAATTAGGACAGGCATTGGCGCGCCGTCGGATTTCCCGCTGCGCGTTGGATTTGTCGGACGGCTTAGTGGGCGATCTCGGACATATTTTAGAACGCAGCCGGCTAAGCGCCATCTTGGATCTGGATGCCTTGCCTTGTTCCGACGCCTTGATACGCTTATACGGGAGAGAACGGGCGGAGCGGTTGGCATTGCAGGGCGGCGAGGATTATGAATTATGCTTTACTTTATCGCCGGATAAAAAGCCGTTGCTGGAACAATACGCCCAGGAATTTGATGTGCCGGTCACTCGCATTGGTCGCATTGTCGCCGCAAACGAGGAAAAACCTATTCAATTTCGGCGCCAAGGCCAAAATATCCAATTGCAGATTTCAAGTTTTGAACATCTTTTCTGATTTTCATCATCTGAAATTTGAGCGAGTAGGCGTTTGAAAGCCTATTCGCTTTGTAGTAGTATGAAACGCAATACTTTTCACCGATATTTCTTATGACAGATTCTAATCATCCTTTATCACGCGTTCGTTTGACCAATCCCGTTCATTTGCTTGCCTTGGGTTTCGGAACCGGCTTGATTCGTAAGGCGCCCGGCACCTGGGGCAGTGCGGCGGGAGCGATGATAGGCGTAATTTTTTTACACTTCTTAACACCAAATTCTTTCTTAATTTTGACCGCACTTTCTTTCGTTTTAGGGTGTTATATTTGCCAAAAAACCGCAGAGGATATGGGCGTGCACGATCACGGTTCTATCGTGTGGGATGAATTTGTCGGCATCTGGCTTTGTTTGCTGGCGGTGCCGACATTAAGTTGGTATTGGGTGGCGACGGCATTTGCGGTTTTTCGTTTTTTCGATATTCTGAAGCCTTATCCTATCAGAATTTTTGACCAAAAACTGGAAAGCGGCTTCGGTATTATGATCGACGATATACTGGCGGCGGTTTATGCTATGATTGTGTTACGATTGATTGCCAGGGTAGTAATGTAATTTATGTGGGCGGTATTGTTAGTGAATTTAGTAGGGCTTGCCAGTCCCGGGCCGGATTTTTTCTATGTGAGCCGTAAAGCCGCCTCGGATACGACGCCTAACGCCATTGCCGGCGCCGCCGGAATTGGTATCGGCATTTGGTTTTGGGCGACTATTGCGGTTTTCGGGTTATCCGTGCTGAATGATATTACGCCTTTATCCAGTTATATCATCATGTGTTTGGGTGGCGCTTATTTGGCCTATTCCGGTATTAAAATGCTGCAAATCACTCAAAATACGCCGCTTCAGCTCAACGGCAATCGTCATGAGCAGCGCACGAATCTGGTGAAAGAAATCGGCAAAGGTTTAATGATTAATTTGAGTAACGGTAAAGTGGTGGTGTTTTTTACCAGCGTTTTATCCGGTTTTGCCGCGCAGATTAGTTCACCGCTGGAAAGTTATGTTGTGATTTTTCTGCTCGGTGTCGAGACTTTTCTGTATTTCTGCTTGATTGCTTTTTTCTTTTCCCGCAAGTTGGTGCGTGATTTTTATACGAAATATACCCGATATATTGATAACTTTGCCGGCGTGATTTTCTTATTATTCGGCGCAGACTTAATTTATCAGGGAATTGTCGGTATTTTTAGTTATCTGTAATTAAAAGGAAACAAACATGACATTAAGAATTGGTGTAGTAGGCGCCGGCGGTCGCATGGGACGCCAGCTTATTCAGGCGATACAGACCGCGGACGGCGTAGAACTGGGGGCGGCATTTGAACGTAAAGGTTCGACATTGATTGGTTCCGATGCCGGCGAATTGGCGGGAATCGGTCATATCGGCGTTAGCGTGGAGGAAAGCCTTGCGGCTTGTGCCGATAATTTTGACGTATTGATTGATTTTACTCGTCCGGAAGGATCCCTTGAACATTTGGCGTGCTGCGTAGAAAAAGGCAAAAACGTGATTTTAGGCACTACCGGTTTTGATGATGCGGGTAAAGCGGCGATTCAGGCGGCGGCGGAGAAGATCGGGATTGTATTTGCCTCCAATTACAGCGTAGGCGTGAATTTAGTGTTCAAACTGTTGGAAAAAGCGGCGAAAGTGATGGGAGATTATTGCGATATCGAAATTATCGAGGCTCACCATCGTCATAAAGTGGATGCGCCTTCCGGTACGGCCTTATCCATGGGCGAACATATCGCCAAAACCCTTGGGCGCGATTTAAAAACCCACGGCGTGTTCTGTCGCGATGGAATAATCGGCGAACGTAAACGTGATGAAATCGGTTTTTCCACTATTCGTGCGGCGGACGTAGTAGGAGAACACACGGTTTGGTTTGCAGATATCGGTGAGCGGGTGGAAATTGCGCATAAGGCTTCCAGTCGTATGACTTTCGCGAATGGTGCCGTGCGGGCGGCGAAATGGATTGCCGATAAAAAACAAGGTCTGTTTGATATGACGGATGTATTGGATCTGAATAATCTCTAACGAATTAAACATAATATTCAATGTTATTTAAACTTATAGCGAAATATGCTAAATTTATCTCGCTATTAAGGAAAATAGCGTAAAACGACATAAAGGAATGCCGGCGGTATTCCTTTTTTATTATAGCTAGACAACGTCTAGCTATAAAAACCACACGCTATGCGTGTG
>CAUTMS010000001.1:0-417986 GCA_963539805.1 uncultured Actinobacillus sp. | reverse complement strand
TTCGACCAACGGATTAAAAGTCCGCTGCTCTACCGACTGAGCTAACGACCCACTTCATTACACGTCCCAATTACGTCGTGCAACGGGTGGATATAATACGGATTTAAATTTAATAATCAACAAAAATTTACATTTTTTTGTTTGATTGAACGAATACTCAACAATTAAACAAAAAGGTAAAACTATTCTCTCATCATAAGATAATCGTATTTGTTTTTCCCTCTTTTATATAGCGATACGAAAAAACATTCATTTTTTTGACCGCACTTTTACTCGCCATAAACAAAAACAGGCTCATAAGAGCCTGTTTTTTATACTAATCAAAAATAATTTTAAATTAGTATGCTAATACTGCGCGACGGTTTTTCGCGTATGCAGCTTCGTCGTGACCTAACACTGCAGGTTTTTCTTCACCGTAAGAAACAGTTGAAACATTGTTAGCGCCTTTAGCACCTAAGTAGTTTTTAACTGCGTCCGCACGACGTTGACCTAATGCGATGTTGTACTCTGGAGTACCACGTTCGTCAGCGTTACCTTCAACTAATACTTTAGCAGCCGGAGTTGCTGTTAAGTACGCTGCGTGTGCGTCTAACAATTGTTGATATTCACCTTCGATATCATATTTATCGAATGCGAAGTAAACGGTGTTGTAACGTTGTTGTAAATCTTCAACAGAGTAACCACCGAATTGTTGTCCTGCATTCGCACCGTTTGTAGCGTTCGCATCGTTGTCTGATGAACTACATGCAGCTAATGCTAATACTGGCGCAACTAACAATAATTTTGCTAATTTCATTAAATTTCTCCTCAGAGTTTATTTTGTTAAGTATGGTGACCAAGCAGGAAATTTGACTTGTCCATCACTTCCTGGCAACCGAGCTTTAAAGCGTCCGTCTGCGGACACTAATTGTAGCACCTTTCCTAGTCCTTGGGTAGAGCTATAGATAATCATAATTCCATTAGGTGAGAGGCTCGGACTTTCGTCTAAGAAAGTAGAACTTAACACCTCCGATGCACCTGTCGCCGTATCGTATTTAACAACATTGTCACCCGAAATCATCACTAACGATTTACCGTCAGAACTCATCTGGCCGCTATAACTACGACCACCACCGATCAATGTCGCACCGCCGCCTGACGAGCTCATTGAATACACTTGCGGTGAACCGCTTCTATCGGACGTGAACAAGATACGGCCATCAGGCGTCCAGCTCGGCTCGGTATTGTTACCGGCTCCGCTAGTCAATTTCGTAGGTTGTCCACCATTCGAATTCATTACATAAATATTTAATTTTCCGTCCTGGTTATTGGCAAAGGCTAAACGCGAGCCATCGGGAGAAAATGCCGGCGCACCGTTATGTCCCGGAAATGCCGCAACCACTTTGCGTTGACCTGAGCCTAAATTGTGCACAACTAACTGAGATTTTTTATTTTCAAAAGACACGTATGCCAAACGCTGACCGTCCGGAGACCATGCCGGCGACATGATAGGCTGAGAGCTGCGCGCAACGACAAATTGATTGAAACCGTCGTAATCCGCAATGCGAAGCTCATGAGATCCGGAATTACGCTGCACTACGTAAGCGATACGAGTACGGAAAGCCCCCTTAATACCTGTCATTTTTTCAAAGACTTCATCACTGACCTGATGAGCACCCCAACGAATCCATTTCGGTTGTACGGTAAGTGAATTTTGCGCCAATACCGCACCCGCATTACCTGAAGCGCCTACAGTATCTACTAATTGGTAGGCAATTTGATAACCGTTTCCGGATGCGGTTACCTGACCGACAACAACCGCATCAATTCCTAATGCGGCCCACGCGTCCGGCGTGACCTCGGAAGCTGAACCCGGTTGCTGAGGCATTTGGTTAACCGGAATCGGATTGAATTTACCGCTATTACGTAAATCCGCGGTAACGATTTCCGCAACATCGGCAGGTACGGAACCATTGGATTTAAACGGAACAACAGCGATAGGACGAGCGCCTTCAACCCCTTCATCGATAACAATACGAACTTCGTCGTCGGCATAGGCTGAATTGATTACAAAAAACAATACAGCACACATACTCATTAAACGAGCAATCAATTTCATTTTTACCACCTATGTTGGTTTATGAGTGAATACTTATTTCAAATCGAAACTAATAATAGACGATTTATATTTATTGAAAATATCATCGGTCGGTGCCGGCGGAACCTTCTTAGTTCTCGCAATTGCACTTAATGCCGCGGCGCAAATATCATCCGGCCCAGAAACGCGTTGATATCCCGTAATGGTTCCGTCGCGTCCCAAATTAATACGGACATCACAGACTTTACCGGCAAAACTCGGATCTTTCAAGAAACGACGTTTAATCTCTTTCTTAATCAATGCGCCATACTGATCACCTGTTTTACCGCCGTCACCGGCGCCTAAACCGGCGCCGCTGCCTTGGCTGCCGCCTTTATTCGCATTCCCGCCTTTAGATGCGCTACCGCCGCCGATGTCACCGCCATTTAGAAAATCGTCCAAGGCTGCTTGTTTAGCTTTTGCGTCCGCTTTGGCTTTTGCATCCGCCGCCGCTTTCGCCTTCGCTTCCGCATCGGCTTTCGCTTTAGCTTCTTTTTCCGCCTTCGCTTTGGCTTCCTTTTCCGCTTTTTCTTTAGCTTCTTTTTCCGCTTTTTCCTTGGCTTCTTTCTCGGCTTTTTCCTTCGCCTCTTTTTCGGCTTTAGCCTCCGCTTTTTCTTTGGCTTCCTGTTCCGCCTTCGCCTTGGCTTTCGCTTCTTCTTCCGCTTGTTTTGCTGCGGCCGCTAAACGTTTCGCTTCCGCTTCTTTTTTCAATTTCGCTGCTTCAGCCGCTTGTTTAGCTCTGGCTTCCGCCTCTTCTTTTGCTTTTTCCTGCGCTTCCTGACGGGCTTTTTCCGCCGCCTGTTTTTGGCGTTCAAGTTCTTGCTGGCGTTGTTGTTCAAGTTTTTCCTGAACCTGTTCCTGTGGCTCCGGCTTAGGCTCAGGCTGTTCTTCTACCACAGCCTCAGTCGTTTCAGGTTGTTTTTTCTGAGCCGCCTGACCTTTTTTCTTTTGTTGGATTCGTCCCCATTCCTGAGCCGCCGATCCGGTATCCACCATTACGGCTCCCATGACGTCACCATCGCCTTCACCGCCGCCCATCACATCAATCGTGTGGGTAAACAGTGAACCAAGAATCAACAATCCAAACAAGATAACATGCAAAACGATCGAAATCAGATAGGCATTGGCTTCTTTTTTTCGTTGATTATTTTCCACAATCTGTCCTATTGATTAAATTGGATCGGTCATTAAACCAACAGATTTAATTCCTGCCAAATGAAGTAAGTTCAACGCCTTAATCACTTCTTCATAAGGCACGTCACTGGCTCCGCCGATTAAGAATAACGTATTCGGATCTTTCTCGAATTCGGCTTTCGTCATGGATGTCACCATTTCTTCGGATAAACCTTCCGAACGTTCCCCCGCAATAGAAATGGCATATTGGCCGACTCCCGAAACTTCAATAATCACAGGCACTTTATCTTCGTTTGATACTTCCTGGCTTTGTACCGCATCCGGCAGATCAACCTGTACGCTTTGACTGATAATCGGTGCGGTAGCCATAAAGATTAATACGAGAACCAACAAAACGTCCAAAAACGGCACGATGTTAATCTCGGATTTAATATTTCTGTCTTTACTACGGCGGTACGCCATATAAACCTCTAAAACTTGTCTAAATTTGACCGCACTTTACCTAAAAAAGTGCGGTCGGAAAATCGTTATTATTGATTTTTGGCAAAAACCTGACGTTGTAAAATCGTGGTAAATTCATCAATGAAGTTACCGTAGTTTTGCTCTAATTTATTGACACGTAAACTTAAACGGTTATATGCCATGACCGCCGGAATGGCAGCAAACAAACCGATTGCCGTCGCAATCAGGGCTTCTGCGATACCCGGCGCAACCATTTGTAAGGTCGCCTGTTTTGCACCGCTTAATGCCATAAACGCGTGCATGATCCCCCACACGGTTCCGAACAAACCGATGTACGGGCTTACCGACGCCACTGTCGCTAAAAACGGAATCCGGCTTTCTAATGTTTCGACTTCACGATTCATCGCTAAGTTCATTGCCCGCGTACTTCCTTTGATAATGGCGTCCGGTGCGTCAGGGTTAACCTGTTTCAAACGGGCAAATTCTTTAAAACCTACGTAGAAAATTTGTTCACTGCCGGACATTACGCCATCGCGGCGATTTGATAAACCGTCATAAAGTTTGGTTAAATCCTCGCCGGACCAAAAGCGATCTTCAAACGCCGTCGAATCTTTCAGCGCTTGAGTCAAAATCCGGCTACGTTGAATAATAATCGCCCAAGAAACAATGGAAAATGAAATTAAAATTAAAATAACGATTTGAACGACAATACTTGCCTTTAGAAATAAATCTAAAAAGTTCAATTCAGCTGTCATTGAAAAACTCCGAGAAAATACTTAATCAAAAAATGCCGCCTTAACCTCTTTCGGAAGCGGAATCGGCTTCATTTTACCTAAATCTACACAGGCGACTTTCACCGTCGCCGTGCTTAAAACGTTTTCGTCCCGTTTTAAAGATTGTGCGAAAACAATCGTCGCGCCTTTTACTTCCGCCACTTCCGTTTCCACTAAAAGAAAATCATCAAGCTTTGCCGGAATACAATAATCGATTTTCATCGATTTCACAACAAATGCGATTTTCCGTTCTTCAAGCAAAGTTTGCTGAGAGAAATTCAAGGCACGTAAAAATTCCGTACGCGCCCGTTCATAAAAATGTAAGTAACGAGCATGATAAACAACACCTCCGGCATCCGTATCTTCATAATAAACACGGACGGGAAACGAAAAAACCGCGCCTGCCATTTTCTTATCCCCTTTCCTATCCTTAGTTGCTTAATTTATCGAGTTAAAAACCCGCGTATTCTAGAACGAGAAAATACCTTTCGCAAGTATTATCACGCGTTGACCGCTCAAAAAAACGGATAATTTTTAAAAAATTTTTATAATTCAAATATAACAAAAGGGCTTGTAACAAGCCCTTTTAAAGTGCGGTCAAAATCTGAAGCGTTTTTTTAGTCTAATTTGCCGTTATTATCTAATTTTGCTGTGACTTTCGCACTCACTAAAACGGCAGCGATAATCCCCACCAGCCAAATTGCATAGAACATAAATTATCTCCTGAATCAGTACAATGAGTTTTTATTCGCTTCGATAAAGTCCGCATCAAGACGTCCGAACATTTTGATGTATGACCAAATCGTGTAAACCAATGATAACGCCACAAATACCAGCGCCAGGCCAAGCATAATCTTCAACGTTAATTCGCTGGATGTCGAATCCCACATTAACAAACTCATTTCCGGCTGCGTGATAGACGGCATAATGAACGGGAACATTGATGTCGCACAACTTAAAATTACGCCGATCATGGTTAATGATGAAAAGAAGAAAGCAAAACCGGAACGATTCGCTTTTGAAGCGACAATATTTAACACCGCACCAATCACAACTAACGCAGGTAAAATAAACAACACCGGCATTTCTTTGTAGTTATTGAACCATGCGCCGGTTTCGATCGCCACGGTTTTACCCAACGGCGAAGAGGGCGCGTTATGATCGACCACGCTGGTTAACACGAAACCGTCTTTAAATAACAACCAAATCCCCGCTAACACGAAAGTAATCAAGGTCACAAATGCGCCTACCTGGCTGACCGTTCTCGCGCGATTACGCAATTCCGCCGTAGTTTTCATTTGTAACCAAGCCGCACCGTGAGTCGTTAACATGGCAAAGCTAATGATACCGCAAACCAATGCAAACGGATTGAGCAATTCAAAAAACGATCCCGTGTATTTCACTTGCATTAAATCATTGAATTCAAACGGCACGCCCTGTAATAGGTTACCGAACGCCACACCGAAAACCAGTGACGGAACGAAACCGCTGATGAATAAACCGATGTCCCAGGTTTTACGCCATGTCTTGTCGTCTTTTTTACTGCGGTAATCAAAGGCTAACGGACGGAAAAATAACGCCGCCAATACCAGAATCATCGCAATATAGAAACCTGAAAACGAAGTCGCATACACAATCGGCCATGCCGCAAACATCGCCCCGCCGGCAGTCAGCAACCAAACCTGGTTACCGTCCCAGTGAGGAGCAATGGTGTTGATCATAATACGTTTTTCAACTTCTTTTTTACCGATAAACGGCAACAAACTCGCTACGCCCATATCAAAGCCGTCGGTAATGGCAAAACCGATGAGTAAAACACAAACAAGCACCCACCAAATAAAGCGTAAAAATTCATAATCAAGCATACTACACTCCTACTTATTTAGATGATTGCTCGAAGTAGTAACGACCCGTTTTTAATGCGCTCGGACCAAGACGTCCGTATTTGAACATTAAATACATTTCGACCACTAAGAAAATCGTATATAAACCGCAAATTAAACCGATTGAGAACCAAAGGTCTCCCACACCCAATGATGAGTTTGCAACGCCGACCGGTAATACGTCGGTAATCGCCCATGGTTGACGTCCGTATTCCGCCAGGAACCAACCGCATTCGATCGCAACCCAAGGTAACGGTAAACCCCATAATAACGCTTTAAGCAACAAACCGCTTTTCTCTTGTTTGCCCCGCAAGGTTTGTAGTAACGCACCAAACATCAGCAAAATTAAAACACCGGCGATACCCGCCATCACACGGAAGGACCAGAATACAGGCGCAACATTCGGAATACTGTCTGCCGCGGCAGCTTTAATCTGCGCATCGGTTGCGTCCACCACTTTATCGGTATAGCGTTTTAACAATAAGCCGTAACCCAAATCGCCCCGTACGTTTAAAAATTGAGATTTGGTTTCTTCGTTAATCTGCCCCGCCTTTTTCTGTGCGCGTAATTCTTCCAGTAAAGCATAAGCCATCATACCGTTGCGAACGCGTTGTTCGTTACGGGCTTCCAAATCGATTAACCCCGGATATTGACCGTCTAACGAACGCGTCGCAATAATTCCGCCAAGATACGGAATCGAAATAGCAAAATCATTTTTACGTTCGGCCTGATTCGGAATCGCTATCGCATTCCAGGATGCGGGAGCGGGCTGAGTATGCCATTCCGCTTCCATTGCCGCCAATTTCACCGGCTGGGTTTTTGCTACGTCATAGCCCGATTCGTCTCCCATAATTATGACGGAAACCGATGCAATAAATCCGAAAATGGCGGCAATTGAAAAAGAACGTTTGGCAAACGCCAAATCGCGACCTTTTAAAATATAGTAAGAGCTGATGGCAAGCACAAACATCGCGCCCGCTACATATCCGCCCGATAAGGTATGCAAGAATTTACTTTGCGCAGCCGGATTCATCCATAAATCCATAAAACTCGTCATTTCCATTCGCATGGTTTCAAAGTTAAATTCCGAAGCCACCGGATTCTGCATCCAGCCGTTCGCCACCAAAATCCACATGGCGGATAAATTGGAACCGAATGCGACACAATATGTCGTCAATAGATGTTTAGCTTTTGAAAGACGATCCCAACCGAAGAAGAACAAACCGATGAATGTCGATTCCAGGAAGAATGCCAGCAACGCTTCGATAGCCAAAGGCGCCCCGAAAATATCGCCCACATAGTGAGAATAATATGACCAGTTGGTACCGAACTGGAATTCCATCGTAATACCGGTTGTGACACCAAGGGCAAAATTAATACCGAATAATTTTCCCCAAAATTTTGTCATATCTTTATAAATCTCTTTCCCCGTGATGACATAGGTGGTTTCCATAATCACAAGCAGGAAAGACAAACCTAAAGTCAACGGCACGAACAAAAAGTGATATAACGCAGTTAATGCAAACTGCAAACGAGAAAGTTCAACAACATCCAACATCTCGTAACTCCTTGTAATGCTACAAGTTAACATAACGATTACATTGTAATCACCCAACCGCCCAACACAAAATTAAGCAACCTTCACAAACCGTCTTTATTCGGCATACCGTTAAATATACCGAACCGCCACAAAAATAGTTCGAAATCAGTACGGCATTCTACTACTATTTGTAGGGATAAAAAATAGCAGAAATGATACCTAGATCACACTTTTGACATTAAAATCAAAAAATATCAAAGAAAGTAAAATAACAAAAATTGATCTGACGCAAATTATAGGTTTTGTAAAGAGATTTGCAACTATTTATTGCAACTAATTCTTAAAACGCTGTCTAATAACTAGACATTTTTTAAACAATCTGTTATTTTCAGTCAGCTTTATGTATTTTTATCTTTATTGCAAGAAAGAGGTAGGATTTTTTTATGAAACAAAAAATTAATGCCATTTTGACCGCACTTTTTGCCGGTCTCGTTTTTACCGGGTTTTCCGCACAGGCATCCGAAACGCAAACCATTCCGCAACAATGCCAGAAACTGTTTCAAGCGACTGATAAATTATTGGCGGATGCTCAAAATCAACCCGGCACACACACGCAATTGAATAAAATCCAAAATAAATTAAATCAAAGCAAAAAACAGATTCTTGAAATGGAAGTGGCGACTCAAATAAAAAGTTGCGACCACGGATTGGCTAAATTAAATAGTCTGAATAAAGTAGAAGAAACCGAAGCAAATAATTAGTAAAAATAAAGGCTTATTCATTGGGTTGAATAAGCCTTTATATCATCCGCTTAGCCGCACTATTTGTTATCGACTAACTTTTCTAAACCGAAATGACGATATGTTTGCGAAGTCGCTATGCGACCGCGAGGCGTTCGTTGTAAAAATCCCTGCTGAATCAAATAAGGTTCCAGCACATCTTCAATAGTATCGCGTTCTTCACCGATAGCCGCCGCCAAATTATCTAGCCCGACCGGTCCGCCGTCAAAACGTTCGATAATAGAACTTAACAGTTTGCGATCAAGATAATCAAATCCCGCCTGATCAATATCCAACATAGAAAGGGCGGATTTTGTAATATCCTGCGTAATAGTACCGTTATTCTTCACATCCGCGTAATCACGCACGCGCCGTAACAAACGGTTGGCAATTCGCGGCGTACCGCGCGAACGGCGCGCCACTTCATGGGAAGCCTCATCTGAAATGTCTAAATTCAGACAGGACGCGCTTCGCGTTACAATCGAGGTTAAATCTTCCACCGAATAAAATTCCAGCCGTTGCACAATACCGAAACGATCCCGTAAAGGTGAAGTTAAAGATCCCGCTCTCGTTGTCGCGCCAATTAACGTAAACGGCGGTAAATCCAACTTGATGGAACGCGCCGCCGGACCTTCACCAATCATGATATCCAATTGGTAGTCTTCCATGGCCGGGTACAAAACTTCTTCAATGGCCGGTGACAAACGATGAATTTCATCAATGAACAGCACATCATGAGGTTCAAGATTAGTCAGCATTGCCGCCAGATCGCCGGCTTTCTCCAACACCGGGCCGGAAGTGGTACGGATATTTACGCCCATTTCATTGGCGACGATATTGGCTAATGTGGTTTTTCCCAAGCCCGGCGGACCGAAAATCAATAAATGATCCAACGCATCCTGACGTAATTTTGCCGCCTGAATAAAAATCTCCATTTGCGACCGCACTTGTGGCTGTCCCACGTAATCCCGCAGCAATTTCGGACGAATCGCGCGATCAACCGCTTCATCATCCGGTTTGGCGCTGGCACTGATTATACGATCTGCTTCAATCATTCTTTTTCCTACAATGCGGCCTTCAAGGCTTCACGGATCAATTGTTCGCTAGTCAAATTGCCGTTGGCGACTTTTTTCACCATCTTAACGGCTTCCGCCGGTTTATAACCTAACGCCACCAAGGCGGCGACCGCTTCGTCATCCGGCGTTTCCGTTTCAGCCGGCATCATATTCGACGCAGTAAGATGTTTGCTTTCTACAAAGAAATCCGACTGTTGAATGCCTTTGAATTTACCCTTCAGTTCCACCAATAAACGTTCGGCGGTTTTCTTGCCCACCCCCGGAATTTTCACCAACTTGGATAATTCTTCCCGTTCAATGGCATAAGCAAACTCATGCACCGACATGGCGGACAAAATGGCTAACGCCAGCTTTGGTCCGACGCCGTTGGTTTTGATTAATTCGCGGAATAAAGTGCGGTCGGTTTTGGTGGAGAATCCGAACAGCAAATGCGCATCTTCACGCACCACTAAATGAGTAAACAACGTGCATTCCTGTTCGATGTCCGGCAAATTGTAGAAGCTGGTCATCGGCAACAATAATTCGTAGCCCACGCCTTGCACGTCCAGTAAAATTTCAGGCGGTTGTTTTTCGATTAGTTTTCCCTGCAAACGGCCGATCATCTTCGTTCCTTCTTAAAAATTTTTGCTATTATACCGATAAAACTGAATAAAACAACAGCTAAACTTTTAAGCGGAAACGCCCCCGACTGTAACGCGTAGGCATAAGTGCGGTCAATTTTTCCTGAGTTTTTGTGCTGTTAACACTCGCCGCCACATGCAGGCTATGCCCGATAGTATGAGCGTGAGTAATGGCGATGGCCAACGCATCCGCCGCATCCGCCTGGGGCTTATCCGACAACTTCAGAATGCGGGTGACCATATCCTGCACTTGGGTTTTATCCGCCGAACCGATACCGACCACCGTCTGTTTCACCAAACGCGCCGCATATTCAAACACCGGCAGATTCCGGTTTACCGCCGCGACAATCGCTGTGCCGCGCGCCTGCCCGAGTTTTAACGCCGAACTGGGATTTTTCGCCAGGAATACTTCCTCAATGGCAAACATATCCGGTTGAAATTGGGTAATAATTTCCGTCACGCCGGCATAAATTCGCTTCAGACGCGTCGGCAAATCCTCTACCTGCGTACGGATTGCCCCGCTGCCAAGATATTCCAATGTGCGTCCGATCTGACGGATTACGCCGTATCCCGTTACGCGGGAACCGGGATCAATGCCTAAAATAATGGTCATAATCAAATAAAAAGCGAGCAGATATATGACTATCGGCCCGCTCGTCCATAAAAAGTAAAATTATTTATTCAGTATGCGAGTCGCAGCACTATTTACCTTACAGAGTTTCGCTAAGATCTCATCCGTTCCCGCACCTCTTTTGGTTAAATTACCGCCGGTTTTAGTGGTCGCATTGGTTAAATTAAAACCGTTTTCCACGTTCCAAATGTATTCGTCCGATTTAAACGAAACAAAATCATTGTTAGATTCATCACGTACTAAAGTTGGAATCTGCTGCGTATTTTTACCTTTGCCTAATACTAAATTAACGGCTTTGGCTTCATCGCCCTGGAATGAATAAGTTGCATTCAAAGTTGTCCGGTTTAAACAGGAATAAACAACGGATTTGCTGGCACTGGTCAATTTTTCAACGCGCACATCCGCTTTACCTTTAATGTTCTGCGCAATATTTTGCGCTTCTTGCTGAGCATTTTGGGTTGCTTGTTCGACATTCGCTGCGGTGTTAGGTACGGTTGCAGAGTTCGACTCCGCTAAAGAACAGGCTGCCAACACTGAAACTGATAAAAGAGTGGATACTAATTTGATAAGTTTCATGTACTCTCCTTAATAAAAATAAGCGTCACATCAAATATGTAACGCTTTCAGTCTACTTAATTGCGTATAAAAAGCAACCTGTTTTTCCGATTGGATTACAGCAACGCCGCCACTTCGTCGCTGATTTCACCGTTATGATAAACGTTTTGTACATCGTCGCAGTCTTCCAGCATATCGATTAAGCGCAATAATTTCGGTGCGGTTTCCGCATCCAAATCCACGCTTGTGGTCGGGATCATACTGACTTCCGCTTCGGTAATTTTGAAGCCCGCTTTTTCGATGCCGTCACGCACATCGCCCAATTCTTCCCAAGCGGTATAGATTTCGAAGGAACCGTCGTCTTGCGGCTGAATATCCTCTGCGCCCGCTTCGATAGCCGCTTCCGTTAAAGCGTCTTCATCCGCTCCGGCATCAATAATAATTAAGCCTTTTTTATTAAATAAATAACCTACCGAACCTTCCGTACCCAGGTTGCCGCCGCATTTGGTGAAACTTGGACGAACCTGTGAAATGGTGCGGTTGGCGTTATCGCTTAAACATTCCACCATCACCGCCGTGCCGCCCGGACCGTAGCCTTCATACACGCGAGTTTCCATGTTGGTGTCGTCACCGCCGCCCACACCGCGTTCAATGGCGCGGTTGATGGTATCGCGCGTCATATTGCTGGCAAGAGCTTTATCCACCGCCGCACGCAAACGCGGGTTGGAACCTACCTCGCCACCGCCGATTTTGGCAGCCGTCACCAATTCACGAATTAATTTGGTAAAAATTTTACCGCGTTGCGCATCTTGCGCCGCTTTACGGTGTTTAATATTAGCCCACTTACTATGACCTGCCATATTGTTTTCCTTTCTTTTTACTCTTGCACTACGTGCGATTGTTAATTGAAATTGTTTTTCGCTTTGCGATGGTTACATTCTTGCTCGTACAACAAAGTAACCGAAGAACACGCCTCGACTTCGCTGCTTTTCCGCGCTTTATTGAAATTTTTTAAACGGAAAATAAGTAAACTCGCTTCGCTCAAACAAATTTATTTTCCTAAAAATTTTAAATCGCGCAGGCATCTCGGACGAGGAACGATTAAGCCTCAGTGGCTTGAACGACATATTCCATACGGATTATACGGGAACAAAGTGCGGTTAAAAAATTCATGATTTTTTGACCGCACTTTGCTCGATTAAATATTTTCTAATCGCCTCGCGGTTATTCGGCGATTTGGTTAGTTCCGCCGCTTGACCGGCTTCAAGCCATTGATACGCTAAATGCTCGGTTAAGCTCGGCACGCGCTCATCAGGCAATTCGAGCAAAAACCAATGCTCTTTGCTATGCGTGACATTCGGCGCGTATTTATACCGAAAATGCGGAAAAATTTCAAATTCTATGCTTTCACGGCAATCCGTTAATTTAAACTTTTCCGCGTTAACATCCCAACCCGTCTCCTCCTGTACTTCGCGAAGTGCGGTCAAAAATGGCGTTTCTTTTTCCGCCAGCGATCCTGTTACCGATTGCCAGAATTCAGAATCGTCCCGCCGTTGCAGCATAAGAACCTTGCCTGAATTTTTTGCATAAATGACAACCAGAACGCCATTGGGATTTTTGTAGTTCATTGCGACCTTAAAACATTACTCGGCTTTCGCCACCGAAATCGCCAACTCCGCCAACGCTTGCGGATTTGCCGTGCTCGGCGCTTCCGTCATTAAACAGGCCGCCGCGGTGGTTTTCGGGAAAGCGATAACGTCGCGGATGTTGTCTGTACCGGTGAGTAACATGGTTAAACGGTCTAAACCGAAGGCCAGCCCCGCATGCGGCGGGGTGCCGAATTTCAAGGCGTCCAGCAGGAAACCGAATTTTTCCCGTTGTTGTTCTTCGTCAATGCCCAAAATGCGGAACACGGTTTGCTGCATTTTCGGATCAAAGATACGCACCGAACCGCCGCCCACTTCGTAGCCGTTAATGACCATATCATAGGCGTTCGCCACCGCACTTGTGGGATCCGCTTCAAGCTGTTCCGGACTGAAATCTTTCGGCGAAGTGAACGGATGGTGCATGGCGGCAAGATTGCCTTCTTCATCGCGTTCAAACATTGGGAAATCGATCACCCACAGCGGCGCCCATTCGTCCAAACGAGTTAAACCCAAATCACGCCCCAATTTCAGGCGTAACGCGCCCATCGCGTCGGTGGCGGTTTGCCATTTGTCCGCGCCGAAGAATAAAATATCGCCCGTTTGGGCAAAAGTGCGGTCAAAAATCGCCTTGATTTTTTCTTCCGTTAAGAATTTTGCAATCGGGCTTTGCACGCCCTCAAGACCGGCATTCACATCGTTCACTTTCAACCACGCCAGGCCTTTTGCGCCGTAAATGCCCACAAATTGCGTGTATTCGTCAATTTGTTTGCGCGTGATTTGCGCCCCGTTCGGCACGCGAATTACCGCCACACGACCGTTTTCATCGTTTGCCGGACCGCTGAATACTTTGAAATCCACGTCTTTCACGATATCCGCGACATCCGTGATTTCCAACGGGTTGCGCAAATCCGGTTTGTCGGAACCGAAGCGGCGCATGGCTTCGGCCCATGTCATCACCGGGAATTTGCCTAAATCCACGTTAATGATGTTTAACCATAAACCGTGAATCATTTTTTCCATAATTTCGCGTACTTCCGGCGCGGTTAAGAAGCTGGTTTCCACATCGATTTGGGTAAATTCGGGTTGACGATCCGCACGCAAATCTTCGTCGCGGAAACATTTAACGATTTGATAATAACGATCAAATCCGGACATCATCAGCAGCTGTTTGAATAACTGCGGCGATTGCGGCAGCGCATAAAATTTTCCTTTATGCACGCGGCTCGGCACTAAATAGTCACGGGCGCCTTCCGGCGTGGCTTTGGTCAACATCGGCGTTTCGATATCCAGGAATCCCTGTTCATCCATAAAACGGCGCACAAAACTGGTGATCTTAGCCCGTTTTTTCAAACGCTGCGCCATTTCCGGACGGCGTAAGTCCAAATAACGGTATTTTAAGCGCTGTTCTTCAGTGTTGTTTTGGTTAAAGTCCAGCGGTAACACGTCGGAAGCGTTATAAACGGACAAGGCTTTTGCCAGCACTTCCACTTCGCCGGTGGCCATATTTTTGTTGATTTGATTATCCGGACGCGCGATCACTTCGCCTTTAATTTGAATGCAGAACTCATTACGCAAATTGGCGGCGGCGGTTAAGGCTTCCTGATATTTCGGATCGAAGCAGACCTGCACAATACCTTCGCGATCGCGCATATCAATAAAAATTAAGCCGCCTAAATCGCGACGGCGGTGAACCCAGCCGCTTAACGTCACTTCTTGCCCGATGTTGCCGCGGTTTAACGCACCGCAATAATGAGAACGCATCATATCTATTTTCCTTTAAAATTTATTCTGACAAAATAACCGGCAAATTATAGCTGAAAAAAATCAAAACTTCTTCTAAAATAACCGCACTTTTGAGCCGAATAACAAGAATTATGAACAAAGACACCATTTTTTCCGCCCCGATTGAAAAATTGGGGGATTTTACTTTTGATGAAAATGTGGCGGAAGTGTTTCCCGATATGATACAACGCTCCGTACCGGGTTATTCCAATATCATCACCGCCATCGGCATGCTGGCCGAACGTTTTGTTACGTCCAATAGCCAAGTTTATGACTTAGGTTGCTCGCGGGGCGCCGCGACCCTTTCCGCCCGGCGCAATATCAAACAAGCGAACGTCAAAATTATCGGCGTGGATAATTCCCAACCCATGGTGGAACGCGCCCGCCAGCATCTCAACGCTTATCACAGTGAAATTCCGGTAGAAATTTTATGCGACGACATTCGTAACGTCCGCATTGAAAACGCCTCAATGGTGATTTTAAACTTCACCTTGCAATTTCTGCCGCCGGAAGATCGGCAAGCCGTTCTGGAAAAAATTTATCACGGATTAAACCCGGGCGGGCTGTTGGTTTTATCGGAAAAATTCCGTTTCGAAGACGAAACCACAAACAACCTGCTCATTGATTTACATCATGCGTTCAAACGCGCCAACGGCTACAGCGAACTGGAAGTCAGCCAAAAACGCGCGGCACTGGAAAACGTCATGCGAATCGACAGCGTCAACACGCATAAAGTGCGGTTAAAAAATGCGGGATTTTCTCATGTGGAACTGTGGTTCCAATGTTTTAACTTCGGTTCGATGATCGCGTTAAAATAATGAAAAAACTTGTTTTATTTTTACTGATGACAGCTCTGAATATTGTCTGCGCACAACCGAATCCGCCAATAATTGAGTCTCCGCTCAAGGAAACCAAACCGGCGCATACCCGAAATCTGATTATCTTTTTTGATAAAACTGTGATCGGCGCAGATGAATTAATCGCTTACGCTAACCGACAAGGCGGGCGGTTATTATATAAATACAATCATTTTAATGCTATTGCCGTGCGGATTCCGCCGCAGAAAGATTATACGCAATTAAAGTCTCGCTTTGTGAAACTCAACGGCGTATTACAGGTTAATGAAGATCAGCTAATAACACTGGATCAAGTGAACGGTGAATAAAAAAGTAGATTTACCGAGAAGACAAGAAAAAACTCGATAAATCTACTAAAAAACAACTCTGACTATTATTTTTTATTGACTTTTTGCGCCGCTTTCTCCCAACGTTTATCCAATTTTTCCAACGCCGCTTCATAATCTTTTGCCGTCATCAAATCCTGAATGTAACCGCCGCTATAGAAATCGATTTTCGATTTATTGGTCGCTTCGATAAATGCGGAGGAATTAACCGGAGTTTGAATTATCGTCGGTTCATAACTCATATATTCTTTTAATTGCGGCAGTTCCGCCTGTTTTGATTTTAAAGTCGGGATAAAACCCGCTACAGAAGCAAAGTCAGAATCATCAAGTAAGAACTTAACGAATGCTTTGGCGGTTTCTTTATTTTTAGAATTAGCACTTACTGCATATGCCCAGTCATGGTTCATTTGCGCATAAAGTTTACCTTCGTTGTTAGACGGAATCGGCATAAAGCCGACATTCTCAGAAGGCGCACCTTGAGAAATTAATTGAGGAATTACCCAGTTGCCTAAATAAAACATCCCCATTTTATTTTGCGCGAAGATATTTTTAGAATCTTCCCAGGAATTTGTGATTAAATCTTTTTCGGTATAGCCTTTAGTTAATAGCGTTTTTAATAAATCCAATGACGCTCGATAAGCGGTTTTACCTGAAAAAGCCTTGTCTTGAGTTAACATCTTTTCATAAACGTTTTCATTTCCTTCCGCGACAATCGGATATTTATCCCAGGATTGTAACGGCCATTTCGCCCCAAAGTTAACATAGAACGGGATTTGCCCGTTCGATTTGATTTTTTCTGCCGCGGCAAGCAACTCATCTACCGTTTTCAACGGAACATTAATACCGGCGTCGCTAAAGACTTTTTTGTTATACACCAAACCTTCTACCGCATTCCCGGAAGAAATTCCATATGTATTGCCTTTATTGGTCCAGGTGTCCGCAAAATAAATTTCATCGGCTTTATACAAATCGTTCAACGGCTCATAAAAATTGCCGTATTGTTCAGCCGGTACGGAAGGTAAAATAAATACCACGTCACCATAATCAGCGGTATTCATACGAGGTCTTAAGCTACCTTCATAGTCTGCAAATGCGATTACTTTAACTTCAGTCACTTGCGGATATTTTTTCTTAAATTCCGCTTCATAACGTTTATACAATCCTTCTTCAGCCAAATCGGTACGATTGGTAAAAAAGACGATTGAGCCTTTCACATTATCAGCATTAATAGTAGCAACGCTATCCACGGATACGAATAAGGATGATGTCATTAATGCGATCAACATAGTTTTTCTCATAATAAAAGTCCTCTTTTAAGGGGTAAATAATTACTTCAATTCCAATCTTAACGTTACGATTTATTTTTTTCTATCGGTTTTTTTATTTTTTGTGATCAAACTCTCAATTTTTTTATATTTAATAAAGAGAAAATCGGTTAGAGAACAATTTTATCCTGTTTAAATTTCGTTCAATCAATAGGTTCTAAAACGTTTTCTTTTTATATAGAAAAATTCCCCTCCTTCGATATAAAAAAAATATCAATAAATTTAATGAGATATAGCAATTCGATGTAAAAAAATTTATATAAAATTTCAATTTTGTGATCCAGATCGCAACGTTACGATTTTTAACATGCTAGGATCCGCTCCGTCTTAAAAGACAGATTTCCAATTTAATAACCAAACCAATAAGTGAGGTATCTACTATGAAATACTCAAAAAGTTTTAAATACACTGCAATTGCAACTGTTATTTTATCGGCGTCATACGCCTCCGCCGATAATGTGGAATATAGTTTTTCCGGGGAAGCTCGTAGCGGTATTTTAGTTACACAAGACGCAACCCGAGGTTCAACTCTCACGATTACACCAAACGGTCGTTTCCGTTTAGGTAATGAGGATGAATCTAAATTCGTGATCAAACCGACCGTAAAATACACAATGAATGACGGAGCATGGGCAAAAGCGGCAGTAAACATCACGCATCAAACTTATTCCACTGCCGACTGGGGATCAGATACCTCAGGTACGGACCGGGCTGTCGAAATTCGTGAAGGTTATGTGGAAATGGGCGGCTTGGATTTTGCACCTGGCGTCACCTTCTGGGCTGGTAAACGGATGAGCCCAATGGACATATCGAACCATCAATACGACTGGGAATATATTCAATATAATGGTACCGGTGGCGGTTTCGACAATCTGGATTTAGGTTTTGCCAAATGGGATTTTGGTATTTATTCCTTTACGCAATCCGACGATGCCTCCAATCGCCCTGCCAAGTATGAGAAAAAACAAGGTTACTCTTCAGATTACTCTGTTAACACTTGGTTAAAAGGTATCGGCGGTTCAAAACTGGATCTCGAATTTATGGCTCACCGCATGGAATTGCCTCAATACGAACAAAGTATTAACCGTGCGGATAAAGGTATCGGTGTCACCGCGCTATACAGTTTTGACGGTTGGTATAACTTAATGGAAGGCGGTTACTCAAAATTAGCCGCACAATATGGTACCGGTATGGCGGCCGGTGACTCTTTAGGTAAAAACGGTTGGGGTTGGGGTAATAATAAAGACACCAAATCTTTCCGTATCGTATTGGACGGTTTGCTGCCTGTGGCACAAAATTTGGAATTAGGTACGTTTGCTTACTTCCAAAAAGACAAGGATTACAATCCTTGGTCAGATGGCTCCGATCTTTATGATTTAACGACTTGGGCGGTCGGTGTCAGACCACATCATCAAATTACACCGCACTTTGCAATGCAATATGAAGTCAGTTATGAACGTCGTAAAGAAACCGGTCACCTTGATGAAGTCAATAATATTGACGGCGGTTTAATGAAATTTACTATCGCACCGACATTAACCTTAAAAGAAGGTTTCTGGGGCCGTCCGCAAATTCGTTTCTTCGCAACTTATGCAAAATGGGATGAAGATGTGAAAGCAAAATTGGATAGTGCATACAATTCAACGGACAAAACCGATACGTTCTTATTCGGTGTTCAAGCTGAAACGTGGTTCTAATCAATTCGATTCATTGCCGATGCGCCAGAGCATCGGCAATTTTGTAGTTACATTTATAAGGATTACAATATGAAAAAAGCTATTCTTTCTACATTGATTACGATGACATTATTCGGTCTTACCGCCTGTACAACACAAGTTGCAAATAAAGTTGCCGCTTTACCGCCTATTCAACCGGGTGATTATGTTACTCAACAAGGTTCGCAATTACAGCTCAACGGCAATGTTTATCATATTGCCGGTACAAATAACTATTATTTACACTATAAAAGTAATGCCGAAATTGATTCCGTTCTAAACGATGCACAAAAAATGGGGATTAATACGATCCGAATGTGGGCGTTTATGGACGGTGAACATCACGGCTATACTTTACAGTCAAAACCGGGCGTTTACATCTCGTCTTCCGCTAAAAATGCAATGGAACGTATTGATTATGTCGTGGCCCAAGCAAAAAAACGCGGAATCCGTTTAGTCTTGGTAATGGTGAATAACTGGGGCGATTTCGGCGGTATTCCGGCTTATGCCGATTGGCTCGGTTTAAAAGATCGCGATGCCTTCTTTACCAATGATAAAGCGAAACAAACCTATAAAGATTACGTCAAATATTTGATCACACACGTCAACCAATATACCAATATTGCCAATAATCAAGAGCCGACGATTATGACGTGGGAATTAACGAATGAAGCCCGTATACAATCGGACAAATCCGGTAATACGTTAGTTAAATGGACAAAAGAAATGAGCGATTATGTGCGCCGACTAGCGCCAAACCAACTCATTGCACTCGGTTCCGAAGGCTTCTTCACACGCAAAGGAGATAGCGACTGGACGCACAACGGTAACGAAGGCGTGGACTGGGAACGCATTATTGCATTACCTAACATCAACTACGGCACCTTCCATTTATATCCGGAACACTGGGGATTTAAACAAAAAGAACAATTCGGGACAAAATGGATTGAAGAACACGCCCAAGCGGCGCGGAAAGCCAATAAACCGGCAGTACTGGAAGAATACGGCATTGGTACCGCCGAAAATGAAAATCGCGATTTTATCTATGAAAAATGGACAAACACCGTAGAAAAGGAAAAGCTGGCCGGTAGCATGTTCTGGATTTTAACCGGATTTGATCCAAATGCCGCGGATAAACTCTATCCGGATTACGACGGTTTCCGCATCGTTGCCAATAATAATCGTACCGCAAAAGTCTTAACTCAGCACAATCAGCGTTTACAAGGCCAACTCGTTGACAAACAAGACAAAATGTATTTAACCTATCCGGCAGACGGCATGAAAATATCCGACAGCCAATTTACCGTCAAATCCTATGTATTCGGCTACAAAAGTAAACCGACCGAAGTCACGTTAAAAGTGGCGGGAACCGCTCAAGAATATCCGATGACCGATGAAGATAAAGACGGTTATTACGAAACCAAATTAGATAACGCCGCAATCGGTTTAGGCAAAAAAATCTTGGTAACCACCGCACTTCTAGAAAACGGGGAACGGGTAAAAGACAGTGCAACCGTTGAACTAACCAAAGCCGTTAAAGGTTACAAACCGACAACGCAATTTGATTTCAGCAACGGTCAACTGCAAGGCTGGAAAGAAGGCGGCGTTTATCAAGCGAGCTTCGGTAACGCGCCAACGATTGAAATCAGTCATGATTTAGGTAAACCCATGCTAAAAGTCAATCTAACGCTACCCGGAGCCAAAGATTGGGAAGAACTACGCGTACAAAATACGGAAATCAAAAACTTCAACGAAAATACCCGCTTAACGTTCGATTTCTATGTTCCTGTCACCCAAGACAAAGGCGGATTCCGCAACTATGCGGTACTTGGCGATGGTTGGGTGAAAGTCGGTATGGGCGATAATGATACGGATGTCGAGAAACTGGAAAAAGTCACATTGGGCGGAAAAGCGTATTATAAACAATCTGCCATCGTCGAATTGGGCGACTTAGGTGCCAAACGACCGGATATTTACATCGCCATCGTCGGTAACAAATACCCGATTAAAGGCAGCGTTTATTTAGACAATATTCAGTTGTTAGCACCGGTTTATTAACCGTTTTTTCAATATAAAGTGCGGTCAAAATTTCGTGAGTTTTTTTGACCGCACTTCATTTCCGCCTTTCAACGCAATTAATTAAAATAAGCATCTAAATAACGAATATAATCTTTCGCACTGTTTTCAACCCGTCGAAACGCATTTTCATCATAACCAGCATGGCTGTCTATCCCGTAAAAGACGAATAACGGCTGATAATTCGCATTAACGTAGCGCATGGTTAATTCAAAAGGACGCAAAACTTCCGTCATTTCAAAACCAACGCACCCCGTAGAGGAATAACCCTCAGCTGAAATACCGGCAGAAACCGCAATACCGATTTTTTTATTCCGCAACGCTCTGCTCTTCGAGCCATAGGCCCAGCCGTAAGTGAACACTTGATCCAACCATTGCTTCAGCAATGGCGGACAGTTAAACCAATAAACGGGAAACTGCAGAACCAAATGCGAGCATTCCTCAACCAGCCGCTGCTCAAATTCGATATTGATATCACCGTTCGGATAATGCTTATACAATTCATGCACCACGAAACGTTGAGGATACTTTTGCAATTCCGCTATCCAACGTTTATTCACCGTAGATTCGGTAATATTGGGATGAGTAACAATAATAAGAGTTTTGTTCATGTGAAATGCTCCTTCAAATGAAATTGATATCAAACCGCCACAGACGAATCACTTTTATGCCCGATGTCGTTAGCATATAATGCTGCAACATGTTTTAACAAGTACGCACATTCAGGTTAGATACTCACTTAAAGGAAAGTAAAATGATTCAACCGGCTTGCCAACATATTGATAAAATTGAAGATACCGGTTTTGGTTACACGTTATCATTAATCGGCGGTAAATATAAAATTCTGACGATTTATTGGCTATATAAAAACCCGCCCGCAATGCGTTTTAACGAACTGAAACGGTGTTTGAACGGTATTTCCTTTAAAACCCTGTCAACTACTTTGAAAGAAATGGAACGTGACGGATTGGTTATCCGTAAAGAATATCCGCAGATTCCGCCGAAAGTAGAATACAGCTTATCAAAACGCGGACTATCCTTATTACCGTTGCTGGATTTAATGTGTCAATGGGGAGAACAACATCAAAAGGAAGAATAAGGGCGTTGGTAAGAAGAATCTCATTAATAACATTGTGACTTATTAATCTTTTTAAGAGAGCAAAAAAATCCCCCTTAATCGGGGGAAATTAAAAACGCATTAGCTTTGAAATTTTATTATAAGAATGGTTTGTTACGACGAATCAGCTCAATACGCTGCGCTACGCATTTCGCCGTCGTTAGCGGATCTTCCGGCGTATTCAGCACATAATCCAATAATTGCGCTTTTGTCGTGGTCAAAACATGACAACGGGTGTCTGATGAGGCGTAATAAATAAACACTTCGCCGTTATCGCGAGCAATTAAGCCGTTGCTGAATACCACATTCGATACGTCGCCCACACGTTCCGATCCTTCAGGGGCAAGGAAATAACCGCTTGGTTTATGTGTAACTTTGGTGGGATCCTCCAATGAAGTCATAAAACAGTAAAGCACATAACGTAGCCCCGCTGCGGTATTGCGTACGCCGTGCGCAATGTGAATCCAGCCTTTGTCGGTTTTAATCGGTGCGGGCCCCTGACCGTTTTTGGCTTCTTTAATAGTGTGATATTGTTTTGGTTCAATCACTTTTTCCACATCCACTACGGCATTTTCCATGCTATCTGTGAAACCGATGCCAATACCGCCGCCAGTACCCGCCTCAATAAAGCTGTCTTGAGGACGAGTGTAAAGCGCGTATTTGCCGTGAATAAATTCCGGGTGCAGTACCACATTACGCTGTTGCGCGGAACGGGTTTTTAAATCCGGCAAACGTTCCCAAGTTTTTAAATCTTTAGTACGCACGATTCCGCACTGAGCGACCGCCGCCGATTCATCGCCCGGCGACGCATTCGGATCTTTACGTTCGCTACAGAATAAACCGTAAATATACCCGTCTTCGTGTTTCACCAAACGTATATCGTAGATATTGGTATCCGGTTCATCGGTTTCAGGAATAATGCACGGTTCGTCCCAAAATTTAAACTGATCGATACCGTTATCGCTTTCTGCGACGGCAAAGAACGATTTACGGTCATTACCTTCTACGCGAGCCACTAAATAGAATTTACCATTTAACTCGATTGCCCCAGGATTAAGCACCGCATTAATGCCTAATCTTTCCATTAAAAACGGATTGGTTGCGGGGTTTAAATCGTAACGCCAGGCAAGAGGCGTGTGTTGTGCCGTCAATACGGGATTTTTGTAACGCAGAAAAATGCCGTTGCCCGGCAATATCGCTTCGTTTTTTAAGTGATGGATATGTAGCGATTCCGCCTTTAATAAGGCTAAACGTTGGTCGAATAATTGACGCATAACTTATCCTTAAAATACTTCAGAGTTATTTTTTAATTCGGTGATTAAATCTTCCACCGTGGTATAAGCCACGGCCGAATAAGTGTCCGCCGCACCGTAGTAAATCGCAATACGTCCCGTGTCGGCATCGGCCAATGCGGCGCAAGGGAAGGCTACGTTCGGAACAAAACCGGTGGTTTCGTAATCTTTTTCCGGCGTTAAAATATAATCACGGGTACGCGCCAGCACTTTCCAAGGTTCGTTAATATCCAATAACGCCGCACCAAAGCTATACACAAAACCGTTACAAGTGCCGGTTACACCGTGATAAATCATTAACCAGCCTTCGGAAGTTTCAATCGGTGTCGGACCGGCGCCGATTTTCACATCCTGCCACCAGCCGGAACCGCCTTTCCCCATTACGTGACGGTGTTTACCCCAATATTCCATATCGTTGGAATGACTTAAGAAAATATCGCCGAACGGCGTATGTCCCGAATCGGAAGGACGATTCAACATCACAAACTGACCGTTAATTTTACGCGGAAATAACACGCCGTTACGGTTAAAGGGCACGCACACGTTTTCTAACCGAGTGAAATTTTTGAAATCTTTAGTCATTCCGCAACCTAACGTTGCACCGTGATCATCGGTACACCAGGTGATATAGAACGTATCTTCGATTTTCACTAAACGCGGATCGTAAGCGTAAGACGGCATAAAATCATGGCCTTGTTTGTCTTTCCATTGAATGCGTTGATGTTCAAATTCCCAATCCAGGCCATTTTGACTACGACCGACGTGCAAAGACGGTTTACCGTGCGTGTAATCGCAGCGAAATACACCAATAAATCCGTTTTCGTAAGGCAATACCGCAGAATTGTAAACGCGCGCCGCATTCGGAAACGGATTGCGTTTAATAATCGGATTTTCACTATGGCGCCATACCACCGTTTTACAATCTGTCGGGCGATCTTGCCAAGGCATATTCGGAATAGACGGCCCGATAATTTTTACTGTCATATTACGTTTCTCCTATAACTTTAATTTTTAATAAAATCTTTGACGAAAGCACCGCATTTGTATTTGAATTAATTAACCGTTTAATTTTCAACGTTTTTTTACCCAATCAAAAAATCGAAACGTTACGATTTTATATTCTAAATTAAGGATAAGCAATTATTACTTATCCCAATGAATTACACATAAAAGTGCGGTCAATTTTTACAGAGTTTTTTGCCGTCCGCCAAAATCGTAACGTTATTATTCATTTTTTTATTCCGTTTTACAAGCAATTAGTGATAAAAATGTGATTGAGATCACAACTTCTTTTATCTTGCGGAAAACGTTGTTTTCTCGATAAATTGTAGTGCCGTCGGTTCCGCTTCCCCCTGCACCAATTTCACTACGCATTCCGACAGTTTTTGCCCGATTTTTCTTAAATCCTGACGAAATCCCGGAATCGGCGGCAAAAAGAAACTTGGCAAATCACTGGTTTCCACCGCCACTATTTGCACATCTTTACCGACGATTTTTCCGGCGTCATTTACCCCCGCCACCGCGCCGCAGGCACTAATTTCGGAACCGCAAATGATGCCGTCGGGCGGATTGTCGGATTGCATCAGCTGACAGAAATAAGTACGATAGTTATCAACATTTTTATCGATAATCAGGCTGCTTTTTTCAAAATCAAGTCCGTATTCCATCGACGCGCGTTTAACGCCGTAAAACTTATGCCAAGTATAAGTGTAAATGAAATCGGAAGTGACCAGACGAATATTTTTACATCCCAAATCAAAAAGATAGCTCGCCGCCCGGTAACCGATATCATAGTTGTCCACATCCACATAGGCGTGTTCAATGGACATTTCCGTTTGACCGAAAGTAATAAAAGGCACGCCTTTTTCCGTTAAATAAATAACCCGCTCATCCTGATTTTTAGTCAGGTTGATTATCAGCCCGCCGGCAAGGTTATTTTCAACCGCATAACGCACGGGTTCCATCGGATCCTGACCGGGTTTCAACGGCAAAACGGAAAGATTAAAAGGCGTTCCTTCCAGACCGGCGGTCAAGCCGTCAATCAACGACAACGTACCTACATCACCGGTAATATCACCGTCTTTCGTGACAGGCAAAATTGCATAGATGTTATAGTTTATTCCCGTACGCAATCCCAGCCCGGACAAATTGGGACGATAGCCCAGCTCTTCCGCCGCTTTTTTCACTCTGTCTTTGGTCGGCTGTTTGACGTCATCTCCGTCTTTTAATGCACGGGAAACGGTGGTAACGGATAAACCGGTATATTGTGCTAAGGTTTTTAATGTTGCTTTAGTCATTGTCCCCGCCTTATCAGCATAAAACCTACATGCTTTGATTGTAGAAACTAAATACGTTTTTCCGTTGCAGAACAGAAGATAGAAATATTATTTAAATTTAAATGCAAATGAAGATTATCACCTTCTTTTAAATTCAGATTCGCATCTAGTTTAGCACGCAAAACCTGCGAACCTAAACGACATTCTACCATCGTTTCGGAACCTGTCATTTCGAATGCGTTAATCGGCAGATTAAGTTCCAAATGACTGTTCAACGGCGATTGAGTAATGTGCTCCGGACGAATGCCAAGATAAACCTTACGACCTTCAATAGGTGATTCGCTAAATTCATAATCAGTAGGTATCATAATAAAAATATTATCCACCGCGACACCCCATTGCCGTTCACGTTGATGCAACTCGCCTTTGAGTAAATTAATCTGCGGCGTACCGACAAATTTTGCCACAAAGGTATTTTGCGGACGATTATAAATTTCATAAGGCGTGCCGATTTGCTGCGGAATACCTTTATTAAACAATACGATTTTCGTCGCTAAGGTCATCGCTTCAATCTGATCATGGGTAACGTAAATAATCGTAGAGTTTAGATTTTTATGCAACTTTTTTAATTCCAGACGCATTTCCGCGCGTAATTTTGCATCTAAATTAGATAACGGTTCATCAAACAAAAAAACTTTCGGCTCGCGCATTAAGGCTCGTCCGATTGCTACGCGCTGGCGCTGACCGCCGGACAGTTGTGCCGGCGTGCGCTCCAATAAATGTCCGATTTGCAACATCTCCGCCACTTGCCCTACTCGCCGTTCAATTTCCGCTTTCGGTTTCTTATTGATCTTCATACCGAAACCGATATTGTCGCGTACCGTCATATGCGGAAACAATGCGTATGATTGGAACACCATCGCAATATCACGATCTTTCGGATCTTCCAACGTCACGTCTTTGTTATCAATTAGGACTTGACCGGCCGTCACATCTTCCAAACCTGCAATTAAACGCAATAAAGTGGATTTACCGCAACCTGACGGTCCTAACAGCACAATAAAGCCTCCCGCTTCCATGGTTAAATCAATGTTGTTCAGAATCACAGTTTTGCCGTAAGTTTTATTTAATTTCTTCACTTCAACAGAATACATAGCTTATCCTCTCAATCGGTATAATTTGTTAATCTTGCGCAAGACGCAAATCTAATTCAAGGCAGGCTCGCCCGTTATGATACGGACATTTCCACGGTTCGATTTTGGGTTCGTTCGTATAAGGCACCCCCTGACGATCCGTTTTCCAGAACCATTCGCCGTTCTTTCTGTCGACGATTTCGCTTTGAATGATTCTCCAGCAATTTCTCACCGCTTCCAACAATTCCGGGGCTTGCGATTTCTGATATGCATTATAGAAACCGACCATCGCCTCCGCCTGTACCCACCAAATACGATCAGCATCAATTAAATGTCCGTGGCGAAATTCATTAAATATTGCGCCGTCTTTATCCACTCCCTGAGCCAGGGTCACCCGTGCCATTTTTAGGGTTAATTCCAGCATCTTGGCTTTCAAATTTTCATCGGTTAATAAACGGGTCGCTTCATCAATCAACCAGGATCCTTCAATATCGTGGCCGTAAGAAATATCCTGCGAAACGCATTGCCAATCGCGGCTGAAAAACAGACCGTAATGAAAATCTTCACGAATGATTTTGTCGCGGAACAGTTGCAATAACATGAGAATTTGGCGATAAACCGCCATACTTTTGTTGCTTCGATATAAATTGGTATAAGCTTCCAAAATATGTAAATGAGTATTCATTGATTTTTCCGCCAGAATTTCTTCCGACGTATCACAAACCAAATGATTTTCAATAGGTTGCCATTGACGGTCATATGCTTCCAGATAACCGCCGTTTTTTGCATCATAAGCATGCTTTTCGATCAACCGGAATAAGTCTTCGCAGATTTTTAACGCCTGCTCATTTTGTGTCGCTAGGTAATATTCGCTCAAGGCATAAATAGCAAAACTCTGATTATAAACGTGTTTTTGCGTATCTATCGGTTGACAGTCGGCGTTTAACAGCCAATAAACCCCACCGAATTCTTTATCCAACGCTTTATCAGTCAAAAAATTAAAGCAATGAGTTGCGGCGTCTAAATATTCTTTTTTACCGAAACGGCGATAGGCCGCCGAAAACGCCCATAAAATCCGGGAATGCAGCAACACGCCTTTATGATGTGTTTTATCAATCCGTCCTTCAAAATCCGCATAGCAGTAGAATCCGCCTTTTTCCCGATCAATAAGTTTTAACCAATAAGCAAAAATATTGTATTCCGCTTCCTGTCGGACAGCCTGTTGTAATTGTTGCATAGAATACCTCTATAAAACCTGCTTTAACTCGCTATTGTTAAGCCATAGTACATACATCACCGCAAACAAAACCGGTATGATGCCGAAGAATAAGAAAATAATCGGAATTAAATAACCGAGCCCGAATACAAAAATCGTAAAAACGATGCCAAAATTGACCGCACTTTTCTGTCTAAACAATAATATGAGTCCGTTTAATACGTCCTGTTTTACACTGACATACTGATAAATGCTTATTTGAAACAGCATTGCCGCTAACAATGCGCAACCTATCAGCAAAATAGGAAAAAGAGCGAGACTTGCCATGGCCGTTATGCCTTGCAGATTTTCAATTCCCCAAATGCCGTAATAACCGATAGAAAATAAGGGAAAGGCAACACAGTAAGCACTTTTATTCGCACGTACAAACTCCGCTTTCATTTCACGCCACATTTCAGCAAACGTAATTGGATACCGTTCGTTTAAATAACGACGCAGCATCGTAAGCACAACAACGGTTGCCGGGAACAGACCGAACAATACTCCGCCGCATAAAGTCAAAATAACCCAACAAAAATGCAGCCAAGCCAAGCGATAGACCCAAGTGCAAGCAGTAACCAACGGATTTACATTATTCATTACACTATCCTTTCACTGCGCCGTTCGTCACGCCGGCGTAAATCTGTTTTTGTAGTAATAAAAAGACAATGATAGAAGGAATCAGAATGATGATGATTCCGGCGGAAATCGTCGTCCATTCGGTGCCGAAAACTGATGTGAATTTATACAATGCGGTAGATACCGTAACCTGTGAGTGTTCCGGCAAATAAAGCAGCGGGAAGTAAAAATCGTTATAAATATAAATGGTTTTCAAAATAATGATGGTCGCAATCGCCGGTTTTAACAGCGGTAAAATAATTTTCCAATAAATAGTGAAATAAGACGCGCCTTCAATTTTCGCCGCTTCGTCCAATTCCAGCGGAATGCCTTTCATGAATTGTAAAAAGACATAAATCATCACTACATCGGCGCCGATATACAACAAAATAATCGAGGCTTTGTGATTAATCAGATTTAATCCTTTAATCACCTCAAAAGTTGCTACCTGCGTGGTCACGCTCGGAATTATCATTGCCACCACATAAGCAAGTAAAATCAATTTTTTACCTTTAAATTCAAAGCGAGAAAGCACATAAGCCACTTGCGTGCCCAACACAATAATCAGCACTAAGGAAATCAGCAGAATAATCCCCGTGTTGGTAAACGCCGTTCCCAAATCGCCGTCGGTAAATACGCGGATATAATTATCGAAATTCAAAAAACTCTCCGGCATACCGATTTTATTAGTCGTGTAATATTCATTCAGGGTTTTAAATGATGTCATCAATACGGAGTAAGGAGGAACAAGCACAAATAACGCCGCAAGAAATAAAGTCAGATATTTGAATCCGGTCCAGAATAGCCAGGATTTATTCTGCAGATTCTTTTTCATTCTGGCTTGTTTAATCGCTTTTTCCGAGCGAGTTACACGGGCAAGCAATGCCTGTTCCGCCGCCGTATCTTCCATTTCAAGATTCACGGAATGTTTAGCCATTTTATTTACCCTCTTTAAAAATCAATTTTTGCAAAATCATGAACATTACTACAATCATTAATAACAACACCGCCATTGCCGAAGCTAAACCGAAGTCATTAAAATTAAACGCGGTTTCTAAGGTTGCCATGACGAAAGACTTCGTGCCGTTTGCCCCCTTGGTGATAATCATCGGAATTTCAAAGACGGATAAGGAACCGACAAATGCCAGTAAAACTTGCAGACCGATAACCATTTTGATGGATGGCAAAGTGATATAACGGAATTGTTGCCACTCCGTCGCCCCCTCAATTTTGGCGGCTTCGTATTGATCCTGTGGAATGGACTGCAGCACGCCATAAAACAAAATGAGATTAAAACCGAGATAACGCCAGATTGATGCCGCCACTAAAGACCAATTCACAATATTACCGTCCATTAACCAAGGTCTGATCCAGCTTTCCAGCCCCACAACCGAAAGAAAACTGTCTAATGCGCCGTCCACCTGATAAAAAATCTGAAATACCATTGATGCCGCCACCGCATTTAGTACAAACGGAATAAAAATCAGCGTTTTGAAAAGATTGCGACCGGCAAGTTTGGAATTGACCAATACCGCAAACCATAGCGCCAATACCAACTGAATCACCGCGCCTACAAAATAATAAAGCGTAACAAACAGAGGATGAAGCTGTTCGGGATCCTCAAACAAAGTAATGTAATTCTCCAAACCGACAAACTCTCTTACCGGAGCATAGCCGTCCCAATCCGTTAAACTTACGGTAAAAAGCTGAGTGGCCGGATAAAAAGAAAAGGTGATCAGTAATGCCATCGGAATAGCTAAAAAAGCAACGACGATTAACCGTTGTTGTTGCTTTAATGTTAGCTTTCTTACAAAAAGCGTCATTTTGATTCTCCTCAATGGGTAAAAATTATATTTTTCGGTCAAAATCTTAACGTTACGATTTTATTTTTGAAAGGGATAATAGCTATATTTGTGATCTAGATCACAATAAAAATCCCAAAATAGCGATTTAAGTCACATAATCATTACATTTAATGAAAACGATATAAAAATAATCAAAATTGAGCAAATAGTCACACTTATCTCCTTAATGATTTTTATATCCGGTTATGGCATAATTTCTGCGTTTTTATATTTCACATATCAGGAGAAAATCATGCGAATTCTACACACAATGCTTCGCGTGGGCGATTTAGACCGTTCGGTTAAATTCTACCGGGAAGTTTTAGGCATGCGTTTGCTGCGCACCAGTGAAAATCCGCAATATCAATATTCATTAGCGTTTTTAGGTTATGACGACGAAGATAAAACTGCGGTGCTCGAACTGACTTATAACTGGGGTGTGAGCGAATATGAATTAGGCACGGCATACGGTCATATCGCCATTGGTGTGGACGATATTTATGCCACCTGTGAAGCGGTAAAATCGCACGGCGGCAAAGTCACCCGCGAACCGGGTCCGGTTAAAGGCGGTACCACGGTGATTGCTTTCGTTGAAGATCCGGACGGCTATAAAATCGAATTTATCGAAAATAAAGACGCTAAATCGGCATTAGGAAACGCATTTTGACGGAACGGCTTTTAACGGAACCGCAAACGGAAAGTCAACCCGATTATCGTTTGCTTAAAAACCGTTTCCGCGGTTATTATCCTGTGGTGATTGATGTGGAAACCGCCGGTTTGAATTGTCACACCGACGGCTTGCTCGAACTGGCCGCCATTACGCTGAAAATGGATGAAAACGGCGATCTGGCGCCCGATCAAACCTATCATTGCCATATCCGCCCTTTTGAAGGTGCGGGCATTAATCCCGAATCCATGAAAATCAACGGCATCGATTTAGAAAGCCCGATTCGCAACGCAATAGCCGTGTCGGAATCGGAAGCGATAACCGGTTTGTTCCAAATGGTACGCCGCGGACAAAAAAACGCCGAATGCCAGCGTTCCATTATTGTGGCGCATAATGCCGCTTTCGATCACGGGTTTGTAATGGCGGCGGCCGAGCGCACGAAAATCAAACGAAATCCGTTTCACCCTTTCGGCAGCTTCGATACCGCCACACTGAGCGGATTAATGTTCGGGCAAACGGTGTTGGTGAAGGCCTGTCAGGCGGCGAATATTTCCTTTGACGGCAAACAGGCGCATTCGGCATTGTACGATACCGAACGTACGGCGGAGTTATTTTGTTATATGGTCAATCATTTGAAAGCGTTGGGCGGTTTTCCGCATCTCGCCCAAAACGTTGAAAATTTTGACCGCACTTTTTAAACCTAAGGACATACAATGTTAACCAACGCAGTTGTTATCTCAATTATCGTGTTACTTATTTTAAGCCTGTTACGTATTAATGTTGTCATCGCGCTCATTATTTCGGCGTTAACCGCAGGGTTGACCGGCGGTTTAGGCGTTAGCAAAACCATTGAAACCTTTACCGGCGGCTTAGGCGGCGGAGCCGAAGTGGCCATGAATTACGCGATTCTCGGCGCCTTTGCGATAGCGATCTCCAAATCCGGTATTACGGATTTGCTGGCATTCAAGGTGATTAAACGCCTGGGCAAAACGCCGACGGGAAATTCCGTCACCGGATTTAAATATTTTATTTTGACGGTGCTGCTGGCCTTTTCGATTTCTTCGCAAAACCTGCTACCGGTGCACATTGCCTTTATTCCGATCGTGGTGCCGCCGCTGTTAAGCATTTTCAATCGATTAAAAATTGATCGCCGCGCCGTTGCTTGCGTATTAACTTTCGGTTTAACCGCCACTTATATGTATTTACCGGTGGGTTTCGGTAAAATCTTTATCGAAAGTATTCTGGTGAAAAATATTAACGAAGCGGGCGCCTCACTGGGTTTACAAACCAATGTCGGCGAAGTGTCCATGGCGATGACGATTCCCGTTATCGGCATGTTTTTAGGTTTATTGACCGCGGTTTTCATTACTTATCGCAAACCGCGCGAATATCAAGTACACACCGAAGAACCGACAACGGCCGAAATCGAACGACATATCGCCAACATCAAACCCTTCCATGTGGGCGTAAGTCTATTGGCAATTATCGTAACTTTCGGACTTCAGCTGTTCACCAGCTCAACCATTATCGGCGGGCTGGCGGGCTTAATTATTTTCGGGATTTTCGGTGTTTTCCGCCTGAAAGAAAGCAATGATATTTTCCAACAAGGCCTGCGTTTAATGGCGATGATCGGTTTTGTGATGATTGCTGCGTCGGGCTTTGCCAACGTAATCAACGCAACCGGCGACGTCACCGAATTGGTCAACGGCTTTAGTCAGGGTTTAGGCCCGGACAACAAAGGCATTGCCGCATTTTTAATGCTGTTGGTGGGTTTACTCATCACCATGGGCATCGGTTCATCGTTCTCCACCGTGCCGATTATTACTTCCATTTACGTGCCTTTATGTTTTGCCGTCGGTTTTTCACCGCTCGCCACAGTTTCCATCGTCGGTGTGGCGGCAGCCTTGGGAGACGCAGGTTCGCCGGCATCGGATTCCACTCTGGGACCGACTTCCGGTTTAAATATCGACGGCAAGCACGATCACATTTGGGATAGCGTGGTACCGACCTTTATCCACTACAACATTCCGCTGATGGTGTTCGGTTGGATTGCCGCCATGACGTTATAATCCTATCCCCCGTCCGTCGGGGGATTTATTTATGCAGAAAAAATCATGCAAAATCTGACCGCACTTTTAAACCGGCTGCAACAATTGATTACCCAGTTGCAGCAACAATACGAACCCGTTAAGCGTCAAATTTTATACGCAAAATTTGATCCGGCGGTATTTTCCGAAAATTTTCAACCGTTGGAATTTTATCTGAATGAAATCCGCCATTGCGTTGAACAAATTTCACGGCTCACTTCCGAAGACGTGGAACAAACAGCCTTTCTCAGTGAGAAATTATCGGCACAATATAACGCGCTAACCGACGCGTTGTCGTTTATTGAGAAGCCTCAGGCCAAAAGTGCGGTCAATTTTAAGCAAGTTTTTAACGAACGGGAAAAACGGCGCCGGCAACTGGAACAACTGCCGCCGCGCGAACGTTTGGTAAAATATTATGAAGCTTTGCAGGCCTTGAATGAAAAACTGAACGAGCAGAAGGATTTACAAAAACAATCTCCATCGGAAACCGAAAAAATGCGGATTCAGCAGCAAATCGACATCACCCGACGACGACGCCAACGTTGTCTGGACGCCATTGAAGTGCTGGAAGAATATTTGGCGTTTAAGCAAAATCAAAGTAAAGAATAAGTTGCAAAATCCCGTTAAACCGCTACAATACACACTTCCTTATCGTCGCTGAATTAGAGATCGGCGAACGATGTATCGTTAACTTACTTTTTAGGAGTAAAAAATGTCTCTAAGCGTAGAAAAAAAAGCTGCAATCGTTGCAGAATTCGGTCGTGATGCAAAAGACACTGGTTCGTCAGAAGTTCAAATCGCATTATTAACCGCTCAAATCAACCATCTTCAAGATCACTTTGCCGAGCACAAAAAAGATCACCACGGTCGTCGCGGTTTATTGCGCATGGTTTCTCGTCGTCGTAAATTATTAGACTACCTGAAACGTACCGATTTAGCGAAATATTCCGAAATTATTACGCGTTTAAATTTACGTCGCTAATTTTCGAATCAAGCAAAATCTTAAAGCACCCAATGATATCGGGTGCTTTTTTTATACCTGAAGAACAGGCGTTCGCAACCGTTTACTCAATTAAAACATATTTAAATAAAAACATTTCTCATCTCAAATTTTTCATTTTTTGAGGTAGATCACAAAATATCAGATTAATTCGTAAAATAGTTAAAAAGGGGTAGAAATTGAATAAAATCGTGGCAAAATGCTCGATAGTGAAAAATGAGATAAATCATTAACACAATTTAAATTTGAGTTTTATTTACTTAATTATTGGAGAAAAATATCGTGCAAACAGTTAATGTCGATATTGCGATTGTGGGTGCCGGCGGCGGCGGTTTACGCGCGGCGATTGCAGCGGCGGAAGCGAATCCGAACCTAAAAATTGCATTAGTTTCTAAAGTTTATCCGATGCGTAGCCATACCGTGGCGGCCGAAGGCGGCGCGGCGGCGGTTATTAAAGAAGAAGATAGCTATGACAAACACTTCCAAGACACTGTTGCCGGCGGCGACTGGTTATGCGAACAAGACGTTGTAGAATATTTCGTTAAACATTCACCGGTGGAAATGACCCAACTGGAACGTTGGGGTTGCCCGTGGTCCCGTAAAGCGGACGGTGATGTTAACGTCCGTCGTTTTGGCGGAATGAAAATCGAACGGACCTGGTTCGCAGCCGACAAAACCGGTTTCCACATGCTTCATACCTTATTCCAAACTTCCATCCAATATCCGCAAATTCAACGTTTTGACGAACATTTCGTGTTGGATATTTTAGTGGATGACGGTCATGCCCGCGGTATGGTTGCCATGAACATGATGGAAGGCACGTTAGTGCAAATTAATGCGAATGCCGTCGTTATTGCGACGGGTGGCGGTTGCCGTTCATTCAAATTCAATACTAACGGCGGTATTGTGACCGGTGACGGATTATCTATGGCGTATCGTCACGGCGTACCGCTTCGCGATATGGAATTCGTTCAATATCACCCGACCGGTTTGCCGAATACCGGTATCTTAATGACTGAAGGTTGTCGTGGTGAAGGCGGTATTTTAGTCAATAAAGACGGTTACCGTTACTTGCAGGATTACGGTTTGGGACCGGAAACTCCGATTGGCAAACCGCAAAACAAATACATGGAATTAGGTCCGCGCGATAAAGTGTCTCAGGCATTCTGGCAGGAATGGAAAAAAGGTAATACATTGAAAACGGCGAAAGGCGTTGATGTGGTGCATTTGGATTTACGTCATTTGGGTGCGGATTACTTACACGAACGTCTTCCGTTCATTTGCGAATTAGCCAACGCCTACGAAGGTGTGGATCCGGTTAAAGAACCGATTCCGGTTCGTCCTGTGGTTCACTATACCATGGGCGGTATTGAAATTGACTTCAACAGCGAAACCCGTATTAAAGGTTTATTTGCTGTGGGTGAATGTGCGTCTTCAGGCTTACACGGCGCCAACCGTTTAGGTTCTAACTCCCTTGCCGAATTAGTGGTTTTAGGTCGCGTTGCCGGTGAACATGCCGCACAACGTGCGACTGAAACACAATCCGTTAATCAAGCGGCGGTGGATGCGCAAGCCCGCGACGTAGTGAAACGATTGGAAGATCTTTACAATCAGGAAGGTACCGAAAACTGGGCGGATATCCGCGAAGAAATGGGCACGGCAATGGAAGAAGGTTGCGGTATTTATCGTGACGAAACCAGCATGCAAACTGCGGTTAATAAAATTGCCGAATTGAAAGAACGTTATAAACGTATCCGTATTCAGGATCGTTCAAGCGTATTCAACACCAACGTCCTTTACACCGTAGAATTAGGTTACATCTTAGATGTCGCTCAATCTATCGCAAACTCTGCGTTACAACGTAAAGAATCCCGCGGCGCGCACCAACGTTTAGATTACACCGAACGTGACGACGTGAATTATTTGAAACATACGCTTGCCTTCTACAACGGCAACGATGCACCGCGTATCGACTACAGCGATGTGAAAATTACCACATTCCAACCTGCTAAACGCGTGTACGGCGCGGAAGCCGAAGCTCAAGAAAAAGCGGCTAAAGCCCAAAACGCATAAGGAGAACGCAACATGACGAATCAAGTAATGAACGTAGAAATCTTGCGTTACAACCCTGAAACAGACAAAGAACCGTACTTAAAAACTTATCAAGTTCCTTATGACAACCAAACTTCTCTGTTGGATGCATTGGGTTATATTAAAGATCGCCTGGAACCGGAATTGTCTTACCGCTGGTCTTGCCGAATGGCGATCTGCGGTTCTTGCGGCATGATGGTAAATAACATTCCTAAACTGGCATGTAAAACTTTCTTGCGCGATTACAGCGGTCATATGCGTATCGAAGCTTTGGCAAACTTCCCTATCGAACGCGATTTAGTGGTGGATTTAAGCCATTTCATCGAAAGTCTGGAAGCGATTAAACCGTACATTATCGGTAATAAAATGCCCGAATTGGATGGTCAACCGCACGACTCGGCGGAATTACGAAAAAGTCGTACCAAACAAACACCGAAACAGCTGGAAAAATACCGTCAGTTCTCAATGTGTATCAACTGTGGTCTATGTTATGCTGCGTGCCCGCAATTCGGCTTAAACCCTGAATTTATCGGTCCTGCCGCATTAACCATGGCACATCGTTATAATCTTGATAACCGCGATAACGGTAAAGCCGAACGTATGCCGATTATTAACGGTGACAACGGTGTATGGACTTGTACTTTCGTAGGTGCGTGTTCCGAAGTTTGTCCGAAACACGTCAATCCGGCCGCGGCGATCAACCAAGGCAAACTGGAAAGCGCGAAAGACTTCTTAATCTCAATGTTAAAACCAAAAGCATAAGGGGAAAGCAATGAGCGAATTAACCACAAAACGTAATAAATACGTCCGTGAAATCACCCCGACTTGGTGGAAAAGCTGGGATTTTTATCGATTTTATATGGTACGTGAAGCAACGGCGATTCCGACCGTTTGGTTCTGTTTAGTATTGCTTTACGGTGTATTCTCACTGGCGGATAATACTTTTGCCACCGATTTCGTCGGTTTCATGCAAAATCCGATTGTGATGATTTTAAATATCATCTCATTGGCTGCGATGTTATTACATGCCTTCACGCTGTTTACTATGACGGGCGAAGTGATGTCTAACAGCACCGGCTTAAAAGCGGAAGTCATCAAAAAAGCACTGCAAATTGCGTTTGGCGTTGTTTCCGTTATCGGCTTAATTCTTGCTTTCATTTAACCGTATAAGGAGCAAAAGAATGATCAATACAAATCCAAAACGTTCTAATGAGCCACCTGTATGGTTATTGTTCAGTGCAGGCGGCATGGTCAGCGGACTGGCTTTTCCGGTATTAATTTTAATCCTGGGGATTTTATTACCTTTAGGCATTATTTCACCGGACGGCATTATCGCATTCGCCCATCACTGGTTCGGCAAATTAGTGATTTTAGTGCTAACCATTTTCCCTGCCTGGGCGGGTTTACACCGTATCCACCACGGCATGCACGATATTAAAGTGCATGTCCCGGCGGGCGGTTTAATCTTCTACGGATTAGCGGCACTTTACACTGTCGTTGCCATTTGGGGCGTTGCGTCAATCTAATCGCAGCTTATCATTCGGAACCTCATACTTGGTATGAGGTTCTTTTTTTATTGCGGTAACAGGTTTACGCCGAAAAGCGGTTTAGGATTTCGGAGCCGGCTCGCGCGAAATCCAGCCAAAGTGCGGTCAAAAAAAGCATCGTTTTTTGAATGTTGACTTTGCCAACGTCCCCTTGGGAGAGCAATCCTTTTAAGGATTGCGAATAAAAAAATCGCGTGTTTTTTGACCGCACTTTAGGATAATACTTTTCCCTCAGCTGCAAAAGCTTTATACTTGACACCGGTTTTACACGATAGAAAAGGAAAAACATATGGCAATTTTAGTGACGGGCGGTGCAGGTTACATCGGTTCGCATACCGTGGTCGAACTGCTTAACGCAGGCAAAGACGTCGTGGTATTAGACAATCTTTGCAACGCGTCCCCTAAATCTCTGGACCGTGTGGCGCAAATTACGGGTAAACAGGTAAAATTCTACGAAGACGATGTGTTGGATCGCGCCATGCTGCAAAAAATCTTTGCCGAAAACAAAATCGAATCGGTCATTCATTTCGCCGGTTTAAAAGCTGTCGGCGAAAGCGTACAAAAGCCGCTTTATTACTACGAAAATAACGTAGGCGGATCCATTATTTTAACGGAAGAAATGCTGAAAGCCGGCGTGAATACCATCGTATTCAGCTCCACCGCAACGGTTTACGGCGTGCCGGAAGTGGTGCCCGTTACGGAAGAAAGCGCCGTCGGCGCCACCACCAGCCCTTATGCAACCTCTAAATATATGGTGGAACGCATTCTTGCCGACACGGTTAAAGTTAACCCGCAATTCAGCGCTATCGTATTGCGTTACTTCAATCCGGTCGGCGCGCATGAAAGCGGCTTAATCGGCGAAGATCCGAACGGAATTCCGAACAACTTAATGCCGTTTATCAGCCAGGTGGCTATCGGCAAATTGCCGGAACTTTCCGTATTCGGTGACGATTACGATACGCCGGACGGCACGGGTGTGCGCGACTATATTCACGTGGTGGATTTGGCGGTCGGTCACTTAAAAGCGCTCGACAAACACCAGGGTCAACCAGGTTTACACACCTACAATTTAGGCACCGGCGTGGGTTATTCCGTACTGGATATGGTGAAAGCATTTGAAAAAGTGAACGACATCAAAGTGCCTTATAAAGTGGTGGCCCGTCGTGCGGGAGACATCGATTCCTATTATTCGAGCCCGAAAAAAGCGGCTGAAGTTTTGGGTTGGACCGCCACACACACGTTGGAAGATATGATGCGCGACACCTGGAACTGGCAGAAAAATAACCCGCAAGGTTATGAAGGCTAATCCGCCGCTAACAGGCGATATAAACGGGCGTATTGATCGCCCGTTTATGTTGTGCGCTAAAAAACTTTCGAAAAATTGACCGCACTTTTTCATTTAAAGACTTCTCGCCCATTATTTGTTATGCTTTTGCGTATCAAATATTCATAATAAATCATCAACATGTCACAACAAGCTTTACCCAAGCCTTCTTTGGCTTCGCAAATTTTTAGCCGTAATATGCTTATCTGTATTTTTACGGGGTTCAGTTCGGGTTTACCGTTTTACATTATCAGCTCGCTGCTGCCCGTCTGGCTGCGTTCCGAGCAGGTGGATTTGGAAACGCTCGGTTATTTTACCGCCGTCACGCTGCCTTTCAGCTGGAAATTTCTGTGGGCGCCGTTGCTGGATCGTTACGTCCCGCCCTTTCTGGGACGCCGCCGCGGCTGGATTCTGATTTCCCAGATTTTACTGATTATTTCCCTGGCACTTTTCGGTTTCATTTCGCCCCATAATAATCAGGGGTTAATGCTGATTGCCGCCCTGGCAACGTTGTGCTCGTTTTTTTCCGCTAATCAGGATGTGGTACTCGATGCCTACCGGCGCGAAATTCTGTCCGATAACGAACTCGGTTTAGGCAATTCCATTCATGTGAACGCTTATCGCATTTCAGGTTTGGTGCCCGCTTCCTTATCGCTGATTTTGTCCGATCACTTTCCATGGCAAACCGTATTTATCATTACGGCGCTGTTTATGCTGCCGGGCATTTTTATGACCTTGTTTCTAAGCAGAGAACCCAAAATCTTGCTCGATTCTCACCGCACTTTAAAAGACAATGTGGTAGAGCCGTTCAAAGAATTCTTTGGTCGTAAAGGTATCTGTTCGGCGCTTGCTATTCTCGCCTTTATTTTTCTGTACAAATTAGGCGACAGCATGGCCACCGCACTGATTTCACCCTTTTATTTAGATATGGGTTACAGCAAGACCCAAATCGGACTGGTCGCTAAAAACGCCTCTTTATGGCCGATGGTCATCGCCAGTATCGCAGGCGGCATTATTATGCTGAAAATCGGCATTAACCGCGCACTATGGTTATTCGGCATGGTGCAGATTATCACGATTTTAGGCTTTGCCTGGTTGGCAAAACAAGGGCCGTTCGAACAAATCGGAACCTACGAAATTTTTATATTGAGTTTAGTGATTGCGGCGGAATATATCGGCGTCGGATTAGGCACCTCCGCCTTCGTGGCGTTTATGGCGCGGGAAACCAACCCGCTTTATACCGCCACGCAACTGGCGTTATTTACCAGTTTGTCCGCGCTGCCGCGCGCCACTTTAAACACCCAGGCGGGAGCATGGATTAATGCGCTGGGTTATTACGATTATTTCTGGCTTTGCTTTTTCCTCGCCGTTCCCGGCATGCTTTGTCTTTACTGGGTAGCGCCCTGGAACGGAAAAAACAGCGCCTGACAACAAACAAAACGTACCGTTTTTTAGGCCTGACACAAAAAACCGTCGATTAGCCCAAATATTTCCCTTCAAAGCTTGAGTTTAGGCTATAACAAAGGTAAGGTAAGCGGGTTAATTTGAAACAATGAGGTTAATATGAAAATCATTCTTTTAGGTGCGCCGGGAGCGGGCAAAGGTACGCAAGCGCAATTCATCATGAACAAATTCGCTATTCCGCAAATTTCAACGGGCGATATGCTGCGTGCGGCAATCAAAGCCGGTACGGAATTGGGCAAGCAGGCCAAAACGTTAATGGATGCGGGACAGTTAGTTCCCGATGATTTAATCATTGCGCTGGTACAGGATCGCGTCGCGCAACCGGACTGTGAAAAAGGTTTCTTATTAGATGGTTTCCCTCGCACGATTCCGCAGGCCGACGCTTTAAAAGCCGCCGGTATCGGCATTGACTACGTATTGGAATTCGATGTGCCGGACGATGTGATCGTCGAACGTATGAGCGGCCGCCGTGTGCATCCGGCCTCTGGTCGTTCGTATCATGTAGTTTACAATCCGCCGAAAGTGGAAGGAAAAGATGATGTCACCGGCGAAGAGTTAATCATCCGTGCGGACGACAAACCGGAAACCGTGTTAGATCGCTTGAACGTCTATCACACCACCACTCAGCCGTTGGTGGACTATTACCAGGCCGAAGCCAAAGCGGGCAACACCCGGTATTTCCGTTTAGACGGCACTCAACCGGTTGAAGCAGTCAGTAGCGAACTGGATAAAATCTTAGCGTAATTCGGAAACGTAAAAAAAGTGCGGTCAAATTTGACCGCGCTTTTTCGTTTCAATTACTTAACGGCATGAGCAATTTCATCAATCATCGTATTCATGGATTGCAAACCGCCGAAAGCAAGATACCAGTTGGCGGCATTCAAATATACAATGTGGTGGTTTTTGGCCGCTTTGGTTTTGTTAATAATTTCGTTATCCAGTACGGTTTGCGCATTGTTAACTTTATCCGTGATAGCGGCGGTGCGATCCACTACGAGCAAATAATCGGGATTTTTCTCCGCCACATACTCAAATCCGACGCTGTTGCCGTGAGTTGAGCCGCTTAAATTGGTGTCAATCGGCGTAAAACCGAATTTTTGATACACCAATGCGTAACGGGATTTATCGCCGAATGCGCTGATTTTGCTTTCGTTCACTAAAGTCACTAACGCCGTTTTATTTTTGGTTAAGGTTTCCAATGCCGAAAAACGTTTATCCAATAACGCCAATTTTTCTTTTGCCGCGGTTTCCTGATTGAAAATTTTACCTAACGCCAGAATATTTTGTTGAAATGACGAGTAATAATCGCTGTAATTATTGTCGATATAAAACACCGGTGCGATTTCTTTCAATCGGTCAACCACTTTACGCTGACGCGGCGAGGCGATAATTAAATCCGGTTCCGCTTCATTAATATTTTCAAAAGATGGTTCGACCAGGGAACCCATATCGGCGTATTTGTCATCTGAAAATTCACTCAGATAATCCGGCATGCTGCCTTTTGACACGCCCACCACCCGATCTTTCACGCCCAGTTCGCGTAAAGTGTCTAACGCGCCCAAATCCAGCACCACAACCTTCTGCGGATTTTCAGGCACGATTTGCTTACCGGCATAATTTTCCACCGTTATGTTACCTGCCTGAACATTGACCGACCAAAGTGCGGTCAAACCGGCTGCTAAAACTGATAATGTTTTTTTCATTTTGCTATCCTTTCGTTAATTGGAATGTCTAAAGTAAGTGGCGATTTTATATCCGTCGATTTCCTGAATCGGAATGAACATATCGTAAATTTTCTGTAATACGTCGCTTTGCATAATATCCTCGACCGCGCCTTGTTCCACGAGCTTTCCGTTTTTCATGGCGATGATGAAATCCGAATAACAGGAGGCGAAATTAATGTCATGAATCACAATCACCACGGTTTTACCCAACTCCGATACCAGCTTGCGCAACACTTGCATAATCTGCACGGAATGTTTCATATCCAGATTATTTAAGGGTTCGTCCAGTAAAATATAATCCGTATCCTGTGCCAGCGTCATGGCGATGTAAGCGCGCTGGCGCTGGCCGCCGCTTAAATTATCAATATACTGATCACGAAATTTTTCTAAATTCATATAGCCGATGGCGTTATCAATAAAAGTGCGGTCGATTTTTGTGAGATTTCCTTTGGAATAAGGAAAACGGCCGAACGCCACTAAATCTTCCACCGTTAAACGCAAACTGATGTGATTCGACTGCTTCAAAATAGACAATTGTTTGGCGATATCACCGCTCTTTTGCGCCATTAAGGATCGACCGTTCAACAACACGTCACCGGATTCGGGCGAAATCAGGCGGCTCATAACGGATAATACGGTGCTTTTCCCCGCTCCGTTCGGACCGATAAACGAGGTGATTTTGCCTTGCGGAATGGTGACGGATACATTATCCACCACCACTTTATCGCCGTACCGCTTGTAAATATCTCGAAGTTCTATTGCCATTGTCTGCTCGTTCTTAACAGTAAATAAATAAAATATACGCCGCCGACGAAATTAATAATAATGCTTAAGGTCGTATTAAAAGTGAACACCTGCGATACCAATACTTGCCCGACAAGTAACGTAATAACGGAAATCAGCATTGCTGCCGGAATCAGTATTTTGTGTTTATGGGTCGGCATAAATTCGAAGGTGAGGTTCATCACTAATAAGCCTAAAAACGTCAACGGACCGACCAAGGCGGTAGAAACCGACACCAATACGGCGACCAAAATCAACAGCCGCTTGGTTAAACGTTGATAAGGCACGCCAAGGCTAATTGCGACATCCCGTCCTAAGCACAAAACATCGAAATAACATAAATAGCGTAGCGTAATCAAAACGCCCGCCAGCAATACCGCTGCCGCCAGCCATAAAATATGCGTATTGATGCGGTTAAAACTGGCGAAACCGATATCCTGCGCAATTTGAAATTCGTCCGGGTCAATCAATACTTCCATAAATGTCGTCAGGCTCTGGAACAGCGTGCCGAAAATAATTCCCACCAACAACAAAAAGAAAATATTCTGCCGTTCTTTGTTGAACAGAAAGTGATACAACGCTACGGCAAACAATACCATGCTCGCGGTAGACACCAGAAACAACACGATCGGGTTCACCGACATTAAGGTAGCGGAACCGAATAAAAAGATAATTAAGGTCTGAATCAACAAAAACAAACTGTCCAATCCCAGAATACTCGGCGTCAGAATCCGATTATTCACAACGGTTTGGAAAATCATGGTCGCTAAAGCGATTGCAACGCCGGTAATAATAATCGCCACCAAACTTAAGCTGCGGTGATGCAGCGCGTATTCCCAGCGATTCGGCAAGTGGTAAAACAAATACAGGACGACGGCAATTAAGGTTAATATGCCTAAACTCATCAATTTTTGACCGCACTTTGATCTCATCATATTAACCATGCCGATACCGCTTGAATAAAAGAAGCAAAAAAATCCCGCTGCCCAGAACGCCCACCACGGTATTAATGGCAACTTCATAAGGGAAAATGATCAACCGTCCGAAAATATCGCATATCAGGACAAATACGGCCCCCAATAACGCAGTATAAGACAGAACTTTTTTCAGATTATCGCCCAGATAAAGCGTCACTATATTGGGGATAATCAGTCCTAAAAACGGGATCACGCCCACAGAGATAATAATGAGGGAGGACACTGTCGCCACAATCGCCAGGCCTAAATACATCACTTGTTTGTAATTCAGACCTAAATTCGTGGCAAAATCCTGTCCCATTCCTACGATAGAAAACCGATTGGCGAATAAATATGCCGTCAGTAAAGCGGGAATACTGAAATACAACAGCTCGTAACGTCCCGCCATCACCAACGAGAAATCCCCTTGCAGCCAACCCGACAAGTTTTGCAGCAAATCCTCTTTATAGGCGATAAATGCCGTTATCGAGCTGATAATGTTGCCGAACATAATCCCCACTAACGGCACAAAAATGGCGTCTTTAAATTTCAGATGGGCCAAAATCGTCATAAACAACAACGTACCTAAAAAAGAAACCGCCGCGGCAATCGCGGTTTTTAACAGCATCGACGCCGAAGGAAACAGCAATATCGCGATCAAAATCCCCAAACGCGCCGAATCCATCGTACCCGCCGTCGTCGGTGAAACGAACCGGTTGCGGCTCAGTTGTTGCATAACAAGCCCGCAAATGCTTAATGCCGATCCGGCGATTAAAATACTCACCAAACGCGGCAAACGGCTAATCAGAAAAATCGACCATTGTTCGGTATCCAAGCGAAATAATCCCTCAAGATTTACCGTGCTCACGCCGATAAATAAAGATATGAGGGAAAATGAAACGAGGAGACAAAAAAGGTAGCGACGTTTTAACATGAATTCAAAATACGAATAATTCTTATATTCATGTTAGCATGTTGAAATCATGATGTGAAGTGCAAAAAGTGCGGGCAAAAAAATGATCGTTTTTTTGCCCGCACTTTGATCTTCAACCCGAAGCTCCCATCTAGAATTTAAGCTGGCGTTCTACGGATTTGGCGCGCGCCAGGAAAACCCGACGTTCCGAATCCTGCATGCCGCTGTTGCCGCCCGGTAATTTCACGGTCAGCGGATTCACTGGACGTCCGTTAATGTGGAACTCATAATGTAAATGAGCGCCGGTAGAAATCCCGGTGTTGCCGGATAAAGCAATACGTTCGCCGCGTTTAACGGACTGCCCCGCCCGCACAAGCGACCGGCTTAAATGCATATAGACGGTCTGATATTCTCGTCCGTGGCGCAATATAATATAACGACCGGCGCCGCCCGCCTGATAAGCCACTTTTTCTACGATGGCGTCTGCCGGCGCAATCACCGGCGTACCGGTCGGCAACGCGAAATCCACCCCCATATGCGGACGAATGCGTTTGGTTACCGGATGACGGCGTTTCAGGTTAAACGGCGAAGACACGCGTGCCTGACGCTGAATCGGATAACGGGAAAATCCTTTCCCCAACGTCTCGCCCTGCCGGCTGTAATAACGGCCGTTTTCCGCCTGAATCGCATAATAGCTTTTACCTTGACTTTTAATATGAATAGCCTCCACATTACCTTGCCCGGTTAATTTATTTTCCAAATATTCGCGGGAAATCAAAATGGCAAAATCATCGCCTTTTTTCAGCTTATTCATACTGAACTGCCATTGTAATGCAGTAATCAACTGATTGATTTGGCGGGCATCCAATCCCTGGCTTCTTAAACTTGCCCGGAAAGAAGTCGACACGCTGCCGCGTAGCACTTCTTTTTTCCAGATACTTTTCTTTTCAATAATCTGACGAACGAATTTACCGTCTGCTTTACGTTCATACACCCGTTCTTCTTTTTCGGAAACCAACCAGTTCATATATTCCAGATCATTTTCATTATCCAGGATCCAATATAATTGCTGACCCGGCTTCAAATTTTTTAATTCCGGGTAACTGGCGATTAATTTTTTGCTGGTATCGTCTTCCAGACCGGATAATTCCAATACATCTTTAAGCGTATCGCCGCGCACCACACTGTGGTTGAATTGATCGGTAATACGTTTCGCCTGATCAACGGCATCCAGCAAACCGTCTATGGCGCTTTGCGCCTCCGCCGGTAAAGGTTCGCTCAAATCAAAATCGTTGGGATTGATTTTTATCTCATCCACTTCATCGTCTTTATCGGATAATTCGTCGTCATAAGAGGTGGCGTCGATATTTTCTTTACCCGGTGCGGCTTCGCCTTCTTTATTACTTTCCGGTTCATTTTGTAAGGTTTGATAGACCGTTTCTTCCGGCGCTTGTTCCGGTTTGTGTTCCACCGTATCTTTCAGACTTAAAATGCCGCCCGCCACAATACACACAATCGCGCAAAAGAAAATCAACGCTTTGATACGCGATTTTCTTTTGCGTCTGTCTCTGGCTAATTTGACGTGCTGAGTCACCGGGTTGATTATCCTAAAAAACTAACTGAATTTGTGCGTCTTGAGACACTAAAAAAACGGAAAGATTCATTATACATGAATCCCCCGCTATTTAAATGAACAAATAATCGGCATTCGCTCAGACCCGGCAAAACTTTTCATCTTTCAAGAAATGCGCTATTCTTACACGCTTCTATCGCAATTGGGTCAGGCTATGAAAATCAGCACCATTCGGGTTCCTTTGGTTGAACTGGATAACATCAGCGTCGTTTTTGGACAAAAGATCGCTTTACAAAATATCAATTTACAAATTTTTCCCAATACGGTGATTACTATCGTCGGGCCGAACGGTGCGGGAAAATCCACCTTATTAAAGGTGTTGCTGAAACTGCTGCCGCCCACAACCGGCACCGTCAAATACAATCAAAATCTGCGCATCGGTTACGTACCGCAAAAAATTCACCTCGATCACAGCCTGCCGATAACCGTACAAAAATTTTTATCACTGAAAAAAGATATCCGCGCTGCGGATATTCAAAACGCACTGGAACAGTTATCCATATCACATTTGGCACAAAGCGCCATGCAAAAACTTTCGGGCGGCGAAATGCAACGGGTGTTACTGGCACGCGCCATGCTGAACAAACCGAACCTGCTGGTATTGGACGAACCGACCCAAGGCGTGGATATTAACGGACAAGCGGAACTTTATCAGCTCATCCATCAATCCCGAGAAACCCTAAATTGCGCAGTACTCATGGTTTCTCACGATCTGCACATTGTGATGGCGGACACTAACGAGGTCGTCTGTATCAACCGCCATATTTGCTGTGCGGGCACGCCCGAAACGGTATCGAATGATCCTACGTTCATCCAGCATTTCGGCGATCAGTTTTCCCAAAACGTGGCGTTTTATACGCACCGCCACAACCACCGCCACAATATGCACGGAGATGTGTGTTGTTTGAGCAATCAACCTTGCACGCAACATATCGCTGCAAAAAAATAATCGAGAATCATTATGTTAGAAATTTTACTCCCCGCCTGGTTAAGCGGAATTTTACTTTCCTTCATCACCGCGCCCCTCGGCGCTTTTGTGGTGTGGCGTAAAATGGCGTATTTCGGCGATACCCTCGCCCATTCCGCTTTACTTGGCGTAGCGTTGGGGATTTTTCTGAATATTGATCCCTACCTCAGCATTCTAATTCTTACGGTCATGCTCGCTATCGTCATGGTTTGGCTGGAAAGCAATACGCAATATTCCGTGGACACCATTCTCGGCATTATTGCCCACAGCTGTCTTTCTCTCGGCGTGGTGACCGTCGGTCTGCTGCAAAATGTGCGCGTGGATTTAATGGGATATTTATTCGGCGATCTGCTCGCCGTCACCTTTGAAGATCTGTGGGTGATTTCCATCGGCGTCATTTTGGTGTTAAGCGTGCTGATTTATCTGTGGAAACCGCTGATTTCCACCACGGTCAGCCCCGAACTGGCGCAAGTGGAAGGCATTAATATTCGCCGTATGCGCTTTATTCTCATGATTCTCACCGCCCTAACCATTGCTCTGAGCATGAAATTCGTCGGCGCATTAATCATTACTTCGCTGTTAATTATTCCCGCCGCCACCGCAAGACGTTTCGCCCGCACGCCGGAAATGATGGCGATTATCGCCGTTTTCGTCAGCATGCTCGCAGTTTCCATGGGCTTAATTTTGTCCGCTTTTTACAATACCGCCGCCGGTCCGTCGGTGGTGATCTGTTCCGCCTGTTTATTCTTGTTATCGTTAATCAAAAAAGAATCCTTTTAGTCTTGTTTCGCCGACGTTTAAGACAAAAGTGCGGTCACAAAAAGCAACGCTTTTTGAACGTTGGCTTTGCCAACGGTAGCGAAGCTATAAGTAATCGCACTGGCGATTACGCATAAAAAAATCAAAGTTTTTTTAACGTTAATGATATTAAAACGCCGTAAAAATGATTTTAAATCAAAAATCATTGCGTTTTTAAGAAAAAACATCAAAAATTTTGACCGCACTTTAGTTAAATATCGATAACCGGCAAATTCCTCTCGACTACCCTATTTATTTTATGATAAATCTCACAAAACAATAAAAGCGTTATTTACCGCATTACCCTATTTTCTGTTTTCCTATCTTTTATTATTTTAACAAAAATGCAACACAACGGAGAAACAATATGCAATTCAATCTCTCAAAAACTTATCCTGAGGCACGCCGGGCGATTACCGCTCAATACCGTCTTGACGAAAAAACCGCCGTCGACGCCCTACAGTCCACTTTAATCTTTACCGATGAGCAAGAACAGCGCATTCATGACAACGGTTTAAGGCTTATTCAGAAGATTCGTAAAGCCAAGAAAAACCAATACGGCGCGGATGCCTTAATGCAAGAATTTTCCTTGGGAGAAGCCGAAGGCATTGCATTAATGTGCCTTGCGGAAGCTTTGTTACGTATTCCTGACAAGAAAACCCGTGACGAATTAATTTACGACAAACTGCAACAGGGAAATTGGAAAGAACATCTCGGTCAATCCTCTTCCTTTTTTATTAACGCCGCCGCCTACGGTTTATTATTCGGGCAAAAAATATTTGAACTTAACGAACAGCAATTAAGCAACGGTTTAACCCGTCTTTTCACCCGTCTTTCCGTACCGGTTATGCGAAACGCCGTCATTCGCGCCATGCGTATGTTAGGCAAACAATTCGTCACGGGCCTGAATATTGAACAGGCGTTGGCAAAAATTAAACCACGTTTTGACCAAGGTTACAGCTTTTCGTTTGATATGCTGGGCGAAGCGGCCATGACCAAAACGGACGCAGAACGATATTTTAACGATTATCTTGCCGCGATTGAGACCGTGGGGAAAAATGCCGCCGGTCAGGATATTTACCGCGCTAACAGTATTTCGGTGAAATTATCCGCAATTCATCCCCGTTATAGCCGGGCGCAATATGATCGCGTCATGAATGAACTCTATCCGAAAATCAAACAAATGTTTCTTCTGGCGCAAAAATATCAGATTAGTGTGAACATTGATGCGGAAGAAGCCAGCCGGCTGGAAATTTCGCTGGATATTTTGGAACGTTTACTGGACGAACCCGAATTGAAAGGCTACAAGGGTATCGGTTATGTGGTACAAGCCTATTCCAAACGCTGTCCTTTCGTGTTGGATTACCTGATTAATTTAGCTCGGGAAAAACAAGGCTATTTAATGATTCGGTTGGTTAAAGGCGCCTATTGGGACAGTGAAATTAAATGGGCGCAAACCGACGGGCTGGACGGTTTCCCGCTGTATACCCGGAAAAACCATACCGATATCAGCTATCTCGCCTGCGCTAAAAAACTGTTAGCGGCGCAAGACGTAGTTTATCCTCAGTTTGCCACCCATAACGTACAAAGTTTATGCACAATTTATGAACTGGGACAGAATAAAAACTATGAATTCCAATGTTTGCACGGCATGGGGGAAACTTTGTATGACAATATCGTCGGAAAAGCCAATTTCGATCGTCAGGTCCGCGTTTACGCGCCGGTCGGGACGCATGAAACCTTGCTGGCTTATTTAGTCCGCCGCCTGCTTGAAAACGGTGCGAACTCTTCTTTCGTCCATCAATTAGTGAACGAAAATATTCCGGCGGAACAATTAATCACGCCGCCCTGGAAACGTTATAACGATTCGCAAGGCATGCCGAATAAAGCCGTACCGAACGCACCGGATCTGTTTTCCGATCGCAAAAACTCTAAAGGCATCGATCTGGCGAACGAACTATCCTTAGCGCGTTTAGAGCAGGATTTAAATCAGCCGTCCATCGAACCCGGGGTTTCACTGGTCGCCTTAGATGAAAATGTAAACCTATCGTTGAATCCGGTTTTTAATCCGGCCAATCAGAACCGGCAAATCGGTGAAGTGGCATTTTGTGCGATTGATAAAACCACCGCCGTTTTTCATGCGGCGAATAATCGTCAATGGAGTGAGAAAAGTGCGGAAGAAAAATCGGAAGTTTTAAACAAAGCCGCCGATTTATACGAACAAAATTACGGTTTGCTGATGAAACTTGCCGTGCTGGAAGCGGGTAAAACCTTGCCGAACGCGATTTCCGAATTGCGCGAAGCCGTAGATTTCCTACGCTATTATGCACAACAGCTTTGTTTTCTGGCCGAACATAACAAACTGGCGGAACCGCGCGGAAAAGTACTTTGTATTTCGCCTTGGAATTTCCCTTTGGCGATTTTTACCGGCCAAATCGCCGCCGCGCTGGCGGCCGGTAATTCCGTCATTGCCAAACCTGCCGAACAAACTTCGTTAATCGCTTATGCCGCGGTGAAATTATTGCATCAGGCGGGGGTGCCGATGGCAACGTTGCAATTGGTTTTAGGCGCGGGTGATCTCGGAGCGGAATTAGTTAAACAGCCTTTTGACGGCGTGGTTTTCACCGGTTCCACCGATGTGGCTAAATTTATCAATCAGCAACTTGCCGCAGCGGACAACGATCCGATTTTAATCGCCGAAACCGGCGGGTTAAACGTCTTAACGGTCGATTCATCCGCGTTGCCGGAACAGGTAGTCACCGACGTACTTTCCTCCGCTTTCGATTCGGCTGGTCAACGCTGTTCGGCGTTGCGTATCTTATTGTTACAAGAAGATATTGCCGATAAATTCTACACCATGATTACGGAAGCCATGCAGGAATTGCGTCCGGGCGATCCAAGTCTGTTATCCACCGATATCGGGCCGGTGATTGACAGCGAAGCCAAACAACGATTAGAAGCGCATAAAGCGAAAATGCGTAAAATCGCCCTTCATTACGCAGAACTTGAAACGCCGCAGCAAGGCACTTTCGTCTCACCTGCGATTTGTCTGCTGGACAACGTTGATGCGATTGAACAAGAAGTTTTCGGTCCGATTCTGCATGTAGTGCGTTATCGTAAGGAAGAGCTGGGAAGACTGCTCGAAAAAATCAACGCCAAAGGATATGCCTTAACCGGCGGATGCCACAGCCGAATTCATAAACAAATTGATTTTGTGGAACAGCATCTGAATTGCGGTAATTTCTACATTAACCGCAATATCGTAGGTGCGGTTGTCGGCGTGCAACCTTTCGGCGGCCACGGTTTATCGGGCACCGGACCAAAAGCCGGCGGCGAATTCTATTTACAGCGTCTCACCCGTACGGACGGTTATTACAGCCGCTTCGGCGATGACGTCAGCCTGCGCAACCAAAAACCATTGCTTCCCGGTATTACTGGCGAAAAAAATACTTTGTCTTACCGGCCTTGTGAAGTGGCGATCCTGAACGGTGATCTCGCGCAATCGCAAAGTGCGGTCAAAAAATTGATAGAAAATGGATTCAGCATTTTGGTTGAACCGTCTCATCCTTTAGCCACACAGACAAACGATAAAATTCGCATTTCAACCGAATTGGGTCAATGCCAAAAGGGTATTTACTTCACACCATTGGAAAAGAAACGCCGTCAATGGCTCGCAGAAAACAGTCAAAGCATCTTCAAATGTTATAACTGGCAAAACACCCAGGATTTAACTTTGCTTTACGACGAATTCTCCCGTAGTGAAAACACCACTGCCGCGGGCGGCAACGCTTCATTGATGGCGATTCAAGAACAATAATGCCAAGGAGGACTTATGCACAATTATCAGATTTATACGACTTTCGGTTTGTATTTGGTTATTATTTTGGGTATTGGAATTTACGCGTATCGTTCCACTCAAAATTTTGACGATTATATTCTTGGCGGACGCAAAATGGGCAGTTTTGTCACCGCCATGTCCGCCGGCGCTTCCGATATGTCGGGCTGGCTGTTAATGGGCTTACCCGGCGCGATTTTTCTGTCCGGTCTTAGCGAAGCCTGGATTGCCGTCGGATTAACCGTCGGCGCCTATTTCAATTATCGGATTGTTGCCGGAAGATTGCGTGTATTTACCGAACAATACAGCAACGCGTTAACTCTGCCGGAATTTTTTGCCCAACGTTTTCCGCGGCAAAAAAAGGCGTTAAAAATTATTTCGTCATCTATAATTCTGTTTTTCTTTACCATTTATTGCGCTTCGGGCGTGGTAGCCGGCGCCAAACTCTTCCAGGGGTTACTCGGTTTAGATTATTCCTCCGCACTTTGGTTAGGCGCGTTGTCTACCATTTTATATACCTTTATCGGCGGATATTTAGCGGTTTCCTGGAGTGATACGATTCAGGCAAGTTTAATGATTTTTGCGCTCTTGCTTGCACCGGTTATGGTTTTAGTCAATATAAGCTGGGAAGAAATCAATCTCGCTTTAACCGCTAAATCCGAAATAACCCGTATTCCTTATTCCAACTGGCTGCATAATGTTTCCGGCATCGGCGTTATCTCCGCTCTGGCATGGGGCCTGGGCTATTTCGGACAACCGCACATTTTAGCGCGTTTTATGGCGGCTGATTCAGTGGCCGCCTTAAACCGGGCCCGCCGTATCGGCATTACCTGGATGTTATTCTGCTTAACCGGTGCCGTTGCCGTCGGTTATTTCGGATTAGCTTATTTCAGCGCCAAAAATATTGAATTAAGCAATGCGGAAGCGATATTTATTGAACTCTCCAAACTCATGTTCAACCCTTGGCTTGTGGGCGTTGTGCTATCGGCAATCCTGGCGGCGATAATGAGTACGTTGTCGGCGCAACTGTTAATGTGTTCCGCCGCCATTACCGAGGATTTTTATAAAGGCTTCATCCGTAAACAGGCTTCCAGCCAGGAATTAGTCTGGGTCGGACGCTTAATGGTTATCGTGATTTCGATCATCGCTATTAGCATTGCCCAAAATCCGGATTCAAAAGTGATGGGATTGGTATCCTATGCCTGGGCGGGATTCGGTGCGGCATTCGGCCCCATCGTGATTTTATCCCTATTTAATCGTAACATCAGTTCACAAGCGGCATTATGGGGCATGATTAGCGGCGCGATAACCGTTATCGGCTGGAAACCGTTAATGGCCTATTTAGGCTGGAACGATCTGGCGCAATTATATGAAATTATTCCCGGATTTTTAGTCTGCTCTTTCATTGCGATTACCTCTTCCGTATTTACGCCGGTTCATCCTGATGTGAGTCAGCAATTCGAACAGGCGCTGAAAAAATTTGAATTACAACGTTGAGAGGTTTATTTACAAAATATTTGAGAATTATTTGCATTTAGTGTTGACATCGCATTTGAGAACGATTATCATGTGAGCCATTCAAACAATAATAGATAATCACTCCAACTTCGGCGTTTCTCCCCCCACAAGGAAACGCCTTTTTCTTGCCTAAAACTTAAGGATTCCGCTTTAAGCCTTTTCATTTCCTCAATATTTACTATAATAACCTCCTAATTATTTTTACTCCATTAGGAAAACCCATGACTGATTTGAATACCGTTCTCGCGGAACTAAAGCGCGGCGTTGATGAAATTTTATCCGAAGCGGATTTAATTGAGAAATTAAAAGAAAACCGTCCGTTAAAAGTAAAACTCGGAGCCGATCCGACCGCGCCGGATATTCACCTTGGTCACACCGTAGTATTAAACAAGTTGCGTCAATTCCAGAATTTCGGTCACGAAGTAATTTTCCTGATCGGCGACTTCACCGGCATGGTAGGCGATCCGTCCGGTAAAAACACCACTCGTCCGCCGCTCAGCCGCGAAGACGTATTGCGTAACGCAGAAACGTACAAAGAGCAGATCTTCAAAATCTTAGATCCGCAAAAAACCCGTATCGTCTTCAACTCCGAATGGTTGGCGCAATTAGGTACGGAAGGGATGATTCGTTTAGCTTCCAACTATACCGTTGCCCGTATGCTGGAACGTGACGATTTCAAAAAACGCTTTTCCAATCAACAGCCTATCGCAATTCACGAATTTATTTATCCGTTATTGCAAGGTTACGATTCCGTCGCTTTAGAGGCGGACGTAGAACTTGGCGGTACCGATCAGAAATTCAACCTGTTAGTGGGACGAGAACTACAAAAATCCGCCGGCAAAAAACCGCAGGTTGCCATCACTTTACCGTTATTAGTGGGCTTAGACGGCGAGAAAAAAATGTCTAAATCCTTAGGCAACTACGTCGGAGTGACGGACGCGCCAAACGACATGTTCGGTAAAGTAATGTCTATTTCCGACGACTTAATGTGGGATTGGTACAACCTGCTGTCATTCCGTCCGTTAACCGAAATCGAACGGCTGAAAGCGGACGTGAAAGCCGGTAAAAATCCGCGCGACGTAAAAATTTTACTGGCGAAAGAATTAATCGCCCGTTTCCACGATCAAGCGGCGGCAGAGGCGGCGGAACAGGAATTTATCAACCGCTTCCAAAAAGGCGCCATACCGGACGAAATGCCGGAATTCACTTTTGAAGGAGAAATCGGTTTAGCTACGCTGTTAAAAGAAGCCGGTCTTGTGGCCTCCACGTCCGAAGCGATGCGTTCCGCTCAACAAGGCGGCGTCAAAATCGACGGCGAAAAAGTGGAAGACGTTCGTCAAAATGCGCGACAAGGCACGTTCGTTTACCAAGTCGGTAAGCGTAAATTTGCACGTGTCACGGTAAAATAAAACGAAATTTGACCGCACTTTACGCCGAAAAGACAAAAAGTGCGGTCAGTTTTTTACCTGTTTTTTTAGGGGGATTTTTATGGCAAACAAAATCTGGGTTCTTGGCGACGCCGTGGTGGATTTAATTCCTGACGGCGAGCAACATTATTTAAAATGTGCCGGCGGTGCGCCCGCCAACGTAGCGGTAGGCGTAGCGCGGTTGGGCGTGCCGAGTGCGTTTATCGGACGAGTGGGAAAAGATCCGCTCGGCGAATTTATGCAACAAACGCTGGAAGCGGAAAACGTCAATACGGATTTTATGCACCTCGACCCCGACCATCGCACTTCAACGGTGGTGGTCGGTTTGGATAACGGCGAACGCAATTTTACTTTTATGGTCAATCCGAGCGCTGACCAATTCTTAGACCATCACGATTTACCGACCTTTCAGGCGGGCGAATGGTTGCACTGCTGCTCTATCGCCTTGTTAAACGAACCAAGTCGCACGGCGACAATCCGCGCGATGCAAAAAATTCGCGCGGCGGGCGGCAAAGTCTCTTTTGATCCGAACTTACGCGAAAGTCTGTGGAAATCCGTCGCCGAAATGAAACTGGTGGTAAATCAGGCGATCGCTTTAGCGGACTTATTAAAATTTTCGGAAGAAGAATTAACCTTATTAACCGACAGCGCAACCCTGGACGACGCGTTCGAAAAAATCACCGCACTTTATCCGGAGAAACTCATTATCGTGACGATGGGTAAAGAGGGCGCATTATTTCACCTAAACGGTCACCGCGAAATCGTCAGCGGTAAAGCCTTAAAACCAATAGACACCACCGGTGCCGGCGACGCCTTTGTGGGCGGATTGCTGGCGGGATTGGCGTTAAATCCGCACTGGCAAACGAATACGGAACAACTCAAAACCATTATTCGACAAGCCAATGCCTGCGGTGCGTTGGCCTGTACGGCGAAAGGCGCGATGTCCGCTTTGCCGAATCAGCAGCAACTCGCCGAGTTTTTGACGAATTAATTTTCAGGTGGGCTTTTGGGCTCACCTTTTTTGCATTCGGTATTCAATGAACACTCTTACAATTTCGGTTAAGGTTTATTTATGATAATTTTCAATAACGGTAAATACAAATCCTTACATGCGGCGCAAGCCGGCGAACTGGAACGCGTACAAAGTGCGGTCGAAAATGATCACGATTTTCGCCCTGTTTATCACCTTGCCGCGCCGACAGGTTTGCTGAACGATCCGAATGGTTTAATCTGGGACGGCGAAAAATATCACGTGTTTTTTCAATGGTTTCCTTTCGACGCCTTACACGGCATGAAACACTGGAAACACTATACCACGACGGATTTTATTCATTACCGTCAGGCTCAGGATCTCATTCCCGACGAATTATTTGAAAGCCACGGTTGCTATTCCGGCGGCGCGCTGTCGGTCGACGATAAAATCGCCTGTTTTTATACCGGCAATACACGTCGCCCGAGCGATAACCAACGCGTCCCATTCCAGAATTTAGCCGTTTTCGACAAAGCGGGAAATTTACTCGGCAAACGCCCGTTAATGGAAAATGCACCCGCAGGTTATACCGAACATTTTCGCGATCCGAAACCGTTTTTCGCAGATGACGGCAAAATCCGTTTTATTTGCGGGGCGCAACGGGAAAATCTGAGCGGCACCGCCGTAGTGTTTGAAATGAATAATCTTGACGATCGTCCGCATCTGCTTGGCGAACTGGCGATTCCCGCCTTTGACAATCAAAACGTCTTTATGTGGGAATGTCCCGATTTGCTGAAAATCGACGATCAGGATTTATTTATTTGGTCGCCGCAGGGCAAAACCCGCGAAGCTCATCAATTCCAGAATAATTACCACGCCACCTACGCTTTGGGGCGGTTAGACGGCTTAACGTTCCGTGCCGAACATATCACAGAGCTGGATCAAGGTTTTGATTTCTATGCGCCGCAAACCTTCACCAATACGGCGAATCGCACGATTTTGCTGGCATGGGTCGGTTTGCCGGATGTCACCTATCCGACGGATAAATACAAATGGCATTCCATGCTCACGTTGCCGCGCGAATTGCGGGCGGAAAACCATCGTCTGTTGCAGCGCCCGGCGGAAGAAATTTATCAAAATCTGACCGCACTTGACTCCGTCAGACTCACCGGTGAAGCAGAAATTTCCGATCTTGACCGCGCTTACCTGAAATTCAATGCGGAAAACCAACCCTTCCGCCTTAATTTCTTCAGCAACGACCGCCAACAAACCCTGACGCTGTCTTATGACGGCAACTTACTGTGCATCGACCGTTCGCAAACGGATCAGACGGATTCGATGGCAAAACTCGGCGGGCAACGTTACTGCGAAATTCCGAATCTTCAGCAGGTCGAGATATTTTTCGATCGCTCGGTATGCGAAATTTTCCTGAATCGGGGCGAAAAGGCGATGACTTCGCGCTTCTTTATCGAAAACCGGAAAAACGTCGTCAAAACCGACCGCACTTTATCCATCGCAATCGGTTACCCCCGCGTAATTGCCGTGAAATAATCCCGGCTTGAACATTGAGATTTCGGCGAAAAAAAGGTAAAGTAACCCACATCATTTTTCAAACACAACAGGATAAAATTATGGGTAAAAGTGTGGTAGTCCTCGGCGCTCAGTGGGGCGACGAAGGCAAAGGCAAAATCGTTGATTTATTAACCGATCGCGTAAAATACGTCGTGCGTTATCAAGGCGGCCACAACGCGGGTCACACCTTAATTATCAACGGCGAAAAAACCGTATTACGTTTAATTCCGAGCGGTATTCTGCACGATAACGTAACCTGTTTAATCGGTAACGGCGTGGTGCTTTCTCCGTCCGCATTAATGCAGGAAATGGGCGAATTGGAAAGCCGCGGCGTGAAAGTGCGCGAACGTTTGCTGATCTCCGAAGCCTGCCCGTTGATTATGCCTTATCACGTTGCCATGGATCATGCGCGGGAAGCCGCATTGGGTAACAACAAAATCGGTACCACCGGTCGCGGTATCGGTCCGGCTTATGAAGACAAAGTCGCCCGCCGCGGTTTGCGTGTCAGCGATTTATTCGATAAAGAAAAATTTGCGGCAAAATTAAAAAATGTGCTGGATTATTACAATTTCCAGCTAGTCCAATACTACAAAACCGAACCGGTGGACTATCAAAAAACTTTAGATGATGTCATGGCGATTGCCGACATTATTTTAGGCATGGTCGCCGATATCAGCACAATTTTGGACAGCGCCCGTAAAAACGGTGACAACATCTTATTCGAAGGTGCGCAAGGTGCGATGTTAGACATCGATCACGGCACCTATCCGTTCGTCACCAGCTCCAACACCACGGCCGGCGGCGTCGCAACCGGCGCGGGATTCGGTCCGCGCAATATCGATTACGTGTTGGGTATCATTAAAGCCTATTGTACCCGTGTGGGCGGCGGTCCGTTTACGACGGAATTGTTTGACACGGTCGGCGCGGAAATCGCCCGTAAAGGTAATGAATTCGGCGCGGTAACCGGTCGTCCGCGTCGTTGCGGCTGGTTTGACGCCGTAGCCATCCGCCGCGCAATTCAAGTGAACTCGATTTCCGGTTTCTGTATGACCAAATTAGACGTATTAGACGGATTTGACGAAGTGAAAATCTGCGTCGGCTATAAATTACCGAACGGCGACGTGGTGGATTACGCTCCGCTTTCAGCCAAAGACTGGGAAGGCGTGGAACCGGTGTACGAAAGCATGCCGGGCTGGAAAGAAAACACCTTCGGCGTGACGGATTACAATAAATTACCGGTGGCCGTACACAATTATGTAAAACGTATCGAAGAAGTCACCGGCGTACCGGTGGCCATTCTTTCAACCGGTCCGGACCGCGTGGAAACCATCATTTTGCAGGATCCGTTCAAAGCCTAATTCGACAATTTTCTAAAGCTCATCAACGAATGAGCTTTTTTATTTCAAAAAATAAGGAGGAAAAATGCACACTGTTCAGGATATTTTCGAAAAATGGCACGACTTCGCAAAATCCCGCAATACTGAAGGATTGCTCGGGTTGTATGCCGAAGACGCCGTATTTGAAAGCCCGTTGGTTCCCGCCATTTTAGACGACAAAACCGACGGTGTCTTACGGGGAAAAGCGGAAATCGAACGCTTCATTCGCGAAGGCACCAAACGCCGGCCGAACGAATTGGTGAAATGGTTTCGAACCGGCGAATATCTGACCGACGGCAAAACTTTAGTCTGGGAATACCCGCGGGAAACGGACGACGGCGAACAAATCGATATTCTGGAATTGATGGAAATCGATAACGGCTTAATTCAAAAGCATCGAATTTACTGGGGCTGGAAAGGCTGCCTGCAAATCAGCAAAAGTTTAGCCGGCAAATAAACCGCGCTGAACAAATAAAAAATTATTCTCAATTTGGTAAATAAATTTGCTCACTCCCGACGGAGCCGCCGGCCTGGTCAACATTCAAAAAAACTTCGCTTTTTGTGACCGCACTTTATGTACAAAACTCAAGTGCGGCCATAAATTCAGCATTTTATTTCACCCGGCTGCCCGCTTTGACGCCCGCGTCCACATCAAGCAGGAATAAATCTTCGCCGCCGCTGCCGGCGGATAAAATCATGCCTTCGGATATGCCGAACTTCATTTTACGCGGCGCAAGATTTGCCACCACAATCACATAACGACCCACTAATTCGTCCGGATTTCCGTAAGCGGCTTTAATACCGGAGAAAACCTGGCGGGTTTCAAAGCCGAGATCCAATTGAAATTTCAGCAGTTTTTTGCTTTCCGGCACGGCTTCACAGCCGAGTACTTTTGCCACCCGTAAATCCATTTTGGCAAAGTCGTCAATGCTGATTTCCGCTTCCACCGGTTCAAATTCGCTCTCAAGTGCGGGCGATTTTTTCACTGTTTTTTCAGTTTTCGGCGCGCTATTTACCGCCGCATTTTCCGCTTTCGAAGCTTCAATCATCGCATCGATTTGTTTCGCATCCAGCCGGCTGAACAGGGCTTTAAAGGCGGCAATTTCATGATCTAACAACGGTTGCGCCAAGTTATCCCAGGTTAATTCCGCCTGCAAGAAAGCTTCCGAACGTTCCGCCAATTTAGGCAATATCGGTTTTAAATAGCCCATTAACACACGGAAAAGTTGAATGCCCATGGAACAAACCCGTTGCAATTCGGCTTCACGACCTTCTTCTTTCGCAATCACCCAAGGGGCCTTGTCGTCCACATATTTATTGGCTTTGTCGGTTAGCGCCATAATTTCCCGAACGGCTTTGGCGAATTCACGGTTTTCATAATAAGCTGCGATTTGCTCCGATTGTGCGATAAATTCGTTGAATAGGGCTTCATCGTCCAATTTATCCGCTAATTTTCCGGCAAAACGTTTTTGAATAAACCCGGCATTACGCGACGCTAAATTCACCAGTTTATTGACCAAATCCGTGTTAACCCGTTGTACGAAATCCTCCAGATTCAAATCCAAATCGTCAATACGGTTGCTGAGTTTCGCCGCATAGTAATAACGCAGACATTCCGGATCCAAATGTTTCAGATAAGTGGCCGCCTGAATAAAGGTGCCGCGCGATTTGGACATTTTTTCACCGTTCACCGTCACATAACCGTGAACGAAAATATTGCTCGGTTTACGTAAATTTGCGCCTTCCAGCATCGCCGGCCAAAACAGGCTGTGGAAATACATGATGTCTTTACCGATAAAATGATAAAGTTCCGCGTTGCTGTCTCGCTTCCAGAATTGATCGAAGTCGATATTTCGGCGATTGCATAAGTTTTTGAATGACGCCATATAGCCGATTGGCGCATCCAGCCAAACATAAAAATATTTGTTTTCCGTGCCCGGAATTTTGAAGCCGAAATACGGCGCATCACGAGAAATATCCCATTGTTGCAGGCCGGCGTCGAACCATTCCTGCATTTTATTCGCCACTTCCGATTGCAAGGCGCCGGAACGGTTCCATTCTTTCAGCATCGCTTCAAAACTCGGCAAATCAAAAAAGAAATGTTCGCTTTCTTTGATGACGGGCGTCGCGCCGGATATTACCGAACGCGGATTAATTAATTCCGTCGGGCTGTATGTTGCCGAACACACTTCGCAGTTGTCGCCGTATTGATCTTCCGATTTACATCTCGGACAAGTGCCTTTCACGAAACGATCCGGCAGGAACATAGCTTTTTCCGGGTCAAACAACTGGGAAATGGTACGGGTTTTAATGAAACCGTTTTCTTCCAACCGATTGTAAATCATTTCGGAAAATTCACGGTTTTCTTCGCTGTGAGTGGAATGATAATTATCAAAACTGATATTAAAACCGCAAAAATCCGCATAATGGCTTTTTTGCACGTCGGCAATCAACTGTTCCGGCGTAATTCCCATTTGATCGGCTTTCAGCATAATCGGGGTGCCGTGTGCGTCGTCGGCGCATACAAAATAGATTTCATTACCGCGCATACGCTGGAAACGCACCCAAATATCCGCTTGAATATGTTCAAGCATATGACCTAAATGAATCGGACCGTTGGCATACGGCAACGCACAAGTGACAAGAATTTGACGGTTTGATTTTGACATTCTTTTATAACCCTGAATCTGCTGTAAAAATTGTGCTGATTTTACCTTAAGCACGGTATTTTTTCCACCGGAACCGCATTTTCACTTAACAGAATCAATTTGTCATGGTTAAATAGTCGAGAAATCTACTCTGACTTTTAGGAAATATTATGACCATTCGATTTTCACCGATACTTTCGGCAGAACAACAGACAAAACTTGTTGAAATCATTAAAAATTTCAAACATGCCAGCTTACGGCAGGATTTAATTGCGCTAAATGCGGTTAAAAAAATCGAAAAAGGCGGCGACACGCTGCGTATTGAATTACAAATGCCTTTCGCCTGGAATTCCGCTTTTGAGCAATGCAAAGCCGAATTATCGGACGCTTTACTCGCAGCCGCTGATGCCAAAGCAATCAAATGGGCGTTAAATTATCAAATCGCCACCCTTAAACGGGCTAATAATCATCCTGCGGTAAAAGGCGTCAAAAACATCATCGCCGTCACGTCCGGCAAAGGCGGCGTGGGCAAATCCACCACAACGGTTAACCTGGCGTTGGCTTTACAGGCTCAAGGCGCTAAAGTGGGTATTTTGGATGCGGATATTTACGGTCCGTCCATTCCGCATATGTTGGGCGCGGCGGATCAACGCCCGACGTCGCCGGATAATCAGCATATCAATCCAATCGTGGTGCAGGGTTTACAAACCAACTCCATCGGCTATTTGATGGAAGCGGATAACGCCACCATTTGGCGCGGTCCGATGGCGAGCAGTGCACTTAATCAGCTGCTGAATGAAACCTTATGGAACGAGCTGGATTATTTGGTTATCGACATGCCGCCGGGCACGGGCGATATTCAGTTAACCCTTTCCCAGCAAATCCCGGTCACCGGTGCCGTCGTGGTCACGACACCGCAGGACATTGCCTTGTTGGATGCGGTGAAAGGCATTACGATGTTCCAAAAAGTCTCCGTGCCGGTTTTGGGTATTGTGGAAAACATGTCCATGCATATTTGTTCCAACTGCGGACATCACGAACCGATTTTCGGAACCGGCGGCGCAGAAAAAATTGCGCAAAAATACGGTTCGAAAGTGTTGGGCCAATTACCGTTGCACATTTGTCTGCGTGAAGACTTAGATAAAGGCACTCCGACAGTGATCTCTCATTCCAATGAAGAAATCCGTCAGGCTTATCTGCAATTAGCGGAAAAAGTGGCAAGCGAGCTTTACTGGCAGGGTTCCGTTATTCCGGATGAAATTATGTTTAAAGAGGTGAAATAATTTCGCTTAAAAAAGGTCTAACCCGAAAGTTAGACCTTTTTATCATATTATTTAAGCGCTATTTATTTTGCTTCCGCTTTCGTCGGTTCGCTAAATACGTGGCTGATGGCACTGTGATGACCCGCCGAACCTTTGCCGTGGAAATAATAACGGCTTTCTTTCCACTCCACAATGTCAAACGGCGCATTCACTTCATCGGCGGCTTTCGCCAAGGTCATGTCCGCTTTGGTGTGGCACACGGCGGAAATGGTTCCTAACTGCCCGTTGAAGCTGTAAGTGCGGTCAAATTTTCGCACGTTTTTTACCGTTATTTCCGGTGTGTTCACCGCTTCATTCTTAACAGAGCCGTTAACTACGGCTTCTTTTTCCGCGACAGCCTCATCCGCGCCGAAAGAGGATTTCGCTTGCCGTTCAAGAATACGCTGTTCTTCGTTCAAACGTTCAAGCGATTCCTGCACCATTTTTTCCACCGCTTCGTTCGCCGGTTGGCTAATCAGACCCAGCGGTTGCGCATTATTTTCCGCTTCCTCTACGATAGCGGAAGCCGGCATACTGACTTCAACCTCATCATTTTGCGTCTGCTGTTCCAGCAATTCGTCCACCGACAGGAAAGTCGATTCTTTCGACTTCGGCGAGACCGCATCGACGTCAATCCAGACTTTACCGCTTGCCAATTCCGGAGAAGCTACGGCGGCAAACAACGGCATCGGCGAAGCGTCATTACGACGACGGCGCGAATTATTAGCCCGCAAATGACGCGGCGTACGACGGGAATTGCGCTCAGTGCGTTCGCGACGCGGTTCCGTCGGCTGTTGTTCTTTTGTCACATCTTCTTCAACGACCGCGACTTCCTCAACTGTCGGTTGTTCTACCGTTTCATTGTTTATACGGACTTTTTTACGTAAATCGCGACGTTCGCGGCGTTCTTTCGGTTGACGGGTTGAAGGCGCTTTTTCCTCAGCGGTTTCAAGCGTTTCGGTTGTATCCGCATTTGTTAACGCGTCCCCCGCCAAACCGGTGCGACGGGTATTACGCCGACTATTGCGTTCATTCGAACGTTCGCTGCGTGACGGAGTTTCCGATTTTTCCGCAGAAGTTTCATCACTTTTCGCCGTATTACGTTCCGAACGCGAACGACGATTATTGCGACGTTCGTTGTTGCGTTCACGGCGATTGTTACGGGTCACAACCGGTGCTTCTTCAACCTTTTCTTCCGTCGCAAATAATTTTTTAATTGCCGCGACAATGCGCGCCAATAAAGACGGCGCGGTTTCTTTTTTGGGCTCAATAACCGGCGCGGCCTCAGAAATCGTCATAGACAATGCCGCCGTTTCCGCCACATTTTCCGCCGTCACGGCCGCCGCTTCAATATTGCGCGAAACCAAACTTTCTTCCGCAACAAACACATCGTCCTGCGCTTCATGCAGTTTCGGCAAATGGTAACTTAAAACGTTCGCTTCTTCGCCGTCGCGCAAACGGAAAACGCTGAAATGCGGCGTTTCCATCGCTTCATTCGGCGCCACCACAATATCTACATTATGGCGCTTTTCAATGCTGCGAATAGCCTTACGTTTTTCATTCAGTAAATAAGACGCTATTTGCACCGGTACAATGCAGTGAACCTGTTTGCTGTTTTCTTTCAACGCTTCTTCTTCAATCAAACGCAGAATAGAAAGCGACAGGCTTTCGTTATCACGGATTTTACCCGTTCCCTGACAGCGCGGACAGACATGGCTGGACGATTCGCCTAACGACGGACTCAAACGCTGACGTGACATTTCCAGCAAACCAAAACGGGAAATGCGGCTGATCTGAATGCGGGCCCGGTCCTGACGAACCGCTTCGCGCATACGATTTTCCACTTCGCGTTGATGACGGACCGGCGTCATATCAATAAAATCGATCACCACTAAACCGCCCAGGTCGCGTAAACGCAATTGACGGGCAATTTCATCCGCCGCTTCAAGATTAGTGTTTAATGCGGTTTCTTCAATATCGCCGCCGCGCGTCGAACGTGCAGAGTTAATGTCGATCGCAATCAACGCTTCGGTGGCGTCAATCACAATAGAACCGCCCGAAGGCAAACGCACTTCCCGTTGAAATGCGGATTCAATTTGCGACTCAATTTGATAATGACTGAATAACGGCACTTCGCCCTGATAAAGTTTAATCCGATTGATGAAATCCGGGCGCACCAGTTTGATGTGCGCTTTCGCTTTTTCGTAAACTTTCGGGCTGTCTACTAAAATTTCGCCGATATCGCGACGCAAATAATCGCGAATCGCGCGAACAATCACGTCACTTTCCTGATGAATCAGAAACGGAGCCGGGCGGCTTTCAGAAACCTGTTTAATGGCTTCCCAGTGATGCAGTAGCACTTTCAAGTCCCATTGCAATTCTTCCGACGATTTTCCCACGCCCGCAGTACGTACGATTAAACCTACGCCGTCCGGCACTTCTAACGAACTTAACGCCTCTTTTAATTCAAGGCGCTCGTCCCCTTCAATGCGACGGGAAATCCCACCCGCCCGAGGGTTGTTCGGCATAATCACCAAATAGCTGCCCGCCAAGGAAACGAAAGTGGTTAACGCCGCACCTTTGTTGCCGCGCTCTTCTTTGTTCACTTGAACAATCACTTCCTGCCCTTCTTTAATCACATCTTTAATGTTCGGGCGACCGTTGTAAACATAATCCGCCGGGAAATATTCACGGGCAATTTCTTTTAACGGCAGGAACCCGTGGCGTTCGGCACCGTAATCCACAAATGCGGCCTCAAGACTCGGCTCCACGCGGGTAATGCGTCCTTTGTAGATATTCGCTTTTTTCTGCTCATGGCCCGGGCTTTCGATATCTAAATCGAATAAACGCTGGCCGTCGACCAACGCAACGCGCAACTCTTCTTTTTGAGTCGCATTAATTAACATTCTTTTCATTTGTAAAAATTTCTCTGTTATTTTTTATTTTTGTCAAAAAAACTCAATTAAAACCGACCGCACTTTGAGTGTCTGAGAACTGCGAATCTCGGCGGACCATCGTGTTAACGAATTACCGGCCCGTTTCGCTTCCTGTTTTCGCTCGCGTCACCATCGACCTCGTGTTTGTCGCCGTTGCCCGTCTTCCCGACGGTCATCCAGCTGGGTGCATTGATAGCGTCGACAACCTTAAAAAGCCTTGCCAAAGCGGCGCTTTAATTGCATAAAATCTGTTAAGTATTAATGTCTTACGATTATTTTCCAACAAATCGGCATTAAGTCTGCCCTAACAAAAACGGATAAAATTTCGACCGCACTTTCAGGCGGACAAAAATTTGTCATATTATGGGTGAAAAGGCGGTTTTAAGCAAGGCATTTCGGCTTTGCTCCCGACATTTCAATCGTTCAATTCGAGCGGTTTTTATGCTAAAATCCGGCCGATTTTCACCAATAAACATGAATATGAACGACAAAGTCATTAACGCCTCCGTAAAAATACTGGAGATTTCCGACGAGGAAGCCGGCCAACGTATCGACAATTTTTTGCTCGCAAAATTGAAAGGCGTGCCGAAAAGTCTGATTTACCGCATTTTGCGTAAAGGCGAAGTGCGCGTAAACAAAGGGCGGATTAAGCCCGAATATAAACTGCAGGCGGGCGATGTCGTACGCGTGCCGCCGGTGCGCGTTTCGGAAAAAGAACAGGCGCCCGTTTCGACCAAGCTCAATAAAGTGGCACAGCTGGAACATCAGATTATTTTTGAAGACGATTGCCTGTTGGTGCTCAACAAGCCTTCCGGCACCGCGGTGCACGGCGGCAGCGGGCTGAGTTTCGGCGTCATCGAGGGATTGCGCGCGTTGCGTCCGCAAGCCCGTTTTTTAGAACTGGTTCACCGTCTGGATCGCGATACTTCGGGCATTTTGCTGGTGGCGAAAAAACGTTCCGCTTTACGCAATTTACACGAACAGTTACGGATTAAAACCGTGCAGAAAGACTACTTAGCGTTAGTGCGCGGACAGTGGCAGTCTCATGTTAAAGTCGTCAAAGCGCCGTTGCTGAAAAACGAATTATCGAGCGGCGAACGGATTGTGCGAGTCAGCGAACAGGGTAAACCGTCGGAAACGCATTTTTCCATTGAGGAACGTTATCCTAACGCCACGCTGGTGAAAGCTTCGCCCGTCACGGGCAGAACTCATCAAATCCGCGTGCACGCTCAATATACCGGCCATCCTATCGCCATGGACGATAAATACGGCGACAAAAATTTCGACGCCGATATGGCGGCATTGGGCTTGAACCGCTTATTTCTACATGCCGCAAGTATTCGCTTCGAACACCCGAAAAACGGCGAAATATTGCGTTTTAATGCGCCGCTGGACGAAAAAATGAAAGACGTTCTGAAAAAATTACGGGAGCAATCAAGATGAGAAAAAAAATCACATTATGGCTGTTAGCCGTCGTCGCAACTTATCCCGTTTATGCCGATGTGAATCCGGCGGAAAGTGCGGTCAAAAATCCGAACGTTTCCAAACAGGACATCATCGGCGAATGGCAATGCAAAATCATTTACGACGATTTGCAAATTCAAGCGCTGGACAGCCTTGATTTTCAGGCCGACGGTTCTACCGTTGGTACCGGTTTGTTGTTTGTCAATAACAATTTTGCTTACGAAAGCAAACACACCGGCCGCTGGCAATTAAAAGATAATGTTCTGTCGGAAATCAGCACCGATTATTCTTTCGGGCGCATTCACCCCAGCCAAACGGAAAAACGCCTGGACGAAGAGCCGCAACTAAAGGAATACGAATCTTTGTTCTTTGAAAATCTGAAGGAAAACTCCAATTCCGGTGAAAGTGTGAATCTGCATATTCTCAGATATGACAAAAATCAAATGATCATCGATCATGTCTGGGATAACCAAAAACGTTACCCCGGGCTGTGTCGGCGTAAAGTACAAGACGAATAAACGGTAACTGTTTGGCGCCGTTTTTGTTATTCAGAGTGCCGATTCAGACTTTATAATAAACAAAAAATCCCGGACAATGCCGGGATTTTGAAAGGTAAAACCGATTAAAGTGCTTGATTAACAAAATTCGCCAATTGATTTTTTGGCAATGCGCCCACTTGAGTTGCGACCACTTTTCCGTCTTTAAACAACAATAAGGTCGGAATACTGCGCACCCCGAATTGTGCCGGCGTACCTTGATTTTCGTCGATATTCATTTTAACGATTTTTACTTTGTCACCGTATTCCGCCGCCAGCTCTTCTAAAATCGGACCGACCATGCGACAAGGACCGCACCAAGGCGCCCAAAAATCCAATAATACCGGTACCTCTGCGTTTAACACGTCCGTTTCGAAAGACGCGTCGGTTGAATGAAATACTTCTGCCATATTTTTATCCTTTTTATGTGATTGCTCCCCGTTAATATTGGGAGCAATCGGGTTAATTTCAAGGGCTGCGCCCTTTTTACTAAAAACGAGTGTAATTTTTCCCGCACTTTTGGTCAATCAATCGTTACAATTTGCGAAACCTTATTTTAATTGCGCCAAGGCCTGCAATAGATCCGCTTTAATGTCTTCCACGTCTTCCAGACCGACAGAAAAGCGCAGCAAATCATTCGTCACGCCGCGGGCGATTCGTTCCGCTTCCGGAATATCCATGTGGGTTTGCGTAGACGGGTAAGTAATAAAGCTTTCCGTGCCGCCCAGACTTTCGGCAAACGTGATTAATCGAATGGCTTTTAAGAACGGATTCACCCAATTTTCGTCCTGCAAACGGAATGACAACATACCGCCTTTATTTGGATACAGCACATCTTTCACCTGCGGTTGTTGGTGTAAAAATTCTGCAATTTCCCGCGCATTATCCTGATGGCGTTTTACGCGTAACGACAACGTTTTCAATCCGCGTATGGTTAACCAGGAATCAAACGGTGAAAGCACGGCGCCCGCACCATTTTGAATATAAAATAATTTATCGCACAGCGCTTGCCCTTTCGCAACGATCAAACCTGCCAGCACATCGTTATGACCCGCAATATATTTGGTTCCGCTGTAAACGGTAATATCGGCGCCGTACTCCATCGGCCGGAATAAAACCGGCGTTAAGAAAGTATTATCTACGATTAACAATAAATTATATTTTTTCGCTACCTTTGAAATGGCGGCGATATCGCATTCTTCCATCAACGGATTCGACGGCGTTTCCACAAAAATGGCTTTAGTATTTGCCGTAATCGCGGCTTCAATTGCGTCAGTAGAGGCGGTATTCACGTAAACGGGTTTCACCGCGTGATTATTTTTATAGCAATAATCCAATAAACGATATGTTCCGCCGTACACGTCACTGGACACAATCCATTCGTCCGGCGCTTTAAATAAACTCATCAACACTTGAATTGCCGCCATACCGGAAGCAAAAGCAAAGCCGCGATCACCGCCGTCCAATTTTGCCATGGTTTCTTCCAAAACGGTACGAGTCGGATTTTTCGTACGGGTATAGTCATAGCCCGTACTTTCGCCGATCCCCTGATGCCCGTAAGCCGTAGAAAGAAAAATGGGTGCGGAAACCGCGCCGGTGCGGGAATCGGTTCGATTACCGGCTTGTGCCAAAAGCGTATCTAAAGCATATTTCGTCATTCAATTTACCTACATCTTTTTTAATCGTATTAAAAACGGATTCGCACATTGTGGCATAAAGTGCGGTCGGATTAAAGGATATTTTCATGTTAGATAAAAGACGGAATATTCCGCCTGATTATGATATTCTTTTTGACCGAATTGCCTTTTTTATAATCAATCAACCGCGTTTTTTATATTTTTTAAAAATATCAGTTGACACTAAATTGAAAATCCGTAGAATGCACTTCCGTTGACGGCAACAAGCTGAAATAAAGCGGGAATAGCTCAGTTGGTAGAGCACAACCTTGCCAAGGTTGGGGTCGCGAGTTCGAGCCTCGTTTCCCGCTCCAATTTTTAAATGCGTTGTGCCCGAGTGGCGGAATCGGTAGACGCAAGGGATTTAAAATCCCTCGCCTTTCGGGGCGTGCCAGTTCAAGTCTGGCCTCGGGCACCATTTTAAATTACCAAACAAATGCGGGAATAGCTCAGTTGGTAGAGCACGACCTTGCCAAGGTCGGGGTCGCGAGTTCGAGCCTCGTTTCCCGCTCCAAACTAACGGCGTGTTAGCAAAGCGGTTATGCACTGGATTGCAAATCCATGTAGCTCGGTTCGACTCCGGGACACGCCTCCATTCTCTCCAGCTCCTCCATTCTCTCCCGCTTTTAAATCAATATTTGAGTTTTATATTGCGTTGTTTTCTTTATATTTTTCTGAAAGCAATAATCTTCATAAAAATAAACCTCTGATTTTTTTAGAAGAATCAGAGGTTATGCGAATTACGGCAAGTCTATTTATTTTTATGTTTTTCCAGGGATCTATGCTGAATCTTTACACGTTTCCCTTTATCCTGGAAATACTCCCCCAACTGTTGTGCAATATAAACCGAGCGATGTTTGCCGCCGGTACAACCAATCGCAATGGTTAAATAGCTGCGATTATTTCGTTCCAGCATAGGCAACCAGGTTTCAATATAATTCCGGGTGGTATAAATGAAATTTGCCACTTCTTCGTATTTAGCCAAAAAATCGATAACCGGCTGTTCCAATCCCGTCATCGGCCGCAGTGACGGATTCCAATGAGGATTCGGCAAAAAACGAACGTCAAAAACATAATCGGCATCCAGCGGTAAACCGTATTTGAAACCAAAAGATTCCACCACAATTTTCAGTTCCTTGTCCGAATTGCCGCGCAAAAATTCGCGTAACCGTTCCGCCAATTCGTGAGTCGAAAGCACCGCCGTATCAATAATCAGATTGGCGTGTTGAATCAACGGATCAAGTTGAATCTGTTCCGCATCAATCGCGGCCTCCAAGCTCAAATCCTGGTTCTGGACGGATAACGGATGAAGTCGGCGGGAATCGCTATAACGCCGAATCAACGTACCACGATCCGCATCTAAAAAGATCACTTTGATCTGGTGCTTATTACCCAATTCCGTCAGAATTTCATCGAGGTGTTGGGTGGAATTCGGCAAATTGCGAATATCCAGGCTAATTGCCGCAGAAGCCTGACTTTGCGAGAGAATATCGGCTAATTGAGGCAGTAAATCGATAGGCAGATTGTCTACACAATAATAGCCGATATCTTCCAACGCTCGTAATGCTACTGATTTCCCTGCACCTGAACGCCCACTGATAATAATGAGTTCCATAGCTTGCCCACTAAAATTAATTGCTTGTTGTTGCCGCTTCTTCTTTGACGCTTTCGTCCAGATAAGCGTCAGCGAATTCAAAAATTTGCCAAATTTCTTCCGCACTTTGTGCGGCGCGTAGTTTTTTTGTAAGATTTTTGTCGGTCAATTTTTCAGCCAACTCGGATAAATTCGCGCTATAACTGGAACACATACCTTCCGGTACTAATACCGCTAAAATAAGATCCACCTTACGTTTATCCTGAGCTTCATAATCAATCGGTTCCGTCAGCTGCAAAAAAACGGCGATAGGTTTATCGCCGACAGGCAAGCGCGCACGCGGCATCGCCACACCGCTACCGATCGCGGTACATCCCATTTTTTCGCGGCCGAACAGGCTTTCAAAACACATCAAGCCGGTAAATTGTTCCGAATTCACCTGCTTGCCGACAATCCGTCCGATAAATTCCAATAATGCTTTTTTGCTAGAAGCAACAACGCCCTGACGGATGTTGTCGGGCGTTAATAATTCGGTAAATTTCATGGTTTATAGCTTAAATCCCTCACCAAGATACACCTGTTTTACGTGATCATTATTCATGACTTCCGCAGGCGTCCCCGTTGCGATCATTTTCCCTGCGCTGACGATGTAGGCTCGTTCGCATACATCCAGGGTTTCACGTACGTTATGATCCGTAATAAGTACGCCCAACCCGCGATCCCGTAAATCCTTAATAATTTTTTTGATATCGATAACCGAAATCGGATCGACCCCGGCAAAAGGTTCGTCAAGCAAAATGAATTTGGGATTGGCGGCTAATGCCCGCGCAATTTCTACCCGACGACGTTCACCGCCCGATAAAGATTGCCCTAAACTGTCACGGATATGTTCGATATTAAACTCTTCAATTAATTCCTCCGCGCGATCATGACGCTGTTCCGGCGTTAAATCTTTACGGATTTCAAGCACCGCCATCAAATTATCATAAACGCTTAAACGGCGGAAAATCGACGCTTCCTGCGGTAAATAACCGACACCTTTTTGCGCACGGTTGTGCATGGGTAACAGGCTGATATCTTCGTCATCAATACGGATTTTACCTTCATCGTGGCGCACTAACCCCACGACCATATAAAAAGAAGTGGTTTTCCCGGCGCCGTTCGGACCGAGCAACCCTACAATTTCATTGGAACGCACGGTAAAACTTACATCGGAAACGACTTTTCGCGATTTATAACTTTTTGCTAAATGTTCGGCATAAAGAACAGCCATTCATCGTCTCCTTACTTTTTGTTATCGTTTAACTGCGCCGGAATTAATACGGTGCGCACACGGGACTTCGGTCCGCTCGTGGCTTTAAGCTGTTGCTTTTTCACATCATAAGTAATCACGTCACCGTTAATTTTGCTATCCAGCTGTTTCAATTCGGCATTTCCCGTCAGCGTGAGGAATTCCGTACCCAAATCATAGTGGACTTTATCGGCTTTGCCATCGGCGGGTTTACCGTCATCCAGCATCTGATGGAATGTTACCGGCGAGCCGAACGCATCCACCGTTTCTTTTTTGCCGGAATTTTCCGGCGGGCGGGTAATCACGACTTTATTCGCTTTAATTAAAATAGAGCCTTGCGTAATGACGACGTTATCGGTGAAAGTAACCACGCTGTTTTCCATATCCAATTCCTGATTGCCGGAATCGATATTGATCGGTTTATTGGTGTCGTCTTTCAACGCGGCGGCGGATAACGAAGTCATCAATAAGACCGTCGCCAATAAAATTTTATTTATTGATTTCATAATGGGTTTTCACTTGTTCCTTGAGCGTTGCAACTTGCTGTTTAAGATTGCCGTCCAGTTTCAGGCCCGAACTGACAAAATTCTGACCGTTGATTTTCACTTCCGTATTCGACGTGATGTCCTGAGTATTTAAATTCACCGTCGCGCGTTCGGTTTCTATCCGCTGCAAACGAGATTCGGGCAATAAACTTTGCGCGACCACCCGCCCGCTTAAATTCAACATATTATCTTTAGTTAACGTTGCTTTTGCCGCAGTTAGTTTCCAACTTTGGTGCAGATCCGTTTCATTTTGTTTGGATTCGTCGGAAGTGGAATCGTCCAAAACAAAAACGACGGGATTGAAGAAATCCGAATGTCCGTCTTCACTGTAATATTCCACTTTATCCGATTTGGCAATATATTGCTTTTGACCCGTCGGAGAAAAAATAGTTGTCTCCATTTTCTGCCCGATATATTCGGGACTATCCGGCTTTTTAATGAGATTGGTCAATGAAGCGTCTTCTTGGTTCAGGCTATAAAACCAAGCCAACAACGCCAAAGCAATTACGCTTAAAATTAAATTCCAACGAAAATTCATCAATCAAATAATGCTCTTAATAAAAAATAATAACGAATAATAGCATATTTTTTTGATACAAAAGAAAATGCGAGCAAAATTTTGTCTACTGTAACAACAAAAGTGCGGTCAAAAAAATGATCGTTTTTTTGACCGCACTTTATATTGAGATAATTATTTCCGGACGGCTTCGCGCGCAACGTTTCCGGCTTCAATGACAAGCTCATCGCTTGGCCGTTGGTGGGTATAAAGCTCGAATTGCTCCACGGCTTGCAACACGATGACTTCCGCGCCGGAGATCACTTGTTTACCAAGACGTTCCGCTAATTTGATAAACGGCGTTTCGACCGGCATTGCCACCACATCAAATGCCGTTTCGGCGGCTTTTATGAGATGCTCAGGAAATGCCAATGTCAATTCGTCCTTACCGCCTTTCATACCGATTGGCGTCACGTTCACCAAAATCTCCGCCTGTTGATGATCAAGACTGGAAATATATTCAAAGCCATAAAGTGCGGCGAGATTTTTGCCCGTTTCCGCATTACGCGCATACACTTTCAGTTGGCTAAAGCCCGAATTTTTGAACGCCGCAACCACGGCTTTCGCCATACCACCGCTGCCGTGAACAATCACCGATTTGGTATTATCTAATTGATATTTCTCGATTAATTTATAAATCGCGATATAGTCCGTGTTATAAGCTCTGAGATAGCCGTTGTCATTGACAATGGTATTTACAGACTGAATAGCCGCCGCCGATTCCGAAATTTCGTCCACAAACGGCATACAGCTTTCTTTGTGCGGCATAGACACCGCGCAACCGCGAATCCCAAGCGCCCGCACGCCTTTCACGGCGTGTTCAACATCCTGTACCTGAAACGCTTTATAAATAAAATCCAGGCCGAGTTTTTGATACAGATAATTATGGAATGTTGTGCCAAAATTACTCGGACGCGCCGAAATAGAAATGCATAATTGGGTATCTTTATTAATAGCCACGAAAAAACTCCTATAATATTAACCGCACTTTTAAACACCGGGCATCGTCAATAAAGTATTCATATCAAACGCGGGTTTCTGCGAGTGATTTTGACTAAGACGGCGCGCCACTGCGGCAGCCGGGGCGCCGGGATAGATTGTCGTGCCACGACATCGGCACGAATTTTGTGCCTGTTTCCGCAGTCAATATTACCTGAAATTTTAGCGACCGCCCTGATTTGCCTGCGCGAATTTTCGGATACCGATGGCCGGATTTTTCTTTGTACCGCCAAGAAATGCGGTATTATGCCGTAAACGCACAAAACTTGTGGAAGCATGCGTTTTGTGCTTTACAAAAGCCTAAACGACTTATACTTCCACAAGCTCGGGGACCCTAATTTCAGCTTTGTTCAACTGCGACATAATTCAAAAAACGTTTCAAATTTTGACCGCACTTTCCTGTCCGCTAAACAACATTATTCAAATAATTCCGCATGTAACGCCCGCACAACATCGTCCGCCTGATTACTGTGAACCAGCATGCAAATGTTATTTGTGCTGGCGCCGTAACTAATCATTCGCACGTTATACGGTTCCAATGAATTAAATATGCGTTTTGCCACGCCAGCCGCAATATGTAAATCGTTACCGATTAACGCCACCAACGCCAGTCCCGTATCCACTTTCACCGTGCACACTTCGCTCAATTCGGTCAGTAATTCGTTAGATAACAATTCCGCCCCGGAAGAAGCCGAACCGGTTTTATCCAGAGTTAACGCAATGCTGACTTCCGATGTGGTAATGGTATCCACGGAAATTTTGTGTTTTGCCAGAATATTGAACACATTCGCAAGGAATCCCTGCGCATGCAACATATTTAAACTGGAAAGCGTTAATAAAGTTTGATCGCGACGCAATGCAATGGCACGGAATGTCGGACGCGGTTGCGGATCGCGCGTAACCCAGGTACCGCCGTCTTGCGGCGCTTTGCTGGAACCCACATAAACCGGAATGTTACTGCGCACTGCCGGCAATAATGTCGCCGGATGCAAGACTTTCGCTCCAAAAGTCGCCATTTCCGCCGCCTCGGCAAAGCTCATGGTATCGATACGTTTAGCCGCCGGCACAATACGCGGATCCGTAGTGTAAATGCCCGCCACATCCGTCCAGATTAATACGTCTTTGGCATTCAACACTTCGGCAATCAGTGCCGCCGAATAGTCCGAACCGCCGCGACCTAACGTGGTGGTTTTGCCGTTCGGATCACGTCCGATAAAACCTTGGGTAATCACCAGCTCACCGCGATCGATTAACGGTTTTAAAATATTGTCGCTGTTTTTCTGAGTTTGCTCATCATCCGGCGCCGCTTTACCGAAATTGCTGTTGGTTGCCACCAGCGAACGCACGTCTAACCATGTCGATTGCGCATTTAATTCGCGCAGCACTTCCACGAACAGACGAGTGGACATCATTTCGCCGTGGCTGATTAATTCGTCCGTTAACGCCGCCGAAGTGGCCAAACTCGCCGCTTCCGCCAACGAATCGATATTATCCAGCAAGCGTTCGATTTCAGGACGAACAAAGCTGTCATCCTGTAATTCGGTTAAAATATTTTCCTGGATTTGACGAACTTCGCCTAATAATTTCTCCCGTTGTTGAGCGTCAACCCCATTCGCCAGCGCCACTAATAAATTCGTGATACCGGCAGAGGCCGAAAGCACGACCACACGAGTATTGGGGTCGGCAATAACGATTTTTGCACAAGCCGTCATGGCGGCATGATTCGCAACACTGGTTCCGCCGAATTTTGCAACAGAAAGATGAGACATAAATAACTCCTGAAAACTAAAAAATGAAATATTTGATGACTTATACAAATAAAGGCTTGTTATTATTTTGTCAAATAAAATCTAAGGGAAAGCGTGAATTTTTAACGTTTCCCTTAATTTAAGGCCAAATTATTGTGAAATTCTTGAAAATTCATCAAAAAATGTCGGAAAGGTTTTTGCCGTACATTTCGGATCCAGAATCGTCACCGGCGTATCGGATAAAGCAATCAACGCAAAGCACATCGCCATACGGTGATCATTATAGGTTTCGATTTCCGCATGCCGGAATCGCTCTAACGGCAAAGGCTGAATGCGGATAAAATCCTCGCCTTCTTCCACCGTAGCGCCCACTTTGCGCAACTCCGTCGCCATTGCCGTTAACCGATCGGTTTCTTTCACCCGCCAGTTATAAATATTACGAATCACGGTTTCGCCTTTGGCAAATAGCGCGGTGGTGGCAATGGTCATGGCGGCGTCGGGAATATGATTCATATCCATATCCACTCCCACAAGTTCGCTTTGTTCCGCCTGAATAAAATCATCGCCCCAAGTAATTTTCGCGCCCATGGCGGACAATACGTCGGCGAACAAGCGATCGCCCTGAATACTGTTTTTACCGACTCCGGTGACTTTCACGCAACCTTTAATAGCGCCCGCCGCCAGAAAATAAGAGGCGGAGGAAGCATCGCCCTCTACTAAAAATGTGTTCGGCGACTGATATTGTTGGCAGCCTTTTACCATAAAGCGCCGATAATGTTGATTTTCCACCTCAACGCCGAAAATTTTCATCATATTCAAGGTGATATCAATATAAGGTTTCGACACCAAATCACCGATAATTTCAATCTCAGTATCGGCTGAAGACATAGGCGCCGCCATTAAAAGTGCGGTCAAAAATTGAGAAGAAATTGAACCGTCGATTTTCACCTTGCCGCCGTGTAAGCCTTTATTGCGGATTGCCAGCGGCGGATAACCTTCCTGTTCCAAATATTCCACTTCCGCTCCCGCCTGCAACAGCGCATCCACCAAATGCTTGATAGGACGTTCTTTCATACGCGGTTCGCCGGTAAGCACAATCTCGGCGACAGCTTCGGTCCCCGGATTAGCCAGGCACAACGCGGCGGTTAACGGCCGCATGGCGGTGCCGGCATTGCCTAAAAAAAGCGATAACCCGTTTTGCCATTCGAAAGCTTTGCCTAAACCCTGCACTTCGCACGTCGTTTTGTCGTCGGAAAGCGTATAAGTCACGCCAAGCTGTTTGAGCGCATTGAGCATGTGACGCACATCGTCGCTGTCAAGTAAATTGGTCACTTTCGTGGTACCTTTCGCCAGCGCAGCAAGCAATAATGCGCGATTGGACAAACTTTTCGAACCCGGTAAATTAACCGTTCCTTCAACGCGTCCGATTGGATTTAAGGTGATTTTTTCCATGCTTTTCTATAAAAATGAGGGCGCGAATCTCACGATTCGTGCCTGAATATGAATGATCGGCATACATGAATAAACGTATGCCGGAGGACAATTAATATTTAAACTGCATTTAAATTCAAAATTTTAATTAATGCGTCGAACAAACGATCGTTTTCCTGCGGCAAGCCGATGCTGATGCGCAAATGATTCGGCATGCCGTAACCGGCGATTGGGCGCACAATGACGCCTTCATGCAATAACGCATCATAAATCGGCGCGGCCGGACGTTCAAAATCAATAGTAATGAAATTACCTTTGGACGGAATATATTTCAACCCGTATTGTTGGCAGAACGCTTCATAACGTTTAAGTTCGTTACGGTTATTTTCCGCCACTTTCTCCACAAAGGCATCGTCGTTTAACACCGCAACCGCCGCGGCTAACGCCAGACTGTTCACATTAAACGGCTGACGCACGCGATTAAATAAACCGGTGATTTCTTCGTTCGCCACCGCATAACCAATCCGCAAACCCGCCAAACCATAGGCTTTGGACAAAGATCGGGACACCACCAGATTCGGATATTTTTTCAATAACGCGAAAGAATCCACCCGTTCGTCTTTGGCGGTAAATTCGGTATAGGCTTCATCCAAAACCACAATAATATCCGACCGCACTTTTGCCAAAAACTCATCAATTTCGTTATGGGTTAAGAAATTCCCCGTCGGATTATTCGGATTGGAAATGTAAATTAACTTGGTTTTTTCGTTGATTGCCGCTAAAAACGCGTCTAAATCATGTCCCCAGTTTTTTGCCGGAATTTCGCGGGCGGTGGCGTTAATGGCTTGGGTAATCAACGGGTAAACGATAAACGCATATTTGGAAAAAATCACTTCATCGCGTTCTGAAACGAACGTATGGGCAAACAATTCCACTAAATCGTTAGAACCGTTACCCAACGTGATTTGTTCCGGTTTTAAACCGAATTTTCTGGCAATCGTCTGTTTCAGGGTGAAACCGTTGCTGTCGGGATAACGAGTGAGAGAATCCAGTTGATCGCGAATGGCTTTTTTCGCACTTTCAGGAAAGCCGAACGGATTTTCGTTGGAAGCGAGTTTGATGATATTGCTGATGCCTAATTCACGCTCAAGTTCTTCAATAGGTTTTCCCGCTTGATAAGGCGAAAGCGATTGAACGCCCTGATTGGCTCGTTGTAAAAATGTCATAAATTTTGACCGCACTTTTAAGGATAAAAAGGACAAATTTGCCCGTTATGAAGCGTTGAAAACGGGTGAACCGTCGGTCACCCGCGACGGATTATGCGTTTTCCGCTTCGAATTTTTTCATAAATTCGATTAACGCCTGCACGCCTTCAATCGGCATGGCGTTATACAGGGAAGCGCGCATGCCGCCCAAAACTTTATGCCCTTTCAGCGCATGCAAGCCGGCGGCGGTGGCTTCGGCGACAAATTTCATATTAAGTTCGTCGTTATCCGTGGTAAAGGTAACGTTCATCACGGAACGATTCGGTTTTGCAATATAATTACGGTAGAATTTATTTTGATCCAAGAAGTTATACAGCAATTCGGCTTTCGCTGCGTTGCGGCGAGTATAAACGTCGATGCCGCCTTCCGCCAACATATGCTGGAACACCAGGGAACATAAATACCACGCAAATGTCGGCGGAGTGTTAATCATGGAATCGGCGTTCGCCTGCACTTCGTAATTCCAAATCGACGGCGTCGCCCGGCGGGCGTGACCGATTAAATCCTCGCGCACAATCACTAAGGTAATCCCGGCCGGTCCCAGATTTTTTTGCGCGCCGGCATAAATTAACCCGAATTTGCTGATGTCGATTTGCTTTGACATGATATCCGAAGACATATCCGCCACTAAAACCGCATCGCCTACGTTCGGCACCTCTTTAATCTGCACACCGGTAATGGTTTCGTTAGTGCAGTAATGCACGTAATCATATTGATCCGCAATGTCGCTGAAATCCGTACGAGTCACGCCGATCACGCCGTTTTCGTCTTTTTCGGCAATGCTGATTTCATCAATTTCACAGAAATTACGCGCTTCCTTCGCCGCCATGGCGGACCAGTGACCGCTGTTCAAATAAAGCGCCTTGCCTTTCGCACCGATTAAATTCATCGGTATCGCCGCGAATTGGCCTCGTGCGCCGCCTTGCAGGAAAAGGATTTTGTAATTATCAGGCACCTTAAAAAGCTGACGCAGATCTTTATCCGCCTGTGCGATTAATTCCATAAAATATTTACCGCGGTGGCTGACCTCCATGACGGAAGTTCCCTGGTTTTGCCAGTTTAATAATTCGGCTTGCGCCTTTTTTAACACCGCTTGCGGCATCATCGCCGGTCCTGCGCTAAAATTAAATACCTGTGTCATAGTTGGATCCCGATTGTTTTTGATTTTGAGTATAATTCGATATTTTTACCACCTTGAGCCCGGCTAGGCAACGAATTTTAGGTAAATTCGCGGAAAAAATTGATTTATCCCACAAAATCTTTTTTAACACTTTGACGGCATAACAAAAAAACGTTAGATTACCTTATCTTTGTCTAACCTGTTGAGAGTAAAATTATGGAAAATGTGAGCAAACAATCCTTCCAAGAAGTTTTAGAATACGTCCGAATTAATCGTCAGCGTAACAAATTATTGCGCGAAATCGGCGATTGCGAACGTAAAATCCGCGATAATAAAAAACGCGTGTTATTGTTAGATAATCTTACCGATTACATTCAGGACGATATGAGCATTGCAGACGTGCGCGCAATTATCAACAATATGCACGATGACTATGAAAACCGCGTTGACGATTACGTCATCAAAGCGGCGGAACTGTCTAAACAGCGTCGCGATTTGAAAACCCGCATGAAAGAATTGAAGGCTTCCCATGCGGCGTTACCGAAAAAAGAAAAATAATTTCAACTAAATCAATAAAGTGCGGTCAAAAATCTCATCGTTTTTTGACCGCACTTTTCCGTTTCACGGATTAATTTCCGCCCCGTTCGTAGATAATTTCCACGCCTTCGTCATCTTCTTCCGACCAATCGTCCCAGAAATCATCGTCTTCAACCGCATTTTCCATGGCTTGTTGATGATAATCGTCCCATTTGAATTTCACTTCGTCAGCCGGTTTATCTTGTTCCGTTTCGCGCGGATGCGCTTCAAGGAAATCCATAATGTCATGGGTTAATTGAGACACATTTTTACCCGTTGCCGCAGAAATCAGGAAATAGTCATCCTCATAACCGAGGCGTTCGACAATGTCTTTCGCGCGCGCCGCCGCTTCTTCGTCGCTCATGGTATCAATTTTATTGAACACCAGCCAGCGCGGCTTCTCCGCCAATTTTTCGCTGTATTGAAACAATTCGTTTTCAATAACGGCAATATTATCGGCGGGATCGCTTTCATCAATCGGCGCAATATCCACCAAATGAATTAATACGCGGCAACGTTCCAGGTGTTTCAGAAAGCGAATGCCGAGCCCCGCACCTTCGGATGCATTTTCAATTAAACCGGGAATATCCGCCACCACAAAACTGCGATCGGAACCGACACGCGCCACGCCTAAACTTGGCACCAATGTGGTAAACGGATAGTCCGCCACCTTCGGTTTCGCTGCGGAAACCGCGCGAATAAAGGTGGATTTTCCGGCATTCGGCAAACCGAGCATACCCACATCCGCCAACAACATCAATTCCAGCTGCAAATCGCGTTTTTCACCGGGCGTTCCCATGGTTTTCTGGCGCGGTGCGCGGTTCACGGAAGATTTAAAACGGGTATTGCCCAATCCGTGATAACCGCCTTTCGCCACCAGCAATTTACTGCCGTGCCGAGTTAAATCCCCCAGAATTTCTTTGGTATCATTGTCAATCGCACGGGTTCCCACCGGTACGCGTAACGTAATATCCTGTCCGCGACGCCCCGTACAATCGGAACTTCGTCCGTTTTCACCGCGTTGTGCGGCAAAACGTTTCTCAAAACGGTAATCGATTAAGGTGTTGAGGTTTTCGTCAGCAAGCAAATAAACATCACCTCCGTCACCTCCGTCACCGCCGTCAGGGCCGCCTTTCGGAATAAATTTTTCACGGCGGAAACTCACACAACCGTTACCGCCGTCTCCCGCTTCAATACGAATCAAAGCTTCATCAATAAATTTCATCTTCTACACCTTTCTATGCTTGAACAATTTATATCCCACCGCCGAGATAATTGCTCCCAATACTACAACAAACGCCCCAATATAACTAATGCTATTAAGATGAGGCATAGCAAAATGTGCCGGATTGATTTTATGTAAAATACGGGAAAATAAAATCGTGAACAACGGCACCAAAGTAATCACTACGCTGACTTTCGAAACGTCCCAGCGATTTAACGCTTCGGCATAAGCGCCGTAACCAATCAGCGTATTCAAACAACAATAAATGAAACAACCTAAAGTAAAACCGCTTAATCCTTCAATTTGTGAAAATTTTGCAAAGGGCATAAATACAATAACGCATCCCGCATACATAATCAGCAAAATTTGCTGAGCGCTGAATGAACGCAACATCAATTTCTGCGCCATACCGTAACCGACCCAAACTACCGCCGCCGTTACACTCAACATAATTCCCGTAGAATACGCATTAACACCGAACAACACGGAGAATTTATCGTTAAAAAATAAAATTAATCCGAAAATTAAAACCGCCAAACCTAATTTTTGGTGCACGCCTAATTTTTCTTTAAACACAAAAACGCCGCAAATTAACATCATAAATGACGATAAATGAATAAAAATCTGAGTAACGGAAGGTTCGATATACTTCAAAGAAGAATTAAACAGAAAAAAGTTTCCGGCAAGTCCCAACACGCCAATCACGGATAATTGCCAATATCTTGGACTGAATTGTGCGAGGGTCGGCAATTTTTTCTTCCAGGACAATAATAAAAACAAGGCAAAAGACGCCACGAAAAAGCGGTACCATACGATACTTTCCGCATCCATTACCCGCAGTACGTTTTGTAATGCAATGGGCAACGATCCCCATGCCATAGCCGTAATTAAAGCAAAAATAAAGCCTAAAACGTGTTGCTGATTCATAATCTTTACATTAACACAATATAAAAATGCCCCACAAAACTGTGAGGCATTTTAAATTTTATACGACCGAAATTATAAGGTTTCTTGATTATTCAGTCACAATACTGACGTATTTACGACTTTTTTCGCCTTTAACTTCAAATTTTACTTTACCGTCTGCAGTTGCGAACAAAGTATGGTCACGACCCATACCAACATTGCTGCCTGCGTGGAATTTCGTACCGCGTTGACGAACGATAATGCTGCCTGCTAATACGGATTCGCCACCGAAACGTTTAACACCAAGGCGTTTAGCTTCAGAATCACGACCGTTACGAGTTGAACCACCAGCTTTTTTAGTTGCCATCTACTTGATCTCCTCTGAAATTATGCTTGAATCCCAGTGATTTTCACTTCTGTGAACCACTGACGATGACCTTGTTGTTTACGGCTGTGTTTGCGACGACGGAATTTAACGATTTTAACTTTCTCGCCACGACCTTGTGCAACCACTTCAGCCACTACTTTTGCGCCTGCAACAACAGGTGCACCAATTTTAACATCTTCACCATTAACGACCATCAACACTGAATCAAATTCAACCGTTGCGCCGGTGGCAAGTTCAAGTTTTTCTAAACGAACAACTTGACCTTCGCTGACACGGTGTTGTTTACCGCCACTTTGGAAAACTGCGTACATAAATACTCCGCTAATACTGTGCTTATAACGTCATTTTGTTTATAGCACGTCAAAATCATATAAATAGGTCGCAAATTCTACGGAAAAATACGGGGGATAGCAAGCGTTTCTTTGTAATAAAATAAAAAATTTGTGAAATCCGTCGGTTTCATTTTAGATATGACAAAAAATCGGTTAAACTTGACCGCACTTTTCATCAATCAACGCCCATTTATTCACGGATTGGCAATAATGACAACACAAAATCATCTCATGGACATGAAAGCCATTCAGGCTTTAATCGAGCCGGATATGCAAAAAGTGAACGCGGAAATTTTAGCGCAACTCAATTCTGACGTCGCTTTAATTAACCAACTCGGTTTTTATATCATTCAGGGCGGCGGAAAACGCATTCGTCCGATGATCGCCTTACTGGCGGCACGCGCGCTGAATTACGACGGCGAAAAAATGCCGATGTGCGCGGCCTTCATCGAGTTTATTCATACCGCCAGCCTGTTGCATGACGATGTGGTGGACGAATCGGATATGCGCCGCGGGCGCGCGACGGCCAATGCGGCCTTCGGTAATGCCGCCAGCGTGTTAGTGGGCGATTTCATTTACACCCGCGCATTTCAGCTAATGGCCAAATTTAACTCGTTAAAAATGTTAAAAATTATGTCTGACGCCACTAACGTATTGGCGGAAGGTGAAGTGCAACAATTGATGAATGTGAACGATCCGGAAACCACCGAAGAAAATTACATGAAAGTGATTTACCGCAAAACCGCGCGTCTGTTTGAAGTATCCACGCAGGCGGCGGCGATTGTGGCGAATGCGGATGAACAAACCGAATCGGCGCTGCAGCAATATGGACGCTATCTCGGCACCGCATTTCAACTGGTGGACGATGTATTGGACTACAGCGCGAAAGCGGAAACCATGGGCAAAAACGTGGGTGACGATTTAGCGGAAGGCAAACCGACTTTACCGCTGCTTCACGCCATGCGTCACGGCTCGCCGGAGCAAGCCGCGCTTATCCGCTCGGCGATTGAAGAAGGCGGCAAACGGGAAATCATTGACGAAGTGCTGGCAATTATGGCGGAACATAAATCCCTCGATCACGCCATGGAGCGCGCTAAAATTGAAGCGCAAAAAGCGGTGGACGCGCTGAACGCGCTGCCGGATAACGAATATAAACAAGCGTTGATTTCCCTGGCTTACCAATCCGTAAATCGAACTTATTAATCGGGATTTCAGGGCGTACCAACGCCCTTATTTTTTAGGAAAGTATTATGACGGAAAAGGATAAATCCGCACAAAGTGCGGTCAAAAAACGCGATGTTTTTTCCCGTTCGGAAAAAACGCAAAACGGCCAATCTTCGGCGCATTCATTTGAACCGAAACCCAAAAAACGCAACCCGAAACCGGATCCCAACGCGCCTTATATCCGCCCTCGGCTCGAATTGCCGAACGGGCATCGCAAACTGCTGCTGCACACTTGCTGTGCGCCCTGCGCCGGTGAAATCATCGCCGCGGTGATGGCGTCAGACGTGGAATTCACCATTTTCTTTTACAACCCCAATATTCATCCGCATAAAGAATATGTCATCCGGAAAGAAGAAAACAAACGTTTTGCGGAAAAAAACAATATTCCGTTTATTGATGCGGACTACGACCGCGCGCAATGGTTCGAACGAGTGAAGGGGTTGGAACACGAACCCGAACGCGGCGCGCGTTGTACCAAATGTTTCGACATGCGATTGGAACGCACCGCCCTTTACGCTCACGAAAACGGCTTTCCGGTTATCGCCACCAGCCTCGGAATTTCCCGCTGGAAAAACCAGGAACAGGTTTATGATTGCGGCCGCCGCGCCGTCGCCCGTTATGACGACGTCATTTTTTGGGATTTCAACTGGCGTAAAGACGGCGGTTCCGCCCGTTCCGACCGGATTCGCAAAGAAGAAGGCTTTTACAAACAGGAATATTGCGGCTGCGTCTATTCCCTGCGGGATGCCAATCAATGGCGCGAAGCCAAAGGTTTGGGCAAAATCGAGATTGGCAAAACCTTCTATTCTTTAGACGAATAATCGCCGACACCTATTTGTACTTCAAAAAACTCACAAAAAACGCACCGCACTTTTATTCCGCGCGGTGCGTTTTTATCTTGCCAAGTACTTAAGCTTGCGATTTAGCGCGCATGCCCAGCGCTAACGCCACAATAAAGGCAACGGTAAAGGAAATCGCCATCCCGACAGTGTACATGCCCCAGTCTCCGGCGCGGATGGAGGCGATTCCCACCAAACCGGCGGCGCCTAATGCGGTCGCTTTAACGTTAAAATACGCGATAAACGCCGCCGCTAAACCGGAACCGATCATCGCGGCATAGAACGGGTAACGGAAACGCAAATTCACCCCGAACATCGCCGGTTCGGTAATGCCTAACAATGCCGAAATGCCCGAAGGCACCGCTAAACCGCGGGTTTTCGCGTCTTTATTCAGCACGGCAACCGCCAGGCAAGCCGCTCCCTGCGCAATATTCGACATCGCGGCAATCGGGAAAATAAAAGTCGCCGCCGTACTTGCCAGTAATTGCGTTTCAATGGCGATAAAAGTTTGGTGCATCCCGGTAATCACAATCGGCGCATACAGACAGCCGAACACGCCGCCGCCGATAAAGCCCAGATTATCATACAGCCAGGTTAAGCCGGAACTCAGTAATTCGCCCGCTTCCCGGCCGAAAGGTCCAATCACGGTAAACGCCAATAATCCCGTGATAAACAAAGAAAATAACGGCGTAATCAAGTTATTTAATACGGACGGCACCACTTTAACGAAGAATTTTTCTAATGTCGCCAACACCCAGGAAGCAATCAGAACAGGAATCACCGTGCCTTGGTAACCGACTTTTTCAATACTGATTAAATCCAAAATATTCCAAGTTTGCAGCGTACCGTTTTGTACGGCTTCCGCATAACCGTAAGCATTGGTTAATGCGGGATGAACCAGCAACATACCCAGCGTAGCGCCCAGGTAAGGATTGCCGCCGAATTTTTTGGTGGCGGTGAAACCGAGTAAAATAGGTAAGAATACGAAAGGTGCGTTGGCGAAGGTATCGATTAATGAGGCGAGATCCTGATATTGCGGATAAAGATCTAACAGCGACTTCCCTTCCTGAAACAAATCTTTGGCCGTAAAAATATTGCCGATCCCCATTAACAAACCGCCGGCGACGATAGCCGGAATAATCGGCACGAAGATTTCCGACAAGCCTTTGATTAAGCGCTGCACGATATTTTGCTGCGGCGCGCCGGCGGCTGCGGCCTGTGCCGAAGAGGAAGATTCGCCGCCCATAATTTTCGCCATTTCCGCATGCACTTTGTTCACCGTGCCGGAACCGAAGATAATTTGATATTGTCCGGAAGTGGAAAACTGTCCTTTCACACCGTCGATATTTTCAATCGCCGTCTTGTCTATTTTCGATTCGTCGGCAATAGTCAAACGCAGGCGAGTCGCACAATGCGCAAGAGTCACAATATTTTCTTTACCGCCGAGTTTATCAATAACCTGTTGGGCAATTTGCGGGAAATTCATAAAAATCCTCCTGAAACGATTAAGTTATTAGGAATTCTAACCAAAACAAGCGGATTTAACTAGAACAATTTTACCGTTATCGAGTTATTGCGGAAAAAAGCAAGAAAAGTGCGGTCACAAAAAGCAACGCTTTTTGAACGTTGGCTTTGCCAACGGTGGCGAAGCCATAAGTAATCGCACTGGCGATTACGCATAAAAAATGAAATGTTTTTTTGAATATTGCCTTCACAAACACGTTTTCGAAAAAACGATTAATATCAATGACGATTTTTATATCTTGTCTTAAATTTCACGTATAAAAAAAGCCAGACTAAGGGAATCTGGCGTAAAAAGGGGTTTTATGAATAAAATACTTATATTCGTTTAACATCATCACAACGTTAAACGCGGTGAATTGTAAGGTTAATGTAAATTTATGTCAATACATTTATTGAAAAATTTCTAACATTTTACAAAAAAAAATTTAATTTCTTATTTATCAATAGCTTAAAAAATTCGAAAATCATTAAAAATAAAGCCGGGCATAGGCCCGGCCGTTGTTATTTTTTTGTTTCACTCATCAATTAACGATTGGAAGATCAGAATGACGCCAATGCTTTTGTCAATCTTTCAATACCCGCCGCAATTTCTTCTTGCGAAATATTCAATGCCGGCGCAAATCGCAACACATTCGGACCGGCTACCAAAATCATCAACCCGTGATCGGCGCAGGCTTTTACAAATTCAGCCGCTTTGCCGCGATATTGCTCGACTAACTCGGCACCAATCAGCAAACCTTCGCCGCGCACGTCGGTAAACAAACCGAACCGTTCGTTTAATTGGCGTAATTGAGCCTTAAAAAACTCGGAAGTGCGGTTGACATTCGCTAAGAATTCCGGCCGGGCAATAATATCCACAACTTTTGCTCCGACGGCACAAGCCAGCGGATTACCGCCGAATGTCGTGCCGTGCACCCCCGGCGCAAAACTTTTCGCAATGTCGGCGGTGGTCATCATGGCACTAATCGGGAAACCGTTCGCCAAGGCTTTGGCGGAAGTTAAAATATCGGGCGTCACGCCGAATTTTTGATATGCATAGAGTGCTCCCGTACGGCCCACGCCGGTTTGCACTTCGTCGAAAATCAACAGCGCGTTATATTCGTCGCAAAGCGCCCGCAATCCCTGCAAAAATTCTTTTTTCGCCGGAATCACGCCACTTTCGCCTTGAATCGGCTCTACAATAATCGCACAGGTATGATCATCAATCACCGCTTTTACCGCGTCCAAATCATTAAACGGCACATGAATAATGCCCGCCGGTTTCGGGCCAAACCCGTCGGAATATTTCGGTTGTCCGCCCACGCTGACAGTGAACAAAGTACGGCCGTGAAAACTCTGTTTAAAGGAAATAATATTGTATTTTTGATAGCCGAAATGATCCACTGCATAACGCCGGGCCAGTTTCAGTGCCGCTTCATTGGCTTCGGCGCCGGAATTGGCAAACATCGCGCGTTCGGCAAAGGTATTTGCCACCAATTTATCACCGAGTTCCAATGTCGGCTCGCTGGTAAACCAATTGCTGGAATGCCATAATTTCTCGCCCTGTTCTTTCAAGACCGCCACAATTTCATCGGGACAATGCCCCAAGGCGTTCACTGCAATTCCGCTGGTAAAATCGATATATTCGCGTCCGTTTTGATCCCACACTCGGCTTCCTTTGCCTTTTACCGGCACAAAATTGGCGGGATTATAGTTGGGAATCATCACTTCATCAAATTTACTGCGGAGATATTGTGTCATGTTTATTGTCCTTTTTCGCTGATCATGTTTGGCTGTAGGTTACGCCTTTTTGATTTATTATGCAATTATTTTGAATAAAAATTCAAATTTATTATCTTGCTCGTACAAGAACGTAAGCAAAGGACCCACCCTGGCTTCAATGCCGTTCTTCGCTTGATAAAAATTTTTAGTCGCTCAGGCAACTCAGTCAGGGCCTCATATTTTTGAACGAGCGCAACGAAAAGTGCGGTCAAAAATTTAAACGTTTTTAGATGTTATTAAAAACAAAAATCTCAGCAACGGCTCGATATCTTTTTTGCCTGCTTTTCTTGGGAGACGAAAAGCAAAAGTAAGTCGCCATCGGCGAAACCCGATTTCAATTAAAGAAAGAACTTAATTTGTTCCGCCTACGGTAATTTTCTCAATCTTGCACGCCGGTTGTCCGACGCCGACCGGCACGCTTTGGCCGTCTTTGCCGCATACGCCGATACCGTGGTCAATTTCCGCCGAATTTCCCACCATAGAAACCTGTTGCATCACTTCGATGCCGTTGCCGATCATGGTGGCGCCTTTCACCGGTTTGGTGATTTTGCCTTTTTCGATCAGATAAGCTTCCGACATGGAAAATGTGAATTTTCCCGACGTAATGTCCACCTGCCCGCCGCCGAAATGCGGAGCAAAAATACCGTAATCCACCGAGGCAATAATATCGTCGAACCGGCTTTCGCCCGCCAGCATATAAGTGTTCGTCATGCGCGGCATCGGTAAATGTGCGTAGCTTTCGCGGCGGCCGTTGCCCGTCGGCTGCATTCCCATCAACCGCGCGTTCATTTTGTCCTGCATGTATCCCTGCAGCACGCCGTCTTTAATCAGTACATTACATTGGCTTGGTACGCCTTCGTCGTCAACAGTCACGGAGCCGCGGCGATTTGGCAAGGTGCCGTCGTCCACGATAGTGCATAACGGCGAAGTCACTAACTGCCCGATTTTGCCGCTGAACAACGAACTTTGTTTGCGATTGAAATCGCCTTCCAGGCCGTGTCCCACCGCTTCGTGCAGTAGCACGCCCGGCCAGCCGGCGCCCAACACGACGGGCATTAAACCGGAAGGTGCGGCAACGGCACCGACATTCACCAGCGCCTGGCGCACCGCTTCTTTGGCAAAATACAAGGCGCGCATTTCGCCGTTGAAATCGTCGAAGAACCAATTCGGGCTGACCCGTCCGCCCACGCCTGCGCTGCCGCGTTCCCGTTTGCCGTCTTTTTCCACCAGCACGGAAATCGATAACCGCACCAGCGGACGAATGTCCGCCGCCAGCGTGCCGTCTGTGGCCGCAACCAGGATTTCTTCATAAAGTGCGGTCAAATTTGCGGTTACTTTTGTCACATATTGACTTTCGGCGCGCGCCGTGCAGTCAACCAGGCGCAATAAATCGATTTTCTGTTCTTTGCTTAAGGTATCCAGCGGATTAATTGCGGCGTAACGCCGAACGGCCTGCACCGGCGTTAAATTTACCGGCTGAATGATAGGTCGCTCGCACGGCGCGGCGATGCCTTTCACCGCATTGGCGCATTGCTGTAAATTCGCCGGATTTATTTGATCGGAATAAGCGAAACCGGTTTTCTCGCCGCTTACGGCCCGCACGCCGACACCGCGATCGATATGAAATCCGCCTTCCTTGATAATGCCGTCTTCCAGCACCCAGTTTTCATCCTGACTAAGCTGGAAATAAAGATCCGCGTAATCAATACGACGGTGCGACATTAAGTCAAAAATGTTCGGAATATCGGTTAAGGAAAGGTTGCTGTTGGTGAGCAGGGAATTTTGGACGGTGTTTAACATATTCTTCTCTAAATAAAAAATGATGACTTTCCGCTTTTTTTCGGCGCGTTACGAAGGCAAAAATCATACAGAAGTGCGGGCGATTTTAACACAATTTGAAAAAACATTGAAAAAATCGCCCGCACTTTAACCGCATTATCGTTCGGTTTACATCACCACCACGTCAAATTGTTCCTGGTGATAGAAAACTTCAGGCTTAACCTGCACGCGCTTACCGATAAAGACTTCGATTTCCGCCAGCAAACCGTGGCTTTCTTCGTTGATCAGATAATCCGCGACGGCGGGCGAGGCATAAACCGTAAAAATTTCGCTGGCGAACAAATGATGAACGCGGATAATTTCGCGCATAATTTCGTAGCACACGGTTTCCACGGTTTTGACGTGCCCGCGTCCCTGACAGGCGAGACAATCGCTGCAAAGGATGTGTTCCAGACTTTCGCGCGTGCGTTTTCGGGTCATTTCCACCAAGCCTAATTGGGTAAAACCGTTAACGTTGGTTTTGACGCGATCTTTCGATAGCGCTTCTTCCAAAGACTGGATCACGCGATTGCGGTGATCGTCGGTTTGCATGTCAATGAAATCGATGATGATAATCCCGCCGAGATTACGTAATTGCAGCTGCTGCGCAATGGCTTTGGTGGCTTCAATGTTCGTGTTGAAGATAGTTTCTTCCAGATTGCGGTGCCCCACAAACGCGCCGGTGTTGATGTCGATAGTGGTCATCGCCTCCGTTTGTTCGATAATAAGATAACCTCCCGATTTCAAATTCACCCGTTTATTTAACGCCGCATTAATTGCCGATTCCACGCCGTATACGTCAAACAGCGGCTGATTATTGCCGGAATACAGCACCAGCTTGTCCGTCAGTTCCGGCATAAATTCTTCGGTGAATTCTTTCACTTCGCTGAAACAAAGTTTAGAGTCGATGCGGATTTTTTCGATACCTTGCCCGATAAAATCCCGCAGCACCCGTTGCGCTAACGCCAGTTCGCCGTAAATCATGGAACGGGTCGGATATTTACTTTTACGTTCAAGCACTTTGCGCCACACACGCTTTAAGAAATCGGCGTCCTGCTTTAATTCCGCTTCCGTCACGCCTTCCGCCGCGGTACGAACAATATAACCGCCCAATTCGTCACAATAAGGTTCCACCAAGGCTTTTAAGCGCGCCCGCTCTTCTTCGCTTTCAATACGTTGCGACACGCCCACGTGGCTGTTTTCCGGCATGAACACCAGATAACGGGAGGGCAGCGTAATGTCGGTGGTTAAACGGGCGCCTTTGGTGCTAATCGGATCTTTCACCACCTGAACCACTAAATCCTGCCCTTCGCGCACCAGTTCCACAATATCTTTTACCACGAACTGTTTTTGTTCGTTTTCGTCGACGCATTCGGTATAGCTGACGATATCCGACGCATGTAAAAACGCCGCTTTGTCTAAACCGATGTCCACAAACGCCGATTGCATGCCGGGCAGCACGCGCGTCACTCGGCCTTTATAAATATTCCCGACAATCCCGCGTTTTGCCTGACGTTCGATATGAACTTCTTTTAATTCCGCATTATCCATTAATGCGACGCGGGTTTCATTCGGCGTCACATTGACCAACAATTCTACAGCATTCATAAACTACCTGAAAAATCACATTCAAATTAATCCCGTTAGGATAACGAAAAGCAAAATAGAAAAACAAGCGGAATTCATGTAAAATGTGACCTTTCTCAAATTTAGCGTAAAAAATCACCCGTTCTCAGCCTGTAAAGTGTGGTCACAAAAAGCAACGCTTTTTGACCGCCGGCTTTGCCGACGACCTAAAGGCTGAGCCATCCGTTCAGGGACGGCGGATAAAAATCACAATTTTCGGAGTTTTTCATGTTTGGACTTGATCCAACGCTTATTACCTTCAGTATTTATATTCTGGCTATGATCGCCATCGGCTTGCTCGCCTACCGTTATACGTCGAATCTTTCCGATTACATTCTCGGCGGCCGCCGTTTGGGTAGTTTCGTCACTGCTATGTCCGCCGGCGCCTCGGATATGTCCGGTTGGTTATTAATGGGACTGCCCGGCGCGGTTTACGCCTCGGGACTGATTGAAGGCTGGATCGCCATCGGTTTAACCCTTGGCGCCTACTGCAACTGGCGTTTTGTGGCGGGACGTTTACGCGTGCACACGGAATTCAATAATAACGCGCTCACCTTACCCGAATACTTTCACAGCCGTTTCGGCAGCGACCATCAATTATTAAAAATCGTATCCGCTACCATTATTCTGGTCTTTTTCACCATTTATTGCTCATCCGGTGTGGTGGCCGGCGCAAAATTATTTCAGAATCTGTTTTCGATGGATTATCACACCGCGCTTTGGTACGGTGCACTGGCGACCATTGCATATACCTTTATCGGCGGTTTTCTGGCGGTCAGCTGGACGGACACCATTCAGGCGACATTGATGATTTTCGCCCTGCTCCTCACCCCTGTTTTCGTCATTTACAGCATCGGCGGCTGGGATAATTTATCCGTTATCATGACTCAGGCGGAACAAACCGCACAAAAAGACTACACCGACTTATTTACCGGTACCACGCCGCTCGCTTTATGCAGCCTGGCCGCCTGGGGCTTGGGTTATTTCGGTCAACCGCATATTTTAGCCCGTTTTATGGCGGCTTATTCCGCCAAATCACTCAATAAAGCCCGCCGTATCAGCATGATATGGATGATACTCTGTTTATCGGGCGCCATCGGCATCGGTTTCTTCGGTATCGCCTATTTCCATGCCAATCCGCAACTGGCGGCCATCGTTAACGGGGAACGCGAACAGATTTTTATCGAACTCGCAAAATTACTGTTCAATCCTTGGATTTCAGGCATTTTACTCTCCGCCATTTTAGCCGCGGTGATGAGCACCCTCAGTTGCCAACTGTTAATTTCCTCCAGCGCCATTACCGAAGATTTCTATAAAGGTTTCATTCGCCCGAACGCCTCCGATAAAGAACTGGTTTGGTTAGGACGCGCCATGGTGCTGACCATCGCGGGCCTTGCCATTTGGATTGCGCAGGACGAAAACAACAAAGTGCTGAAACTGGTTGAGTTCGCCTGGGCGGGCTTCGGCAGCGCCTTCGGCCCGGTCGTGTTGCTGTCCTTATTCTGGAAGCGCATGACTTCAAGCGGCGCCCTGGCGGGCATGCTGGCTGGCGCCATCGTGGTTTTCGGCTGGAAACACTGGGTGCCGGCAGACAGCGTTTGGCACGATATCTATGAAATGATTCCCGCCTTCGCATCGGCGACGTTAAGCATTATTATCGTGTCATTGTTATCGCCGAAACCAAGCCGGCAAATTGAAGACAGATTCCGTCAGGCCAATCAAGCTTATAAGGATGCCCAATGATCGACTTTCGTCCCTTTTATCGGCAAATTGCCACCTCCAATTTGTCTGCGTGGCTGGAAACTTTGCCGCTACAGCTGAAAAACTGGGAAAAAAATACCCACGGTGAATACGCCAAATGGGCGAAAATTGTGGATTTTTTACCGGATTTAACGGCGGATTATATCGATCTCAAAAACGCTGTAAAATCCGACCGCACTTTACCGCTTTCCGAAGGGGAACGCCAACGCATTATTCACCATCTGAAACAGCTGATGCCGTGGCGCAAAGGGCCGTATCATTTATTCGGCATTCATGTGGACTGCGAATGGCGTTCCGATTTTAAATGGGAGCGGGTGCTGCCTCATTTGGCGCCGTTGCAGGATCGCACGGTGTTGGACGTCGGCTGCGGCAGTGGTTATCACATGTGGCGCATGGTCGGCGAAGGCGCCAAAACCGTGGTGGGCATTGACCCGACCGAATTGTTCCTGTGTCAGTTTGAAGCGGTGCGTAAACTGTTGAATAACGATCGCCGCGCTAATTTAATTCCTTTAGGCATTGAAGAAATGCAGCCTCTCGGCGTGTTCGATACGGTGTTTTCCATGGGCGTGCTGTATCATCGCAAATCGCCGCTGGATCATTTGACTCAGCTAAAAAACCAACTGCGCAAAGGCGGCGAACTGGTATTGGAAACTTTGGTGATCGACGGCGACAAAAACACGGTGCTGGTGCCGACGGATCGTTACGCCAAAATGAAAAATGTGTATTTTATTCCGTCGGTGGCTTGTTTAATCAACTGGTTGGCCAAATCCGGCTTCACCAATATTCGTTGTGTAGATGAAGCGGTGACCAGCCCGGATGAACAACGAAAAACCGACTGGCTGGACAACGAAAGTCTGATTGATTTTTTAGACCCGGCCGATCACAGCAGAACCATTGAAGGCTATCCCGCGCCCAAACGCGCGGTGATTATCGCCAATAAATAAGCAAAAGTGCGGTCGAAAAAAGCAAAGTTTTTTGAACGTTGGCTTTGCCAACGGTGGCGAAGCCATAAGTAATCGCACTGGCGATTACGTATAAAAAACGCAAAATTTTTTTAAGATTCGACGTTTTCCAATCGTAACAAAACAGCAAGCACCGCCCGTAAGAATTTCAAATAGAATTCGACGGACTTAACAAAATGATAAATTCGTATTTTTTCAAGATTATAACTTGACAGTACCGCCCTAAATCCGTATTATTCACCACGCTTAAATCGCGGAGGAATGGCAGAGCGGTTGAATGCACCGGTCTTGAAAACCGGCGAGGGTGCGAGCCCTCCCTGAGTTCGAATCTCAGTTCCTCCGCCATCCAATTCAAAAAAACGGCAAGTTTCGAACTTGCCGTTTTTTATTTCACCGAATTAACATTTCGGGTTAAGATTCCGAATAATGAAAGTCATTATAAGGAATAAAACCAATGCTGCTTAAACCCATGGTAAATAAAAACTTACAAAAGTTATATTGGCTAAGCACCCTATCATGTCTAATTTGGGCTACCCTTTTTTTAATACGATTTTTCACCTATCCGGAAAAATTTAATGAGATATTAACAATACTCATTGATTACGTCGGCGTATCGATCGCAACATTTGTGCTTATGGTTACCGTTACCGAATCATTCTTTCAAGATATTAATAAAAGTGCTTTGAGTGATTTTAACCGTATTATGTTCCGGCTATTCATTAGCTTCGTATTATTTTATCTCTATAAAGAACTGAGAGAATCAGTTGATCACCTCTATTGGAAACTGGCTTATGGGGTAATTGAGTGGCTGATGTTCGGGGTCGGAATATATTTAGGATCGCTGCTGCTTATGCTGGCTCCCAGAAACAGAAAAGTAACCCAAAGAAGAAATCGAATGCGAAAAAATAAAGGCGCACGTTAAAAAACGAACGCCTTTATCGGTTAGATATTGATTACTCCCACTCAATCGTCGCAGGCGGTTTGCCGCTTACGTCGTACACCACGCGGGAAATGCCGTCTACTTCGTTGATAATGCGGTTTGAGATTTTACCGAGCAAATCATACGGTAAATGCGCCCAATGTGCGGTCATAAAATCGATGGTTTCTACTGCGCGCAGGCTGACGACCCAGTCGTATTTGCGGCCGTCGCCCATTACGCCGACGGATTTTACCGGCAGGAACACGGTAAATGCCTGGCTGACTTTGTAATACCAACCGGATTTATAAAGTTCTTCGATATAAATCGCGTCCGCTTTGCGTAATAAGTCACAATATTCTTTTTTGATTTCGCCCAACACGCGTACGCCTAAACCCGGGCCCGGGAACGGGTGACGATTCAGCATTTCCGCCGGTAAGCCGAGCGCCAAGCCGATTTTGCGCACTTCGTCTTTGAATAACTCGCGAAGCGGTTCCACCAAACCGAGTTTCATGTAGTCCGGTAAGCCGCCCACGTTGTGATGCGATTTGATCACGTGCGCTTTGCCGGTTTTACTGGCGGCGGATTCAATTACATCGGGATAAATGGTACCTTGCGCCAGCCATTTCACGCGGGTTTGTTTGTGTGCTTCTTCGTCAAACACGTCCACAAAGACTTTACCGATCATTTTACGTTTCGCTTCCGGATCGGTAATGCCTTTTAACGCGCTTAAGAAACGCTCTTCGGCATTCACGCGAATAATGTTCAAACCGAATTTGTCACCGAACATTTCCATTACTTGGTCGGCTTCGTTTAAACGTAACAAACCGTTGTCTACGAACACGCAGTGCAAGTTTTTACCGATGGCGCGATGTAATAACAATGCGGTTACCGAAGAATCCACGCCGCCGGATAAGCCTAAAATCACTTCATCGTCGCCCACTTGCGCTTTAATGCGCGCTACGGCGTCCTCGATAATATTTTCCGGCGTCCAGTTCGTGCTGCAGCCACAAATATCTACCACAAAGTTGGTTAATAAGGCCAAACCGCTTTTAGTGTGAGTCACTTCCGGGTGGAACTGCACGCCGTAGAAATGACGGCTTTCATCCGACATGGCGGCAATCGGGCAAGTCGATGTGGTGCCGGTCACCTGAAAGCCTTCCGGTAAACGGGTGACTTTATCGCCGTGGCTCATCCAAACGTCCAGTTTGGGCTGCGCCGAATTCAAATCATCATTCAATCGGGCAAAAAGTGCGGTAGAATTTTCAAGAGAAACGGAAGCGTAACCGAATTCACGATGATTGGAATTTTCCGTCAGGCCGCCAAGCTGCATCGCCATAGTTTGCATGCCGTAGCACACGCCGAGCACCGGAACGCCGGCGTTGAATACGTATTCCGGCGCACGCGGACTGTTGTCTTCCGTGGTACTTTCCGGACCGCCGGAAAGAATAATCCCGGTCGGATTAAATTCACGGATTTGTTGTTCCGTCACGTCCCAAGCCCAAAGCTCGCAGTAAACCCCGATTTCACGCACACGACGCGCAATCAGCTGAGTATATTGGGAACCAAAGTCGAGGATTAAGATTTTGTGGTTGTGGATGTTGTTCATTTTTGTCTCTTAAATTATGGAGTTAATATGATTTTTTTAGTTTCACTGTTTTTAACAGTTACTTTTTGCATTAAAGAGCCACCTTGTCTAGCTCCGAAATCCATACTTACATTACCGATGTCCCAATAGATTATACTAACGATATAAAAATCACCGTCCGCCACATTCTCAAATGTAAAATTACCTTGAGCATCACATACTGTTTTTATTGAGTAGTTTTTGAAATTAGCAGGTTCATTAACAAATTTTGGAGATGGTAATTCATTAAACATATTAAAAGGGATAGCTCCTTTTATATCTGACTTATAGATATAAGTCATTCGTTCAGCTGCATAACTTGTCGCTGGAACAAGAGAAACAGATTGACCTGCACATGTTACAACCGTACCACCTTTTTGGCGCATAAATGAGCTTCCTGTAATGGTATTTGTTCCTTTAGTTAATAGCTTTTGAGCTTCCGCTTCGTTAAAAGAGTTTTTTAGAGTGACTGTATTATTTGCTGCACAACCTACAAGAAATAAGCTAGCTAATGAACAGAGTAGAATTTTTTTCATAATAAGATCTCTAATATTTAATGATACAAGTGGTCAAATTCCTACAAAACTTTGCAAAAATCGACCGCACTTTTCAACCACATATGGCAAAGCCATACGTGATTACAAGACTCTACGAGCCCGTTAGACCGCCTGTGGCTCTCTGTTTATTTGTAACTTCCAGCTCCAGCAGAGTTGAACTATTCGTAACCCTGTACGGCTTGCCGTTCAGGGAAAATGTAGTTATTTCAACTTCTTCCTACTTCCCGCAATCATCTTCTTCGCCGATAAATCACTCACGACTTTTTTACCCGTTTTGCTTTCCAATTCCATTCGGGCGACTTTGGCAACGTTGCCGCCTTGTTCGGCGACGGATTTGTTTTCTTCAAAGGTTTCTGGATTGACCGCTTGCGAAATATCTTTGGTTGACGCTTCGGCTAACATATTGAGAATGAGCTCGGTATTCGTCATGTTATCGCGTAAGTTTTCCTTTTTTAACCCTTTGAATTGCTTATATTCTTTGGTGTTTTTTCCTGACCACGCTTTGGTAATAATATCAGTCAGAACGGCAAATTGTTGCCCTTCTTGCACGCCTGTGCGTTTCCATTCGTCAGTCAGTTCTTTACGAATCTCAATGCTTTTTAAACGTTGGTTAATCCAATTTTCCGAATAGCCTAATCGCAAGTAGTCTTGCATGGCTCGGTTGATGGTGAGTTCCGGATCTTGCAATTCATCTAAACGCTCACTTCCCACCTGTGCCAACCAAAGTTTAAATGGCTCGGCTTTAGGGGACGGAATGGATTGAATGAGGCGTAACAGTTGTGGTACGTCCGCAACATCAGTTTTATAAAATTTTCCGTCTGAAGATCTTAATTTCAGTTGGTTACAATCTGTAACCAACTGGCTTCCTTCCTTAGTCAGTCTATGTTTAAGTACTTTCCAATAATTTCTTGGATTAGGGCTTTCAGTTAAGACCTCAACCACATCTACAATCGAAAAATACCATTTTTCTTGCTCTTCATCCCAAACGGAACGCACTTTTTTTTGTTCAAAAAGTTTGATGTCCATCGTTCCCTCTTAAACATAAGTCGACGCTCAGATTTCCAAAAAACTTCACAAAAATCTACCGCACTTTAAACTCAAAAAGGCGGGCTAAAAGCCCACCCTAAGGTTAATTTGGAAGCTTAACCCAAACGATAATTCGGCGCTTCTTTGGTAATGGTGACATCGTGAACGTGCGATTCTTTAATGCCCGCGCCGCTGATGCGGACGAATTCCGCTTTGGTACGGAGTTCTTCGATGGTGGCGCAGCCGGTTAAGCCCATGCAGGAACGCAAACCGCCCATTTGTTGCAGAATGATTTCTTTTAAGAAGCCTTTGTATGCAATACGGCCTTCAATGCCTTCCGGCACCAGTTTGTCGGCTGCGTTGTCCGATTGGAAATAACGGTCGGCGGAACCTTTTGCCATCGCGCCTAATGAGCCCATGCCGCGGTATGATTTGTACGAACGACCTTGATACAATTCGATTTCGCCCGGCGCTTCTTCCGTACCGGCAAACATAGACCCCACCATCACGCATGAAGCCCCTGCGGCAATCGCTTTAGCGATATCGCCGGAAAAACGGATACCGCCGTCGGCGATAACCGGAATACCGGTACCTTCTAAGGCGCTTGCGGCTTCCGCAATGGCAGTGATTTGCGGCACGCCCACGCCGGTCACTATACGGGTGGTACAGATTGAACCCGGTCCGATTCCCACTTTCACCGCGCTGGCGCCGGCTTCGGCCAACGCTCTCGCCCCATCCGCCGTCGCAATATTACCGGCGATAATCGGTAAATTCGGATATTTGGCGCGGGTTTCGCGTACGCGTTGCAACACGCCTTCGGAATGACCGTGCGAAGAGTCGATCAATAACACGTCCACGCCCGCTTTGACTAAAGCCTCCACCCGTTCCTCATTGCCCGGACCTGCGCCGACGGCGGCGCCCACACGCAAGCGACCGAATTCGTCTTTACAGGCGTTGGGTTTTTGTTCCGCTTTTTGGAAATCTTTAACGGTAATCATGCCTTTCAATTTGAAGTTATCGTCCACCACTAACACTTTTTCCACCCGGTGGCTGTGCATTAAAGCGATAATATCTTCGCGTTTTGCGCCTTCTTTCACGGTAACCAGTTTTTCTTTCGGCGTCATCACTTCCGCCACGGTTTTGTTTAAATCTTTGACGAAACGGGTATCGCGGGCGGTGATAATACCGACTAAATTATCCTTTTGATCGATAACGGGATAACCGGCGAAACCGTTTTTCTTCACTAATTGCGCCAGCTCGTTAAGGGATAATTCGGGAGAAACCGTGACAGGTTCGGAAACAATACCGCTTTCAAATTTTTTCACCCGGCGTACGCGATCCGCCTGGCGTTCGATAGACATATTTTTGTGAATAAACCCGATTCCGCCTTCCTGTGCAAGCGCAATTGCCAGCTTGGCTTCGGTTACCGTATCCATCGCGGCGGACAGCATCGGAATGTTTAAACGAATTTCTTTGGTTAATTGAGTGGAAAGATCCGCGGTATTCGGCAGCACGGTAGAATGTGCGGGGACAAGAAGCACGTCGTCGAAGGTTAACGCTTCCGTTTTGATACGTAATGACATTGCAATATTCTCTCTAAATTTAAAGTTGAAGTTAAAAAATATTGCGGACGGATTATACAGATTTTGATTTCCGTTGTGAACGTTTTTTCAAGAAAAATTTATCTTTTCCGCGATTTATGATAAAAAAACGCTAATCGTTTGCCGTAAGGAATTTACATGACTTCATTATTAGAAATTCTGGCGGACTGCCAGCCTCATTCTTTTGAAAATCTGACCGCACTTTTCGCCTGTTCCGACGAGGAATTGCTCGCCCGCATTCAAACGCTGCAAAAACAAGGCATTCTCATCGACACCGCTTTCGGCGAAGTGCGGTTAATTCCGCAAACGCCGTTATTAAGTGCGGGCAAAATTCAGCAAGTTTTTCCCCGCCATAAAATCATGTACGTACCGGTGATTGATTCCACCAACCGTTTGTTGCTGACCAACATGAGCCGCCTCAACAAAGGAGATATTTGCATAACGGAACACCAAACCGCCGGCCGGGGACGGCGCGGGCGCCAATGGCAATCGCCGTTTGCCGCACAGGCGATTTTCAGCATGATGTGGCAGGTGGATGCCGGCAAATCGGCGGACGGCCTAAGCCTGACGGTAGGCATGGCGATTCGCCGAGCAATCTGCAAACTGGGTTCCGATCAGGTAAAATTAAAATGGCCGAATGATATTTTGCTGCACGGACGCAAGCTGGCGGGAATTCTGATTGAAACGGCGGGCACGGAAAACGGCCGGCTGAACCTGGTCATCGGGGCGGGCATTAATGTCGCCGTTTCGCGCGATACCAATCAAATCGATCAGGCTTGGGCGAATTTACAGGAAATCTTGCCGAAAATCGACCGCACTTTACTGCTGATTACGGTATTTGAGGAATTAATCCGGGCGTTAACGGAATTTGAGCGACAAGGCATCACACCCGAATTTCAACAACAATGGCGACAAAATGACGCATTTTTCCAGCAAGAAGTCAACATTATCAAAGAAAAACAGGTCATTTCCGGCGTTGAACAGGGAATTGACGAACGCGGACATTTGCGTTTGCAGGTAGGCAACGAATGGATGACGTTTAACGGCGGCGAAGTTTCCTTGCGAAAAAACGGCCTATGATCGTTTTCCCGTAAAAAACGGGATTTTGTTTGAAAGGACAAAGCGGCTTTTGCAGCGGTCGTCAAACCGATTAAAAAACGTCGCTTTTTTATGCGTAATCGCCGGTGCGATTACTTATGGCTTCACCACCGTTGGCAAAGCCAACGTTCAAAAAGCGTTGCTTTTTTTGACCGCACTTTACGACCCAAAACCCGAAAAAAATCCGCCGATTAGGCGGATTTTTATATTTGTCTACTCGCCGGGCTCCTGCAAATCCTGAATCAGAATTTTCGAACGGCGCTGATAGTTGTAATGCTCGCGTTTATCTTTCGGCAAATCTTCCACATTCGCCATGCGGAAGCCGCGTTCCTGGAACCAATGCACCGTGCGGGTAGTGAGCACGAACAATTTTTCAATCCCCAAACTTCTCGCCCGTTTTTGAATTTCCGTCAATAGAATATCGCCGCGGGAAGAGCTGCGGTAATCGGGATGCACGGCAACGCACGCCATTTCCGCCATTTTTTCCGCTTCGTACACATTCAGCGCGGCACAGGCGATAATTACGCCGTCGCGGTCGATAATGGTGTATTTTTCAATATCCATTTCCAGCTGCTCGCGCGAACGTTTTACCAGTACGCCCTGTTGTTCCAACGGATGAATCAATTCGAGCAAACTTGGGATATCGCGCGCCGTAGCAATCCGAATATCCTCCGAGTTTTCCATGGAAAGCTGAGTTCCCACCCCGTCACGGGTAAATAATTCCTGCAATAACGAGCCGTCTTCCTCATAACTCAGCAAATGAGAACGGTGCACGCCGGCGCGGCATACATCAATCGCCGCCTGCAGGAAACGCGCCTGCGAACTGTGATATTGATCCCGTTCAATGAATTGCTGCAGATAATCCGCCGCTTCCTGCGGCAATAAATCGGAAATAGAGACGCCGTTTTTGTCCAAAATCCCTTGAGTATTACTGAAACCGATAAGTTTTTCCGCTTTCAGCTTAATCGCCACCTGCGTCGCCACTTCTTCGAAAGGCAAATTGAAACTTTCGCCGGTGACGGAAGGCGCCACCGGCCCGATTAACACGATCGCATCATTTTCCAGTTGTTTTTTGATATTTTCCACTTCGATTCGGCGAAGTTTACCGCTTAGCATGTAATCCACGCCGTCATCCACACCGATAGGCTGCGCCAGAATAAAGTTACTGCTCACCACGTTCAGCAGCGGCGAATGCGGCAGACGCATGGAAAGACGGGACATAATGTCGTAATTCAGCCGTCCGGCGGCCTGTTTCACCAATTCCAGCGTACGCGGATCCGTTACCCGGATATTTTTATGATAAACGGGCTGAATGTGATTTTTAAGCAGCAATTCGTTAATCTGGAATCTGGCGCCGAACACAATAATCAGCTTAATCCCCAAACTGTGCAGTAAACGTATATCACTGATAATATTGATAAAATTCTCACTCGCGATGGTATCACCATCCAACATGATGACGAACGTCTTACCGCGATGCATATTCACATAAGGAGTAGACTGGCGGAACCATTGGACTAATTCTGTACTTCGCATAGGCTTAAGGATAAATAATTATTCAGTAATAATGAATTTATATGCAAATCAAACAATATGCAAGCAAAAAGTGCGGTCAAAAAAAGCAACGCTTTTTGAACGTTGGCTTTGTCAACGGTGGCGAAGCCGTAAGTAACGCACTGGCGATCACGCATAAAAAAAGACACGTTTTTTCATTTGCCGTTTTCCTGTCCGACAAAACCTCCGCTGCGGGGCTGAGGATAACGGTCGCCTGCTATTTTATCTCATTCTTTTCCGTCGATAAACCTGCTATAATCGCGCCAATTTTTTGATGAACAGAGAAACCTGATGAAACCACTTTTCGCCACCTGTGCCCGTGGCTTTGAAGAATTATTGAAAACCGAACTGACCGAACTCGGCGCGCAAAACACCCGCGTCGCGCAGGGCGGTGTCCATTTTTCCGCAGACGATGAAACCCAATACAAAGCGTTATTGTGGTCGCGTCTTGCCTCTCGCATTTTATTGCCCGTTACCCAAAGCAAAATTTACAGCGATTTGGATCTCTACTCTGCCGTCGTCAGCCAGCCCTGGCTAAACTATTTCGACGAAAAAGCCCGCTTTTTTGTCGATTTTAACGGCACAAACCGCGAAATTCGCCACAGTCAGTTTGGCGCCATGCGGGTAAAGGACGGCATTGTGGATTATTTTGAACGCAACGGCAAAGTCCGCCCGAGCGTAGATAAAGATCATCCCGACGTGCGCATTCACGCTCATCTGAATCGCGACGATTTAATCATCTCTCTGGATTTAAGCGGCGAAGCCCTGCATATGCGCGGTTACCGCGAAGACAGCGGACAAGCGCCGTTGCGGGAAACCTTAGCGGCGGCGTTAGTCTTGCGTTCCGGCTGGCAAAAAGGCACGCCCTTAGTGGATCCCATGTGCGGTTCCGGCACTTTGCTGATTGAAGCGGCGCAAATGGAAGCGCAAATCGCGCCGCAGTTGCATCGATTACACTGGGGATTTGATTTCTGGAAAGGGCATAATCAGGCGGTCTGGGAAAAGGTGAAAGCGGAAGCTGTTGCCCTGGCGGAAGCGGAAATGCAGAAAAATCCGCAGCCGCATTTTTACGGGTTCGATTTGGATCATCGTGTGCTGAAAAAAGCTCAAGCTAACGCCCGAAATGCGGGAGTCGCCCATTTAATCCGATTCTCTCAGGGAGACGTCGCGGCGTTGAAAAATCCGCTGCCAAACGGCGAAAAAGGCACCGTGCTGTGTAATCCGCCCTATGGCGAACGGCTCGGCACCACGCCGACGCTCATCGCCCTTTATTCGGTGTTCGGACAACGCTTGAAACAACAATTCGGCGGCTGGAACGCGTCCGTCTTCAGCTCGGAGCAAGGCCTGCTGGACTGCCTGCGGATGCGTTCTTTTCGTCAGTTTAAGGCTAAAAACGGCCCGTTGGATTGCGTGCAAAAAAACTATCAAATTTCCGACCGCACTTTAGAGCAAACGGATGAAAGCGCGGCGGAAAATCCGGCATTTTCCGTCAATGCCGAGGTGGCGGCGGATTTCGCCAATCGCTTGCAGAAAAACATTAAAAAAATTGAAAAATGGGCGAAACAACAGGGCTTGGAAGCTTATCGTCTGTATGACGCGGATTTGCCCGATTACAATTTGGCCGTGGATCGTTACGGCGATCACATTGTGGTGCAAGAATATGCGGCGCCCAAAAATATTGATGAAAACAAAACCCGCCAGCGTTTATTAGATGCCGTAAGCGCAACCCTTGCCGTCACCGGCGTGGAAACCAATAAACTGGTTTTAAAAGTTCGTCAAAAACAAAAAGGCAGCAATCAATATGAAAAACTGGCTAACAAAGGCGAATATTTTTACGTAACGGAATACGGGGCGAAACTCTGGGTGAACCTGACCGATTATTTGGATACCGGTTTATTTTTAGATCACCGTTTAACCCGAAAAATGGTGGGTGAAATGGCGAAAGACAAAGATTTTCTCAATCTGTTCGCTTATACGGGATCCGCAACGGTGCATGCGGCGCTGGGCGGCGCGAAATCCACCACCACCGTGGATATGTCGAATACTTATCTGAACTGGGCGGAACAAAACCTGATCCTGAACGATATAGACGGCAAACGGCATAAACTGATTCAGGCGGACTGTCTGCAATGGCTGGCGCATTGCGATAAACAGTTCGATTTGATTTTTGCGGACCCGCCCACCTTCTCCAATTCCAAACGAATGGAAGACAGTTGGGACGTGCAGCGCGACCACATCAAACTGATGGAAAAGTTGAAACGGATTTTGCGTCCGAACGGCACCATTGTGTTCTCCAACAATAAACGCGGATTCAAAATGGATTTTGACGGTTTGGCTCGGTTAGGCTTAAACGGCGTAGAAATTTCCGCCAAAACCTTACCGCCGGATTTTGCACTCAACAAGCAAATCCACAACTGCTGGCTGATCACCCGCAATGTCTGATTCAAGCGATGTTCAATAAAAGTGCGGTCAAAAAACGGCGAATTTTTCGCCGTTTTTTATTGTGATCCAATTCACATTTTACCGAAATGCCGGTTGCAACTCCTCCACCGCGAACCTAGGATAATAACGAAATTCTGCAAAAAAAGGAGTAGGCGTTATGACCGGTATACCTCTTATTATTTGCTTTGTTATCGCCATCATCATTATGATTTTGCTGATTTCAAAGCTCAAAGTTCATCCGTTTTTAGCTTTAATGACCATTTCCCTTGCCCTTGCGTTAGTGGCGGGTATCGGCTTGGCAAAAATTCCCGGCCTGATCGGGGACGGCTTCAGCGGAACCTTTAAAAGCATCGGTATCGTAATTATCTTCGGCGCCATTATCGGTACCGTACTGGAAAAAACCGGCGCCGCCCTGAAACTGGCGGACATGGTGGTCAAAGTAGTCGGACAAAAACGTCCCGAACTCGCTATGCTGATCATGGGTTGGGTTGTGGGCATTCCCGTTTTCTGCGACAGCGGCTTCGTCGTGCTGAATCCGATTCGGGAAGCCATTCATAAAAAAATCGCCGCCAATCCCGTGGGCATGGCTGTGGCATTAAGTGCCGGTTTGTATGCCTCGCACGTGTTCATTCCGCCCACACCCGGCCCGATTGCCGCAGCAGGCGCGGTGGGATTAAGCGGTAATATTTTGCTGGTTATCGCAATGGGCGCCGTGGTTTCCGTTCCCGTCTTGTTTGCAAGCTATCTTTTCGCAAAATCCGTCGGTCCGAAGATTATTTTGGATGAATCCGACGCCGACAACCTCATCAGTAAAAATTATGAAGAATTACTCAAGCATTACGGTAAATTGCCGAGCGGCTTTCTAAGCCTGGCCCCGATTTTCACGCCCATCTTATTTATGGCGCTCGGTTCCATCGGAAAAATCATGGGTATCGAAGGAGAATTCGGCGTCTTGCTGCAATTTCTGGGCAATCCGATTATCGCCCTGGCCGTCGGGGTGATTTTCTCCGTTTTTTTGCTCCTGAATACCGGCAAAATCGGCGAATTTGACGCCTTAACCAACGATACGCTCAAAATCGTCGGTCCGATTCTGTTCATCACAGCCGCCGGCGGCGTGTTAGGCAAAGTGATTACCGAAGCGGGTTTTGTGGAATACATTAAACAAAACGCGGTGACCATCAGTTCGGCCGGGATTTTCTTTCCGTTCATTATTTCGGCAATCTTAAAAACCGCACAAGGCAGTTCGACCGTCGCCATTATCACCACCGCCTCCATTATGGGGATGTTCAATGCGGATGATTCTCTGATGACCGCCTTGAACCTCACGACCGAAATCGCGGCGGCGTTAACCGTGATGGCCATTGCCGCCGGCGCGATGTGCGTTTCCCACGCCAACGACAGTTATTTCTGGGTGGTCACCAATTTCACCAGAATGACGCCGCAACAAGGATATCGCACTCAAAGTATGCTGACTTTCATTATGGGAATTGTCGGGATATTGACGGTTTACGTTCTTTCTTTAATTTTGTTATAACCGTTTCCCGCCGCCGCGATTGCCGTGACGGCGGGCAAACCTTAAGTCACAAAAAACGATGAAAAGTTTGACCGCACTTTTATCGCCGAAGGTTAGTTTAAATGTCGCCCATGCCGGAAATCCTGATTGATTCGTATGTTGAGCGTTCGTTTCATTTCTCTTTTCTTCGAAATAATTTCAATTTTGTGATCAAGATCACTTCTGCTTGTGCGCATGCCTAAACATCCGCCGATTATAAATTGCGCATTTGGGAGATTCTCTAATTATAAAACGTCGAGCTTTAAATATACTGCGAATAATTTCTCAAGTTAGGTATTCGAGGATGGAAATCGGATTGTAAACGTCCGGCTTCAGCGCAAATTATCCGTCAAAGTGCGGGCAAAAATTGCAACGTTTTTCCGCGCTTTCAATTTGATCAAACAACAAGAGGTTTATTATGAGCTCTCCAGTTATTACAGAAATGCAAGTGATTCCGGTTGCCGGTCACGACAGTATGTTATTGAACTTAAGCGGCGCGCACAGCCCTTATTTCACCCGCAATATCGTAATTTTAAAAGACAATAGCGGCAATACCGGTGTCGGTGAAGTGCCCGGGGGCGAAAAAATTCGTCAAACGTTGGAAGAGGCAAAACCGTTGGTTATCGGTAAAACCCTTGGCGAATACAAAAACGTGATGGATTTGGTGCGTAAAACTTTTAACGACCGCGATGCCGGCGGACGCGGTTTACAAACCTTCGACCTGCGCACCACGATTCATGTCGTCACCGCCATTGAAGCGGCGATGCTGGATTTATTGGGTCAATTTTTAGGCGTGACCGTGGCTTCCTTGCTGGGCGACGGTCAGCAGCGCGATGCGGTGGAAATGCTGGGTTATTTATTCTTTATCGGCGATCGCAAGAAAACAACCCTCGCTTACCAAAACCAGGAAAACGATCCGTGCGACTGGTACCGCATTCGTCATGAAGAGGCGATGACGCCGGAATCCGTGGTTCGGTTAGCCGAAGCCGCTTATGAAAAATACGGTTTCAACGATTTCAAACTGAAAGGCGGCGTGTTAGACGGTTTTGAAGAAGCCGAAGCGGTCACCGCGCTGGCAAAACGTTTCCCGAACGCCCGCATCACGCTTGACCCGAACGGCGCGTGGTCGCTGGATGAAGCCATCAAAATCGGTAAACAATTAAAAGGCGTATTGGCTTATGCCGAAGACCCGTGCGGAGCGGAACAAGGTTATTCCGGCCGTGAAATTATGGCGGAATTCCGCCGCGCCACCGGTTTGCCGACGGCAACCAATATGATCGCAACGGACTGGCGGCAAATGGGTCATACCATCTCATTACAATCCGTGGATATTCCGTTAGCGGATCCGCATTTCTGGACTATGCAGGGCTCTATCCGCGTAGCTCAAATGTGTCACGAATGGGGCTTAACCTGGGGTTCGCATTCTAATAACCATTTTGATATTTCACTGGCCATGTTCACCCATGTTGCGGCGGCGGCACCGGGCAATATCACGGCAATCGACACCCACTGGATCTGGCAGGAAGGCAACCAACGCTTAACCAAAGAACCGTTCCAAATTAAAGGCGGTTTGGTTGAAGTGCCGAAAAAACCGGGGCTCGGCGTTGAATTAGACATGGATCAAGTCATGAAAGCCAACGAACTCTACAAATCAATGGGTTTAGGTGCACGTGACGATGCCGTGGCCATGCAATTTTTAATTCCGGGTTGGAAGTTTGATAACAAAAAACCTTGCTTAGTACGTTAAGTGCGTAATACCGATTTTGCATAAACAATAGGCGGGTTGAATATTCAAGATAACCTGTAAAAAGATGTCTGATGAAGATTTAACCCGTATTTTTTGTTCATACGAGATCGCATTCAAATTTATTCTCTGTAAAGGAGTGAACAAATGGAAACTGCAGCAAGTATGTCGCAAATGCTTATCGGTCTGGCGACCGGTATTGCGCTTCTGTTAATACTGGCAATAAAGACAAGAATCCACGTTTTTGTTGCGTTAATTCTCGCCTCGTTAACTACCGGTCTGATAGGCGGATTGCCTTTTGCCGAAGTGATTAGTTCGGTCACTAAAGGATTCGGCAGTACGCTGGGCAGTACCGGTATTATTATCGGTCTCGGCGTAATGATGGGCGCGATTTTAGAAAAATCGGGAGCGGCCGAACAAATGGCGTTCTCTATTATCAAATTAATCGGCAAAGCCAAGGAAGAATGGGCGTTAGCCTTAACCGGCTATGTGGTGGCCATTCCTGTCTTTGCCGATTCCGGTTTGATTATTTTAACCCCGCTTGCCAGATCCTTGTCCCGCATGACGGGTAAAAGCGTGATTGGGCTCGGTTTGGCCATGGCGACAGGTTTGCAATTGGCGCATGTCTTTATTCCACCGACTCCGGGTCCGTTGGCGGTTGCCGGTATTTTGGATATTGATATGGGAATGATGATTCTTTGGGGGATGATCTTAACGATCCCAACCTTAGTGATGTCTACGCTGTATTCCAAGTGGCTCGGTAAAAAAATCTACCAGATTCCTAATGAAGACGGCACCGATTTCGAGCGTAAAGAATTCAAAGAGGAATATATTAAGTCCATTGAAAATGTCGAACAAATTTATAAAGATAAAAACCTGCCGGGCGCATGGTTGTCATTTGCGCCGATCGTTATTCCTTTAATTTTGATTTTGGGAAATACGACCGTTGATTTCTTAAAAATCGAAAACGCTTTTGGCGCATTCTTAAAAGTCGTAGGTCACCCAATCATTGCCTTAATCATCGGTCTATTGATTGCCCTTTACGGTTTAGGTCGTCGTCTTTCTAAAGCGGAAACCAACAAAGCCATTGAAGACGGTGTGAAATCCACAGGTATGATTTTATTCATCACCGGTGCCGGCGGGGCGTTAGGTTACGTCGTACGCGATGCAGGTATCGGTAACGCCTTAGGCGAAGCGGTGCTGACTATCGGCATTCCGGGAATTCTGATTCCATTCGTTATTGCCGCACTCATGCGCATTGCGCTGGGAAGCGCCACCGTTGCGTTGATCACCGCCGCGACTTTAGCCGCACCACTCGTACCGCAATTAGGCTTAAATCCGACATTGGTCGCTATGTCAACCTGTGCCGGCGCCGTATCCTTCAGCTACTTCAATGACAGCGGATTCTGGGTATTCAACGGTTTATACGGCTTAAAAGAAGTCAAAGATCAATTTATGGCCAAAACAATGGTTTCCTTTATCGGCTCATTCTCTTGTTTAGCCCTGGTGCTGATTTTTGATATGTTTATGTAAGATGTAATGAAGATCTTATCAGTAAATAAAGGAAACATAGTTTTCCTTTATTTTTTTCTCTAGAATAGCCCTATCATTTCAAATTTTGTAAAAATTGTGAACTCCGTCACATAACATTTTGCATTTGCACAAATATTTCTTCTAAAAAAATCATATTTTCTCAAAAATATTGAATACTCCCCAAAATACAATCTCTATAATTGGCATTAATTTCTCTATCCACTCACTATTGGGAGGTTTCAAGATGAAAAAATTCAAATTTAATGTGACGCTTGCAGCATTCACGGTAGCAACTACTATTTTCTCAAGCTCTGTTTCTGCTGATGTGGATTGGCCGAAACGTCCGGTAAATCTTATCGTTGCGTTCGCTGCAGGCGGAAATTCTGATTATAATGCTCGCGCGCTTGCCAAACATTTAACCAAAGAACTGGGACAGCCGGTTGTCGTAAGTAATATTGCCGGCAGCGGCGGCTCAATTGCCGCAGCTCAAGTAAAGGATATGAAACCGGATGGCTACAATGTGCTGGTAACCCAACTTTCCTTAAATATCGCTGAAGCATCCGGTATGGTGAATTTTGGTTTTAAAGACTTTGATCCCTGCTGCGTATTCTCCAGTGCTGCCGATGAAGTATTAGTGGTTAATGCAGATGCGCCATTTAATAACGTTGAAGAGCTCATTGCCGAATCACAAAAAAATCCCGGTAAATACAAACTCGCCGTAAATACTGGTGCATCAACTCTATGGATCGCTATTGGTTTACAACAAGCCGGTGCAAAACTTAATATCGTTTCATCCGGTGGTTCCGGCGAACGATTACCGCTTCTGCTAGGAAGACACGTTGATATTATTCCTATGCCGTTCAATATGGTTCAGGATTATGTGGATAAAGGGCAATTCAAATATATTGCAAACGTAAGCAATGAACGCAGCAAACATGAGAAACTGGCTAATTTACCGACACTACGTGAATCTAATGTTCCGGCAGGCTATTACTATTACAACACAATGTTCTTCCCTAAGGGAACCAATCCTGAAATTATTGAGAAACTTTCTACTGCAACCGGAAAAATTATTAATGAAAATAAGGAATACCAAAAAGAAATAGAAGGTTTCTTCCAAAAACCTGTTTATTTAAATACTACAGATACTATTGCAACTTGGAATAGAGAACGTGATGAATTGCTTGCTATCAAAGATTTATTACAGGGTAAAAAATAGCATTACGATAACGATCGGTCAGAATCTGGTCGATCGTTTACGTATTGTGTCATAGGAGATATCACATGAATCTCAAAGTAAAAAAAGATTTCGCCGTTAGTATTTTCTTCGCTGTGCTTGCTATAGCCTATCTCTATAATGCACAAAGTATTTCTGTTTTTAGCCCTTTTGGACAACAAGGTCCTGACTCTAAAACGATCCCCAATATTATTGGCGGTTTAATGTTATTACTTAGTGCCATACTGTTCATCACTACTCTGATTAACTGGCGAAAAACCAAATCTACTGAAACAGAAAAATTCACTAAAAAACAAATCAAAAAATTCCCAATCAAATTAGTTATTTCTTTAGTATTACTAAGTCTATATATCGCGTGTTATCAAGATATCGGCTTTATTATTTCAAGTATTGTCTATTTGATTTTGCAATCTTTTGTCCTTATTCCGTCAGAGAAACGCAAAAAATGGATGCTTTTCATTACTGTGTTATCAATTGTATTCACTGTTGCAATCTATTACGTATTCAGTAAATACCTCACTCTCTTTCTACCCATCGGTATTTTAGGTTAGGAGTATTCGTATGTTAGAAATGCTCAGTTCCGGATTTAGTGCGGTCTTCGGAGATCCGCTAGGACTTGCTTTTATTACATTAGGCGTTGTTATCGGTATCATTTTCGGTTCGTTACCAGGTTTAACAACGGTTGCCGCTCTATCAATGTTTTTACCTATCACTTACGCTATGACTAGCGGTAACGGTCTATCTATGCTTACCGCTATTTACATCGGCGGCATTTCCGGCGGCTTAATTTCGGCCATTTTGCTTAATATTCCCGGCACGCCGGCATCTATAGCCACCACCTTTGAAGGAGCTCCGATGGCTCGTAAAGGTGAAGCCGGTAAAGCTTTAGGCTTAGGCATTTTTGCCTCACTTATCGGTACGATTATCGGTATTCTTGCAATGATTATTCTCAGTCCTGCACTTGCCGCGTTAACAATTAAGTTCGGACCTTGGGAATATTTCAGTGTCACGCTGTTTGCCCTTACATTAATTTCATCGTTGTCCGGTAAATCAATGACCAAAGGGTTATTAAGCGCCTTATTCGGCATGATGTTTGCAACCGTCGGTTTATCTTCTATAGACAGCGCTCAACGATTTACCTTTGGCTCGGTCGATCTGTCTTCCGGATTTAATCTACTTGCCGTATTAGTCGGTTTATATGCTATTAGTGAAGTACTGTCGTCGGGTGACAGCGAACAAGGTTCCGGTGAAATTCGTCATTATAAAATGGAGGGATTGTTAGGTTTCCGTTTAGGAGAAATAAAAAGCCAAATTGTCAATCTTATACGTTCCTCGCTTATCGGCTTGGGGATTGGTATTTTACCTGGTATCGGCGCATCAAGTAGCAATATCATTGCTTATTCAGTCACAAAGAATATAAGTAAAACACCGGAAAAATTCGGTACGGGCATCCCTGATGGAATTATTTCAACGGAATCAAGCAATAATTCCTCCATCGGCGGAGCGATGATTCCACTACTCACATTAGGTATTCCCGGAGACGGGGCGACGGCTATCCTGCTTGGCGGATTTATGTTGCACGGTTTACAACCGGGACCATTGCTATTTCAAACTAACGGTGAAGTGGTCTATCATATTTTCGCCTCAATGATCGTTTCGTCATTTTTAATGGCTATCGTCATGTATGCCTGCATGCGTTTCTTTGTCAAAATCCTGGAAATCCCATCTTATATTCTAATGCCGATTATTATTGTCCTTTGTTTAATCGGTGCGTATGCATTAAATAACCGTATCTTTGATATGTGGAGTTTATTGTTATTCGGCATTATTGGCTTAAGTCTGTCGAAATTTGATATTCCGGCACCGCCGTTTATCTTAGGTTTCATTTTGGAAAACGCCTTAGAAACAAACTTACGCCGCGGCCTGCAATACGCAAACGGCGATATTGCCGAATTATTGCAGCACCCGATTGCTTTATTGTTCCTAGCGCTAGCTATCGGAAGCGTAATTTTATCAATATATCGCCAATTCAAGAAACCGATACAAGCCAATTAAAAATTAACAAAAGTGCGGTCAAAATTCATGAAATTTTCACCGCACTTAACTGAAAAGGAAATTTATTATGAGTACACAATCCGTTCCGGTTATTACCGACATGAAAGTGATTCCTGTGGCGGGTCACGATAGCATGTTGATGAATGTTGGAGGCGCACATAGTCCTTATTTCACACGGAATATTGTAATTTTAACGGACAATGCGGGGCACACCGGCGTTGGAGAAGCGCCGGGCGGCGCAACGATTGAGAATGCGCTGGCGGAAGCCGTTCCCCATGTTGTAGGGCGTCCGATTTCGATTTTAAATAAAATTGTGAACGATATGCACAACGGCTATTTGAATGCGGATTACGATACCTTCGGTAAAGGCGCTTGGACATTCGAATTGCGCGTTAATGCGGTCGCCGCATTGGAAGCCGCATTGCTTGATTTAATGGGGCAATTCCTTGACGTGCCGGTTGCGGAATTGTTAGGTCCAGGCAAACAGCGTGACGAAGTCACCGTATTAGGCTATTTATTCTATGTGGGGGATGACAAAATCACGGATTTACCATACCAGCAACCTGTAAAAGGTAAACACGAGTGGTACAATATCCGTCGCAAAAAAGCCATGGATACGCAGGCAGTAATAGAACTTGCCGCCGCTTCCAAAGATCGCTACGGTTTTAAAGATTTCAAACTTAAAGGCGGTGTCTTTGAAGGTTCAAAAGAAATCGATACGGTAATCGAACTGAAAAAACGTTTCCCCGACGCACGTATCACGCTTGACCCTAACGGCTGTTGGTCATTGGATGAAGCGATTCAATTATGTAAAGGTCTGAATGATGTCCTTACCTATGCCGAAGACCCTTGTATAGGTGAAAACGGTTATTCCGGCCGTGAAATTATGGCCGAATTCCGCCGCAGAACGGGGATTCCGACCGCTACCAATATGATAGCCACTAACTGGCGTGAAATGTGTCATGCGATTATGCTGCAATCAGTGGATATCCCGCTTGCCGACCCGCATTTCTGGACATTAACCGGAGCCAGTCGCGTAGCCCAACTCTGTAATGAATGGGGACTGACATGGGGCTGTCATTCGAATAATCATTTCGACATTTCTTTAGCTATGTTTAGCCACGTAGGCGCGGCGGCCCCGGGTAATCCGACTGCACTCGACACGCATTGGATCTGGCAGGAAGGCGATTTTTATTTAACAAAGAATCCGTTAGAAATCAAAGACGGTAAAATCAAACTCAATGATAAACCGGGGTTGGATATCGAACTTGATATGGATAACGTTTTAAAAGCCCATGAGTTACATAAAAAATTACCGAACGGCGCACGTAACGACGCGATTCCGATGCAGTTCTACTATCCGGGCTGGAAATTTGATCGCAAACGTCCTGCAATGGTACGTTAATTAAAACAAAAGTGCGGTTAAAATTACCGCACTTTTTCATTCAAACGGAGACAACACCATGAAAAAAATCACGCTAAAAAACGGTGATAAATTGACCGCACTTGGTATGGGAACTTGGTTTATGGGCGATAACGAACGCTATCGTCGGGAAGAAATCGCCGCATTGCGGTACGGTATCGAACACGGCGTTAATCTTATCGATACCGCGGAAATGTACGGCAATGGCCGTTCCGAGCAACTTGTCGGCGAAGCGATTTCGCATTATGCGCGGGAATCCGTTTATCTGCTTTCCAAAGTGTTGCCCAATAATGCCAACAAACGCAATATGGAACGTTCCTGCGACGCTTCGCTGAAGGCGTTAAACACCGATTATTTGGACATGTATTTGTATCATTGGCGCGGTTCAACGCCGCTGGCGGAAACCGTCGAAGCGCTGGAAAAACTCAAGTCCAAAGGTAAAATTAAAGCCTGGGGCGTTTCTAATTTCGATTTGGAAGATATGGAAGAATTATTGGCGTTACCGAACGGAGATCAATGCCAAGTGAATGAAGTTCTGTTTCATTTGGGTTCGCGCGGTATTGAATACGTTCTGAAGCCTTATCAGGACGAACATGCCATTCCGACCATCGCTTATTGCCCATTGGCGCAGGCGGGAACATTACAACGCAATCTCATTAAGAACCCCGTCGTAAATGCCGTTGCAAACGAACTGAATTGCACGCCGTATCAGGTTTTACTAGTATTCGCGCTGGCCCAACCGAATATGATCGCAATCCCGAAAGCGGGGCAGGTTCGGCATATGAAAGAAAATATCGCCTGTTTGGAAATGAAACTGTCAAACGATCAGCTCGAGCGACTAAACCGTGCGTTCCCGCCGCCTACGCGCCGCATGCACTTGGATATTGTCTAGCTTAAAAGTGCGGTCAAAAATTTCATCGTTTTTTGACCGCACTTTTAGCCGCCATTTTCTGTGATCCCGTTCACAACACATCGTGCAATCGCTCAAAAATCACACAGAATAATTTCATTATTTTGTCAGATGTTCAATGTTCTCCTCGTTTTCAACTTCTATACTACAAAAAGTATTTCTTATCTTTGGGAGATCATTATGAAAGCCGATAATCAAACTCAATTCACTCAATATGAAAACGACATGCAATTAAGCCGCCGCACCATCTTGCGTACTCTTGTCGGCGGCGCATTATTGTCTGCCACAGGCAGTGCCTTTGCCGCCCAATGCGACATCACCGTACCGGAAGTGCTAAGCCAACGTTATCCTGATCCATTAATCGAGGTGTTAGACCCAAGCTTTAACAAGTATCGGCTTTACGCTTCAAGTATCGAACGTTTGGCCGCAGGTTTTCGCTGGGCAGAAGGCCCCGTTTGGTTTGGCGACGGGCAATATTTATTATTCTCTGATATTCCGAATAATCGCATTATGCGTTATGACAATCTCACCGGACAAACTGCCGTTTATCGCGAAAATGCCAATTATTCCAATGGGCTGGCACGTGATAAACAAGGACGATTACTGACGTGCGAACATTTAACCCGCCGCTTAACCCGTACGGAATATGACGGTTCCGTCACCGTGCTGGCGGACAGCTATGAAGGCAAGCCGCTTAATTCGCCAAATGACATTGCGGTGCAAGCCAATGGTGCGATTTGGTCCACCGATCCCGCCTTTGGGATTAACGGGCATTATGAAGGCGAAAAAGCTAAAGCCGAACAACCGACCGCAGTATATCGTCTTGATCCCAAAACCGAAAACTTAGAACGCGTATTGGATGATTTGCTCATGCCAAACGGCATCGCATTTTCGCCTGATGAAAAATATCTGTATATTGTCGGACGTTTCCCCGAAAGCCCTGTAGTGCGCGAAATTTTCCGTTATGAAGTGGGCGAAAACGGCACATTAAGCCATAAAACCCATTTCTTTGACGGCGGAGAAAACGGCACCCTAGACGGCATTGCTATCGATGAAGACGGCAATATTTGGGCGGGCTGGGGAAGCATCACCAACAGCAAAGGAGGCTTGTCAAAAGATATGGACGGCGTAATTGTAATTAACCCGCAAGGCAAACAAATCGCGCATATTCATTTACCTGAACGCTGTGGCAATCTCTGTTTCGGCGGAGCGAAAAATAACCGCGTCTTTATGACGGCGGGGCATTCACTCTATGCCTTATATGTAGAAACCCGCGGCGCTTAAATCAACGGTAAATGGCAAAAGTGCGGTCGGAATTTTAACCGTTTTGGTTTAACCGTTCGACTATCGAGTGAAAAACTTGAGGAATTTCGCCCGCACTTTTAATGCTGAAACCGTTTGTCAGAATTTTCAATAAATCCCCACAAATCCGGTTTTAAAATAGGCATTTGCATAATGTTTTATCAACCGGAATACATTACATTGTCAAAGAGTGATTTATTTACATTGTGGGGACGGGTTATGACAACTCAACAAAAACCGCTTTATATCAAAGTGCATTCCGGCGATAACGTCGCCATTATTGTGAACAGCAACGGCTTACCCGCCGGTACGCGGTTCGATGACGGTTTAACCTTAATCGAACATGTTCCGCAAGGGCATAAAGTCGCGCTCACGGATATTGCCAAAGACGGTGAAATTATCCGCTACGGCGAAATCATCGGTTTTGCCGTAAAAGACATCAAACAAGGCGCCTGGATTGATGAATCTTTGGTGGTTCTGCCGAAAGCGCCGCCGCTGGAAACCCTGCCGCTGGCCACACGCAAAGCACCGAAATTCGAACCGCTGGAAGGTTATACCTTCGAAGGTTATCGTAATCAAGACGGCAGTGTCGGCACCAAAAATATGCTGGGCATTACCACCAGCGTACATTGTGTCGCCGGCATGGTGGATTATGTCGTTAATCTTATCGAAAAAGAATTATTGCCGCATTATCCGAACGTTGACGGCGTGGTCGGCTTAAATCACCTTTACGGTTGCGGCGTTGCCATTAATGCGCCCGCCGCTATCGTACCGATTCGAACCCTCCATAATATTGCGTTAAATCCGAACTTCGGCGGCGAAATTATGGTTATCGGATTAGGCTGTGAAAAATTGCAGCCGCAACGCTTACTGGAAGGCACCGTCGACACGTATCCGATTAAATTGGAAGACGCCACCGTCACCAGCTTGCAAGACGAACGGCATGTCGGTTTTGAATCCATGGTGAAAGCGATTCTTGATACGGCGAAACAACATCTGGAAAAACTGAATCAACGCAAGCGCGAAACCTGTCCGGTCTCCGATTTAGTCGTGGGCGGACAATGCGGCGGCAGTGATGCGTTCTCCGGCGTAACAGCGAATCCGGCGGTGGGCTTTGCCGCCGATTTACTGGTTCGCGCCGGCGCGACCTTTATGTTCTCCGAAGTGACGGAAGTCCGCGACGCCATTCACTTGTTAACGCCGAGAGCGGAAACCGTTGAGGTGGGAAAACGATTGCTTGAAGAAATGAAATGGTATGACGAATATCTTGCCATGGGTCAAACGGATCGCAGCGCCAACCCGTCGCCGGGCAATAAAAAAGGCGGTTTGGCGAATGTGGTGGAAAAAGCGTTAGGATCCATCGCAAAATCCGGCTCCAGCAACATTGTCGAAGTACTTTCGCCGGGTCAGCGCCCGACCAAAAAAGGCTTAATTTATGCGGCGACGCCCGCCAGCGATTTCGTTTGCGGCACCCAACAACTGGCTTCCGGCATCACGGTGCAATTATTTACCACCGGGCGGGGAACGCCTTACGGTCTTAAGGCGGTGCCAGTGATTAAACTGGCGACCCGTACCGATCTTGCCGAGCGTTGGTTCGATTTAATGGACATCGACACCGGCACCATTGCGACGGGAAAAGAAACCATCGAACAGGTAGGCTGGCGTATTTTCCATGAAATCATCGAAGTGGCGAGCGGACGCAAGAAAACCTGGTCGGACAAATGGGGTTTGTATAATCAGCTTTCCGTTTTTAATCCGGCGCCGGTGACCTGATAAAAAAACAATGAAAAAATTGACCGCACTTTTGCGGTCATTTTTGTTATTCGGCGGCAAATAAAAGGCTAGGAAACAACGTGTAACGCCATATAAAGCAAAAAACGGGCATCCGTGCTGTTTAAATCCAATCCGGTTAAATCGGATATTTTATTCAGGCGATATTCAAGGGTATTCCGGTGTATATAAAGCGCTTTAGCCGTGGCAATGGTTTGCATATTATTCTCAAACCAGGCAAATAAGGTTTTAACCAATACGTGATTATTGTCCGCTAATTTGAGCTTTTTCAACGGACGCTCCAATTCTTCTTTTTGCCAACCGTCTTTTAATTGATTAAGCAATACGGGCAAAATAAGTTCCTGATAATTATAAACCCGTTGTTTCGGCAGTCGGGATTTTCCGATTTTCAAGGTGGTTTTGGCGGTGTGATAGGAAAGGGAAATACCGTTTTCCGTCGGGAAATAATTGCCCAGGGAAATTCTGATGCTGTTTCGGACGTTTTCATTCACCCGCTCCAGCAATTGTTTGATACGTTCAAGCTGATAGGACGGATCCCAACGTCCCAGAGAATTAAACGCCGGTTTTAAAATCACTAATTCCGTTAAGGAAAGAATGGCGATAAGATTATTTCGGTCAGGCACTTTTAATAATTGCTGAAGATTCTGGAGTTCTTCCCGCGCCCGGTTTATTCCTAAAACCGCGCTATCCACTTCAATGATACAGGCAACGCGGGGAACCGATAAATCCACACCGAGCCGATTTGCCCATTCCACCATACTTTGGGTGACCGTATCGGAATTAATTAAATTCAAAATCAATTCTTCTTTCAGGCGGGTATCCTGCGCGAGCACGTTGAATAAGCGGGCTTGCTCCAGCATCATTTCCGCCGTCATACACACCAATTTCCCGAACTCTTTCAGGCTGGTAGGTTCACCGGTTAATCCGATGACGCCGACAATTTCACCATCAATACGCAAGGGGAAATTCACCCCCGGTCTGACACCGTGCAGACTATGGATTACCGCTTCATCAATATCCACAATACGACCCTGCGACAAAGCCAATAAGGCGCCGTCATGCACTTCACCTATTCGATTCAGATCACCGCTGGCGATAATTTTACCCTTTGCATCCATGATATTGATATTACAATCAATAATCTCCATGGTTCGCTGAACAATTTTCTGTGCTAACTTTTCATCTAACAGGTAAACCGCCATACATGTTCTCTCTTATGACAATTTCATTTTTAAGATTACCGCGATATTGCGCGCCGTAATTTCTAAATTTTGTTCTGCTTCGGAAAGTGCTTCGGGCAACGTACAAACTTTGGTTAATACGCTGAATACGGCATCAATACCGAAATCATAAACGACCTGAACATCCTTGCCTAAACTGCCGGCAATACAAATGACGGGAAGATTAAATTTTTTCGCCGTCATGGCAACGCCTACCGGGACTTTACCGTTAACGCTTTGATAATCAATACGACCCTCACCGGTAATGACCAAATCCGCATTCTGCATTTTACCTTCAAGATCCAACAGTTTGGCGATAATCCCAATTCCGCTTCTTAACGAGCCGTTCAAAAATCCCGCAAATGCCGCCCCTAATCCGCCGGCCGCACCGGCGCCGGCTAAATCTTTTACCGCAACGCCCAAATCCCGTTCGATGATATCTCCGTAATGAGATAACGCCATATCCAAGATTCCGACCATTTCCGGCGTTGCGCCTTTTTGCGGACCGAATACGGCAGAGGCGCCTTTTTCACCCACTAAAGGATTGGTGACATCACAAGCGATTTCAAAACGGCAGTCTTTTAAACGATAATCCAAACCGGAAATATCGATTTTATCTAACCGGGATAATTCCGCCCCGCCGTAGCCTAGCGATTTGCCGGTATTATCAAGGAATTTTGCGCCTAATGCCTGCAGCATACCTACACCGCCGTCATTAGTGGCGCTGCCTCCCAAACCGATAATGAAATGTCGAGTACCTAAATCTAAAGCGGCAAGAATCAATTCGCCGACGCCATAAGTCGTCGTGATGAGCGGATTTCGTTTATCTAACGGCACCTGCTCCAGTCCGCAAGCGGCGGCGACCTCAATAAACGCCGTCCGCTTATCCGCCGAAATACCGAAAAATGCGGGTTGTGATCCGCCCAACGCTCCGACAACGTTCAATGTTACTTTCTGCCCGTTCATTGCCTCAATCAGCGTATCCACCGTTCCTTCTCCACCGTCCGCAACAGGAATTTTTACATAATCAGCATCGGGAAAAACAGATTTAAATCCCCGTTCAATAGTGTTTGCCACTTCCATTGCTGAAAGGCTTTCTTTGTAAGAATCAGGTGCAATAACAATTTTCATATCCATTTGCTCCGTACGAATAGTCACATTTAAAAAAGTAAATATTCCTCAAACGGCTGACTTTGCGATTTTAGATTTTAAATAAGGTCAATTCAATCAAAATCGGGGTGCGCAAACACCCCAATCAAAGAACAACTAGAACCGTTTGATTTCCGTACCGGTCAGACGTTCATAATAGCGAGCCAGCGCACTGTGATCCAATTTGTCATCACCCGCCGAACGTAATGCCTGCATCATTTCCATAACCACGGAAGTTAACGGAACATTCGCGCCGACACTGCGGGAAGTATCCAACGCATTGGCTAAATCTTTGATATGCAAATCAATCCGGAAACCCGGTTTGAAATTACGATCCAATACCATCGGTGCTTTTGCGTCCAATACGGTGCTCCCCGCTAAACCGCCTCGAATAGCCTGATAAACCAATTCGGGATCCACGCCGGCTTTAGTGGCCAACATAAATGCTTCCGCCATCGCGGCGATATTCAACGCCACAATCACTTGATTGGCCAGTTTGGTGACGTTCCCCGCGCCGATTTCGCCGGTATAAACGACGGAACCCGCCATAGCTTTCATCACATCATAATATTTATCAAATACTTCTTTTTTACCGCCGACCATTACCGATAAAGTACCGTCAATGGCTTTCGGTTCACCACCGCTTACCGGCGCATCAAGCATATCGATCCCTTTTTTCTCTAATTCGGCATAAATCTCCCGACTTGCCAACGGCGCAATAGAACTCATATCAATTAAAACCAAGCCCGGTTTAGCGCCTTCAAGTACACCGTTCTCGCCCAAAACGGCCGATTTAACATGAGGCGAATTCGGTAGCATGGTGATAACTATATCCGATTTTGCCGCCACTTCTTTTGCCGTCGCCGCGGCTTCCGCACCGGCGGCAACCAATTCGTCCACTGAAGATTTGTTTAAATCCGAAACAACCAATGAATAGCCCGCTTTAATCAGGTTTTTACTCATTGGTTTTCCCATAATACCAAGACCGATAAATCCGATTTTCATAATGATCTCCTCTCTTAGTCACGTTACGTTAAATATTGTTAGTCTTTATATTTATCACTTAATGCCTGCGTTGCGCTGCGGAAAATGCCCAAATCGCTGCCCACAGCAACAAAAGTGGCGCCCCATTCGAGATAACGCCGGGCATCGGCTTCAACCGGCGCCAGAATACCGCAAGGTTTACCGTATTTTTTCGCCGTGGCGAAAATATGTTGAATCACTTTCTGAACTTCAGGATGATTCGGCTGACCTAAGTAACCCAATGCCGCCGATAAATCGCCCGGTCCGACAAATACGCAATCAACACCGTTCACGGCGGCTATTTTATCCACATTGTCGACCCCTTTCTGACTTTCAATTTGTACAATCACACCGATATTCTCGTTAATCACTTTAAAATAATCGGGAATGGTGGCATAGCCGTTATTACGATGGCTGACGGAAACCCCGCGAATGCCTTCCGGCGGATAACGTGTCGCCGCAACGGCATTTTTCGCTTCTTCTTCGGTTTCAACATAAGGCACCAGAATATTGTAAAAACCGATATCCAATACGCGCTTAATAATAACCGGATCATTTGTCGGCACCCGCACAATCGGCATGCTGGAACTGTCTTTCACCGCCATTAATTGCGGAATAAACGACAACACGTCATTCGGCGCATGTTCGCCGTCGAATAAAATCCAATCAAACCCGGCCAAACCGAGAACTTCCATCGTAATCGGGTTGCCCAACGCGCTCCAGCAACCAATCAGCTTCTCACCGCCGCGTAATCTTTGTAAAAATTTATTCGGTACATATTGTTGATTCATAGCAATTTCCTCTGAAGAATGAGTGACCATAACTTGATTAGCAGTTTAGGCAATTTATTGTGAATTAACATTGTTAGAACGCACAAATTTGAATTATTTCACATGTTTTTTTAGTGCCTTTGCCCAATTTTTTCCTTCGGAAATAAGAAAAAAGGATCCGCGCATAAATTAATGAGCACGCCGGGAGATTACCAAAACAAAAACTATGCTAAAATCGACCGCACTTTTCCATTATAAAAGGGATTATTATGTATTGGTTTAAAAATGTGATGATTTATCGTCTGACAAAACGTTTGGATTGGTCCGAGGAGGCGCTGCAGCGGAATCTGGCGCAAAATGCCTACCACCCGTGCGAACAGTCGGATATGAGTAAATTCGGTTGGGCGGAACCGTTGCGGGGTTCGCCGTTGCTGCATTTTTCCGTAAATAAGCAGATTCTGTTGGTGGCGCATAAAGAAGAAAAAATCATTCCGAGCCATGTGGTGAAACGGGAATTGGACAACCGCGTAGAGGAACTGGAACAGAAGGAAAACCGTAAATTAAAGAAAACCGAAAAACAGGCGCTGAAAGACGATGTCGTGTCCGTGCTGCTGCCGCGCGCATTCAGCAAAAATCAACAGACGGCGGTTTGGATCAATACGCAAACGAATTTAATTTATGTGGATGCGGCATCGAGCAAACGGGCGGAAAACGCTTTGGCGTTACTGCGTAAATCGTTAGGTTCGTTGCCGGTGGTGCCGCTTGCGTTTGCCAACGAACCGGCAGACGTGATGACAAGCTGGATCGCCGAAGGAAAAACTCCGCAATATTTGACCGCACTTGAAGAAGCGGAACTCAAAGCGGCGGACGATAAAGGCATAATTCGCTGTAAAAATCAGCCTCTGGACAGTGAGGAAATTTTGTCTCATTTGGGCAAAGGTAAATTTATTACCAAATTGGCGCTTGATTGGGACGATCATTTAAGTTTTGTCCTGAATGACGACGGAACCTTGAAACGCCTGAAATTCGCCGATAATATCCGCGAAAAAAATGATGATATTCTGAAAGAAGATTATGCTCAGCGGTTTGATGCGGATTTCATTCTGATGACGGGCGAATTAGCGAAACTGACGGAAAATCTGTTGGATGATTTCGGCGGCGAAAAAGCGCGTTTATAATGCGCTTTAACGGAACGCAAACGTCATTACAATCCTAACGTTTCTTTCACAAAAGGTATCGTGAGCTTGCGTTGCGCTTGCAGCGATGCCTTGTCCAGCTGATCTAACACGCCAAACAAATTATGCATATTGCGATCCAAGCGTTTTATCAGAAAATTCGCCGTTTCATCCGGCAAATCAATGCCCCGCTGATGCGCATTCCGTTGAAGTGCGGTAATTTTTTGCTGATCGTCAAGCGGATGCAACTGATAAATTTCGCCCCAACGTAAACGCGAAGCTAAATCCGGTAATTGAACGGGTAAACCGTTCGGCGACTGATTGGCGCTCACCGCCAGCAAGGTATTGCCGTGCTCTTTTATGCGGTTGAACAAATCAAAAATCGCAATTTCCCATTCTTTATCGCCTGTGACGCATTGTAAATCGTCCAGGCAAACCAATTCCTGCTGTTCTAAATTATCCAGCACTTCGGGCGAAAAATAAGCGGATTTCGACAAGGGCACATAAAGTGCGGTACGATTTTCCGCAAAAAATTGGTGAGTCATCGCTTTCAGTAAATGACTTTTGCCGCAGCCTTCTTCGCCCCAAATATAGAAAAACTGTTGGCGGAGCCGCGTGAAATTTTTACGTAAAGAATCCAGCAACAACAGATTGTTGTTGCCGTAAAAATTGGCAAAGGTTTCCCCGTCCAGTTGGTGAATCGGCAAAGATAACTGCAACATGCTTCTATTCAAACTCTAATTCCACCGCACTTTCGCCCAACATTTCCACTAACGCGGCAAGCAGCTCGTCGCTGGGTTTGACGTACCATTGCACCCCGAGTTTAAGCAATGCTCTGCCCTGCGGGCTATCGTAATAGACGTTAATCGGCATGATGCCGCCGCTAAAGGGTTCGATCGCCGTTTTGAACTCACGGATAAACTGCGCTGTAATTTGTTCCTGTTTCAGACTGATCGCCAAGCTTTTCGCATATTGAGAACGGGCTTCGTCCAATGTCGTCAATTCACGCACGGACATACGTAATCCTTGGGTAAAATCGTCGAAACTTACCTGCCCCTTAACGACCACGATAGCATCTTTCTGCAGCTTTTCGCCGTAATTATCCAAGGCTTCCGCAAAGAGCGTAATATCCAAACGACCCGAACGATCATCCAGACTGGCAATACCCAGGCGGCTGCCTTTTTTAGTTACCGCAAAACGGGAACTGACAATCAGCCCGCAGGCGGTGCTCATTTGGCCCCGTTGGTTCGGTACCAAATCTTTCAACCGATTCGGACTGTAATGAGACAATTCTTTCAGATAACGGCTAATCGGGTGACTGCTTAAATACAATCCCAATGTTTCCCGTTCGCCGTCCAGAATCTGTTTTTCCATCCAACGCGGCGTGTTGGCATATTTACGTTCGACTTCCGCATGCCCGGCAGTCAACACGCCGAACATATCCGCCTGCCCCATGGCTTCATCTTTGGCAAACTGACTGGAAGACTGTAATGCGTCTTCCAGATTCTTGGCCAGGGCGGCGCGATGTGGGCCCAGCTTATCAAAGGCGCCTGATTTAATCAGACTTTCAAAGGTGCGACGGTTAATTTGTTTTAAATCCACTCGTGCGCATAAATCAAATAAATCTTTAAAAATACCGCCTTCATTGCGGGCTTTTACCAAGGCTTCGATCGGACCTTCTCCCACACCTTTAATGGCGCCGATACCGTACACGATTTCACCGTGATCGTTGACACTGAAATGGTGTTTGCCCGTATTGATATCCGGCGGCGTCACTTTTAACCCCATACGCAAACATTCGTCATACAAGCCGACGATTTTATCGGTGTTATCCATTTCCGAAGTCATCACGGCCGCCATAAATTCCGCCGGGAAATGAGCTTTCAACCAAAGCGTTTGATAGGAAACCAACGCATAGGCGGCGGAGTGGGATTTATTAAATCCGTAGCCCGCGAATTTTTCCACCAAGTCAAAAATTTTCATGGCGAGCTTGCCGTCAATGCCGTTTTTAATTGCGCCTTCTTCAAAGACGAAACGTTGTTTCGCCATTTCTTCCGGTTTTTTCTTACCCATGGCACGACGCAGCAAATCCGCACCGCCCAGCGTATAACCCGCCAGCACCTGCGCGATTTGCATCACCTGTTCCTGATACAAAATAATGCCGTAAGTGGGTTCAAGAATCGGTTTTAAAGAAATATGCTGATATTCCGCATCGGGATAAGACACTTCTTCCCGTCCGTGTTTTCGGTCGATAAAATTATCCACCATACCGGATTGCAACGGACCGGGACGAAATAACGCCACTAAGGCGATAATATCCTCAAAACAGTCCGGTTGCAGACGTTTAATCAAATCTTTCATACCGCGCGATTCCAACTGGAACACGGCGGTAGTTTCCGCATTCAGCAACAATTTGAACGATTCCGGATCATCCAGCGGAATACTCTCGATACGAATTTCAGGCTTACCTTCCCGCACCATGCGGGCGTTAATCATTTCCAGCGCCCATTTAATGATGGTCAACGTACGCAAACCCAGAAAGTCAAATTTAACCAAACCGGCATATTCCACATCATTTTTATCAAAATGCGTGACCGGATGACGGCCTTCACTGTCACAATAGAGCGGTGAAAAATCCGTAATCAGCGTCGGCGAGATCACCACGCCGCCGGCGTGTTTGCCGGCATTTCGCGTAACGCCTTCCAGCTTACGCGCCATATCGATAAGATCTTTCACTTCCTCATCGCTGTCGTAGGCTTCCTGCAATTTCGGTTCCATGTCGAAAGCTTTCGCCAAGGTCATACCCGGATCCGGCGGAACCAGTTTGGAAATGCGATCAACGAAGCCATAAGCATGGCCCAACACCCGCCCCACATCGCGAATCACCGCTTTTGCCGCCATGGTACCGAAAGTAATAATCTGCGATACCGCGCCGCGTCCGTAAGTTTCCGCCACATGATCAATAACGCGATCCCGTCCTTCCATACAGAAGTCCACATCAAAATCGGGCATGGAAACCCGTTCCGGATTCAGAAAACGTTCAAACAGTAAATCAAATTCCAGCGGATCCAAATCGGTAATTTTCAACGCATACGCCACCAAAGAGCCCGCGCCCGAACCGCGCCCCGGCCCTACCGGCACACCGTTATCCTTCGACCATTGGATAAACTCCATCACGATCAGGAAGTAGCCCGGGAAACCCATTTGGTTAATCACGCCCAGCTCCGTATCCAGCCGCTCGTCATATTTCTGTCGATTTTCCGACCGCACTTTCGGATCGGGAAACAGAAATTCCAGCCGTTCTTCCAGGCCTTCTTTGGCGCGTTTAATCAGATAATCTTCCGTGGATAATTCGCCGGTCGGGAATTGCGGCAGGAAATATTGGCCCAAGCGAATCGTCACATTACAACGCTGCGCAATCAGCAAAGTATTTTCAAGTGCGGTGGGAATATCGGCAAAAAGATCGCACATTTCCTGTTCGGAACGAAAATATTGTTGCGATGTGTACAATTTCGGCCGCTTCGGATCGTCCAACGTGTAACCGTCATGAATCGCTACGCGAATCTCGTGCGCTTCAAAATCTTCCGTTTTCAGAAAAACCACGTCGTTAGTGGCCACCAAAGGAATTCGATGTTTTTTCGCCAAATCCATAGCGGCCCGAATATAGCGTTCTTCATCGTAATGTCCTACGCGGGCGAGGCTGATATAAAAATGGTTCGGAAAAAATTCTTGATAAAATTTGACCGCACTTTCCGCATCGGCAAAGTTATCTTTCAGCAATTTCTGACCGATATCCCCTCTGCGCCCGCCCGACAGAATAATTACGCCCTCTTTATGCTCAATCAGCCAATCCTGGTCGATGTAAGGCAAATCGTCGTAACCGCGCTGATAGGCTTTGGATAACAGCAAGGTAATATTTTTATAGCCTTCGTTATTTTTAGCGAGCAATGTCAATTCAAACCGTTCGTCGCCGCAAAGTTTGCTTTTTACCAGCACATCGGCGCCCACAATCGGTTTTACGCCGGCAGTCAAGGCTTCGCCGTAAAATTTGACCAAACCGCAGAAGTTGGTGAAATCCGTTAACCCCATCGCCACCATATTTTCCTGCACGCAGGCTTTCACTAACGGTTTCACTTTGGCGATTCCGTCAATCATAGAAAAGTCGCTGTGCGTACGAAGATGAACAAAACGGGGTTGCGTCATCACATTATCCTTCTGGCAAAAATTCGGCACGGAGAAAGCCGCGCCATATTATTGTTCTAAATCGGTTCTCAGTGACACCAACAGCTGATCGATTTTAAAATTGTCGGTGTCAATAATTTCAAACTTGTATTTGTCATACAGCACAAAATCCGTTTTTTTCGGAATCTTGCGCAGCATATACATCATAAAACCGGCGATGGTTTCATAATTTTCCCAATCGGGGAACGCTTCAATATCCAGCGCGCGCATCACGTCTTCCAGCGGCGTCGCGCCGTCAATCAGCCATGAAGTTTCATCCCGTCGCACAATCTGTTCCTCTTCGCTGGAAACCAGTTCGCCCATCACGATGCTCATGACGTCGTTCAAAGTTACAATTCCCACCACCAAAGCATATTCATTGACGATCACGGCGAAATCCTCACCGGCGGATTTGAATAATTCCAACACTTCATACAGCGAAAGCGTATCGGGAATAAACACCGCTTTGCGCAATAAACGGCCGTCCGTTAAAGAAATATTGTCTTCGCCTTTGAGGTAATAACTCAGCAAATCATGGGATTCCACATAACCCAGAATTTTATCCAGACCGCCGTCACAAACCGGCAGCTTGGAATGGCTGTCGGAACTCAGGGTTTCCAGCACTTTGGCACGATCAAAAGTGCGGTCTAAAAATACGATGTTTTCACGGGTTGTCATCGTTGAGGTGACGGTGCGTTGCTGCATATCGAAAATATTTTCAATCAAATAATGTTCCTGTGCTTTCAGCACGCCGGACTCCGCGCCCGCTTCCACTACCGCCACAATATCTTCCGACGTCATATTGTCTTCGCGCACGGTGGAAATCCGCAACAAACGGAAAATGCCGTTGGCAAGCGTATCGAAAATCCACACCAGCGGACTGAAAACAAAAATGCACACCTGCATAATGCCGACGGTTCTCAACGCCACCGCTTCGGGATAACTCATGGCGATGCGCTTAGGAATCAAATCCGCAATCAAAATAAACGAAAAGGTAACCACCGCGAACGCCAGCCAGGAAGCTAAACTCGGCACCGCGCCGTCGGATAAATGAGTATAAGTACGCAGCGCATGGGCGATGTAAGGATTCAACGCGCTCTCGCCGATCATCCCCGACAAAATGGCAACCATATTCAGCCCGATTTGCACCACCGTAATAAAACGTCCCGGTTTTTCCTGCAATTTCAGCACCTGTTCGGCTTTTGCATTGCCCTCATTTGCCAACGCCTGTAATTTCAGGCGCCGCGCACCGGCAAGGGAAATTTCCGCCGAAGAAATCACCGCACTGATGGCGATCAGCAGAAAAATAATGACGATAGCTTCAAATAATCCCATGCGGCTTTCTCATTATGCTTTTTCGCTGTCAAACCAACCGCGGACGAATTGGATGGAAATAAACATCGTCAGCAAACCGAGCACATAGAAAACATAACTCAAAATCGGATGTGAGCCCTGTTCTTCCGTCACTTCTTTCATAGAAATCACATTGCGGAATTCGTTAAACATCACGATATTCCAGCCATAATATTTCACTTCCACCATTTTTTTGTTTTGAGCAAAACCGGAAGCGCGCGCCTGCTGCACGGCGGAATCGAATTTAAAATAGAATGGGAAGCCCCAGCGGGTATCTTCGTTGCGATACACCGTCGGTTTGCTTTCGTCCGTACGCTGAGTATAAATGTAGTAGACATCGCGGGTCGGACCGTCCTGCGGATTCGCTTTGGTAATCGGGCCGTCTTTATCCACCCGTTTGACTTCCACGCCGGTTACACGCGTGGTTTCATAATGGGGAAAAACAAAATGAATGCCCGCAAACAGCACGGCATGAAACAATACTACAACGGTGATTAAAAAATATTTAATGGCTTTACGCATTTTCTATCCCCTCTCAGAGAAATAATTCCGTCAAGTGCGGTCAAAAATTCGTCTGTTTTTGACCGCACTTGACAAAGTAAACGATTAATGAACCTTAATTTTAAATAAACGTTCGAAATTTTCCACGGTAATTCGGGCGAATTCCTGCACGGGCAGACCTTTTAACGCTGCCACATATTCGCAAACCTCCCGCGTATATGCCGGTTGGTTTTCCTTACCGCGGTAAGGAACGGGCGCCAGATACGGACTATCGGTTTCCACCAACAGGCGATCCAGCGGCACTTCGCGAATCACATCGCGAATCTCTTCCGCATTTTTAAACGTCACAATACCGGAACAGGAAATATAAAATCCCAGCTCCAAAGCTTTTTCGGCGAACGCCATGGTTTCGGTGAAACAATGAATCACGCCGCCGCATTTTTGCGCCTGATTTTCGCGCAGCAACGCAATAGTATCGTCACCCGCATCACGGGTATGAACAATCACGGGCTTATTCAACGCGTTTGCCGCCTGAATTTGCCGCGCAAATATCGATTGCTGTTTCGATTTATTTTCCGAACTGTAATAATAATCCAGTCCGATTTCGCCAATCGCCACCACTTTCGGATGCGAAGCTAATTCCAGCAAACGCGCGTGATCATAAGGCTCGTCTTCCAGATCCAGCGGATGCACGCCGCAAGCCAGCGAAACGTTATCTAAATGGGCCAACATTTCGCGCTGTTTTTCAAAACGGCTTAACGTGACGCCGATATTCAATAAATGACGTACGCCGCGCAACCGCGCTTTTTCTACCACGTCATCCACATTTTCATGCCGTTTTTCGTAATCCAGCGCATCCAAATGACAATGACTGTCGACAATAAACATAAGAATTCCTTTAATCCGCCCGCCCGGAATCCGATTCCGGACAAAATACTTCCGTAATCAGACGGGTTAATCCGTCTAATAAAATCAATTCCTGATTCACCGCCGTAATCCGGGTTAAATCCGAGCGCATTTGTTGCATAATCCGATTGGCCTCAAGCAATCCCGGCACGCTTTGTTTTTCGCTGAATTGATGCACGCCGCGAACCAAATCCAGACAAATCCAACCGTCCCGGATTTCCAGTTTATCCTTTAACGCATCGGCTAAAAAAGCGGCAATCCACGCCACTTGCTGCAAAATCAAAGACTTATCAAATAACGGCAACAGCTCTAACGGCGAACGGCGTTGATAGAACAACCAAAACGCGCGCAAAAATTCTCGCCGTTTTTCGATTAATCCTTGCGCCAATGTTTCCCGCGCCGATAACGGACGCCCGTAATTAATGCGAAGTGCGGTCAAAATTTCATCCGTTTTTGCCGCCGATTGCACAACGACAGGCTGTTCCCGTAACCATGCCAACGCCGTATCTTGCGGCGGCGAAGCGATCATCCAGGCCTGACAACGGCTGTAAATCGTCGGTAACAAAGACGCGTTTATGTCCGTTTGCAGCAAGAAATAGGTGTTTTCACGCGGTTCTTCCAGGGTTTTCAGTAAGGCGTTGGCCGCCGCTTCCGTCAACCGCTCCGCAGCTTGTAAGTACACGACTTTATTCCCGCCCTGCTGCGCGTGTTGAGCGACGGTTTCATTGATTTCTCGCACCTGATTCACGCCGATATCTTTGTTATCAATCGGCGCCAGCACATGAAAATCCGGATGACTGCCCGCCTGAAACAACTGACAGGCATGACATCGCCCGCAAGGTTTTTCTTCGCTTCGCGGCGCCTGACATAATAAAAACCGCGCCGTCGCCGTCACTAAATTTTCCGCCCCTACACCCTCATTCGCCTTAAACAACAAAGCATGATGCCCGTGCCCTTGGCTAAAGGCCGCGGTGATATTGTGATAAACCGGCGCCAGCCAGGGATAAAGATTAACCATGTTGAAATTCTACGAATTTTTTGACCGCACTTTGAATATCCGCCGTCACCTGTTCGATATTTTGCTGCGCGTTAATCACCACGGCTTTCGGATTGTCGCGTACCAATTCCAAATAACGCGCTCTTGTGCGATTGAAAAAATCCAATCCCGCCCGTTCAATGCGATCCAATTCGCCGCGTCCGCGTGCACGCGCCAATCCCACGGCGGGATCAATGTCCAGATACAGGGTAAAATCCGGTTCGAAATCGCCCAATACGCAGTCTTTCAACGTTTGCATGAAACGGCGATCCAATCCGCGTCCGCCGCCCTGATACGCTTGTGACGACAAATCATGACGATCGCCAATCACCCATTTGCCCGCCGCCAATGCCGGCTTAATCACGTTTTCCACCAACTGAATACGCGCGGCGTACAACATTAAAAGCTCCGCTTTATCCGTCACCGGCTCCTCCGTTTCGTGTTTAATCAGCTGACGCAATTTTTCCGCCAACGGCGTACCGCCGGGTTCGCGCGTAAACACTAAATCCGTAATACCGAATGCTCGCAACTGCTCCACGACCGTCCGTAACGCCGTGGTTTTGCCTGCGCCTTCCAGGCCTTCCAGCACAATGAATTTTCCGTTCATAAATCTATCTGTTAAAGAGTGAGCGCCGCCCACCGGTAAAAGTTAAGCATAGTTTGGGCGTCAGCCTGCCTGAGAGAAGAATTTCTTATTTCTTCTCGCGATACCATTTCAAATATTCCTGCACCGCCCGATTATGTTCGGTCAGATTACGGCTGAATTTATGCCCGCCGCTGCCGTCCGCCACAAAATACAGATAATCCGTTTTATCCGGATGCGCAACCGCCATCAACGCGCTTTCGCTTGGATTGGCAATCGGTGTTGGCGGCAATCCTTCGATCATATAGGTATTATATTCCGTTTCCGTTTCCAGATCTTTCTTGCGAATATTGCCGTCATAAGCCTCGCCCATACCGTAAATAACGGTAGGATCCGTTTGTAAACGCATTTTATTTTTCAAGCGATTCACAAATACCGACGCGATTTTTCCGCGTTCCGCCAATAATCCGCTTTCTTTTTCCACAATAGAAGCCAGAATCAGCATTTGATAAGGCGTTTCCAGCGGCAAATCCGCATCCCGTTCCGCCCAGGCTTTATCCAGCGTTTTCACCATTTTGTCCACCGCCCGTTTCAGCAACGCCGCATCGGTGGAATTCGGTACGTAATTGTAAGTATCGGGATAAATCCAGCCTTCCAGTTTTTGCTGCCCCGCCAGCATATTATTCATGGCGGAAGCGCTGTCATCCGAAGCCAAGTCGTTAAAAATCTCCCGTTCGAGATTTTCGCTCTGATAATCGAAAATCCGCTTTAAGTGCGGTGCGTTTTCTAACGATTTTTTCACCTGTTTCCAGGTTTCGCCGTCAGTAAAACGAATGCTGAATTGCGCTTCCTTGCCCGAATTTAAAAGCTGCAGCAACGCTTCCACGGTTTTTACGCCGTTCAGGGAATAAGTGCCCGCTTTCACATTATTCAGATTCGGTTGAAATTTTAACGCCCAAGGCAGCCAGGTGGCGTTTTCCAGCAATTTTTCCCGCTCAAACAAAGCGGCCAGTTTTTTGCCCGTCGTACCCCGTTCTAAGGTCAATAACTGATCGGGCTGCGCCGAGATCGGTTGTTGCAGCACCTGTCGGATTTGATGATAACCCCAAAGCCCTGCGCCCGCCGCAATCATCAGCAGCGTCAGAACGAAAGATAGAAATTTTTTCATCGCTAAATTCACAGTTTAAAATTTCGAAGATTCTAACATAGAACCGCAAAGAAAGAAAAAGTGCAGTCAAATTTGACCGCACTTTTTAAATCGGATTTGTTCAACCCGTCAGAACAACACTCGGGCGCGAATGGTGCCGTCGATTTCTTTTAATTTGGTTAACAAATCGTCGGTATTTTCCGTTTCTACATCAATCACCACGTAACCGATGGACGGATCCGTTTGCAGGAACTGAGCGGCGATATTCACACCGGCGTCCACAAACACTTGGTTGATTTTGTTCATGATACCCGGTTTATTGCGGTGAATGTGCAACAGGCGTTTAGCTTTGCCGGTATTTTGTTCCGGTAACGAAACTTCCGGGAAATTCACGGCGGACAGCGTAGAGCCGTTGTCCGAATATTTCACGAATTTTAACGCCACTTCCGTACCGATATTTTCCTGCGCTTCGGCGGTCGAACCGCCCACGTGCGGCGTCAGAATGACGTTATCGAATTTACGCAGCGGCGATTCGAAAGTTTCCTCCGCGGATGCCGGTTCTTTCGGGAATACATCCACCGCCGCGCCATGGACTTTACCGGCTTCCAGCGCCGCCGCCAAGGCGTCAACGTCCACCACCGTGCCGCGGGCCGCGTTAATCAGAATGCTGCCTTGTTTTAATTGCGCAATGCGTTCCGCGCTCATAAGGTTTTTCGTGGAAGCGTTTTCCGGTACGTGCAACGAAATCACATCGCAGCTGCCGAGCAGTTCTTCCAAAGAATTCACCTGTTGCGCATTTCCCAACGGTAATTTGGTTTCCACGTCGTAGAAAAAAACGTTCATGCCCAGGGATTCCGCAATAATACTTAACTGCGAACCGATGTGGCCGTAGCCGATAATCCCGAGTTTTTTGCCCCGCACTTCATGGGAACCCGCCGCCGATTTATTCCATTCGCCGCGATGCACTTCCATATTGGCTTTCGGAATGTTGCGCATTAACAAAATGATTTCCGCCAGCACCAATTCCGCTACGGAACGGGTATTGGAAAACGGCGCGTTAAACACCGGAATGCCTTTTTCTTTGGCGGCATTTAACGCCACTTGGTTGGTGCCGATACAGAAACAACCGATGGCAATCAGTTTTTGCGCATGTTCGAGAATGTCCGCCGTTAAATTGGTACGCGAGCGCAAACCGATGAAATGCGCATCTTTGATCGCTTCTTTTAACTCGTCCGGCTCCAACGCTTTTTTATGATATTCAATATTGGTATAACCCGCGGCATGTAATACGTCCAGCGCATTTTGATGTACGCCTTCCAACAGTAAGAACTTAATCTTTGATTTATCCAGAGAGACTTTTGCTGTCATAGTTTTTCCTTATAATTGTGTTTGTATTCGTTATAAAGTGCGGTCAAATTTCCCATCGTTTTTTGATTATTTGATGATTTTGGCGCCTTCCGCCGTGCCGACGATGACGGTATTGGCCGAATTCAAAGCAAAAATCCCGTTTGTCACTACGCCCGCCACGTTATTCAATTCTTTTTCCATTTCCACCGGATTCATAATCGGGAAATTATGCACGTCCAAAATGACATTGCCGTTATCCGTCACCACGCCCTGACGCCACTCCGGCGAACCGCCTAACGCCACCAGTTTGCGAGCCACCTGAGAACGCGCCATGGGAATCACTTCCACCGGCAACGGAAAAGTGGAGCCCAGCACGTCCACCTGTTTTGAACTGTCCACAATACAGATGAAATTTTTGGTCAGCGACGCCACGATTTTCTCGCGGGTTAATGCCGCACCGCCGCCTTTAATCATCATTTTTTGCGGATTGATTTCGTCCGCGCCGTCTACGTAAATATCCAAACCCGATACGTCATTGGCGCTGAACACTTCAATGCCCTGTTTGCGCAACAATTCTTCCGAAGCTTTGGACGCCGCCACCGCGCCTTTGATTTGATCTCTCAGGCTTCCCAGCGCTTCAATAAAGCAATTTACGGTGGAACCGCTGCCGACGCCCACAATGCTGTCGGGCCGGACAAATTGTAATGCGGCTTGGGCAGCCATTTTTTTCATTTCGAGTTGATCCATAACTTATCCTTTATTTACTCATAGGCAAACGATTGCTATACTCTAATACCAAACAGATCACGATACAAGCGTAATCTGATACAAATTCATTCATTCGGCGGTAAAAATTTACTTATTTAACATATTTCATAAGTTTTTCAATCGGTTAACCGACACATTTTATTACATCCCCGCCATTCCTCGCCGTCTTCGTAACATGCCCAATATGAAGACAACCTTTCAACTTATCGGCGATGGAAAACTCATTCTAATCGTCCGGCAAAAAGCGCGCCAGTAATTCGTTCAAAAACAGTTTGCCATGCTCGGTTATTTGCCAGGTACGGGCGGTTTCCGTTAAATAGTTTTGTTCCGCCGCCCAAACAATATCATTTTTCACCGTATCTTGCGACAAACCGGTAAATTGTTCGAATTCCGCTTTCGGCACCGGTTCCAGCAAGCGGAAACGGTTCATAAAAAACTCAAAAGTGCGGTCGGATTTCGGCACGTTTTTTTCTTCATAAAGATATTCGCCGCGCAAATAGCCTTTCGGGTGCTTTGTTTTACTGTAACGCACAATGCGTCCGTCCGTGAAACTCAGTTTGCCGTGGGCGCCGCAACCGACGGCAAGATAATCGCCGAAACGCCAGTAATTCAAATTATGCCGACACTGAAAACCCGGTTTTGCATAAGCGGAGGTTTCATATTGTTGATAGCCCGCCGCCGTCAGCAACCGATGCCCTTGCTCGAAAATATCCCACAACTCATCGTCATCGGGCAATTTCGGCGGACGAAAGGCAAACATCGTATTGGGTTCGACGGTGAGCTGATACCAGGACAAATGCGGCGGATTCAATGCAATCGCCCGCTGCAAATCGTCCAACGCTTGTTCTACCGTCTGGTTCGGCAAACCGTGCATTAAATCGAGGTTAAAACTTTTCAGTCCTTGCCCGAATAAATCTTGCGCAAAACCTACCGCACTTTTGGCCTCCGCCGAATTATGGATGCGCCCCAACGCCCGCAGCTTTTCATCGGAAAAACTCTGAATGCCGATGGAAAGCCGCGTGACGCCGGCATTTACGTAACCGCGGAAACGTTCGGCCTCCGCCGTGCCGGGATTGGCTTCAAGGGTAATTTCAATTTCCTCTGAAAAGGGAATTTGCGCCCGAATGCCGGCCAGCAACGTCAGGATAGCTTCTGCGGAAAACAGACTCGGAGTGCCGCCGCCGATGAAAATCGAAGTTAACGGGCGATTCCGGATGCTGTCGCGATAACGTTGCAGATCCTGCCGCAAATCCGCCAACAGATGACGTACATAATCCCGTTCGGGAATCTCGCCTTTTTGTCCGTGAGAATTGAAATCGCAATAAGGGCATTTCTGCACGCACCACGGAATATGCACGTAAAGACTGAGTGGCGGCAACGTCAATTCGGCCATTACCGCACCACGACCGCCGTGCCGCTCGCCACAATCATAAACATGCTTTTTGAGCCCGAACCGATAGAAGTATAATTAACTTCCACGCCGACCACGGCATTTGCTCCCGCGCGCTGAGCATTGGCCACCATTTCGTTAATCGCATCCTGACGTGCGGATGTGAGCTTGCTTTCATAAGAGCGCGAACGCCCGCCGAAAATATCGGTAAAACTCGCAAAAAAATCGCGAATAAAGTTAGCGCCGGCAACCACTTCGCCGTACACAATCTCTTTATATTCAACGATTTGTTTGCCTTCCACGCTGTTTGTTGTGGTTAATAACATTTTGTCATCCTGTCATTCGATTATTTTGAAAGTTTTTGTTTTAACACCGCCAACGCGCGGGCGCGATGCGAGATTTTTTTCTTCTCGACGGTTTCCAACTCGGCAAAAGTACAGCCTTTTTCCGGGCTGAAAAACAGGCTGTCGTAGCCAAAACCGTTGTCGCCTTTTTCTTCGCGGATAATCACGCCCGAACATTCGCCTTCCGCGATAATCGGGCTTGGATCGGTTGCATGTTGCAACAACACGATACAACTGACGAATTTCGCCCGGCGATGTTCGTCGGCGATATCCGCCATATTCCGTAATAATTTCCGACGATTCAAGGCATCGGCTTCATCGCCGTCCACGCCCGCATAACGGGCGGAATACAGCCCCGGCTCACCGTTTAATGCCGCCACAACCAAACCGCTGTCATCCGCGATGGCGGGCAAACCCGACACTTTCGCCGCATAACGGGCTTTCAAAATAGCGTTTTCCACAAAAGTAAGCCCGGTTTCTTCCGGACTTTCAATGCCTAAATCCGTTTGCGCGATCACTTCAAAGCCGAAATCCGCCAGAACATCCGCCATTTCTTTGACTTTGCCCCGATTCCCGGTCGCCAAAACGATTTTCTGTTTCATATTAATTATCCTCTCTGCACTGACGCGAAAAATCCACTTTTTTCGCGCCGAAAACGTGCGGACATTATAACAAAAAAGCGGCATATTCCTATGCCGCCGATTTGATTAACGAATAAATTAAAAGGTAAGGCGATCCCGGTTTTTATCCAGCGTCGCTTTACCGATCCCCTGCACTTCAAGCAGTTGTTCAGCTTCGGTAAAATTGCCGTGTTTTTCGCGATATTGCACAATAGCTTCCGCTTTTTTCGCCCCGATACCGATTAAGGATTTGGAAATTTCACTTGCCGTCGCACTGTTAATATTGATCTTATCGCTTGCCGCGCTTTGCGTTTCGGTTACGGTTTGCGTCTGTTCCTCGGCGGGCTCCGCCGCGCCGGCCGGTTCCGCCGCCAATGCGGAACCGCTTAATAAGAAACCTGTCATCAAACCGGATGCCAATAATGTTTTAAATGCCTTCATAAATTTTCCTTCTAAGTGATGTTGAGTATTTTCAACGGGTATACTTTGAAAGGAATGGCAAAAATCGGCAACAATCCGACCGCACTTTTGGAATCCTGATCGCAAAAATAATCGATTTATAAAATAAAAGGGCGTTCGGCTCTCCCCAAACACCCTTAAAGTGCGGTCAAAAATCGGCACGTTTTTTCAGAAAAAACGAATAAAGGAGCCGATCAAAAAACCTTATTCATTCACTTCATTGATACGCAGTTCTTTCGGCACCTCGAAGAACATATTTTCTTCGCAGCCTTCCAACTCTTCAACCATATCCACGCCCAATTCTCTCAAGCGGGAAACCACCGATTGCACCAGCACTTCCGGCGCCGAAGCCCCTGCCGTCACACCGATGGTTTCGACATTTTCGAGCCAGGCCGGATCAACGTCATTCGCGTCATCCAGCAGCTTCGCCGGCGTGCCCATGCGGTTTGCCAGCTCCGCCAGACGGTTGGAATTGGAGGAGTTTTTCGACCCGATAACAATGACTAAATCGCATTGTTTGGCCAAATCCCGTACCGCCTGCTGGCGGTTGGTGGTGGCATAACAAATATCGTTTTTACGTGGCCCTTGAATATTGGGATATTTTTGTTTTAACGCTTCAATCACATCCGCCGTATCGTCAATGGACAATGTCGTTTGTGTCATAAAAGTCAAATCATCGCCGTCGCGCAAATGCAATTTTGCAATGTCTTCCACGTTTTCAACCAAAAAAATACCGCCGTCGCGATTGTCGTATTGTCCCATGGTGCCCTGCACTTCAGGATGACCTTCGTGACCGATAAGAATCGCTTTTGTTCCTTTACGACTGGCGCGCGCCACCTGCATATGCACTTTCGTCACCAGCGGGCAAGTGGCGTCGAACACTTTCAGATTGCGGCGCTTCGCTTCCTGACGCACCGACTGCGGCACGCCGTGGGCGGAAAAAATCACAATCGCGCCGTCCGGCACTTCATCCAATTCTTCCACGAAGACGGCGCCGCGTTCGCGCAGTCCGTTCACGACAAAACGATTGTGCACCACTTCGTGACGTACGTAAATCGGCGCGCCGTGAATTTCAAGGGCAAGTTCCACAATACTGATGGCGCGATCCACGCCGGCGCAGAAGCCGCGCGGATTGGCTAAAATAATTTTCATCGCTTGTCCGCCTTTTTCTCGCCGTTCTTAAAACCGTCCAAAATCAACAATCCCACGCCCACACAAATGGCGATATCCGCCACATTAAACACGGGATAATGCCATTCCCGCCAGAAAAAATCGAAAAAATCCACCACAAAACCGTTATAAGCGCGATCCGCCATATTGGCAAGCGCTCCACCGATAATTAAGGCGTAAGCGGAATTCTGCAATTTCTGCTGCGCACTGTTTTTGCGGAGCAAATACACCAATACGGCGGAAATCACCAACGCCAGCACAATAAAAAAATATTTCTGCCAACCGCTGTGATCCGCCAGAAAACTGAAGGCAGCACCCGTATTTCTGGCATAGGTTAAATTAAATATCGGCAGTACGTTTACGCTTTCATATAATTCAAAGTTTTGCGTCACGATATATTTCGTCAGCAAATCGATGAAAAAAGCGACCGCACTTAACCATAAAAATGATAAACCTGATTTTTTTTGCATCTGATGCAACCTAAATAATGTAGAGGCGAATGATCTTCGCCCGAAACAATCCCTGAAATTTAGGGCGAATATGATTCGCCCTTACCAAAAATATCAATCCGCTTTAAAATCCGGTGACGTCATTACGCAAACCGACGCAATTCGCCGTTGCCGTTGACGTTTTCTTCACAGCGCGAACACAGACTGTTTGCATCTTTGCTGTCCGAATAATGCCAGCAGCGCGGGCATTTGTGGTTGGCGGAACGAATAGCTTTGATGGCTAATCCCGCCACTTCGCCTTCGGATACATCGGCATCCGCTAAAGTTTTCACTTCGGCTTTTGACGTAATCGTCACAAAACGTAATTCATTGCCCAGTTTATTGAGCAACGCGCGGTATTCGTCGTTAGCAAAAATGGTCACTTCCGCTTCCAAACCGCCGCCGATTACTTTATCGTTACGGGCCTGTTCAAGCACGCGGTTGACTTCGTTACGTGCAGTGATCACTTGTTGCCAGTAAGCGTCATCAAGTTCTTCATTCGCATCAAGTGCAAATAAACCGTCATAAAATTCTTCGGTGAAAACAAACTCACCGCGCTCACCCGGAATATAGTGCCAAATTTCATCCGCCGTGAAGGAAAGAATCGGCGCAATCCAACGTACTAAGGCTTCCGCAATATGCCACAAGGCCGTTTGACAACTGCGACGGGCAAGACTGTCCGCTTTGGTGGTGTATTGACGATCTTTGATAATATCTAAATAGAATGAACCCATTTCGACAGAACAGAATTTCATTAAACGCTGTACCACGGTATGAAACTGATAATTATCATACGCGTCTTGGATTTCGTTTTGCGCCTGCAATGCACAATCTACCGCCCAACGATCGAGGGAAATCATGTCTTCCGGTTTCACCAAATCCCGTTTCGGATCAAAACCGTTCAAATTTGCCAGCAAGAACCGAGCGGTATTACGGATACGACGGTAGCTGTCCGCAGCGCGTTTTAAGATCTCATCGGAAACCGTCATTTCGCCGGTATAGTCCGTTGACGCCACCCATAAACGTAAAATATCGCCGCCGAATTTATCCATCACTTCCTGCGGCGTTACGATATTACCGATGGATTTCGACATTTTCCGACCTTGACCGTCCACCGTAAAACCGTGAGTTAGCACCTGTTTGTAAGGCGCTTTATTATCGGTTGCGGTGGAAAGCATTAACGACGACATAAACCAACCGCGGTGTTGATCGGAACCTTCGAGATACATATCCGCTTCTTTGCCGTTAAATTCGGGACGGTTTTTTACCACGGAATAATAAGTGGAGCCGGAATCAAACCAAACGTCCAGCGTATCCGGCACTTTGCTGTAATGCGCGGCATCGTCGCCTAATAAATCTTTCGGATCCAGATCCCACCAGGCCTGAATGCCTTTTTGTTCAACCAGTTTCGCTACTTTTTCGATTAACTCGACGGTATGCGGATGCAGCTGTTCGGTTTCGTTATGAATAAATAACGCCACCGGCACGCCCCAGGTACGCTGACGGGAAATACACCAGTCCGGACGGTTTTCCACCATCTTTTCAATACGAGCTTGACCCCAATCCGGAATCCAACGCACGTTTTTAATTTCAGTCAATGCCTGTTGGCGTAAACCTTTGGTTTCCATACCGATAAACCACTGCGGCGTAGCGCGAAAGATAATCGGGGTTTTGTGACGCCAGCAATGCGGATAGCTGTGACGGATTTTTTCCAGTTTCAGTAACGCTCCCACTTCCACTAATTTTTCCAGCACCTTATCGTTAGACTCAAACACGCCAAGTCCCGCAAAAAATTTCACATCCGAATTAAATTTACCATCGTTGCCCACCAAACCGGCCATACCGATATGGTATTTGCGCGAAACCACATAGTCTTCCTGACCGTGATCCGGTGCGGTATGCACCAACCCCGTTCCGCCGTCGGTGGTGACGTGATCAGCCAGAATAAACGGCACATTGTAATCATAGAACGGATGTTTAAATTGCAGTAATTCCAAATCGGAACCTTTTGCCGAACCCAATACTTTCCAATTTTCAATACCAACCGCCTGCGCAACGCTTTCCACTAATTCGGCGGCTAAAATTAAACGTTCCTCGCCGAATTGCACAATTTGGTATTCCAATTCCGGATTGATGGAAATGGCTTTATTGGACGGCAACGTCCAAGGCGTCGTCGTCCAAATCACCGCGGACAATTTGCCTTGTCCTTTTTCCGTTAAAACGAACTTATTTTCCACCGCACTTTCATCGACCGCAGCAAAACGCACATAAATGGACGGTGAAGTTCTGTCTTCATATTCCACTTCCGCTTCCGCCAGTGAAGAGGCACAATCCAAACACCAGTGAACCGGTTTGGAACCTTTGTATAAATGCCCGTTCGCCACCGCTTTACCGAATGCCCGGATGATGTTCGCTTCCGTATCGAAATTCATGGTCAGATACGGATTATCCCAATCGCCTAACACGCCTAAACGAATGAAATCTTTTTTCTGCCCTTCCACTTGTTCACGTGCGTATTTACGGCATTCTTCGCGAAATTCCGCCGCCGAGATCTTTTGATTCGGTTTCCCTACCAAGGCTTCCACTTTTAATTCAATCGGCAAGCCGTGGCAGTCCCAGCCCGGAATGTACGGACTGTCAAAACCCAGCGCGGTTTTGGATTTAATAATAATGTCTTTTAAAATTTTATTTACGGCGTGACCGATATGAATGCTACCGTTGGCATAAGGAGGACCGTCATGCAAAATGAAAGATTTTTTGCCTTTCGAATAAGCGCGAATTTTTTGATAGAGATTTTTATCGTACCAGTTCTTTAACATTGCAGGCTCGCGTTTAGCCAAATCTCCGCGCATCGGAAACCCCGTTTCCGGCAGGTTTAACGTATTTTTGTAATCTTTTTGTTCAGACATTTTTCGTACCGTTGTAAATAAAAAATCTTGTTGTTGAAATCACGGAATCAGCCGTTCCGTTGAAAATAATCTCTTGCCGTCAGGGCATCTCGCCGAATTTGCGCTTTCAGCGCATCCACCGATGGAAATTTCACTTCGTCGCGGATTTTTTTACAAAATTCCACCGAAATGGTTTTACCGTATAAATTACTATTAAAATCAAACAGATGCACCTCAAGCAACTGTTTCACACCGTCCACCGTCGGGCGCTGACCGATGTTCGCAATTCCTTCAAAAATCCGACCGCACTTTTTATCCCGCACATTCGCTTCGCACTGCACTTTCACCGCATACACGCCTTTAACCGGATTCACCTGACGCTGCAAACGGATGTTTGCCGTAGGAAAACCGATGGTGCGGCCTAATTTTTTTCCGTGCACCACTTTGCCAAAAATGCGATAAGGCCGACCGAGCAGGCTCTCCGCCAAGGCAAGATTGTCTTCCGCTAAAGCGGTACGGATTGCCGTGCTGCTGATTCGTTGTTCGCGCAAATAGAAAGTGCTGTTGTCTTCCACCGTAAAACCGAATTGCGCACCGGCTTGTTGCAACAAGGCGAAATCTCCTTTCCGGTCGGCGCCGAAACGAAAATCGTCGCCGATGCTTAAAAAACTGACATTCAGCCTGCGCACCAGCCATTCGCGGATAAATTCTTCCGCCGTTAACGCCGCAAAAGTGCGGTCAAATTTTATGCAGATGACGAAGTCGACGCCGGCTTCGTTCAAATAATGCAATTTATCGCGTAACCGCATCAAACGGGCGGGCGCCCGTTCGCGCTGAAAATATTCCCGCGGCTGAGGTTCGAATAACATCACGACCATCGGCAAATTCAGACTGTTCGCTTTTTCACGCAAGTGACGCAATACGGCCTGATGCCCGAGATGCACGCCATCAAAATTACCAATGGTTAACGCACAACGTTCAAAATCTTGCCGCAGATTGTGCATGCCTCGAATCAGTCGCATTGAGTGAAAATCCGTTCCTTGAGTTTAAAGCCGAAGTAATGCGCTATTATACGCATAAATCATGCAAGATTAAAGCTGAGGTTTGCGCAGAAAAAAGTAAACGGAGTCAAATCACTGAAATGCCGCAATGCCTTGCCGGCGCCGCCGAACTCCCCAATTAAAACGGCAAAATCGGCGAAACATAAAAAACTCAGAAAAAATCGACCGCACTTTAACGGGTTGCTTCCTTAAAGTGCGGTCGAAAAAATTAACGTTTTAACAATCCTTGTTGTTGAAAAAACGGCAGAATATGCGGACGCACGGCGTGATCTAACGTATGGCGAATCGCGTCCTGCCATTGTTGAGATTCGCCGGTGCGCGCCCGATAATAGGCGGCGATTTCGGCGTTGTAATCCGCCAGAAGGTTTTCGTCGAGCGGTTGATAGCCGTTTTCATGACACATTAACGGACGCGGCAAGCGAGGTTTCAAATCCGGATTCTGCGCCGGATAGCCCAGACACATTCCGACTACCGGCACGCAGAATTTCGGCAAATTCAACGCTTTCGCCGCCGTTTCAATGCCGTTGCGCAACGCGCCGATATATACGCCGCCTAAACCGAGTGATTCCGCCGCCAACAACACGTTCTGCGCCATAATTCCCGTATCCACCGCACCGATGAGGCTGACTTCCGCCCAATCCAGTTGAGCGTTAGGATCAAGCTGTCGATGCTTGTGAAAGTCAATACAGAACACCAAAAATTCCGCACATTCGGTGACATATTCCATGCCGGAAGCTTGCCGTAACGTTTGGCAGATCGCAGGATCTTTCACCCGAATGATCGTTACGCATTGTAGGTTATTGGAGGAAGACGCGCGTCGGGCGGCGTCGATTAACCGTTCGAAAGTTTCCTCGGAAATCGGTTGATCCGTAAATTTACGGATGGAACGATGGGATAAAATCGTTTCTAAAGCGGGTTTGCTTTGCATAATATTGCCTCTTTTTATTCGCTGTTTTCTTGCGTTCAGAAAGAAAAGTGCGGTCAAATTTTGCGATGTTTTTTTATCGCCATTTGACCGCCGCAAAATCCTTTTCTGTACCGGGAAAAGCCGTTACTTCTGCGTTAACATCGGTTTCAGGAAACGCGCGGTGTGCGAACGCGGATCTTTCGCCACCTGTTCCGGCGTGCCTGTTGCGATAATTTCACCGCCGCCGTTACCGCCTTCGGGGCCGAGATCCACAATCCAATCGGCGGTTTTGATAACGTCCAGATTATGCTCGATCACCACGATGGTATTGCCCTGATCGCGTAAACGGTGCAACACGTCCAGTAACTGCTTGATGTCGGCAAAATGCAAACCGGTAGTCGGTTCATCCAGCACGTAAAGGGTTTTGCCCGTATCGCGTTTCGATAATTCGGTGGCTAATTTCACCCGTTGAGCTTCACCGCCGGAAAGCGTGGTTGAAGACTGGCCGAGACGAATATAAGACAAACCGACGTCCATCAGAGTTTGCAATTTACGCGCAATGGCGGGAATCGCGTCAAAAAATTCACGCGCTTCCTCTACCGTCATGTCCAGCACCTGGTGAATGCTTTTGCCTTTATAGCGGATTTCCAGGGTTTCACGGTTATAACGTTTGCCTTTACAATGATCGCACGGCACATAAACGTCCGGCAGAAAATGCATTTCCACTTTGATTACGCCGTCGCCCTGACAGGCTTCGCAGCGCCCGCCCCGCACGTTAAAACTGAAACGCCCCGGGTTATAACCGCGCGCGCGGGATTCCGGTACGCCGGCAAATAACTCGCGAATCGGGGTAAATAAACCGGTGTAGGTCGCCGGGTTAGAACGCGGCGTCCGTCCTATCGGGCTTTGGTCGATATTGATGACTTTATCGAAATGTTCCAAACCTTCAATGGATTTATAAGGAGCAAAATCGATGTTATCCGCACGATTCAGCGCATTTTGCGCCAACGGGAACAACGTATCGTTAATCAGCGTGGATTTGCCCGAACCCGATACGCCCGTCACGCAGGTGAATAAGCCCACCGGAATTTCCAGATTGACGGATTTCAGGTTATTTCCTGTGGCGCCGTTCAAACGCAGGATTTTTTTCTTGTTAAGTGCGGTCCGTTTTGACGGAATTTCTATTTTTTCTTTTCCCGCCAAAAATTTACCCGTGATGGAATTCGGATTGGCCATAATTTCTTCGGCGTCGCCCTGAGCAATGATCTCACCGCCGTGTACGCCCGCCCCCGGGCCGATATCGATAATATGATCCGCCGCGCGAATGGCGTCTTCGTCATGTTCCACGACAATAACGGTGTTGCCTAAATTACGTAAATGAATCAAGGTGTTAAGCAAGCGTTCGTTATCTCGTTGATGCAAGCCGATGGAAGGCTCGTCCAGCACATACATAACGCCCACCAGGCCCGCTCCGATTTGGCTGGCTAAACGGATACGTTGCGCTTCACCGCCGGACAAGGTTTCGGCAGAACGGGAAAGGGAAAGGTAATTCAGCCCTACATTGACCAGAAACGATAAACGTTCTTTGATTTCTTTTAAGATTTTTTCGGCAATTCGGGCTTTTTGTCCCGCTAACGCCATTTTTTCAAAGAACGCTAAAGCCTCGCCGATACTCATATCCGCAATATCCGGCAGATTGGTTTGTCCGATGTACACATGGCGAGCTTCAAGTCGTAAACGGGAACCGCAGCAGTCCTTACAAGGGCGGGTGCTGATATTCTTCGCCAGTTCTTCCCGTACGGACATGGATTCCGTTTCTTTGTAACGGCGCGCCATGTTGTTCAGAATTCCCTCGAAAGGATGACGGCGAATCACGCTGTCGCCGCGATCATTCAAATAAACGAATTCGACTTCCTCATTACCCGAACCGTATAGCACAATATCGCGGATTTTTTTCGGCAGACTTTCAAAAGGTGCTTCAAGATCAAAGCGATAATGATTACTCAAAGATTTCATCATTTGGTAATAATAAAAATTGCGGCGATCCCAGCCCTTTATCGCCCCGCTTGCCAATGAAATTCCCGGGTTTTGCACTACGCGGGTTTCATCAAAATATTGTTCAACGCCCAAACCGTCACAGGTCGGACAGGCGCCGGCGGGATTATTGAAAGAAAACAGGCGCGGTTCCAGTTCAGGTACGGAATAACCGCAATGCGGACAGGCAAAATTAGCGGAAAAGATCAATTCTTCCGCCGTTGAATCGTCCATCGAAGCAACTATCGCCGTACCGCCGGATAATTCCAGTGCGGTTTCAAAAGATTCCGCCAATCTTGTGGCTAAATCCGCCCGCACTTTGAAACGGTCCACGACCACCTCAATGGTATGTTTTTTCTGTAATTCCAACTTCGGAGGATCGGACAAATCACAGATTTCGCCGTCAATTCGGGCGCGAATATAACCTTGCGCGGCGATCTGCTCTAATATTTTAAGATGTTCGCCCTTACGCGCTTTCACCACGGGAGCAAGCAACATCATGCGGCTATCTTCCGGCTGACTCAGTACTTTATCCACCATTTGCGAGATGGTTTGCGCCGCTAACGGTACATTGTGATACGGACAGCGCGGTTCGCCCACGCGAGCGAACAATAAACGCAGATAATCGTGAATTTCCGTCACGGTTCCCACGGTAGAACGAGGATTGTGAGAGGTGGATTTTTGTTCAATGGAAATCGCCGGCGACAAACCTTCGATGCTGTCCACGTCAGGCTTTTCCATTAATGATAAAAACTGACGGGCATAAGCGGACAAACTTTCCACATAACGCCGCTGTCCTTCCGCGTATAAAGTATCAAAAGCCAGTGAAGATTTTCCCGAGCCGGATAAACCGGTGATGACGATAAGTTTGTCGCGAGGAATGGTGAGATTGATGTTTTTTAAGTTATGAGTACGAGCTCCCCGAATGTCGATTTGATCCATTTTTCGTCCAATTAAAATCAATACTAAAAAAATTGGAATGATTATCTCATATTTTTAAATCTGTTAAAATATTCAGTGAAAATTTATAGATCTTTTTTAGAAATTCAGGCAGAATAGACCGCACTTTTCAGAAGAATATTTAGGAGAAAATCATGGCAGGCGTCAATAAAGTTATTATCGTTGGTCGTTTAGGAAACGATCCTGAAATTCGCACCATGCCAAACGGCGAAGCCGTCGCCAATATCAGCGTGGCAACCAGCGAAAGCTGGAACGATCGCAACACAGGCGAACGTCGCGAAGTGACGGAATGGCATCGCATTGTATTCTACCGACGTCAAGCAGAAGTAGTGGGTGAATATCTGCGCAAAGGTTCGCAAATTTATGTTGAAGGTCGTTTACGCACGCGTAAATGGCAGGATCAAAACGGTCAGGATCGCTACACGACGGAAATCCAGGGCGATGTGATGCAAATGTTGGACAGCCGTAACAGCCAAGGCGGTGACTTTGCTCCGCAAAATACCGCGCCGCAGCAGCAATATTCCCGTTCGCCGGCACCTCGTCAGCAAACCGCTCCTAAAGCGGCCCCGCAACCTGAGCCGCCAATGGATAATTTCGACGACGATATTCCGTTCTAAATTACCTAATATCTAAATTAAGAGAATCCTTTGTATGAAAGGATTCTCTTTTTTTACATTCTGAATATAAATACGATTAGAAAACGATACGATAAGTAATAAGTTAAGAAAAGCTAACCAATTAGTTATTTACTTCAGCAGTGAAATCCATTTTAGTTAAATAAATGAAATTTTCTGCTCTCTCGTCACAACCCTGTTCTCTCTTCCCCTAAGGAAAATTTTTGTTGATTGAATTTCTCCAACAAAAAATCGATAAATACGCGAATTTTTGGGCTGTTATGTCGAGAAGGAAAATACAAAGCGTACAAACGATGGGTATGAAACACTAACTGATCGGTTAATTTCAAGGGTTCAATCCGTTGATTTTTAATTTCATCTTCTAATAAATAAAGCGGTAAATAGGCAACACCTTTATGATTTAAGACCGCTTGTAGTGAAAATAAACTGCAATTTGATTTAATGGATTTCAAGCTCTGGGCGTCATCCATTTTTTTTAAGGTCGGATTCATTTCCGGATACATTAATAATTGATGATGACGCAAATCCTCAATTGTCTCCGGTCTGCCGTGTCGAGCTAAATATTCGGTCGAAGCACAGTAAACCCAATCTATCGAACATAAATAACGGAGAGAAAAATTATCGGGCGGCATAGAAACGATACGTAAGGCAATATCGTAATCTTCTTCATTTAAATTAACCAAACTATCGCTTAATTTGATATTCACATTGATATGTTGATAGCGTTCGCTAAATTCATAAATAAGCGGCGCAAGCTGCGAGCAACCGAACGCAACCGGGCAGGTAATGGTTAATTCGCCCTTAGGTTCTTTGTTATAAGTTCCCGCATTGCTATATAAATTATCTAACTCAGCCAAAATATTCTGGACATTTTGATAAAAATATTGACCGGCATCCGTTAATAATAAGCTTCTTGTCGTCCGCTTGATTAACGTCACCCCTAATTCTTCTTCCAACAGTTTAAGATTTTGACTTACCGCAGAAGGCGTAAGATTAAGTTCTTTTGCCGCATCATTAAAGTTACCCCAATTAGCGATAGCGACAAAGCAATGAATACGCTTGAGCGACATATGGCGGAGATTTTTCATTATGAAGATTTTTTGATAACTGATTTAAATTTATATAATTAAAACACCCTTTATTTTATAGGTCAATAGTGTAAACATTAATCCCGTCAACCCTTAACACTACTTGATGGGAGTTATCTATGAGAACAAAATCAAAATCTATCGCGACTTTAGCCGTCCATGCAGGCTACCAAAAAGATGAAGCTTATGATGCCATTGTCACCCCAATTACGACGGCAAGTTCTTTTATTCAACGTGATTTAAATGAACAGCGTAAATTCTGTTATTCCCGTGTTTCTAACCCGACTCGCTATGCTTACGAAACCGCATTAGCCGAAATTGAAAACGGGACTTATGCCACGGCTACCGCCAGCGGAGTGGCCGCCGCCGCTTTAGCCTTAGAATTACTACCGAAAGATAGCCATATTATTGTGATTACCGGAGTATACGGCGGCACATTCCGTTTATTTGAAAGCATTCGTAAAAGCACTTTCGGTTTTTCATTCTCCTATATTAACTTGAATGATCAGGCGGAATTAGAGGCAACATTACAAAGCAATACCCGCATGATTTGGATCGAAAGCCCGACAAATCCGCTATTACGCATTGTGGATATTGAAAAAGTTTGCCAATTTGCTAAAGCTCACGACATTATTACCTGCGTCGATAATACCTTCGCCACCGCCTGGAACCAACAACCGCTTAGTCTGGGGGCGGATTTGGTGATGCTTTCCACCAGTAAATATATCAATGGTCATTCCGACATTATCGGCGGTGCGTTAATTACCAACCGTGAAGATTTTGCCGCAGAAATTAACTCAAAAAAGACCGCACTTGGTGCGATTGCCTCGCCTTTTGATGCCTATCTTGCCTTACGCGGCATGAAGACCCTTGATCTTCGCATGCAACGTCAATGTGATAACGCCTTAAAGGTAGCGGAATTCTTAGAAAATCATCCTGAAATTTTAGAAGTACATTATCCGGGCTTAAAATCTCACCCCGACTATGAATTATGCAAAAAACAAATGCGTAGCGGCGGTGCGGTGGTTACCATTCGCTTAAAAGGCGATTTGGAACGTGTAAACCGCTTTATTAAAGGCTTGCAATATTTCGTATTAGCGGAATCGCTCGGCGGGGTGGAAAGCATGGTGAACCATAGCGCTACCATGTCTCATGCAAGTATGGGAACGGAAGCAAGAGCGGCTATCGGTATTTTTGATACCACATTACGTTTATCCGTTGGGATTGAATGTATTGATGACTTAATCGAAGACTTAACCTACGCATTAGCACAATAAAGCAAAATAGGCTAAGGGGCATATTATGCACGACTACGGCATTTGGGCGGTGCTAACACCGCTATTAACTATCTTACTGGCGATTTTAACCCGCCAAGTGATTCTCTCCCTGCTGACCGGTTCCGTATTCGGATTCATCGTGTTGCATGACTTTCATATTTTAGGCGGTATTAAAGCCACTCTTGACGGTATCATTAAAATTTTTGCTGACGGCGGTAACGCCAAAACCATTATCTTTATGGTGCTAATCGGCGGTATTATGCGATTAGTGGTGGTAACGGGCGGTATGCGTAGTTTGGTGCGTGTACTGAGCGAAAAATCACAGCTGATTAAAGGCCGCCGTTCCGTACAATTACTGGCAATGGTTATCACATCATTGATCTTTGTAGAAAGCTTAATCAACCAATTAGTCGCTGGAGTTTCCACCAAAAACTTAGCGGCAAAATACGCTGTTCCGCCTGAAAAAATGTCTTACATTATTCAAACCTCTTGCGTCTCTGTCTGCTCTTCCGCAATGATTAACGGCTGGGGTGCTGCAATGATGGGTGTGATTGGCGTCCAAATCAGCAAAGGCTTTTTAACTGGCGAACCTTTTGAAATCCTTGCTAGCTCAATGGTTTATCACTTTATGGCATTCTTCTCATTGGCAACGGTATTGTTCTACATCTTTACCGGGGCATCTTGGGGTCCAATGCGTAAAGCAGAGATTTTAACCAAATACCCTAGTCTTAGACGCAAAAAAACACAAGATCAAAACCACGCCGATCAAAATGACTATGTGATCGAACACCCAAATAGCAACAGCATTTTAAACTTCTTGATCCCAATTTTATCTACCGTATTAGCGGTTCCAGTTATGCTCTATATCACCGGCAATGGTGATTTTGCCAAAGGTAGCGGTTCAACATCCGTTTATTATGCGGTAATTTTTGGGCTTAGCGTCTCTTTTGTCTGGTTTATGGCTCGCCGAATTTTCACTATCGACAGTTTCTTCAAAGAAATTTATATCGGCTTTGCTAGTATGGTAAAAATCAGCTCGGTAATGATCTTTGCCTTCTTAATGGGTAGCATTTGTGGCGATTTACACACTGGTGCTTATATCGCCAAAATCTCGTCCAGCGTCATTCCTCCTAGTTTAACCATCGGTTTTATCTTCTTAATTAGTGCCATTATGTCCCTTGCAACAGGTACATCCTGGGGAACATTCGCGATTATGATTCCAATCGGCGTGCAGCTTGGCGTGTCTGTTGGCGTTCCGCCGGAATATATGATTGGCGCGGCTATTTCGGGATCAATCTTTGGTGATATGACTTCACCGATTTCCTCCGATGCGATTGTGGCGTCAATGGCAACGGATTGCGAACACATCGAACATATTCGGACCCAATTTCCTTATGCGTTGGTAACAGGATCCTTTGTACTACTGGCTTATATTTTGTTGGGTTTAACGCTTTAAATTGAATAACTTGTAGGGTCGGGTCCTGTGCCCGACCGTGCGATGTTGATTTTATGATAATAGGGATATTTAAACGCAGATTTGGAATTTCAATCTATCTTGTTTTTCAGACACCGAACGTATCCCTCATTCATTTCGGTCGGGCACAGGACCCGACCCTACAAAACTTAGGAAATCACAATGAAAATAAACACAAAAGTCCTTCACGGCTATGAAATGACAGATAAAACCACAGGCAGCTCATCGGTGCCGATTTATCAAGCTTCCACCTTTCATCAAAACGATTTAGATAAACATTCAGGCCCGATTTATTCACGCTTTTCAAACCCTTCTCGTAGCGGGCTTTGTGAAGCGATTTGTGCTATTGAAGAAGCAAAACATGCAGAAATTTTCGCCTCCGGTATGGCTGCTATTAGTGCTTCATTATTACAATTTAAACAAGGGGATCATATTGTTGCCTGCAAAAATATTTACGGCGGCACATTTCAGTTAATGACAGAGGTACTACCTAATTACGGTATTGAAGTCACCTTTGTAGATGCTACCGATCCCAATAATTATTTAGCAGCGATTAAAGAAAATACTCGCGCGTTTTATTTAGAAACCCCATCTAATCCAACGCTCCAAATTACCGATTTACAAACAGTCATTGCTATTGCCAAAAAACACAATTTACAGACAATTTGCGATAACACTTTTATGACCCCGTTGCTCTCAAATGTGATTGCATTAGGTGTTGATATTTCCATTAACAGCGCAACCAAATTTATTAACGGACACAGTGACGTTGTGTTGGGCACGCTCGCCACCAATAACAAATCATTAGCCGATAAAATTCATAAAATCGCTGTCGTGCTTGGCGGTATCGCAGCACCGTTCGATTGTTGGTTAACCATGCGAGGCTTAAAATCCATGGCAATGAGAATTAAACAAGCCAGTGGTAATGCCCAACAAATCGCCGAATTTTTAGCGACTCACCCGAAAGTGAAACAGGTCTTCTATCCTGGGCTTTCCAGCCATGCGGGACATAAAATTCATATGCAACAATCAAAACACGGCGGAATGATTATTTCCTTCGATTTGGGCTCCTATCAAAATGTCACGAAATTCTTACAAGCGATCAAGATTCCGCTCGTAGCGGTCAGTTTAGGCGGTATCGAATCCATCATCTCTTACCCGGCAAAAATGTCGCACGCTTGCGTCAGTCCTGAAGATCGCCTAAAACAAGGTGTGACAGATGGATTATTGCGCTATTCGGTAGGCTGTGAAGACGCCGAAGATTTAATTGAAGATCTCAAACAGGCACTGACCGCGATATAACAAATAAAGTACTATTTTCCGTAGGAAAAATTGCCAGATTAACGCACAAGGGGAAAACGTATGAAAATGCGAGTTTCCCTTTTATTTTTCTATCGCCTTGATTATTGCATATTCGCCACGCAATTTATGTAACATATATTTAACCATTAAAAAAATTTGAATTCTCTTATTAAAAAAGCTACAGAAAATCACCTTGTATTCACTAGGGGTATATGAGACGCTTGCTACCGCTTTTATTGCTGAAATTTTTCTAGTTTTGATTGGAGTGAAAAATATGGGGAATCTCTATGGACAAACTGATTTTAGATTCTGCGCTTAACCGAAGAACCTTCCTAAAAGGCTCTTCTATAGGAGCCGCAGCTATTGCGGCCGATATAGCGCTACCGTTTAACGCTATTGCAAGCCAACAAATTCCGGTAAAGAACGCGACGGAAGACAAATGGGTATGGAGCTCCTGCACCGTAAACTGCGGTAGCCGTTGTGCGCTACGATTGCACATTAAAAATGATGAAGTGTATTGGGTCGAAACTGACAATACAGGCAATGATGAATACGGTAATCATCAACTGAGAGCCTGTCTGCGAGGTCGTTCAATCCGCCGCCGTATGAACCACCCGGATCGTTTGAAATATCCGATGAAACGCGTTGGGAAACGTGGAGAAGGGAAATTCAAACGTATTAGTTGGGACGAAGCCTTGGATACGATCGCCGATAACTTAAAACGTATTTTAAAAGATTACGGTAATGAAGCGGTACACGTGTTATATGGCACGGGGGTGGACGGTGGGAATATCACAAACTCTAACGTGCCTTACCGTTTAATGAATTCTTGCGGTGGTTTTTTAAGCCGTTACGGTAGTTACAGCACGGCGCAGATCCGCATGGCAATGCAGTATCTGTACGGAGAACGTAGCGGTAACAGCCCTGATGACATTGCTAACTCAAAATTGGTGGTCATGTTCGGGAATAACCCAGCCGAAACCCGTATGAGTGGCGGCGGCGTAACCTATTACGTGGAACAAGCCCGTGAGCGTTCCAATGCGAGAATGATTTTAATCGATCCGCGTTATAACGATACAGGCGTAGGGCGTGAAGATGAGTGGATCCCAATTCGTCCAGGTACGGACGGTGCATTAGCGGCGGCGCTCGCTTATGTGCTGATTACCGAAGATATGGTGGATCAAGCCTTCTTAGATAAATACTGTATTGGTTATGATGAGAAAACCTTGCCTGCCACTGCACCAAAAAACAGCCATTACAAAGCCTATATTTTAGGACAAGGCGAAGACGGCATTGCAAAAACTCCCGAATGGGCGGCAAAAATTACCGGTATTCCCGCCACTCGAATTATTAAACTTGCACGTGAAATCGGGCAAGCCAAACCGGCATTTATTTGCCAAGGTTGGGGGCCGCAACGTCATTCCAATGGTGAACAAACCGCACGAGCCATTGCAATGTTAGCTATTTTAACCGGCAACGTGGGCATTAATGGTGGTAACACTGGCGACCGTGAAGGCACTTACGATATGGAACCCGAATGGTTCTCGATGTTGAAAAATCCTGTAAAAACCAAAATTTCGGTCTTTACCTGGCCGGATGCCATTGATCACGGTACAGAAATGACTGCACTTCGTGATGGCGTACAAGGCAAAGATAAACTTGATGTGCCGATTAAATTTATGTGGTGCTATGCAAGTAATACGCTGATTAACCAAAACAGTAACATTGGGCGTACGCACGATATTTTACAAGACGATAGCAAATGCGAAATGATCGTCGGTATCGATCACTTTATGACAGCCTCAATGAAATACTGCGATATTGTGTTACCGGATTTAATGCCGACCGAACAGGAAGATTTAATTCCTCACGAAGCGGCGGGCAATATGGCGTATGTAATTTTGGGTCAACCGGCAACCAGCCGTAAATTTGAACGCCGCCCGATTTATGAGATTTTATCGGAAGTGGCAAAACGATTAGGCGATGATGTTTATCAAACCTTTACGGAAGGTCGTACACAACACGAATGGGTACGTTATCTTTGTGAGCAAACCAAAACCCGTAATCCGGATATGCCAAGCTACGAAGAGATGAAAACAGTCGGTATTTATAAACGTAAATGCCCTGATGAGCACGTGGTGGCGTTTAAAGATTTCCGCCAAGATCCTGAAGCTCATCCACTGAAAACGCCTTCAGGTAAGATCGAAATTTATTCGGAACAGTTAGCGAACATTGCCAATACGTGGGAATTAGCAGAAGACGATGTGATCCACCCATTACCTGTTTTTGCGGCAGGCTTTAACAGCGTGGCAGATCCGAAAAAAGAAAAATATCCGTTCCAGTTAGTCGGTTTCCACTACAAAGCGAGAACTCACTCTTCTTACGGTAATATCGATGTGTTGCAAGCGGCTAATCCGCAAGAAGTGTGGATCAACCCGATTGATGCGCAACAAAAGAACATTAAAGACGGCGAATTAGTGCGCGTATTTAATGAAATCGGCGAAACCCGCCTACCGGCCAAAATTACGCCGCGCATTATGCCGGGCGTGTTAGGTATGGGACAAGGCGCATGGCTGCAAGCCAATATGTTCGGTAACCGTGTCGATCACGGTGGCTGTGTGAATACGATTACGACACACCGCCCTTCGCCGCTGGCCAAAGGCAATCCGCAACATTCTAACTTAGTTCAAATCGAGAAAGCGTAAGGGGTAAATAATGACACAATACGGATTTTATTTTGACGCCGAGCGTTGTACCGGTTGTAAAACCTGCGAATTGGCTTGCAAAGACTACAAAGATTTAGGCTCGGAAGTAAACTTCCGCCGTATTTACGAATACGCCGGCGGCGATTGGGTTCAGCAGGCTGACGGTTGTTGGAACCAAGATGTTTTTGCCTATTATTTATCGATTTCTTGTAACCATTGTAGCGACCCTGCTTGTACCAAAGTTTGTCCGACAGGGGCAATGCATAAGAATGAAGATGGCTTTGTGATTGTAAACGAAGAAATTTGTATCGGTTGCCGTTATTGTCATATGGCTTGTCCGTATGACGCACCGCAATACGATGCGAAAAAAGGGCATATGACGAAATGTGACGGTTGCTACTCTCGCATTAAAGAAGGGCATAAACCGATTTGTGTTGAGGCTTGTCCGTTACGCGCCTTAGACTTTGCACCGATTGACGAGCTGCGTAAAAAATACGGTGATCAGGACTCTATTGCGCCGTTACCGCCGGCAGAAATCACGCAACCGAATTTAGTGATTAAACCGAATAAACATTGCCGTCCGAGCGGCGATACCGCCGGCTTCTTAGCCAACCCGAGAGAGGTGTAAAATGAACGGATTACACGAATTACCACTCATTATTTTTACCGTTTTAGCACAATCGGTGGTGGGCGCTTGGTTGCTGTTTAGCTGGGTACTATGCCAATCAAACAGCGTGCAAAGTAAGCAATACTTACACAAAGCGATGTTTGTACTACTCGTTTTACTTGGCATTGGCTTTTTCTGTTCCATTTTGCATTTAGGTTCGCCGTTTAGAGCCTTTAATTCCCTTAATCGGGTGGGTTCATCGATGTTGAGTAACGAAATCGCCAGCGGTGCGGTGTTCTTTACCTTGGCAGGCTTATATTGGTTGTTAAGTATTTTAGGCAGAATGCCTGAAGCCCTTGCAAAAATCTGGCTAATTTTGACCGCACTTTTAGGTCTGGTGTTTATGTATATGATGAACAATGTTTATCACATTAACACCGTGCCGACCTGGAACACTGCTTTAACCTCGTGGCAGTTCTACTTAACGGTGGTTATCGGCGGTTCGGCGTTAGGTTATGCGTTGTTAAACGCCAATCCGCATAAAGAATATCGCTTATGCTTTGTGCCGTATCTCTACTTAGCCGGCTTATTCTTTGCGGTGATTGTGGTGATTTATCAAGCTTTCGGGCTCGGCCATATTCATAGCTCCGTACAACAAGCGGTAGATTTAGCGCCGGATTTTGCAAACCTGCAAGCCCTCCGCTTCACCCTGCTGGCGCTGGCTGCCATCGCCTTATGTAAACTCCCCAAAACCTGGGCGTTAGGCGTCGCCGCTTTAGCCGTAATTTTTGCCGAAATGATTGGACGCCTGCTCTTCTACGCATTACATATGACGGTGGGAATGGCCGTTGCCGGCTAGCGCTTAATATTGGCAGACCTCTTATCAAAGAGGTCTGTTTACGTTATGTTACGAAATCTAACGCAATTAAAAACGCGTGCGCATAAAAATACGGAAAATAAACGCTCTTCCGCTTTATTTCAGGCTATTCGTGAATGTGAAAAACGCGATAAACCGCAAAAGTGCGGGCGAATTTTCGCTTATTTTTCGTCGGATTTTTTGCCCCAGATGCGATCTTCCTGACCGCGCCAAAGGCGCTGGATATTCTCGTGATGTCGATAGATAAGCAGACAGCAGACAAGCGCAACGGGAAAGGTAAATTCAGGCCGGAACCACCAGACATATAACGGAACGAGTAAAGCGGAAATCACCGCGCTTAAAGAAGAATAACCGCTAATCACAAATACCAAAACCCAAGTGCCCAACATGGTGGTTAAGACACCCCAACCAATGGGCGCAATGGCGCCAAATGCGGTGGCCACGCCTTTACCGCCCTTAAATTTAAAGAAAATCGGAAAAATATGGCCGAGACAAGCGCCCAACGCCACCATACCCAATTCGAACTGAGTCAAACCTAAATAATAACCGCACCAGACGGGAATCATGCCTTTTAATACATCGAAAACAAATACGGCAAGTGCCGCCCAACGTCCGCCGATGCGCAACACATTGGTCGCTCCCGGATTATGCGAACCGTGCCGGCGGGGATCCGGCAAACCGGCAAGGTGACAAACAATGACCGCGCTGGAAATCGAGCCCAGTAAATAAGCGGCAAACATATAACAAAGGGCGAAAAGGCTCATAATGACAAATGATTCCTGTAAGATGAAGAATAATTTTGTTTATTGTATCCAAACTTGGTAGCATACGCCTACCAAATTTTTCATGAATTCTAAGCAACAAGATGAACGATCGCATTTTTATTGAAGAACTCACCGTTTTAGCCCAAATCGGCATATATGATTGGGAACAACGGATTAAACAACGTTTGATTTTTGATCTTGAAATGGCGTGGGACAGCCGAAAAGCGGCGGAAACCGATGACGTCGCCGACTGCCTGAACTATGCGGAGGTCAGTGAATTCATCATCAACTACGTACAATCCAAACCCTTTCTATTAATCGAACGCGTCGCAAACGAAGTGGCGGAACAACTTCAACAACGATTCCGGATTTCCTGGTTGCGACTGAAATTAAGCAAGCCCGAAGCGGTAAAGCAAGCCCGCAACGTCGGCATTATTATTGAACGCGGCGGCTGTTCCCGTTAAAGACCGAACCGGCATACAAATGAGCGACCGATTTTTTTATTTGTTCATTAACAATGTCATATCGTCTTGAATTTCTGCATAAAGTACGCCGCTTTCTTTTCCGTATTGGCGAATTAAGGCGGGAATCACCTCAAATTGCTCGGTTTTCGCCAACACTACCAATTCTTTGTAGAATTTCATGGCTAAAGCGCGCGCTTTGGCATTGGAAAAATACAGGGTGCCGACCCGCATATACAGATTGCGCAAACTATTTAACACCAAGCCGTAAATCGGATTTTTAGAAATAAAAGTTAAATCGCGGTAAACTTTGTAGTCGAATGCGACATAAGCTTCGGCGGTATCTTCCAAAGCATCCAGTTTATCAAATAACGCAAACGATTCCGTCGGAAAGTATTTAAAAGCGCGCGGCATATAAATAGTCGCCAGATTGGTACGGGCGGAGAGCACATTAGCGATTAACAGCGGTGATTGTACGCTGTCCAAACGAATCAAGACTTCGATAATATTCAACCCGGACGTTTCCCAAACATTGTTCACTCGAGTCGGTTTGCCGTGTTGAATATGCAACCAACCGTCACGAGCCAAACGTTGCAATACTTCGCGCAATGTTGTCCGAGTAACCCCTATTTTTTCAGCCAAATCCCGTTCAGCCGGTAAATCTGTGCCGGGTGGAAAAGTATTATTCCAAATACTCTTGATAATATATTCTTCGGCAAGCGCCGCAGGACTGCGGGCTTTTAGAATGGATGCAAAATCGTTCATAAATATCAAGGGAAAATTTAAAATTAAAAAAATTAAAAGAATAAATTAAATTTTTACTGGTAATTTTGGGTAATTACCTGTAAAACAATAAGCCTATTATCCACAAAACAGTAGGACAATGAAAGCTATATTTTCCTAAGGACAAGCAGATGAAATACATTCAAGCGTTTATGAATAACTTTTTAGGCAATAGCCCGAACTGGTATAAAGTCACAATCGGCGCTTTTTTAATTGTTAATCCTCTTATCTTTTGGTTTCATCCGTTTACCGCCGGTTGGTTGCTGGTAGCGGAATTCATCTTTACTCTGGTTATGGCATTAAAATGCTATCCGTTGCAACCCGGCGGGATGCTGGCTTTAGAAGCGGTAACCATCGGAATGACCAGTCCCGAACACGTTAAATCGGAACTTTTAGCGAATTTCGAAGTAATCCTGCTGTTAATGTTCATGGTGGCGGGGATCTACTTCATGAAGCAGCTGCTGCTTTATGCCTTTACAAAATTATTATTGCAAATCCGCTCTAAACTCGCGCTGTCATTGGCGTTCTGTTTAACCGCCGCCTTCCTCTCCGCCTTCCTGGACGCATTAACCGTGATTGCCGTAATCATCAGTGTGGCGATGGGCTTCTACGGTGTTTACCATAAAGTGGCGTCCGGCGGCAGCTTTAATGATCCGTCCGATATCACCAATGACGCCAAAATCAAGCAAAACATGGAAACCCTGGAACAATTCCGCGCATTCCTGCGTAGCCTGATGATGCATGCGGCGGTGGGTACCGCATTGGGCGGCGTGATGACATTAGTGGGCGAACCGCAAAACCTGATTATCGCCGAACAAGCGGGTTGGGGTTTCAAAGAATTTTTCTTCCGTATGGCGCCTGTCACAGTGTTGACATTAATCTCCGGAATACTGACCTGTATCATTGTAGAGCGATTCCGTTTATTCGACTACGGTGAAAAACTGCCGCGTAAAGTATGGGGGGTTTTGGCGAAATTCGACCGTGCCCACGAAGCGCAAATGACCACGCAGGATCGCGTTAAATTAGGCGTACAGGCTTTCGTCGGTGTCTGGTTAATTATCGGATTGGCATTCCATTTGGCTTCCGTAGGTTTAATCGGTTTAACCGTGATTATCCTCACCACGGCTTATTGTGGCATTACGGACGAGCATGCAATCGGTCGGGCCTTCCAGGAAAGTTTGCCGTTCCTTTCCTTATTGGTGGTATTCTTTTCCGTGGTCGCCGTCATTATTGATCAGCACTTATTCGCGCCGATTATCAGTTACGTTCTGAATGCTTCCGAATCCACCCAGTTAGCGTTGTTCTATATTTTCAACGGATTATTATCTTCCATCTCCGACAACGTTTTTGTGGCGACCGTTTATATTAACGAAGCGAAAAATGCATTAACAGGCGGTGCGATTTCACCTTATCAATTTGAAATGATTTCCGTGGCAATCAATACCGGTACCAATTTACCGTCCGTGGCGACGCCAAACGGTCAGGCGGCGTTTCTGTTCCTGCTGACGTCGTCTATCGCGCCGTTAATTCGGTTATCTTACGGACGCATGGTATATATGGCGTTGCCTTATACTATCGTATTAAGCCTTGTGGGTTTACTGGCTGTAGAATTCGTTCTGCCCGGCATGACGCAATGGCTGGCGCAGGTCGGATTAATTGAATCGCCGCATATTCCGATGAATTCGGTTCTCGGTCATTAATAAAAAGGAGACGTAATGTTCAGTTATTTAAAGCGTATTTCAACGGAACGATCATCCTGGTTGCTATTATTCGTATCGGCAATCTGCCTGGAATTAGCCGCACTTTATTTCCAATACGGTTTAAAACTCAATCCGTGCGTCATGTGCGTTTACGAACGGGTCGCCTTATTCGGCGTGGCCTTCGCCGGAATTATCGGTTTCATTGCGCCCCGGTTTTTCATTTTCCGTTTACTTGCCCTCGCCGTCGGCTTGTGGGGAGCAATTAAAGGATTACTCTTTTCCATCAAACACGTAGGTTATCAACTGCATCCCAATCCCTGGGATCAATGTCCGATGTTCGTTCAGTTTCCCGAAACGCTTCCGTTGGATAAATGGTTCCCGGCGATCTTCCATCCGACCGGACTATGCAGCGAAATTAACTGGACTTTCATGAGCTTCACCATGCCGCAATGGCTGGTTTTCATTTTCGGCTTTTACACCGTCGCGTTAGGCTTAATTTTACTCAGCCAATTGAAAAAAAGTGCGGTCAAAAATCGCGACATTTTTCGTTAACCGCTTAAACAAAACGCTGAATCCGGAATTCAGCGTTTTTTCTTATTCTTTTTCGTTCGGCACTTCATCGCCCAGCAACACCGCATAACGCGACGTATTCGGACTGGCTTCCAAAGCAATTTTGCACGCCATGGTTAACGGCACCGACAGCAACATGCCGACGGTTCCCAGCAGCCATCCCCAAAATAAAAGGGAAAGAAACACCACCAAAGTGGATAACCCTAATTTCTTGCCCATTAATTTAGGTTCCAGTACGTTACCGATTACCATATTGATCGTAATCACGCCGACCGCTACGGCAAACCCCACGGAAAAACCGTTCAGCAACAAGGCCTGCACAATAATCGGTATGGCGGCAATAATGGAACCGATATTGGGAATATAGTTCAACAGGAAACTCAATGTCGCCCACAACACCGCATACTGCACGCCCATCAATTCAAGCAATAACCAGACACAAAACCCGGTCAGCGCACTGACCAGCGTTTTCACCCCCAGATAGCTGATGATTCCCTGCAACACGCGATCCAAATGTTGCTCTTCCCGATTTTGTTCGCGCTGATTATCACTGAAGGCAAACACCAGCTTGCGTTTTGCCGTAGGCGCTTCCAGCAACATAAAAATCACCACTAAAATCAGCACAAAAGCATTCGATACCACATTGGAAAAATTCAGCAACAAATGGCTGGCAAAATTCATCAGTACATTCGGGTCGAAATGTTGCTGAATGCGGGAAGCGTCAAAATCAAAAGAAACGTGAAAACGCGCCGCCAACGCTTGAACGGCATGAAGCCGTTCCAGCATTAATTCCCGATATTGCGGCATAGATTGGGTGAATTCCCGCACGGTGCCGTTAATCAATCCAATCAGGAAGAAAAATATTAATGAAATCAAAACGAACAGCAGCGCAATCGCCAGCCAGTGCGGCACCCGCCGGCTTGTCATAAATTTGATTATCGGAGAACAGATAATCGAAATAAATAAGGCCAATAAAAATTGCACCACAATTTCCGCCGATAACTTAATGCCGGCAAAAATAATGACCAGCGACGCCACGGCAACCAGATAAAACAGCAATGAAGAGGGCTTTGTCATCAAAAAAACTCCGCAAAAATTAACCGCACTTTTCAATCGGTGCGGTTCTTAAACAACTTGGTTATTTATATAATCTGTGATATTCGGCTTTCAGTTCGAACAGGCGCTGCGTGGCTTTTTTCGCTTCGTCCAAATTGTCATTCGCCAATTTATCCGCCCGATCCAAGGCCTCAATGAATTGTTGCATTCCCGCCTGATAATCCTTGAATTCTTCATCGGTTTTTATTTTTGACGGTTTTTTATTCATAGACTGAACGGACGCTTCGCGTAAACTTGCCGCCGCCTGGTGGAATTCCTGCGCGGAAGCGGCGTCGCTTAACTTATTCACGGCGACCGACATTTGCGCCATTTCGGCTTTCACATTGGAACCGCCGTCACAAGCCGTCACAGCGAAAGCCAAGGCAAAAATCCCCAATAAAGAAAAAAATTTTTTCATCATCATGTTCCCGTTTATAAAATGTATGGTTAAATCGCTTCTTCGTTTTCTTCGCCGGTGCGAATCCGAATGACGCGTTCCACATCATACACGAAGATTTTACCGTCGCCAATTTTACCGGTTTGCGCCGTGTCAATAATGGTTTCGATACATTGATCCAGCTGCTCGTCCGCAATGATGATTTCCACTTTGACTTTCGGCAGAAAGTCCACCATATATTCCGCGCCGCGGTATAGTTCCGTGTGCCCTTTCTGGCGCCCGAAACCGCGTACTTCCGTTACCGTCATGCCGGTAATGCCGATATCGGACAAGGCTTCGCGGACATCATCCAGTTTAAACGGCTTAATAATGGCTTCAATTTTTTTCATCTCTCTTTCCTTCTGACAGGTTGAAAAACAACGCAAATTTCTCCCGCACTTTAACGGCGGGCGGATTTCGGTCTGAAGCTTTCAATCACTTCAGGTTTGGTGTCGATATAAATGCCGTCAATCAGTTGCAGGCAGTAAGGCACGGCGGCAAAAATTCCTTTCACCAGCGTGTTGCCGTCGGCATCTTTTACGCCTTCTAAGGTTTCTTTAATGGCTTTCGGTTGCCCCGGCAGATTTAAAATCAGGGTGTTTTTGCGAATCGCGCCTACCTGACGGGATAAAATGGCGGTCGGCACAAAATGCAGGCTGATTTGACGCATTTGTTCGCCGAATCCCGGCATTTCGCGATCCGCAACCGCCAATGTGGCATCCGGCGTCACGTCCCGTTTTGCCGGCCCGGTGCCGCCGGTGGTTAACACTAAATGACATTGTCGTTCGTCCACCAATTCGATCAGCGTTTGCTCGATTTTCGCCCGTTCATCGGGAATTAATCGCGTTTCCACTTCAAATTTCTCTGCCAATGCCGCTTCCAGCCATTTCTGCAGCTCGGGAATGCCCTGATCCGCATAAACGCCTTGCGAAGCGCGGTCTGATACGGAAACCAGGCCGATTTTTAACGTTTTATTTTGAGCAAGTGCGGTCATATTTTTCCTTATTTTTACAGTTTATTCGTTGGATTGTTCAATCGCTTTTCGAACCGGCGCGAAACTGCGGCGATGTTGCGGCAACACGCCGAATTGCGCCAGCTTTTCCAGATGAACTTTAGTCGGATAACCCTTGTGCTTGGCGAATTCGTATTGGGGAAACCGTTTATCCAGCGCTTCCATTTCCTGATCTCGCGCCACTTTGGCAAGAATAGAAGCCGCGCTGATTTCCGCCACTTTGCCGTCGCCTTTGACGATCGCCTGCGCCGGCATATCCAGTTCCGGTACGCGGTTGCCGTCCACCAACACCAAGTGCGGTGAAATTTTAAGCGATTTTACCGCCCGTTGCATGGCAAGCAGGGTGGCGTGCAGAATATTCAGTTTATCGATTTCTTCCGCTTCCGCCCGTCCCAATGCCCATGCCAGCGCTTTTTCCTTAATTTCCGCCGCTAAAGCAAGACGTTTTTTTTCACTCAGTTTTTTGCTGTCCGCCAGCCCTTCAATAGGGTTGTTCGGATCCAAAATAACCGCCGCCGTTACCACGGCGCCCACTAACGGTCCGCGCCCCACTTCGTCAACGCCCGCAATCAGTTCATACCCCTGCGGATATTCAAATTCCGCCATATCGCTTCTCCGTTTTAAATCGTGCCGTTCAGCACATCCGCCACCGCCTGCGCCGCCTGTTTATCGGCGTTACAACGGATTTGACGATGCAATTCGGTGAAACGCCGGATCAAAACTTCTCGATTTTTGACCGCACTTTCCCCCAAATAAGCTTCCATCTTCTGAGCTAATTTCTGCGGGGTGCAATCATCCTGAATCATTTCCGGCACCAACATTTCATTCGCCAATAAATTCGGCAGCGAAACGTAATCCGTTTTTACCAGCCGTTTGGCTAAAAAATAAGTGAACGGTTTCATACGGTATCCTACCACCATCGGCGATTTACACAACATGCATTCCAATGCCGCCGTCCCCGACGCCAGCAACGTCGCGTCCGCCGCGATCATCGCCTGACGCGCCTGCCCGTTTAATAAAATTAAAGGCAAATCGGGCGCTACCTGCGCTTTCACGGCTTCAAACTGGCGACGACGCTTTTCGTTAATCAACGGCACCAAGAATTGAATATCGGGATGCGCATTTTTCAGCAATTGTGCGGTTCGCAAAAAAGGTTCCGCCAGAAATTCCACTTCCGAACTGCGGCTGCCCGCTAAAATGGCCACATAACGTCCGCCGGCGTCTAAACCCAGTTGTTCGCAGGCTTCCGAGCGATTCGGTTGCAGCGGAACGGCATCCGCCATGGTGTGACCGATAAAACGGCAAGGTACGTTGAAACGGTCGTAAAAGGCTTTTTCGAAAGGCAAAAACGCCAGCACCAGATTGGTGGCTTTGGCAATCTTGAAAACCCGTTTCTGACGCCACGCCCAAACGGACGGGCTGACGTAATGAATGGTTTTGATTCCCTGCGCTTTCAGTTTGCCTTCCACATAAAGGTTAAAATCCGGCGCGTCAATGCCGATGAAAATATCGAGCTTTTCCGCCAGCATACGTTCAACCGTCAGCTTGCGGATTTTTAGTAACCGCGGCAAGTGTTTCACCACTTCCGCCAGCCCCATCACGGCGATTTCTTCCATATCAACTAAAGTTTCACAGCCCTGAGCCAGCATTTGTTGTCCCGCAATACCAATAAATCGCGCATTCGGGTAAATGTTTTTCAGCTCGCGAATTAAACCGGCGCCCAGAATATCACCCGACACTTCACCGGCGACTAGAGCAATGGTGGGATGATTATGCTTCCGTTGTTCCATAAAAATTTCCTAAAAAATAACCGCACTTTTTTCGAAGTGCGGTCCGATTTTTTTGTCATTTTGCTTAGCGGATAATACCACGGGTTGAGCGAGCAAAAAAATCTAAGAAGAAACTGACCGCACTTTCCGTTTGTGCATAAGTTTCGATTTCCGGCATCACTTCTTCCAGCGTGCGTCCGCTGCGGTAAATCAATTTGTAAACGTTACGAATGGCATGCAACGTCGGCTTATCGAATCCGCGGCGTTTTAAACCTTCGATATTCACCCCGAACGGACGGGCATGGTTGCCTTGCGCCATCACATAAGGCGGCACATCCTGGCTGACCATCGAACCGCCGCCCAACATCACGTGCGCGCCAACAACAACGAATTGGTGAATTGCCGACATACCGCCCACAATCACGAAATCATCTAACTCCACATGCCCCGCCAGCGTAGCGTTATTGGCTAAAATGCACCGATTTTTAATTTGACAATCGTGAGCGATATGCGCATTCACCATGAACAGATTATCGTCACCGATATTCGTCACCCAGCCGCCTTGCGCCGTACCGCGGTGAATGGTGACGTTTTCGCGAATGCGGTTACGATTACCGATCACCGTGCGGGTGGCTTCGCCCTGATATTTTAAATCCTGATTAATTTCGCCGATGCTTGCGCCCTGGAAAATCCGGTTATCTTCGCCGATTTTGGTGATACCGCGCACTACGACGTGAGAATATAAAATCGTCCCTTTGCCGATTTCCACGTCTTTCTCGACAACACAAAACGGACCGATAACTACATTCTCGCCGATTTTAGCGCCGTCTTCAACGATGGAAGAGGGATGAATTTTTGCCGTTGGATGAATCATTTTGGCTCCTTACTAGCGACGAGCGCACATTAATTTCGCTTCACAGGCGACTTCGCCGTTTACGGTGGCGCGTCCGATAAAAGACGTAATGCCGCGACGTTCTTTAATGACTTCTACGTAGAGTTCCATTTGATCGCCCGGCAATATCGGACGTTTGAAACGCGCGTCGTCGATACCGGCAAAATAAAATAATTCGCCGCCTTGGATTTCATGAGTTTTGAATGCTAAAAGTCCCATAGATTGCGCCAACGCTTCAAGAATTAACACACCGGGTAAAATCGGCTCGTTCGGGAAATGTCCGGTAAAACACGGCTCATTGACTGAAATATTTTTAATCGCTTTTAACCATTCGCCTTCCTGGAAATCCACAACACGATCCACTAACAGGAAAGGGAAACGGTGCGGTAACAGCGTCATAATTTCTTTTGCTTCGATAATTCTTGGAGTTCGGTTTTCAGTTGTCACAATGGGATCCTTAATTATTTTTTAAGAATGAAGAGAAAAATCTTCTGAATTATACGTTATTTCGGGAAGAATGAGTAGAGGCTAATCCTGACTCATCCGCAAGAATTATTAAAAAACTGACCGCACTTTAAAAGTGCGGTCAATTTTTCGTGAGTTTTTTGCTATTTTTTCTTCGCGTATTTCAAGCTGTCGATGGCTACCGCCAGAATGATAATCGAGCCTTTGATGATATATTGCCAGTACGGATTAACGCCGATATAGGTTAAACCGTAGTTGATGACGGTAAAAATCAATACCCCGGTTACCACGCCGATGATCGTCCCCACGCCGCCGGCGAAGGATACGCCGCCCACCACGCAGGCGGCGATGGCATCCAATTCGTACATAAAGCCTAGGTTATTGGTGGCGGAACCAATACGCCCCGCTTCCAACATACCGCCGAAGGCATAGAACACTCCGGCTAAAGTATAAATCACCAGCAAATTGCGCGTGACGTTTACCCCGGAAACGCGCGCCGCTTCCGGATTACCGCCGATAGCGAAAATATTTTTACCGAAGCGGGTTTTGTTCCATAAAATCCACATAATGATTGTGGCGATAATGGCGTAAATTGTGATATAGGACAGTTTGAACGAACCGAATCGGAAGAAACCTTGCGCAAAGGTGGAGAAATTTTCGCTGAAACCGGCAATCGGTGAGCCGCCGACCGCATCGTAATATAAGGAATTGAAACCGTATACGATAATCATGGTGCCCATGGTGGCGATAAACGGCGTAACGTTCAATACGGAAACGATAAATCCGTTGATTAACCCGATAACGGCGCCAATGGCGCATACCACCAAAATGACCACAAAAATCGGCAGTTCCGGCAGTTCCGAGAACACGCGGTTCATATTATCTGTCGCCTGCAACATGGTGGCGGCGACGACCGCCGCCAACCCCACCTGGCGACCGGCGGACAAATCGGTGCCCTGTACCACCAATAATCCCGCAATTCCTAACGCAATAATTAAACGCACGGAGGATTGAGTCAGAATATTACTGAAGTTCATCAGATTCAAAAATGAGGGATCCTGCGCAATAATAACGCCCAATAAAATGAGCAGCACAAAATAAATGGCATTTTGTTTGAAAAAATCCCACGTTTTATTTTTTTGATCAGCCATACAACGTTCCTTCTATAAATACTTAGCCGCCAGTTGCAAAATTTCTTCCTGCGAAGTTTTTGCCGTTTCTACGATACCTGAGACACGTCCGTTGCTCATCACTAAAATCCGATCGGTAATCCCCAATAATTCGGGCATTTCGGAGGAAATCATAATGATGCCTTTATCTTTTTGCGCCAACTGCATGATTAATTGATAAATCTCGAATTTGGCGCCGACATCAATACCGCGGGTCGGTTCGTCCAGCATCAGAATTTCCGGTTGAGTCAACAACCAACGTCCGATGATAACCTTTTGCTGGTTGCCGCCGGAAAGCGAACCGATAGTGGTACGGTGCGACGGAGTTTTCACATTCATGGCGTCGATCACCCATTGGGTGTCGCTTTTCATTTTCTTATTACTCAACAGACCCCATTTCGTCATGTACGATTTCATGTTGGAAATCAGGGAGTTAAATTCGATGCTCAGATTTGCATAAATGCCGGTAGAGCGGCGTTCTTCGGTAACTAACGCAAAACCGTTATTAATGGCTTCAAGTGCGGTCCGATTATTCACTGTTTTTCCGTGTAATTTTATGGTGCCGCCCCGGCGTTCCCGCACACCGAAAAGAGTTTCCACAATATCCGTCCGTTTGGCGCCCACCAAACCGGCAATACCGAGAATTTCCCCCTTGCGCAGTTGGAAACTGATATCCTGAATAGACGGTTGATTAAGCGCGGTTAAGTGTTCCACTTCCAGAATCACTTCTTTCGGCGTATTGGTCTTTTCCGGGAAACGTTGGGTTAATTCACGCCCTACCATCATCGCCACCACCTGCTCCATCGTGGTGTCTTTCACATTGACGGTATTCACCCACTGTCCGTCGCGCAAAATGGTAATTTCGTCACAAATTTTGAAAATTTCATCCATTTTGTGGGAAATATAAATGATACCGCAACCGCGGTTCTTCAGCTTTTCAATGATGGTAAACAGGTGCTCCACTTCTTTTTCGGAAAGCGAAGAGGTCGGTTCGTCCATAATCACGATTCTGGCGTTATAAGAGAACGCTTTCGCAATCTCGATCATCTGCATTTGGGAGACGGAAAGATTTGCCACTTTCTCCCGCGGATCCACCTCAATGTCCAGCTCGTCAAAAATCGCTTTGGTGTCGTTATACATTTTGGTGTGATCCACAAAAATGCCTTTTAACGGATAACGTCCTAACCAGAGATTATCCATGACACTGCGCTGGCGAACCAGGTTTAGCTCCTGATGCACCATAGAAATTCCGTTTTCCAGGGCTTCTTTTGATGTTTTGAAATTAACGGGTTTGCCTAAAAATAAAATTTCACCTTCATCTTTGGCATAAATCCCGAACAGGCATTTGAGTAAAGTTGATTTTCCTGCTCCGTTCTCTCCCATTAAGGCGTGAACACTGTGAGATTTTACGGAGAGATTGGCATGATCCAGAGCTTTTACCCCGGGAAATGACTTGCTGACGTTGGTCATTGTGAGTAGCACTTCCTGATTATTTTGTGCCGTCATACATCACCCCACAAATTGTTATAAAAATCAGGCACGCACACAATCCGATGTAATGCGTGCCCATCGCAGTTATTTCAAGAATTCGGACAAGTTGTCTTTATCTACGCCCACGTAAGGAATACGAACCACTTTATTTTCGATTTTCCACTCGGTTCCTTCCGCGGCATCTTTACCCTGTCCCAAGTTGTTGGCTAACTGAACAACGGCTTTCCCTTGACCGGCACCGTCATTTAATACGGTACCCGCAATATCGCCTTTTTTGATCAGTTGCAACACTTCAGGCAATGCATCCACACCGAAAATCGGTAATTTCTTACCGTGCGCTTTTACCGCTTCCAAAGCGCCCATTGCCATACCGTCATTATTGGAAATAATCATTTCAATATCGTTAGCTCTGGCGCTGGATAACCAGGCATCGGTTTTATCTTTCGCCATCGCGGCATCCCACATACCGGTGTCCATAAACAATTGTTCGGTTGGAATACCCAACTCATTTAATTTTTCAATTACGTACTTGGTACGGGCTTCCGCATCCGGATGACCAGGTTCGCCTTTCAACAATACATATTGGATTTTACCGTCTTTATTTAAGTCTAATGCCGGATTGGCTTTCCATTGTTTGGCGATTAAGTCGCCTTGAATTAAGCCGGATTCTTTCGGATCGGTCCCTACATAGTAAGCTTTATCGTATTTTGCCAAAGCTTTTTCACCGGGATCTTTATTAAAGAATACGATCGGAATATCATCCGGTTTCGCTTTACCGATAACGGTCGGTGCGGCGGAAGGGTCAACTAAATTGATAGCTAAGGCTTTTACGCCTTTAGAAAGTAATACATCCACTTGGTCGTTTTGAATGGATTGGGCATTTTGAGAGTCATTCATCAATAATTTTACATCTTTTAATTGTTCCGCTTCTTTATTGATTTCTTTACGCATTAACGCCATGAAGTTATCGTCATATTTATAAATGGTCACACCGATTTTCGTTTCGGCTTGAGCGGTACTCATACCGGCAACCAGACCAACAGCCAATGCAATTGCACTTAGACTTAATTTTTTCATAATGCTACTTCTCCAATTAGTAGAATCAAATCATCCGTAGGGCATGCTTCACGGCGTTTTTCACCAGCCTAAGGCTATGCGACGACACTGTTTTCAGAAGCCGTTTATTTTTCATAAACTCATCATCCTATAAACAAACCCTAAAAATGCTGCGTCCTGCAGCTGGCGGAAATATAGCGGTTAAGAAACTAAAATACCGTGATCAAGCTCACAATTTCACATTGCTCTTTTCGGCTATTTGTGAAAATGTGATTCAGATCACAAAGCCAAAATTTCATTATGGTATTCTTGCGACGTTTCAGATATTGAATAACCAATAATGTTAACATTTACAGTCAAATTGTAAGGAGTAGTACAATGGCTACGTTATTCGACCCGACGGAACATCCGCACCGCCGTTATAATCCGTTAACGGATCAATGGGTGCTTGTTTCTCCCCATCGCGCCAAACGTCCTTGGCAAGGTCAGCAGGAAAAAATTAACGAAGAACAAAAACCGACTCATGATCCAAACTGTTACCTTTGTCCGCGTAACAAACGAATCACGGGCGAACCGAATCCGGATTACCGAAAACCGTACGTCTTCCGCAACGATTTTTCCGCTCTGCTGCAGGATACGCCGGCACCGGAAAAAAACGTTGATCCGCTTTTCCGCACCGCTCCCGCCCGCGGTGAAAGCCGGGTCATCTGTTTTTCTCCGGATCACAGTAAAACCCTGCCTTTATTAACCGTTGATGAAATCAATGAAGTCATTAAAGTCTGGCAACAACAACTGCAGGAACTCGGACAAACTTACCCTTGGGTACAAATTTTTGAAAATAAAGGTGCCGCAATGGGCTGTTCCAATCCTCATCCCCACGGACAAATCTGGGCAAACAGTTTTTTGCCGAACGAAGTGGCGCGGGAAGATATCAATCAACGGAAATATTATCAACAGCAAGGTTCCGTCTTATTAGTGGATTACGCCAAGCGAGAACTGGAACAAAAAGAACGTATCGTGGTAGAAACCGAACACTGGCTTGCGGTGGTGCCTTATTGGGCGGTCTGGCCTTTTGAAACCCTGTTACTGCCCAAAACTCATGTTAAACGGCTGACCGAATTATCCGCCGAACAAGCTCACGACTTAGCCGTCATTCTGAAAAAACTGACCACGAAATATGATAATCTGTTCGAAACCAGCTTCCCTTATTCCATGGGTTTCCACACCGCGCCATTCAACGGCGAAGACAACGAACACTGGCAGCTGCACGCCCATTTCTACCCGCCGCTATTAAGATCAGCGACAGTCCGCAAATTTATGGTGGGCTACGAAATGCTCGGCGAAAGCCAACGGGATTTAACGGCGGAGCAAGCGGCGGCGAGATTACGGGAATTAAGCGAGGTTCATTATCAACTTCGGTGACGTCTTACTTTCTTTGCTTCGCCAAAGAAAGTAAGCAAAGAAAAGCGACCCCGTTTTGCCTTATTTCCTGAAAATACTTAAATTTGCTTCACGAAAATCTTGTAAACTCACTACGCTCAAACAAACAAGATTTTCTACAAATTTAACCATTTTCAGGCGGCAAAAAGGGGAAAATTGTCAACTCATTAGAATTTATCACTTTTTTAATTAATTATAAAATAGTTAGAAATTTAACCGCACTTTTATTATCACGCTCCAAGGGGCCCCGTCTGAGGTGCCTGAGCGACTTGAAATTTTCAGGAAAATAAGTTTGTTTGAGCGTAGCGAGTTTACTTATTTTCCGTGAAGAAAATTTCAACCAAGCGAAGAACGGTACCGAAGTCGGGGTGCACTTTCTTTTTGCTTACTTTTGCTTTGTGCAAGCAAAGAAAAAGTAAGTCGCCCATCGGGCGAAACCCCAAACCTAAAAGGATACTTCTATGCACCCAAAATTACAATCACGACATCTTTTCCAACAAAAATACAACAAAGCGCCGACTCTCAATGTTTACGCTCCCGGGCGCGTTAATATCATCGGCGAGCACACCGATTACAACGACGGTTTTGTGATGCCCTGCGCCATAAATTACGGTACGGCAATCAGCGGTGCCAAAAGGGATGATCAGGTTTTCAACGTGTATGCGGCGGATTTAAACGAATGCGATCAGTTCCGGCTGGATCAGCCGATTGTGCCGAATCCGGCGAAAAAATGGACGGGCTATGTGCGCGGCGTAGTGAAATTCATTCAGGAACGCTGCCCCGCATTCCGACAAGGGGCGGATTTAGTCATCAGCGGCAATGTGCCGTTGTCATCCGGCTTGAGTTCATCGGCGTCACTGGAAGTGGCCGTCGGGAAATTCTGTCAGTTACTGGGCGAGTTACCGCTCAGCAATACGGACATTGCACTTATCGGGCAAAAAGCGGAAAACCGATTCGTCGGCGCCAACTGTGGCAACATGGATCAGCTGATTTCCGCATTAGGTCAGGCGGAACATCTGCTGATGATTGACTGCCGCTCCCTCGAAACCTTGCCGACGCCGATGCCGAAAGACATCGCGGTGATGATTGTCAATTCTCACGTAAAACACGACCTGGTCACCGGCGAATATAATACGCGCCGCCAACAATGTGAAGCGGCGGCAAAATTCTTCGGCGTAAAAGCGCTGCGCGACGTGTCTATCGAACAATTCCAAAAAAGAGAAACGGAATTGACCGCACTTGATGCCGAAATGGCGAAACGGGCACGTCATGTGGTAACCGAAAATCAGCGCGTACTGGACGCGGCGGAAGCGCTGAATCGCGGCGATATTTCCCGGTTGGGCGAATTGATGAACGCCTCGCATGTTTCCATGCGGGACGACTTTGAAATTACCACGCCGGAAATTGATTATCTGGTGGAACTGGCACAGTCCGTGATCGGCGAATCCGGCGGCGCACGCATGACCGGCGGCGGCTTCGGCGGCTGTATCGTTGCGCTGGCGCCGGTGGAAAAAGTGGACGCCGTGCGCCGAATCATCGCCGATAATTACCAACGGCGAACCGGTTTGAAGGAAGATTTTTACGTGTGCACCGCATCGCAAGGCGTCCAAGCCTATAACGATTAACCTCCGAAAGGAAAGCATTGGCTCAGGTTTGACAACAAATGACATGACCGTGCTTTCCTGTTATACTCTTTCGCATTCGAACATCAGTATTAAGGTTTTAATCTATGTTAAGCGGACTTTTCATCGGCATTGCATTCGGCTTTTTATTGCAACGCAGTCAGTTTCGTTTCCGGTTTCCGGAATCTTTATTTTCAAAAAAACTCGCGATTTTTGACCGCACTTTTCATCGCAGTATCCGTTCAGTCCGTCGGATTTTTCGCTTTATCCGCTTTCGGTTTAATCACGATTCCCACGACTCAGCTGCCGGTTTCGGCTACGCTGGCGGCGGTTTGTTGTTCGGCGCGGGCATGGTTTTGGCCAACTGTTGCGCCGCCGGCGCCTGGTTTCGCACCGGCGAAGGACTGACCGGCAGCTGGATTGCGTTAGTCTGTTTTTCGCTTACCATGGCGGCAACTCAAACCGGTGCCTTGCGCAGCTGGATTAATCCGATAGTAAAACAGGTCACGCCGATAGATAATATTTATCTCACCTTTGGTATTTCGCCGTGGATTTTGACCGCACTTTTAGTCGTCGCAACCGTCGCGCTGACGGTTTATCAAATCCGTCATCCGCGTTATCAACCGCCGCGAAAGCCGACAACGCCATTGATTGCCCATCCGTTATTCGCAAATCCGTGGAATTTATTTGTTTCGGCGGCGCTAATCGGCGTACTCGGTATAGCGGCCTGGGTTCTCAGCGAACAAACCGGGCGCAGCTACGGTTTCGGCATTGCGGTGCCTTCCGCCAATGCGGTGCAGTATCTCGTTAACGGACAACACCGGTATTTGAATTGGGGAACCTATTTCGTTTTGGGAATGATGTTAGGTTCCTTTATCAGTGCTAAATTGAGCGGCGAGTTTGAAATCAGCTTGCCTGAACCGAAAGCCGTTCTGCAACGGATGTCCGGGGGCGTAATGATGGGTATCGGAGCGGCGCTGGCGGGCGGTTGTACGGTAACCAATTCTTTAGTGTCAACCGCTTATTTTTCCTGGCAGGGATGGCTTTCCACTCTCATGATTATGATCGGTTGTTGGTTAATGTCGGCAATAATTAAACCGACACAATGTCGAATTTAAGGATATGCGATGAAAATAAAACCTTCTTTTCTTATATTGTCATTTGGTTTAGTGCTGGCGGCTTGCGATAAAAATTCGGTGCGGGTTATAGAAACGGATGAATTGCTAAAAAATCTGGATAACCCGAAATATGTCATCATTGATACCCGCGATGACAGTTTTTACAACGGGTTTAAAGAAAAAAACGCCATGCGCGGCGGGCATATTAAAGGTGCCGTGCAGTTCACCTGTGCGTGGCTGTATAATATTGAACGCGACAAGCTGGAAAGTTACGCGGCGGGCAAAGGCATTACCAAAGACAAAACGTTGGTGGTTTACGGCACGGATCCGGAAACGCGCGAATGTGTGGCATCAGAATTTTTAACGCGCGGCTATAAAATCGCTGAATTTAAAGATTTCATCAGCTATGCGAATGTAGCGGAATATCCGTTGGAGAATTTTCCGAATTTCAAATACAGTGTTTCGCCGCAATGGGTTGATGCGGTTATTCAGGGGGAAAAACCGGAAACCTACAGCAATAACGATTTTATGATTTTTGAAGTGTCCTGGGGGCCGTTGGATAAAGCCAAATCTTACGCACAGCACATTCCGGGCGCATATCATTTTGATATCGATTGGGTGGAAAACGAACCGGTATGGAATTTATCGGATCCGAAAGTGATTGAACGAAATCTGTTGAAAAACGGAATAACCAAAGACAAAACCGTGATTCTCTATTCTGATAATCAACTGGCGGCTTACCGTGTGTTCTGGGCGCTAAAATGGGCGGGTGTGGAAGACGTACGCGTCATGAACGGCAATTTTGAAACCTGGCAAGACGCCGGCTTACCGACCGAAACCACGGTAAATACGCCGACGCCGGCAACAGCTTTCGGTGCGACCGTTCCGGCCAATCCGCAGATTAATATTTCCATGCCGGAAGACGCCGTTAAAGCGCAAAAATCCGGCTTACGTTTAATCAGTAATCGTGCTTGGGACGAATATACGGGCAAAATCAGCGGTTATGACTATATTCAAAACGCGGGCGAACCGGAAGGCGCCGAATGGGGGTTCGCCGGTACCGATTCTTCCAACATGGCGGATTATTACGATCCCGACGGCACATTGCGTAATCCGAACGAAATTTTCGCCTTATGGAAAGAACAAGGCATTAATCCAGGCGATCAACTGGCGTTTTATTGCGGTACCGGCTGGCGCGCAGGCGTATCCTGGTTTATAACCCAACTGGCGGGCTGGGAACACACTTACGTTTATGACGGCGGCTGGAATGCCTGGCAGATGAACGGCAGTTTGCCGATTCAAAAGGGCGCGCCGAAAAATATGTCCAAACCTGACAGCAAAAACGATTACGGCGACGTTGCCAAACGCGGAAATTCATGTAAGAGTTAAATCCTGTCTAATCAGGTTAAACAACAAGGAAAATCGACATGTCAAAACAACCGATAACGGGCGTGGCTGTCGGCACCGCGCCGGACGGGCAACCGTTTCAATTATTCACACTGACCAACGCCGCCGGTATGACGGTTCAACTTATGGATTGGGGCGCCAGCTGGATTTCCTGCAAAGTGCCGGTTCACGGGCAATTACGGGAAGTATTGCTGGGCTGCAAAGCGGAAGATTACCCGCAACAAACCGCCTATCTCGGCGCCAGTATCGGACGCTACGCCAACCGAATCGCCAATAGCCGTTTCGAATTAAACGGTCAAAAGTTCGTCTTAACGGCCAATCAGGGCAAACACCAGTTGCACGGCGGCTCGGGCTTCGACAAACGGCGCTGGACGCCGGAAAAGTGCGGTCAAAATTTCGTAAGTTTTTCACTGTTTTCGGAAGACGGCGATCAAGGTTTTCCCGGTAACGTTCAGGTAAATGTTCATTACGAATTGAACGATGACAATGAACTGGCGATCACTTACGAAGCGCAAAGCGATCGGGATACGCCGCTCAATTTGACCAATCATGCTTATTTCAACTTACGCAACGCCGCCGACGGCAGCGACGTGCGGGAGCACCTTTTGCAGTTAAACGCCATGCAATTTTTGCCCGTAGACAGCGAAGGCATTCCCAATGCGCCGTTAAAAAATGTGGCGGGAACCAGTTTTGATTTTCGCTGCGCCAAACCGATCAAGCAGGACTTTTTGCTAGAAGAACAACGGGCGACCAAAGGGTACGATCACGCGTTTCTGCTGAACGAGGATGCGACAAAAACAGCGGCAATTCTGACCGCACCTGACGGTTCGTTACGGTTGAAAATAAGTACGTCGCAAGCGGCGTTACAGGTTTACACCGGAAATTATCTGGCCGGCGTGCCCACTCGTTCGGGCGGCGTTTATCAGGATTATCAGGGCATCGCACTTGAAACGCAGGCGTTGCCCGATACGCCGAACCATCCGGAATGGCAACAATTCGGCGGCATGGTAAAAGCGGGAGAACATTATCAACAGCGTACCACCTTCCACTTTGTGGCCGCCGAATAACAAAACGCCCGCCGATTTTATTCGACGGGCGTTTTTCTTTATTTTATTCCTGATGCGTTTTTTCTTCCGGCAAAATCAGATTCAGAATAATGGCAAGCAACGAACCCACCGTAATCCCCGAGCCCAACACTTCTTTGAAAAAGTGCGGAAGTTTATCCAATAATTCCGGGCGAGTGGTGACGGCTAATCCGCAACCGATGGAAATCGCAATAATTAAGCCGTTACGACGGCTGCGTTCCACGGTATCCAGCATCTGAATTCCCGCCGCAATAATCATGGCAAACATCATTAGCCCCGCACCGCCCAACACCGGCAACGGAATCGATACGATTAACGCACCGAATACCGGGAACAGTCCCGCCAACACCAATAATACGCCGGTTAACGCCACCACATAACGGCTGGCCACGCCGGTTAAAGAAATAACACCGATATTTTGTGAGAAAGAAGAAAACGGCGTGGTCGACATAATTGCGGCCAGGGCGGAACCCAGTCCGTCCGCCAATACACCACCGCGCAGGTGTTTACCGGTAATTTCCGTTTGTGTGGCGTTTCCCAAAGCCAGGAAATTACCGCTGGATTCCACAATCGTCACCAGATAAGCGATGGACATGCCGATAATACCGGAAATCGGGAAGGATAAACCGAAATGTAACGGTTGCGGCAAAGCAAAAATATCGGCGTTTTTCACACCGTCAAAACTCACCCAGCCCAAGACTAACGCCACGATATAGCCCGTCATCATACCGATCACAATGGCCGCCGCAGAGAAAATCCCCTTGCCCCATTGCACCAACACAATAACAATCACCAGCACAAAAGTCGCCATCATCAGATTGGCCGGCGTCGCGTAATCGGCATCACCGCGCTGACCGCCGGCAAACCAGTCAACCGCAACGGGAATCAGACTTAAACCGATCATCATCACCACGGTTCCCGTTACCACCGGAGGAAACAGTTTACGAATCGACGGCATGAAGAAACTGCCTACAATCATCACCAGCGATCCCACCAACGATGCGCCGAGAATCCCCGAAATACCATATTCGCTGAATCCTATCGCCAATGCGGCGGCAACGAAAGTAAAACTCGTGCCCATTACGCTGGGCAAACGAATACCGATAGGTCCTAAACCGCGACATTGAACAACGGTAACAAGACCGGAAACCAATAAGGCCGCATTCACTAATGTGATGGTATCCGCCGTCGGCAATTTAAGCACGTTACCGATAACCAAAGGCACCGCAATAATGCCGCCCAGCGCCGCTAACAAATGTTGTGCGGCAAGTAATAAACTTAAACCAAACGGTGGCTTATCTTCTACGTTATAGAGTAAACGATTCACTGTGTTAATCCTGTTGGTCAAGCAAATCAGCGGTTTTAGCCTTGCCGCGTTTGACAAGGCGTGAGCGCATTCTGATATTAATCATTTCCACACAAACGGAGAAGGTCATTGCGAAGTACACATAGGCTTTCGGAATATGGAAATCAAGGCTCTCTGCAATCAACATCACGCCAATCATAATTAAGAACGATAATGCCAAAACCTTAAGTGTCGGATGGGTATCCACAAAATCGCCTATCGCGCGGGCGGCAAGCATCATCACGCCGACGGCAATCATAATGGCGATAATCATTATTTCAAGATTATTTACCATACCCACGGCGGTGATAACGGAATCAAGCGAAAACACAATATCGAGAACAGCAATTTGGATGAGTGTGAAGAAATAGTTCGGAGCTTTTTTCTTCTCGAGAATTTCATCATCTTCGTCTTCAGGGATCATTTCATTATGGATTTCATGCGTACTTTTGACAATTAAGAACAACCCTCCGAGCAATAAAATTAAATCCCGACCTGAGATCTCTTGCCCGAGTACGGTAAATAACGGTTGGGTCAGTTTCATAATCCAAGCGAGTGAAACCAATAGTGCAATACGCGTACACATAGCAAGCACAAGCCCGATAACACGAGCGGATTGGCGCTGCTTCACCGGCAAACGCCCCACCAAAATACTGATAAAAATAATGTTGTCGATACCTAGCACGATTTCAAGTGCGGTTAATGTGAAAAGTGCAATCCAGGCTTCGGGATTACTAAGCCACTCAAACATAATATGTCCTTAAAAAGAAATTGAATTTGCCGATCATATCGGGTCGATTAAAAAATGCAATCAAGCAGCAAAATAATTTTGCAGAATTTCGGCCGTAAATTCCTTGCGTAAATAAAAGCCCAGCGGCAGAGTTTCGATAACTTCTCCTTTCCGCCCGATACCTTGGGTGCGGGCTTTGTTATTCGCGCCTTTCGGGCGCAGTTGCAATATTTCGCCCAGCGTGGCGTTAATTTGATCAACCTTGCCCAAAACAATGTAATCCATCAGTTCCTCCCAATCGCGGCGAAGGCGGTTTTCCTGTTCCTCATCGGGCCGCCATAACACCGGTGCGCCGATATAACGTTCCGCCAAAGGAATCCGCCGTTCGCCCTGCACGGGAATCCACAATACTTTGGACAATTTATGCTTAACGTGAGAATGCGCCCAGTTAACGCCTGAATTCTGCACTAGCGGCGCAAGACTGACGAAAGTGGTTTCCAGGGGATAACCTTGCGCATCGATCGGAATGGTTTTAAGTTCGATGCCGAGATGGGAAAAATCTTGTTCGGGCTTGCTGCCCGCTTTGGCGCCTAAAGCAATTTCCAGCAATTGTCCGACCCAGCCTTTATTGCGTTTAAGATCCGGCGGCACGGAAATATTGAGCTCCGTCGCCAGTTCACCCAGCGTCAAGCCCGCGATGGATTTTGCACGATTAAGCAATTCGGTTTCGGATGAAGGGCTGTCGGTTCTCATAAAGTGCGGTCAAAATTTCGAATGTTTTTTCGGCATACAAATCCGCCGTTCAGATTTTGTACTTTTTCAGCAATTTCTGTTTCACGTATTCCACGCCTTTATTCACATAGTCTACGCCTTCCAAATCCAGTAAAAAACGTTTTACCGGCAATCCGCCGCCAAAACCGGTCAATTGACGGTTTTTGCCCAGCACGCGATGGCAAGGAATAATAATGCTGATGGGATTGCTGCCTACCGCTCCGCCTACGGCACGCACGGCTTTCGGGTTATCCAGCGCCAGTGCCAGACCGCCGTAAGTGACGGTTTTACCTAGAGGAATCTTCCGCAACGCCGTCCAGACGGCCTGCTGAAAATCGGTGCCCTGCGGCGCCAGTGGAATTTGCGCGAAGGTTTCTTTTTCGCCGTTGAAATAACGCGTTAACGCCGCTTTCACTTCATCAAACAGCGGTCGGTTTTCATCAAAAATCCATTTCGGATTCGGCGTCGTTTGTTCCGCTTCGCAATCCAGATTGGTCAGCTTGCCGTCCTGTTCCAACATCAGCAAACGGCCGACGGGCGAAGAAAAATAGCAATAATAAATCGGTTTCATAAAGTAAAAAGGGCGTAAAAACTCACACCCGATTATAAATGAAATAGATTAGAAACGATAGTTTAAGTTCAAACCGTAAAGATTAACCTGTGAACGCACTTTATAATTGCCTTCCACCGAAATTCCGCGTACGTTTTCCATTTCCGTGAAGGTGCGGGTTTTACCGTGCACATAGGCATAAGCCAGATCCACGGAAAGCTCCGGCGTAAAGCGATAGGTCGCACCCAGACTGTACCACATACGATTCGTATCCGGAATAGAAATGGAGGATTTACGTCCCGCCGCGCCTTCGTCATGGGCAATACCCGCGCGTAAGGTTAGCTTATCGTTCACGTGATAAGTGGTACCGAGAGCGACACGGGACGTATCGCCGAAATGTTCCGTTTTATCAAAAACCTGAACGCCGGAATCGGTATAAGCTTGCAAGCGTTGTACGCGACTCCACTTGGTCAATTTATAACTGTAATGAACCGCCCAGTTAGAGGTTAATTGGTGATAACCGGAAAACTCCCAATAATCCGGCAGATTCAACTCCACCGAACCGTCATGTTTGGTTAATCCTCCCAGGCCGGCAGGTAAATCGTTTTCAATCGTACCGTCAAATTTAATTTTCACTTTGGAATGGTAAGCCAGACCGAAGCGATGATTCGGGTTGATTTGGTACGTCGCACCGGCATTATAACCGATGCCCCAATCGTCCCCTTTCAGATCCGTCACAAAATCCGTCGGCAAAATGGTTTCCGACCGACCCGCCATCTTCAAACGGGCATTCAATAAAGGCGCTAAACCGCCGACACGACGAGAGAGTTTCGCTTCCGCATAAACCACATCCAATCCCAGACCGAAACTCCAGTGATCATCCAAACGGTATGCACCGCTCAGATTCAGATTTATGGTGGTTAAATCCGTCGTTCCGCCCATTAAACCGGCGTTATAATCTGCGTCATATTCGGTGGCCAGCCCGTAATTCACGTTTGCTCCGCCGCCGACGGAAAATTTCTCGTCAATAGGATAAATCCAATAAGCGTTAGGCAAAAATTTACTTGAAATGGCGTCTGAATAACCGGCGCCGACACGGTATCCCACAGCCGGCACGCCGATATCGCCCTCAATATTCACACCCGGATTCACCCAAATGCCGCCCATTGAAATTTCAGGACGTTTAAACTGCGTCATTAACGCCGGATTGGTTGCCACCACGCCTGCGTTATCGGCAATCGCCGCTTCCCCGGCATAAGCGCGTCCCAAACCCGATGTCGTCACTTCCTGTAACTGGAAAGCCGCCGCGTTGACCGCTCCCGCACAAAGCGTTAACGCCGAAGTAAACAGCGTTTTTGTTAAAAATTTATTCATTAAATAGGTTCCCTGGATCATATCCGTTCAATAAAAACAGCCGGATTCTAAATAAAGCTGAAATCCGGTGCAAATTTATTTGTAATATTTATAACTAATCCGACCAGTCGGATTAAAACGGTTAAAAAGGCGGGCAACGAATTAGAATATGTCCGTCGGACAGGAGAAACGCCATGACTAAAACCTTGCAACAAAAAATTCTGGAAAACAGCGGCTGTTCTAAAAAGAAAAGCACGGAATTTCTTGACGGCAGCGAAAGTGCGGTCAATTTTGAGCAAGTTTTTAGCACGGAAGAAGAAGCGCGGCAAACCCTTAACCGGCTAACCGCCATAGCACGCGAAACAGAAACTGACCCCTGTGTTATTCACGGCCACATTTCTTCGCAAAATTATCGGTTTCACCTGAAAGTGCAATTTGAGTTCTGTTGTCAGGCGGAAAGTTTCATTTTTCAGATGAAATACCGATCATCGGTAAAAGTTTAAAAACTCAGGAATAAACGCTTCGCTTCCTTATCAATTCAGAATTTTATGCTAAATAAAGAAGATAATTTAGTTTATTAATTTTATTTAAATCCCTGTAATCTATTAAAAAACAAATATTTATCTAAAAAATCCGTTGACAGTGCCGTTTAAATCCGTAAGATTGAGGGCAATTCAACGGAATTTACAGGATTTTCTATGTTCTACTTCGTTTCTCTCCCGCTTAACTTACGATTATCACAGTCTCTGTGCGGTTAAGTTGTGGACGAGAGAAATGCAGCAAACATTCAAAAAACGTTTCCAAATTCGCCCGCACTTTAAGCGGGTTTTTTCATATATAAAAAGGACATCAATATGGCTCAAGATCGCGTCATTATTTTCGACACCACTTTGCGTGATGGCGAACAAGCATTAAAAGCAAGTTTAACCGTAAAAGAGAAATTGCAGATTGCCTTAGCCTTGGAACGTTTAGGCGTGGACGTGATGGAAGTGGGCTTTCCGGTTTCGTCCGCGGGCGATTTCGAATCCGTGCAAACCATCGCTCAACACGTGAAAAACAGCGTTGTCTGCGGCCTTTCTCGAGCGGTGAACAAAGACATTGACGCGGCGGCGGAAGCCTTGAAAGCGGCGGAACGTTTCCGTATTCACACGTTTATCGCCACCTCCGCTTTGCATGTGGAAGCCAAATTAAAACGTTCTTTCGACGACGTGGTGGAAATGGCGATCGCCGCGGTAAAACGCGCCCGTCAATATACCGACGACGTGGAGTTTTCCTGTGAGGACGCGGGCCGTACCGGTATCGATAATATCTGCCGCGTAGTCGAAGCCGCCATTAATGCGGGCGCAACCACGGTGAATATTCCGGATACCGTGGGTTTCTGCCTGCCGACGGAATACGGCAATATTATCCGTCAGGTTATGAATCGCGTGCCGAATATCGACAAAGCCGTGGTTTCCGTGCATTGCCATAACGACCTGGGTATGGCGACCGCCAATTCCTTAACCGCGGTATTAAACGGCGCGCGTCAAATCGAATGTACGATTAACGGCATCGGCGAACGCGCAGGCAATACGGCCTTAGAAGAAGTGGTCATGAGCATGAAAACCCGCCAGGACTTATTTGCCGTAGATACGCGTATTAACACTCAGGAGATTCACCGTGTCAGCCAAATGGTGAGCCAGATTTGCAATATGCCGATTCAGCCGAATAAAGCGATTGTCGGTGAAAACGCGTTCTCCCATTCATCGGGAATTCATCAGGACGGCATGCTGAAAAACAAAAATACTTATGAAATCATGTCGCCCGAAACCATCGGTTTGAAGAAAGAGAAGTTAAACTTAACCGCCCGTTCCGGACGTGCGGCGGTGAAAGGTCATATGGCGGATATGGGCTACACCGAACGGGATTACGATTTGGATAAATTATACGAAGCGTTCCTGAAACTTGCCGATAAAAAAGGCCAGGTATTCGATTACGATTTGGAAGCGCTCGCCTTCATCGATATGCAGCAAGGCGATGAAGATCGCCTGAAATTAGACGTCATCACGTCACAAACCATCAGCACGCTGCCGGCTTCCGCATTCGTGCAGGTGGAACTGGACGGTAAACGGATTAACCAAACCTCCAACGGCGGTAACGGCCCGGTGGATGCGGTGTATAACGCCATTATGCAAATCGTGGGCATGGATCTGAAAATGTCTCACTATAACTTAACCGCGAAAGGCGAAGGCGCCGAAGCCCTCGGCCAAGTGGATATTGTGGTAGAATATCAGGGACGTAAATTCCACGGCGTAGGTTTGGCGACGGACATCGTCGAATCCTCCGCGCTGGCGCTGGTTCATGCCATCAATGCGATTTACCGTTCGCAAAAAGTGGCGGATTTAACCAAGGATTTAAAACATTGATTGTTAAAGGCTCGCGGAGATTAAAAGTGCGGTCACAAAAAGCAACGCTTTTTGAACGTTGGCTTTGCCAACGGTGGCGAAGCCATAAGTAATCACACCGGCGATTACGCATAAAATTTTAATCATTTTTCAGCAATAGGAAAACAACATGTCGACATACAATGTAGCGGTGCTTCCCGGCGATGGTATCGGGCCCGAAGTCATGGCGGAAGCCATTAAGGTTTTAGACAAAGTCCAGGCAAAATTCGGTTTTAAACTGAATTTCACTCAATACCTGGTGGGAGGTGCGGCGATCGATGCAAAAGGCGAACCGCTGCCGGCGGAAACGTTAAAAGGCTGTGATGACTCCGACGCGATTTTATTCGGTTCCGTAGGCGGCCCGAAATGGACCAATCTGCCGCCGGATCGCCAACCGGAACGAGGCGCTTTACTGCCGCTGCGCAAACATTTCAAACTGTTCTGTAATCTTCGTCCCGCGACCCTTTATAAAGGCCTGGAAAAATTCTGTCCGCTGCGCGCGGACATCGCGGCGAAAGGTTTCGATATGGTGGTGGTACGCGAATTAACCGGCGGAATTTACTTCGGCCAGCCGAAAGGTCGCGAAGGCGAAGGTTCGCAAACCAAAGCGTTTGACACCGAAGTGTATTACAAATATGAAATCGAACGCATTGCCCGCGCCGCCTTCGACGCCGCCATGAAACGCCGTAAACGCGTGACATCGGTGGATAAAGCGAATGTGTTACAAAGCTCAATCTTATGGCGCGAAACGGTGGCGGAAATTGCCAAAGAATACCCTGAAGTGACCGTTGAAAATATGTATATCGACAACGCTACCATGCAATTAATCAAAGCGCCGGAAAGTTTCGACGTGTTGCTTTGTTCGAACATTTTCGGCGATATCATTTCCGACGAGGCAGCGATGATTACCGGTTCAATGGGAATGTTGCCGTCCGCCAGCCTGAATGAAGAAGGATTCGGTTTATACGAACCGGCAGGCGGCAGCGCACCGGATATCGCCGGTAAAGGCATTGCGAATCCTATCGCGCAAATTCTTTCCGCCGCCATGATGTTGCGTTACAGCTTTAACCTTAACGAAGCGGCGGACGCCATTGAAAAAGCGGTGCAAAGCGTGTTGGCAGCGGGACATCGTACCGGCGATTTAGCGGATAATTCAACCCCCGTTTCAACGGCAGAAATGGGAACCTTAATTGCAAATGCGATTTAAAAAAACTTACGAAAATTTGACCGCACTTTAATGCATCGGGCGTAATAAAATACGCCTTCACAACGAATTTACGATCTAACGAGATACAAAAATGGGCAAAACACTCTACCAAAAACTGTTCGACGCACATGTGGTGTATGAAGCGGAAGGCGAAACGCCGATTCTTTATATTAACCGACATTTGATTCACGAAGTGACTTCGCCGCAAGCGTTTGACGGCTTGCGTGTGGCGGGACGTCAGGTGCGTCAGGTAAGCAAAACCTTCGGCACCATGGATCACAGCATTTCAACCCAAGTGCGCGATGTCAACAAACTCGAAGGTCAGGCGAAAATTCAGGTTTTAGAATTAGATAAAAACTGTAAAGCCACCGGCATTTCATTATTTGACATGAATACCAAAGAACAGGGTATCGTGCATGTCATGGGGCCCGAACAAGGTTTAACCTTGCCGGGAATGACTATTGTTTGCGGCGACTCGCACACCGCGACTCACGGTGCATTCGGCGCGTTGGCGTTCGGGATCGGCACCTCCGAAGTGGAACATGTATTAGCCACTCAAACGCTGAAACAGGCCCGCGCGAAAAACATGAAAGTGGAAGTGCGCGGCAAAGTCAACCCGGGCATTACCGCAAAAGACATCGTCTTGGCGATTATCGGCAAAACGACCATGGCGGGCGGCACCGGTCACGTGGTGGAATTCTGCGGCGAAGCGATTCGAGATCTTTCGATGGAAGGACGAATGACCGTATGTAACATGGCAATCGAATTCGGCGCCAAAGCCGGTTTAATCGCACCGGACGAAACCACATTCGAATACCTGAAAGGTCGTCCGCATGCGCCGAAAGGCAAAGATTGGGACGACGCCGTGGAATACTGGAAAACCTTAAAATCCGATGAGGATGCGCATTTCGATACGGTTGTGGTGTTAGACGCCAAAGACATCGCCCCGCAAGTTACCTGGGGAACCAACCCGGGACAAGTCATCGCCATCGATCAACTTGTGCCGAATCCGGCGGAGATGACGGATCCCGTCACCAAAGCGTCGGCGGAAAAAGCCCTGGCTTACATTGGGTTGGAACCCAATACCGATCTAAAAAACGTGGCTGTCGATCAGGTGTTTATCGGCTCCTGCACCAATTCTCGTATCGAAGACTTACGCGCCGCCGCCGCCATAATGAAAGGCCGTAAAAAAGCGGATAACGTAAAACGCGTGCTGGTCGTTCCGGGTTCCGGCTTAGTGAAAGAACAAGCGGAAAAAGAAGGTTTGGACAAAATTTTTATCGAAGCCGGTGCGGAATGGCGCAATCCGGGTTGTTCAATGTGCTTGGGAATGAATGACGACCGTTTAGGCGAATGGGAACGTTGCGCCTCCACCTCAAACCGCAACTTTGAAGGCCGCCAGGGCCGTAACGGTCGCACTCACCTGGTCAGCCCCGCAATGGCGGCGGCGGCGGCGATGTTCGGTAAATTCGTCGATATTCGTCATGTCGAATTAAATTAATCATAACTATGAGAGCGAATAACGTTCGCTCTTGCGAAAAGGATAAAGATAAAATGGCAGGATTAAAACAACATTCGGGCTTGGTTGTTCCGCTGGATGCAGCGAACGTGGACACGGACGCAATTATTCCGAAACAATTCTTACAAGCCATCACCCGCGTGGGTTTCGGCAAACATTTATTCCACGAATGGCGCTATTTAGATGCGGCGGAAACCCAACCCAACCCGAAATTCGTGCTGAACTTCCCGCAATATCAGGGCGCCAGCATTTTACTCGCCCGCAAAAATTTAGGCTGCGGTTCATCCCGCGAACATGCGCCATGGGCGCTTGCCGACTACGGTTTCAAAGTGATGATTGCACCGAGTTTCGCGGATATTTTCTACAACAATAGCTTAAACAATCACATGTTGCCGATTAAATTAAGCGAAGCAGAAGTGGACGAAATTTTTCACTGGGTGTGGGATAATCCGGGCAAACAAATTCATGTGGATTTGGAAGCCAAAACCGTCACCGTCGGCGAGAAAGTTTATCATTTCGAGCTGGACGAATTTCGCCGTCACTGTCTGTTGGAAGGCCTGGACAACATTGGGTTAACCCTTCAACATGAAGACGCGATCGCGGCGTATGAGAAAAAAATTCCCGCGTTCTTGCGTTAACTTTCCGTTCTAAAAAAGTGCGGTCAAAAAACTCAAGATTTTTTGACCGCACTTTCATCGCTGTAATTATTCTTTTGTCTATGACCTTTCCATTCGGTCAATATTGCTGTCGCAACGGCAACGGTTTTTTCGTATTTGCATAATAATCCGTTAAATTGCGCTCAGTTTAAACCGAGTCTGCGCCCGACTTTGCGCAGCAGTAAAAATCCCCAAGGCCACAAGGCGCCGGTGATCAGGGCGCCGAAAATGTCTTTCCAGTCAAAAACGGCGCTGTGAATAAACATTTCCACCAGGAAAATGCCAAAACGAATGACAAAAACCGCAATCATCATCAGCAGACTTTGCTGCCAAAGGGATAAATTGCTGAGAATTTGATGGTAACGCGCAACAAAATAGGCAAAAACGGAAAGCACTAAACCATGTACGCCTAAAATGGAACCGATAACCAAATCCCAGATAATGCCCAGTACGAACGCAGTTCCGACATTCACGGTCGTCGGCAACGCCAGAATCCAATAGGTTAAAATCAGGATCAACCAAGAAGGTTTAAAGCTTTGGAAACCGCTCGGCCAGGGCGCAATTTCGAGTACCAGCGCCACCACAAAAACGGCAACCAGACCTATTACCTGTAACAAAAACCGTCCGTTCATTAATCTTCTTCTCTGTGTTCCTGAATTTCAGGCGAAACCTGATGATCGTTACTGTTCATTTCCGGTAAATTTTCGGGAATCGCAATATCGTCTTTTTCGCCGTTTTCCTTGCTATTCTCGTTGCCTTCCGTCACCAAGGCTTTTTTAGTGTCCACACCGCGTTCCTTATTGGCTAAACGTTGCTGCACCGTATTGCGCACATCTTCGGGCGAACTGGCCTGATATTTATGAATTTCTTCATGGCTCCAAACCAATAATACGTAACGTAAACGCTCCAGCGACGCCAACGGTTTTGCCGTTACCGTGGCGAAATAATTGGAACCGTCGCGCGATACGTTTTCCACTACCGCAACCGGATAACCTTCGGGGAAACGGCCGCCCAAGCCCGAAGTCACCAATAAATCGCCTTTTACAATATCCACGGAACGCGGTACGTTATCTAACGTCAACTCATCGCTGCGCCCCGATCCGCTGGCAATCACTCGTACGTCATTACGCAAAACCTGAACGGGAATAGAGTGCGTTACGTCGCTAATCAGCAACACACGGCTACTTTTTTCACCGACGGAAATAATCTGCCCGACCACACCTTTTTCATCAATTACCGGTTGCCCCACATAGGCGCCGTCTTCCCGCCCTTGATTAATCACAACCTGCTGACGATAACGATCCGTTTCCGCGGTCAGAATTTCTGCGATTTTTTTGTATTCGTCGGTCCGCAACGGCGAATTGAGCAACAGGCGCAAACGTTGATTTTCCACTTTAAGCTGATCCAGCAACAACAAATCCGCGTTTTTCTCGCGCAACTGTTCTTTCAGCACTTTATTCTCAATTTGCAGTTTACCGGTATCCACCAGATTTTCCGATACGTTGTCCAGCACCGTACGCGGCGTATTGGCGAGATAATACAAGCCCCCGACCGCCGTTTCCATAAAACTGCGGACTTTGATCATGGTATTCGTCTGCCCGTCCGTCAGAATCAGCATAATGGATGCCGCAACGGCCAAAAACAAACGCAGCCCTAAAGGGGAAGTTTTACTGAAAATAGGTTTCATTAAATCAACATAAACAGATAAAAAGTGCGGTCAAATTTAACCGCACTTTTTATTATAAGAAAAATATTAGTCTTCGCTAAAAATATCCGTGCCGTATTGGTCGATCATTTCCAATGTCTCGCCGCCGCCGCGCGCAACGCAGGTCAACGGATCATCGGCGATAATAACCGGCACGCCCGATTCTTTCGCTAATAAAAGATCGATATTACGCAGCAGCGCGCCGCCGCCGGTTAAAACCATACCGTGCGCATAAATATCCGCCGCATGTTCCGGTTTACATTCTTCCAACGCGGTACGCATTGCTCTGATAATGCCTTCCAGCGGTTGTTGAATCGCTTCCAGAACATCGCGCGAAGTTAATGTGAAAGCGCGCGGCACGCCTTCCGCCAAATTACTGCCGAACACTTCCATTTCTAAAATTTCATCGTCGTCCTGAATATAGGCGGTACCGATAGCGTGCTTGATGTGTTCCGCCGTGGATTCACCGATTAGCGAGCCGAAGGTACGACGAACGTAAGCGATAATCGCTTCGTCGAATTTGTCGCCGCCGATACGCACGGACGACGAATAAGCCACGCCGTTTAAGGCGATAACGGCGATTTCCGTCGTGCCGCCGCCGATATCGATGACCATTGAGCCGGTCGGCGTAGAAACCGGTAATTTCGCCCCGATTGCCGCCGCCATCGGTTCAACAATCAAATGCACTTCGCGCGCACCCGCGCCGAAGGCGGATTCTTTAATCGCGCGGCGCTCCACTTGAGTGGCGCCCGCCGGCACGCAGATGACAACGCGCGGGCTTGGGCGCAGGAAATTACTGCTATGCACTTGTTTAATGAAGTGTTGCAACATTTTTTCAGTGACTGAGAAATCGGCGATCACGCCGTCTTTCATCGGGCGGATCGCCGTGATGTTGTTCGATGTACGGCCTAACATTAATTTGGCATCTTTACCGACCGCCGCGATACTTTTATTGCCGCCGCGTCCCTGACGGATCGCCACCACTGAGGGCTCATTCAATACGATGCCCTGCCCTTTCACATAAATCAAGGTATTCGCCGTACCCAGGTCGATAGAAAGATCGTTTGAAAATAATCCGCGAATTTTTTTAAATAACATAAGAATTCCATTAAATTTTGATTAAACCGCGCTTAAATTTTAAGCTTGAAAAAAATTGTGCATAATGTACCAAAAAATGACCGCACTTTACAGTGAATTTTTTTCGAATATAGAAAAGACCGCAGCAAAAGTGCGGTCGATTTTTTTAAAGTTTTTCCGTTTTAGGCTGTTTGAACACCGTCACTTCCGGCGCTTCGCCCCGATATTTCTCGATTTGCACGATACAGGTATTCGGCGAATTTCCCTGCGCCAATTTCGACGTACCTTCATCGCGGGTTAACACGTTGGCGCAACCGTTTTTACACAGCGGTTTTTCCGTTTCGCCCGGATTTAACGGGTCATACCAGGCGCCTTCATGTAAAGCGATCGTGCCTTTAATGATGCCGTCGGTCACGACCGCACCCGCCAACACTTGTCCGCGAGGGCTTTCAATGCGTACAATATCGCCGTCGGCAATATCGCGGGATTTCGCATCGTCCGGATGAATCAGCACCGGTTCGCGATCTTTCACCGCGTATTTCTGACGCAATGAGGTGTGAGCCAACTGGCTGTGCAAACGGTAATACGGATGCGGCGTAACTAACGCAAGCGGATATTTCGCCGTGACATTGCCGGCGTATTCCTCCGGCTCCATCCAACTCGGATAACCTTTGCAATCGTCATAATTCATCTTGGCGACAGTTTCCGAGAAAATCTCAATTTTGCCGGACGGCGTTCCCAACGGATTAAGTAACGGATCCTCACGAAATTCTTCATAACGCACCCATTTTTTCGCTTTTTCCGACGTTTCAAAGGTGATCGGTTTATTTTCCTGCCAGAACCGTTCGAATTTCGGCATGGTAACGCGGGCGTTACGCGCTGCGGTAAAAGCGGTTTGATAAAATTCTTTCAGCCATTGCATTTCCGTTTTGCCTTCGGTGAACTGTTCTTCTACGCCCGCACGTTTTGCCAGTTCGGCAAAAATCTCAAAGTCGTTTTTCGCTTCAAATTGCGGCTCCACAACCTGCTTCATCGGAAAAATATTCAGCATGGAATAATCGCCGGACATAGTTAAGTCGTTACGTTCATAACTGGTGGTCGCCGGCAAAACAATATCCGCCATGCGCGCCGTCGCCGTCCAGTTCACTTCGTTAACGATAATGGTGTCCGGTTTGTGCCAGGCTTTCACCATTAAATTGGTATTCTGATGATGGCTGTACGGATTGCCGCCGCACCAATAAATCAGCTTAATTTCGGGATAAGTGACTTCGGAACCGTTATATTGAATCACTTTCCCCGGATTTAACAATGCATCCGTTAAACGCGCTAACGGAAAAGAAAATTGCGAGGTTTCATCCAGCCAGGTTTTCGCACCGGCCGCCACGGACGGATTCGCCGTAATCGAACCCAGCACGCCGCCGGTTGCCGTCGGAACCCCGCCGTTGGAATAATGGTAGCTAAGACCAAAACCGCCGCCCGGTAAACCGATTTGGCCGAGCATGGACGCCAAGGTCACCATCATCCAATGAGCCTGCTCGCCGTGGCGTTGACGTTGCATTCCCCAACCGCCCATCAGCATCGTACGCTTTTCGCTGAAATCATGCGCCAAAGCTTTAATCACCTCCGCCGGCACGCCGGAAATACGGCTTGCCCATTCGGCATCTTTCACTTGACCGTCCGTTTTGCCCAACAGATATTCTTCGAATTTCGCATAACCGCGCGTGTATTTTTTCAGGAACGCTTTATCGTGTTTGTCTTCACTGACTAAAGTATGAGCCATTCCCAGCATCAACGGTACGTCTGTCGCAGTGTTGACCGGAATCCATTCCGCCTCCAGATATTCGCAACTCTCGTTACGAACCGGATCGATACAAATAATCCGTTTACCGGTTTCTTTGAATTTTTTGAAATATTCGATTCCTTTTTGATCCGTCGAAGTCCAGGCAATGCGCATGGTGGTCAACGGATTCGCACCCCATAATACAATAATATCGGTGCTTTCCAGTAAAACCTCCCAGCTGGTTTGCTGTTCATAAACTTCAATCGTACCCAACACGTGCGGCATAATGACCTGTGCCGCGCCGGTGGAATAATCCCCTTTTGTCCCCACAAAACCGCCGGTGACGTTCATATAACGGTGCAACAACGTACGGGCGGCATGCAAAGCGCCCGAACTATACCAACCGTAAGAGCCGGCAAATACACCGGTCGCACCGTATTTTTCCCGCACCCGTTTTATTTCATTTGCCACTAAGTCCAGCGCCTGTTCCCAGGAAACGCGTACCCACTCGTCCCGCCCGCGCAAAGTGCGGTCGGAATTTCCCGTTAAATAGCCTTTGCGCACCATCGGATATTTCACCCGGGCTTCGCTATAAAGCTGATCCGCCACCACGGACTGCAGTTCGTTTTCAATCGGCGCCGGAATGGCCGCGCCGGATTTCACCACTTTACCGTTTTCCACCACCACGCCGAGCGGTCCCCAGTGAGCGGCCGTCACGACGGTTCGCGACTCCGCCGTTTCTTTCGCCTGCAGCAAACCTGCGGTTAAACTGCCGCCGGCCAAGGTTGCGCCCGCTACGCCTAAAGATGAAGTTTTCAAGAAATCGCGACGTCTTTGATTAATTTTTTCTTTCATTTTTTTCCATCCTTATTTTGCATTGCGTTGTAGATAAATGGTGAGCGCGCGCACCTGTTCTTTCGTCATCGAAGTGCGATCTTTCATGGAATTCACCACGCCAATCCATTGATTTGCCGTGTAATGATCCGCCGCAATCGGCGCATGGCAACCGCTGCAATGGGTTTCATTCAGATTTTTACCGAAGGCATTGAGCGAATTAATATCGGAAGTAAGCGCACTTTTCGGCGCATTAATCGGCAACATCACCTCAGACCATTCCGAATCGGTCACAGAATCATGCACCTTGTTTTTTACTTGCAGGTTGGCTTTCGCTTCGTCATCCAATACGGCAACGGTAATCCGCTGTCCCAAGCCGGTATAAAGTACGCTTTCCGCTCCCGCCTGCTGCCAACCGTGAAGCGTAGCCGCCACATTTTCGCGCTCGGCTTTCCAATCCGTCAATTCGGCAAACGGCATTAAGCGCACCTCGCCGCCGTTAGCGGATTTCGCCGTACTGACGCTCAACGCATATAACACTTTATCTTCAGCGGAAATCTGACCGCCGTGTTTTGCTAATTCGGCATTTCCGCCGTTATCGTTTTTATCTTCCGGTAAGAAATGAACGATACCTTTGTGACAATCAATACAGGTTTGTCCGTTTTCTTTGGCTTGCGTATGGAAATCCTGTGCCGCCGGTTTTTGAGCGGAAATTTCCATGGCTTCAAAACTATGACAGGAACGGCAGGTTTCCGAATCGTTGGCTTTCATCTCCTCCCACACGGTTTTCGCCATTTCCGCGCGATGTTGTTCGTAAGCCTGTTTGTCCGGCAGCTTGTCGGTCACGGTATACCACAAATCTTTCAGCGCAATAAATTTCGCTTTCAAATAATGCAAACCGTTTTCCTGCGGTACGTGACAATCCGCACAATCGGCACGAATGCCTTGAGCATTGGAAAAATGCGCCGAACCTTCCCATTCCGCCTGAGGGTATTCCATCGAATGGCAACTGACGCAAAATTCCGTCGTATTGGTCGCTTTCAACGTTTTCTGAACGCCCAACACCGCCGCCGCGCCCAGGCCCATCAGCACCAATCCGCCGATGAGCGAAATTTTCCGTTTCGCCATAAATCACTCCGTATAACAAAGATAAATTCGCTACCTTAATATAGGTAAACATCACGAAGTAATGTACTCTGCCACCGTGTTCCGGAGCAACCGGAAAACAACAAAAACAGGATCAAGATCAAAATTCGTCCGTTATCGTTTTCCTGTTTTTGTGTGATTGAACAAATAAAAAACGTTGAAAAATTTGACCGCACTTTTGGGGCAACTCAAAGTGCGGTCAAAAATAACGATGTTTTTTGCCTGTTTGAACGGCGATTTAAACGCCATCAGGCGGCAAAAATGCCGTTATTTCGGGCGTTTTACCGATAAATTTCGTCACCTGAACGGCACAACCGTTCGGCGCATTGCCTTGGGATAACTGAGACGAACTTTCGTCCGAGGTGAGCACATTGGCGCAGCCGTTTTTACATAGCGGTTTTTCCGTTGCGCCCGGATTTAACGGGTCATACCACGCGCCCTGATACAACGCGATAACGCCTTGCCGCACGGATTCCGTCACATGTGCGGCGGCCAATACCCGCCCGCGCGGACTTTCAATGCAAATCACATCGCCATGGCAAATTCCGCGGGCTTTCGCGTCAATCGGATGAATCCAGGCCGGCTCGCGTCCGTTTAACGCATAATGCCGACGCAACGAAGTCTGCGCCAGCTGGCTGTGCAGACGGTAAGGCGAATGAGGCGTCACCAGGGTTAACGGATAACGCGCCTCACCATGCTGCGCATTTTCCTCGGGTTCAAACCACATCGGATGCCCTTGGCAATCGGCGTACTGCATCGCCGCCACGGTTTCCGAATAAATTTCAATTTTACCGGACGCCGTGTTGAGCGGGTGAGCTTGCGGATCGCGACGGAAATCCGCATATTTCACCCAATGCTTATCCGATTCTTCGGCGGCAAAAATCAACGGCCGATTGGCGCGCCAGAAATCATCAAAACTCGGTAAATTCTGACCGCACTTTTGCAGCGACGAATAAAACTCGCGCAACCAATCCCACTCGGTTTTACCTTCGCTAAACTGTTCCGCAACGCCCGCCCGTTTCGCCAGTTCAAGAAAAATATCGTAATCGTTTTTCGCTTCAAATTGCGGCGGCACCACTTGCTTCATCGGCAGTAAATGCCGCCTGGAAAAAGAACCGGACTGCGTTAAATCATTGCGTTCGAAACTGGTGGTGACCGGCAGCACAATATCCGCCATTTTAGCGGTCGGCGTCCAGTTGATTTCATTGACGATAATGCATTCCGGTCGCCGCCAGGCTTGCGTCACAAGATTAAGATCGTGTTGCTGCGACAGCGGATTGCCGCCCGCCCAGTAAATCAGTTTAATGTCCGGATAAGTTATTTCCGTGCCGTTGAAAGAAATCGTTTTATGCGGATGTAACAAGGCATCCGTCAGGCGCGAAACGGGAATGGCGGCCGTAAAGTGCGGTCGAAAATTCGTCGGTTTTTCGCTGATTTTGCCCAACACGCCCGCCTGCGATCGCGCCACGCCGCCGTTACCGTTAACATGGCTGAAACTGAAACCGCCGCCCGGTAAGCCGATTTGTCCCAGCATGGCGGCCAACATCACCAACATCCATGCCGATTGTTCGCCGTATTTCTGTCGCTGCATGCCCCACCCCGCCATCAATAGCGTACGATGGCGGGAAAAATCGCGGGCAAGCTGCTGAATTTGCGAGGCAGGCAAGCCGCAAATCCGGCTCGCCCATTGCGCGGTTTTCGGTTGATTATCGGTTTTTCCCAATAAATAAGCTTCGAAAATCTCGTAACCCTGGGTATGGGTGCGCAGGAAGGCTCGATCGAGCAACGTTTCTTCCGCCAGCGTATATGCCACGGCTAACATTAACGCAACGTCGGTGCCCGCGTGAATCGGTAACCATTCCGCCTTTAACCGTTCACAACTTTGGGAACGAACGGGATCGATACAAATAATCCGTTTACCGGCTTGCTGCGCTTGCCGAAAATAAGCGATACCCTGCTGATCCGTCGCGGTCCAGGTATTGCGCAGCGTCGTGAGAGGATTCGCGCCCCACAACACGATGATATCCGAATGGGCAAGCACGGTTTCCCAGGAGGAAGTTTGTTGATAAACTTCATTTCCGCCGACCACGTAAGGCAGGATTTGCTGCGCCGCGGCGGTGGAATAATCGCCGAAACTGTTGACAAAACCGCCTGTAAGGTTGAGATAACGCTGTAATAAGGTTCGCGAGGCGTGCAACGCACCGGAACTTTTCCAACCGTAAGAACCGCCGAAAATACCTTGGGCGCCATAGTGTTGACGCACGCGCGTCAGTTCGTTGTGAACCCAATCCAACGCCTGCGCCCAGGATAAGCGAATCCATTGATCCCGTCCGCGTAAAGTGCGGTCGGAATTTCCTTCAAAAAATCCTTTTCTGATCATGGGAAATCGCACCCGGCTCGGACTGTAAACCTGTTCGGCGACAACGGTTTGCAGCTCATTTTCCTGTTCGGCGGAAAACGCCGTAGCGGAACGGGTAATTATGCCGTTTTCCACCGTAACTTTTAATCCGCCCCAATGGGCGGCGGTCATCACCTGTCGTTTGATTGTCATATTCGTGCCTATCCGCAAAATTTTGTGGTTAAACATAGCATAGTTGTAGAAAAATCGCACAAAAATCCTTTCAGTCTTACGGTTTAACGAGTATAATCACGCCGTTTTTACTTCATATTACTTAAAACAAAGGACTTAATAGCGAATGGCTAAAGAAGACAGTATTGAAATGCAGGGCACGATTTTAGAAACCCTGCCGAACACCATGTTCCGCGTAGAACTTGAAAACGGTCATATTTTAACGGCTCACATTTCCGGCAAAATGCGCAAAAACTACATCCGTATTTTGACCGGCGACAAAGTTACGGTGGAAATGACACCTTACGATTTAACCAAAGGTCGTATCGTATTCCGCGCCCGATAAACCGACGATAAAAATCCCGGAAGCCGTTTGGTTCCGGGATTTCTATTTTAAGCCCGATGAATGTTTTTTAGCATTTTCCGCTTAATCCACTCGCCTAAAATGCGCATGACCAGCAATAACAATGCCAACCCGTAAAGCGGTTTATCGCCTAACGCCGCATAAGGCGTTTGCCCTTCCGTCGGCGCAATGCGCGCGGTTAGCGCGGTTTCCTCAAATTGCGGCGCCGAACTGATAATTTTTCCCCGGGCATCAATAAATGCCGTCACGCCCGTATTGGTGGCGCGGATTAAGGGTTTTCCCAATTCCAATGCTCTCATTCGCGCCATTTGAAAATGCTGCCAGGGTCCGTGACTGTCGCCGAACCACGCGTCATTAGAAACGGTTAACAAAAAATCCGTGTCCTTTTTCAGATTGGCCTGTAATTGCGCGCCCAAAATAATTTCATAGCAAATCGCCGCGCTAAAACGACGATCTTTCGTCAACAAGGAAGGTTGAATTTCTTTACCCTGCTGGAATGCCGACATCGGCAGATTAAACACCGAACCGAGCGGTCGCAATATCGTTTCCAGCGGCACATATTCGCCGAAAGGCACCAGATGGTGTTTGTTATAACGCGGCGCGTTTTCCGGTTGATAGCCTTCGTTCACCAGCACAATGGAGTTAAACAGCTTTCCGTTGTTTTCATTCTGATACACCGAGCCGATCATCACTTCGGTTTTGCTGTCTTTCACCGCCTGTTTCAGTTCATCAAAAAACGGCTGAATGCGGTTTTCCAATGCCGGCAATGCACTTTCCGGCAGAATAATCAAATCCGACTTGCCGAGATGCTCACTAATCAGACGTCCGTAGATTTTCAGCGTGGCATCTAAATAAGCCGGATCCCATTTCAGATTTTGTGCAATATTTCCCTGCGCCAGCGTGACGGTCATGGCTTTGTCTTCAACCGGTTTGACATAATTCACGCTTGAACTGAGCGAAGCCAATCCCGCCACGATCAAGAACAAAATGCCGTTTGCCGCGGCAACATTGATTTTACGCGGCGAAGTTAACAGCGCAGAAACGACGGTAAAAACGACCGCACTTACCCACATCACAAAGAATGTTAATCCGGTGACACCGAAAATCGGCGCAATGCCGGCAAAAGGCGTATCAATTTGCGTGTAACCGAACTGCAACCACGGGAAACCGGTCAATATCCAACCGCGCAGAAATTCCGTGAACGTCCATAGCACGGGGAACATCATTACGGAACGGACTTCAAAGCGTTGAATCAGATAAGCGAATAAAACGGGATATAAAGATAAATACGCCGCCAGCAGTAGCACTAAAATATAACTCAACCACAAAGGTGAACCGCCGAATTGGTGAATGCTGACATGCAGCCAGCTGGTGCCGACGGCGAAAAAGCTCAGGCCCCATAAAAAAGCCGCCCAAAGTGCGGTAGATTTTTTCGATGTTTTTGCCGCATACAGCAAACCGAGCAGCGAAATATAGGCGCAAATCCAGTAATCATAAGGAGAGAAAGCCAACACGCCGAGAACGCCTGAAATCGGCGCAATAAAATAAGGCAATAAATTTTTCATACAAATCCCATAAAACACAAAACGGTTGCTGAATTTCCACTCAATTCACCAACCGAATAATCAATACAGGCTAAAAAGTTGTTTTTAGTCTTCCGGCGTTTCTTCCGGCTTTTCGATTCCCGCCAACTGTTCGTCCGTAACGGTCACCCGCAGTTGAATAATACGGCGGCTATCGGCGGAAGTCACTTTAAAATGAACATTTTCCAGCGTGATTTCTTCGCCCCGTTTCGGCAGATAACCGAACGCCTGCATAATTACGCCGCCGATGGTATCCACTTCCTCATCGGCGAAATGCGTATTGAACTGGGCATTAAAATCATCAATATCCGTTAACGCCCGCACCGCATAAGTATGCCGGGATAACTGCCGGATATTGGCGACAATGTCTTCTTCGTCGAATTCGTCTTCAATATCGCCAACAATTTGTTCCAGAATATCTTCAATGGTCACCAGGCCCGAAATGGCGCCGAATTCATCCACCACAATCGCCATGTGAAAACGTTCGGAACGGAATTCCTTCAGCATGCGATCCACCCGTTTGCTTTCCGGCACAATCACCACCGGACGCAGCAACTGTTTCAAATCGAATTCTTCCGGCTTTTCACGCAAAAATTTCAGCAAATCCTTGGCATGCAAAATGCCCTGTACGTTATCGCGTTCATCGGCAATGACCGGAAAACGCGAATGCGCGGTTTCGATAATAATATCCAGGCAGCCCTCTAAATCCTGGGTCTCGTCGATAAACACAATTTGCGAGCGGGGAATCATAATATCGCGAACGCGCAATTCGGCGATTTCCATCACGCCTTCAATCATTTCGCGGGTATCTTGATCGATCAGTTCGTTTTGTTCGGAATCGCGAATCACTTCCACCAGTTCTTCCCGGTTTTTCAGTTCGCCTTGAAAAAAACGACCGAAAAGCGATTCGAAAAAAGATTTTTTCTGTGTCGGTTCTAATTGAGTAACGTTATTCGAGTGTTCGTCTGTCATAATGGAATTTAAAATTTCTGTCGGATTGACGAGCAAAAATTAGCACATTTTGCGCACAATGGCTAGCATAAATCATGTCTCAAGCGGCGAAAAGTGCGGTCGATTTTTTAATAGTTTTTTGCTATACTCGCCCTCCAATTTTACACAGCAATAAGGAAACAACCATGGATCAAATGCCTAAATGCCCGAAATGCCAAAGTGAATTTGTGTATCACGACAGCATCAATTTTGTTTGCCCGGACTGCGCATACGAATGGTCCGGCGAAGAAACGGCGCAGGAAAGCGACGAGAAAATCTGGAAAGACAGCAACGGTAATGTGTTACAAGACGGCGACGATGTCATTTTAATTAAAGATCTGAAAGTGAAAGGATCGTCCATTGTGTTGAAAAAAGGCAGCAAAGCGAAAAATATCCGCTTAGTGGACGGCGATCACGACGTAGACTGCAAAATTGACGGCCAGCCGTTTTCATTAAAATCCGAGTTCTTGAAAAAGGCTTAATAACTTCCCATTAAATCAAAAAGTGCGGGCAAAAATTCTTTCGTTTTTTTGACCGCACTTTTCATATTCGCCGAATGGCGTTACTTCACATCCACCGGCTTGACGATTTCGCTCGGATAGCAGCCCAGCACTTTCAGGAAAGAGCTGTATCGCTTCAATTCGTCTAACGCCCGTTTGGTGTCGGGATGATTGATATTCGCTTCAATTTCCAGATAAAACATTTCTTCCCAAGGTTTGCCGTAAATCGGGCGGGATTCTAATTTTGTCATGTTAATCTGATATTTTTTAAACACCAATAACGCATCCACTAACGAGCCCGCTTGTTGGCCGGTCGTCATCAACAACAGCGTTTTTGTACTGATTTGAGGCGAAACGGACAGCGGCTCGCGTGCCACCACAATAAAACGCGTGATATTGTTAGCCTGATTCGCGATATCGGTTTTCAATACGCGCAATCCGTACAATTTGCCCCCGTCTTCGTTGCCTAACGCCGCGATATTCGGCTTATTCAGGCTTGCCACCAATTGCATGGCATGGGAACTGCTTTCGCAATATTCAATATGTACGCGATCTAAGCTGCGAATAAATCGGCTGCATTGCTGAATGACCTGCGGATGGCTGTACAAGGTATCGATTTGGCCGAGCTCGGTTTGCTCCGTTACCAACACGCAATGCTTAATCGGATAAGCCAACTCGCCCACTAACGATAAATCCGTATGCTGAAGTAAATCGTACACGTCATTAATGGAGCCGGAAGTGGTATTTTCCAGCGGCAACATACCAAAATCCGCCTCGCCCGACCGCACTTTTTCAAAAATTTGCTCAAAAGAACTGCAACTGAGCTCGATCAGTTGTTTATTATAACGGTTTGCATAACTGCGTGAAGCCAGATTGGAATAAGAACCGCGTTTACCCAGGAATGCAATATGAACCGAACTTTCCCGCTGCCGATTCAGTTTATTCTGTAAATAAACCTGCTGCGTCACCACCGAATCTTCAATAATTCGCTGAAAAATTTGCGTAATATATTGCGGTTCCAGCTGATAATTTTCATTCTCGGCAAAGGCGATTAATTCCTGCAGCAGCTGCTGTTCGCGTTCTTCATCGCGTAACGGTTTTTGAGTTAATTCTTTACTACGCGCCACCTCAAAAGCCAGACGATGGCGTTCCGACAACAGTTTTAACAAGCTGCGGTCGATTTGGGTGATTTGTTGACGGATTTCCGATAAATCAAGTGGCATAAATTGTCCTTTAAAATAAATTTTGCCGATTATAACACAGGGTTATCGATAAATAATCTCGCCTTTCGGTTCAAATTTCGCCGCATCAATAGGGGAATTTTTCTGGAAATATTCTTTCATTACGTCGGCGTCAATAAACCCGGTATCCACATAAGCCGGATGAGAAATAATCACCGGATAGCCGTCGCCGCCCGCCGCACTGTAATTCGGCACGGAAAGACGATATTTTTTGGTTAGATTCAAGGGTTCGCCTTTAATTTTGATGTCATGAATTTTTTTATGCGTGAAATCCACCAGCATACTAATATCGCCCGAAAACTGCGGATAGCCGCCCGAATCCACTTCTTTTAACGATACGACGTTCAGATAATCCTGCAGTTCTTTGCCGGTAAAATCCACATAACTGACCGCATTACCGAAAGGCAATACTTTAAGAATATCGCGATAGCTGACATTACCGTCGGCGATGGAATCCCGCACCACGCCGGAATTCACTAAACCGACATCGGCGCCGGCTTTTTGGCGCTGCACTTCAGCCGCCAAACGACCAAGATTGGTTTGTTTAAACCGTACAACGGTGCGATCACCTTCCAGTTTTCCTTTGGTTTCGCCTACTTTAACATTCAGCAGCTTATCGCCTTTGTCCTGATAGGTTTTTAATAACGCCAGCACTTCGGAATCCTGAGGAATTTCTTCGGTGTAATAACGATATTCGGTTTTTCCGTCCGGCGTTTTAATTTTCTGTTTCAGATTCACAGGAATCAGCTGATAATTGACCAATTTAGTCACGCCGTTTTTAAATTCGAAATCCGCCCGACCTAAAAATTTCCCCCATTCTCCGGCCTGCATAATCCAAGTTCCGTTCTGATAATCCGGCTTACAAGGCTGCCCCGGCCGATAATCTTTAATCCATACGCCTTTATCATCGACACAAACCGTATCATGGCTGTGGGCGCCGAACAATCACATCAAAAGCGGATTTATCCAGATTCCGCGCCATCGACACATCGCCCGGCGCATTGGAACCGAACTGACCGTCATAATAATAACCCATGTGAGTGAGAGCGATTTTTACATCCGGTTTCTCGTTTTTATTTAATTCCGCCAGCACTTTCTTCGCCGTGGCGGTCGGATCATCAAAACGTACCAGATTCATATACTGCGGATTACCTAACTTCGCAGTGTCTTCCGTGGTCAGACCGACTACCGCCACTTTCAATCCGGCTTTATTCAGTAAAACATAAGGTTTAACCAATAGTTTTCCCGTTTTCGCATTATAAACATTAGCGCCTAAGAACGGGAATTTCGCCCATTTTTCCTGCATATCAAGCAGTTGCAGCGGATAATCGAATTCATGATTACCCAATGTCATCGCTTCATAACCAATGGCATTCATGCCTTCTATATCCGGACGCGCATCCTGCAAATCCGATTCGGGAATCCCCGTATTCACATCACCGGCATTCAGCACAATCACCGCGCCGCCCTTCGCTTCCACTTCTTTTTTAACGCGATCCACTAACGTTTTCTGTGCGGCTAATCCGAATTCACCTTTATCGTTTTGCCAGAAATGCCCGTGTAAATCGTTAGTGTGCAAAATCGTAAACTGATAGGTTTTATCTTGCTCATACGCCATAACGGCAGTTGAACATAATGAGAACGAAAGTGCGGTCAAAATTAATGAAGTTTTCATAGTAATCTTTCCAACAGAGATTCGGATAAAAAAAGCCATACTTTTCAGTATAGCTTTTTCCGTTAATCAATATTAAATAAGGACTTGTGCGCCTACGGTATAACCTTGCGGAACCTTTTCTTTTCCTTCAAATGTGGCGAATTCCCAGGCTTCCTGATTTTCTAATAAAGCACGAAGCAACTTATTATTCAATCCGTGACCGGATTTATAGGCTTTAAATTCACCAATCATGTTGTAACCGCACATGAATAAGTCGCCGATAGAATCTAACATTTTGTGGCGAACCAATTCGTCCTTGAAGCGCAAACCGTCTTCATTTAAGACGCGATAATTGTCCAACACGATAGCGTTGTCTAAACTTCCGCCCAACGCCAAACCCTGTGATTGAAGATATTCAATATCTTTCATGAAAGCAAAGGTTCGCGCCCGGCTGATTTGTTGTACAAATTTTTGTGCTGAAAAATCAAGAGTGTAAGTGCTCAGATTCTTTGTAATTGCCGGATGGTTAAAGTCAATTGTGAAGTTCAAACGGAAACCGTTATAAGGCAAAATTTCCGCCCATTTATCACCGTCTTCAACGCGCACTTTTTTCTTCACTCGAATAAATTTCTTCGGCGCATCCTGTTCTTCAATACCTGCGTCCAAAAGCAAGTAAACGAACGGGCTTGCGCTTCCGTCCATAATCGGAATTTCAGGCGCATCCACTTCAATAATAACGTTATCGATGCCTAAACCCGCCAACGCCGCATTCAAATGTTCGACGGTCGAAATTCGCACGCCTTCGTCATTTACTAATGCAGTACAAAGCATCGTATCGCGCACGGCTTTAGCGTCCGCCGGAAACGATACCGGCGGATTTAAGTCTGTACGGCAATACACAACACCTGTATTGGCTGGTGCGGGGCGTAAGTTTAAGGTAACTTTATTACCGCTGTGCAGACCCACACCTGTCACTTTGATGCTTTGTTTTAATGTTCTTTGTTTAATCATAGATTTTCTCTTACATAACCTTTAGGATTATGAATTAACATAATTATTGGTTATTCCCGCGTAAAAACGCAGGTTTAAATAAATCGTTATTATTGCCCAATTGGGTCGGACGGGCCGGTGTAGGCTCGGATTGAGTCTGAGCGACGTTTTCCGCAGCAGATTGAACGTTGGCTGTCGTTCCCTGTACCGAACGAGCAACCGGCGCCAATTGTGCGGTCGGTTCTTCATTTGCTCCGATACCCGTCGCTACGATCGTAACGCGAATTTCGTCAGTCATTTCAGGATTCAGACTGGTACCCACAATTACTGTCGCTTCATCCGAAGCAAAGGATTTAATCGTATCACCGATTGTTTCATATTCATCTAAGGTCAAATCCAGACCGGATAAAATATTAACGATAACACCGCGCGCACCGGTTAAATCCACATCTTCCAATAGCGGACTGGCTACCGCTTCATTCGCAGCTTTTTCTGCGCGACCGCTGTCTTTTTCACCTTGTGCAATACCCGTTCCCATCATGGCACGGCCCATTTCAGACATCACCGCTCGCACATCCGCAAAGTCCACGTTAACCATACCCGGCGTCGTGATCATATCGGAAATACCGGTTACCGCATTGCGTAATACATTATTAACCGCAGCAAAGGCATCCAATAAAGAAGCGCCTTTCGGCAGAACCTTCTTCAATTTCTCATTAGGAATTACGATCAATGAGTCAACATATTGAGAAAGCGCTTTAATGCCTTGTTCCGCAAATGACATCCGTTTTTTCCCTTCGAACGAGAACGGTTTTGTCACGACTGCTACGGTGAGGATACCTAATTCCTTCGCAACCTGTGCAACGATTGGTGCCGCCCCTGTACCGGTACCACCGCCCATACCTGTTGCGATGAATACCATATCGGCACCTTCTAACATTGAACGAATCGCGTCTTTGTCTTCTTCCGCCGCTTTTTGTCCGATATTCGGATTTGCGCCGGCACCAAGACCGCGGGTTGTTTCCGCTCCGATTTGAACCGTTTGTTGAACCTTACTTTTGCGTAACGCCTGAGCGTCAGTATTGATGGCATAGAAAATAATCTCACCATGTTCATCATTGGTATAGATGCTTTCGCCTACAAACTCACCACCTTGCTGAACCATTTGTTCAACCATATGGTTTACGGCATTACCGCCGCCACCGCCGACACCAACCACTTTGATCAGCGTGCGACCCACTTCATCATCAAAATCATATTGTACAGGTTCAAACATTTATACTCTCCGTCAATGCTAAACAGGGCTAGCACGTAAATTATTCTGAAATTCTTCCTATTGTAGATGAAAATTACAAAATATCAAAATTCTGACCGCACTTTATTGCCAATTTTTTTAATTTTACTCCAAATCGAGCCTAAAATACTATCTTCGTCATTCACACTGCCAAAAATAGGTTTTGTTTCTTCATCATTGTGATGAGTATACTGCAACAATCCTAATACCGTAGCATATTGAGGTTTATTTACGTAATCGGTTAACCCCGTAATATTCAGCGGGCTGCCGACCCTAACGTGTAAACCGAAAATATCCGTTGCGCATTTCGCGACATCATCCATTTGCGCTCCGCCGCCGGTTAACACTACACCGGCGATCAAATCATGTTTAATGCCTTTTACGGTCAGATCATTGCGTAAATTAATTAACTCGTTTTGTATAACTTTTAATAGATCACCGTAACATTTAGACGTGACGTCGACAATTTGCGCTTTCGTGAATGTACGGGACGACGTTCCGCCCAGTCCTGCTACTTCGACCTTCGTCTTAGCAAAATGTTCAACTAATTCTTGCGACGGATTGACCGCACTTCCGTAATTAATTTTAATGCTTTCCGCTTCATTGCGTGAAGTCGTTAAACTCTGCGCGACAAAATCCGTAATATCATTACCGCCGTAAGGCACCACTTTGCTGTAACGCAGCGCACCGTTGGTATAAACCATAATATCCATGGAACCGCCGCCAAAGTCAATCATACAGACGCCGAGGTCTTTTTCGTCTTCGGTCAATACGGAATAAGTTGAAGCCAAACCGGAAAACACAACGTCATCAACCTTCAACCCGCAACTCTCTACCGCTTTTTGTAAATTGGTTAACCATGCCTGCTGACAGCCGATTAAATGCGCCTGCGCTTTCAAACGCACCCCTTGTAAACCGAGCGGACTTTTTATATTGTGTTGTTTATCTACGGCGAATTCTTGCGGAATAACATGTAATAACGACAAACCGTCAGGCAGTTTAACCGAACTTGCCGTGTGCATCGCAGAATCAATTTCATCTTGCGTCACTTCACCGTTGGCAATAGGCACGAAACCGCTTTCGTTGAAACTCTGAATATGTTCGCCGGTGATGGCTAATGTCACGGATACAATCTGGCAATCCGCCACCGATTCCGCATTTTCAATGGCGCGTTGAATAGAATTCACCACGGCGGATAAATCCGTAATACTGCCTTTATCAATGCCTTTCGACGGACTACTGCCCACCCCTAACACGTTCACCACACCATCGGGTAGTACTTCACCGACTACCGCAACAACTTTGGTCGTGCCTACTTCTAATCCAACGATAGTTTTTGATTCCACAATTTTTGCCATGTTATTTCGCCTAATTTATCTCTATAAAATTCACTGCCGCCCCGACTTTATAACGCAAATCCACATAATTAATACGTTTATTTTCAGGTACTTCAATTTGCGGATAAATCGTGACAAACCGATCAATTTTCGATTTCCATTCGCCACGTCCCAATTTTAAGGTAATATCGTTATCCAATGTGATATCCCAAGAACCGCGTTCATCAATTGCAACGGATTTTAAATTTAAATTTTTCGTTTTCAGTTCGTTAAAAATTTTATTCCAGGCATCCCACACCACCGCACTCTGATAATCCGGCCCGAATAAACGCGGCATATCTTTTTGTTTCAATTTTTCTAACGGCAATTTAAACACTGTACCGTCACTGGAAAGAAACCGATCGTCATTCCAAGAGGCAATCGGTGTATACTCGGACACAAAAATACTCAGTCTGTCCGGCCAGATTTTACGTACCACCGCGCCTTTCACCCAAGGCATAGACTGAATTTGCTCGCGTACTTTATCCACATCCTGCCCGAAAAAGCCTTTTAAATCGCCCATTTTAATAATCAGATCGCGCACATCGGCATTCGTGGTAAATTTCGGCGTACCCAATAAAGCAAAAGAACTGATCGGTTTATCGTCTAATTTTTCCAACCAATTCTGCCAATTTGAATATGCATAATACAATATGCCAACGCATAATAACACAAGCAAGGGCTTCACTTGAATCAGGCTGCGCGCCTTAAAATCATGGGCTCTTGCTTTTTTTACCGTGTTTTTGCGTTTGATCACTGCCATTAAACGCTAAGCTCCAAAATTTTTTCAACCAGTTTTTCGAAGGAATAACCCACCGTCGCCGCCGATTTCGGGAACAAGCTGTGGCTTGTCATGCCCGGCGTGGTATTCACTTCAACCAGGCGGAAATTGCCTTCGGCATCCGTCATAACGTCAATGCGGCTCCAACCGCGGCACCCCACCGCATCATAAGCGCGTTTAACCAGATTTTTCAATTCTTCCCACCGCTCGTCGCTCATCGGCATCGGACAAATGTATTGGGTATTATCGGAAATATATTTCGCATTATAATCGTAAAATTCGCCTTCGGGCACAATTTGCACCGCCGGCAACACTTCACCGCCTAGCACGGGAACGGTTAATTCATCGCCGGATAGCCATTCTTCAATCAAAACAATATCGTCAAATTCTAAGGCTAAATCTACCGCACTTTTTAATTTATCCGCCGAATCCACTTTGGTTAACCCGACACTTGACCCTTCGCGCGACGGTTTCACCATTAACGGCAAGCCTAAACGCGCAACAACGGCTTGCGGATCCAAGGAAAGTGCGGTCGATTTTGTCACAATTTCCATATCGGCAATCGGCAAACCGAAGCCTTTCCACAACATTTTGGTACGCATTTTATCCATCGTTAACGCGGAAGTCATCACACCGCAACCGGTATAGGGCAATCCGATTTGTTCCAACACGCCCTGAATCACTCCGTCTTCACCGCCCCGCCCGTGTAAAATATTAAACGCGCGATCAAATCCCTGTTCTTTCAAATAGGCGACGGATGTTTCTTTCGGGTCTACCGGATGAGCGTCATAGCCTTGCGAACGCAACGCTTCCAATACCGCCGCTCCCGAATTTAACGACACTTCTCGTTCTGAGGCGGTTCCGCCTAATAATACGGCAATTTTTTGTTGTTTTAACGGTTTCATTCTTTCTGTCCAAATTCCGCATAAACCCTTGGTTTATGCCACATGATTACGGGTTATTTTAACACGCGGGTAAATTCCGCGCCGCCGGCGTTAAGCTCTCGTCCAATGTTCCACTAAATTACGGGACAAACGACTGACATTTCCCGCGCCTTGCGCCAAAATTAAATCGCCGTCCTGAATAATCTGATCAATCACTTCCGACAATTGCGCATGATCCGCGACAAAAATCGGATCCACCTTACCTAAATTGCGGATTGAACGCGCCAAGGAACGGCTGTCCGCTCCCGCAATCGGTTGTTCGCCCGCCGGATACACGTCCAACAAAATAAGCACATCCACCTGCGAAAGCACACGAACAAAATCATCAAACAGATCACGGGTACGACTGTAACGGTGCGGTTGAAATACCATGACCACGCGTTTATTTTCCCAGCCCGAACGCGCCGCCTGAATCGTTACGCCCACTTCCGTAGGATGATGTCCGTAATCATCCACTAACATAACTTTGCCATTCGGACGAATAAATTCGCCAAGCTGATCGAAACGACGTCCCGCCCCTTGGAAATCCGCAAGTGCGGCTAAAATCGATTCGTTTTCAATGCCTTCTTCTTTTGCCACAATCAACGCCGCCGTGGCGTTCAGCGCATTATGCTTACCGGGCACATTTAACAAAATATGAATGCGTTCGCCTGTCGGCGTAATCACGTCATAATGTCCTTGGAAGCCAGCTTGTTCATAATTTTCAATACGATAATCGGCTTTATCGCTGAAACCGTAAGTAATCACCTGGCGCCCGACCTGCGGTACCAATTCCATTAATACGGCATCGTCCGCACACATCACGGCTAAACCATAGAACGGCAAATTATGCAAAAAGTTCACATAAGTACGTTTCATTTCATCAAAGTCGCCATGGTAAGTATCCATATGATCCGGCTCGATATTTGTCACTACGGATACCATCGGCTGTAAATGCAGAAACGATGCGTCGCTTTCGTCCGCTTCGGCAATCAAATAACGGCTCGCACCGAGATAAGCGTTGGTTCCCGCCGATTTAACCAGTCCGCCGTTGACAAAAGTAGGATCCAACCCCGCCTGCGTATAAATCATCGAAATCATTGCCGTCGTGGTGGTTTTACCGTGCGTGCCGGCAATGGCGATGCCATGACGGAAACGCATGAGTTCCGCCAACATTTGCGCGCGCTGAATAACAGGAATACGTTTCTCATGAGCGGCAACCACTTCAACATTATCGGGTTTAATGGCACTCGACACCACCACAACGCTGGCTTTTTCAACGTTTGCGGCCGCATGTCCGATAAAAATTTTGGCGCCCAGAGAAGACAAACGGCCGGTCACGGCATTTTCCGCAATATCGGAACCGGTAATGTCGTAACCTTCATTTAAAAGTACTTCGGCAATACCGCCCATTCCCGCGCCGCCGATTCCCACAAAATGAATCTGACGCACACGACGCATACCCGGCACCATTTGTCTGATTTTATCCTGTCTTTTTTTCATTATACTTATCTCATTGTTTTAATTGGCATTTTCAATAATCACATCAGCGACGCGCTTCGCTGCTAACGGCGTTGCCATAGACTTCGCCTTCATCGCCATATCGCACAAAATTGCACGATCCAAATTCTCCACCAAGTTTACCAAAACTTCGGGGCTTAGGTCAGCCTGTTCGACAATTTTTGCCGCGCCGACATCGGCCAGATATTTTGCATTAAGGAATTGTTGACGATCTTTATGCTGAAACGGAACAAAAATAGCAGGCGTGCCGACGGCGGCCAGCTCACACACCGTTAACGCCCCCGAACGGCAAATCACTAAATCCGCCCAGGCATAAGCGGCGGCCATATCGTCAAAAAACTCCGTAATTTTGACCGCACTTTGCGTGTCCACGTCCAGTTTTTGGTAAAGTGCGGTCACATTTTCCACATTTCCGGCGCCCACTTGATGACGTACCTCCAATTTATCGGTTAAACGGGCGACCATCGGCGGCACATTTTGATTTAACACGCGCGCGCCCTGGCTTCCGCCCACAACCAGCAGGCGCAGCTTTCCTGTACGTTCGGCATAACGTTGTTCCGGCAACGGTTCCGCGTATAAAGATTGACGCACCGGATTACCGACCACTTCCGCCTGAGGAAATGCGGTCGGAAACGCCTGTAACGTGCGTTTGGCTATTTTCGACAACCAAACGTTAGTCAGCCCCGCCACCGCATTTTGTTCATGCAAAATAATAGGCACGCCGCATAATTTCGCCGCAATCCCGCCCGGACCGGAAACGTATCCGCCCATACCGAGCACCGCATGAGGCTGATATTGTTTAATAATTTTACGCGCCTGCATCACTGCACGAAATATGGCAAAAGGCGCTTTAAGCAAGGCGAATAAGCCCTTGCCGCGCAAACCGGAAATCTGGATAAAATTAATTTTAATCCCGTGTTTCGGCACCAGCTGAGCTTCCATTCTGTCCGCCGTGCCAAGCCATTGAACGTCCCAACCTTGTTGCTGTAATTGTTGCGCGACAGCAATGGCCGGGAATACGTGTCCGCCAGTACCGCCAGCCATTACCAATAATTTTTTATTCATGGTTATCTCTTTTAAGTTTAATCATCCCGTAAGCGCGCATGTCCGCCGCGCATTAAGCGATTCTCATGATCGATTCGAATCAACACCGCAATACTGATCGTCATAATGATTAAACTGGAACCACCATAACTGACCAGCGGGAAAGTCAAGCCTTTGGTCGGTAACAACCCTAACGCCATACCTAAATTAACGAATCCCTGAAAGAAGATCCAAAAGCTGATACCGAAAGCAAAAAAGCCTTTAAAGCGTTGCTCCAACTGCAAAGACTCGCGACCGATTTTCATCGCACGAAACACCAGAGCGGAAAGCAAAAATACGATAACCGCGATGCCTAAGAAACCGAATTCTTCGCCCACTACCGCCATCACAAAGTCCGTATGAGCTTCCGGCAAATATTCCAATTTTTGAATAGAATTTCCCAGGCCTTCGCCGCTAAATTCGCCGCGTCCGAAAGCCATTAACGAATTTGAAAGTTGAAACCCCGTGCCGTAAGGGTCTTTGAACGGATCCATAAAACCGGTAATCCGCTTCATACGATAAGCGGAAGACAGCACCAACACGACGAATAAAAACGCGCCGATACCGATTAATCCAACGAACTGCATGATGTGAGCGCCGGCAATAAACAACAAACCGAAGGTGATAACAAACAGCACCACCGTACTGCCCAAATCCGGCTGCAACAATAACAACACACCGAATAAGCCCATCACCAGCAACGGTTTGAACGCGCTGAGTTTTTTTGACCGCACTTCGTCATAACGACGGGTAAAATAACTGGAAAGAAAACAAATGAGCGCTAATTTAGCGAATTCAGCCGGCTGAAAATTAAAAATACCGATAGGAATCCAACGGCGCGCACCGTTAATGGTTTTCCCAATCCCCGGAATCGCGACCGCCAATAACAACACAATAGCAATAAGAAACACCAGGAAATAGCGTTCTTCCCATTTTTCCATCGGAATTTTCAGAAAAATATAAAACGTGACAAACGATAAAAAAACATATAACGCATCACGAACGGCAAAATGAAAAGGATTATTTTCAATTCGCGTCCCTACGGGAATTGAAGCGGACGTCACCATAATAAAGCCGATAAACAGCAAAATCACGAATAACCACAACAACGTGCGATCATACAGCAGATTGCTCGGCGTAATGGTAGTCCAACGCTGCATATTTTCTTTGAATTTCGTTAAAAATGGCATTCGCGCATCAATCCTATAATTTAGCTAAACGAGTGAATTCTTCCCCGCGTTTTTCAAATGAAGCAAACTGATCCAGGCTGGCGCAAGCCGGCGATAACAGCACCATATCTCCGGGTTTTAACGCAGGTCGCACTGCGTTAACGGCTTGTTCCATGGTCTCAAACAACCGGCTTTGGTTCGACAACTTCGCCAGTGTCGCGCCGTCCCGCCCGAAACAGTAACAGAAAATGCCGGGTTTATTAATCAATTTTTCCAATTCGCTGAAATCAGCGCCTTTACCGTCGCCGCCCAACAATAAATGTAAATTGCCTTCCAAATGTAAACCGGTTAACGCCGCCACGGTGCTGCCTACATTGGTCGCTTTAGAATCGTTAATCCAGCGCACGCCGCCGGCGAAATGAGCCAACTGAAAACGGTGATCCAAGCCGCTGAAAGTGCGAAGTGCGGTCAAAATTCCGTGAGTTTTTACCCCGACCGCCTGAGCCAAAGCAATCGATGCCAACGCGTTCATATAATTATGACGACCGGAAATTTTCACTTCACTGCACGGCAGAATCACCTCTTGCCGCGCCATTAAATATTGCTGACCGTTTTCCGTTTTCAGCCAATAATCCGCCTGATTTTCACCGAAACTGAGCTGACGTTCGGCGCTCTGCTTATTATCTTCTTTGGTCAGCGGATCCTCCGCATTAATCACGGCGGTTTCGGCATTCAGATAAATTTTCAGTTTCGCCTGACGGTAATCTTCCAAATCCGCATAACGGTTCATATGATCTTCCGTTACATTTAACACCGTTGCCGCTGCAGCCTTCAGGCTGAATGTGGTTTCCAGTTGGAAACTGGACAATTCCAGCACATACAGATCGCATTCCGTCTCCAATAAAGACAGCGCCGGAATACCGATATTGCCGCCCATTCCCACGCGTAAACCGCCCGCTCTCGCCATTTCCGTCACCAACGCCGTCACGGTACTTTTACCGTTCGAACCGGTAATCGCCACCACGGGTTTACCCTGTTCATTGGCTTCACGGCAAAACAGCTCAATATCGCCGATCACTTCCACGCCGACGGAAAGTGCGGTCTGAATTTCCGGCGTTTTTACCGCCAAACCGGGACTGATGACAATCATATCGCTGGCGTTCAGCCAATCCTGATTTAAACCGCCCTTGTGCAACGGGATATTCGGACTCAGTTTTTCCGCCCCGGCCGGATTTTCCCGCGTATCAATAACGCGCACATCCGCTTGTTTTTTCAGCAAAAAATCCACACAGGACAATCCTGTTTTACCTAATCCGATGACGGTGACTTTTTTATTTTTATATTCTGCCATGTGGAAATATCCCAACGATATTATTTTAATTTGACAATGTTCTAACGGAGTTTAAGCGTAACCAATCCCAGTAATACCAACATCAACGAAATAATCCAGAAACGAATAATGACACGCGGTTCCGGCCAACCTTTAAGTTCGTAATGGTGATGAATCGGCGCCATGCGGAAAATACGTTTTTTACGTAATTTGTAGGAACCCACCTGTAGGATAACCGACACGGTTTCCATGACAAACACACCGCCCATAATCACTAACAGAAATTCCTGACGAACCAAAACGGCAATGGTGCCTAATGCGCCGCCCAATGCCAAAGAACCCACATCGCCCATAAAGACTTGTGCGGGATAAGTATTAAACCACAGGAATCCCAAGCCGGCACCGACAATAGCCGTACAGAAAATCACCAGTTCGGAGGTGTGACTGACATAAGGAATATAAAGATATTTGGAAATTTCAACGTTTCCCGTCGCCCAGGCAATAATCGCAAATGCGCCGGCGACAAAAACCGTCGGCATAATTGCCAAACCGTCTAAACCGTCGGTTAAATTCACGGCGTTACTGGTCCCGACAATCACGAAATAGGCCAGCACAATGTAAAACAATCCCAACTGCGGCATAATGTCTTTAAAGAACGGCACGACTAGGCGCGTTGCATCGGTATCTTTACCGATCATATACATGGCAAATACGGCGACAAACGCCACGGCGGATAGCCAGAAATATTTCCAGCGGGCAATCAAACCGTCAGTGTTTTTATATTTAATTTTGCGATAATCATCCACAAAACCGATAGCGCCGTAGCCCAATAATACGAATAAACTACACCAAATATACGGATTGGACAAATCGCTCCACAGCAATGAACTGACGGTAATCGTAGCAAGAATCATAATACCGCCCATGGTCGGTGTACCACGCTTCTGAAAATGACTTTCCGGCCCGTCATTACGCACTTCCTGACCGAATTTAAAAATCTGCAAACGGCGGATCATTTTCGGACCAATCCAAAGCGACAATAACAAAGCGGTCAGCAACGACAAAACGGCGCGCACAGTCAAGTAAGAAATCACGTGAAAACTGCTAAAATACTGTTCTAAAAAAGAGGCAAGCCAAACTAACATTTTTTGATTATCCTTCAAATTTTTGCTTTAAAATTGCAATCACATCTTCCATTTTTTGACTGCGCGATCCTTTTGCCAACACCACAACCTGTTGATTATTCTTCAATTTATCATCAATCAGTTCGGCCAAATAATGCGCCATTCCGGTTTTATCGGTGAAATGAATCCCGCGACAGGCCTGGGCAATAACAGCGGATTTCCGCCCGAAACTGGCGACACAATCCAGATTCGCCGCGTTGGCATAATCCGCCACCTGTTGATGGCATTCCCGGCTGTTTTCACCCAGTTCCGCCATATCGCCCACGGCTAAAATACGGAACGCCTTATAATTTTTCAACACATCAATTGCCGATTTCAGCGAATCCACATTGGCGTTATAGGTATCGTCCAGCAATAATAAATTCTCGCAGGGTTCAATAGGAAATAACCGTCCTTTTACCGGCGAACGTTGCTCCAATCCCGCTTTCACGTCCGCCAATTCGGCGCCGACACTCATAGCCAGCGCCGTTGCCGCCAAGGCATTGCCGATATTGTGCGCGCCTAAATACGGCAGATTAATGTCAATCGAGCCAGCAGGACTATGCAACGTAAAATCGGAACCGGATTCCGTCATCCGAACGTTATCCGCCCAATAATCCGCCTGATCGTTCGCAATGGAAAACGACCGCACCTGACGTCCGCCGATTTCTTTTCCCCATAACGGCAAATAATGGCAATCCAAATTCACCACCGCAATCCCGTCTTCGGGCAAGCCTCGATAGATTTCGCCTTTTGCCCGCGCCACGCCGTCCAGCGAACCGAAACCTTCCAAATGCGCCGGCGCAACATTGTTAATCAACGCCACATCAGGACGCACCAATTTCGTGGTGTAATCGATTTCGCCGACATGATTTGCGCCCAGTTCAATCACCGCAAAACGATGTTTCGGTTCCAGACGAAGCAAGGTTAACGGCACGCCGATATCGTTATTGAAATTTCCCTGCGTAAACAAAACGGCATCGGCGGAATCGGTTTGCTCGTGCCCGCCATGATCGTTAAAAAAAACTTCACGATTTTTGACCGCACTTTTTCGTGCCGTCCGTTGCAAAATCGACGCCGTCATCTCTTTTACCGTCGTTTTGCCGGAAGAACCCGTTATTGCCACAGTTAAAGGTTTCAGCTCCGCTTTCAGCCATTGAGCCAAACGGCCCAGCGCTAAACGGGTATCGGCAACCACAATTTGCGGGACTTCAATTTCACAGGCATGATCCACCACAACCGCCGCAGTGCCCTGCTCCACCGCAGACGGCAAATAATCATGAGCGTCAAATTTTTCACCTTTTAAGGCAAAAAATAAACCTTTTTGCGTTGGCTGACGCGTATCCGTGCTCACGGCGTCGACCACCGCATTTTCATCACCAATCAATCTGCCGTTTAAAATTTCCGCCAGTTTTTTTGTTTGTAATTTAATCATTTATAAATATTTCTTTGCTGTTTCCTGATCGGAAAAATGATGCTTTTCTTTTCCGACAATTTGGTAATCCTCATGCCCTTTACCGGCAATTAAAATCACATCATTTTCCGCCGCATGTTGAATTGCCGTGCGGATAGCCGCTTCCCGGGCATGGATAATTTGCACGTTGTGTAATTGTTCAAATCCGGCGGTAATATCCGCCACAATTTTGGTCGGTTCTTCCGTGCGGGGATTATCGTCGGTGATAATAATTCGATCGGCGAAACGCTCGGCGACTTTCGCCATCATCGGACGTTTTCCGCTATCGCGATCTCCGCCGCAGCCGAAAATACACCAAAGTTTGCCCGTACAATGAATTCGCGCCGCCGTCAAGGCTTTCTCCAACGCATCCGGCGTATGGGCATAATCCACCATCACCGTGGGTTTACCGGCCGCCGTAATCATTTCCATACGGCCGCAAACGCCGCGAAGTTGCGGTGCCGTGCGGATTAAAATCTGTAAAGGATACCCTAAAGCCAGCAACGTTGCCAACACAAGTAATAAGTTACTCACATTGAAAGCGCCGATAAGCCGGCTTTCCAACTTGCCGTCGCCCCAAGCGGAAGCGAATTCAATCTCGGCACCGTGACCGGTAAAGGAAAGTGCGGTCAATTTCAGCCAGTTTTTTTGTTGCGGTCGGAAATCGGGATCACAACTGACCGCCACCGCATCCGGCAATTCCTGCAACCATGCCCGACCGATTTCGTCGTCCGCATTGATAATTTGATATTTCGACCACAATTCGGTGAACAAACGTTTCTTCGCGTCCGCATAAGCCGCCATGGAGCCGTGATAATCCAGATGATCTCGGCTTAAATTGGTAAAAACCACCGCCGCAAATTTTAACGCCTCAATCCGTTTTTGCACCAAACCGTGAGAAGATACTTCAATAGCGGCGAAATCCGCGCCCTGTTCAATAAAATTCGCTAATGAGGATTGCACTTCAATAGCTGAACCGGTCGTGTTGGCGGCGGGACGAACCTGTCCCAGCAAACCGTTTCCGATCGTTCCCATCACGGCGGGCGTCTTTCCTAAAATCTGCGCCCATTGCGCCAATAATTGGGAAACGGTCGTTTTGCCGTTCGTACCGGTCACACCGATTAACGTCAGGCGTTGGGACGGGCTGTCGTAGAATTTATCGGCGATTTCCGATAAACGTTCGGGAAGGTTGAAATAAGAAATGACGGGAATATTGCGTTCAAAACGCAGTTGCAAATGTTCGCTCGCGTCCTCGCATTCCGCTAAAACCGCCGCGGCATTACGTTCGATTGCGGCAGGAATGAACCGTCTGCCGTCAACATTGTGGCCTTTTATTGCAACGAAAAGACAGCCAGTCTTAATCGATCGGCTGTCTAAGCACATTTCCGTAAGTTGAATACCTTCTAATTCGGGGCGGTTAAGCCCCAAAAGTGCGGTCAATTTTTTCATCGTTTTTTATTAATTTTGTTGCTGCATCGGCGATTGTTGCGAATCCAGTTTAGGTTGTTGACTCAAACGCACCACGCGTCTCGTGATTTTCGCATTTTGCTCGGAAGGCGCGGCATCCGGCGTAATGTTATAGGCTCTCAAAGCATAACCCATAATGCTGGAAAATACCGGTGCGGACACGGCGCCGCCGTAATATTGTCCGGCTTTCGGATCATCAATTAAAATCACCAGGGCGAAACGCGGATCCGTTGCCGGCGCAAGTCCTGCGGTGTAAGCCATGTATTTATCGACGTAACGGCCTTTTTCCAGTTTTTTCGCCGTACCGGTTTTGATGGCGACGCGATAACCGTCTACCATGGCGCGTTTGTTTTTAATCGCCACTTTTTCCATCATGCCTACCACGTCACGGGTAATTTTTTCAGAAAAAACGCGGTTGCCAATCACCGGCGGATCCACTTTGGTAATGGATAACGGGCGGTAAATGCCGAAGCTGCCTAAAGTGACATAAGCGCGGGCGATTTGCAACGGCGTCGCATTAATACCGTAACCGTAGGCAACGTTTGCGCGTTCGATATCCGCCCAACGTTTACGATTGGCGTTTAAATATCCCGCCTGTTCGCCGCCTAAACCCAAATCCGTCGATTTGCCTAAACCTGCGTTTTGGTAAGTTTCCATTAACGCGGAAGGCGGCATGCGCAAGGCAAGCCGGCTGACCCCGCGGTTTGAGGAGTTTTCCAGAATTTCATCCAGCGTTTGTTGATTGCGCGGCGCAACGTCTTTAATTTCGTGACCGTTCAATACCAAAGGCCCGGTGTTGATGATTTCGCCGCGATGTACGGCGCCGCGTTGAAGTGCGGTCAAAACGACGAAAGGTTTTACCGTAGAACCCGGTTCAAAAGTATCGGTAACCGCTTTGTTACGCATTAAATCTTCCGATACGCCGCTACGTTTGTTCGGATTATAGGAAGGCGCGTTAACCATGGCCAACACTTCGCCCGTACGTACGTCAACCAATACGGCGGTACCGGATGTTGCGTTATTTTCCGCCACGGCGCGTTTAATTTCGCGATAGACCATGGACTGCAATTTTTCATCGATACTCAATGTCACATTGTGCGCTTCGTATTTTTTAATATCGGCAATTTCTTCGACGATTTTACCCTGTTTATCTTTACGGTAAGTACGCGAACCGGATTTACCGAGTAATAATGAGTTAAAACTCTTTTCAATTCCCTCAATCCCTTTATTGTCCACGTCGGTGAAACCGATTAAATGGGCGGTTTCTTCCGCGCGAGGATAGAAACGACGGAAATCACTCACTAACATCACGCCGGGGATTTTTAATTTTTTCACATATTCGGCAACGCTCGGCGGTACTTGACGAGCAAGATATTCAAAGCGGGAACGGGGTTTCGCCTGAATTTTTGCCGCAATATCTTTATATCGCAAGCCCAAACTGTCCGCTAAAGCGGTCCAGCGCTCGCGATCGTCCAAAGAATGTTCGTCCAGAATCACTTTCGGATCGATAGTAATCGCATGCATCGGCACGCTCACCGAAAGCATTTGTCCGTTACGGTCTAAAATCGAACCGCGGGCCGATTCGATTGTTAATGTGCGTAACGAACGTTTATCCGCTTCGTTGCTGAAGGTTTCCACATTGATCGTCTGTACGAAAGCCGCGCGCGCAATTAACGCAAAAAGACCGAAACAAACGAAACCCACCACCCAATGATAACGCGCTTTCAAGAAACTCTTTTCAAAGGTTACCTTCGGTTTATTCAGTTTCGCACCGCTGCCTACGGATGAAGAAACCGCCGGTTTTTTCACCGCTTTTTTAGGATTGGCACGTTGCCGTGTTGAATTAAATTTGACCATTATTCTAAAATCACCACTTCTTGTTCAGGTTCTACACGCTTCATTCCTAGTTTCACCGTCGAGATCGCTTCAATGCGGGTGTTGTCGCTGAGTGTAGTTTCTTCCAGTTTTAAATTAACAAATTCGTTTTCAAGTGCTTGTTTTTCAAACACTAATTCGCCTTTTTCCGCCACCAGCATACGCGTTTGATGGGTAATCCAAACCGTACCGATAGCGGTACAGGTTATCGCTAAAATCAATGCGATAACGGTTTTATTCAGTTCGCATAAATCCTGAATAATTAAATCCTGCAACGGATAACGTTCACTGTTTAATAACGGTTGATCAGACATCACAATTTCTCCGCTATTCTTAACACCGCACTGCGTGAACGGGGATTCATGGCAATTTCCCGCTCATCGGGCCGGATGGATTTGCCGATCGTTTTTAATGTGCAATGACGTTGAATCTGATCTTCACGCAACGGCAGACCTTTCGGAATTTGCTCACCCCGGCTTTGTTTACGCATGAAACGTTTCACCATTCGATCTTCCAGCGAATGAAAGCTGATAACGGATAAACGACCTTGCGGTGCCAGAACGGTCAGCGCCGATTGCAAAACGCTTTCCAATTCTTCTAATTCGGAATTGATAAAGATACGGATTGCCTGAAAGGAGCGGGTTGCCGGATGTTTGTGTTTGTCCTTGAAAGGTACGGCATTGGAAATCAGTTCCGCCAACTGTAAAGTGCGGTCAAGAATTTCTTCGTTTTTTTCTACCGCACTTTTATTGTAATTCACGATCGCTGCGGCAATGCGTTTGGCAAAACGTTCCTCGCCGAAGGTTTTGAGCACCCAGGCTAAGTCATCTTCATTCACTTGCGCCAACCATTCCGCCGCGGATAAACCTTTAGTGGTATCCATTCGCATATCCAGCGGTCCGTCCTTCATAAAACTAAAGCCGCGTTCTGCGTCGTCCAGTTGCGGTGAAGACACGCCGAGATCAAGTAAAATACCGTCAATTTTGCCGGTTAAGCCGTATTTTTCGCAAATTTCGGGAATCGCAGAGAAACTGTTGTGCTCAATTTGAAAACGCGAATCTTGAATTTTTTTTGCTTCGGCAACGGCCCGAGGATCGCGATCGACGCCGATAAGACGTCCGTTCGGAGAAAGTTTGGAGAGGATTAAGCGCGAATGACCGCCGCGCCCGAAGGTGGCGTCAATATAAATACCTTGATCTTTCAACGCTAAACCCTGCACTGCTTCATGAAGTAAAACAGTGGTATGTTCAGGATGAGAAAAAGTATTGCGCTCGCTCATAAATAAACCACAAAATAAAATGAATTTTAAAAATTGAATGACGAACTCATTAATGAACGTCAGATGAGATAAATCGGCGATAACTCGCCGTTTATCTTTTTTATCTAGCTGTCACGCTAGTTTGCTAGTGCCGCTGTTGTTGAATTTATAATGACAGCGTTTTTAATGCGTCGGACAAGGCGAATTCAGCGCTGGATCCTAATACCATGTCCTGTTCAATTTGGGCGTTCCATTCGGATTCCGACCAAATCTCGAATTTATTGAGTTGTCCCACCAACATAATATTTTTTTCTAATTTTGCCCGTTGGCGTAACGGCTCGCTCAGCAGAATCCGCCCCGCACTGTCAAGCGCACATTCGGTGGCGTACCCTAACATAACCCGTTGTAAACTACGCAAAGCCGGATCAAAATTTGCCAGTGATAACAACTTTTGTTCAATCATTTCCCATTCGGATAAGGGATAAAGCAGCAAGCAAGGCTGGCGGATGTCAACGGTACAAACCAGTTGTCCTTGGTTCTGATCCAGGATCTCGGGACGATAGCGCGTCGGGATCGCTAAGCGTCCCTTTGCATCTAAATTTATCGCCGAAGCTCCACGGAACATGGGTACCTCAAAAATCTCGCCAAGTTAACTTTTTGCGCTGTTTTTGTAGAAAAATCCAAATATCTCCACAAAACGCCACTTTTTACCACTTATTTGCCATTCTATAGATTGATTGATGAAGTTGCAAGCGATTAATACGGAAAAAAGAAAAATCCGTAGAAAAATTACGGATAAAAAACCGCACTTTATTTGCATAAAGTGCGGTCAATTTTGAAGAAGTTTTTTACGAAGTTAATCGTTTTCCTGTTGATCTTTCGGAATCGGTTTTAAGAACACAAGGAAAGAAATCAGCGCCACTGCCGTGGTTGCCACGCCAACCCAAACGGACACGTCATAAGACAAACCGAAGCCAATTGGGGCATTGGCGATATAAGTGGAACAAACCAAAGTCATGAAAATTGCCGGAATCGTTGTGATCCAGTGGAATTTTTGGTGACGGAATAAATAAGCGGAGGCCGTCCATAACATCACCATCGCCGTGGTTTGGTTCGCCCAACCGAAGTAACGCCATAACACCTGGAAGTCCACGGTAGATACCCAGAAGCCGATAGCGAATAACGGAATGGCAATCACCAAGCGTTTCGTCAACGAACGTTGTTCGAATTTAAAGAAATCCGCGATTAACAAACGTGCCGCACGGAATGCGGTGTCGCCGGATGTGATTGGTAATACCACCACGCCTAATACCGCCAAAATACCGCCGAACAGGCCGAGCATACCGATGGCCGAATCATAAACCACTTTGGAAGGCGTACCTTTCAAAGCTTCCAATAAAGAGGCCTGGTCGTCATAGAAACTTAAACCGACCATACACCAGATTAACGCAATCACGCCTTCACCAATCATCGCACCGTAGAAAATGAAACGACCTTCTTTTTCATTTTGGGTACAACGCGCCATCAACGGAGATTGAGTGGCATGGAAACCGGAAACCGCACCACAGGCAATGGTAACAAACAATAATGGCCAAAGCGGAGTGCCTTCCTTCGGATGCAAATTGGCAAAGAAATCCGCCAGCGTCACATCATGACCTAATTCCGCCGTAATCGTACGGAAAAGCGGAATTCCTTCAAAAAATAAACCGAACAGCATCCCTAATGTCATAAACATTAATAAGGCGCCGAAAATCGGATAAATACGGCCGATAATTTTGTCAATCGGCACCAATGTCGCCAGGATGTAATAAATAAAGATGATAGCGGTCCACATCACCAAAATATTGGAATTGCCGGCACCGGCTTCATCATTCACTGCCGCCGCGCCGACACCACCTGATGTCATTAAATCGTTGGTAATATTGGTTAATAATGACGCCGGACTTGCTACGAACACCACACCGACCAACAAAAGCAGTAAAATCGCAATGAAGTTCATAAAATGTTTCGCCGGACGACCAAGATATTTGCCCGCCAGGAAAGGAATATTGGCGCCGCCGTTACGAATACTCAGCATACCGCTGAAATAATCGTGTACCGCACCGGCGAAAACGCAGCCGAAAACAATCCACAGCATTGCCACCGGTCCGTATAACGCCCCCAGAATCGGACCGAAAATCGGCCCGGTTCCGGCAATATTCAATAATTGAATCAACCAGATTTTATTTTTAGACATCGGCACGTAATCCACGCCGTCGCCCATAGAATAGGCCGGCGTTTTACGTTCCGGATTGATTACAAAGATTTTTTCGACGACTTTACTGTAAAGCCAATAACCCAAAAGTAAAATCGCCACGCAAATAAAAAACCACAACATACAAATATCCTTAGATAATAAAAAAATCGGGCATATTGTATGAAGTGGTTAAAAAGAAGTAAATGAGATTTTGACGATCTTTGAACGGAAAAATCAAAAATGTGATCTCATTCAAATTATTTTATCTGTTTCGGCGGAGTTTTAATCATATTTCCACGCTCATCGGTCTTGACAATCGGCGTACAACTACGGCAAGCACCCGAATCCAGCCCGAGTTCGCGACAAAATCGGTCATATTTCTCCACCAAAGATTTAAACCAGTTTTGTGATGTTTTTTGTTCGCGCATTCCCGCCTCCTGCTGTGATAACGGGTTTATATTATGAATGAACTAACAAAAATTCAACATTTTTTTCACTTCCCGCCGACATTGCGCAAGCCAGTTCTTTTTGCCGTTCCAGCGTACGACATCCGCTTGTTCCCGGCGACAAAAATCAGCCAGAACCGGATAATCCGAGACCTCTAACAACGCCAACTTACGACGAATTGCCGGTACCGTTGCCGCTAAAGTGCGGTGATTTTTCGCAAAGTTTTTCAGATGCACTTCATCCTGCGGACCATATTGCCAGTACGGCGGAAAATGAAAAGCCGCACGCAAAGGATGAAAACCGAGCGAAAAATTCCGCTTAAAATCCAGCTCCGCACGTTGAACCAATGCCAGCCCGGCAACCGAAATCCCTTTCAACGCAATCGCCGAATAACAACCGCTGCTCGCCTCCCGACTTTCCCCCAAATGCACCAAAATAAAACCGCACTTTTGCCAAAAACGCGCCAATTCCGGCGTATAACCAAAACTGACGGAAACAAAATCCGCCGTACAATTTTGCAGCAAGTTTGCGACCAACTGCCGCCCTAAGCCTTGTCGTTGCCAATCGGGTTGTACCGCAATTCGCGAAATGCGCAAAGAATCCAGTGCAAGAAAAGCGGGATCGTTCTGTTGCTGGGCTAATTTCTGCGCCGCCAAATTTCCTTTAGGACGACGCAAACCCGCGCAAATATCCCGAATCAGCCGTTCGTCCCGCAAACCCTCTTCCACCAGCCACATGCCGCCCAATAAAGCGGAATCCGTTTCCGCCAGCCAAAACCGCTGTTTCGGCGCATCAAACAAGCGACGCAAATCCAACGGCGAAGTGCGGTAATGCGCCAAAGTCAGCAAACCGTAAAAATCCCGGATGCGGGCAACGATTTCAGACTGAAAAACTTGTCGAATTTTGACCGCACTTTGCGGCGAAAAAGGCGGCTGCGCAAGATTATCTTCGCATTCCAGCAGCAACAATTCGTCGATAAAAGGCTCCAGCCTGTCATCTTCGCGCCAACGCATAGGGCGGGTTAACTGAAAATGCTGAAAAGTGCGGTGAAGATTAGCCAGGAATTTCAGCAAAAATCCCCGGCCCGTTCCTTCGTAACTGTGAACGGTCGTCGTGATGGCAATATGTTTAAAGGTGGAAATCAATTGAAATAACGACGGCAACGGCAACATCGCCGCTTCATCGATAAATAGCCAATCTTCGGCGAATCGGCTGGGATCTTCATTGATTTGCCGGATCAAATCGTCAGGCGCGATAAAATTCAGCGCTTCGCCGGCAAAATCTTGCAAAATTTTGACCGCACTTTTATTCGGCGCAGTTAACCGCAGGGTCGGGCGGCCCGTTTCACGAAGTTTTTTGACCAAAAAACCCGCCAATGCCGATTTTCCCCGCCCGCGTTTGGCGCTGATGATATAAAGGTCGGATTTTTGCTGTAGAATTTGATTAATGATTGCCGATTGCCGATTCGTCGCCCGGCGCGGCAATTCGTTCCGCTCTGCGTCGCATTCGGGAAGAGGCGCATATAATATGTCTTCGCGAAACGATTCAAGTAAATGATAAAAATGACGATCAAAATTCGGCGTCGCTATACCTTGTTCCACTCCCGACCAACGTCGGCTGTCCGAATCCGTCCGCCGGTTTTTATCCAGCCATAAAACCAGTTCGCCGCCGGCTTTTAACGTGCCGACCGCCATTGCCAGGGCGTCTAAATTCAGCGCGGTTCGACCGTCATATAAAATCCAATCAAATTCCCGCCCCAGCAGGTTTTTGGCCTGACTGAAATTTTCAGGCGATAAAACGACCGCACTTTCCTTTAAATCTTGCGGAAAGTGCGGTGGATTTTGATCGAATTTTAGCGTTAAACGGCGCGGCTGCATCATACTTCGTCATAAGAATAAGGATCGGCAAAGCCCAGTTCCGTCATAATTTTTGTTTCCAGACTTTCCATCTCGACGGCTTCATCTTCTTTAATATGATCGTAACCGAGCAAATGCAAGCTGCCGTGCACCACCATGTGCGCCCAGTGCGCCAATAACGGTTTGCCTTGTTCTTCCGCTTCCCGTTCCACAACCTGGCGGCAAATGACCAAATCGCCGAGCAGCGGCAATTCCACTTCGTCGGGACATTCAAAAGGAAAGGACAACACGTTAGTCGGGCGATCTTTACCGCGATAAGTCAAATTTAAATGATGACTTTCCGCTTCGTCCACAATACGAACGGTGATTTCAGGTTCAACGGTTTCCGCTCGCACCGCACGCGTCGCCCAAACGGTAAACTGTTCGAGAGTCGGTAGATTTTCGCTGTTTTCGGCAGCGATTTGGAGATCGATGATGACATTATTCATAAATATTTCTCGTCTGAGCGTATATCATACGTCCGCGGTTATTCATTGCCTTGTTCGCGTTCTAAACGACGTTGCGCCGCAATTTTCTGCTTACGCGCTTCGTCTTCCGCTTCCCATTTCTCGTAGGCCTGAACCACTTTGGCAACGACCGGGTGACGAACGATGTCCTGGCTGTCGAAGTAATTAAAGCTTAATTCTTTAACCTCGGATAACACTTCGACGGCGTGTTTTAAGCCCGATTTCTGGCTGCGCGGTAAATCCACTTGGGTCACGTCGCCGGTAATCACCGCTTTGGAATTAAACCCAATTCGAGTTAGGAACATTTTCATTTGTTCGACGGTGGTATTTTGGCTTTCGTCGAGAATAATAAAACTGTCGTTCAACGTACGACCGCGCATATAGGCAAGCGGTGCAATTTCAATGACATTACGTTCCATCAGCTTTTCCACCCGTTCAAAACCGAGCATTTCAAATAAGGCGTCGTATAAGGGGCGCAAATAAGGTTCGATTTTGGAACCCAGATCCCCCGGCAGAAAGCCCAGTTTCTCTCCGGCTTCCACGGCAGGACGGGTTAACAGAATACGGCGGATTTCCTGGCGTTCCAAGGCTTCCACCGCCGCCACCACGGCGAGAAAAGTCTTGCCGGTGCCCGCCGGTCCGATACCGAAACTGATGTCGTGGGTTAAAATATTATGCAGATATTCAATCTGATTTTTACCGCGCGGTTTAATCAACCCGCGTTTGGTTTTAATCGTGGTGCCGTATACCTTGCTTTCCGCCCGCTCGTCTTCCGCCGCCTGACTTAACATGCGGCTTTCCTGAATCGCAAGATGAATATCATTAAGATCCAGTTCTTTAATTTTGCCGCGCACCGGTGCCGTTTCCGCATACAAATGCCGAATCAATTTGACTGCATTCTGAATCAGTTTGGCGTGATGAGGCTTCGTCTGTGGGTCGGCGGATTGAACGCCGAAATGAAAATTCCGGCGGGAAATGCGGAGATTAAATTCTTTTTCAATGAGTTTGAGGTTATCGTCGAACGCTCCGCAAAGCGCTTGAAGCCGGTGATTATCTTCGGGAGTGAGAGTAAATTCTTCTTGCTGTGGCGTTGTCAAGTTTATGTCCTTAATTGATATCGGGATCGCCCGCTTAATGCATGCATTATTGTAGAAAAGTGCGGGCGATTTTTCCAGTGTTTTAAAAAAAACCTCAAAAATCGACCGCACTTTAGACCGCTTAGCTTTCCAATGCGCCGTTTTTTTCTAATGTTCAGCGTTCGACGTCAGATTTCCCGGTCTTAACCTGATGGAAAAACATCGCATAAAATGCAGCATTAAATTGCGATCCGATTCGGCAAGATCGGTCATCATGCGGTGGATATGATGCGTTTGGTCAAACAACCGCGGACTGCTTTCGCCAATCAGATCGGCGGCGGTACAGCCGAAAATCTCCGCCAGTTCAATCAGTCTGACTGCATTGGGAATAATAATGCCGCGTTCCATGCGGGAAACCGCTTCATTGCCGATGTCCAGTATTTCAGCCACCTGTTCCTGAGTAAAGCCGCTTTGTTGGCGATATTTGGCGATGGTTTTTCCAATTCGTTTATTTACTTCGTTATAGTTCAGATTAAGTTTCATATTCAGCCTCCATTCAACGTTAATAGTGGGTCTATCAACTTATTTTGTTAAGGACTTTTAAATTCCTAATATCAACTTGAAAAGTTGCCTTTGCTTCCATATACTGAAAACCGACATTTCGTAATAAAATCGGAACTGTTGTAAATCCTAGGTTTAAGATAGCCTCTATTCATTCATATCAAGCAAAGGAGCTTACACTATGGAAAAAACCGTCAACTCTCTCATTAATCCGTTAACCAACAAAGACACCGCATTTACACTGGAAGAACGCAAAAAACTCGGTCTTACCGGCCGTCTTCCGGCTGCGGTGGAAACGCTTGATCAGCAGGCTGTCCGGGCTTATAAACAATTGTCCAGTTACGAAAAAGATATTGAAAAATATATCTTTTTAGACCAACTGCATAATCGCAACGAAGTATTATATTATCGTTTGCTGACCGATCATCTGGCGGAAATGTTACCGATTGTGTACGATCCGACCGTAGGTGAAGCGATTAAAAAATGGAGCCGCGACTATCGCCGTTCGCGCGCCGTCTATCTGAACGTCAATCGTCCGGAAGATATCAGAGCCTCATTTGAAACTTTGGGCTTGGGCGCAAACGATGTGGATTTGATTGTGGTTTCCGATGCGGAAGAAATTCTCGGTATCGGCGACTGGGGCGTCAACGGCACCGATATTTCCGTCGGCAAACTGGCCGTTTATACCGCCGCCGCGGGGATTGATCCGGCGCGCGTTATCGCCGTCAATCTTGACGTCGGCACCGACAACGAAGCGTTGTTAAACGATCCGTCCTATCTCGGTAACCGACACGCTCGCGTTCGCGGTGAACGCTATGATCACTTGATCAATGAATATCTCAAAGTCGCCTCCGACATGTTCCCGAACGCATTATTGCACTTCGAGGACTTCGGTCCGTCCAACGCACGCCGGATTTTACTGCAAAACCGCGACAAATACCGCATTTTCAATGACGATATGCAAGGTACCGGCGCAATCGTAATGGCGGCGGTGATTTCCGGTCTGAAAGTGACCAAACAAACCTTCGCCGAACAACGCTTAGTGGTTTACGGCGCCGGCACGGCCGGCACCGGTATGGCGGATCAAATCAGTGCGGCCATGCAACGCAACGGTTTATCGCGCGAAGAAGCGAAGAAGCGCGTCTGGTTAATCGACATCAACGGTCTGGTCACCGACGATATGCAGAATCTGCCGGATTACCAACAGGAATACGCCCGCCCGGCTGCCGAAGTTGCCGGTTGGCAAAAAGAAGACGGCAAAATCCGTTTACTGGAAGTGGTTAAACAAGTAAAACCGACCATTCTTATCGGCACCTCAACCGATCACGGTGCATTCAATGAAAACGTCATTAAAGCGCTGTGTGACGGGGTGGAACGCCCTATTCTGCTGCCGCTTTCCAATCCGACCGAGAAAATCGAAGTCATGCCGGGAGAGGCCATTCCTTGGTCAAACGGTAAAGCGCTGATCGCAACCGGTATTCCGGTCGCCCCGATCGAATATCAGGGCACCAAATTCCATATCGGACAAGGCAATAACGCCCTGCTTTACCCGGGGCTCGGCTTAGGTATTATCGTATCCGGCGCGAAACAAGTCACCGACGGTATGCTGCTGGCCGCCGCCGAAGCGGTCGCCGGTCAGGTGAATCCGCAGGATTTGGGGGCGGCGTTACTGCCGCCGGTAGATAATCTGCGCGCGTCCTCCGCCACGGTAGCGGTCGCCGTTGCCAAACAAGCGGTGGCCGACGGTGTCGCGACCAAACAGTCGGAAAACTGGGTACAAACCGTACAAGACGCCATGTGGCAGCCGGTTTACCGCTAATATCACCGAACTGCCCGTAAACTCCCCGGGCGGTTTCATCTTCTCATGCTTGTTTAATTATTAGGAGATCACAAATGAAAAATACAGGTTTATTAATTGCAGGAATTCTGTCGTTAATCGGCGGTTTTTTCGCCTGGCTGAATCCTTTCGCCGCCACTTTAACCGTAGATTTACTGGCGGGCTGGTTTTTTATCCTTTCGGGACTTTTTCTGTTATATTCCGCCTTTTCCGCGTTTAAAGGACAAGCCCGCTACAACGCAACGTTAATCGGCATAATCTATTTACTGCTGGGCTATTTTCTAATCGCTCACCCATTACAAGGTATTGCTTCCCTCACCGTATTGTGCGGCGTTATGCTGTTGTTTGCCGGCATTTTCCGCCTGACCGCGGCATTTAAACTGTTGCAGGGCAATGCGCGCTGGGTCGTCGGCATTTCGGGGGCGTTATCATTATTACTGGCGTTGCTTATTTTCTTCAACTTCTCCGCCGCGGCGACGGTCACGTTGGGCATATTCTTCGCCATCGAACTGATTTCCAACGGAATTTCTCTTCTTTTCTGGTCGTCGGCCGAAAAAGACAAACCATAGCCCTAAAAGTGCGGTCGATTTTTCAATGATTTTATTGAGAATTTCATACCGCGGACGGAACGCAGGAAAACGAAATTGCAGGCTTATTGGCAACAAATAAAGAAATTTTGCGGTGAAATTTATTGGCGCGAAACAGTGTTGTGCGCGCCGGCGATCATTATCGTACTGGCACTCAGCTTGGATATGGATCCGACCGCTTCGGTGGTTGTGGTCGGAGCGGCGTTTTCGGTGGGTTTCGGCGCATCCAGAACCTTCGGAGGATACCGTTGGGGCGCCGTTATCGCCGCAACCGCCGGCATGGCGCTGGCGGCCTTTTCCGGCTCATTGGCAAGCGAACATTCGGCCTGGCTGCTGCCTGTTATAGCGATTCTGACTGCGATTTGCGCCTTTCTCACCGGTTACGACAACAATTTATGGTGGATTAGCTTGCAAGTCGTGATCGCATTTCTGGTGGCCAGTTATTATCCGCAATCTCTCGAACGGGCATTATTTCGCGCCGAGCTGGTTTTATTAGGCGGCGGAATACAATTGCTCGGCATGATGTTCTTGTCCGTCCTGGTACCCAAAAGCGCCCAACCGCTACCGCCGGCGCCTGCAACACCGTTGCCGCCCGACTTGCTTTTCCGCTTCGTGGTTTGCGTCGTTATTGCGGTGGTGCTGGCGTTGGTCATGGCCAGAGATGCGGGCATCGCGAACGATTATTGGGCTCCGATGACGGCACTTTTGATTTTACGTCCGACGAGCGACGTTACTCTGGCGCGCGCGATTAACCGGTTGATCGGAACCTTATTAGGCTGCGGATTAGCCACCGCCGTCATTTATTTATTTCATGACGCGTTATTTATGTTGTTGATCAGTCTGACATTAACGGCGGCCGCCGCATTTTCCATGCAAAAAGCCCATTACGTGCTACTAAGCAGCATGATTTCCGCCACTATCGTATTTTTAATCGCACTCGGCTACGGCGATCCGATACAAACCACCGAACATCGTCTCGTCGCCACGTTGCTCGGCGGCGCTACCGCCATCGTCATCGGGCGAATTTTCCGTTTATGACGACGTTACGATAAACATCATTATTTTTCACTACGAGGAGACTAAACCATGATCTTTTTGACCGCCATCGAAAGTGTGCTTTCCATCGTGCTTATTATCGCCCTAGGCTTTTATCTGCGGCAAACGGGCTGGTTTGCGGATACCTTCGCCGCCAATATTTCCAAACTGATTATGAACATTGCATTGCCCGCGTCCATTTTCGTATCGGTATTGACTTACCTCAACCGCGACAAGCTGATGTCGCTGTCGGACGGCCTGTTATACGGCGTACTTTCAGTCGTCATCGGTTATCTCATTTCATGGTTTTTGGTAAAAGTGCTGAAGGTGCGACCGGGACGGCGCGGGGTGTTCATCAATACTATCGTTAACGCCAATACGATTTTTATCGGTCTGCCTCTGAACGTCGCCTTATTCGGCGATGTCAGCATGCCGTATTTTCTGGTGTATTACGTGCTGAATACGGTATCCACTTGGGCGTTCGGTGCGCTGTTAATCGCCCGTGACAGCAGTGATCCGACGCAAACCGCCGATCATTCGCGGCATTTCGACTGGAAAAAGCTCTTACCCGCCCCGCTTATCGGCTTTTTGATTGCCTTAGTGTTTCTGCTGGCAGATATTCCCGTTCCGACGTTTATCCATTCTTCACTGAACTACGTCGGCGCGGTGGTAACGCCACTGTCGCTGATTTATATCGGTATTACGCTGTGCGACGCCGGTCTGAAAAGCATTCGCTTCGATAAAGACACGATTGCCGCGCTGTTGGGTAAATTCGTGCTGGCGCCCGTGATTATGGTCACGCTGATTCTCATCGGCCGGACTTGGCTGCCGTTACCGCCGATGGAAGCCAAAACGCTGATCGTGCAATCGTCCGTTTCCGCTCTGGCCGTGCTGCCGATTCTTGCCAATGAAGCCAAAGGCGACGTGCAATTCGCCACCAACGTGGTTACCACCAGCACGATTTTATTTATTATCGTCGTCCCGGTAGTAGACGTATTGCTTCAGTTCTTATAAACCGAAAAAGTGCGGTCGATTTTTCCAATGTTTTAAAAAACATCTCAAAAATCGCCCGCACTTTTTCCTATAGCATGCGTTTTGGCTTTATCAAGACGGCAATTCCGGAAACAGCATGTTGAGCACATTCTGCGTTAACCGTCTGGATTTGCCTTGATACGGGAAAATATGCATCATCATCATCGGATTGAAATTGGCTTCAATGACGCCCCAGGACTGCAAATTCGGCTCGGCCGGCTTTTTCAGATCAGGAATGATCAAATCCACGCCGCATACTGCTGCGCCCATGGCTTTGGTAATGCCCACCGCAAGCGCTTTATAGCTCGGGTGCATTTTATCCGTCATGTCGATACTGTCGCCGCCGGTGCTGATATTGGAATTGGCCCGCAGCTGCACGATTTGTCCTTTCGCGGGGATGCTGTCAACCGTAAAACCCTGTTCTTTCAGCTGCAACCGTTCAATATCGCCCAATGCAATCTTTTTCAGCGGGGTTCGGCTGCCGTCTCCGCGTAACGGATGATTGTTCTTGGCCGCCACCAATTCCGACACCTTGTGCACGCCGTCACCCACTACGTTGGCCGGTACGCGCAGCAATACGGCAAGGGTTTGATCGCCCAATACGAAAAATCGGTATTCGGTGCCGCTTAAATAATCTTCCACCATGATTTCCTTGTCTTCACGGAAAGCGATTTCAACGGCTTTGGCGAAATCCTCGCGATCATGCACGCCCTGTTGGAAAATAGTAATGCCCAAACCGTAATTGGTGGATTTCGGCTTAATCACCACGGCGCGTCCTTCAAACAGGCGGTAACTGGCAACCGCTTGTTCGATACCGGTGAATTCCAGGCTTTTCGGCACGTTGAAGCCGGCTTTCTCCAGCACTTTTTTAGTAACCACCTTGTTTTCCATAATAAGCGGTGAAATATAGCTGTCACGGCTTGTCATATTACCGTTTTTCACATATTCGAAATGCTCGCCGAACTGCAGACGTAAAAACTGATCATTTTCATCCAGAATTTCCACTTTCAGCCCTTTTTGAATCGCATCAAACATTAAAGCCTGGGTGGACAGTTCCATATTGTCGAAAGCGGTTAAGGCATAAAAACGTTCAAACGCTTGCGCTTTATAGCGTTGCGCCAGTTCCGCACCCAGTTTTTGATAGCCGCCGGCTTGTTCAATGGCGGCAACTAAACGGGCGCTCAAAGTTTGTTCCGGACAGGCAAACTGCGAGAGTTTTTCTTGTGCAATTTCCACCGCACTTTCATCGGCGCCGATGTCGTTTAACATATCGATTAAGGCATTCAGAATCTGTTCGCCTTCGGCGCGATAAGCCGTTTCCTGACGGGGATCTTCAAACGCCACTTCCATCAAGCGCGCCTTACCTAATTCCACCCCCGCCTGATCCGCGGTTTCCTCTAGCCAAATCATCAGCAGAATAAAATAATGAATGAATTTCGCATCGTGCAAATTCATGCCGTACGGCTCGAACGGATTCAAATCAAATAACCGGAATTCCAGATATTGAATCCCCGTATGCAGGAATTCACGGGCCTTTTTCGCTCCGCGCAAACGCACGTTGGAATAAAATTCTTTTTCCGCAACCAACTTGCCCGAATTCACCCAATGTTCCAGCGTTTCCACATATTTAGGAATGCTGTCAAAAGACACCACAATTTCAGGCGCATTCACATAGCCGTATTGGCTGGAACGCAGACTGCGCACATATTGATTCGGTTTCAGCGGCGTGCCCGCTTTGAAATATTTCGCTTCCGCCGTCGGCGTAGCGGATAACAAATAGAGTAAAATCCATTGATAACGCAGGAAATTTTTTGCCATTTTCAGATACAAATTATTCTGAAATTCCACTGCGTTCTGATATTCATTTTGCGCGTGAAATAATGCGTCAATCAGCGACGGATCAAGCTGAAAATTATAATGAATGCCGCTCACCATTTGCTTGTAAGCGCCGTAGGATTCCACCAAATGTTCGCGATAAGCCACATCTTCGGGATTTTCCAGTTGGGCGACTTTAATGTCCTTTTCCGGCGGCAATCCGGCAGGCATACTCATGGGAAAAATGAATTCGTCTTCCGGTAATGTGCGTAATACCACTTCATGAATGGTTTGCAGCCAGCGAAAGGTATCTTCCAGTTTCTTATTCGGCGGCGTAATCAATTCAAGCTGACTTTCCGCAAAATCCGTTTGTATGTACGGATGAAAAGATCGCTTACCAAACGCCTTCGGATGTTCAGAGATTACCACCGAGCCGTCGCGATGGGCGCGCTGACTTTCTTTTTCCAGCCCGAAATACCCCTGCCGGAATAATAATTCAAGATGATTTTGTTTAATAATATGCCGTAAATTCATAAGTATCCTTCCATGCCAAACAGGCTTTACGCGAAATACGCGAACTGTACAAATATCCCTACTGTACCACCGATTGGATAATTTCGCCACAGTTAAAAAAGTGCGGTCGAATTTGACCGCACTTTTTTATTATTAATATCAATTACTTATACTCAACCACAATATCCGAGGCTTTAATGCTGTCGCCGTAAATCGGTGCTAACACCTTATCGTACGCCTGCTGTAATACCCCTTCTTTACCCAGTTTTTCCGTTTCGGCATTTAACCATTCCAGTAAATCTTTGTCTTCTTTACGTACGGCGCCGGCGATAAAATCAATGTCGCCCAATTCTTTTATACCGACGGTGAAACCCGGATTTTCTTTCACCCAGGCGAACAATAATGCGTTGTCATGGGCAAGGGCGTCGCCGCGACCGTCACGTAAAGCTTCAAATGTTTCGGTGTTTTGTTCGAATTTCAACAAGTTGATTTGCGGGAAATTTTTGGTGAAATAAGCGTCCGCAGTGGTGCCTTTGTTCACCAATAAGGTTTTGCCTTCCAATTGTTTCACATCGGTAATCACCGCGCCGTCTTTTGATACCACGCCCAACGCCACTTTCATGTAAGGTTTGGCGAAATCCACCACTTCCTGACGAGCCGGCGTAACCGTGAAATTAGCCAACGTGATGTCCACTTTGTTAGAAAGCAGATATTCCGCGCGGTTTGCCGCTTCCACCAACACGAATTCCACTTTGTTCTCATCGCCCAGCAAATCTTTGGTTAAGGCTTTGGCAATTTCCACATCAAATCCCTGATTTTTGCCGTCTTTGTCCACATAACCGAACGGCGGTTTGTCGCTGAATACGCCGATGCGGATTTTGTCCGCCCGTTTAATCCGTTCCAGCGCGGAAGCTTTTGTCGCATCGCCGTTTGCCGATTGCGCGTCGCTCTTATCGTTGCATGCCGTGATGCCCGCGGCCAGCAATAGCGAAGCAAAAAGTGCGGTCAATTTTTTAAATGTTTTGTTCATAGTCTGTTCCTCTTGACTCGTAATTTAAAATGTTCAGAAAGGCTTTTGCGCGATCCGTTTTCGGGTTAGTAAAGAAATATTCGGGAATATCCTGTTCAATGATTTCGCCCTTGTCCATAAACACAATTCGATCCGCCACCTGGCGGGCAAAACCCATTTCGTGGGTGACAATCAACATGGTCATGCCTTCTTTTGCCAGATTCAAAATCACATCCAGCACTTCACGCACCATTTCGGGATCCAGCGCAGCGGTGACTTCGTCGAACAGCATAATTTCAGGGTTCATGCATAAAGAACGCACAATGGCGATACGCTGTTTTTGACCGCCGGACAATTCGCGCGGATAAGCGTTTTTGCGATCGTACAGACCGACCCGTTTCAGCAATTCATCGGCCTGCTTTTCCACTTCTTCCCGTTTGCGTTTTTGTACTTTCATCGGGCCGAGCAAAATGTTATCGATCACCGACATATGGGAAAACAATTCGTAGCTCTGAAAGACCATGCCGATATGCTGACGCGCTTCAACCCAGGAAATGTCTTTGCCCAGTTTGCCGTAGTTTTGTAGCGTCAATTCGCCGCTTTTGATTTCCTCTAAGCCGTTAATACAACGCAATAATGTACTTTTGCCGCAGCCGGACGGTCCCAGAATTACAACGACTTCGGCTTTTCTCACGGATAAATCAATGCCGTTAAGTGCGGTCACTTCGCCGTAATTTTTGACTAAATTTTTAATTTCAAGCAATGCCATAATGTCTAATTTTCCCAACGGCTTTCCAAATATTTTGAAAATAACGATAACGGATAACAAATCACAAAATACAGTACGAAAATTACTCCGTAAATCCACAGCGCCGCCGACGGATCCGTAAACAGAGACGTTTCAATAATCTGTTGTCCCACTTTAATGACTTCCAATACACCGATTAACATCGCCAGCGAACTGGTTTTCACCATACGGGTGAACAGATTGATCGCGCCCGGCGTCACGCGTTTTAAACTTTGCGGCAACAAAATATAAATAAAAGTCTGCATTTTGCTTAACCCCAGCGCGTAAGCCGCTTCAACCTGATGTTTTTCAATGGACGTTAAGGCGCCGCGCACCAAATCGCCCATTTCCGCCGCGCCCCAGAAGACAAAAACGACAATACAGACCAAAACGCCGTCCAAATGGGCGTTAAACCACTTGGCAAAACCGAAATAAACTAAAAATAACAGCACCAGCAACGGGATGATGCGTACCACTTCTAAATAAAACCGGCACCAAAAACGGATAATTTTGTTGCGGCTTGTCATCACTATGCCCAATAATACGCCGAGAATACAGGCGAAGAAGACTGAGACAAACGCGATTTCCGCCGTCACGCCGAGTCCGCCGAGCAAACGCTCAAAATTCGAACCTTGAAAAAGAATACCCAATCCCATGCTACGCTCCATATTTTGCGCGGCGTAAACGGCGCTCCAAATAACGGATATAAACGGAAACCGGCAATAAAATAATCAAATAAAATACCACCAGCAAAAACAAGGCTTCGTTGGTTTTATAATCCATACCGATTATATCTTTCGCCAAAAACATTAATTCCGCCACCGCAATGGCGCTGATCACCGAGGTTTCTTTCATGAGAAACAGGCAGTTAGCGCCGATAGCGGGCGTTGAAATCGCGAATGCCTGCGGGAAAATCACGTAACGAAAAGCCTGACGTGCAGTCAATCCCAAACTCAGCGCACTTTCGATTTGCCCGTTGGAAACCGCTTCCAGGCCGGCTCGGAAGGCCTCCGCCATGTAACTGCCGCCAAGAAAAGCCAGCCCGATAATGCCGCAGGTGAAGCCGTCCAGTTTGATACCGATTTTCGATAACCCGAAATAAAGAAAAAATACCTGAATCAGCAGCGGCGTATTGCGCGAAAGTTCAATGTAGGCTTTCACGAAGCCCTGCAATCCGCGGATTTTATAAACAAGCGCCACCGCGCAAAACACGCCGATAATCATCGACAGAATAATGCTCCAAAGGGATAAATTCAGCGTCAGTAGAGTTGCGTCGATAAATCTCGGGACGGCGTTCCAAATATATTGCCAGTTCATTATGATAAATTTGTCAGGATTTCGATTGAATCATTATACGAGGCGCTAATATGAATAAGAAATAATGCTTCGCTATGTTTTATAACAAATCGCCATAAAAAACGACCGCACTTTACATCAAAGTGCGGTCAAAAAATGAAACGTTTTTTTATGAGAAGATTATGCCACGTATTTGCCGACGCCCAATTCGTCTTCTTTACGAGTGCGTTCGATCACCGATTGCGGCGATTGTTCCACCCGTAACCCCATTTCATCTTCGGTACGTACCACATCGCCGCGCAGGGAATTGGTAAACACGTCGGTAATTTTAATATCGACAAATTTACCAATCATATCCGGTGTGCCTTTGAAATTCACGATACGGTTGTTTTCGGTGCGACCGGTCAATTCCATAATGTCTTTCTTCGACGGGCCTTCCACCAGCACGCGCTGTTCGGTGCCAAGCATCGCGCGGCTGAATTTCGCCGCCTGATTGTTGATCCGTTGCTGAAGCAAATACAGACGCTGTTTTTTCTCTTCTTCGCTCACATCGTCCGGCATATCTGCCGCAGGCGTGCCCGGCCGGGCGGAATACACAAAACTGAAACTCATGTCGAAATTTACATCGGCAATCAGATTCATGGTTTGCTCAAATTCCTCGTTGGTTTCTCCCGGGAAGCCGACGATGAAATCCGAACTGATTTGAATATCCGGGCGCACTTTGCGTAATTTACGGATAATGGACTTATATTCCAACGCCGTATGACCGCGTTTCATCATGGTCAAAATACGATCGGAACCCGCCTGCACCGGCAAATGCAGGAAACTGACCAATTCCGGCGTATCCGCGTAAACCTCAATAATATCGTCGGTAAACTCAATCGGATGGCTGGTGGTGAAACGCAGGCGGTCAATACCGTCGATGGAAGCCACTAAACGCAATAATTCGGTAAAAGTACAAATGCCGCCGTCGTGCGTCGGACCGCGATAAGCGTTTACATTTTGTCCTAACAGATTGATTTCGCGTACGCCCTGTTCCGCCAACTGCGCCACTTCAAACAAAACGTCGTCCAACGGACGGCTGACTTCTTCCCCGCGGGTATAAGGCACGACACAATAGGTGCAATATTTATTACAGCCTTCCATAATTGAAACGAATGCGGTCGGCCCTTCCGCTTTCGGCTCGGGCAGGCAGTCGAATTTTTCAATTTCCGGGAAACTGACGTCAACAACCGAACTTTTACCGCCTCGAATCTGATTAATCATTTCAGGCAAACGGTGTAAAGTTTGCGGTCCGAAAATAATATCTACGAACGGTGCGCGTTCGCGGATATGCTCGCCTTCCTGTGATGCGACGCAACCGCCCACGCCGATGATTAAACCCGGCTTTTCGTTTTTCCAGCTTTTCCAACGACCTAGTTGGGAAAACACTTTTTCCTGTGCTTTTTCACGAATCGAACAGGTATTTAATAGCAGCACGTCCGCCTGTTCCGCTTCTTCCGTTAATTCCAGTCCGTGGGTGCTGAACAATAAATCGGCAATTTTAGCGCTGTCATACTCATTCATCTGGCAGCCCCAGGTTTTAATATGTAATTTCTGTGTCATTTTCTGAATTCATTAAAAATGTAATAGATAAAATTAGTCGGTTATTTTACAAGCTTAGGATAAGATTGACCAGGGTTAATTTCAGCCGTTTACAGATTTCTCGGATTCACTGTCCAGGCTTGCATCTTCTTCATAAATTCAAACCGACAAACAACAATATCCATAACTTATTTCCCTCAGACCTCACATATTACATCACCGTTATGGTGTTTTTTGTGACGCCCCAAAATGATTAAATATAATCATGAGATTTAAATAAATCATAAAATTGTGATTCAGATCACAACTTATTTGAAAAATAAACGCTATACTTCCTAGCGATTTCTAATATAACGTCGAAACAAACAGCGTGTTTAATAAGATTGAAAATGCTCAAATAGAAGATCATTTTCGCGTCATAAAGTAAAACACATCTACAAAAATCAGATTCTACGTTTCGGTTCATAACAAATTTTATAGAAATTACAGAGAATTAAGGAGTATTCAATGAAACCAATTTTAGGTATCACAATGGGCGATGCGGCGGGTATCGGACCCGAAGTAATCGTCAAGGCGTTAGAAGATAAAAGAATTTACGATTTAGCGCATCCCGTTGTTATCGGCGATTTCAAAATTATGCAGCGCGCATTACCTATCGTTAAATCCAATCTCAAGCTGCGTAAAGTTGACGATCTCGATCATTATCAAAGTGAATTCGGTTACATTGACATCATTGATTTAGATAACCTGCCTGCCGACTTGCCGTTTTCAAAAGTAGACGCCCGCGCAGGAAAAGCCGCTTATGAATTTATCGAACGTGCGGTTGATTTAACCATGAAAGGAAAAATTCACGCAATTGTGACCGCACCTTTAAACAAAGAAGCGTTGCATGCGGGCGGCAAAATGTTTCCGGGCCATACGGAAATTCTCGCTCAACTCAGCCATACCGAAGATTTTTCGATGATGCTTACCAGCGAAAAATTAAATGTGATTCATGTCACGACTCATGTGTCAATGCGCCAAGCTTGCGATTTAATCAAAAAAGAGCGCGTTTTAACCGTCATCGAACTGGCTCAGGAATACACCAAAATGCTCGGTTTCAAACAACCGCGCATTGCCGTGGCGGGTTTTAATGCGCATGCGGGCGAACACGGTTTATTTGGTACGGAAGATGAAGAAGAGATTTTACCGGCGGTTCTGGAAGCACAAGCGAAAGGAATCAATGCGGTAGGGCCGATTCCGCCGGATACCGTTTTCCACCGAGCGGCGAATCTGGATGAATTCGATATGGTGGTTGTGATGTATCACGACCAAGGCCATATTCCGTTAAAACTTATCGGTTTTGACAGCGGAGTTAACGTTACGACCGGTTTACCGTTTATCCGTACTTCGGTTGATCACGGGACCGCATTCCAAATTGCAGGTCAAGGTATTGCCGATAGTCGCAGTATGACCGAGGCGTTATACCTTGGTGCCAAAATGGCTAATATCAAATACGAAAATCAATAAAAAAGGAGTTCATTATGTTTAAACCCGAAGGTGTTATCGCTCCCGTACTCACCGCACTGGACGAGAACGAAAAATTTAATCCGGAAGCCTACAAAGAATTTATTGATTATCTCATAAAAGCCGGTATTCACGGCATTTTCCCATTGGGAACTAACGGCGAATTCTATGCTTTCAGTCAAAACGAAAAATTGGAAATTATAAAAGCCGCCGTTGAAGCGGTAAACGGACGGGTTCCGGTTTACGCCGGCACCGGCTGTATTACGACAAAGGAAACCATTGAATTCTCAAATAAAGTATTAGATCTCGGAGTAGACGTGCTTTCTGTGATTTCACCATACTTTGTTTCCGTTAGCCAGGACGATTTATATCGTCACTTTAATTCCGTCGCAAAAAGCGTTAATGCTCCAATTTTGATGTACAACATTCCGGCACGCTCAGGCAATAATATCGATTATAAAACGGTGAAAAAACTCGCCGAAGAAAACAGCAATATTATTGGGATTAAAGATAGCAGCGGTAATTTCGATAACACATTGAAATACATAGAGAATACCGTTCCTAATATTAGCGTTATGGCGGGCAGCGATTCATTAATCCTTTGGACGTTACTTGCCGGCGGCACGGGTGCCATTAGCGGTTGTTCCAATGTCTTCCCTGAACTGATGGTCTCCATTTATGAATATTGGAAACAAGGTGATTTTGACAAAGCCAATGAAGCTCAGAAAAAAATCCGGGCATTCCGCAATGTCATGCAAATGGGCAATCCAAATTCTGTGGTAAAACGCGCCGCACTTTTACGCGGACATAATGTGGGACCTGCCAGAGAACCGTCTAATTGCGCGAATACGACAATTGATAATGCTTTACGAGATGTATTTAAATTGTATAACGAATAGGAAGGCGGGCTATGGCAAAAGTAGTAATTTCTCATCGTTTACATGAAGCGGGCATGGACGTGCTGGAAAAAGGACAAGTGCAAGTAGCGATTACCAATGACGGTCATCCGAAAGCCATGTTGCCAGAGTTACTGGATGCGGATGGACTCATTATTCGTATCGGTTCGATTGATCGGGAAACCATGTTGCAGGCGAGAAATCTTAAAGTTATCGGACGTCCCGGGGTTGGTGTTGATAATGTGGATGTAAAAACCGCTACCGAATTAGGCATTCCTGTGGTTATTGCACCGGGTGCTAATACGCGTTCGGTTGCGGAACATGCCTTTGCACTCATGTTTGCTTGTGCTAAAGATTTAGTTCGTTCCGACTTAGAAATGCGTAAAGGTAATTTTGCCGTTCGTAGCAGCTATAAAGCCTATGAGTTAAACGGTAAAACCTTGGGATTAATTGGTTACGGACGTATCGGTTCTATTCTGGCACAGATGTCGAAAGCGATCGGTATGAAAATTAAAGTATATGATCCTTTTGTCAATCGGGAGATTATTGAGAAAGGGGGGTATAGCTACTGTACACAATTGGAACAGGTAATTCGTGATTCCGATGTAATTTCAATTCACGTTCCGCTTACTAAGGAAACACTGAATTTAATCGGTGAAAAAGAATTGGGTTGGATGAATAAAAATACCATTTTGATTAACTGCGCAAGAGGAGAAGTTATCGATGAGACAGCTTTAACCGACGCACTGAAACAAGGTGTAATCCATTCTGCAGGGTTGGATGTATTTGCACATGAACCTGTAGATGTGAATTTACCATTATTCAAGTTAAATAATGTAATTGTTTCACCGCATATGGCAGGACAAACCAAAGAAGCCGCTTCAGGTGTAGCGACCATGGCCGCCGAGGGTGTTTTGGCAGTGATTAACAGAGAAAGATGGACTTACGTCTGTAATCCGGAAGCTTACGAACATCCGCGTTGGAAGAAATAGAAGCAGAATAAATAATGGAGGATTAGTAATGACATATTCTTTATTTCATACCAACAAAGTGATTGGCGGAGTTGGAAGCATTCATCAGATTGCGGATGTCGTACAAAGCTTTCGAGCTGACAATGTGGTGATTATCACCGATTCGGGTGTTTTTAAAGCAGGATTGATTGAACAGCCTAAAATGTTATTGGAACAGGCGGGAATTCATGTTCAGGTGATCAGCGACACACCGCCCGAACCTTCACTAGGTCAGGTAAATAACATCTACCAAACAGCCAAACAGTTTAACGCCCAAATGGTTATCGGCATTGGTGGCGGAAGTGCAATGGATACAGCTAAATTGGTTGCTATTTTATTAAATAATCAGGTTGAGTTACAAGACGTGGTGGATAATAAAGCTAAGTTCCAGCAACGCGGAATCCCCACTATGATGATTCCGACAACTTCCGGAACTGGCTCTGAGGCGACACAAAACGCTATAGTGTTACTTCCCGAACGAGAATTAAAAGTCGGTATTGTCGATGAAAAAATGATACCGAATTGTGTTATTTTGGATCCGCAAATGACCGTTGGTTTACCTCCCCATATTACCGCCAATACTGGAATTGATGCACTTTGTCATGCGATTGAATGTTATATTTCGAAAAAAGCGAGTCCGTTTACTGATACCTTCGCATTAAAAGCCGTTGAGCTGATTTCGCGTAGTATTCGTACGGCTTATCGTGAGGGTTCTAACCTTCAGGCGCGTGAAGATATGTTACTAGGTTCTTATTTCGGAGGCGTCTGTATTGCCACTTCAAGTACGGTAGCGGTACATGCGCTGTCTTATCCGTTGGGCGGTAAATATCATATTCCGCATGGACTTTCTAATGCCATTTTATTACCTGATGTCATGAAATTTAATTTGGATGCCTGTGAAGAAAAATTTGCCAATGTCGCCAAATCAATGGGCTTAAATGTATCAGAACTATCCCCGAGACAGGCGGCTGAAAAGCTGATTGATGAACTTTATGCTTTAATTCGGGATTTAAATATTCACTGCGATTTAAGTGCGGTCGGAATTTCGATAGAAATCTTAGATGAACTGGTAGATTCTGCCTTCACGGTAAGAAGATTGCTTGATAATAACCCGAAGGAGATGACGAAAGCAGATATTCGTTTTATTTACGAACAAATTATTTAATTAAACTATAAGCCCGATATAGGAATTATCGGGCTATAGCCAAAAGGGAAAATCAAAATGAATAAGTATTTTTCAGATAAGAATTTCTTGGCAGGATTTATCTTTTTCTTCGTGGCATTATTTTATTTAACTAACGCATTTTTGATCGAAACCAAAAACCTGGTTAGTGTTGAAGCGGATTTTATGCCCAAAATTTATGGTTCTTTATTACTTCTGTCCGCCGTTATATTAATGATCACTTCTTCTTTTAAGATTCAAAAAGGATTAGCACAAAAAGAACGGAAAGAAACCGATTGGAAGAGAATTTTTGCGGTCATCGGTCTGATTTTCATTTATGTATTATTAATGCAATACCTTGGATTTATTTCAACCTCTGTCCCATTTTTATTCCTTTTGTCTATATTGTTAACACCACAGTATGTGAAAAAGGTTTATTGGATATATGCCGTTTTTTCAATCGTCTTGCCGATCGTTGCCTATTGTGTATTTAGTTATTATCTCAATCTGACCATGCCTTCAGGTATTCTATTCTAGTGGGGGAATAAATTATGTTGGATTTATTACTTCAATCAACGGTTTCTTTATTTACCCTGACAGGACTGGCTTGTCTGTTAGGTGGTGTATTTGTCGGTATTATTTTTGGATCTGTTCCGGGCTTATCGGCAACCATGGCGTTAGCCTTATTTTTACCGATAACTTATGCATTAGATCCCAATATGGCAGTAATTTTATTGATTGCGCTCTATATTGGAGGGATTTCCGGCGGATTAATTACAGCCATTTTAACGGGTATTCCGGGGACACCTTCTTCCATTGCGACATGTTTTGACGGTTATCCGATGACAAAACGGAATCAAGCGTTTAAAGCCTTGGGCGTAGGTGTTACGTTTTCTTTTTTAGGCACTATATTTTCAACCGTTATCTTAATTTTTCTTTCACCCATACTGGCAAAAATTGCAATTAAATTCGGTGCTTACGAATACTTTGCGGTCGCGTTATTTTCATTGAGCATGCTGGTGGGGTTATCTGGCGATAATATTTGGAAAGGGCTAATTTCCGGCTTAATGGGATGTATGTTTGCCACTGTCGGCATGGACAGTATTGCATCCGTAAATCGATTTACCTTCGGTTCCGAAGAAATTGCCTATGGTTTTGACGTACTACCGGTTTTAATCGGTTTATTTGCTATTAATGAAATTATCGCCAAAGCCGATACTGTAAAATCCGAAAAACAAAATATGCAAGTCATTACCGCTATTCGTATGGAAAAAGGTTTGGGCTTTTCATTAAAAGAATTTTTCGGTCAAACTAAAAATTTTCTTATTTGCTCCTCTTTAGGTACGGGAATCGGTATTTTACCGGGCATTGGTGGCGGAGCGGCAAATGTGATGGCATATACCGTTTCTAAATCTACGTCTAAATATCCTGAAAAATACGGAACGGGTATTATGGACGGTATTGTCGCTTCCGAATCGTCCAATAATGCGGCAATTGGCGGGGCTTTAGTTCCGTTATTGGCGTTGGGGATTCCCGGTGATACGGTAACCGCCATTTTATTGGGAGGTTTGACCTTACACGGCATTATTCCGGGTCCGTTAATGTTTACGGAAAACGTAAGCACGGTATATGCCGTTTTTGTAGCTATGCTCTTTGGGGCTGTCGTGATGTTTGTAATGGAATTTTACGGCTTGAGAATCTTCACTAAAATCCTGGCTATTCCAAAACATTTCTTATTACCCGCCATTTTCCTGTTCTGTATTATCGGTGCATTTGGGGTGAGAAATAACTTTTTTGACGTATGGGCAACGGTACTGTTCGGCATAATTGGATTTGCTTTTTACAAATTATCCATTCCGTCAGCTCCGTTTATTCTGGGTTTTATTATCGGACCGTTAGCCGAAATCAATTTAAGACGCGGGTTAATGTTCTCACAAGGTGATTTTACCGCATTTTTTAAAGCGCCGATCGCAACAACTTTCTTTATTTTGACCGCACTTGTAATCTTGTTTGCCGTGCGTTCAAGAATAAAAAAACAGACTAGTTAATTTATCGAGGAGCATATTATGAAAAAAATATTGAGTTTAATTTGTATGGGGGCGTTGGGGTTAGCCATTGTCGCTTGCGATAAGAAATCGGAGGGAACAGCAAATACACCAGCGGCAGGAGATAATTGGCCGCAAAAAACCATTACTTTAATTGTGCCTTTTGGTGCGGGCGGCGATACCGATTTTCATGCGCGCAATTTGGCGAGCAATTTAGAAAAAGAGCTGGGCGTTCGAATTATCGTCAATAATGTTTCCGGCGCTAATGGCAATGCAGGTATGAAACAGGTTGTAAATGCCGCACCGGACGGCTATACCGCCTTATTTTTCCATGAATCCATGTTAACTAATAAAGTCGTTGGCTTATCCGCTCAGGCGCATGAAGCACTTGCTCCCGTTGCCGCTACTATCGTGGATGATTCTTATGTGATAGCGGTCAATGCAAAAAGCGGTTACAAAAACTTAACTGATTTAATTACTAAGGCAAAATCCGAACCGGGGAAATTAATTTATGCTTCATCCGTCGGTGGCTATTCTTATTACTTAGGGCGCGTGCTGGAGAAAGATACGGGTATTGATTTTAATATTGTTGATGCGGGCGGCGGCAGTGACCGCAATGCGGCATTATTAGCGGGTAAAATTGATATTAACGTTAATCCTTACGGAGTGATGAAATCTTACTTTGATTCGGGAGATTTCGTTCCGCTTGCGGTGATTGCAGAAAATCGTAATAAATTATTCGATAAAGTACCGACTGCCAAAGAACAAGGGGTAAACTGGACGGCGGAACGTTACTATTTCCTTAGCTATCCAAAAGGTACGGATCCCAAAATTATTGAAAAAACCGCCAATGCGATTAAATCCGTCACTGAAAAAGCGGAATTCCGTAAAAAAACAGAAGAGGCATATAGCGTTTCTCCGACCTTTGTTGGTACTCAGGATTTAATTAAACACCTTGATGGAGCATTGAAGCTGTTTGAAAGCAATAAAGATTTGGTGAATAACTGATTTTTAATTCAAGCAAGTATTCAACTGATATGTGAGAACATTATTTAATCTGTGGCAATGAACCTTTCTATAGTTGATTTAGTGATTGCTTAGGCAATCACCTTTAAATTGAAATAGGCGTTTATACGGAATGCGGACAAGGCTGGAGGAGGTGACTTATGACAACCCAAATGATTATTGCGTTAGCCATTACGGCTCTCATGATTATTTTAATTATGAGAGACAAACTTCCTTTCGGCGTACCTCCGCTTATTGCCTGTCTTTTATTGGTGGTAACTGGAGTAGTTGATATTAAGGTCGCTTTTGGCGGTTTTGCTAACTCAACCATTATGATGCTTGCAGCGTTTATGGCTATCATCGCCGCCTTGCAAAAGACGAGTTTCATTACCACATTTAAATCGGTCATCTTTAATATGGCGAAGCACGGCGGTTTTAAAGCATACACCCTTCTGATTGTGGTCGTGATGGTGGGAACAAGCCTGTTCGGTATGGGTTCAACCGCTTATTACGTGTTGGTTATCGGACTTTTATCTGCGTTACCGGACACCAAAGCGCTTGCGCCGTCTAAAGTATTGATGCCTGCCGGTTTTGCCGCCAATCACCCGATTGCCCCGTTTAATACCGCTTTGCAATATGGCGTCACTATTGCCGTATTGGAGGCGGCGGGAGCCGCCACCAATGTTAACTTAGTCAATTTTGCCATCGTGCAGTTGATTGTTTCGCTCGGTTTTCTCGCTTGGTGTTTGGCTGCTTATAAAATTTTGCCGGAACATCCGATTGCTACGGCAACAAATGACAGTAATCCGACAGAAAATAACGAAAACCGCTTGAGCAAAAAACAGGAAACCGTAACTTATCTTTCATTTGCTCTCGCAGTTGCCGGGATGATTGCACAAAGTTACGTTGGTGATGCGGGTTATGCGCTGACCGGTCTTGCCGTTCTGCCGATCTTCTTAGCCGGTGTACTGGATTTCACGGAAATAAGAAATGCCATTAGTGCACCGATCATTCTTATGTCTGCCGGAGTTATTGGGGTTGCTGACGCACTAGGCAGTACAGGACTTACAGAAATGGTCGGTAAATCCGTAGCGGATATGCTCGGTTCCGATATTAACCCATTCTTGTTGATTTTCACCTTCTGTATCTTAACCAGTTTATTGGCGACCTTAACCGGTTCAACAATAGGTACGGTATTTGTATTTGCCCCACTTGCTATAGCAACCTGTTTAGAGCTTGGATTTAATCCGACAGCCGCGGCAAGTGCAATCGTTATTTCAGGTTGGTGTGGACATTTTCTTCCTGTGGACGGTATGCCGGCATTAATTATGGGGACGGGTAAATACACCATGATCGAATTCTGGAAATTCACCATTCCGCAATACTTTATCCGTTTACTGGCGCTTACGGCAGGCGCACTGATTCTATTCCCTGTTTAAGAGGAGAAATAAAATGACTGAAGAAATGATTAAATTAGATTTATCGGGTAAAGTGGTTGTAAATCCGAACGATACAGCACGCAAAGATGCCTACTTGCCGACAGAATGTGTACAAAATCATGCGGCTAACTTATTTCCGTTACCAAACGGTGATTTGCTCTGTACTTGGTTTGGCGGAACGCAAGAAGGGATTTCCGATATTTCAGCCTATTTCTCACGCTTAAAAAAAGGCTCTGATACTTGGACGCCGGCAGTAAAACTTTCTGATGATCCGACCCGCTCGGAACAAAATCCGGTATTTTTCTTAGATCCTGACAATATTTTATGGATTTTATATACCGCTCAAATTTCAGGTAATCAAGATACGGCGATCGTTCGTTATCGCAAATCAACGGATTTGGGCGAAACCTGGGGACCGATTGAGGTGTTACTGGAAGATCCGAACAAAGGCATATTTATTCGCCAGCCGATTGTGGTATTGGATAACGGCAACTGGTTGCTTCCGGTGTTCTATTGTATTGCGCGTCCGGGTGAAAAATGGGTTGGCAGCTATGACACAAGTACGGTCATGATTTCAAACGATAAAGGCAAAACGTGGCGTTCCGTCGATGTGCCGAATAGTACGGGCTGTGTTCATATGAATGTGTTAAAACTCAAAGACGGTAGTTTATATGCGCTTTATCGCAGCCGTTGGGCAGACTTTATCTATGAAAGCCGCTCATTTGATAACGGTGAAACCTGGTCGGAACCTAAACCGCTCCCACTGCCGAATAACAATGCGTCCATTCAGGCCGATGTGCTTGATAACGGCGATATTGCTTTAGTATTCAATAATTCAAGCGCAAAAGATGCCAAAGAACGCCGCCTTTCACTCTATGATGAAATTGAAGATGAAAGCAAAGAACGGAAAAAAGAAGCGGAATTAGTTGAAGGACAACGTAATGCCTTCTGGGGAGCGCCACGCGCACCAATGTCACTAGCCATTTCTGCGGACAACGGCCAAACCTGGCCTTATATCCGTAACCTAGATGAAGGTGACGGTTATTGTATGTCCAATAACTCAAGAGAACAGCTTAACCGAGAACTTTCCTATCCGAGTATTAAACAAGGATTAGACGGTAAATTACATATTGCTTATACGTTCTACCGAATGGCGATTAAATATGTTTGCGTCGATGAATCTTGGGTTAAAAATGCTTAATTATAAGAAATGTCATTCGAAAGCATGACATTCTTTTATAGGAGAAGATTATGATTGCCGGAAATATGAAAAATTTAACGTTAGCAACGTTGCCGAAATCACTCTATGAAATTTTGTCTCATCCCGAATTCAGTTTGGAAAAATTGCAATCTTTACCGGACGGCAAATATCAACCTGAAGGTGCAACGTGGTTTTGTAATGTCGGCGATTCGCAAACTTCGCCGGCAGAAACACGCCATACGGAATTTCACGAAAATTACCTTGATATTCAGTTAATTTTAAAAGGCGAAGAAATTATCAATTACAGCTTAACGAATGCCATCGGTCAAAGTGCGGTCGAAAAAAAGCCCGATTTATATATTTTAAATGATCCCGTACTAACCAACGGCATTTTGCTGCGCGCCGGCGATTTTGTTACCTTTTATCCCGGCGAACCGCATCAAGCGCTTTGCATGGTTAAAGCGCCCGCTACCGTACGCAAAGCGGTGTTTAAAATTCCCAAAGAAATTATCTGACTATAACGTAACGCCGGCAAAATGCCGGCGTTTTTTTATAAACTACAATGTCATAAAAATCATCGATAATTCAACGGACTTTTGCGCTATACTCTTTACATCGAAAACATAATTATCCATTTAAAATATCAAGCCGATAAGGAATGTCATATGCCAAATGATCGCCACGAAACAATCATGCTCTATCTGAAAAGTCACAATATCGCAACAGTGGAGCAGCTTGTTAAAGTCACCAACTCATCGCCGGCAACCATCCGCCGAGATTTAATTAAGCTGGATGAGAAAGGATCGATTATTCGTACTCACGGCGGCGTGGCGCTCAATCAGTTTATTCCGTTTCAACCCACTACTAACGAAAAACAATCCCGCCAAATAATTGAAAAAGAACGAATTGCAGATTATGCGGTATCATTGATTACGGCAGGCAATTCAGTGGTTTTAGACGCCGGAACAACCACATTATGTATAGCGAAAAAAATTACCCATCTCCCTTTGCGGGTTATTACGACGGATCTGCATATTGCGCTACTACTTTCCGAATATAAACAAATTGAAGTGACCATGACCGGCGGGCGTATCGACAGCAGCAGCCAATCTTGTATCGGCAATCAAAGCATCTCATTTTTACAGGACGTTAATCCGGATTTTGCTTTTATAAGCTGTAACTCTTGGTCATTAGAAAAAGGCATTACCGCGCCGACGGAAGAAAAAGCGGCACTGAAAAAATCGCTTTTACACAATGCCACAAGACGTATCTTAGTTGCCGACAGCAGCAAATACGGCAAATTTTCATTATTCTGCGCGGCAAAACTCGGCGAATTAACGGATATTATTACAGACCGTGCATTATCCAGCGAAACAGTTAACCAATTGCGGCAAGCTAATATTCGCCTGACTACCGCATAAGAATAAATCCGGCAAATGCCTTTGATTTCGCGCGCAGAATAAGCCAAACGCACCGAAAAGTGCGGGCAAAAATCGATAAGTTTTTTTAACCGTTATTCGGCGAGTTTTTTCTCCACCGCTTTTAACCGTTTGTTCATTTTATCAATGTCCATGGTTAACGCCGCGGTTTTACGCCATTCTTTATTCGGTTGCAACGGAATACCGGAAGAATAAATGCCCGGTTTGTCGATCGGGCGCATCACCATACTCATGCCGGTAACGATGGCCTGATCACAAATTTCCATGTGTCCGTTAATCACGCTTGCACCGCCGATTTGGCAATAACGACCGACGGTTAAACTGCCCGCCATAATAACGCCGCCGGCAACTGCCGTTCCCGTGCCGATATGCACGTTATGAGCGATTTGGCAAAGATTGTCGATAATCACGTTATCTTCAATCACGGTATCATCCAACGCACCGCGATCGATACAGGTGCAGGCGCCGATTTCCACTCGATTGCCGATAATCACGCGACCGGTTTGCGGGATCTTAATCCATTGGCCGCGCTCGTTGGCATAACCGAAACCGTCGCTACCAATCACCGCGCCGGATTGCACCAGACAATCCTCGCCGATTTCCACTTCGTGGTAAATACTGACATTCGCCCAAAGCTGAGTGTTGCGACCGATTTTAGTATTTTGCCCGATAAAGCAACCCGCACCGATAACGGCGTTATCGCCGATTACCGCGCCGGCTTCGATCACCGCATTGGCGCCAATCGACACGTTCTGCCCCAATAAAACGGTCTCAGAAATGACCGCACTTGGTGCAATATTGACCGCCGCTTTCGGGGCGGTATCCATATATTGCGCCAAACGGGCATAAGCCACGTAAGGATTTTCCACAATAATCAGATTAGCGTCGTCGGCGCAAAATTCCACGTCGGCCGGCGAAACCACCAGAATGCCCGCCTGCGCCTGAGATAAATACGGACGGTATTTGACATTGGAAATAAAGGTTAAATGTTCGCCCGCGGCTTTATCCAAAGGAGCGATACTATTAACAACGACATCGGCGTTGCCACGAATGGCCCCGCCGATTTGGTTTGCTAATTCTTGTAAGGAATAGGAACGCATTCAGAAGTTTCCTTTTGCCGATTATTCCGCTTTAGGCGCTTCCGCCGGTTTGCCGTCTTTCGGTTCCGCCGGTAACTTACCGCCTACGGCCGTTAATACGTCTTCGGTAATATCTTTACCGTCCGCCGCATAAATCACCGAATTGGCGTCAAGTACATAGGTATAGCCCTTTTCTTTTGCGAAATCGTTAGTGGCTTTCTGGATGGATTCTAACAGTTTAGCGGTTTCTTCGCGTTCAACCTGTTGTGTTTTTTGTTGGAATTTACGCGCTTTGGCGTCTTGTTCGCGCATTAACTTGTTAATTTCGTCTTCACGTTTTTTGATGTCTGCGCTACGCAAATCTTTCGCTTCTTTTTGTAGTGCGGCGATTTTAGCATCGATTGCTTTTTTACTCGCCGCTAATTTGTCGGCTTCACCTTTAAATTGGTCATCTAATTTTTTAGCGATAGCCGCGCGATCCGGATGGTTCTGGAAAACCACGCCGGCATTTAAGAACGCGATATTTTCAGCCGCAACGGCAGCGGAAGAGGCGAATGCTAAAGCTAAAGAAAGTGCGGTGGCTTTTACGACAGTTTTCATTGTAAATTTCCTTGGTTGATTGTTAATTAATTTCGTGTCCGTTTCACAACGAACACGGACATTTATTTCGACTGACAAACCTTTGATTAGTTCATCGGAATTAGAACGAGCCGCCAATACTGAATTGGAATTGTTCTACGTCGTCCTCATCATATTTTTTGATTGGTTTGGCATAGGAAAACACCAACGGACCAATCGGAGATTGCCATTGGAACGCCACACCGGCGGATGCGCGAATACGTGACGGATCGCCGTAATCCGGCAGCGTCGGGAATCTTGCTTTATCCGCATCGCTCCATTTTGTATTCCACAAACTGCCCGCATCGACAAATAATGAGGTACGTACGCTATTTTGGTTTTTCTCGGCAACAAACGGGGTCGGTACGATTAATTCCACACTTGCCGTAGCCATGGCGTTACCGCCCACTACATCGTCGTTAACAAGATTGTAGTCGCCGTTTCTATCCGCATAGATTGCTTGCGGACCGAAACCGCCGTAAGAGAAACCGCGGATCGTACCGATACCGCCCAAGTTATAGTTTTGATAGAACGGTAAACGTTTGCCGTTGAATCCGTTGGCATAAGCGGCTGATGCGCGACCGGAAAGCACCCATGAATGTTCACGGTTTAACGGATAATAACCGGTAGCTTCCGCGCTTAATTTATAGAATTTATTATCCGAACCCGGGACAGTAACGGTTCCGCCGACGGTGGCCTTCACCCCTTTGGTAGGAAAATAACCGCGGTTTAAGCTATTGTAATTCCAACCTGCGGAAATCGTATAATCATGAGATTTAAATTCCCACTCGTCATAACCCATGGATTCACGATATAAGTTACGGGTATATTCCGCTCTAATATTGCTTAATTTATTATAGGAATAACCCGCCCCGATATAATAGGCATTATTTTCGTTAACCGGAAAACCGAGCGTTAAATTCAACCCGTAAGTTTTACGTTTATAGGATGCCACATTATCGTCCGTGTCCGAGTTATCGTAGGTTTGATAGAATACATTCCCGCCCAGACTGACGCCGTCTTTGGTGAAATAAGGTTCGTTATAGGCTAAATCCACGCTGGTACCGTAGTCATTACGGGAACCGCCCAGACTGATAGACGATCCCATACCCAGGAAGTTATCCTGTTTAATGCTGGCTTGATAACTTAAACCGCTTTCCGTACCGTAACCGATACCGAAGTTAATGCTCCCCGTGTTACGCTCTTTCACTTTATAGATAACGTCTACTTCATCATCCGAACCTTTCACCGGTTCATTGCGGTATTCTACGGTTTCATAAAAGCCGGTGCGATCTAAACGGGTTTTCCCCAATTCCACCAACTGAGAGGACAACCACGTTCCTTCCTGCTGACGCATTTCCTGACGCAATGTGCTGTCCGCACTGACGGTATTGCCTTCAAAACGAATCTGACGCACGGAATAACGGCGCCCCGCATCCACCACATAAGTAATATCCGCCGTTTTATTTTCTTCGTCCAAAGAAGGACTGATATTCACCTGCGCCATGGCGTAACCCTGTTCCGCCAATTTATTTTTAATATTTTGCTCAACATCAACAATTTCATTGCGGCGTAATTCTTCATTGAGATGCAGGCTGTTAACCAGCGGTTGCAATTCGTTCTGCATACCGCCCACATCGCCGACAATTCGAGCGCTTTTCAGCGTATAACGATCACCTTCTTCCACTTTTAAACCGAGACGGACTTCCGTTTTTTCGTCATTTAATTTGACATCGGGCGTCACACGGGCTTTCGCATAACCGCGATTTTGGTAATAATCCGTTAACGTTTGAAGATCTTTGTTCATATCTTCAGTAGTAAATTTCGCACCGAATAGCTTATACCACGCGTCTTCGCTTAATTCCATCTGTTCGCGTAACGTATCGCTGTCAAAAGCGTTATTGCCGTCGAAAGTAATTTCTTTCAACTTCGCCACATCATTTTCCGTCACCTGTAATTTAACTTCAGCGCGGTTATTCGGCAGGTTATTCACCACAGGTTCGACTTTCGCGTTATAACGACCGGTTGAGTAATAATGCTCTTCTAAACTTCGAGCAAAAGCGTTCAGTTTTTCGCGATTAAGCACTTCGCCGGCTTTCAAACCGTTGTTATCTAAATTTTCTTTCAGCGCTTCGGTAGGAATCGAATCGTTACCGGAAACCGTGACATCCGCAATAACCGGTTGTTGCGTAACGGAAATAAGCAAGGTGTTGCCATCACGACTTGCCTGCACATTATCATAACCGCGCGAATAAAGCGTTTTTACCACATTTGCGATATCGGAATCCGTTACCCGTTTCCCCACTTGTACCGGCAATCCCGCAAGGACTTTTCCCTCCGCACCCGATTGCACGCCATCAATCCGAATATCCTGCACAACGAATGGCGCTGCATACGCACCGGCAGAGCCGAATAACAAACTAGCTACTAAAAGTTTTTTCATTGTTTAAATCACCTATAAAGTGCGGTTATATTTTTTCACGTTTTTTATAAACGTAAGAAATCGTTAAATAAAGCGAATACGGTCAGCATTAAAAGCAACGCCGCTCCGATTCGGTAACAAAAATCCTGTATTTTTTCTGAAACGGGCTTCCCTTTGATGCCTTCGGCCGCCAGAAAAACCAAATGTCCGCCGTCCAGTACCGGTAACGGGAACAGATTCATAATGCCGAGATTCACACTGATTAACGCCATAAAACTCAGGAAATAGATCAAACCGATACTGGCCGACATGCCCGCGCCCTGCGCGATGGAAATCGGCCCGCTGAGATTATTCAGCGATAGATCGCCGGTAAATAATTTACCGATCACTTTAATCGTTAACCAGGATAGTTGCGCGGTCTTTTCAACGCCTTTTTTAAGCGCCTCAAGAATATCATATTTTAATTCGGTACGGTACTTTTCATTAACCGGTTCAAAGGTTGGTGCGATACCGGCAAAATATTTGCCGTCTTTTTCCACAGGCGTAAAAGAAACGGTATGGCGTTCGCCCTTGCGCTCAATCAGCAAAGAGATCCGGCTCCCTTTTTGAATTTGAGCCACCAAATCGGACCAGACTACCGGCGAGCCGTCCTGTTGCAATAATACGTCACCGACTTTTAATCCGGCCCGTTCCGCCGGCGAACCGCTGACTACACTCGATAACACATTACCGGCTTTATTCGCAACGGGTTGAATGCCTAAGGCGCGAAAGGCGGATTCTTTTTCAGGATTAAACGACCAATTCCGCAGATTCAGTACTTTGTCCCGAGGCTGATCTTCACCGAAAGGCGTTAAGGTTAAAACGACGGAATCATTGCCTAATTTGCTTGCCAGCAGCATATTGACGGTTTCCCAATCCGGCGCGTCTTCACCGTCCACGGCAAGAATTTGGCTGTCGGGTTGCAGCTGCGCGGCGGCGGCAACGGAATTCGGTTCAACCTTGGCAATAACCGGCTTCACCGCGGGAATACCGACAGCGTAAATAATCCAGTAAGCCAAAACGGCGAACAGGAAATTGGCCAGCGGACCGGCGGCAATAATAAATGCGCGCTGCAACACGGTTTTGCCGTTAAAGGATTGCGGCTTCAGTTCGACCGGAACTTCTTCATTACGCTCATCCAGCATTTTCACGTACCCGCCCAAAGGAATAGCGGATACGGCAAATTCGGTGCCCATTTTATCCACCCGTCGCCACAACACTTTGCCGAAGCCGATGGAAAAACGATGAACTTTTACACCGCACTTTTGAGCCGCCCAGAAATGCCCGTACTCATGCACAAACACGAGTACACAGACGGCGATAATAAATGAAACCAATGACCACAAAAATGACATTATATTGCCTTATAAAACAAAGAAATAAAAATAGGCAAAGAACGGTGTTGCCGCCGTCAGGCTATCGATTCGGTCCAACACCCCGCCATGTCCCGGAATTAAATTGCCGCTGTCTTTAATGCCGCTTTCCCGTTTAAACATGCTTTCGGTTAAATCACCCAAGACGGACACGGCAACCGTTGCCACCGAAAGTGCGGTCAAACTCGGCAAGGTTCCGTGACTAAATAAACTGTCGCCGGCAAAATGGATAAATAACGCCGCTAAAATACAAGCGGTGATTAATCCGCCGATAACGCCCTGCCAGGTTTTGCCCGGCGAAACTTTCGGCGCCAATTTATGTTTACCGAATCGCCGACCGACAAAGTAAGCGCCGCTGTCCGCCGCCCACACCAAAATAAAGACGTAAAGTAATAATTGAATACCGTGAATGCTGTCGGCGGTGTATTGATCCAGACGTAATTTCAACACACCGATAAAAAACGGAACCAAAGTAAGAAAAGCGAAAAGCAGCTGCAAAATCACGGATTTCCGCCAAATGGCGGCGGATTTCGGATAACCGATTACCAAGAAAAACGCCGCAAACCACCAAATGACGGCAAACAACAATATCGGTTGCGCATAACCGGCAAACACTTTTCCGGCGTTCAGATAGGACGCTTGGCTGTAAATCCATAAGAATAAAAAAGCCGAAGCAATCGCCGTTAAAGAAAAGCGCCAAACACTGTGATTAAAACGCGGAAACTGCGTCCATTCCCACACAGCGAGAGCCACCACCGCTCCTAAGGTCAGCGCAAAATAAAAAGGGGAAAAGAGAAATAATGCAGCGCAAACGATGGCAATCAACACAATCGCCGATAAAACACGTTCTTTTAGCAAAGTCTGGCTCCTTTATTCTGAACCGCCAAAACGGCGTTCACGTTGTTGAAATGCAAAAATTGCATGATTAAATTCTTTTTCGTTAAAATCCGGCCAAAGCACATCAGAAAAATAAAGTTCCGCATAAGCAATCTGCCAAAGTAAAAAGTTACTGATGCGTTGTTCGCCGCTGGTCCGAATCAGCAAATCCACCGCAGGCTGCTCTTCTGTGACCAAGTTTCGCTGGAAAAGTTCTTCCGTGATCTGGTCGACTTCCAGCGTTCCTTCCTTAACCTGCGCCGCCAATTTTTTCGCCGCCTGCACGATATCCCAGCAACCGCCGTAATTCGCCGCAATATTCACGATTAACGCCGTATTGTTTTCCGTTAATTTTTCCGCTTTCTCGATTTTTTCCTGCAGTTTTTCACTGAACCCCGATTTATCGCCCAACACCCGCAATTTGATGTTGTTTTTATGCAGTTTTTTGACTTCGCGATCCAGCGCCTGCATAAACAATGCCATCAGTGCCGATACTTCGGCTTCGGGACGATTCCAGTTTTCACTGCTGAACGCATACAAAGTCAGCACCTGCACGCCGCTGCGCAGCGCATAAGAAACGGAACGACGTACGGCTTTCACACCATTGGAATGCCCGAAAACCCGGATTTTGCCCTGTTGTTTCGCCCAACGCCCGTTGCCGTCCATAATGATGGCCACGTGTTTTGGGATGTTATTTGAATTCAGTTCTTTCATTTTATTCAAAATTATTAAAATTTATTGACAATCTCCGAACAGAGCGTTCATCGCCGGTCAAAACGAGACAAAAAACCTTACGTTTTTTGCCCGCACTTTTCCGCTTACAAAATTGCATGAAATATAGCATAACCCCCTATTGCTGTCATTTTCTTTTGCGACCGAACGCGTATTTACTCCGATTCAATAGCGCACTATAATGCGAAACATCTGATTTTTGATTTAGGACGGAAAAATGCAATTTTCCAAAATGCACGGACTCGGCAACGACTTTGTGGTGGTAGACGCCGTAACGCAAAACGTCTTCTTTCCGGAAGAAGTGATAAAAAAACTCGCCGATCGTCATCGCGGTATCGGTTTCGACCAGCTTTTACTGGTGGAACCGCCTTATGATCCGGATCTGGATTTCCATTACCGCATTTTTAATGCGGACGGCAGCGAAGTGGCGCAATGCGGTAATGGCGCTCGTTGCTTCGCCCGTTTTGTCACATTGAAAGGGCTGACCAATAAAAAAGACATTGCCGTCAGTACGGCAAAAGGCAGAATGGTGCTTACCGTTAAAGACGACGGCATGATTCGCGTCAATATGGGCGAACCGATTTGGGAACCGGCTAAAATTCCGTTTAACGCCAATAAATTCGAGAAAAACTACATTCTACGCACGGAGATTCAAACGGTATTATGCGGCGCGGTGTCCATGGGAAACCCGCACTGTGTGGTGCAGGTGGACGACATCGAAACGGCAAATGTCGCCCAATTAGGTCCGTTACTGGAAAGCCACGAACGTTTCCCGGAACGTGTCAATGCGGGATTTATGCAAGTGCTTGATCGTCATCACATTAAACTTCGGGTGTACGAACGCGGTGCGGGCGAAACCCAAGCCTGCGGCAGCGGCGCTTGTGCGGCGGCGGCGGTTGGAATTATGCAGGGTCTGCTTGATTCGCCGGTACAAGTGGATTTGCCCGGCGGTTCGCTCACGATCGAATGGGAGGGAGAAAGCCATCCGCTCTATATGACCGGCGACGCCACCCATGTCTATGACGGAGTCATCAAACTTTAAAGGAATACCGAGTGAAAACTCGGTATTTTTATCTCAAATGAACGAAACGGAACAACAAATCGTAAAATACCTGAAAAATCATCCGCACTTTTTTGCCCGCCACCTGGAATTGCTGGATACGTTACAGATTCCTCATCGGCAAAAAGGCACGCTGTCATTGGTGGAAATGCAGCTGGAACGCCAACGGGAACGAATTAAAGAACTGGAACGAGAACTGGCGATTTTCGGACGGCTTGCTCACCGCGAGCAGGATATTTTTCTGGGATTAATGCCGTTACAACAGCAATTATCTCATACCGAACATTTCCTCGACGGCGTGCAAAAAATTAACGATTGGGCGCAACAATACGATTTGCAGCAAGCCAAGATTTTACTGTTTCGGGATAGCTGGATAAAAACAGACGAAGTGCCCGAACAGCATTGGGTAGACAGAAAAGCTTTTGAAATCATTCGGTTGGAACGAATGGGATTGAAAAAAATTTACCTGGGCGAATTATCCGGCAAAGAAAAAAGTCTGCTGTTTCTGCCGGAAGAATTGCCGGTCGGCTCTCTCGCCTGCTGCCTGCTCGGGATCAGCGGCAACCGTCATCACGCCAACGCCTTGTTGCTATTTACTTCGCGCGATGCCGCGCAATTTTATCAGGGACAGGATACCGCTTTTTTAAAACACCTGATTGATATTGTGGAATTGCATCTGCACCGCTGGTTGATGAATACGGAAAAAACGTAAAAATTATTCGAGACGATGATAGGAGGGCGAATATTTGCCCGGTAACGTCGTTACCCCGAAAAAAACTGTGGATTTTTTGACCGCACTTTAACGGTCGACGGAGCAAAACTTACCTCGATAGAGTGAAATGGCATAAATGTTACAAAAATTTTGTGATCTTCATCAAAATTTTACAAATTTACACTATTTTTTTAACATTTTTTCAATACAATGCCACCAGTGTTTTTAAAAAAGGATCTGATCATGGCATTTGCTCTTAGTATTTTTCCCATTATTTTATTAATTTACCTCATGGTAAAACGTAATGCATTACCCTCTTATGTGGCTTTGCCCTGGATTGCGGTTGTCGTTCTGATGATTCATCTGGCTTACTTCGGCACCGACATTGCGACGATCAGCGCCAATGTCACCGCCAGTATCGTTGCCGTACAAACCCCGATCACGGTTATTTTCGGCGCAATTCTGTTTAACAAATTCTCTGAAATGTCAGGCGCCACCAACATCTTGCGTCGCTGGCTGGGTAACATCAATCCGAATCCCGTTGCGCAATTAATGATTATCGGTTGGGCGTTTGCCTTTATGATTGAAGGCGCCAGCGGCTTCGGTACGCCGGCGGCCATCGCCGCGCCTATTTTGGTTGGACTGGGATTCAATCCGATTAAAGTCGCTATTTTAGCCTTAATTATGAACTCGGTGCCGGTATCTTTCGGCGCAGTGGGAACCCCGACCTGGTTTGGTTTCGGTCCGCTGAAATTGGCTGAAGATCAAATTCTTCAAGTCGGCTCTATGACCGCATTAATCCATAGTTTCGCCGCTTTCGTCATTCCGTTGCTGGCATTACGCGTATTAGTGAGCTGGAAAGAAATCCGCCGAAATATCGGCTTTATCTACCTTAGCGTTTTTGCTTGCGTCATTCCTTATTTCCTGATCGCCCAGATCAATTATGAATTTCCTTCGCTGGTCGGCGGCGCCATCGGTTTGTTGATTTCCGTTATTGCTGCCAATCGAGGCATTGGATTGGCAAAAGTGGAAAACACTTTGGACGGCAAAACGGTACCGGGCAGCCAGGTGGCGAAAGCTCTGTTGCCGACTGCAATGCTTATCGCTATTTTAATTATCACCCGTATCCAACAATTACCGTTCAAAGCCTGGATGAACGATACCACAACCTGGTTTGTTACCCGCATCGGTTCATTAGGCGATTTCGAAGTCAGCCGCGGTTTAGTCTTCTCATTAAAAAATATTTTTGATACTCCGGTCAGCGCAAGCTATAAGCTGCTTTATGTTCCTGCGCTGATTCCGTTTGTGGTTACCGTATTAATTGCCGTCCCGTTATTTTCTATGTCATTCCGTCAAACCCGCGAAATCTTTGCCGTCAGTTTGCGTCAAAGTAAAAATCCGTTCATCGCGTTGGTCGGGGCGTTAATTATGGTAAATTTAATGTTGGTCGGCGGAGACGGTTCCATGGTGAAAACCATCGGTAAAACATTTGCAGAAACCACCGGCGAACATTGGACGTTGTTTTCTTCCTACCTTGGCGCGGTCGGCGCGTTCTTCTCCGGTTCCAATACGGTTTCCAATCTGACCTTCGGTAGCGTACAACTTTCTACCGCAGAACTTACCGGATTATCCACCGCATTGATTCTCGCTTTACAGTCCGTGGGCGGTGCAATGGGTAATATGGTTTGTATCAATAATATCGTAGCCGTCTCTTCCGTATTAAATATTGATAATCAAGAAGGCAGCATCATCAAACATACTGTGGTTCCGATGTTTATTTATGGTGTGATTGCCGCGCTGGTTGCATTGTTTGTTATTCCGTTATTCTTTAACCTGTAACGACACGTTATTTTCTCGGCACAACATCTGTGTGCCGATTTATTTTTTGGAGTGAATATGAACGTCAATTTTTATGTCACCTGTATTGCGGATATCGTCAAAAGCGGTGTCGGTAAGCATTCGGTGCTTCTGCTGGAAAAACTCGGTTGCAATGTCGTGTTTCTTGAAAAACAAGGATGTTGCGGCCAACCCGCCATCAACAGCGGTTATGCCAAACAAGCGATTCCCGGCATGAAAAATCTGGTGGAAACCTTTGAGGTGAACGACTATCCAATCGTGGCGCCGGCAGGTTCCTGCGTTTATGCCGTTAAAAATTATCCCGAATATTTCGAACGGTTCGGCGAACCGGATTGGGCGACACGCGCGCAAAAAGTGGCGGATCGTTTCTACGACATCACCGATTTCATCGTTAACGTCCTGAAAGTTGAAAATGTCGGCGCCACCTTAACCGGTAAAGCGGTTTATCATCCTTCCTGCAGTCTGACCCGTAAACTCGGCATTGTACGGGAACCGCTAACCCTGTTACAAAACGTAAAAGGTTTACAGTTACTTCCGATTCACAATCAACAGACATGCTGCGGTTTCGGCGGCACTTTCTCGGTTAAAATGGCGGAAATTTCCGGCGAAATGGTGACGGAGAAAGTGATGAATATCAGCGAAGCGGAACCGGATTATTTGGTAGGCGCCGATGTCAGCTGTCTAATGAACATTGCAGGACGTTTAAGCCGTGAAGGTAAAAAAGTGAAAGTTATGCACATCACCGAAGTATTAATGCAGAATGAAAAGGGAGAGAATTAAAATGTCATTAAAAACCAGCGAACTCCCATTCAAAGAGCGTGTTGAACGGCAGGTTCATAACGAAATCATGCGCCGGGCCGTTATTAAGGCTCAGGAAACCATCGGCGCAAACCGTCAGAAAATGGTGGATGAACTCGGTCATTGGGAAGAATGGCGCGAGGCGGCAAAACAGATTCGCAATCACGTATTGGCAAATTTAGACGCTTATTTACACCAATTAAGCGAAAAAGTCTCACAAAACGGCGGGCACGTTTTCTTCGCCGAAACCGCAGAAGAAGCCACGGATTATATCCGCAAAATAGCCCTTGAAAAAAATGCCAAAAAAATCGTGAAATCCAAATCCATGGTAACGGAAGAAATCGGGATGAACCACGTATTGGAAGCGGAAGGCATTAAAGTGGTGGAAACCGATTTAGGCGAATATTTACTGCAAATCGCCGATGATAAACCTTCTCACATCGTGGTGCCGGCCATTCATAAAGACCGCCACCAAATCCGCAAAGATTTACAGGAAAAATTAGGCTATCAAGGTACCGAAACGCCGGAAGAAATGACGGCATTCGTGCGTAAAGTGATCCGTCGGGATTTCCTGGAAGCGGACATCGGTATCAGCGGTTGTAACTTCGCGGTAGCGGAAACCGGATCCCTCTGTTTAGTGACGAACGAAGGCAATTTACGTTTAGCCACCACGGTGCCGAAAACCCATATCGCCGTAATGGGAATGGAGCGAATTGCGCCGACCTTCAAAGAAGTGGACGTATTGATTACCATGCTTTGCCGTAGCGCGGTCGGCGCTAAATTAACGGGTTATAATACTTGGCTGACGGGTCCGCGTCTTGAGGGCGAAACCGACGGTCCGGAAGATTTCCATTTAGTCATCGTAGATAACGGTCGTTCAAAAATTCTCGAAAGCGAATTTAAAGAAGTGCTTCGCTGTATTCGTTGCGGCGCCTGTTTAAACACTTGTCCGGCATATCGTCAAATCGGCGGTCACGGCTACGGTTCCATTTATCCCGGTCCGATCGGTGCGGTCATCTCCCCGTTATTGGGCGGTTACCAGGACTTTAAAGAATTGCCGTACGCCTGCTCGCTTTGTTCCGGCTGCAACAGCGTTTGCCCGGTCAAAATTCCGCTGGCGCAATTAATTCTGCGCCATCGCGAGAACATTGCCCAAAGCGGCATGACGCCGCTAACGGAACGCCTTTCTATCAAAGGTTTCAATTTTGCCAACGCTCACCCCGCTATTTGGGACAGCAGCGTAAAAATCGGAGCGAAACTCGCCGGCAGATTCATTAAAAACGGCAAAGCGCCGATTCGGGCGGGCGCGCTGGCCGAATGGACAAAAGCACGGGATTTACCGCAACCTGAAGGCGAAAGTTTCCGTTCATGGTTTGCAAATCGGGAGAAAAATTAATGACTATTCAAAATCGTGACACGTTTCTGGACAGACTGGCTCAACGCATGGGGCGTCCGCGCCAAACCGAAGCCGAATCTATGCCGCCGCCGGTAAATAATTACGCCTCTACCCGGCTGACCGAGTTAACCCGGGCCGAACGCTGTCAGGCGTTTATGGATTTTGCCAAAGTGATGATGGTGGATGTGGCGGAAGCGACGGAAGCCGATGCCGCGGAGAAAATTCTTGAACTGTGTGAAAAATACGGCGGCGGCGAACTGGTGATCAATAATGACGAAAGATTAACTGCGCTGGGAATCACGCAAGCGGTACAAAACCGCTATCCCACTCACATTTGGACGCCGGAAGCGGCAGGCGACAATCTGACACAGGCGGAAAAAGCCAATATCGGTATCGTTTACGCCGAATACGGCTTAACCGAAACCGGCGGGATTGTGCTGTTCTCGGAAAAAGATCGCGGCCGCGCCGTCAGTCTGTTGCCGGAAAAATCCATTGTGGTCGTACGCAAAAGCACCGTTTTACCGCGCGTGGCGCAACTTGCCCAAGTGCTGCATGAAAAAGCGCAAAACGGCGAACGCATGCCGTCCTGTATCAATATTATTGCCGGTCCGAGCTCCACCGCCGATATCGAACTGATCAAAGTCGTCGGCGTACACGGTCCGGTGGCGAAAATTTATTTGGTCATCGACGATTTGTAAAAACCGCAAAAAAACTGTCTAAAATTCGACCGCACTTTTATTTTCAGGCCCAAAGTGCGGTCAGTTTTAGCGATATTTTTAAAAAACACACTGAAAACCGACCGCACTTTTACCCGTCAGAAGTTCTCAAAATACAGCCGGATTATTTTCGGATCTTTAATTCTCCTGCGAACCGACTTTAACAAGCTGTTCGCCCTTAATATTGACGATATTTTTCATTTCCGATACGGCCTTAATCAGCGTCTTGGCATTCGGCCGCCCCGTCTGATAAGCGGAACCGAGCGGTTTTCCGTTGCCGGTAATGGAGCCGCCGGACGCCGGAATCGTAATGTCGAGCGGTTCGGCGGCATAAGTATTTGCACAAATTTAGCGCAAACAAAACCTTTGAGCCGCTTCGGCAATTATCACCATCAAATCTGATTCCGGTCAAAAAAGCAACGAATTTAGTTTTGCTATTTGCGTATGTAACGCGTTATTATTGAGATGTATTATCATTTAGAAGCGAGGTGGCGATATGAATGATAAAATTTATCCCTCTAAACTCAGCGGGTTGTCTGCTACGCTATTGATTCCGCTGTGGGCGAAAGCCATTGAGTACGGTCGTCCCGATGCCTTATTGGAAGACCTTGAAGCCGTGCGCATGATGAAACTCATCAATTATGATTTTGACAAATTTTCGTCAGCAAAATTATCGCAAATCGGTTGTTGCGGACGTGCACGGCTGATAGATAATGAAACGCGCCGCTTTATCGAACGCTATCCCGATTCCGTTGTCCTTCAGCTCGGTGCGGGATTGGACGCACGATTCGAGCGGCTGGGCAGACCGAATGTAACTTGGTTTGACCTTGATTTACCGGAAGTCATTGCCATTCGTCGTCAATTACTGCCCGAATCGAAAAACCGTTATCTGGCGACTTCTTTGTTTGACGAAAGCTGGATGCGATTCGTCGCTGAGTTGCACAAACCGGTTTTACTTTTACTGGAAGGCGTATTGATGTATTTTCCGGAAGCGGAGGTTAAAGCCTTTTTTGCCACCGTTGCGCGTCATTTACCGCGAGCCACCGTGGTTTTTGATATTCTGCCGCCTGTTGCAGTAGGAAAATCTAAACATCATGATGCGTTGAAAAAGATGAATAACGAAGCGCGTCCCGAATTTAAATGGGCATTGGAAGACGTTAAAACGATGCTAAGCTGGCAACCGAATTTACGCCTTGGCGAGCTATTTTATTTAAGTCAACATGTCGGCAAACGTTATCCGTGTTGGGTTAGGCTGTTCTATTCGACTGCGTGCGGTCGACGCAAGTACGATATGCGTATTGTGAGACTTGAACTGGGCTAAAAGTGATCCGCCCCAAAAGTTGGATCGGGTTGAAAACCCGGTACCCGATAATCTCCCGATTGGCCAAATTCATCAACGGTGAAAAATAAAACCTCCGTCACCCAATCCGAAAGTTGACGATTTCTCTTTTTTCCGCCGTCGTTTTTGACGGTCGAGCGCTTCCAACTTTTTTAAGCACGCATTTCCCCCGCCTAAATACGCCGGTTCACGCCACAACTTTTTGCACGCTTGCCGCTCAGTGACAAGTTTACAACGCTTAAACGAACTTGATAAGAATAAGACACGTTCCGCCCCTCAATTTGGATGTCCGGGTTTTGGACAAGGATCAAAAGTGCGGTCGATTTTTATCACGTTTTTTGATGTTTTTTCTTGCCGGATTTTGTTCTAGAATAGGCGTCACCGAGGTAAATTCACAATGCAAAACGCCCTTCAAAAATATTACGATTATTTGCGGATAGAACGCCGGCTCAGCCCGTACACGCTGCTCAATTACCGACGTCAACTGACGGCCGTCACCGACATGCTGGCGCAAAACGGTATCTATTCCTGGCAACAAGTTACATCAAGCGTGGTGCGCTTTATTCTGGCGGAAAGCCGCAAATCGGGTTTGCATGAAAAAAGCCTGGCGCTGCGTTTATCGGCGCTGCGTCGGTTTTTGGCCTATTTAGTCGTTCAGGGCGAACTGAAAGTAAATCCCGCCACCGGCATTTCCGCGCCGAAACAGGGAAAACATTTGCCGAAAAATATCGATCAGGAACAAATCGGTAAACTGCTGGATAATCACAGTAACGAACCCATTGACATCCGCGATCGCGCCATGCTGGAACTGATGTACAGCTCAGGTTTACGGCTGTCGGAGCTGCAAGGATTAGATCTCAATCATGTGAATCTGCAATCCCGTGAAGTGCGCGTACTGGGGAAGGGCTCGAAAGAACGCATTCTGCCTGTGGGACATCAGGCGTTAGAAGCGATTAAAGACTGGTTGCGGGTGCGTTTGCGGTTCAATCCCTCGGACGACGCGTTATTCGTCAGTTCCCAAGGCGGACGTTTGACTCAGCGCGCCATTCAAAAACGCATGGAAATCTGGGGCGTAAAACAAGGGCTGAGCACCCATCTCAATCCGCACAAACTGCGCCACAGTTTCGCCACCCATATGCTGGAAGCCAGTTCCGATTTACGCGCCGTGCAGGAACTGCTCGGACACAGCAATCTGGCCACCACACAAATTTACACTCATTTGGATTTCAAACATCTTGCGGATGTATACGATCAGGCGCACCCGCGAGCCAAGCGAAAAGGTTAAAAAACAGCATGAAATTTTACCGCACTTTTCTACCGTTCAAGGTTATCAGTTTTGATCTGGACGACACCCTTTACGATAACCGCGAGGTCATTCGTACCGCCAATCAAGAATTTTTGTCGCGGTTACAGCAAACCAGTCAAATTTCCGAACTGAACGAAGAAACCTGGCAGGCGTGGAAAGATCGCGTCGCACGGCAGGAGCCCGTTTTATGCGAAGATGTCACGGCCTGGCGCAAACTAGCCATCCAGCGCATGCTTGAGCATTACGGCAAAAGTGCGGTGGAAATTCAGTACATTTCTCAGGGCGTTATGCAACATTTCCTGGAATTTCGCCATGAAATTACCGTGCCGTCCAAAACTATCGCCATTCTTAACCTGCTCAAACAGCGTTATCGCCTGGCGGCAATCACCAACGGTAATGTCGCGCCGCAGCGCATAGGGTTGAACCAGTTTGACGTCGTCTATTGCGGCGGTTTACAAGGCAGAGCCAAACCTCATCAGGATTTATTTCATCAAACCGCCGAATATTTCGGTGTTCGGCCTCATGAAATTTTACATATCGGCGATAATCTGGTCACTGATGTACGGGGCGCCATTCAGGCTGGATGTCAGGCGGGCTGGATTAATCTATCCGATAAAAACATACGGGAATTCAGCGACGCTACTTTATTGCCGACGATGGAAATCTCGGATTTACTGCAATTACTTGACTTGATATAAATGCCGAAACGAAAAACGGACCACACTCGTCGGTGCAACCGCGGGTCGTTCGTTTTGTTATTCCGTTTAATCCGTTATTTGCCGATACAAAACGAACTGAAAATATTGCTCAACAAGTCGTCGGAAGTAAATTGTCCGGTAATTTCACTGAGATGGGCCTGCACCATGCGCAGCTCTTCCGCCAACAGTTCGCCGGCATGGAATTCCGTCAGTTGCACATGCCCTTGCTGCAGATGGTACGCGGCTTTTTCCAAGGCCTCCAGATGCCGCCGCCGCGCCAGAAAACCGCCTTCGGTGCCGGTTTGATAGCCCATAGATTGCTTTAAATGCTCGCGCAATAAATCCATGCCTTGCCGGGTTCGGGCGGACAAACGAATCACCGTAAAACCGTTTTCCTGCGTAATACCTTCGTCCTCACCGGTTAAATCCGTTTTATTGCGAATAATCGTCACCGGGATATGCGGCGGCAATTTTGCTAAAAATTCCGACCGCACTTTCTCCGGCTGCCGGCTGTCCGGATCCGAACCGTCCAGCATTAACAACACGCGATCCGCCTGCTCGATTTCATTCCACGCCCGCGTAATACCGATTCGCTCCACTTCATCCGTGGCATCGCGCAAACCGGCCGTATCAATAATATGCAGAGGCATGCCGTCGATATGAATATGTTCGCGCAACACATCACGCGTTGTGCCTGCGATATCCGTAACGATCGCCGCTTCACGTCCCGCCAGCGCATTTAATAAACTGGATTTGCCGGCATTCGGCCACCCCGCAATCACCACTTTCATCCCTTCGCGTAAAATGGAACCTTGTTTGGCCTCGGACCGTACGCGTTCCAACTGCGCGATAATCTCGTTCAAATGCCCTTCGATTTTGCCGTCCGCCAGAAAATCAATTTCTTCATCGGGAAAATCAATGGCGGCTTCCACATAAGTGCGCAAATAAATCACGCTATCCACTAACTGATTGACTTTATTAGAAAATTCACCCTGCAAAGATTTCAATGCCGAACGCGCCGCCTGTTCGGAACTGGCGTCGATTAAATCCGCAATGGCTTCCGCCTGCGCTAAATCCAGTTTATCGTTTAAAAACGCCTGTTCGGAAAATTCGCCCGGACGCGCCAAACGCACGCCGTTTACCCGCAAAATACGCTTAAGCAGCAAATCCAGTACCACTTGACCGCCGTGCCCCTGCAGTTCCAACACGTCCTCGCCGGTAAAGGAATTCGGCGATTGGAAAAACAGCGCGATGCCCTGATCAAGCGTGGTGCCGTCTTCATCTTTAAACGGCAGATAATTGGCCAGCCGCGGTTTCAATTCTTTGCCCACAACGGCTTTCGCCACCTCATTCGCCAACGGGCCGGAAACCCGCAGAATGCCGACACCGCCGCGTCCGATAGGTGTGGCCTGCGCTACAATCGTTTCTTTCATCAATACCTTCTTAAAAAATAGTTTCCGCAGATTTATCCGCCCGCAAACAACGGAAACACAATAAAAGTGCGGTCACAAAATACTTTAGTATTTTGAACGTTGGCTCTGCCAACGGCTCCGAAGAGCGAACAATCGCCTACAGGCGATTGAGAGTAAAAATTCGTTCGAATTATAACAAAAAAGCATCGTCATGATGCTTTCTCAAGGATTTTCCAGTAGCCGCCGCACCACTTCGGGAATCGCTTTAGGCGCGGGAATAAACACTTGTTTATGGCGATTGAGCTCGCCTTTTTCCAGCTGAATGGCGCTTTTCGGCACCTTAAAGGCTTTGCCGAGGTATTTCATCAAATACGCATTCGCCGCGCCGTCAACGGGAGGCGCCGTAATAGTAATTTTTAGCTCCTCGTCGTGCAAGCCGATAATCGCGTCTTTGCTGGCTTTCGGCTGCAACAGAATGCGTAAACGAATGCCTTGTTCGGTTTGTTCTACTGCGTTCATGAACTCAAAAAACCTTTCATTTTTTGACCGCACTTTATGCCGGTTTTACGCCCATTGCCAGACGGTCGGCGCAAGATCCCACAGCACGCGGTTCAGCCAGAACAGAATAAACGCCAGCACCATCGGCGAAAAGTCGATCATGCCGGTTTTCGGTAATAAGCGGCGAATCGGCGACAGCACGGGCTCGCCCAGCTGATAAAGCAAATAGCTGAGCGGATCATTGCCGCGACGGAACCAACTGAGAATCGCACCGATAAAAATGACGTATAAAATCATTTCGCCGAATGCGCGAACAATGCTCAACACGCCGAGCAGCAACAGAGCAAGCAGATTATCGGTGATGAAATCCATCGTCCAATCGCCGCCCAGAATCAGCAACAACGGCAATTTCACCATGCCCAGCACAAAAACGAACACCAACGCGGCAATATCAATGCCTTTGCGCGCTTTAAACGTTTTGCGCAGCGGGTTCAGTACCGGATCCGTCCATTTCACCACGGCTTGCGAAATAGGATGATAAAAATCCGCCTGACTGTATTGCATCCACATGCGCAACATCACGATCAGGCTGTAAATACCGATGGCGGTATTCAATAAATATTGAAGGGAATTCAGTTGCATAACGTTCCTTTTTTTAAATCTTCATGCGGTAAATGGAGGCGAAATCCACAAAATTCAAGCAAAGTGCGGGCAAAAATCATGACGTTTTTATTCGCAATCCTTAAAAGAATTGCTCCCCAAGGGGCCGTTGGCAAAACCAACGTTCAAAAAGCGATGCTTTTTGTAACCGCACATCGGATTACAGCCAGCCTTTGCGTTTGAAATAAAGATACGGCGCCAGTGCAGCGGCGATCATTAAACCGATTGCCATCGGATAGCCGTATTTAAAATGCAATTCCGGCATAAAATCAAAGTTCATGCCGTAAGTGGACGCCACCAGCGTCGCCGGCAGAAACATCACGGACACCACTGAGAAAAATTTCATGATTTTATTCTGTTCGATATTAATGTAACCCATTGCCGCCTGCATCAGAAAGTTCACTTTCTGGAACAGCGATTCGTTATGCGGTTGCAGGGATTCGATGTCGCGTAAAATTTCGCGCGCCTGTTCCAACTGATTCGCCGGCAAACGGGTTTTGCGCACCAGGAAACTCAACGCGCGTTGCGTATCCATCAGACACAAACGCACTTTGGAACTGGTATCTTCCTGCTCCGTCAAAGTGGTTAACGCTTCATCAAAGGCTTCGCCCTGTTTACCGTCTAAAATCACGCGGCTTAATTTTTCCAAATCCGCATAACCGGTTTCAATCACATCCGCCAGCTGCTCGATTTTGGTTTCGAACAAATCCAGCAGCACTTCATAGGCATTACATTCGTCCAAACGCTGATAGCGCGAACGCATGCGATATAAGCGGAAAGCCGGCAATTCGCGATCACGCAGAGTGAATAAACGCCCGTCGCGAATGGTAAACGCCACGGAAGCCAAATCCGCGTAATCATTTTCGTCTTCGCAATAAAAAAACGAGTGCAGGTGCAAGCCGTCTTCGTCTTCAAAAAAACGGGCTGACGCCTCAATGTCTTCCAATTCCAGAAACGAAGCCAGGCTTTGCCCCAGGCCTTCCTGCAATTCTTCACGCTCTTCCGGCGTCGGCTCGACCAAATCCAGCCAAATTGCCGTATCAAGGGCAATATTCTCTTCATCCAAACGGGTAAGGCGTGCATTTTCAAGTGCAAATGCGTTAATCATTTTGTCATACTCCTTTCAGGAACGGTATGAACAAACAAAGTGAACAAAAATCATTTTTCCGGCGGCATATCGGCGGGAAAACGAATAAAAGGATACCAATTAAGGCGGAAAGGCTTATCCGCGAACTTGTCGCCGATAAGTCAAAAGACGGGCGACAGCTTATCTAAAAAATTTAAGTCGGTATCGACTGTGACTGTCCAAAGTGTGTGTCCTCTAGTAGAAAAATCGAGCGCATAATACGCCCGAAAGCCTTATTCGTCAAGAAATTAGCAAAAATTTGACCGCACTTTTTACATTTTAAATTTAAAAATGCGACTGAAAAGTGCGGTCGGTTCCCGCGACGGATTAATACAGCTTCAACGACGGCCGGATGAAACGATTCAAACGTCCGATAAGAATGATTAATCCGGTTTTAAAGCAACCGTGTAATTTTTGCTGATGCAGGCGATACAGGGAAATATAGGCTAAACGCGCTAAACGGCCTTCGATGGTCATGGAGGTTTTCTTGCCCGTAGTAATATTGCCCAACGCGGTAAATTTGGATAACGACACCAGCGAACCTTTATCGAAATAACTGAAATCCTTCAAAGGCTTATTATTAAACAGCGCCACAATATTTTGCCCGCATACCGTCGCCATCTGATTCGCCGCCTGGCCGCGCGGCGGCACGGGGCTCCCGTCTTTTTGCAATAAATACGCACAATCGCCGATAGCGAAAATGCTGTCGTCCACCGTGGTCTGCAAGCTGTTTTTAATGCAAATCTGGTTAATGCGGTTCAATTCCAAACCGTCAAATCGCTGAGTGACGGTGGAAACGCGCACGCCCGCCGCCCATACCATTAAATCGGCTTTGATTTCTTCGCCGTCTTTGGTCAGCAGAGCGTTTTTAGTGGCTTCCGTAATCATGGTGCCGGTTTTCACCGTAACGCCCAGTTCTTCCAGTTCCTTACGCACCGAATCCGAAATTCGCTGCGGCAAAGCGGGTAATAAACGATCGCCCGCTTCAATCAAAGTCACCTGCAAATGTCCGGCGTCGATTTTGCCGTAACCGTAAGAAGACAAATGCTGAGTGGCATTGAATAATTCGGCGGACAATTCCACGCCGGTAGCGCCGCCGCCTACGATAGCGATATTAACTTTGTCTTCCTGCACTAAAGACTGCTTGCTGTCGTCTTCGCCGATTTCCGCCAGGGCGTTGTTTTCAGAAAACTTCAGAAACAGTTCCAGCATTTTATGCTGAAAACGCAATGCCTGATCCGGCGAATCCAGGAAAATACAGTTTTCCGCCACGCCTTTGGTTTTGAAATCGTTGGATTTACTGCCGATGGCCAACACCAAATAATCGTAAGGAATACGGCGCGCCACCACAATCATATCGCCGTCCTGTCCGTACACGGGCGCCAGTTCTACATATTTATTGGTGCGATCGATTCGATTAATCGAACCTTGTTCAAAATGAAAGCCGTGATTATAAGCGTGCGCACGATAACTCACCGCATCGGTTTCCGCATCCAGCACGCCGGTGGCTACTTCGTGCAATAACGGCTTCCACAGATGAGTTTGGTTACGATCCACCAACGTGACGCTGGCGCGAGATTTACGGCCCAGTTTATGTCCTAAAAAAGTCGCCAGCTCTAATCCGCCGGCGCCGCCTCCGACAATGACAATGTTTTTCATAAAGTTTCCCATCAAGATAAATTAAACAAAATTTTAACAATTATAATATTTATTTAAAAATTAAGCACCAATAAATTTGAAAGGATTCAGTCGGAATAAAAATAGGACTATAATAAATCAGCATGTTTATTTTCCGTAAAATTCCCGCGAACCGTTGACAAAATCGAACGTTCTTCACAACCTTTTACGAAAAATAAACGCCCGTTTACCCACACTAACTTCAAAAGTGCGGTCAGTTTTATGAGGATTTTATGAACGCAATTCAAACCCGGGACTGCGGATTCTGGCTGATTCATGTGGATCAGGACATTTATTTTCCCGACAACAATCTGCCTTTCGGCACCGCAGAATCGTTAAATTTAAGTCATCGCCACGCCACCCGAATCGGCGAATGGGACGGCCATCCCTTATTTGTGGTGGAAGAAGATCCCGCCGAACAACGGGAATGGACGGCTTTGCGCGCGCTGTTGCGCCTTTCCGAAGAAAAATTCTATCTGCTTAACCGCGGCGTAGAACTGAATTATTTCCTGAAAACCCATCGACGTTGCGGCAAATGCGGGCACAAAACCGAAATGGCGAGCGACGAATGGGCGGTTCAATGTCAGGCTTGCGGTTATCGCAGTTATCCCGTGATTTGTCCCTCCATTATCGTAGCGGTGCGCAAAGGCAAAGAAATTTTGCTGGCGAACCACACCCGCCATATGCCGAAAAACGGCGGCACCGGCATGTATACCACGCTGGCGGGTTTTGTAGAAATCGGCGAAAGTTTTGAACAAACCGTGGAACGGGAAGTATTTGAGGAAACCGGGCTGAAAGTAAAAAACATTCGTTATTTCGGCAGCCAGCCCTGGGCGTTCCCGAATTCGCAAATGGTGGGGTTTCTGGCGGATTACGACAGCGGAGAAATCCGTTTACAGGAAGAAGAACTGCATGACGCCCGCTGGTTCCATTGCGATCAACCCTTGCCAGAACTGCCGCCGGAAGGCACGATTGCGCTAAAATTAATCCACGCGACCTTAAACATCTGCCGCCGGGCGGAAATAAAAGAATAAGATCGCAAACCCTCAAAATTCCCTTTATAATGACCGCGCTTTACCGCAAAGTGCGGTCAGTTTTTTGAAGATTTTTTAAGGAAACAGCATGAGCCGATTAAAAAACGATCGTTACCTCCGCGCCTTATTGCGCGAACCGGTAGATTGCACGCCGGTATGGATGATGCGTCAGGCGGGACGTTATCTGCCGGAATATAAAGCCACCCGCGCACAGGTGGGCGATTTTATGTCTTTATGCCGCAACGCGGAGTTGGCCTGTGAAGTCACGCTGCAACCGCTACGCCGTTACGATCTGGATGCCGCCATTTTGTTTTCCGATATTTTAACCGTGCCGGACGCCATGGGACTCGGTTTAAGCTTCGGCGCAGGCGAAGGGCCGAAATTCGCCCGTCCTGTCGAAAATGCGGCAATGGTGAAAAACCTGCCGATTCCGGATCCCGAAACGGAATTACAATACGTGATGAACGCGGTGCGTACCATTCGTCGCGAACTGCACGGCGAGGTGCCGTTAATCGGCTTTTCCGGCAGTCCGTGGACATTAGCCACTTACATGGTAGAAGGCGGCTCCAGCAAAACCTTCACCAAAATTAAAAAAATGATGTACACCGATCCGCAAACCTTGCATAAATTGCTGGAAAAAGTCAGCGAAGCGGTAATTTTGTATCTGAACGCCCAAATTAAAGCCGGTGCGCAAGCGGTGATGCTGTTCGACACCTGGGGCGGTGTGCTGGCGTATCGCGATTATCTTGATTTTTCCCTGCAATATATGCAAAAAATCGTCGCCGGTTTAATCCCCGAAAACGAAGGACGCAAAGTGCCGGTTACCCTTTTCACCAAAGGCGGCGGTTTGTGGTTGGAACAAATCGCAAACAGCGGTTGTGACGCCGTCGGTGTGGATTGGACGGTCAACTTAGCGGAAGCAAAAGCCAGAATCGGCCATAAAGTGGCGCTGCAGGGCAATATGGATCCTTCGGTTTTATATGCGCAGCCGGAACATATTCAACAGGAAGTGCGATCTATTTTAGCGGATTTTGGCAACGGCAGCGGGCATGTGTTCAATCTGGGGCACGGCATTCATCAGGATGTACCGGTGGAAAGCCCGAAAATCTTCGTGGATGCCGTTCATGAATATTCCAAAGCCTATCATCAATAAGGACGCACTATGAGAAATCCGATTCACAAACGGCTGGAACATTTTGAAACCTGGCAGCACCTCACGTTCATGGCATGTCTGTGCGAACGGATGTATCCGAATTATCAGCTGTTCTGCCAGGTTACCGAACAAGCGGAAAATGCCAAAATTTACCAAAATATTTTGAACCTGGTGTGGGAATCCCTCACTGTAAAAGGCGCAAAAATTAATTTCGAAAACCAACTGGAAAAACTGGAAAAGATTATTCCCGATGTCAACGATTATGAATTCTTCGGCGTGGTGCCCGCATTAGATGCCTGCGAAGCCTTGTCCGAACTGCTGCACGGTCTGATTGCGGGTTTCTGTCTGGAACATGCGGTTCGCGTCAGTCAGCTTTCCATTCAAACCGTCATTACTGTGTTGGAAACGCAAGAAAATCGAAATTTTAATGAACAAGATTTAAAAAATGCGGTCGAAATTACAGACGAGTTGGATGTGCAATGGCAAATCTACCGGACTTTAAACGAATACGAAGAACGCAATATTGACGTAATTTTAGACCTGAAAAATGAAATCCGGACGACCGGAGTTTCAAATATTGGGATTGAAATCTAAAAATTTACAAAAAATTGCATAATTACGCTTTGCTTTCTGGAAAAGTTAGATTAAGCTATGCATGCTGTTCAACAGTTATAACTTAATGTTAAGACTTTACCCCACCAGGTAAAGAACTAAGTTCAAATACAATAAAGAAGGTACTCATTTATGAACAAAACGGATTTAATTGATGCTATTGCAAGTGCGGCAAGCTTAACGAAAAAAGATGCAAAAGCAGCATTAGAAGCAACTTTAAACGCAATCACTGCAAGCTTGAAAAAAGGCGAAGCAGTACAATTAATCGGCTTTGGTACATTCAAAGTGAACGCACGTAAAGCACGTGTCGGTCGTAACCCGCAAACCGGTGCCGAAATCAAAATCGCTGCATCAAAAGCTCCTGCATTCGTAGCAGGTAAAGCATTAAAAGACGAAGTTAACGGCTAATCTTCGATCTGACGGATTTCAAGACTCTACCCTAGCGGTAGAGTTTTTTATGCCTGCAAAGATTTAACTTCGTAACCTTGCAGCAGCGTCGCCCAATTCGCCTCCGTAAAACGAATTCCCATCCGTGCCGTTTCTTTCAAAAAAGAACGTTTCAAACGCGCCAGATTTTGCGCTTTCCAAAAATCGCCCGATTTTTGACCGCACTTATCGAAATCCAACAGCCAATATTTTTCCTGCACGTCAGACTGTTGCACCAAAATATTATGCGCGTTTAAATCCGTATGACAAATTTGTAAATCATGTAAACGACGAATCAACCCGCCAATCTGGCGCCAGGCATCGTCCGACAAGGTTTGCGTTTGTAAAAGTGCGGTCAAATCTCGGGCATTTTCGATCTTTTCCGTCAGAATATCCGCCCGGTATCCGCCTAAAGGCAGCTTTTCCACTTTCGCCGCCAACGGCTTCGGCACCGGCAGTCCCGCCTGATGAAGACGCTGCAACAAACGGAATTCCGCAAAACTACGGGTTCGTTCCAATGAAGTGAAAGTATAACGATCTTTATTGATTTTGCCCCAAAAGCCGCCGCGATAATAATGACGCAAGGCGGCATTTACGCCAAACAAATCGGCAGTCCGCAAAAACCATGTGGTTCCCCGCCCCTTCGCCGACCCCTGGATGCGATCCTGTTCCCGCCAGAATTCGGGCGAAAAAAAACGGCTCTGTTCCTCATAAGGTTCATTCCAGTTAAACAGATAAAAACAATGGTTTTGTCGAACTTCGAGCATTTTCAACTCCTTGTAGCATATCGCGTTATTCTACTTTAAAATAATCGTCAACCGCAAAATATTAGGAAGCCTTATGCCTCACAAACCGTTATTCAGTTCCGACAATCCGCCCGAATCCCTATGTATCCTGCGCCTTTCCGCTATCGGCGACGTTACCCACGCTTTAGCCGTAGTGCAGGAAATTCAACGGTTTTATCCGAAATGCGAGATAACCTGGATCGTCGGAAAAGCGGAAAACGCTTTGTTATCCGCCGTGTCAACGGGCATTCATTTTGAAGTGTACGACAAAAAAAGCGGTTGGAAAGGCGTGTTGGCTTTATGGAAAAAACTGAAAAATCAACGGTTTGACGCATTGCTCAATATGCAGACCGCAGTACGGGCGTCTGTGCTGTCCTTAGGTATAAAAGCCAAATATAAAATCGGTTTCGGCGAAAAACGCAGCCGGGAAGGACAGAGATTTTTTGTTAATCATCGAATTCAGGATCCGCGGAATCCTCACGTGCTCGACGGTTTTATGGCCTTTGCGCAGGAAATCGGCGTACCGCCGTTCGCCCCGCGTTGGTCATTAACCCTACCGCCGCAGGCCAATGAAAAAGTGCGGTCGTTTTTAAGTGTAAATCAGAAAAATCTGGTTATCGCCCCTTGTTCAAGCAAAGCGGAAAAAGACTGGTCGCCGGAAGGTTATGCAACGGTGGCGAATTATGCCCATTCCCGCAACATGCATGTCGTGCTTTGCGGTTCGGCGGCGCCTCGCGAAATAAAAATGATGGAAAAAATCACCGCACTTTGCGATTTTCAGCCGACAAACGCTTGCGGAAAAACCAGTTTAGCGGAATTGGTTGCGCTGATCGCACAAGCGGATGCGGTTATCGCGCCGGATAGCGGGCCGGCACACATTGCCACCATGACGGGTACGCCGGTTATCGGTTTATACGCTTATCATAACCCTTGGCGCACCGGGCCTTATCATAACTTGGCGAACGTGGTGTCCGTTTACGAACAAAATGCCCGCAAGGAATTCGGCAAAGCTTCCGCCGAACTGCCTTGGGCGACCAAACTGAAAACGCCGAATTTAATGGCGGAAATTCGGGCGGATGCGGTTATTGCGCAACTGCGGCAATTAGGTTTTTAATTCGCACACGCGTCCGTTTCTTTAATTAAAAATCCGCAGGACAATAAAAGGTCATGGATTCCCCCGTAACCGGATGCGTAACGGTTAAACTTTCCGCATGCAGATACAAACGCGGCGCCATGGCTTTCGCCTGCGGAGGAGCATAAAACTTATCGCCTAAAATAGGATGTCCTAACGCCAGCATATGCAGCCGCAACTGATGGGAACGACCGGTAATCGGCGTTAACTTCACCCGCGTGCTGTTATTCGGCAAACGTTCTAAAACTTCAAATTTTGTGACCGCACTTTTGCCCGAATTGAAATCGATGCGCTGGCGCGGGCGGTTTTCCCAATCGCAAATCAGCGGCAAATTTACCGTACCGTTGTCCGGTTTAACATGTCCCCACACCAACGCCTGATAAAATTTTTTCGTTTGCCGTTCGCGAAACTGACGTTTCAGCTCGCTGTCCGCCAGTTTGCTCATGGCGAACAGAATAATGCCGCTGGTTGCCATATCCAGGCGGTGAGCGGGTTCGCAAAATCCGTATTTTTCTTTCACCCGGCTCATGGCGCTGTCATAATACTGCGGCTGATTACCCGGTACGGACAGCAGCCCGCTGGGTTTATTCAGCACAAGCATGTGATTATCGTGATAAACAACGTTCAAATAAAGTGTTTGAGGCGGATTGTATTCAATTAATGCCATAATAATAAAAAGTAAAATCGTGTTTTTTCGTCGGAAAAAACACGATTGCGACCACAAAATGCCTGACATTATACCGTCAGAATTATTTTAGCCAACCCTGTTCGCGATAATAACGTGCCGCGCCCTCATGTAACGGCGCCGACAAAGCATTATGAATCATCTCTTCCTTGCTAAGATGAGCGAACGCCGGGTGAGTGCGTTTGAAACGATCGAAATTGTCAAAAACCGCCTTTACCACGGCATACACTTTATCCGCCGGCACCTCTTCCGAGGTCACCAACGTGGCGTAAACCCCGAAAGTTTCCACCGGATTATCCGTTCCTTACATGTAATCATCAAAATGCACAAACATTCTCATGCTAAGGTTTATAAATACTCTTTACTGTCTAACCTGTCAAAACTGACAGTTTTCATTACTCATTAATAGGTATTTAATAAAACTAAAAGGAGGAACTGTGGAAAATTTAAAAGATTTGAAATTATACACTCATAAATTAAATGATAGTGAAGTGTTTATCGAAAATATTTTACGAGTTTCAAATAAAAGATTTCAATCCGATTGTCGTGTAATAAATGATCACCCATTTTATTCCGATTTTAACGCTTCAATAGGGTTTATAAATCCTCTTTATTTATTAGAGTGCGCTCGGCAGATTGAAACATATTTGTCTCATAAAGAATTTGGTATATGTTTAGATTCAAAATTTCTACTTAGAAATTGGTCTATTAATTATAATATAACCCCATTGAGAAATTCCAATAATATTAAAGTAGATATTTTTACTAAAAATTCTATTAACCAAAAAATGACAAAAAATGTATTTAACATTATTTTCAGTAAAAATGACAGAGTAATAAGTGAAATAAAAATAAATGTTACATATGTGAGTTCTGCCAGCTATAAATTAATCCGCAAAAATATTCAAACCAGTCCTCAACAAATAGAATTAAAAGAGAATTTACAACCTGAGAGCGTATGCTATAACTCAACAAGGAATGTGATTTTGACACGTTTACATGATACTCCCCCTTATATCAGTACTATTATTAACATTAATAAAAATAATAAATCATTTAATGATCATGAACAGGATCATATAACGGGGATGAACTTAACTGAGGCTGCGAAACAATTATGCTATTACTATTTATCGAAGATGCATGAAAATATAGGATACTTCATACCTACTGAAATTGATGGAGATTTTTTTAATTACGTCGAAATCAATATACCTGCAATTGTTAAAATTCAAAAGGTATCTTTATATAAAGACATATATTTTTTTAATGTCAATGTACTTCAAAATGAATCTATTATGGCAAGTTTAAAATTAAAGATCGAGAGGAATATATGGAAAAATTAGAAACAATATTAACTGAAACTTTTGGTGTGTCAGAAAATAATATTAAAAATGACGAACCACTCGAAAGCATAGGACTAGATTCAATATGCATAGTTGAATTTCAAATAGAAATTGAACGAGAATTTGGTTTATCCGAAGGTAGTTTGTCTTTAGTTAACAATGACACATTACAAACAATAAGTAAGAGAGTAAAAGAGCTGAAAAAATAGGATTGAAAGGTGCATAACATGAAACATAAAGTTGTTGTTACCGGTATGGGAATTATTTCTTCTGCCGGCCTTACTCCTGACGAGTGTTGGGAAAATCTGATTAAAGGAAAAAGTATGACGATCATTGATAATCGTTTGAATACTCTTGACGTATCATGGTCCTGCCCTATCAAAAATTTTACTCCCTCAGATTGCTTGAATAAATCACTGATATGGAGAATTGATCCGTTTATTCAATATGCTCTCTATGCAGCAAAAAAAGCCATTGAAGACGCAAAGTTAGATATTGATAATAAAACCGTTAAAGTCGGGGTCATTTTAGGTAATTCACTGGCAGGTGTCACTTCTGTTGAGAAATTAAACAAAAGAGCATATAACGAAGGAGTTGGCACTATAGGTTCGTTATATTTACTTTCTACAATGGGAAGTATGGCAACTGGAAATATTGCTATTGAACTCGGTATAAAAGGACCAACTTATCTTATCGGAACGGCATGTGCATCTGGAACTGATTCTATTGGGATGGGCAAATATCTCATAGAAAATGGGATATGTGATATTGTTCTTGCTGGCGGAAGTGAAGCACCTATAACGCCGCTGGTTGTATCCTCCTTTACAAAGATCGGAGCCCTTTCTAAAAATACTAATCTAGCCTATTCATCACGGCCCTTTGATAATGAAAGAGATGGCTTTGTTATTTCAGAGGGTGCAGCAATGCTTGTCCTAGAGAAAGAAACATCGGCTTTAGATCGTAAAGCGAAAATTTATGCTTCAGTAGCTGGATATGGTTCAGCTAATGATTCATATCATATTACATCACCATCACCTAATGGTTCTGGGCTTTCAGTATCCATCTGTGCAGCCTTAAACGATGCCGTACTGGAATCTACCGATATTCAGTGTATCAATGCACATGGCACATCAACACTACTTAATGATCGTATTGAGGGAAAAGTTCTATATGATTTTTTTGGTAAAAGTGCTTATGTGACGTCAACAAAGGGGGTTACAGGACATAGTTTGGCAGCCTCAGGTGCAATAGAGGCCGTGTTCTCGATATTAAAAATCGTAAATAATAAAATTCCACCAGTTGCAGGTTTAAGAAACATTGATAAAGAAATAAAAGTTAAAATTGCCACTAATACGATCAGTGATATTCATGTGAAAAATGTACTCAGTACTTCTGTTGGATTTGGTGGCCAAAATGCCGCCTTAATCTTTTCTAAATATGAATAAAGGATAATTCTATGAAATTGAAAAAAATTAAACTTTTTGCTATTGATAGTGACGGAGTTGTGCTAAATGACACATACAGTCCGGCAATAAAAATATTTGTTGAATCTCTGGGTGTAGAATATACGCCGTTAATTGAACGTAGCGTATGGGGTTCACCTCAAATCACAGCCGGTCATAATCTGGCACTTGCCTGTAAACTTCCTTACTCCGGTGAAAAAGTCATTAAAGATTTCTTTAAAATACGAGAACAGTATATTAAAGATCATCCAGTACAGGTTCGCGCTGGTATTGAATCAACATTAGCGTTATTAAATAGCACGGGAGCAAAACTAACCTGTTATGGTGGGCGAAATAAAGAGTATAGTTTTGATCGTTTTTTAGCACCCTATGCGAAATATTTTGACAAAGATAAGCCTTATATTGATATCAATGCTTTCCGCCCCGGTGTATTTGAAATCGTAAAAGAAGAATTCAAATTAAACTTTGATGAAGTTGTGTTCATTGATGATATAAACCGAGTAGCTGAAGTGTGTAAAGCATTAAATACCGGTTTTATTGGTGTTCCTGCATCAATGCCGCATAATTTTCAGCGGGAAGAAATGATAAATACTGGTGTTAAATGCATGGTAAATAAATTCACTGATATTACAAAAGATATTATCCTTCGGGTTGATAGATGTTTATTAAATTCCAGCTTATGGTAAGGATTAGAAATATGCAATACGTTATTAGTTTAATCTGTGCCTTTCTGGCAGGGGTTGCATTACCTATACAGGGAGGCGCTAACGCGGAATTATCGAAAATTCTGGGAAACCCGGTAACGGCATCTCTGGTTTCCGCTCTGGTAAGTATCGTTCTCATGGTGTTTCTTATTCTTATCTTCAAGGCTCCGTTACCAAACGACACAATCTTAAGCGCTCCGTGGTGGGCATGGTTAGGTGGGGCTATGGGTGTTGCATTTCTTGTAATTGGGACATTCGCCATACCGCTTATCGGCGCTGCTAATTTTCTGGTTTTAGTGGTAGCAGGGCAGGTTATCGCAGCATTAGTAATTGATAAATTCGGTTTACTTAACGTACCGGTACATTCAATATCCGTTGCTCGCGTTACCGGTGTAATTTTTGTTATTATCGGGGCAATAATCATAAATTTTAAAAAGTAATCATAATAAGAGGCAATTCCCGTAGTAAAAGGGTTTACCTCTTATTATATTGAGACTATCAGATAATACCTTCAACCATAGCTTTCACAATAGCATATTTCACAGAAGTAACATCCAGTTTAGCCAATACATTGGTGATATGGAATCTGACCGTCCTTTCCGTCACCCCTAAAATCATTCCTATTTCCGAATATGTCTTCCCTATTTTTAGCAGGTCTAACACCTCTTTCTCTCTACCAGTGAGACTAACTATTGGCTCTCGTTTATAATTTTCCTCAAACAGACTAAGGATCTCAAACAAAATTCTGTGTTTTTCTTTTTGATATAAATTAAAAAAATTTGGGTCGTTTTCATTAAAATATAAGGTAAAAATAACATGCTCACATTTTATCTTCATGACAAAGGTAATTCCGCAGCGAATTTTATATTTTTCCACTAATTTTCTACATACTTCATTATCCGCACTTTCCGCCGACCACCAGAACGGCGTTATTTTTTCTTTCGCTTTTAAAACTATATTACTTCTCAAATGCAGTTTCATTTTAATGAAATCCTGTTCCCAGGCTTGTGGCTGATTGGAAATAATAGATATCTCATCAAGAGGATTGATAATAATGATTGAATATTTTTCTACCTGAATTTGATTTAGATATTCTTCTACGACTTTTTTGATCATCATTTCATCTCCATATCAGCTTATCAGTTTCTGCGCCGGTGACTGACACCAAATGGGTCTCAATCTCGTATTCGTTCTCGCCTTCTTTGAACATATCGTTCGGATTATCGCCACGGTAAGTGATTACATCCGGATAATTGCGGCAGTTCATACCGGCAAGTTCACTCGGCAATTCCGTTACCATGCGCGGAAATCATCGTACGTCCAGCCTTTCGCCTGCACCGACGCCGTTAACAACACCCCCGTCCACAGGGTAAATTTCGCAAAGTTTTTCATGAATACGTCCTTTTTAAACTGCGCTTATCGGGAAACGCTTGATGAAAATCAGTAAAAGTGCGGTCAAAAAAACGAAAGAATTTTTGACCGCACTTGGATTAACGCAAAACCAATATCGGTTTATCCGAGAATCGCGCCACTTTCACCGTATTGGTGCTAAGACCCGCGGCGTTGGGTTTGCTGCTGGCAAGCATCACGATAAGATCCACGTTTTTCTCTTCTGCAATACGATTGATTTCTTCGTAAATCGTGCCGTGCGCTACAATATGCTGCACTTTTGCTCCTTTCGGGAAACTGGCTTCCGTAAAAGTATGCAGCGCTTTGTTGGCTTCTTCCACCACCGATTTATCAAAATTTTTCGGCAAAAAAGCGGAAATAAAGCTGTCGTCCATCGGCTCGATAATCGTCACCACCCGATATACGGGATTCTCCTCGTGCGCCGTCAGTTTCAAACAAGTGTCCACCACATATTTCGCGCTATCAAGATTATTTAAATCAATGGCAATCAGTAAATTTTTATACATATTCGGCTCCTATTCCGGACGGCGGCGCTGATTCCAGACAATGCCCGCAATCAATAACAAGGCGGGGATAAACATCCATTCTTTCGCTAAAGAATTTTGCGGCACCGCCACTTCGATAATGGTTTGATCCCAATTCAGGCCGGCTTTGGCCGCAGGCGAATCGAGGGTAACATTATCAATCAGGATTTTTGGCGTTTCAACACCGTTGATTTCAATTTTTTCCCCGGTATCCAGCAAGGTCAGGCCGAGATTTTCCAAACGTTCTTCGCCCGTTTTTCCTTCCGGTACGCTAAGTTGAGAATAAAATTCGATAGGCTTGCCGTAAGGATTCACACCCGCCACTTTAAGGGTGAGGTTTCGTCCCACCGGCGTTTGTCCGATTTCCTGCACCAGTTTCGCCGGTTCGATATACCGCTCCGTCGGCGAAATATGCTGCATGAAAAATCCCGGACGAAACAGCATAAACGCGGCAAATAGCAGCAACACGGTTTCCCAACGTTTATTGAAACGGAAGAAATATCCCATGCTGGCGGCGGTAAAGGCCATAATCCCGATCACCGCCACAACGAAAACCAATATGCCTTTCGCCCAACCCACATCAATCAGCAATAAATCCGTATTGAAGATGAACAGGAACGGCAAAATAGCGGTACGCAGGCTGTAATAAAAGGCTTCCACCCCGGTTTTAATCGGACTGCCGCCCGAAATCGCCGCAGCGGCAAAGGACGCCAGGCCCACCGGCGGGGTGACATCCGCCATAATCCCGAAATAGAAAACGAACATATGCACGGCGATAAGCGGCACGATAAGGCCGTTTTGTTTACCCACTTCAACAATCACCAACGCCATCAGCGAAGACACTACGATATAGTTCGCCGTGGTCGGTAATCCCATACCGAGAATCAAACTGAATATCGCCACCAAAATCAACATCAGCAAAATATTACCCATGGACAGATATTCGATGATGCTCGCCAACTGTACGCCGAAGCCCGTCAACGACACCGAACCGACGATAATACCGGCGGTGGCGGTAGCAATACCGATCCCGATCATATTCCGCGCGCCGGTTTCCAAACCGTCAACCAATTCTTGCAATCCCTGACGGAAAAGTGCGGTCAGATTTTCGTGACTTTTTCGGAACAGGCTGAGCAACGGACGCTGTGTCAACAAAATCATGCCCAATGCCAAAGTCCCCCAGAACGCCGATAATCCCGGCGACATACGTTCAATCATCAGACACCACATCAGCACTACCACCGGCAGCAAATAATGCAATCCGGCATTCACCGTCGGCTTCACGGACGGCAAGACGGCGATTTTGGCATTCGGGTCATCCGGTTCTAAATCCGGAAAACGGGCTACACGGCGAATCAGCAATAAATACGCCGCGAACAATAATACACTGACAATCAGGAACGAAAAATCGGGCGCCGCACGTTTAATCCAGCCGAGGCAAAATTCGAGAATAAAATAGGTTACGCAAATCACCAGAAACGACGCCAGCACGCGAATCAGCACCATCAGCAGAGGTTTTGGCGGATCGGTTCTCGGCAAGCCTTTCAGCCCCATTTTGCAGGCTTCAATATGGACGATATAAACCAAGGCGATATACGAAATAAGCGCCGGCAAAAAGGCGTGAACAATCAATTCGCTGTAAGGCATATTGACGTATTCGATCATCAGGAAGGCGGCGGCCCCCATGACCGGCGGCATAAGCTGACCGTTTACCGAAGACGCGACCTCAACGGCACCCGCTTTTTCCGGCGTAAAGCCCACGCGCTTCATCATTGGGATTGTGAAGGTTCCGGTCGTCACCACATTAGCAATGGAAGAGCCCGAAACCAAGCCGGTTAAAGCGGAAGATACGACCGCCGCTTTCGCCGGGCCGCCGCTTAAATGTCCGAGATAAGCAAAAGCGGTTTTGATAAAATAGTTGCCCGCTCCCGCTTTATCCAGCAATGCGCCGAACAGCACGAACAGGAACACGTATTTGGTCGAAACCCCTAATGCCACGCCGAACACGCCTTCCGTAGTAATCCATTGCTGGTTGACAATTTGAGACAGTGAACCGGAACGATGACTGATGATCCAATCCGTCGGCAAATATTGGCCGAAAAAGTTATACAACAAAAACACGACGGCAATGACCACCAACGGCAAACCTAAACTGCGACGGGTCGCCTCCAGCAATAACAACACGCCGCAACAGCCCGCAATAATATCCTGCAGATTAGGCGCACCGAAACGTTTCACTAGTCCTTCGTAGAAAAACAGGTAATACGCCCCTAAAAATGCGCCGCTCACCGCCAGAATCCAGTCAAGCGTCGGAATATGCTGCTTCGGCGAAGTGGCGAAGGCCGGAAACGACAGATAAGCAAGAAACAAAGCAAACGCCAGATGAATAGAGCGCGCTTTGGTGTCGTCCACCACCACATTAATATCCCATCCGTGATGGGTTAGCACTTCCTGCAACCAATAAGGCAGCGGCGAAGTGTAATAAAGTTGAAAAACGGACCACAAAATAGCGGTGACAACAATGAGTTTTTTGGCAAAACCGCGAGGCGTGCGCCCCCCGGCATCATTTGACGCCACCATGTCCTGTAAATCATCATAATCAATCGATTTTTTGGCTGACATATCTGCTGACATAGACGGGTTCCTTCCAAGTAACACTCCCCGTAGCCGATTCGAGCGACAAGGAGAAAAAATAACAAAAAAACGACCGCACTTTTACGTTGATAGCTACGCACAGCGCGCCGAAATCAAGAAAAAGTGCGGTTAAAAAAACGAGAGATTTTATTTAATCCAACCACGTTCCTTGTAATAACGGACGGCGCCTTCATGCAAAGGTGCGGATAAGGCGTTGGTGATCATCTCTTCCTGTTTCAGGTTGGCAAACGCCGGATGCAAGCGTTTAAAACGGTCAAAATTATCGAACACCGCTTTCACTACCGCGTAAACTTTATCCGCATCCACATCTTCGGAGGTCACCAACGTCGCATACACCCCGAAAGTTTCCACCGGATTGTCAGTGCCTTTGTATAATTCGCCCGGAATCACGGCTTTCGCATAGTAAGAATGATCCGCCACCAATTTATCGATGGCTTCGCCCGTTACCGGCACCAAATGAGAATCGCAGGAAGCCGCCGCTTCTTTCAGCGCCCCGTTCGGATGGCCCACATTATAGGTAATCGCGTCCAGATTGTTATCACACATTACAGAGGCCATTTCCGCCGGTTTTAATTCGGAAGCCACTTTGAAATCCTTATCCGTCCAGCCTTTAGCCGCCAGAATAACATTCATGGTGGCGCGGGTGCCCGAGCCCGGATCGCCCACATTCACACGTTTGCCTTTCAGATCGTCAAAAGATTTAATACCGGAATCATCACGCACCATTAATGTAAACGGTTCCGGATGAAGCGAGAAAACGGCACGTAATTTTTCGTTTTTCTTACCTTCAAAAGAACTTGAACCGTTATAGGCGTGATATTGCCAGTCGGATTGGGCAATTCCCATGTCCATTTGATGATCGGCAATGGCGTTCAGATTCGCCACGGAAGCGCCGGTTGAAGGCGCATTACATTTCACGCCGGTTTTCGCCGTATCACGATTCACTAACTGACAAATAGACTGACCCACCACATAATACACGCCGGTTTGACCACCGGTCCCGATAGTGATGAATTTTTCTTCGGCATGAACATTTAGCGACGCTAAAGCCATACCAGTAACAAGAGAGAGTTTGAATAATTTTTTCATAGGCTGCACTCCATGATAAGCGCTTTTAATCGGATTATATTGTGTTTGCGCCGACGAAGCGGAAAATATCTCGTCGGCGTGTTGCTACATATATCAGATTTAAGCAAACGGTTGCAATACCCTGAGAAATAAAATTATGCGACATTAAAGATTCTTCAGTTTTCACCTGTTTTTTTGAATAAATATAGAAGCCATATGAAGTGAAAAAGCGTTTAACACAATTTTCTCAAGATGACGGAAATCCCGGTTAAAAGCATCAACATGAAAAAATCACGATTTATTGCTCACGATCACGCGTAAGCTGTCCAGCCGCCAATTCGCCTTCGCCAGCGCCGACAAAGATTGAATGCGAAGCGTTTCCAGGTTGTCAATTTCGTCCTGACGAATATTTTTATTGACACTTTTTAGCCCGTTCAGACGATTAAGCTCATGGCTTAACGCCGAATCCGCCTGTTGTTGCGCCTCTGCAATCACCGCTTTTGCCCGCTCGGCAGCCTGTTGTTCCGCCATGACCAGCATTTTTCCGATATTCGGACGGACCATTTTCACCATTTTATTCGCCGCATATTTATCCATTGGCTTTAACTGCCTTTCCAACCGGCTAAAACTCACTTGCGCCGCCAAATCCCGACCTTTACCGTCCAGCAACAAACGTAGCGGCGTAGGCGGTAAGAAACGATTAAGTTGCAAGCCTTTCGGCGCCTGACTTTCCACCACATAAATCAATTCCAGCAGCAACGTGCCGGGCGGCAATTTATCGTTAATCAGCAATGACGCCGCCGTTTTGCCGATATCGCCGGAAACCACTAAATCAATACCGTTACGCAACATCGGATGATCCCAGGTTAAAAATTCCAGTTCTTCCCTAGCTAATGCCAACTCGCGATCAAAGGTTACCGTGACGCCGTCTTCCTTCAGCCCCGGAAAATCCGGTATCAACATGGTGCCCGTCGGTGTAATCACAATGGATTTTTCGCCCGAATCTTCTTGTTCCACGCCGATAACATCAAACAGATTCAGGGCGAAATTTACCAACCCGGTATCGTAATCTTCCTCCCGAATCGCCTCGGCCAGCCGTTGCGCCTCGTCACCGCCGTTTGAATTCAGTTCCAACAAACGATCGCGCCCCTCTTCCAGTTCCCTTTTCAGCTGTAAACGCTGCTTCTCGGTTTCCTTCAGGAACCTATCAAAGCCCGCCGATTCGGTAGGATGTTGCAAAAAACTTCGCAATTTTTGACCGCACTTTTCAAATAACGCCGCGCCCATCGGACAGGTTTCCTCAAACGCATTTAACCCTTGATGATACCAATCCGTCAGCACCCTTTGCGGTGAATCCGCGAAACAGAGCGCGTAAATTTGGACATCCCGCTGTTGCCCGATACGATCCAAGCGCCCGATACATTGTTCCAATAAATCCGGATTTTCCGGCAAATTAAACAGCACCAAACGGCAGGCAAACTGAAAGTTTCGCCCTTCGGAACCGATAGCGGAACTTAACAGAACCTGTGCGCCGTTTTCCTGATCGGCAAAATAAGCGGCGGCACGATCCCGCTCAATAACGGATAAATTTTCATGGAAGACCGCACTGCGAAGACCTTCTTTTTCGCGCAACGCCTGTTCCAGTCGAATCGCCGTTTGAGCCTGTCGGCAAATCACCAGCACTTTTTCATTGCGATGATTTTTCAAAAAAGTGATCAACCATTCCACGCGCGGATCGAAATTCCACCATTTGTTTCCCTGTTCCTTATAGCAAAACAGAGGTTCCGGATAAAACAAGTCATGTTCCGGATTTTCGCCTGACAAACAGGCCGCTGTAACGGCTTCAACGTATTGTTTCGGCAGCGCCAGATTGATTTGGTGATAAACCCGACGCGGAAAGCCTTTCACGCCTCGGCGCGTATTACGGAACAGCACGCGGCTGGTGCCGTGGCGGTCAATCAGACTGCTGATCAGATCCTGACGAGCCGAGGCTTTTTCCGCTTCATTCCGGCTGTCCAACGCGTTAAACAGCGGCTCCGTATCCTGTTCCGCCAATAAATCGGAAATCGCGTTTTTTTCCGCCGCACTTAACGGTTTCTCCGCCAACAGGGTTTGCACCGCCTCCGCCACCGGCCGATAATGCCGTTGTTCGGCAACAAACGCGTCGTAGTCATAAAAACGATCCGCATCCAATAATTTCAAACGCGCAAAATGGCTTTGCTGACCTAATTGTTCCGGTGTCGCCGTTAGCAGCAGGACGGATGGAATCCGCTTCGCCAAACCTTCAACCAGCCGATATTCCGGACTGACGGCTTCCGGCGTCCATGCCAGGTGATGCGCTTCGTCGACAATCAGTAAATCGAATTGCGCCCGCAATGCCTGTTCCCCTCGTTTAGGCTGGGAAATCAGCCAATCCAGCGAACAAATAATCAAATTTTCGCTGTCGAAGGGATTACGTTCGTCCCTCTCCTCCGTCGCGGCAAAATCCGCCGCCCGTTCTTCGTCAAATAAGGAAAAATGCAAATTGAAACGACGCAACATTTCCAGCAGCCATTGATGTTGCAAGGTTTCCGGCACAATAATCAGCACTCTGTCCGCTCGTCCGGCGAAAATTTGTTGCTGTAAAATCATGCCCGCTTCCACGGTTTTCCCTAATCCCACTTCGTCCGCCAGCAATACGCGCGGATGAAGGCGTTGCCCCACTTCTTTCGCAATATGCAACTGATGGGGAATTAATCCCGCCCGAATACCGCGCAAGCCACGCAAAGGAGATTGAAATTGCGCCTGTTGATGCAATAACGCCTGATAACGCAAGGCAAAACGGTCGCTGCGATCGATTTGCCCGCCGAACAGGCGATCCTGCGGTTTGCTGAAGCGGATTTGATGGGCGAGATCCATTTCTTTCCACACCGCTTCTTCACCGTTATCCAGCCGTTTAACCCGATAAAGTGCGGTCAAATTATTGACCGTAATTTCCATCACTTGCGCCTGCCAGCCTTGCCGGTGAGTGACCGTATCGCCCGCATTAAACAGCACGCGAGTCAGCGGTGCGCCGGCCGCAGCATAAATCCGCGTCTCTTCGGCGGCGGGGAAGAAAATCGTCACGGTGCGGTTGTTTACCTCTGTGATCACTCCCAATCCCAGATTATTTTCGCTTTCGCTTATCCAACGCTGACCGATTGCAAACGGCATAGAATTTCACCTGTTCAATATCAAAAAAGCGGCTATTTTAACGGGTCTTCCGGCAAAATCAAACCGCTTTTTATGTATAATATGCTTTACAAATAATCGATAAAACTAAATTAAATTCCGAAAAATATAATTTATCCTTGACATAAAAAAAGTGCGGTGCAAAAATCAATCGATTTTTATTCCTACCTCATTTCCAAGGAGCCTGTTATGAGCTTGACCGCGAAACTGAAAGACGAATTTTTAGGCGGCTGGACCAGATTCGAAGCCTTGTGGCTGTGCTTTTTCCTGACGATTCAACTGGTTATTTTCGCCATTCAACCCGACGGCTGGATTGCCACCATCGCCGCCATCACGGGAATTCTATGCGTGGTATTTGTGGGAAAAGGCAAAATCAGCAACTATTTGTTCGGGCTCATCAGCGTCTCTCTTTACGCTTACACCTCTTATACTTTCGGGCTTTACGGCGAAATGCAGCTGAATTTGCTGGTATACGTACCGGTTCAATTTATCGGTTTTTATTTGTGGCGTAAACATATGACCAGCAAAAATACAGTGAATAGCGACGGCGTGGAAGAAGTCATCGCCAAAGCGCTGAACTTCAAACAATGGTTAATCGTCATTGCCGTGGTGTTAATCGGCACTTATAGCTACATTAAGCTGTTAACTCATTTAAACAGCGCCTTCCCCGAACTGGACGGCGTTACCGTGGTGATGTCCATTGTGGCGCAGGTTTTGATGATGTTGCGTTATCGCGAACAATGGGCGTTATGGATTATCGTGAATGCGCTCACCATCGCACTGTGGATCGGCATGTATTCCAAAACGGGCAACACCAGTCTGCCGCTGTTGGTGATGTATATCATGTACTTCTGCAATTCCATTTACGGTTATTACAACTGGACCCGGTTGGTAAAACGCCATCAAAACGATTAAAAATTCATCCGCCGTGTTGTAAACAATTTGCTTCCCGGCGGAGTAAATCCGGCATAGCCGATTTCAAAAAAACTTCGATTTTTTTGACCGCACTTTTGGCGCGCAAGTTAAAATGCCGTTAAAGTGCGGTCGATTTTTGGCCTGTTTTTTAACCCCAAACCTGATGTTCAATCAACACTTTTATCCCCATTGCGATCAAAACCGCGCCGCCTAACAATTCCGCCTGTTTGCGGATTCTGTCGCCGAGCCAGTGCCCCGCTTTCAAACCGAATACGGAAAGAATCGCCGTAGTACTCCCGATCACGGCGGCCGCTTGCCACACATTCACGTTCAAAAAAGCAAAGGAAATGCCCATGGCCAGCGCATCGATACTGGTTGCCACGCCCAACATGATTAAATGACGCCAACTGAAATCGAACGGGTCGTCGTCGCCGTCATCTTCACTGAAGGATTCTTTAATCATATTGATACCGATTACACACAGCAGCACAAAGGCAATCCAATGATCAAATTCGGTAATGTAACTGCTGAAATGCGACCCCACGTAATATCCCAGCAGTGGCATCAACGCCTGGAACAGTCCGAAACAGAACGCAATTTTTAACGCAGATTTCAGGCAGAAATCCGTTAACGTGAGGCCTTTACCGACGGAAACCGCGAATGCATCCATGGACAGCCCGAAAGCTATCACCCACAATGTATAATAAGACATGATAAATCCAAAAATAAAAAAGTTATTATAAACTTTTCTGTTTTAAAACGGATGTAATAGATCAAATAAATATTAAAAAACACGAGCCTGCACTCGTGTTTTTTATCAACCTCAATCTTTCACCGGTTGGGTAACGGCTTTCAGCACCAGATAACCGATGAGAGCGGAAGCAGAAGATCCCAGTAAAATGCCCAGACGAGAAAGGGTATTCACGGCGCTGTCACTCGCGCCTTCAAAGGCCAGACTGGCCAGGAACATGGACATTGTAAAACCGATACCGCATAAAACGGCTATGGCAAAAATCTGTTTGAAATTCGTGCCTTCCGGTAATTTTGCCAACCCCGATTTCACCGCCAGAAAACTGAACCCGAATACGCCTAAAGGTTTGCCGATCAATAAACCTAACGCGATTCCCATCGGCAAAGCGGATAAAACCAGACTGCAATCCACAGTGCCCAGAGAGACTCCCGCATTGGCGAAAGCAAACAACGGTAAAATGAAAAAAGAACACCAAGGCGCCATCGCATGTTCAAAAATATGTAACGGGCTATTGCCTTCGCGATCTTTCAACGGAATGCAGAAACCGATGATCACCCCCGCCAATGTAGCGTGTACGCCGGATTTCAACACGGACGCCCATAAAATGGTGCCAAACAACAAATAACCGCACAGATGTCCCATTCTCAAACGGTTTAACGTTAATAATCCGGCAATAGCAAAGACGGCTACCGTCAACGCCGGCATGCTTAATTCTTCCGAATAAAACAGCGCAATCACCACAATGGCGCCTAAGTCGTCAATAATGGCAAGCGCCAGCAAAAACACTTTGAGCGACAACGGAACGCGCGAACCGAGCAACCCAACAATTCCCAGAGCAAAGGCAATGTCCGTTGCCATCGGAATCGCCCACCCGCTTGTCAGTTCCGCGTGAGAACGGGTAATAAAAGCATAAATTAACGCCGGCACAATCATACCGCCCACAGCGGCTAACGCCGGGAAAATCGCTTGTCGATAACTTGCCAGCGAACCTTCCGCCATTTCTCGTTTCACTTCCATGCCTACCAACACAAAAAATACCGCCATGAAGCCATCATTCACCCAGTGAATTAAGGTTTTATTGATTTCAAAAGTACTCACCCGTATGGCAATAGGAATATCCAGAAAATTAAAATAATGGGATTTTAACGGCGAATTGGCTAACATCATTGCCAAAATGGCAAAAATGAACAATAGAATACCCGGCGCCGATTCCAATTTTAAAAAACGCTGTAAAAATTGCAAAATTCCCTCCCAAAACAAACAATCAAATGGAACGTCATCCTAGCATAAGTGCGGTCAAATTTGTTGCAATTTCGTAACAAAAATAGATCTCCGGCGTATTTCAAAAAATACGGATTTAACAATAATCCCATTGAGTTAAACATTTCCTGCAAATAATGCCCCTCATTCTATTACCTAAACCCTATCAAAATAGTGTAGAATTGCGGAAAATTTTTTGATTACATTTATCCGTTTTCCGAGGCCGTTATGATGGTACCGAACCTGCGCGACAAAATTAAAATCGTCTTTTTCGATATTGATGAAACCCTTATCGTGAAACACAAAGATTACTTGCCCGATTCGGTTTTACCCGCAATCCGGAAATTGAAAGCCAACGGCATTATTCCCGCCATTGCCACCGGACGTTCCCGTTGCAGTTTGCCGCTAAAACTCCGAGCATTGCTTGCGCAGGAACCGATCGATTTGTTTGTCACCATGAACGGGCAATTAGCGGTTTATAAAGATCATTTTATCGAAAAACACACCATTCCCACCGCAAAAATTCAGGTTCTAGTGGACTTTTTTGACGCTCACGGCATTGAATATGCTTTTGTTTCCGATAAAAAAATTGCGGTTTCCGGCATCACTCCGCAACAAAAATCGGCATTGGATCCTATTCTGCGGGATTACATTGTGGATAAAGATTACTTTAAATCCAATGAAGTCTTCCAGTTGCTGCCGTTTTATGACGAAACGCAGGATCAGCTGATTGCGGATGCGCAAATTTTAGACGGATTGCGCGTAGTGCGTTGGGACAAAGATTCTGTCGACCTATTTGATGCGGAAGGTTCCAAAGCGCGGGGAATTCGCGCCGTAGTTGATTATTTCGGTTTGTCCATGGATAACGTGATGGCCTTCGGTGACGGCTTAAACGATCTGGAAATGCTTAATACCGTCGGTGTCGGCGTAGCGATGGGGAATGCGCACCCGCAACTGAAAGACGTGGCGGATTATGTGACGGATCACATCGAACAAGACGGGATATACAATTTTCTGGTGAAATCCGGCTTGATTGAAGCTTAATTACCTCATTCCGCGCAAGTCGTCATTCGATTTGCGCATTTTTCCCCGAAAAACTCTCAAGAATCCGACCGCACTTTTCCCATAAATTTCCGCCGGGATTAGAAACGTCAGACACAAAAAAATGCGGCCAAATTTGACCGCACTTTTCTTTTATTTTTCGCTATCGATTAAAGATAACCGTACATCATTGTGAAAAGATAACCGAAAATACATGCTGTAACCACACCGATTAAACCGACCATGATAAAACTGTGGTTAATCACAAATTTACCGATATGCGTCGTGCCGGAGCGGTCAAATTGGATTGCCGCCAAATCGCTCGGGTAAGTCGGTAAAATATAGTAACCGTAGCAAGCGGAAGCGAACGCAAGAATAACGGCCGGTTCCACACCGATACTTAACGCCAACGGAACGAACGCCACTAACGCGGCCGCCTGTGAGTTTACGAATTTAGAAATCAATAACAACATCACGGCATAAGTCCAAGGGTGCGCTTTCACCACATCACCGAGCGCAGCTTTCATCATTGGAGTATGTACCGTAAACATGGTTTCCGCCATCCAGGAAATACCAAACACGGCGACTAACGCAATCATACCGGAACGGAAGATTTCATTTTTACTGATTTTACCCGGATCGGTTTTCGTGAAAATGACAATCAGCGCGCCGGCCAACAACATGAAAATTTGAATCACGTTAACCATACTTAGGTTCGTTTTTTTATTCATGGTATCTTTCAATACAATTGAGGCGTTAGCGATGGTTTCCGATTGATCGCCTGCGGTAATCACAACATTATTATCCTGTACGGATACGGTTTGTGCTAACACGCCTTTATCGTTATAAATTTCAATCGCATTGTAGGCGGTTTTGGTTTTGCCTTTATTTTCTTTTACGTCAATAGCCACTTTGCCGTCCTGCGCCGTAGCAACAATTTTACCGTCTTTCACGTTGATGCTTTTCACCGTTTGATCGGCAGACACAATTTCAACAACCTGAGCCGGTACGGATTTATCGAAAGCCGGACGCAGATCTTTAAAATAACCTAACAGCGCAACCACTAAAATCGCACCGAAGAAGATCCACATGGCATTCCAGCTTGATTGAGGCAGTTTTTTGCCTAATAAAGAAGCGCTGTCGCCATAAACGTATTTTTTGAATTCGGGATCTTTCAGCTTTTCCTGGAATTCTTCGTCTTTGTCTAAATCTTTACCGCGGAACCAACTGAAAATACCGATCGCTAAAATACCGCAAAGTGTTGAAGGAACAGTGACTTTCAATAAATCAAGATAACCGTCGAATCCGGCTAACGGTGTTTTGGCATTTACTAAGAAAGCGGTTAATGTCACCACGGCAACGGAAACCGGAGAAGCGATAATACCCATTTGAGAGGCAATAGAACTTGCCGCCATCGGGCGTTCAGGACGAATGTTATTTTTAATCGCAATATCATAAATGATTGGCAACATAGTATAAACAACGTGACCCGTACCGCAAAGAATGGTCAAAAAACAAGTAACAAACGGAGCAAGAATACTCACATATTTAGGATTGCGACGTAACATTTTTTCAGCAATCTGTAACATTACGTCCAAACCGCCACTAGCCTGCAATGTTGCCGAAGTGACCACCACGGCCAAAATCGTCAGCATGACATCAATCGCAGGTTTACCCGGTTCAATACCGAAACCGAAGACCAAAACGATTAAGCCGACGCCGCCTAACATCCCAAGCGCAATACCGCCTTTTCTTGCACCATAAAATAAACAGATAAGCACAATCGCAAGTTGAATTGTGAATTGCGTACCTTCACTTAGATTTATTAAAAAATCCATATACACTCCAAATATCATTATTACCAATTTAAGGTGTGCCAATCCTAGCATTAATTACACTAATCAATAAATGGTATTTAATTAATATTTTGCTCTAAGTCAACAAATTAAAAATATTTTATTTGAGAGGGGAAAAGAGAGGTTAACAAAATGTTAAAAATAAATTGATAAAATGAAAATAGACTGAAATCTAGGATAAAATAATTAAGGCGACTTAACCGTCGCCTTAATTTTGAAATTATTGATTGTTTTGAACGTAATCAATCGCTGATTGAACTGTCGTAATTTTTTCAGCTTCTTCATCCGAAATTTCGATACTAAACTCTTCTTCCAAAGCCATCACTAGTTCAACTGTATCCAAAGAGTCTGCACCCAAATCTTCGACAAAAGATGCATTGGATTTTATTCCGTCCTCTTTAATATCTAATTTTTCAGCGATAATTTTTTTCACACGTTCTTCAATGCTCATGTTTTTCTCCTATATGTAATTCTTCTCGCACAATGCGATATAAATATTGTATGTACTTTCTAAAAATTGTAAGTATCTTCTTTCAAATCAATACTTAAAAATGTGTTACCAAAACTAATCACACTTTAGTGGGTACATACAGCTGTTAAAATCGAGTCATGATTTAATGGCGACACATAATAACTAATATACAGTATGATTTAGCATTAAGTCATTAACTTCGCCTATCAATATACATTATCCGGCATCAACAACTTCCAATAACATAAAGCAATATGAAAACCGTCCACTTTCCGGGATATAACACAGAATTTTCTGACCTGCTTTCAAATCATACTTACGCATGAACTCTTCCAAAATAATGTAAATAGAAGCAGCCCCAGTATTCCCTTTTTCATGCAAATTTGTAAACCATTTCTCTTCTGGAATAGGAAGTCCGATATCTTCTAAGCCCTTTAAAAGTTTATCTCTAAAGAAACCTGAAGAGTAGTGAGGCAAGAAATAGTCTATATCGTCAGCTTTTAAATTATGTTTTGCAATAACTTTTTCTAAGGTCTTTAACGCATAAACGCCAATTTTATCATTAAGCAGATGAACATCTTGCTTGAGACTCATAAAACTGTGTTTCTCACGATAATCAGCATCAACATAACGCCAGCTGACAAACTTACCATCTTTTACTTCTCCTCCCATATACATACAAACAGGCATTTCATTAGCAAATGAGACCAAATCTATCCAATTCACTTTGAGGCTAATTCCTTTAGGATTAGGCTTATTACTTAAATACACGGCCCCAGAACCATCAGACAACATCCAACGTAAAAAATCTTTCTCAAAACCAATCACGGGCGTTGCATTTTCTAATTTTCTCTGATTTATTTCACTGCTAAAATTTTCGCTCCGCATACACGCGGAAGGATTTTCCGAAGCAACTGAAATAGCATGATTATGCTCACCAGTTTTAATTGAATTATAAGCGCTCTTCATTGACATCATACCAGCCAAACATACACCAGCAGTGCTAATTATTTCATAAGGAGGAACATTTGATAATTCCCCATGAATCATCGAGGCATGTCCAGGCAAAATTTGATCTGGAACGGAAGTTCCTGCTGCTAAAAAGGTCACATCCGTAGGTGAAACACCCTGTTGGAAAAGTAATTCAACTGCTTTTGCTCCCAACTCCGTATTGGTGTGTGTCGTTTCCCTAGTAACAGGATCGATTGCATAATAGCGATGGTGTATATCATTTGAACGCAAAATCATTTTACGTATTCTTGACGGTAAATCACCAACCATACCTAAAACATGTTCCATTTGGTCGTTACTTATCGGCTCATTAGGCAAAAATGCGGAAACCTGGTTGATATAAACTTCTGATGACATACTTAAAAACCCTCCCCTGACGGCCAACTATAATACTGTTTCTGTTTTTTAATTATTTTCTTGAAAAATGGTAAAAATAATCTTTTCAGAATAGTGGTAACAGGCAAGCCTATCAGGATAATCATGATAAGAAAAAGAATATAAAGGAATAAAACCCCTTTACGCAGAGATGAGGATATTTTCCCTGTTGCTATAAGCAACTTTCCCCAAAGATAAAAACTACGCCGAGCAGAACGTTCGCTCAGAATCAGTCTTTCATCAATTTTAACGGCACCCATTTTTTGCAACAGGGTTTCGTCTAAAGGTCCATCTTCTTGCAATCGTTCCAGTATACGTTTACCGAAACGACTAACATCATTAATTTCTTCATCACTAATACCTGCGCTGGATAACCATGATACAGGTTTCTTTTTACCGGTTAACATCCATAATGGTGTAGTAATAAAACTAGTGCCACTACTGCATTGATCAATTTTAGCAACATTACCAATAAGCTTGGCGTTTGCTCGTGATAACAGCATTTTCATTTGCTCTTGTGCCATTAACCACATATTACGACAACCTATTAAGGTCACAACTGGTGTATCTTTTATTATATTTTTAGTTCTTCTGTTCAATAAGAAAGCGGTGATCGGTTGTGATGGAGACAGGAACCACACGGTATAGGCGATAATAATCAAATCATATCGTTCACGTTGAAAATCTAGTCGTTCAATTCTTCTGGGACGAAGATGCACAGTTTCAGGAAATATATTGAAAAATTCTATAAACTTCCATGGAAACCCAAACTCAGGTATTGGTTTCAATGACATAATCTCCAAATTAATATTTTCTTCCTGCTTCAGCGGTTCGATAAATTTTTCCGTCAATCGAGCCAACTGACCGGTCTGAGAATAAAAAACAACCAATACATTACGTTTTTGCATACCGTCTCCAAATTTGAGCAGCCGCTCAACACAACCGTTAAAAATTTAAACCTTTAAATCAAATGTCAAGATTCATTGTTTTTTACCTTAATACAATTATTAAGAGTAAAACAAGTCGGACCACTATATGGTCAAAATAATTACAAATGTGGGGAAAGAGGACTAGTACTTTGACTAAAAAGGAATTTTTAGCAATTTAATTATGAAATAAAAATAAATATTCAGAAGAAAACTACATCATTAGTAGATCAAAAAATTAACTTTAATTTAATTATTAATTTACAATAATTTACATTTTAATTGCTTTTCGATTACTAAAACATCATATCTGGTCTGACCTATTATGACTTGACAAAGAGATACCATGCAATAGGATGAATTGAAAATAGCGATTAAACTACCCGGTAACAAGGAAAAAAACATGGCAAAGATTGCATTTTTCGGGGTCCCGGCATACGGTCATACTAGCCCGACACTATTGGTAATCAATGAGCTAATTAAACGTGGACATACAGTCTATTACTATTCGTTTAATTCGTTTAAAACGCACATTGAAGATACTAATGCACAATTTATTTCATGTGACCAGTATACAGATTCTAGAATATTTGATAATCAAAACAACAGTACGGCTGAAGGGTTGCTCGAAACACTGCTTGATTATGCAATAACTTTAACAGATGCTTTATTCCCTGATGTTAATCAAAAATCTCCAGATATTATCGTAGCGGATTCTCTCGCAATCTGGGGAAAACTCCTCGCAATAAAACTAAATATTCCTTTTGTTTCTTCAAACAGCACACTGGCTATTAATCCAGTATTGCTAAAACAGTCCGCAAATCTGGGTTTTAAACAAATATGCAAACTTTTATGGCTTTACCCTTGTTTTCAGAGAAAATTAAAAAAACTACAATCATATGGTTTTCCAGGAAAGTCCTTAAAAGATCTTTTATTAACTGACCCACAAACAGAAACTCTAATTTATACATCCAAGCAATTTCAGCCTTTCATTGAAACATTTAACCAGCATTTTCATTTTGTAGGACCGATGATCCGCCAAGTCAAAAATGTAATAAAAATTAATACACATCCTCTAGTTTATGTTTCTTTGGGAACAATCCACAATCAGATGGGGCGTTTTTATAAAAATTGTTTGCAGGCATTCAAGGATAAGAATTATACGGTTATTATGTCCGTCGGGACAAACACAAACATTCAGGAATTAGGGGAACTCCCTGCAAATGTTATTGTTTATCAACAAGTTGACCAGATTTCAGTCTTACAACAGGCAGATGTGTTTCTTACTCACGCCGGCCTTAATAGTGTCACCGAAGGGTTATATCACGAAGTACCATTATTGTTATATCCTCAAACTTCGGAACAAAAAGTGATAGCCGATCGTGTAAAGGAATTAGGCGCCGGACAATTGATGAATTCTGACAGTGCAGAAGAAATCGATGAAAAGATCTCTATTCTTTTGGAAAACCCTAATTTTACGAAAGCAGCTCAAGATGTTTCAGCGCATTTAAAAAAGACGGGCGGGGCTCCTCATGCCGCAGATATTATCTTGAACTATTTGAAATTAACGGCATAGTAGACAAAAAATAGTTGCCAGAATTGCAAACAATGTCATATGAATAAAAAAACTGTCTATTTTGCCAAAGTGCAAGAATAAAGAAACATGACACATCAAATAATATTCAACGTTATTTTTGCCATGCGCGTCATAAAACCTTTCTTTCAGAAAAAATTAGACCCAGTTAAAATTTGAGCTGATTACACAGCTGAAACCTATCAACAACTAGCGATGAATATCATTGTTCGGTCAGAACGATACAAAGACATATTAATAAAGCCCTAAAACGCCTTTAAATAACTATCTGAATATTATTTACAAGAACGGAATGATAAAGCGAATGGAAGGGGGGATATTTTCCCTATAAACGCCAAAACGTAAGAGGAGTTTATGCGAGTCTGAAACATTATACGAATTATATTTTATCTATGAAAAATATCCTGAATTAAATATAGAAAGGACGACAAATCATTTAGAAGGATTATTTAGTGAACTTAAACAAAAATTAAATAATCACAATGGATTAACAAAAAAACACAACTTCTTGCTTATACAGGATTTTTTTAAATAAAAAAACGGCTAATATTTAAGAAAATAAACATTAGCAACAAATCTATCCATCTGGCATAGTTTTTGACGAATCAGCAACAATTTTGTCTACTATGCCAAATATTTTAATATTAACATCAAACTTAGTTAAAAATTCAGGCGGTTAAAAACCGCCTAAACTAGTAATTACTGATTGTTTTGAACATAGTCAATCGCTGATTGAACAGTAGTGATTTTTTCAGCTTCTTCATCAGGAATTTCGATGTCAAATTCTTCTTCTAAAGCCATTACTAATTCAACAGTGTCTAAAGAGTCCGCACCTAAGTCTTCAATAAATGAAGCTTCAGATTTTACTTCATCTTCTTTAACACCAAGTTGTTCAACAATGATTTTTTTTACGCGTTCTTCAATGCTCATTTTTGTTTCCTATTGTAGTTCTCGCCCAATGCGATGTGGATAGTGTATGTATTTTTCCGAAAGTTGCAAGTCTTTTCTTTTAGATCAAACCTTAAAAATATTGCCCAGATTGACCGCATTTTCGAATATTACACGTAATTAAAATTAAGTTACGATTTTTGCGTAACCAACCAAGGCGGATCAATTCTAACATTAAGACTTATCTTTGACTATTCCTTTTGCCATTTTTATGCCATGTACAGACCACCATTCACATGCAACGTAATTCCTGTAATATACGCTGCGTCATCGGAAGCTAAAAATGCTACAGCCTTGGCAATATCCTTCGGTTCGCCCAAATGCCCAGCCGGTACTTTCACTAAAATAGTGTTTTTCTGATCTTCAGTAAGAATTTCCGTCATATCTGTTGCAATAAAACCTGGCGCCACCACATTCACAGTAATACCTCGCATTGCCACCTCTTTCGCTAACCCCTTGCTGAAACCGATTAAACCCGCTTTTGCCGCACAATAGTTGGCTTGTCCCGGATTACCCATTGAGCCCACAACGGAACCAATAGTAATAATACGACCAAAACGTTTTTTCATCATAGAACGTAACATGGCTTTCGAAAGATAATAAACGGAAGTTAGATTCGTTTGGATAATATCGAACCATTCGTCGTCTTTCATACGCATTAACAAGTTATCACGGGTAATGCCGGCATTATTGACTAAAATATCGATATCCCCATGTTCTTTCTTGATTTGTTCTAACACGGAATCAATGGAATTGCTGTCGGCAACGTTTAACACTAAACCTCTGCCCCGTTCGCCTAAATAAGCGGAAATGGTTTCGGCACCTTTTTCGGAAGTCGCCGTACCGATAACAAATGCACCCTTTGACGCTAACTCCTCTGCAATAGCTTTACCAATACCGCGGGTTGCCCCCGTCACTAATGCGATTTTACCTTGCATATCCGTTTTCCTTCTTTGCTGGAGCGGGTTGATCACCCGCCATTTATTTGAATCATTAACAGGCTGGCACCCATTCGCAAATTATGCCAGTAATTCTTTCACGGCTTCTAATGATTTCACATCATTAACCGCCTGAGCGGAAAGCTCTTTCACAATGCGACCGGTTAAACCCGTTAATACTTTGCCCGGGCCCATTTCGACCAAAACCTCAATCCCCTGAGCCGCCATTTTTTCGACGGTTTCCGTCCAGCGCACCGGGCTGTAAAGTTGGCGAACTAATGCGGTACGAATCGCATCCGCATCGTTTTCAGTTTTCACGTCGACATTATTGATTACTGCAATTGAGGGCGCTTTTACCGCAACACTTTCCAATGAAACGGCAAGTTGATCCGCCGCTGGTTTCATTAAGGCACAATGAGACGGCACACTGACAGATAATGGCAGTGCACGTTTCGCACCGGCTTCTTTACAAGCTGCCGCCGCACGTTCCACCGCGTCTTTACTACCCGCGATAACAACCTGTCCCGGCGAATTAAAGTTTACGGCAGAAACTACTTCGCCTTGTTCTGCGGTTTTACAGGCATGAATAATAGTTTCATTGTCCAGACCAATAATTGCGTACATCGCACCCGCGCCTTCCGGTACCGCTTGCTGCATTAATTTGCCGCGCAATTCTACTAATTGAATTGCATCTTCGAAATCAATCACTCCGGCACAAACTAACGCCGAATACTCACCCAGACTATGCCCCGCCATCACTTCCGGTTTTAAATCCGGATATTGTTGTTGCCAAACGCGGTAAATCGCCACGGAGGCGGCCAAAAGTGCGGGCTGAGTTTGCCATGTTTTGTTTAATTCTTCCGCCGGGCCTTGTTGCGTTAAAGCCCATAAATCATAACCCAATACATCCGACGCTTGTTTAAAGGTTTCAGTCACAACCGGAAATTGTTCGGCCAATTCGGTTAACATACCGACGGATTGAGATCCCTGTCCGGGAAATACCATTGCAAATTTTTTCATTTTGTATCCTTTTTAATGCTGAAATGGTGCGTTCCTTCACATGTTAAATCACACCAATATAAATATCCGCTGATTTAGAAGCGTACTAAAGCCGATCCCCAAGTCCAGCCGCCGCCAAAAGCTTCTAATAATAACAACTGACCGCGTCGGATTCTTCCGTCGCGCACAGCTTCGTCTAAGGAAATCGGCACGGAAGCTGCGCTGGTATTGGCATATTTATCCAATGTAACAACGGCTTGTTCAAGCGTCATATCCAATTTTTTCACAGTCGCGGAGATAATTCGCAAGTTGGCCTGATGAGGAACCAACCAGTCTATATCTTTTTTATCTAAATTATTGGCTATCAATGTTTCTTCCACGACATTTGACAATTCACGCACGGCCAATTTAAAGGTTTCATTACCTTGCATTGAGATATAACCTGATTTTTCGTCATCACGCTGCGCGTGAGGAAGTACCAACACGTCATGTTTATCGGCGGTCGCATGTAAATGAGTAGAAATAATTCCCTCTTCTTCGGTGGCTTCTAAAATCACCGCACCAGCACCATCGCCAAATAAAATGACAGTACTACGATCGGTTTCGTCAAGATTACGAGAGTTTAGATCCGAACCGATAACCAGCGCTTTTTTCACCTTTCCCGTACGAATGAATTGATCCGCAACGCTTAACGCGTACACAAATCCCGTACAGGCGGCCGCCAAATCAAAAGAAATAGCATCATCAATATTAAGCATACCTTGAATCTGGCAAGCCGCGCTCGGATACGCGTGGGAATTACTGGTCGTACCTACTATGACAAGTTCGATCTCATTCGGATCAATTTTAGCGGTTTCCAATGCTTTCTTCGCCGCTTCAAACCCCATGGTGGCGACAGTCTCATGCTCTGCGGCAAGACGACGCTCACGAATCCCCGAACGAGTAACAATCCATTCGTCGGAAGTCTCAACCATCTTTTCCAAGTCGGCATTAGTACGAACTCGGGTCGGTAAATAACTACCGGTTGCTAAAATTCTGCTATTCATAACATTCTCGTTATTACAATTATTTTATTTATTTAAACCGTCTAAAATTTTTTGCGGAATTTGTTGACGCACTTGTAATGCGGCATCTTTAATCGCGTTACTGAAAGCATTGATATTGGCGCTACCGTGACTTTTCACCACCACTGAATTTAATCCGATTAAAGACGCACCATTATATTGCTCCGGATTAATACTACGTAGCCGTTGATAGCTTTCCCGAAACAGGATTTTCATTAACCAACCGAACAGTGGTTTCAATACGTCATTACGAGAACGGCCTTTTAATAATCCGATCACGTTTTGCGCCGCCCCTTCCAGGGTTTTTAACGCCACATTACCGGCGAAGCCGTCACTGACAATTACATCGGCTACACCGTTTAACAAATGGTTACCTTCAATAAATCCGACATAGTTAAGTGCGGTATTTTTTTTAATCATTTCTGAGGCTTCACGGATGGATTTATATCCCTTAATCGCTTCCACCCCGATATTCAGTAATGCTACCCGAGGAAAAACCAAGTTTAACCGATTCTCGGCGAAAATAGCACCCATCAACGCAAATTGGTACAGATTTTCCGCATCGCAATCAATATTCGCCCCCAAGTCGAGCATCACTGAGTGGTTACCATCCATAGTAGGCAATATTGAAACCAAAGCCGGACGCTGAATTCCTTTTAGCGGCTGCAAAATCACCTTTGCCAATCCCATTAATGCGCCGGTATTACCGCCACTCGCACAACCTTGTGCCTCCCCATGCTGTACGGCTTCAATCGCCAAACGCATAGACGTACCTTTGCTATGACGCAAAGCGTCGGTAACGGATTGATTGTTCTCTATAGTATGGGAAACATGGCGAATCACCAAACGTTCTCTAACATTTAGTGAAATTTTATCGGAAGCTTTATCGAGCTCGGGCTGAATTTGTCGGCTATCGCCAAACAAAAGCAAAGACAGCATCGGATCATCATCCAACGCTTTTAAGGATGCTGGGATAGTAATACGGGGACCAATGTCCCCGCCCATCACATCTAACGCAAGGGTTAGACGACTCAAGTGAATACCTTAATGAAAAGGAACTACTTGTTGATTACTTTACGACCACGGTAGTAACCGTCAGCAGTAACATGGTGACGCAAATGAGTTTCGCCACTCGCTTTATCTACTGATACTGCAGCGGTAGTTAACGCATCATGTGAACGACGCATATCACGACGTGAACGAGATTTTTTGTTTTGTTGAACAGCCATTGGCTATACTCCTAAATTTAATTTACTTTTGCTTTAAATTAGCTAATACAGCGAACGGGTTCGGTTTTTTTGCCAATTCTTCAGGCAATTTGCCAAAAACCTGTTCGTGCGCGGACACTTCACAGTGTTCAGATGAATGCATCGGTACAAGAGGCAAACATAATATTAGTTCGTCTTCAATCGTACCAATTAAATCTATTTCCCCGAATTCATTAAACTCAATAGGTTCATAAATCTCTGGCAACTCATCAATCTTATCTAAATTAGATACCGGACTATAACAGAAATCACATTCCAGTTTTTGAACGAAAGGAGAATTACAGCGCTGACATTCTAATTCTACGTCAACTTCCGCATGCCCTTTCATCACCACCAATTTTTGCGGATCAATGAAAAACGATAACGTCACCTGTGCATCGCTGAGCACTTTCTCTACTGATTCAGCCAGACGACCTAGCTGATTCGCGGCATAGTAACCGACATAATCTAATCTGCGCTGAGCGTCTTTAACCGGATCAACAGTTAAGGGTAGTCTTACCTTTTGCATAGGGCGTGAATATTACCTTGTGAGTCAGAAATAGTCAAAGGGAAATTCTCACTTTTGGCCAGCAATCTACAAATGGTGCCCCCAGCTGGGTTTGAACCAGCGACCAAACGATTATGAGTCGTCTGCTCTGACCGCTGAGCTATGGGGGCAGTTGAATACGGATTCAAAAGTGCGGTCGATTATAGAGAAATATTGACGTGAAGTCTAGAAAAGTTCGGATAATTCCGTTAAAAAACCGAATCCCCCGACACTAACGGCACATTCCGATTGCCGCCGGCTCCGGCTTATCGAAACCGATAACGAAAAAAAGGTTTCTTAAGCACGGACTTCAGCAAAATCTAACACTTTTTCCTTGTTCATTTTTTGCCGTAACGCTTATAAAATCCATTTCACAATTTGATCGGCTTTTACGCGGGAGAATCGTTTGAGCAAACGCTGAACGGCATTCGGATATTGTTCCATTTGTTCCAATTCGGAATAATGTTTCACCTCGCTCGTATGCTGACGAATTTCATTTAACTCGGCCTGTACCTGCGCTTGTAACGCCCGTTTAGGATCCTGAATCAACAAACCGTTTTCGGCATCCAAACGCCATGCGCGCGGGTTCAAATTATTGCCGGTCAGTAAAATGTATCGGTCATCCACCCAAATACCTTTTAAATGATAGGAATTATCGCCGTCTTTCCATAAACGTACCGTTAACCGCCCGCTTGCCAAATCCGGCTCGAATTTTTTACAAAAAGCGCGCAAATTCCGCTCGTATAAATAAGGCAAAGCGCCCGCCATGCGAAATTGCTGGCTTGGCGGAATATAAAAATCGTTCGCGGTTTTATCGCCGACAATAATTTCCACTTTTTTTCCGTCGTTCAACAAATCCCGGATTTTCACTTGCAAGGTACGCGGGAAATTAAAATACGGCGTACAAATCGTCAGTCGTTCCTGAACTAAAACGAATAAATCCTGAATAGTGCGATTCAACACATTGTACTTTGTGCCCAGCCCGAATAAAGGGGCAATCATTAATTCTTCACCGTATACCGCCGTATCTGATGGTTCAACCCTGTATTTCGCCAGTTTCAGCTGCTTACGGAACGCTTTAATCTGAGATTTAATTTCCCGCGTTTCAGGCCGGTCGGCATCATCTAATGCATAAACGGAGTCAGCAGTCAGAAAATATTGCCGAATAAACCGAACCAGCGAATCCGCCAAAGGACCATTTTTAATTTTTTGATAGCGATCGTAACGATATTTACCCAGCTGATTCAGATACACGTTATTAATACTGGCGCCGCTGTAAAGAACGGTGTCGTCGAACACGAAACCTTTAATGTGCAACACGCCGAAAACTTCGCGTCCGTTCACCGGCACACCGAAAAACATCGCGTCATTTCCGTGTTTAGCGCGTTCTTCACTGTACCAGTCAGCATTAGTGATACCTTTTGCCTCGCCCAGCAAATTACGCTGAGCCCGGTGCCAATCTACTAAAATTTTGACATCCAAATCCGGATTATTGGCTTTCGCCTGATAAATTTCCGCCAAAATCTGCTGACCGGCTTCATCCAATTGCCAGTAAAGTGCGGTCACATAAATACGCGTTTTTGCGCTACGAATTAATTCAATAATGGTCTGTTTAAATTGATCCGCACTATGCAGAAATTCAATATCTGCCGCCGCTTGCGGAATATAGGAGAGGCTGCGCAGGTGCTGTTTTGCTCGTTCGATCCGATTAATAAACATAGTATTCTTCTTGGTTCACGCCGTAATTGCGTTTTTAATTAATGGGTTAGTTTACAATATTTTTGCTATAATGCCTAAAATTTTTGACCTTACAGGACAGCAAATGAGCAACTTACCCAAACCCAAATTTCAAGCCGCTACCGGCGAACAGCGCTTTAAAGAACGTTCCGTCGGCGAACAACGTTCACCGCGTCCATCCGCTCGAATGACGGAACGCCAGCCGAATCGCCGTCGCGAAAATGCCGATGTCGATAAAAAACTCGACAAAAATCGCCCGCACTTTTCCCCGAAATCAGGCGGCAAACGTGAGGAAAATCGCGCATCACGCAAGCCGGAATTCACATTACAAGTAACCGAAACCCAATTAGGCAAAGTGAAAGTGGTGACTAAATCTACCGGCGTCAGCGCTCAGCCCAAAGAGAAAAAAACCGGTCCGCTTTCGCCTCGCGCGCCGGAAAAAATCAAAAAAAACCGGGCAGAAGAAATGAAGGTATTCGGTGAAAACGCCTGTTTTACCCTGTTTGCGCAACGTCCGGAAAGCATTGTCCGCGTGTGGACGACGGTGGAAACCGCGCATAAAACCGGCGAAATGTTCAGTTATCTGGCGGCGAATAAAAAAGTGTATCACGTGGTTGATCGTGAGGAATTGGAACGGGTCAGCGGAACGGAACATCACGGCGGCATTTGTATGCTGGTGAAAAAACGCCGTCCGTTCACTTTGAAAGGTTATCTGGATATCACGCGACAGCAAGATGTCGTCGTGCTGCTAGACAACGTACGCAATCCGCAAAACATCGGCGGAATTCTGCGCACTTGTGCGGTGTACGGCGTGAAAGCGCTGGTTAGCGCCGAGCCGGAATTGATTCAATCCGCCAACGCCATGCGGGTTGCCGAAGGCGGAGCGGAATTTGTCAATATTCTGCAAACAAACGATACGGAGCAGGCATTGTCACAATTACGCCAAGCGAGCTATCAAGTGATTTATACCAGTACCGACAAACGGGCAAAAAGCCTGAATAAACTGTTATGGACGAAAAAAGTCGTATTCGTATTAAGCGAAAGCGATGCCTCCGGCTTTGCCCAAAACGGCGACGAAGTGGTAAATTTGAGTATCGCCAATCCGCTTAAAACCAGCTTAAACGTAGCGGTTACCGCAGGCGTATTACTGGCAAGCCGGGCAAAATAATACAAGAAAAATAAAAACGGAAACACAGGTTCCCGTTTTGTATTGCGCCGTCAACGTTTAAAAAAACGTGGCCCACAAAGCGGAAATCGGCATGGCGATAAATAATGCCGGCAACATATTTCCCGCCTGAAAATTCTTCATTCCGCAGATGCGAAAACCCGTCGCCACCATCAATACGCCCCCGGTTGCAGCAAAATCCGCCCGCATTTCCGGCGTAATCAAGGGAATCAAAAACGTTGCGCTGAACGCCAGAATCAGTTGCACCGCGATTTGCGGCACAAACAGCGTAGCAACCGAAATGCCTAACGTGGTGGCAAAAATAATGGCGGTGAAAAAATCCAGAAAAGCTTTTACAATCAGAATGCTTTCGTCACCGGTAATGCCTTCGTTCATCGCTCCGAAAATTCCCGTTCCGCTGAGAGACAGCAAAATCAGCAAACTCACAAATTTTTGCAAAAATTCTTCATGAGAATGACGACTGTTGTTCGCCGGGAAAATGCGTTCCACAATTCCCTTCGCGCCCGTCGCCAAATGATTAATGCCGTTTTCCAACAAAAACAATTCGCCGATAATGGTGCCAAGCAACACGGAAAGCACCATGGCCGGCATGCTGTGTACTTTCGCCACCATGGAAATGCCCATTGCCATGGAACACAACCCGAATAACAAAGTTAAATTTGCCCGCAACCGTTCCGGCACCCGACCGCCCAATACGGCGCCCAATATACCGCCCAACACGATAGCGCCCGCATTAATAAAAGGACCGATAACCATAAAAACTCCGTTAATCAAAAAAAGTGCGGTCAAAAATTCGAAAGATTTTGACCGCACTTGCTATTCTACGCCGATTTTTCGGAAATAAAAAACGCTATTGAATTTTGAAACTGATCGGCACGCTAATGGCGCTGCTCATGCCGGCCGGCTTTGGCCCCACTGATTTCGCCGCATTCACCGCGGCTACAGCGGAATTATCCAAATCTTCACTGCCGGAAGATTTCACAATGTGCGCACCGCTGATTGAACCGTCGTTTCCGATGGAAAATGCGACTACCACCACGCCTTGTTTCCGCATCATGCGAGCGCGCTGAGAATATTTTTTATGCCGTTCGATTTCGCGACGAACGCGGGATTTATATTCCGCCACTTCCGATGAGCTCGCTCCGCTGCCGGTTAAATTCGCGTTATTGCTGTTAGTATTGGCGGAAATGGCCGTCGCCTTCGAATTTACATTGGCATTACCCGCCTGAACACGATCCGCCACAACGGCGTTCGGTGACGGATTCGGTGCAACTTTTGTCACCGCTTTAGCCGGTTTTTTCACCGGTTCTTTCGGTTTTTCCGGCGGTTTTTCCTTCGCTTTCTCTTTCGGCTTCTCTTTTGATTTTTCCGGTTTCGGTTTTAATGTCGGATCCGCTACCGTTTCTTTTTTCTCAGGCTCCGCTTCCGCCGTTTTCACCGGTTCGGGTTCCGCCGGCGGACGGCTTTCCACCGTAGTCGCCATTAACATTTCCATAGAAATATTAGTGGAAATTTCGTCCGCACTTCGCCCGTTGGCGCTTTCATCTTGCTTAAATGCCGTAAACAACGCCGCCGCCAGCCCTGCGTGGAAAATCGCCGAACCAATAAACCCCAGCCAAGAATTGCCTTTCATTTACTGACCTTTATCTTTCACTGTCACAATGGCGACATTCCTGATGTTATTTTTTGCCATTAAATCGGTAATCGAAACGAAATTCTGGAATGCAGATTCCGCATCCACTTTTAACGTCACTTTCTGATCTTTATCCCAACCGGCAATTTCCTTTTCTAACTCGGCCTGTTCTATCGGCTTATCGTTGAAGAAAATTTTCCCTTCCGCATTCACGGTTAATAATTTCGCCAAATCGTCCGATTTAAACGCCACCGTTTGCGACGCTTTCGGTACGTTCACCTGAATTTTTCCCTGAGAAATAAAAGAGGCCGTAATCAGCACGATAGCCAGCAACACCAACATGATGTCGATAAACGGGATAATGTTGATTTCGTCAAATTTTTTCATGGACGGACTCCGCTACGCACCGATATTTTTGGTGCTGTTTAACGCTTTCCATTTCAAACGCTGTACATCCACTTTTCGCCCTAATGCGCTGTAAAACACCATGGACGGAATCGCGACCAGAATCCCTACCGCCGTAGCTTTCAGCGCCAAAGACAAATGCAGCATAATGGCGGCGGCGTCAATATCGCCGGCGGACGTGCCCAAATCATAGAAAGTTAATAAAATCCCGATAACGGTTCCCAACAAACCGATATAAGGCGCGTTGGCGCCGATGGTGGAAACGATGGTTAAGTGACGGGTTAAATCAATATCCAACGAGTGAATATTGCTATAAGTGCCGACTTTGACTTTGCTTAAAAAGATGAAACGTTCAATCACAAACCATAACATAATAAAGCTCATCAAACCTAACAAGCCGAGGATGATGTAATCACTGTAATTTTTGAGAAATTCGAATAATGCCGGCATGGGAAACCCTTTAACCTTTAAGATGAATAAAATTATCTAATTGATAATCAGTTTCAATTAGATTGCGAATTTTAACAAAGTTCGACAAAAGCGTAAACCGCTCAATCGACTAATTTCATAAAATAAATCAAAATGGCGCGGAAATTGGCGGCCGGAAAAATCAAATACTGCGGAATGGCTAAAAGTGCGGTAGAATTTTCATTAGTTTTTTTGAATGAAACAAGAGAATCGAATGAAAATTTTAGGTATCGAAACCTCCTGCGATGAAACGGGCGTCGCGATTTACGACACGGAACGAGGCTTAATCGCCGACCAGCTTTATACTCAAATTGCGTTGCACGCGGATTATGGCGGCGTCGTGCCGGAATTGGCGTCGCGCGATCATATCCGTAAAACCGCACCGCTCATCCAGGCCGCACTAAAAGAAGCCAATCTTACCGCCGAGGAGATTGACGGCATTGCCTATACCGCCGGACCGGGATTAGTGGGCGCATTACTTGTGGGCGCCACCATTGCCCGTTCACTGGCATATGCCTGGAATGTGCCGGCGGTGGGCGTGCACCACATGGAAGGGCATTTGCTGGCACCGATGTTAGAATCGCCCGAAAATCGACCGCACTTTCCTTTCGTCGCATTGCTGGTTTCCGGCGGACACACGCAGCTTGTTCGGGTTGACGGCGTAGGAAAATACGAATTACTGGGCGAAAGCATTGACGATGCCGCCGGTGAAGCCTTTGACAAAACGGCAAAATTGTTAGGATTGGATTATCCGGGCGGCGCCGCACTTTCCCGCTTGGCGGAAAAAGGTTTAGTCGGGCGTTTTGCCTTTCCGAAACCGATGACCGACCGACCGGGTTTAGATTTCAGTTTTTCCGGTTTAAAAACGGCGGCGGCCAATACGATTCACCAGGCAATCAAACAAGAAGGCGAACTGACGGAACAAACCAAAGCGGATATCGCCTGCGCATTCCAGACCGCCGTAGTGGAAACTCTGGCGATCAAATGTAAACGGGCTTTACAACAAACCGGCTACAAAACACTGGTTGTCGCCGGCGGCGTCAGCGCCAATAAACAGTTACGGCAAGGGCTTACGCAATTAATGGACTCATTGGGCGGCAAGGCGTTCTACCCTTCTCCGCAATTCTGTACCGATAACGGCGCCATGATTGCTTACGTAGGACATTTACGTTTGCAGGCGGGCGAAACCTCCGACCTGGAAATTGAGGTCAAACCTCGCTGGATGATGACTGATTTGCCCGCCTTAGCATAATTCCCCGTCCTCACCGATAACGAATCACCGTTGACACCAATTAGTCATTCGTTATCGGTCTCTTCTATTTAACATAAAATATTTTTTATTTTTCCCTTGAAATCCGAAATTCCGCTCTCACTTAGTTAAACGTGAACGCAATATTCAATCTTTTCAGGAGAGCAAACATGAACATTGATAAATTTACCACCAAATTTCAACAGGCGTTAGGCGAAGCGCAATCGCTGGCGCTGGGAAAAGACAATCAATTTATAGAACCGGTCCATTTATTGACCGCACTTTTGAACCAGCAAGACGGTTCCGTCGCACCGATTTTAACGGCAAGCGGCGCCAATGTCGCAACGTTGCGCAGCGAATTAAATGCGGAAATCAACAAATTACCGCAGGTTTCCGGTAACGGCGGGGACGTGCAGATTTCCCGTCAGCTGGTGAATTTGCTGAATCTGTGCGACAAAATCGCACAGCGTCAAAATGACAAATTTATTTCCAGCGAAATTTTCTTACTCGCCGTATTCGAAGAAAAAGGCAGCCTTGCGGAATTATTACGCAAGTGCGGGGCGAAAAAAGAAAATTTAGAGGCCGCCATTAAACAGGTGCGCGGAGGACAAAACGTGAACGATCAAAATGCAGAAGACAGCCGTCAGGCACTTGAAAAATATACTATTGACTTAACCGCACGGGCGGAAAGCGGAAAACTCGATCCGGTAATCGGTCGTGACGATGAAATTCGTCGCGCTATTCAGGTATTGCAGCGCCGGACCAAAAATAACCCGGTGTTAATCGGTGAACCGGGCGTCGGTAAAACCGCTATCGTGGAAGGCTTAGCGCAACGTATCGTCAACGGCGAAGTGCCGGAAGGGTTAAAAGGCAAACGGGTTCTTTCCCTGGATATGGGCGCGTTAATCGCCGGTGCGAAATACCGCGGCGAATTCGAGGAGCGTTTAAAAGCGGTGTTAAAAGAACTGGCGCAGGAAGAAGGTAAAGTCATTTTATTCATCGACGAAATCCATACCATGGTCGGCGCCGGTAAAACCGACGGTGCGATGGATGCGGGCAACCTGCTGAAACCGTCTCTGGCACGCGGCGAATTGCATTGTGTCGGCGCCACAACCTTAGACGAATACCGCCAATATATTGAAAAAGATGCGGCGTTGGAACGTCGTTTCCAAAAAGTATTTGTCGGCGAACCGAGCGTTGAAGACACCATTGCGATTTTGCGCGGCTTGCAGGAACGTTACGAACTGCACCATCACGTGGAAATCACCGACCCGGCGATCGTCGCGGCGGCAACCCTTTCCCATCGTTATATTTCCGATCGCCAGTTGCCGGATAAAGCTATCGACTTAATCGACGAAGCGGCATCCAGTATCCGAATGGAAATCGACAGTAAACCGTTACCGCTGGATAAATTGGAACGTCGTATTATCCAGTTAAAACTGGAACAACAGGCGTTGAAGAAAGAAGACGATGAAGCCAGCCGCAAACGTTTGGAAATGCTGGAAAAAGAACTGACGGAAAAAGAACGCGAATACGCCGAGCTGGAAGAAGTCTGGAAGAGCGAGAAAGCCGCCCTTTCCGGCACCCAACATATTAAAGAAGAATTGGAAAATGCGCGTACGCAAATGGAACAAGCCCGTCGCGCCGGCGATTTAAACAAAATGTCCGAATTGCAATACGGCACTATTCCGGCCTTGGAAAAACAACTCGCCGATGCGGATAAATCCGAAGGCAAGGAAATGAAACTGTTACGTTATCGCGTTACCGACGAAGAAATCGCCGAAGTCCTTTCACGCGCTACCGGTATTCCGGTCGCCCGAATGATGGAAGGCGAAAAAGAAAAACTTCTGCGCATGGAACAGGAATTACACAAACGCGTGGTAGGACAAACCGAAGCGGTAGAAGCGGTGGCGAATGCCATTCGCCGCAGCCGTGCCGGCTTATCCGATCCGAACCGTCCGATTGGGTCCTTCCTGTTCTTAGGTCCGACCGGGGTGGGTAAAACCGAACTTTGTAAAACCTTGGCCAACTTTATGTTTGACGACGAGAACGCCATGGTGCGGATTGACATGTCCGAGTTTATGGAAAAACACAGCGTGTCTCGTTTAGTGGGTGCGCCTCCGGGTTATGTCGGTTATGAAGAAGGCGGTTACTTGACCGAAGCCGTCCGCCGCCGCCCGTATTCCGTCATCTTATTGGATGAAGTGGAAAAAGCGCATCACGACGTGTTCAATATTTTATTGCAAGTCCTGGACGACGGACGCTTAACCGACGGACAGGGACGTACGGTAGATTTCCGCAACACGGTGGTGATTATGACCTCTAACCTGGGTTCCGATCTCATTCAGGAAAACCGCGGCTTAGGCTACGAAGGCATGAAAGAAATCGTGATGTCGGTGGTGGGACAACATTTCCGTCCGGAATTCATCAACCGTATCGACGAAACGGTGGTATTCCATCCGTTAGCCAAAGAAAACATCAAAGCCATTGCGCAAATTCAATTGGCTCGTTTGGCAAAACGTATGGCGGAACACGGTTATCAGATTACCTTCAGCGATGCGGCATTGGATTTCATCAGCGAAGTGGGTTACGACCCGATTTACGGCGCGCGTCCGTTAAAACGGGCAATCCAGCAGGAAATTGAAAATCCGTTAGCCAACGAAATCCTGTCCGGTAAATTATTACCGAGCAAACCGGTTACGGTGGATTACCAAGACGACAAAATTGTGGCAAAACAATAAGCCGTTAAAAAACAGTGATAAAACGGACCGCACTTTAGCGACTAAAGTGCGGTCATTTTTTTAACCGTTTTTTTATTCCGCAAAGGTATTGCACTGTTTCGGATCGCCGCTTTGTAGACCGCGCTTAAACCAGGCAAGACGTTGAGCGGAAGTACCGTGGGTAAAGCTGTCCGGAACCACGTAGCCTTGGCTGCGTTTTTGCAGACGGTCGTCGCCGACGGCTTCCGCGGCATTAAAGGCTTCTTCCAAATCACCGGTTTCAAGCAGGTTATTTTTTACCGCTTGATAACCCCATATGCCGGCAAAACAGTCGGCTTGCAATTCCAATTTGACGGAAAGCGCGTTCGCCTGACTACTTCTGGCCTGCTGCGCCGCCGTCACTTTCGGTAAAATACCAAGCAGATTCTGCACGTGATGACCGACTTCATGGGCGATGACGTAAGCAAAGGCGGTATCGCCGGCGGCACCAAGTTGATTTTTCATATCGTTATAGAACGACAAATCCAAATACACCTTGCGATCGTTCGGACAGTAGAACGGCCCCATCGCCGCTTGCCCCGTACCGCAGGAAGTCGGCGTACCGCCGTTATACCAAACCATAGCCGGCGGCGTATAACGTTGTCCGCCGGCGGCAAAATAGTTTTGCCAGGTATTTTCCGTGTCTTTCAGCACAACGGCGGAAAGCCCTTCCAAATGCTCTTCTTCCTGCTGACTGAGGGATGAACCGCCGCTGGTGCCGCTCATACCTGACGAATCGACCAATCCGGACAAATCCACACCATAATAGGAACCGATTAACAGCACGATGAACCCGAGGATTCCGCCCATTTTTTTACCGCCGCCCAAGCCGCTTGAGCCTGAACCGCGACGATCTTCAATGTTAGTGCTTCGTTCACGACCTTGCCAACGCATAATTACTTTTCCTTACTGTTGTAAAAATTGCACGTATTTTAACGGAAAAGCCCCGAATTCGATAGTAGCGCGGCGGGTTTTTGCAAGTTTTTGCGAAAATCGCTACAATACGCTTTCTTTTCATCGTGGTTCGCGAACCTCCCACGTAAAAAAACTAAGGAAATCTATGAATATTCTCAACCCTAACGGCAACCGTAAAGCGGTTGTTATCTTCTCCGGCGGACAGGATTCCACCACTTGTCTGATTCAGGCAATCCGGGATTACGGCGTAAATAACGTGGAAGCCGTTACCTTTCAATACGGCCAACGCCACGCCGTCGAATTGCAAAAAGCGCAATGGATTGCGCAGGATCTGGGCGTAAAACAAACGCTGATCGATACTTCCGTCATCAAAACCATCACAAACAATGCCATGATGTCCGACAAGGCAATCGAACAGGATGAAAACGGCATGCCAAACACTTTTGTGGACGGACGCAATGCGCTGTTTCTGCTGTACGCCGCCATTTATGCCAAAGGACAAGGCATCACGGATCTTATCACCGGCGTGTGCGAAACCGATTTCAGCGGTTATCCCGACTGCCGCGACGTTTTTGTGAAATCCATGAATGTAACGTTAAATCTCGCCATGGATTATCAATTCAATATTCGCACGCCGCTGATGTATTTAACCAAGGCGCAAACCTGGCAGCTTGCCGATGAACTGGGCGCGCTGGATTACGTCCGCCGCCACACGCACACATGCTATCTGGGCGTAGAAGGCGGTTGCGGCACTTGTCCGAGCTGTGTTTTGCGCAAAAAAGGGCTGCAGGAATATTTAACGCACAAAAGTGCGGGCGAAAAATCGCCTGTTTTTTCGGCATAGAGGACACAATCATGTTTCGCGTCTCAAAAGAATTCAGTTTTGATATGGCACACATTCTGGACGGCCACGACGGCAAATGCCGGAATCTGCACGGTCACACCTACAAATTACAGGTAGAAGTGAGCAGCGACCTTTATCAACAAGGGCCGAAAAAAGGAATGGTGATGGATTTTGCGGATTTAAAAGACATTGTTAAAACGCTGATTTTAGAACCGATGGATCACGCGTTTATTTACGATACGAACAGCGAACGGGAATGCAAAATCGCCGCTCTGCTGAACGAATTGGATTCCAAAACTTTCGGCATGCCGAGTCGCACAACGGCGGAAGAAATGGCGCGTTTTATATTCAATCGGTTAAAATCCGAATTGCCGCTGTCCGCCGTCCGCTTGTGGGAAACGCCCACCTCTTTTTGCGAGTATCGCGAATGAATCTGCTTGCTTCCACCGACAGCTATCCGATCGTCGAAATTTTTGAAAGCCTGCAGGGAGAAGGTGCCAATACGGGAATGCCCGCCATTTTTATTCGCTTCGGCAAATGCAATTTAACCTGCCCTTGGTGCGACACGCCTTACAACGAATTCAAGCCGTTCACCTTTGCTCAGATTCTGCAAAAAGTGCGGGCGTTTTCGGCGAAGAATATTATCATTACCGGCGGCGAACCCACCATTCAGCCTCGCCTTTCACTGTTGCTGGATCAGCTCAAGCAGGACGGCTATTTTTTAGCCATTGAAACCAACGGATTGAAAACGGTGCCGGCTCAAATTGATTATATTGCCGCCAGTCCGAAGCGATTGTATCGGGAAAAATATCAATCCCGCTGCATTTCTTTCGCCCATGAAGTTCGCATTGTGGCGGACGGAGACGTGCTGGAATTTTGTGCATTTATCGAAGGGAAAATCAAGGCGAACCATTATTATTTATCACCTTGTGATATTGAAGGGAAAATGAATTTGCACGAAACCATTACCTTGCTTGGCAAGCTCAACCAACGGGCGAACAAGCCGAAATGGCAGCTGAGTCTGCAAACCCATAAATTGATCGGCATCGAATAAGCGGATGGCGTTAATCCGTTTCGCTTTCCGCCAGTAAACGTTGAATCAGTTTGAAATTTGCCGGCGGAAACTGGCCGGCGTCCAAATCAAGCTGATTGGTCCAAAATCCTTCTTGTCCTTCCCGTCCGAAGGGTTCGCCCACCCATTCCTCCACCAGATAAAAATAAAAATGAATGATTTTAGTGGGATATTCAAACAGAAATTGCTCATACAATAAGGGTTCCAGCACCATAATGCCGATTTCTTCCTCCAACTCCCGTTTCAACGCCTGTTCCGGCGTTTCGCCCGGATCCACCTTGCCGCCGGGAAATTCGAGAGACTGAGCGAAATCCTGCCCTTCCAAACGCTGGGTCAGATAAATTTGTCCGAATTCATTGCGAATAATCCCCGCCGCAACGGAAACCATTTTTTTGTTCATCGTCATGTTCACCTTTATGTGAAAGTGCGGTCAAAAAACGTTTCATTTTTTGACCGCACTTGATTCAAAGATTAGGCGTGATCTTTGGCACGACTGCCATGGCAGTATTTGTATTTTTTACCGGAACCGCACGGACAGGGTTCGTTGCGTCCGATATGACGTTCCGCAGCGGCTCGAGCCACTTTTTCCTCCGCCGATAACGCTTCGTCCTGCGCCGTATCAGAGGAAGGACGTTCGTTCGGAAGCGGCGCTTGTTGCGCTTGTCGGGCTTGCTGCTGTGCCTCCATCGCCGCCTGATATTGGCGCTCCGCTTCTTCCATTTCTTCCTGAGTACGCACCCGTACGCGGCTTAAGGTGCGGATGACGGTTAACTTCAAGGCATCCAGCATTTCCGTAAACATTTGGAACGACTCTTTTTTGTATTCCTGTTTCGGATCTTTCTGAGCATAACCTCGCAAATGAATGCCCTGACGCAGATAATCCATCGCCGACAAATGCTCTTTCCAGAGTTCATCCAAGGTTTGCAGCATAATGCCTTTCTCGAAACTGCGCATACTTTCCGAACCGGCCAGCGCTTCTTTACGTTGATATTCCGCTTTCGCCGCCTCGATAATGCGTTCGCGCAAGTTGTCTTCGTGTAACTGATTGTCTTCTTCCAACCATTGCTGAATCGGCAGATCCAACGTAAAGTCGGAACGCAGGCGCTCTTCCAATTCGGGAATTTTCCATTGCTCTTCCAAAGATTGCGGCGGAATGTATTCGTCAATCACAGCGTTGAATACGTCTTCGCGAATGGCGTCAATGGTTTCGGAAATATCATCGTTATCCAACAAAACGTTGCGCTGTTCATAAATGGCATGGCGTTGATCATTCGCCACATCGTCATATTGCAGCAGATTTTTGCGTCCATCGAAGTTATGAGCTTCCACTTTCGCCTGTGCAGAAGCAATGACTTTCGCCAGCAGTTTGGATTCCATCGCTTCGCCCGCCGTGGTGAACATTTTGCGCATCATGTTCAGCTTACCTTCATTCAGATAAATCCGCATTAAGGCGTCATCCAATGAGAGATAAAAACGGGACGAGCCCGGGTCGCCCTGACGACCGGAACGTCCGCGCAGCTGGTTGTCGATACGACGGGATTCGTGGCGTTCCGTTCCGATAATATGTAAACCGCCCGCCTGCATAACTTCGTCATGACGCTGCTGCCATGCCGCTTTGATCGCTTCAATTTGTTCTTCCGTCGGATTTTCAAGTTTCGCCACTTCGGCTTTCCAGTTACCGCCCAATACAATATCCGTACCGCGTCCCGCCATGTTGGTGGCAATGGTCACCGCTCCCGGATACCCCGCATTGGCAACAATTTCCGCTTCCTGAGCATGGAATTTGGCATTTAACACATTATGTTCGATACCCGCTTTATCCAATGCCGCAGACAACAATTCGGATTTTTCAATCGACGCCGTCCCCACCAATACGGGTTGATGACGGGCAATACAGTCCTTGATATCTTCAATGATGGCATCAAATTTGTACTGTTCGTTTTCAAACATAATGTCCGTTTTGTCATCACGAATCATTGGGCGATTGGTCGGAATAACCACGGTTTCCAATCCATAAATTTGTTGAAATTCAAACGCTTCCGTATCCGCCGTCCCCGTCATTCCGGCCAATTTTTCATACAAACGGAAGAAATTCTGATAAGTGATGGAAGCAACGGTTTGGTTTTCGCCCTGAATTTTCACGCCCTCTTTGGCTTCAATCGCTTGATGTAAACCGTCGGACCAGCGACGTCCCGCCATAGTGCGTCCCGTATGTTCGTCCACAATAACGATTTCGCCGTCTTTCACCACATAATCCACATCGCGCTGGAATAAAGTGTGAGCGCGCAGCGCCGCCGAAATATGATGGAACAAACCCAAATTCGCCGCTGAATACAGGCTGTCTTCCGGTCGCATTAAACCTTGTTCCACCAACCAGTTTTCGCATTTTTCCAAGCCGCGTTCCGTTAAATTCGCCTGTTTGTTTTTCAAATCGAGGGAATAATCGCCGGTACCCTGAAATTCGTCGCTGTCTTCTTTCTCCTGCTCCACCAGAGACGGAATCAGCTTGTTAATAGCGATATAAAGTTCGGAACTGTCCGCCGCCGGACCGGAAATAATCAACGGCGTCCGGGCTTCATCGATTAAAATGGAATCCACTTCGTCCACTAACGCGTAATGCAACGGACGCTGAAAACGTTCCTGCGCCGAATGGGCCAGATTATCCCGCAGATAGTCGAAACCTAATTCGCTGTTAGTGGCATAAGTGATATCCGCTTTGTAGGCGTCGCGCTTCACTTCCGGATCCAAACCCGGCACATTCACCGCTACGGTCATACCTAAAAATTCGAATAACGGACGGTTGGTTTCCGCATCGCGACGGGCCAAATAATCGTTCACTGTGACCACGTGCACGCCTTTGCCGGTCAGCGCGTTCAAATAGCAAGGCAAGGTGGCGGTTAAGGTTTTCCCTTCACCGGTACGCATTTCCGCGATGTTGCGGTTGGTCAGCACCATACCGCCGACTAACTGTACATCGAAATGACGCATGCCCAATACGCGACGGCTGGCTTCGCGCACAGTGGCAAAGGCCTCCGGCATCAGCTGTTCCAAGGTTTCGCCGTTGGCTAAACGTTGACGGAATTCATCGGTTTTGGCTTTAAGTTCGTCATCGCTCAACGCTTCAAAGGAAGGCTCCAACCCATTAATTTTCTTAACAATTTTGTTTAAACGACGCAAAATACGATCGTTACGGCTACCAAAAATTTTCGTTGCAATAGTTCTTAGCATAATTTTCTCTGTTTTTTGACTGTGATGATTTTGAGAAATAAACCGGCAATAGCTCTTCAACACGGAGGTTTATTCCATTTTGCTGTTACATTTTTAACGGAAAATTAAACGCGAGGACTACCGCGAATCGGTGCGTGAAAGGCGAATTCCGTCACCGAAAAGTGCGGGCGAAATTCGAGAAGTTTTTTCGGTTCAACCGATGATACGACAAAAAACTGCTGCGCCTGTTTCTGTTGCAAAACCTGTGCGGCACGGGCGATTTGTCGTTGAACGGACTGATTTTGATAAGTGTGATTGTCCGATTCGGCATGTTGCGATATCTGAACCTGAGGCAGCGCGAACATCGCAATTACGCTGAACAGTAATCGCGACCAAAAATAATGTTTGCTTTTGGTTAATATCATTTCGGAGTTCTCACAAAAAAGTAGTCAAATTATAGCGGAAATTCGTTACAATGTCGTAAATTTATTCAAATTTCCCTTTAGATGGGGCTTTATGAGAGAGATATCAAGCATGGAACGTAGCAAACGTCATCAAAAAGTCATGAATATCAAAGAATTGCTGGATACCTCAAGCCTTGCGCAAATCATGAAAAAAGGTTTGTTTATCAATGAATTAAATCAGAATATTCAGCAATTTTTGCCTTCCCGGTTTATCGGATTATACCGTGTCGCAAATTTTTCTGAGGACGGGCTGACGATTGAAGTGGCAAGCGCGGTCGTGCGGCAGGGATTTTTATTTCGTCAGCAGGACCTGCTACAGGCGTTCCGCCGTATTCACCCGGAAATTAATCGGCTGCAATTTCGTATAAATCCCGAACTTGGCAGAAAATCGGTAAAAAAATAGGCATAAACGATTATGCCTATTTTTATTGCATTTAACGCATAGTGACAAATTCTTCCGAGCCGGTCGGGTGAATCGCGACGGTATTGTCGAAATCCGCTTTGGTCGCCCCCATTTTAATCGCGACGGCAAATCCCTGAATCATTTCATCGACGCCGAAACCGATTCCGTGCAAACCTACTATTTTTTCATCCGCGCCTGCGCACACCAGTTTCATACGGCAGGGCTGACGATGCTGAGTAACGGCGGAATACATCGGGGTGAAAGAAGATTTATAGACTTTCACGTTTTCTGCGCCATATTGCTCAATAGCCTTCGGCTCGGTTAAACCGACGGTACCAATCGGAGGATGACTGAATACTACGGTCGGAACGAGATTATAATCCAGGTGCTCATCCGGTTTGTGATTAAACAAACGTTCGGACAAACGACGACCCGCTGCTACCGCCACCGGGGTTAATTCAATACCGCCTTCAATAATATCGCCCACCGCATAAATGCCTTTTACATTGGTATTTTGATATTTATCCACCTTCACAAAACCCCGCGCATTGGTTTCCACGCCGGCCGCCTGCAGATTAATCGCATCGGTGGTCGGTTCGCGACCGATTGCCCATACCACGGAATCCACCGTCGTTTCACGTCCGTCTTCCAATTTTAAGGTAAGAGAACCGTCGGCATTTTTCACCACTTCCTGAGGGATTGCCTGAGTGTGCAACCGAATGCCGTCCTGTTCCAACACTTCCAGCAGGGTGTCTACAATCAGCGGATCCTGATTACGCAACGGTGCATGTTTGCGCACAAACAAATGGGTTTCCGTTTTGAAACTGTTAAAAACGCCCGCCAATTCCACCGCAATATAACCTGCGCCGACAATTGCCACGCGTTTAGGTAACGCTTTTAAGGCAAATACGCCGTTTGAATCGATACCGTATTCCGCGCCTTTCACCGCAGGAATAGTCGGGCGTCCGCCGGTTGCGATCAGAATATGATCCGCCGTGACTTGTTCGCTTAAACCGTCGGCATAAAACACTTCAACGGTTTTCGCATCCACAAATTTTGCAAAACCGTTCAACACGTCCACATTATTTTTCGCCAATACGTTATTGTATGAAGTATGGATGCGATCGATATAAGCCTGACGGCTTTCCACCAATTTGGCAAAATCAAATCGGTTTACACTCACATCAAAACCATAATCCGGTGCGTAATGATGAATCGCTTCTGCAATCTGCGCGCCGTAAAACATCACTTTTTTCGGTACGCAACCCACGTTTACACAGGTTCCGCCTAAATGTTTGGCTTCAATAACGGCACATTTTTTGCCATAGCTCGCCGCACGGTTAACGGAGGCAATCCCGCCGCTGCCTCCGCCGATAGCTAAATAATCATAATGTTTTGTCATAACGGATTTCCTATTTTTATGAAATTCGAATCATTCTGCCGAAAAAAACAAAGAAAGGCAAAGCGATTGAATGAATCGGTTTAATCGGTTTTACCAATAAAAAAGACCTGGCATAAACCAAGTCTTTTATAAAAAACTATAAATTATTTAACCGCACTTGCGCTTCTTGCTGTTCTAACGCCGTCGCATTTTTCAAGGCTTCTTCAAAGCTGGCTTTCGCCGCGGCTTTATCGCCTTTCGCTAACTGAATTTCACCGATCAGTAAGGCTTTAGGGTTCGCAAATCCGCTTTCTTTTACCTGTGCCAGTGTGGCTAACGCACCGTCAAAATCTTTCTGCTGGAACTGCACTTCGGCCAAACGCATATTTGCCGTTGCCGCTAAAATCGGCTCGGGCGCATGGGATGCCGCCTGTTTTAAAGCTTCCGCCGCCGAGGCAAAATCCTGTTTATTCACCGCATCTTTGGCCTTTTCCAACAATGCCAAAGCGGCATAACCGGTTTTTTCATTGGCCTGTACGAAAGCGTCAATCTGAGCCTGTTTCGCCGCCGCATCCTGATGAGCGACCACTTTGTCGTATACCGCCGACATTTCATGAGCTTTCGCCGTTTGATGATTCTGCCAGTAACGCCAGCCAAACACGCCCGACAACGCAATAATGAAAATGGCAATCAAACTTTTATAGTTTTCATTCCACCAGGATTTAATTTCGTTGATTTCTTGTTCTTCTAAACTGGTATAAGCCATGTTCTAATCCTCAAAATGCACGTTTTAAATAGTCAATAAGTTCGACTGCGGAAATCGTTTGTTGTTCGGCTGCGCCTGATAAATCTTTCACCACCACTTGGTCGGCCTGCACTTCGCTTTCGCCGATAACTAAAGCGAATCTGGCGCCGACTTTATCCGCCCGTTTGAATTGTTTTTGGAATTTACCGCCGGAACAATGAGTCATCACGCGTAAGTGCGGTAATTCCGTACGGATTTTTTCCGCAACCCTAAAGGCCGCCAAGGTGGTTCCTTCACCGGAAAAAACAACGTAAATATCGACCGCACTTGGTACGGTAATATTCTTATTAACCTCTTGAACCAGCAAAACCAAACGTTCCAAGCCCATGGCGAAACCGACCCCTTGAGTGGCATGCCCGCCCAGCTGTTCCACTAACCCGTCGTAACGACCGCCGCCGCAAACCGTACCCTGTGCGCCGAGAGCGGAGGTTACCCATTCAAATACGGTTTTATTGTAATAGTCCAGCCCTCGCACCAATTTCGGGTTGATTTCATATTTCACGCCCATATTATCCAGCAAGGCGCAAAGCCGGGCAAAATGTTCGCGGCTTTCGTCATCCAGATAATCCAATAATTTCGGTGCGTCGTTTAACGCTTCCTGCAGAGCGGCGTTTTTGCTATCTAAAATTCGTAGCGGATTTTTCACCAAGCGATCTTTCTCTTCATCATTCATTAACGCCTGATGATTTTGTAAAAACGCCACTAACGCCGTGCGATAATTGGCACGCGCTTCCAGGGAGCCGATGGAATTCAATTGCAATGAAACATGCTGATCGATGCCTAATTCTTTCCACAAACGCGCGGTTAAAATGATAAGTTCCGCATCGATTTCCGGATTGGCGATACCGAAAATTTCTACACCGGCCTGATGAAACTGACGGTAACGTCCTTTTTGCGGACGCTCGTGGCGGAACATCGGTCCCATATACCACAAACGCTGTTCATTATTATAAATCCAGCCGTTTTCGATCGCCGCCCGCACACAACCCGCGGTGCCCTCCGGACGAAGCGTCAGTTGTTCGTCGTTGTCCCAGAATGTATACATTTCCTTCGAAACCACATCGGTAACTTCACCGATGGCGCGAGCGAACAGCGGCGTACTTTCCACAATCGGCATACGCACTTCGCTGTAACCGTAACTCGCCAGCACATTGCGCACTTTGTCTTCAATCCATTGCCATAACGGCGACTCAGTCGGAGAACAATCATTCATCCCGCGAATTGCTTTGATAATGTTTGCCACGTTTATCCTATTTCCTATTCTGTTTAACGTATCTGTTTTTTGTTATTTAACCGATTGGTTTTTATTCCACCGAAGCCACTTCAATACGGTTTTCCCGCATTGCAATTTTCGCCCGGATTTTCGCTTCCAGCTGATTTACAATATCCTCGTTATCGAAGCGCTCTTTCTGGCGTTCGCCGTCCAGATAATAACCGCTTTTTTTATTACCTCCGGTTACGCCTAAATCGGAAACCAGGGCTTCACCCGGTCCGTTCACCACACAACCGATAATGGAGACATCCATCGGTGTGATAATGTCTTCGAGGCGTTGTTCAAGGGCGTTTACCGTGCCGATCACATCGAATTCCTGACGAGAACAGGTCGGGCAGGCAATAAAGTTAATACCGCGGGAACGGATACGCAACGATTTCAGAATATCAAATCCCACTTTGATTTCTTCCACCGGATCCGCCGCCAAGGAAACCCGCAGAGTATCGCCGATGCCTTCCGCTAAAAGCATGCCCAAACCGACCGCACTTTTTACCGCACCGGCACGGGCGCCGCCCGCTTCGGTAATCCCCAAATGCAGCGGTTGTTTAATGGCTTTCGCCAGCAAGCGGTAGCTTTCAACCGCTAAAAATACGTCTGACGCTTTTACGCTGACTTTAAATTGATCGAAATTTAAACGATCCAAAATTTCCACATGGCGCAATGCGCTTTCCAGCAAGGCTTCCGGAGTCGGTTCACCGTATTTTTCCTGCAAATCTTTTTCCAGTGAGCCGGCATTCACGCCAATACGGATAGGAATGTTTTTATCTTTGGCGCAATCCACCACCGCACGAATGCGATCTTCCCGACCGATATTGCCCGGATTAATGCGCAGGCAATCTACGCCGTATTCCGCCACTTTTAAGGCAATACGATAATCAAAGTGAATATCCGCCACTAACGGTACTTTGGCTTGTTGTTTAATCAATTTGAACGCTTCCGCCGCCTCCATGGTCGGCACGGAAACGCGGATAATATCCGCGCCTACGCGTTCTAACGCTTTAATCTGCGCCACCGTCGCTTCCACATCGGTGGTGCGCGTATTAGTCATGGATTGAACGGCAATCGGCGCATCACCGCCGACAGGCACGTTACCGACATAAATCTTGGTGGATTCACGACGTTTAATGGTTGGTTTAAATGCTGACATAATCGTTATTGAAGTTTAAATTTGGCGACACGGCCGTCCACTTTCAGCGGATAGTCCTCGCCTTTATAAGTAATTTTCACATTGCCCGGCGCGCCAATGATAATGGCGTAAGGCGCACCGTCTTTAAAATTCAGCGTTTCACCCTGACGATATTCTTTCTGAGCGAGCACTTTGCGTTTGGCGTCTTTTACGCTAATCCAACTGGTTGCCGCAGTAATTTCAATTTGTAAATCTCCGTCCGCCGCGGGCTGTTCCGCCGTTTGAAAAACATCGGAATTTTCGACCGCACTTTGATTATTATTTTGTGCATTTGGCGCTTCAACCGCCGGTTGCGTATTGGTTTCATTAACTGGAGGCGTATCTGTTACCGTCGTATCGGTTGTCGATTGTTCGGCCTGCGCCGGCGTGTCTGCAGACGCTTCTGTCGGTGCAGCAGGAGTTTGCACCGCAGGCAAAAGTTCTTTTGATTGTTCGGACGCCGTTTCTATCGGCGTATAATTCTGTACCAAAGTTTCGCGTTCTTTATTCGATTGCTGATAGTTTTCCCACCACCAAAGCGCGGTCATGCCGGCAACAAATAAAAGAATGATGGTCGTGAAATAACCAATCCAACGGTTATTATGAGAAGAATGAGGATTAATGGCTTTATCCACGCGCGCGGCGCGGCTGAGATCGTTTTTCGGGATTTCGCCGAAACTTGGAACGGCGCCTTTCCATACGCTTTCGGGCAATTTAACCAACTTCGCATAACTGCGAACATACCCTTGCATAAAGGTTGCCGGAATAGATTTTTGGGCAAATTCGTTATTTTCAATACATTGAAGCACTTGCGCGCGTAAATTTAATTTTTTAGCCGCCGCTTCAAGTGGCAGACCTAAATTTTCACGAGCCCGACGGAATTGTTCGCCAAGGGTTGCAACGTTTTTTTCTTCGGTATCCATAAATATTTCTTCGAAATGAAAGGCAATAAAACTGATAAAGTTTAAAGTTGAAAAACGTCTTTTGCAACCGTTATTACACAGAAAAAAGAAAAATCAGAAATGCAGGGATTCCAGCTCCGCCGCCCGTGCTGGTGAAACTTTGCGCAGCATTTCAATACTTTCCTGATAAACCGCCCGATTTTTCACGGAATAGGCGCAAATTGCCAGATTTTCGTAAGTATCCGTTTGATTGTAATAATGTTTGGCGGATAAAGCCTTGCGGAATTGTTCAAATCCCTGTTCCGCTTTGCCTTGGGAACATAAAAACGTACCGTAATTATTATGCACGTCGCCTTGCTCGTCATCTAACGCTATCGCTTTGCGATACGCGTTATCCGCCAGCGTGGAATTGCCTTGCTGATGATAAAAATAAGCCAATGCGGAATGCACCAGATAATAATCCGGCGCATAATTTAACGCCTTATCCAGATTTAATTTAGCCTGAGTCGGATTATTCTGAGCAAGATAACCCAGCGCCAGTTCAACCCGTGATTTTGCCGCCTGTCGTTTGTCAAAATCCTCAGCCGGAGAAGACACGCAGGCGCAAAGAGCCAAGGAGAACAAAAAGTGCGGTATAAATTTACAAAGTTTCATATTATTCTCCTTATTCCGGTTATTGATTGATCACATCAATAGGCTGACCAAATTGTTTTTTGCGGTCGGTACGTTTGGTACGGTCAATCACCTCTCCCGCCAACTGCCCGCATGCCGCGTCGATATCATCACCGCGGGTTTTACGTACAATCACGGTAAATCCGTATTCCATCAGCGTTTTCTGAAAACGATCGACGCGGCTGTTCGAACTTTTCGCATAGGGCGCTTGCGGGAACGGGTTCCACGGAATCAAATTAATTTTACAAGGCGTATTTTTCAAGACTTCGGCCAGCTGATGCGCGTGCTCGGTGCCGTCATTCACGTGATCCAGCAAGACGTATTCAATCGTCACTTTTCCGTGATTCGCATTAGATACGCTCAAATAGCGGTTTACGCTGTCCATTAACATTTTAATGTTGTATTTTTTGTTAATCGGTACGATTTCATCGCGTAATTCGTCATTCGGCGCATGTAAAGAAATCGCCAGCGCCACATCAATCATATCGCTTAATTTATCCAAAGCCGGTACCACGCCTGAAGTGGAAATCGTCACCCGACGTTTGGATAAACCGTAAGCGAAATCGTCCAGCATGATTTCCATCGCCGGCACCACATTGGCGACATTCAAAAGCGGTTCGCCCATTCCCATCATCACCACATTGGTGATTGGACGAATGCCCGTCACGCCGAAATTACCGATAATTTTAGACGCGCGCCAAACCTGTCCGATAATTTCCGAAACGGTTAAATTCCGGTTAAAGCCTTGTTGCGCCGTCGAACAGAAAGTGCAGGCCAGTGCGCAGCCGACTTGCGAAGACACGCATAATGTCGCCCGATCCGCTTCGGGAATGTACACGGTTTCCACTTGCTGATCGCCGACTTGCATGGCCCATTTAATGGTACCGTCGGCGGAACGTTGTTCTACCGCTACTTCCGGGGCCTTGATTTCGACGACTTGTTTCAGTTTCTCACGCAATTTCTTGTTAATATTGGTCATATTGTCGAAATTGTCCTCGCCGAAATGGTAAATCCATTTCACCAGCTGATCCGCCCGAAACGGCTTTTCGCCCAACTCTTTAAAAAACTCGCGCATTTGCCGGCGGGTTAAATCCATTAAATTGATTTTTTCTGACATCTGATTGCCTCGTTGTTACACCTTGCGGCTTAGGGTCCGGTTAAAATTAGGACGCGATTGTACAGATTTCATGCAAGATAATCTATCAATATTTAAAAACCTTGCAAATATTGACCGCACTTTTATGGAATAGTGATCACAGAAATCGATTCTCGCCCTCAAACGGCAGCAACCGCCGAGCAATAAAAAATCCGCTCCTTAAACCGTTAATGATTGAATCTGATTTTGAGCGGATTTTTATCGCGGAATTCGTAAAATTAAGATTAAGCTTTCATTAACAATGCCACCGCTTCGGTCGCAATGCCCTCATTTCGTCCGGTAAAACCGAGCTTTTCCGTTGTGGTGGCTTTCACATTAACTTGGTCGATGCCGCATTGTAAATCTTGCGCAATCAAGGTGCGCATGGCATCAATATGCGGGCGCATTTTCGGCGCTTGGGCAATAATCGTCACATCCACATTGCCGATAACATATCCTTTTTCCTGCACTTGACGAAACGCTTCGCGCAGCAAAATCCGGCTGTCGATATTTTTGAATTGGCTATCCGTATCGGGAAATAACTTGCCGATATCTCCCAGCGCCGCGGCGCCGAGTAAAGCGTCGGTCAGCGCGTGCAACGCCACGTCACCGTCACTGTGCGCAACAAACCCCGTATGATACGGCACTTCCACCCCGCCGATAATCAAAGGTCGCGGTTCGCCAAAAGCATGCACGTCAAAACCATGTCCGATTCGAATCATAACGTTATCCTATTTAATTTTTTGACTTAAATAAAACTCGGCAAGCGCCAAATCTTCCGGACGCGTTACTTTAATATTATCGCTGCGTCCGGTCACCAAGTGCGGTCGAAATCCCGCTAATTCCATGGCGGAAGCCTCATCCGTAATGTTAAATCCCTGCGCCAACGCTTGTTCTAATGCCCGCAGCAACACTTCGGCGCGGAAAAATTGCGGCGTTTGCGCCAGCCAGATAAAATTGCGATCTTCCGTTCGGATAATCTGTTGACGAACATCGGATGTTTTAATCGTATCCACGGCGGGTAAAGCTAAAATGGCCCCGTTTTCATCGGTAACGCGCAATAATTTATCCAGATCTTCATGAGTAATGCAGGGACGAGCGGCATCGTGCACCAGCACCTGAATCCGCTCAGGATGTTCGATGGCTTTTAACCCGTTTAATACGCTTTCTGCGCGGCTTTCGCCGCCGGACACGATTTGAATCCGAAAATCCTTCGTCAGCGATAATTGACGAAAATAAGGATCGTTTTCGGCAACCACCAAAATCACTCGCTTAACGGGCGGATACGACAACAACGCGCCAACGGTATGTTCTAAAATGGTTTTGCCGTGAATCCGCAGATATTGTTTAGGTTTATCCGCCTGCATACGGCTGCCTACGCCCGCCGCCGGCACGACGGCAACAATTTGCCGGGAAAGTGCGGTCATTATTTATGCTCTTTTGTAATGCGATAAAATGTTTCGTCCGGTTTGACCATTTCATATTGCAAACGGGCGCGTTCCTGAATAGCGTTCACGCCGTCTTTTAAATCCTTGATCTCCGCCGCAATCACCTGATTACGTTGCGACAATTTGGTGTTCTCTTCTTTGTGGGCGGCGATTTCTTCCTGGGTTTCCTGGTAATCCAAATAGCCGTTTTTGCCGAACCACAAATCATATTGGAACAGCATCAGCACAAAAGCCAGGGTAATAATCAATAAACGCATAAACTTTCATCACTTTTATTCATAGAGAAGTCATAGTGTAGGGGAAAACGGCGGACAAAAAAAGACCGCAGCTCAAAAGTGCGGTCAATTTTTTTATCGTTTTTTCACATCGCTGCCGGTTAATCGGCGTTTGAAGCGCCGTCTTTTTTCTCAAGCATATCCGCCGGAATAAAAGATTTTTGCACTTTTTCCATGTGCGGCAGATTGTGCGCGATGCCTTTGTGGCAATCGATACAGGTTTTACCCTGTTGTTCCGCCGCGGCATGCATTTCCTGCGCTACGGTTTTCTGTTGAGTAAAGTCCATATCTGCAAAATTATGGCAATTACGGCATTCCTGCGAATTATTGGCTTTCATTCGCGCCCATTCGCGTTCCGCCATTTCCAAACGATGCGCTTCAAATTTTTCTTTGGTGTCCACTTTGCCGGTGAAATATGCGAACACTTCGCGGCTGGCCTGAATTTTACGGGTCCATTTCGGAATAAATTCATGCGGTAAGTGGCAATCCGCACAAATGGCCTTCACGCCGCTACGGTTCGAATAGTGAACGGTTTGACGATATTCGGGCACCACGTCATTCATGTGACAACTTGAACAGAATTCTTCCGTGTTAGTGTGTTCCAATCCCGCATTGAAACCGCCCCAGGCAAGAATGCCGCCGATAGCGGAAAGAATGATAACCGCGCCAACCGCCATTTTGCTCGGGCTACGGAACCAGTTCCAGAATTTCTTAATCATTGCCTTGCTCCTTATTTACCCTGCGTTTGACGGATAGTTTCAAATTTATTCTGCACTATCGGATTTACGTCGGTTTGTTGAACGTGACATTGCAAACAGAAATAACGGCGCGGTGAGGTGCCTTCGGTACGTTTGCCGTCACGATCTAAGAAATGGCTTTCCGGTACGCGCGGTGCTCCTGTAGTCGGCGAAACGTCAGGCGAATGACAACCCAAACACTGGTTGGCGTTCTTCGTCACCTGTAAACCGCGAATACTGTGCGGCACCAACGGCGGTTGATTCGGGAACGTCGTCGGAATACTGCCTACGTCTTTCTGCGGATTGGTGTAGGCAGGCGCAACGTTTTCCGGCATTTGCTCCATCGTCAGAGTTGACGACGGCGTTTCGGCAACCGCAAATCCCGCAAGTGCGGTCAAAAATAGGGTGAGATATTTTCTCATCGTTAAATCACTCCGTTAAACTTAGAATTTTTCTATTCTCTTTGCTGAAAGAGGTTAATTAATATTTTTCACATGCACTTGTTTCTCGAAACGGGAACCAAAAGCAAAAACATTTTCCGGGCAAACGTCAATACAACGTCCGCAAGTTATACAATCTTTTTCCAGGATAATTTGACTGTCGGTTTCCGAACCGTGTAGCGGTAAACGCAACACCTGAGGTTCCGGGCACACATTGTAGCAATCCATACAACGGTCGCAACGGGCGCGATCAACCACATTAACCTTAATCAAACTTTTCGCGCCAATCAGCCCGTAAACGGCGCCGATTGGGCAAAGGTGTCCGCACCAACCGTGCTCCACGACCAGTAAATCGAATAAAAACACTGTCGCCACCAGCCATAAAGTCGCGCCCAGGCCGAAAACGAACACGCGTCCGAGTGCGGCCACGGGATTAATCCATTCCCACAGCAACGTGCCGGAAACGGCGCTTCCCGCCAAAATCACAACGAGCAAAACATAACGCAAATTACGCGGAAGTTTTGCCGTTTGACGAATACCCAATTTACGGCGTAACCAGGCGGCGGCATCCGTCACCATATTCATCGGACAAATCCAGCTGCAGAACGATTTACTGGCGACCACCGCATAAAACAGTACGATAATTAACGCGCCGATAATCGTCGTCCATTCGGGCAAATAACCGGTCGCTAGGCTTTCCGCCGCAATCAGCGGATCCGTTAACGGCACCGTATCAAACAGCATACTGGAACTGTAATTGCCTTTTAAAATCCAGACATTCCAAAGCGGTCCGCTCAAAAACATCAGGATCACGCTCAACTGGCTTAAACGGCGTAAAATTAAAAACCGATACGCATGCCACCAGCCAAGCTTCTGACGGGCTTCCAACCCGGCGTCTTTCGGTTTATTCGGGGTTGTTTTGGTTGCCGCCATTATTTCACCCCCTTGGTATTTAATTCTAAATCCGGGAAATGTTCCGGCGCGTCCACCGTCGTTGAACGCGGAACATAATCATCCGCCGCGCGGCTTGGCGTCGCGACTTTCTGATTCGGTTTCACTTTCATATGCTGATAGGTCGGTTCGGACAAACCTTCCGGCATGCGAGCATCCAAAGACGGACGCAAACCGTCCGGATGTTGTTCTTCCAGTAAGGCTTTGCCTGCATTTTGTTTTTCCTGCCAGCCCAAACGGTAATGACGGCCCAACAAACCTTTCGCCAGCTCCATCGGCAACACTTTGATTGCCGCTTCTTCCAGCACGCACGCCTGTTCGCATTTACCACAACCCGTACAAGCGTCGGAATGTACGGTCGGGATTAACTTCGCGTGAATATGCGTGCGATCATTATGAATATCTTCCAGGGTAATCGCTTTGTCAATTAACGGGCAAACCCGATAACAGACATCACAACGCAGACCTTGCCAGTTCAGACAGGTTTCATGGTCTAACAACACCGCCAGTCCCATGCGGGCGTCATTGATGTCTTTCAGTTCCTCGCTTAATGCGCCGCTCGGACAGGCATTCATACAAGGAATATCCGGGCACATTTCGCAAGGTTTGTCCCGCGCCACAAAATAAGGCGTACCGGCTTCCATCGGCGAGAGCAGGCTGGCCAGATGCAACATATCGTAAGGACAAGCCTGCACGCACTGACCGCAGCGGGTACAGGCCGCGATAAAATCTTTCTCCGGCAATGCGCCCGGCGGCCGCAACGCCACGCCTTCTTTGGCATTCGCCTGATGTTGTTGTAATCCGAGGAGAACACCGACTCCGCAAACGCCTGCTGCGGTTCTCGTCGCATTCTTTAAGAATTGGCGACGATTCGGATCCCATTTCATATGCCGTTCCTATATTTCAGGCGGCGACCTATTTCAGCCACCACCGGATGTCGATAACTTACGGGACGTTGAAATACGGCCCATCAAGCAGTCGGTTTTCACAAAAAAACATGCGAAATTTTGACCGCACTTTATTATGCTTTTACGACTTTAACCGCACATTTTTTATAGTCCGTTTCGAATGAAATCGGATCCGTTGCATCCAACGTTAATTTATTGGTTAACTGACCGGCGTCAAAGAAGGTGGTGAAGATCAAACCTTCCGGACATTTGTTACGACCGCGGGTATCCAAATGAGAAATCATTTCACCGCGACGGGTAATTAATTTCACCTTATCTCCGTGACGTAAACCGCGTTTCTTCGCATCCGTCGGATGCATCCATACTAAGTTGTTCGGGAACGCTTTGTGCAATTCCGGTACGCGGCGGGTCATGGTGCCGGTATGCCAGTGCTCCAGCACACGACCGGTACATAACCATAAATCGTATTCGTCGTCCGGGCTTTCCGCCGGCGCTTCGTAAGGCACGCCCAGAATAATCGCTTTTTTATCCGGATAACCGTAGAACGAAACTTCTTCGCCCGCTTTCACATACGGATCGTAACCTTCACGGTAACGCCATAAGGTTTCTTTGCCGTCAACCACCGGCCAACGTAAACCGCGCACCTGGTGATAAACGTCGAACGAGGCTAAATCGTGGCCGTGTCCGCGACCGAAGCCGGCATATTCTTCGAATAATCCTTTTTGTAAATAGAAACCGAAGTGATCCGCTTCATCATTGATATAACCCGGAACGTCCGTCGGCACCTGGAATTTATCCACTTCGCCGTTTTTATACAACACTTCGTAAAGGGTTTTGCCGCGGTATTCCGGTTTTTTCGCCAGCAATTCTTCCGGCCAGACTTCATCGGTTTTGAAATATTTGGAAAATTCGACGATTTGCCATAAATCGGAACGGGATTCGCCCGGCCCTTTTACTTGTTGACGCCATAACTGAGTACGACGCTCCGCATTGCCGTAGCCGCCTTCTTTTTCCACCCACATGCAAGTCGGCAAAATCAAGTCTGCGGCGACCGCACTTGCCGACGGATACGGATCGGAAACCACGATAAAGTTTTCCGGATTGCGCCAGCCCGGGAAAATTTCCTGATTAATATTCGGGCCGCCCTGCATATTATTGGTGCACAACTGCCACAGGAAGTTTAATTTTCCGTCTTTTAGTGCGCGGCTTTGCGCCACGGCATGGAAACCCGGCACCGTCGGAATCGTACCGGCCGGCAATTTCCAGATTGCTTCGGTTTTCGCCACATGTTTAGGATTGGTGACCACCATGTCCGCCGGCAAACGATGAACGAAGGTTCCCACTTCACGGGCCGTCCCGCAAGCGGACGGTTGACCGGTTAACGAGAACGGTCCGCAACCCGGTTTGGAAATTTTCCCGGTGAGTAAGTGTACGTTGTACATCATGTGGTTCACCCAAACGCCGCGGGTGTGTTGGTTGAAGCCCATGGTCCAGTAAGAAACCAGGTTTTGTTCCGGATCGGCATACATTTTCGCCAGGGCTTCCAATTGATCTTTCGGCACCCCGGAAATTTCGTGCGCTTTATCCAAAGTATATTCGGAAACGATTTTTTTGAATTCCTCAAAATCGGAATCGTACATTTTTCCCGCGGTTTTGGCGTTGGTACCCTGTTGTAACGGATGTTCGGGACGCAAACCGTAACCGATATTGGTTTCGCCGCGTTTGAATTTGGTATGTTTGTTAACGAAATCCCAGTTGACTTTATCGTTTTGAATAATGTAGTTGGCAATATAGTTTAAGATCGCCAGGTCGGACTGCGGTTTGAAAATAATCGGCGTATCCGCCAGCTCAAACGAACGGTGTTCGTAAGTGGACATCACCACCACTTTCACTTTATCGCTGGATAATCGACGATCGGAAATACGGCTCCACAGAATCGGGTGCATTTCCGCCATGTTTGAGCCCCAAAGCACGAATGCGTCGGTTTTTTCGATGTCGTTGTAACAACCCATCGGTTCGTCCATCCCGAAAGTGCGCATAAACGCCACTGCGGCGGACGCCATACAATGGCGGGCGTTCGGGTCGATTGTGTTGGAACGTAAACCGCCTTTCCACAATTTCACTTTGGCATAACCTTCGTAAATCGTCGTTTGACCGGAAGAGAACATGCCGACGGCATTCGGTTCTTTTTTCTTCAGGATATCCTTGATTTTTTCCGCCATAATAGTGAAAGCCTGATCCCAGGAAATCGGCGTGAAATCCCCTTCTTTATCGAATTTACCGTCTTTCATGCGCAATAGCGGCGTCTGAACGCGGTCGGCACCGTACATAATTTTTGACAGGAAATAACCTTTAATACAGTTCAACCCGCGGTTAACTTCCGCATCCGGATCGCCCTGCGTCGCCACGACACGACCGTCTTTGGTTCCCACCAGTACGCTGCAACCGGTTCCGCAATAACGGCACGGCGCCTTATCCCAGCGGATGCCGTCATCCGCGGCCCGCACGTTTTTCACCGGAATCGCAATTCCGGCGGCAGCGGCAGCGGCGATTGCCGCATTGGCTTTCATAAACTCTCTACGATTCAGTTCCATAACTTTTCCCACGTTTTAGATTAAAAATAGATTTACGCTTCATCCATGTAATTCGAAATCAACGAGACGACAATCACTCCGTTCACATTCTTCACTTCATCGATTAAATCGGATAAGGCTAAATGCCGATCGCTTTCCAATGTCACGACCAACTTGCCTTCTTCCGTTTTTTCACCGTGAATTTCAGCATGCGGAATGTTCAGAATATCCGCTTTCACTTGTTCCAGTTTCGCCGGTTTGGCTTGCACCACCAGGCTGCACACATACCAGTTTTCGCTTGTATTTACATCATTCATCAGTTATAAATTCTTTCAAAATTTTATGCGCAATCGCTTACCCTTTCGGGGTTGTCAGCGAATCCGACATTGAAAAATCTTCAATTATTTTGACCGCACTTACCGGACAAACACTTAAACAGGCGCCGCAACCGTTGCAATTTTGCAAATTCACTTGCGGCCTGGCAATGCCGCCGAGTTCGCGTTTAAAGCGGATCGCGCGGCTTTCGCAGTTATCTTCGCAAGAACGGCACTCCACGCCTTGTAATGCCAGGCAGGAAGGGCGAATTTCAATTTTATGCGTCCAGGCCGGCTCATCCAACGGACGAAAAACAGGTTGTCGGCACACCGTCGCGCAACGCCCGCAAAAGGTACATTCCGCCCGGGAAAAATCGATTTCGGGAAATCCGCCGGCTCCGACAATCAAAACCTGAGTTTCGCACGCCCGCACGCAATCGCCGCAACGGGTACAATCTGCCGTGAACAGCGTCTCAGCCGCCGCCCAAGGCGGACGAATGCCGTTGAAACCTTGTTTTTTCTCTTTTTCCGATTGCAATGCGGTGAGAAATTTTCCTCGCAGAAATTGACGGCGAGGCAACATGTTTGTGGTCAAAATACCCAAATCTCCATTCTAAGTATGTGAATTATAAGATAGCGCACCTCTTTTTTTATTACCTATCATGGGGTATTTCGCGAGAAAAACTGTGATCTATTGCGCAAAATCAATAAATTTTTGACCGCACTTTTCCGTGCGGGACATTATTGCAATGTTCTTAACACTTCATGATATTCCGCAGAATTTTGTAATAGGATTTGCGCCGCCCGCCGTAAATCGTCCACGTCGGATTTCGGTAAATAGAATGAAGTGCCGATATTCAGGACTTTTTTCTTCAGTTCGCCTTCCGGCAAATCTTTCATGCTTAACCCGACAAAATGCAGCGACACTTTAGGACCGCTTTTTTTCATCTTATAACGATTCCAGTTATCGGTGAATTCGCGGAAGCGGCGCAGAGAATTCTGGGTGGCTTTGTCGATCGGCACATTGATGATGGTATTAATCACTTCGCCCATGCCCGGAACATCCGCGGATTTATCCACTTCGTTCCGCACCTCGTTTTGGGCGTTCACGTTAATCACCACAATATTTTTCAAATTCAGTTTTTGCACTTGTTCGTATGTTTGCTCTAGCCCCAAAACATCGGACATATCCAGCAGCCCCGCCAGCCCCAGATTATCGGTCAAACCGCCGTCCACCAAATGGATATAAGGTCTTTCCCGTGCGTTTTGGTATTGGGTCAGCATATGTTTGGTTTCTTCAATATTTTTAACGATTAAGCCATTCACCGTCTGTTCCCGCAGGGCAAACTCTTTCGGCATGGTGAAGTGACAATTACCGCCGTAATTATTCAGCGTAAGCGGCGCAAAAACCAAAGGCACGGAACTGGATGCCGCCACCGCACGGGCGATTTCCAAATCGTTCAGGTTCAGACACAGACCGTCAAACATATCCTGGGTAAAAGTCATTTTCAGGCCCGTATTCATGTCCGTTGCGCTAATCACCGCAAAAGGCCCTTTGCGGCGTTTATCCAAATCCTCAAAGGTTTTTCCGTGATAAAGAACGATATTCAGCTGTTCCTGCAATAAATCGCCCCGCCCGAATTGCGGTGAAGTCAGCCGCGGCAAATTGGACAGCGAGAAAACCTGGCTGATCACTTCGCGCTGGAAATTTTTCTTAAGAAAATTCTCGGCGAATTTCGGCACCACATCCCGACCTTCCAAAGCAAAATAACTTGCCAGCACGGAACCGCCGGACACGCCGTACACCACATCAATATTATCCAATAAAGTCACGCCTTTTGCCGTCGGATGCACCCGCGTGTTTTTGAATTGCTCCAACACGCCGTAACCCAACGCCGCCGCACGCGAACCGCCGCCGGAAAACATGACCATAATCAGATTGTCGTCCTGAGTATTTTCCATAATCACCGGACGCAGACGATACCCTTGCCGTTCGTTCACCCGACTGATGGTTTCCACCGGCTGATAAGTCACCAAATTACAGGCCGACAGCAGCGTTACCGTCATCAGGATAAAAAAGGATTTTCTGAGTTTATCCATATTGTTCTCATTTATTTAGAAATGCTGAATTTTAACCAACACGGAAAGAGGATAAAAAGCGACAAAACCTCATCCGATATTGATTGGAAATGCGGGGTTAAATAGCACAAATCCTCCGTTTCAGGAGGATTGTACGCAGGGAATTTCAGGATAACTTAAGCTTTCGCCAAACCAAGTTGCCCGATTTTCACCCCTAAATTTCCCAATGAAACCGGATCCAAATAATCCGCCAGGAAAATGAAAAGCTCGTTTAATTCCGTAAAAGTGCGGTGAATTTTCACTTCATTTTCCACTTTGCGGGTAAATTCGTAGCGCACCTTATCGCCGTCCACATGGGCTTCCAAAGTAATATAAACGGTTTCGAAAAAGTGGCTGTGTGTGCCTTCTTCGCCCGGATCGCTAATGCGCACGTTCCAAGTATTGCTGAATAATAATTCTGTGTTTGCCGACATATTCACCTCTAATTTAACATGTTATTTTTATTCGTTAAGAAAAACCCGATGATAAAATCTCTGACGCAAGACATTTTATCATCGGGCTTTTCAAAAACAGCTTTAACGAATTTCGGTTTACGTTGGTAACTGCCTTTGCCTTTTAATTTTTTCTCAATACGCTGACGGAACAAGCGATCATGCAATAACGCCTGCAGCGCATTGTCGCGAATGATTCCGCGTTGGTGGCGGTAAACCGGCTGATTCTGCGCTTCCGAAACGGTAAGTGCGGTCGGTTTTTTATGAGTTTTTTTCTTCACTTTCGTTTCCTCCTGTGGGTAAACGGCGGTCATTATATATGTAAATCGGGGAGATTTTAACTTATAATCGAGAAAATTTCTAATGAGGTAAATATTAATGGTCGAGCTATTAAAAAGTTGGTATCAGCGCAATTTCAGCGATCCCCAGGCCATGGGGCTGGCTGCGATTTTGCTGTTCGGTTTTATCGCCATTTATTTTTTCAGCGGCTTAATTGCGCCCTTGCTGATCGCTATCGTATTGGCTTATCTGCTTGAAATTCCGATTCATTTTTTGATCACCAGACTGAAATTTCCCCGCATGCTTGCTATTACGCTGATTTTCGGCGGTTTTATCGGTCTGGTGGCGATTATGGTATTCGGTTTGCTGCCGAACCTGGTCGGTCAAACCATTAACTTATTGAGCGATTTACCTAATATGTTCAATAAGTTACATGAATGGGTGGCCACGCTGCCCGAACATTATCCCGAATTAGTGGACTATCAGTTAATCGACAGTTTCTTCAGTTCCGCCCGGGAAAAAACGCTGGCATACGGCGAAAGTGCGGTCAAATTTTCACTTATTTCTATCGTCAATCTGGTCACCATCGGGATTTACGCCTTTTTAGTGCCGTTGATGATGTTTTTTATGCTGAAAGACAAGCAGGCGTTGCTTGCCAGCGTCGCGAAATTTCTGCCGAAAAACCGCCTCCTTGCCGGACAGGTTTGGTCGGAAATGCAGCAACAAATCGCCAATTATATCCGCGGAAAATTATTGGAAATCGCCATTGTTGCCGTCGTGACTTACGTTATTTTTCTGTTTTTCCGGTTAAATTACCCGCTCTTGCTGGCCGTGGCGGTAGGGATTTCCGTACTGATTCCCTATGTGGGCGCGGTGATTGTCACTATTCCGGTGGCGCTGGTGGCGTTCTTTCAGTTCGGCGATCACGCTACCTTCTGGTATATCATGACCGCCTACATTATTTCGCAATTGCTGGACGGAAATCTGCTGGTGCCGTTTTTGTTCTCCGAAGCTGTGAATTTACATCCGCTCACCATTATTGTCGCCGTGCTAATTTTCGGCGGTTTGTGGGGATTTTGGGGCGTGTTCTTTGCTATTCCGCTGGCAACTTTAGTGAAAGCGGTCATCAACGCCTGGCCGGCAATTGAAACAAAATAAGCGTAAAAAACAATCAAAATTTTGACCGCACTTTTCAGCCCGTAACGAAATCGGGCAAAAGTGCGGTCGATTTTTTAACGGTTTTTTTGTCGCCTTTTCCGTTTATTTCAACCACTCGGCCACTAATTTATCGGTGATCTGTTCGTGCGACCACATGCTGCTCAAATCCGGCTCCGGATATTTGCTGTGATTGAATCCCACTAAACGGGCGAAATCAAAGGAGGCGTGCGGATAACCGTTCACCAGCAGGAACGCCTGCATGCCGTCTTCCGTCCAGCAAATCTGGAAGGTGCGCGGTTCGTGTTTGCCTTCAATATCATGACAGCCGTACACAAACAGGCTGTCTACCACCGGTTGCGGTTCTTCGGTATTTAAGGCGTAAAAATAGCCGGTTTCGCCGTCGTCTTCGAACATCACCACCAAATGATCATGTTTGACGGAATGCGCGCCGAAGCGTTTTGCCTGGCCGATTAAATGTTTATCTTCCAATACTAAATGTAACATCTGTTTTCCTTAATCAAATTGCGTTGTCCATTGGGCGCTGCGGTGCGCTTCAAAACACAGTTTCACTTGTTCTGCGGTATTTTTCTCGCCGTCCATTTCGGGAAACTCGTCAATGCCGAAATAAGCGGACTGCAGCGTTTCACTGTTAGGGCGAAACTCGCCGCCGAGCAATTCGCACATCACAAAGGTTTTCAACACCCGATGGGCAAACGCCGGATAATTTCGTTTATGCTGTTCGTGAATCGCGATGATAAATTGCGGATTGACCGCTAATCCCGCTTCTTCGCGCACTTCTTTTATCGTGTTGCTGCGAATGGTTTCGGTGACATCAATCCAACCGCCGGGCAATGACCACAAGCCCGAATTTTCCTGCACCAACAGGATTTTATCGTCTTTAAAAATCGCCGCGCGGGAATCGATTTTCGGCGTTTGATAACCCTGTTCGTTGCAAAATAAATTTTGGACTTTTTCGACGGGCAGCGCCGTTTTATAGCTTAACATTTCCGCCGCCAGCGCCCGCAACCGCTCATAACGTTCAATATCATAAACATTTTTACCGTACGCCAATCCGTTTTGGGCAATGCTTTGAATTTCAATCGCCCAAGCCAGCCAGGGCTCGGTTAATAAAACATCTTTCATCTGAAACCTACGTTTGACCAAAATCATTCGCCCATATTGTAACATAGAAGAAAGGCGATATTTTGTATGATAGTATTTATATCGAATTCATTTGTCACAGAAGGAAGTTAATATGAAACTTTGGTATTCCACAACAAGCCCGTTCGCGCGTAAAGTCTTAGTGACGTTAAAACATCAGCAACTTGAAGACAAAACGGAATTATTGCGCATTACCTCATCCTTTGATCCCAACTCACCCCATAACCAAGTCAACCCGCTGGGACGCATACCGGCTTTGCAGCGTAATTGCGGAAACTGGCTTTTCGGCAGCCTACTTATCTGCGAATATCTCGATCAAAAAGGCGACCGTCCGAAATTAATTCCGGAAAGCGGTAAACCCCGTTGGGCGGTGCTAGCGTTACATAACCTGATTGACGGCATCATGGAAAATACCATGCCGATGGTCGCGGAAAAAATGCTTCGTCCGGAAAACGAATGGTGGACGGAACGTCATCATCAATTAACGGAACGCAACATACGAAGTTTTACTCAGCTTGAACAAGCGCTTGCGCCGTTCGGCTACGAGTTAAATATAGGAACGATCACTACCGTTTGTTTGATCGATTGGTGGAATTTTCGCGCCGATAAAACCGGTTACGATCTGACCGCGCATTTCCCGAAATTAGTGGCCTGGACGGAAGAAATGAATAATCGATACCCGATTTTAGCCATTACCCAACCCCGCGTTTAACGACAAAAAACAAACGAAAAATCGCCCGCACTTTAAAAGTGCGGGCGATTTTGACGAGTTTTTTACTCAACTCAATCGGCAATTAAGCCTGACCTTTCACCGCTTTTAAACCTAAGAACGGCGCTTTGTCGCCTAACGCTTCTTCGATACGGATTAATTGGTTGTATTTCGCAACACGATCCGAACGGCTCATAGAACCGGTTTTGATTTGACCGGCCGCCGTACCCACCGCTAAATCGGCGATAGTGGCGTCTTCGGTTTCACCGGAACGGTGTGAAATCACCGCGGTGTAACCTGCGTCTTTAGCCATTTTGATTGCCGCTAACGTTTCAGTTAACGAACCGATTTGGTTGAATTTGATCAAGATTGAGTTCGCGATACCTTTTTCGATACCTTCTTTCAGGATTTTGGTATTGGTAACGAATAAGTCGTCGCCCACCAATTGGATTTTGTCGCCTAAAACTTTAGTTTGGTATGCAAAACCTTCCCAGTCGGATTCATCCTGACCGTCTTCAATAGACACGATCGGATATTGTTTGCATAATTCTTCCAAATAATGCGTAAATTCCTGAGACGTGAACGAACGGCCTTCACCTTTCATTTCGTATTTACCGGTTTCTTTGTTATAGAATTCGGAAGAGGCGCAGTCCATCGCTAAAGTGACGTCTTTACCTAATACATAACCCGCTTTCTCAACGGCTTCTTTGATGCAAGCCAACGCTTCCGCGTTTGAACCCAGGTTAGGCGCGAAACCGCCTTCGTCGCCCACGGCTGTGTTGTAACCTTTCGCTTTTAATACTTTAGCCAGGTTGTGGAAGACTTCCGAACCGATACGTACGGCTTCACGTAAAGTTTTTGCGCCCACCGGCTGGATCATGAATTCTTGGATATCAACGTTGTTGTCTGCGTGTTCACCGCCGTTGATGATGTTCATCATCGGTAACGGCATGGAGTATTGACCCGGCGTGCCGTTTAATTCCGCGATGTATGCGTATAAAGGCAAACCTTTTGACGCCGCCGCCGCTTTTGCAGTAGCTAAAGAAACCGCCAAAATTGCGTTTGCACCGAATTTGGATTTGTTGTCGGTACCGTCTAAATCAATCATGATTTGGTCGATTTCGGCTTGATTGGATGCGTCTTTACCGACTACCGCTTGAGCAATTTCGTTGTTTACCGCGGAAACGGCTTTTAATACGCCTTTGCCTAAAAAGCGGGATTTGTCGCCGTCACGCAATTCCAACGCTTCACGGGAACCGGTAGATGCGCCTGACGGAGCCGCCGCTAAACCTACAAAGCCACCTTCTAAGTGAACTTCAGCTTCAACAGTCGGATTACCACGTGAGTCAATAATTTCACGGCCGATAACTTTAACGATTTTTGCCATTTTTGTTTTCCTCTTAGTTAATCTAAAATGGGTATATAACTCAAGTATAGTATCTGTATTTCGTCGTTTTGTCTTGCAAAACTTTATGATCTTTTGATCAAACCACTACTTTTTCTGATTTTCCTTCGCCGCTTTCACGAATCCGGCGAACAAAGGATGGCCGTCGCGAGGTGTGGAGGTAAATTCCGGATGGAACTGGCAAGCCACAAACCAAGGGTGATTCGGAACCTCGATAATTTCTACCAATTTTCTGTCCGCACTTAAGCCTGTCACCTTTAGCCCCGCCGCTTCAATTTGCGGTAACAGTTTATTGTTCACTTCATAACGGTGGCGGTGACGCTCTTCAATGGTTTCTTTGCCGTATAATTCACGGGCTTTCGAACCTTCGACCAAATGACATTTTTGCGCCCCCAAACGCATGGTACCGCCTAAATCCGAGCTTTCGGAACGTTGTTCCACATTGCCGTCCGCGTCCTGCCATTCGGTAATCAGGCCGATCACCGGATACGGGCAATCTTTCACGAATTCCGAGGAGTTGGCGTCTTTCATGCCGGCAACGTTACGCGCATATTCGATTAATGCGGTTTGCATCCCCAAACAAATACCAAGATAAGGAACGTTGTTTTCACGGGCATACTGCGCGGTTAAAATTTTGCCTTCCACACCGCGATAACCGAAGCCGCCCGGCACCAAAATACCGTCCAAACCTTTCAGAATATCCGTACCTTTGGTTTCCACATCCTGCGAATCAATATATTTAATATGAACGGTTAAACGGTTGGTTAACCCCGCATGTTTCAACGCCTCATTAACGGATTTGTAGGCGTCCGGCAATTCCACATATTTCCCTACCATGCCGATTGTCACTTCGCCCGTCGGATTAGCCTGGCGATAAAGCACCTGTTCCCATTCCGATAAATCCGCCGGTTTGGCGTCTAAACGGAAACGGTTGCACACGAATTCATCCAAGCCCTGAGATTGCAATAACGCCGGAATTTGATAAATGGATTCCACGTCTTTCAACGAAATCACCGCTTTTTCCGGCACATTACAGAACAACGCAATTTTTGAGCGTTCATTCGCCGGAATCATGCGATCCGAACGACAAACCAACACGTCAGGCTGAATACCGATAGACAACAATTCTTTGACGGAATGCTGCGTCGGTTTGGTTTTAACTTCGCCCGCCGTCGGAATGTACGGCACCAAGGTTAAGTGCATGAAAATCGTACGTTCGCGTCCTACCTGAACCGCTAACTGGCGCAAAGCTTCAAGGAACGGCAAAGATTCGATGTCGCCGACCGTTCCGCCCACTTCAATAATCGCCACATCATGCCCCGCCGCACCGTCAATCACGCGCGCTTTAATTTCGTTGGTAATGTGAGGAATCACTTGAATGGTGGCGCCCAAATAATCGCCGCGACGTTCTTTACGCAGCACTTCGGAATAAATTTTGCCGGTGGTGAAATTGTTGCGTTTGGTCATTTTGGTTCGGATAAAACGTTCATAGTGACCCAAATCCAGATCGGTTTCCGCGCCGTCTTGCGTGACGAACACTTCACCGTGCTGAGTCGGGCTCATGGTGCCCGGATCGACGTTGATATACGGGTCAAGTTTCATAATGGTGACGTTCAAACCGCGCGCTTCAAGCAACGCCGCTAAAGACGCCGCCGCAATACCTTTACCTAATGATGAAACCACACCGCCTGTGACAAAAATATAATTGGTAGCCATATAAGAACCTAAAATGTTGGGGGTAAAAAAGAGTTGATATAATGTATCAAGACGGGAGCGTAGTTTACATCAAAAGGGCGTTGAACTCAATCGACAGACGCAAGATTTAGCGCAAATTTATCTTCAAAGTGCGGTCAATTTCGTTATAATTTTTCCCCAAAATCCATCAATAAAACAGAACCGCAACATGTCAGATTTAGCCTATTTACAAACCGCGCCGAAACAGAGCGCTCGTTTAAAACAACAACCCGCCGACTTTATCGTACGGGAAGAATTGGGTTATCCGTTGTCCGGCGACGGCGAATTCGTGGCGGTAAAAATCCGCAAAACCGACGCCAACACAATTTGGGCGGGCGAACAATTAGCCAAATTCTGTAACATTTCCGCTCGCCATATGAGTTACGCCGGGCTGAAAGATCGCCACGCCGTCACCGAACAATGGTTCAGCCTGCAAATGCCCGGCAAGCCCACGCCGAATTTCGACCAATGCCGCATTGAAGGCGTTGAAATTCTGGAGGTCACGCGGCACAACCGCAAAATTCGTATCGGCAGTTTGCAGGGAAATCATTTCGATATTCTGCTGCGTCATGCCGTCGCTACGGATGAACTTAACCGTCGTCTGAATTTGGTGCAACAACGGGGGTTTCCCAATTATTTCACCGAACAACGGTTTGGGCGGGACGGACACAATTTAACCGAGGCCATGCGCTGGGCGAACGGCGAAATACAAGTGAAGGAGCGCCAAAAACGCGGTTTTTATCTTTCCGCGGCACGCAGCGAAGTGTTTAATCTGGTGGTGTCCAACCGCCTGCAAATGGGACTCGCCACCCAGGTCATGCCGAACGACATTCTGCAGCTTGCCGGCTCCAATAGCTGGTTTCAGGCGGATGAAAAGGAAGATCTGAACGCGTTGCAGGCGCGGTTGGAAAATCACGATATTTTGCTTACCGCACCGCTTATCGGCGATAGATCGCAACCCGCCGACGCCCTGGAAAATCAGGTGGTCGCGCAACATCAGGCGTTGCAGACGTTAATGAAACGGGAAGGGATGAAACCGGCGCGCCGTCCGCTGTTAATGCAACCGCAAAATTTCAGCTGGCAATTCGAACCGACGGGATTGCGGCTGCGGTTTTTTCTGCCCGCCGGCAGCTACGCCACCGCGCTGATTCGCGAATTAGTGCGAATTGCCGATTAAATCTTGATTAAGTGCGGTCAAAAAATTTAACGTTTTTTATGCGTAATCGCCAGTGCGATTACTTATGGCTTCGCCACCGTTGGCAAAGCCAACGTTCAAAAAGCGTTGCTTTTTGTGACCGCACTTTTCCCTTTGCCATTCATTCTGTTTATCGTTTTCCCTTATCAATTCAATAGATTTTTAAATCAACAAAAACCCTACGATTTATAGGATAATTCATACGGTTTTTTATGACATCGGAGTGACGCTATGAAAAAATACTTATTATCCGCAGTGGGCATTGCCGCGGCGGGATATTTTTCGATGGTCGGCTATGCGCACTTTTTCGATAAATCTCAATCGGAAAAGTTGTATGCCGCAACGAACGTGCCGGCGCAGTTTAAACCTGTCGCCAAAGTGATGTTTGACAACGGCTGTCAATATTGCCACGCGCCGAACGCGGAACTGCCGGCTTACGCCGATTTTCCGGTCGCCAAACAGTTAATGGCGGAAGACATTCGTAAAGGCTTGCGCAGTTTTCGTTTGGATCGGATGTTCGAAGGCATGAACGATCCAAGCAAATTGTCCGAAGCGGATTTAGCCAAGCTGGAACAAGTGCTTCGCAACGATGAAATGCCGGAAGTGAAATTCCTGCACGTTCACTGGGGAAATCGTCCTGACGAAGATGAAAAACAAGTGGTACTGGATTGGATTAAACAACAACGTGAAGCGCATTTTTTGCCTCAGAACACGAACGGAACGGATGCGACCCGTTTGATACAACCTATTCCGGACGTCATTCCGACGGATTCACGCAAAGTAACGTTGGGTGAAAAACTGTATTTCGACGGTCGTTTATCCGGCGACGGTTCGATTCAATGCCATACCTGTCACCAATTAGAACGTGCCGGCGTGGATAATTTACCGGTTTCCGAAGGGATCGAAGGTAAAAAAGGCGGAATTAACGCCCCGACGGTTTTCAATGCGGCGTTTCATAAATGGCAGTTCTGGGACGGTCGCGCGAAAACTTTAGCGGATCAAGCCGGTGGACCGCCGACTAATCCGGTGGAAATGGGTTCGAAAGACTGGGACGAAATTATTGCCCGCTTAGATCAGGATGAAGCGTTCAAAAAGGAATTTTTATCGGTATTCCCGGAACTGACCCAAGCGACCGTAACGGAAGCTATCGGCGAATTTGAAAAAACACTGATTACGCCGAACAGCGCTTTTGACCGTTACTTAAAAGGCGAGCAAAACGCCTTAAACGAGCAACAAAAACGCGGTTACGAATTATTCAAAAATGCAAAATGCGATACCTGCCACACCGGTACCGCAATGGGCGGACAATCCTTTGAATATATGGGCGTTTACGACGATTATTTCAAAGCCCGCGGCACCGAATTGACCGATGCGGATAAAGGACGTTTCGCCGAAACCCAGGATCCTTACGACATGCACCGTTTCAAAGTGCCGACCCTGCGTAACGTGGCCTTAACCGCGCCTTATCTGCATGACGCGACGGCAAAAGATCTGAAAGAAGCGGTTCGTATTATGGGACATTATCAAAGCAATAAAGATTTCTCGGATGCGGAACTCGACGATCTCGTTTCCTTCCTGAATTCGTTAACCGGTGAATTTAAAGGCAAACCGTTAACCAACGAAAAAATGAAGTAATCTTTTCAACATCTTGTGGAAAGCCGCCGCGCTTTCCACAATCTTTTTTCCTTTCGCTTTATTTTTCTCCTCGTTTTTCAACAAACACCGTTTTCGCCGCAAATACCGCATTTAACGCTTTCGGAAAACCTAAATAAGGCACGCAATGAATGAACGTTTCAATAATCTGCTCTTCCGTAATACCTACGTTCAGCGCCGCATGAATATGCACCTGCAACTGCTTTTCACAACCGCCCTGCGCCGTTAACGCGGCTAAAGTAATCAATTCCCGTTGTGATGAATCCAGTTGCGGACGGTTATAAATTTCACCGAAACCAAAGGTAATAATATATTTTCCCAAATCCGGCGCAATATCCGCCAACGCCTGCATAACCTTGTCGCCTTGTCCGCCGTCGATTTCCTGTAATTTCGCTAATCCGCGCTTCATTAACTTTTGATCATTTAGCATAATTTTCTCCTTACTTGTTTATGAAATGACCCAAGCAGGGTAAACTATGGACTTCACTCCAAGGCAAGGATTATTTTATGCAAATTAAAGCATTTTCGGCGAAAACCGGGTTATCTACCGACACCTTACGTTATTACGAAAAAGAAGGGCTATTGATGCCCGAACGGGATTCAAACGGCTATCGTTGTTACGGCAACCGCGATTCGGAATGGGTGGGATTTATTCTTCGCCTAAAGGAAATGGGCGTGCCCTTGACGCAAATTAAAGAATACGCCCGATTGCGCCATATGGGCGATACCGCTATTCCCCAACGTTATGAAATTCTGCTCGCTCATCGTGAAAATCTCATCCGAAAACAGCAAGAATTAGCGGAACATCAAGCGTTTTTAGCGCAAAAGCTGGCGATTTACCGTTCCGCCATGCAAAAATCCGCTGACAAATGTGCAGACGACGTTTGACTGAAAAAACGTAAGCATAAGCGAATAAAACCGCCTCTTACTCGGTTGAACGCCACCTTTGCGATGCAGAAAAGTGCGGTCACAAAAAGCAACGCTTTTTGAACGTTGGCTTTGCCAACGGTGGCGAAGCCATAAGTAATCGCACTGGCGATTACGCATAAAAAATGAGAAGTTTTTTACGAAACCGACTTCACGACCGAACGAATCTTCAATAACGCCAACGCTATCGTTGAAACCAGCAACACCAAGGCGACGGCTTCGTATAAGCTTTGTTTTTCCCAACCGGCATCCAGTAACGCGCCGGCGGTAATCGGTGCCAAAATGGCGCCGATTCGCCCGACGCCGATAGCCCAACCCACGCCCGTGCTGCGAATATCTGCGGCATAAATGCTCGGATTAAGAGTGTAAAGCCCGCTGATACAACCGTTCATCAAAGCGCCCAGCAACACCCCGAACAGCATGGCCAACCATAAAACGGAAGCGGACAGAATAAAAAAGACAACCAATACGGCAGATGATAAAGTAAACAAAATCAATATCTTACGCGCTGACCAACGGCTGGCGAGCAAGCCGAAAAATAAAGAACCGCAGGTTCCGCCCAAAGAAATCATCATGCCTACGCTAACGCTTTGTTCCGTGGTCATCCCCGCGTCTTTGAGCAAAGCCGGCGTCCATGAACTGACAAAATAAAAACTGAACATAATGGCAAAAAACGCCAGCCAAATTAACCCGGTAGAACGGCGATATTGCCCGCTGAATAACTGACTTATCGGCAATTTATGCACCGGCGCAATGGATTTTTCAGGCAATGACCATTCGCCCGCCAAGCCGATTTTCTTCGCGATGTTATTTAACCGAACCCGGGCATTCGGCGGTTGTTTCGACATCAGGAAATCAATGGACTCCGGCAACCAAATCATTAATACCGACAAACACAACGCCGTGAGCGCAAATCCGGCCAAATAAACCGAACGCCAGCCGTATTCCGCCTGCAATGTCACGGCAAACATGCCGCCCAACACCGCGCCGACGCCAAAACCGGCGGCGTACACGCTGATAGCAAAACTGCGCCATTTACGGGAGGAATATTCACTGGTTAATACGTTTGTGCCCACCAGAATGCCGCCAACACCTAACCCCGTAACCACGCGCCAGAATGCTAAGGCATGATGAGACTGAATAAACGCCGATCCCAACATCCCCGCGGCGGACAACCCAACGGCAATCAGCAACAACGGACGACGTCCGATTTTATCCGCCACCGGTGCCAAAAATAACGAACCTGCGGCCATGCCGAATAAACCCGCACTCAGCAAATATCCGAGCTGTTCACCGCTTAAACCGAATTCGTTGCGAATATTGGTCGCCGTAAACGCCAGCGCCAGCACATCGAATCCGTCAAGCAGATTCATAATCGCCGCCATTATTACGATCATCCATTGATAACCGGACATCGGGCTGTCGTCAATTTTCTCTCTTAAATTCATCTTGGTTCCTTGATGGGTTGTGATTAGACTTAAAAGTGCGGTCAAAAAACTCAACATTTTTTGACCGCACTTACGCAATAAACCGACCCGACTGAATTTGCTACAAAATCCTGCGCAAAATAAAATTCAGCACCACGCCGTAGGCCGGTACGAACAGCATAACGCCTACAAATAATTTAAATAAATAATCCACAAAACCCAATTCCATCCAATGCTCCGCCATAAACGGATCGGTGCTGGCATAAAACGCCACGGCAAAAAATATAAAAGTATCCGCCATCGAACCGAAAATCATCGAGCTGGCGGGAGCAATCCACCAGGTTTTAAGCCGGCGTAAGCGATTAAATACCAACACGTCCAGCAACTGCCCGAACACATAAGCGCTGAAACTGGCGACGGCAATGCGGAATACAAAACCGTTAAACGTCGATAACGCCTGCAATCCTTGATACTGGCTGTCCGAAAACAAAGTGGAAACGCCGTAACTGACCGCTAAGGCGGGAAACATCACCGCAAAGATAATGCGCCGCGCCAATGCGGCGCCGAACACCCGCACGGTTAAATCCGTCGCCAGAAAGATAAACGGAAACGTTAAGGTTCCCCAGGTGCTGTGAAAGCTGAAATCCTCAGCCGCACCCAACGCCGTCAACGGTAAACGGATTTCAAACGGAATCTGCACCAGATAGTTGCTTGCCGCGATAATAAAAATATGAAATAAAGTCAGTAAAATCAATGCATTGCGCTTTTGCTGACGAGTAATAATGATAGCATCATGTGTCATGACAAATCCTTTTTGTTAAAACTTGGGGTGAGGGAACCCAAGAATCTCAGTGTCTTCGTTTAAAATGAAACCGGAATGATAGTGAATATAAAAAAGATTTCAAGCGGAAACAAATGAAAGAATTTCGGAATAAAGATGAATAGAATTAATATTGAATGGCGGTGAGAGGGGGATTCGAACCCCCGATACAGTTTCCCGTATACACGCTTTCCAGGCGTGCTCCTTCAACCACTCGGACATCTCACCGTTTTGAACACAGAATCAATTCTGCTTATGTCGCTTTATCACCGTTTTGTATCAAATAAAATGCTTAACAGTAACAAAGCGGGCGAGATTATAAGAATTTATCGGCTTTCCGTCCAGTCTTTTTTAAAATTTATTGCGCTAACCCATGCATTTTTTTAAAAATTGAGAGTAAAATAACCGCACTTTTTTCTCCTTCAGGAATCACTATGCTAAATAAATGGTTTTTAACCAAAAACGCTTTTCTGGCCGTGAAACCTTTTAGCGCGTTAAAAGACAGCTTCCGCGCGGGTTACACCAAACAACATTTGATCAGAGACATCATTGCGGGTCTCACCGTCGGCGTGATCGCCATTCCGCTTTCTATGGCGTTGGCCATCGCCAGCGGCGTACCGCCGCAACACGGGTTATATACCGCCATTGTCGCGGGGATTTTAATCGCCGTCACCGGCGGATCCCGTTTCAATATTTCGGGACCGACCGCCGCATTTGTGGTGATTTTATATCCGATCACCCAACAATTCGGTTTAGGCGGTTTATTGATGGCAACCCTGCTTTCCGGCCTTATTTTGATTATTATGGCGCTATTTCGCTTAGGTCGCTTAATCGAATATATTCCGCTACCCGTCACCCTGGGCTTCACCTGCGGGATTGGGATTACCATCGCCACGTTGCAGATTAAAGATTTTCTCGGTTTAACCATTCCATCAATGCCTTCTCATTACATTGACAAAGTGCAAACCATTTTCACCGCACTGCCGACAATCAGTTGGTCGGACACTGCCGTAGGAATCGTCACGCTTTTCGTGTTAACTCAATGGCGTCGTTTGCGTTTGCCGATTCCGGGACATTTGCCGGCGGTAATCGTAGGCACGATTTTAGCGTTAATTTTAAGTTATTACGGGATGAACGTCGCCACCATCGGTTCCGCTTTCACTTACACGTTATCGGACGGCACCGTGGGTAACGGCATTCCGAACGTATTACCGCAATTCATGTTGCCGTGGAACATTCCTAATGCGCAAGGCGAAGTTATTAACTGGGATTTCGCCGCTTTACAGGCATTGCTACCGGCGGCGTTTTCCATGGCGGTTCTCGGTGCCATCGAATCCTTATTATGTGCGGTCGTGCTGGATAACATGACGGACACCAAACACCATTCCAATAACGAATTACTGGCACAGGGAATTGGCAACATCGTATCGCCGTTTTTAGGCGGAATTACGGCAACGGCGGCGATTGCCCGTTCGGCGGCAAACGTTAAAGCCGGCGCAGTTTCGCCTATCGCCAGTGTCGTTCATGGTATTTTAGTTCTTTTATCCTTACTCATCTTCGCCAAAGCTTTGTCTTATCTACCATTAGCCTCGATGGCGGCGTTATTGTTAATGGTCGCATGGAACATGGCGGATATTCACAATATCATTTCTTTGGTGCGCCGTTCCGGTAAAAACGAAATTGCCGTGTTAGTGATCTGTATCCTATTGACCGTGGTTTTCGACATGGTTATCGCTATTTCCGTGGGCGTTCTGCTGGCAAGTTTGCTTTTCATCCGTACCATCGCCGAAATGACCAAATCTATCGAAATGCCGCATCCCGACGATTTGACCGATGTACTGGTTTACCGAATCAGCGGTCCGTTATTCTTCGCGGCGGCGGATAATTTGTTCGCCGAACTACATGATAAAACCGTGCACACGGATCATGAAATCAAACATATCGTGCTGCAATGTGAAGCGGTAAACGTGTTGGATACCGGGGGAATTCACGCTTTAACGCGGTTTGTACAACATATGCTGCCTCATCAACAGCTTTATATGTGTAACATGCAGTTCCAGCCGTTGCGTATGCTGGTGAAATCCAGCGTTGTGCCCGAACTGAAAAAAATCAATTTCAGCCCGGATTTAACCGAAACTTACGGCAAAATTCGTTTACAGGAAAACGAATCGGAATTACGTCATTAATGATAAAAAAACCACCTTCTTGAAAGGTGGTTTTTTTAGTAACGGCATAGAAAGGAGCGAACGCTCCTTTTTTCTTTTATGCCCTGCGCTTAACTGTGACGACTGCCCTTAAAGCTCTTTCCGCGGAATTCTTTGCGGCCGTTTTCTTTAAAAGTGCGGTCAAATTTTTCACTGAATTTTTTCCGGTCGCCTTTAGCGCCGCGTTCATTAAAACGACGTTCGCTGCGATCATCAAAACGATCATTGCCGTTGCGTTTGCCGCCACGATGTTCGAAGCGTTCCGCACGTTCCTCGCTTTGTACTGCGCGAACAAAAGACATCTGCATTTGTTTATTCAGCACCCGCGTTTTTTCGAAATGACGCAGTAATTCTTTCGGCATGCCCTGCGGTAACTCGATTGTCGAATAATCGTCAAATAATTTGATGTGGCCGATATGGCGGCTGTTAATATCGCCTTCATTGGCAATCGCGCCTACGATATGACGCACTTCTACGCCGTCGGAACGACCGATTTCGATACGGTATAAATCCATCGCTTTCGGCACGCCGTAACCGCGTCGTTCATCCGAACGTTCGGAACGGTGAGAACGCTCCCGGCGTTCGCTGCGTTTCGGCATCGGCGCATCCGGCGGCAGAATCAGTTTTTGTTTACCTTGCAGCAGCATTAACATCGCGGCGGCGATGTCTTCCTGATCCTGATCCGCAGTAAACAAGTCTTCCAACAGACTGCGATATTTTTCCAAATCATGATGTTCGAGCTGTTTAGTGATTTTCGCTACAAATTTAGCACGACGACAGGCTTGCAAACGTTCGTGATCCGGTAATTCCACTTCGTCGATCGGCTTTTTCATCAAACGTTCGATATTGCCTAACAAACGCCGTTCGCGCGGTTCCACAAATAAAATAGCGCTGCCCGAACGGCCTGCACGGCCGGTACGTCCGATACGGTGCACATAAGATTCGGCATCCAGCGGAATATCGTAGTTCACCACCAAGCTAATGCGTTCCACATCCAAACCGCGGGCGGCGACATCCGTCGCAACTAAAATATCCAGGCTGCCGTTGCGTAAACGATCGAGCGTTTGTTCGCGCGCTTGTTGAGTCATATCACCGTTTAATGCGGCGGCACGAAAACCGTGTTTGTCCAATAATTCCGTTACATCCAACGTTCCCGTTTTGGTCCGGGTAAAAATAATAGCGGCATCAAAATCTTCCACTTCAAGGAAACGCAATAAGGCGTCATTTTTACGATAACCGCGCACATACCAGCAACTTTGCGCGATATCCGGATTGGTGCGTTGGGTTGACTGAATTCGCACTTCCTGCGGATTAGTCATAAAACGTTTGGTGATACGACGAATCGGTTCCGGCATAGTTGCGGAGAACAGCGCCGTTTGATGCTGTTCCGGCAATTCCGCCATCACGGTTTCCACATCATCAATAAACCCCATACGCAGCATTTCGTCCGCTTCGTCTAACACAATAAATTTCAATGCGGAAAGATCCAGGGTGCCGCGCTTGATATGGTCCAGAATACGCCCCGGCGTTCCCACTACCACTTGTGCGCCCTGGCGTAAAGCGCGAAGTTGGATATCGTAACGTTGTCCGCCGTAAAGAGTGACAATATGAATGCCCTTCGCATTTTTGCTGAATTGTTCGCAGGCTTCCGCCACTTGAATGGCAAGTTCCCGCGTCGGTGCCATCACCAGCATTTGAGGATATTTTTCGTTGCTATCGATTTGCGCCAATAAAGGTAAAGAGAAAGCGGCGGTTTTACCGCTGCCGGTTTGTGCCATTCCCAGCACGTCACGCCCTTCTAAAAGGTGCGGGATACAAGCTTGTTGGATAGGAGACGGCGATTCAAACCCCATTTCGGAAACAGCGGAAAGGATAAAGTCAGGCAGACCTAAGTCGCCAAAGGTAATTTTAGTTTCAGTCATTAAAATACTCAGATTATATGTAAGGAAAGCTCAATCGGCTCTCATGTGTATAAATTTGCGATTGCACACCGCAAAAGGTTTTCAAAGATACGTCACGAGATTAAGAATATCGCTTCGTAGCTTCATGCTCGTTGATTGTGTCAACGCCAAAAAATTTTGTTTTTTTCTACCGCACTTTATCGCGAATATAACGAATGGATTTAATCCGCGATAATATTGGCCGTTTTTATTCGGTCCAACATCGGTTCCGTTTGTTCACCGGCATCCGCTTTTTTCAGCTTATCCAGCTCAAACAACGCAAAACGATACTCAACAAAATTATACACCTGATTTGCCACCGCCAATTTGAACAAAGTTTCCGCTTCGTCCAAATCGCCCGTATTGAGTTTTTGTTTTGCTAGATAAAAGTAGGTTTCCGTCAGAATTTCCGCATATTGTGGGGATTGCGGATCAACAAAGACTTTTGCTCTGTCCAATAAATCCTGCTCGGAAAGCTTGCCCAAATAATATTGGACGATAAAGGTTCCCCAATATTCAGTCGAAAGGGTTGATGCCCGTTTTACTAAATTCTGTTTGGCTTCGTTCGGTTTGAATTTCAGTTCGTTTAAATAAATCCATAACGCCCGATAAGGATCCTGACTATTCGCTTGATAAAAACGATGAAAATCCTGTTCGGCGAGGTTATAACGCCCTGTGTAATAAAAATCCAAACCACGATTCAAATAGCCGTACTCATAATCGGGATCCAATTCCAACACCACATTGAACGCTTCCAATGCGCTGTCATAATCTTCATCCAACAACGAATATAAGCCCAGATAATTGTACACCGCCGCCATTTTCGGTTGCAGTGCGAGAGCCTGGGTGAAATCGTAACGAGCCAGACCCCAAAGCCCCAAACTATCGTAAAGTACGCCGCGCTCAAAATGTAAATCGGCGCGTTCATCCTGCGACATTTGTCCTATAATCAGCATTTGGCTGATACGTGCAATCATTACTTCCTGTTCAAAATGCACGTTAGGATATTGTTCCGCCAACACAATCTTATTTTTAGACACAAAAACTCCGCTACTGCTTGTACAGCCTGCAAGCAACAAAACGAATAAACCTGGAATAAACAAACCGATGTTTAAAAACCGTTTCAGATGTGCCATTTAAGAAATGCCTTAGGATAAAAAATTTGAAAATATAACCGCACTTTGCCTTAAATTACCAAAGTGCGGTCGAATTTTACAAATTATTCTTCAACAAAGTCGTTTTGCGCGTCTGCGGTGCCCGCTTTTGGCGCTAAATCCTTCATTGTTAAACGGATACGACCCTGACGATCGATTTCCACCACTTTCACGGTGACATCCTGACCGACAGACAGGTAATCGGTCACTTTCTCAACGCGTTCTTCCGCAATCTGAGAAATGTGAACCAAACCTTCTTTGTTACCGAGAATAGACACAAAAGCACCGAAATCCGCAAGACGGGTTACTTTCCCTTGATAAACCGCACCCGCTTCCACTTCGGCGGTAATATCTTCAATACGCGCCATAACGGTTTTTACTGCGTTACCGTCAACAGCGGCGATTTTCACCGTACCGTCATCGTCGATATCGATAGACGTGCCGGTTTCTTCGGTTAATGCGCGAATTGTCGCCCCGCCTTTACCAATCACGTCTTTGATTTTCTTCGGATCAATTTTCATGGTGTAAATGCGCGGCGCATATTCGGAAATTTCCGCGCGCGGCGCCGGAATCGCTTGTTCCATCACGCCTAAAATATGCATACGCGCACTTTTCGCCTGGTTTAGGGCGATTTGCATAATTTCCGGGGTAATCCCTTCAATTTTGATATCCATCTGCAGTGCGGTCACACCGGTGCGAGTCCCCGCCACTTTAAAATCCATATCGCCTAAGTGATCTTCATCGCCTAAGATATCCGAAAGCACGACGAATTTGTCTTCTTCTTTCACTAAGCCCATAGCGATACCCGCCACCGCAGATTTAATCGGCACGCCGGCATCCATTAAGGCAAGTGAAGCGCCGCATACGGAAGCCATGGAAGAAGAACCGTTAGATTCAGTGATTTCGGAAACTACACGCACCACGTACGGAAATTCGGTAATGCTTGGCATAACGGCCGCCACACCGCGTTTCGCTAAACGACCGTGACCGATTTCACGACGTTTCGGCGAACCGATCATACCGGTTTCGCCTACGGAATACGGAGGGAAGTTATAGTGGAATAAGAAATGATCCGCACGTTCACCGGTTAATTCATCGATAATTTGTGCGTCACGTTCGGTACCCAACGTTGCTACAGCCAGAGCCTGAGTTTCACCGCGGGTAAAAATGGCGGAGCCGTGAGTCCGCGGTAACACGCCGGTACAAATGTCCAAAGCGCGCACGGTATCGACGGTACGACCGTCAATACGCGGTTCGCCGGCAATAATGCGTCCGCGTACGATTTTGCTTTCAAGTGCGGTGAAAATATCAACGATTTTTCCTTCGCTGACTTCTTCGTTTTCTGCGGTAATTTGCGCAATGACGTCCGCTTTGATAGCGTCGATTTGCTCATAACGCACTTGTTTTTCCGTGATGCGGTAAGCATCGCCCAAACGGCTTTCGGCAATTTCTTTCACTTTGTCGATCAATGCCGTATCCGGTTCAGGCGCAACCCAATCCCAACGCGGTTTACCCGCTTCTTTCGCGAACTCTTTAATGGCTTCAACCACCACCTGTTGCTGTTGATGACCGAACACCACCGCCGCCAGCATTTGTTCTTCGGTTAAAATATCCGCTTCGGATTCCACCATTAACACGGCTTTGTCCGTACCGGCAACCACTAAATCCAAACGGCTTTGTTTTTGTTCCGCCATGGTCGGGTTTAATACGAACTGATCGTTGATAAAACCGACGCGCGCCGCACCGATAGGACCGTTAAACGGTACGCCGGATAATGAAAGCGCGGCGGAAGCACCGATCATCGCCACTAAATCCGGCGTAATCTGCGGATTGACGGAAACCACGGTGGCGACGATTTGAATTTCGTTCAAGAAACCTTCCGGGAACAACGGACGAATCGGACGGTCGATTAAACGCGCAATTAAAGTTTCGCCTTCGGAAGGACGGCCTTCACGTTTGAAGAAACCGCCGGGAATTTTACCCGCCGCGTAAGTACGTTCCTGATAATTCACGGTTAACGGGAAGAAATCCTGGCCTTCTTTCACGTCTTTTTTGGCCACGACGGCAACAAATACCGTTGTGTCGTCCATGCTTGCCATTACCGCGGCAGTAGCCTGACGCGCAATGGCGCCCGTTTCCAACGTTACGGTATGTTGACCGTATTTAAATTGTTTTACAATCGGATTCACACTTTTTTCCTTTTAAAATAAATAAGTTAAGCGTTTCATCTTCCAAATTGCGACTATTAAAAACGCGCTCAAAATCGACCGCACTTGAACGCAAATCCGAACGCCTTTTTAGTAGCCGCACGCTAATACGGAAAACAAAACTGGCATATTATACTCGCCTTTTAGCGCGATTGGTAATTTTATTTGCAAATACTTGTTCTTTCCGGTTTTGCGTATTACACTCCCTCTCTAACCGCCGCAAAGTGCGGTCAAAAACGGAGGAGTTTTTTTATGTTATTCGGCGACTTAACCCGAGCGGATTTCAAACGCGGCTTACCGCAAGTGATTGCGGAAACCTGCGATTATCTGAACACCCTGGATTTAGCCGCGCTGGAAAGCGGCCGTCATGATATTACCGACAATATTTTCATGAACGTAATGGAAGTGGAAAGCGAACCCGCCGAAGCGCGCAAATCGGAAATTCACCGCAAATATCTCGATATTCAGGTGTTGATTTCCGGCGAAGAAAAAATGGAATTCGGCGTCACCGCCCCCGATTTGGCGGATTACGAGCCCTATAACGAAGAAAGCGATTATCAACTGACCCTGCCGGGCAAAGACATCGAATGCAAAAGTGCGGTAATTTTACGCCCTAAAATGTTTGCGGTGTTTCTGCCTTACGAACCGCACAAACCTTGCTGCAATGTCGGCAAAAAAAGCGGCGCCATCAAAAAGTTGGTGGTGAAAATTCCGGCGGAATTGCTGTAACCTTCCCAATCCCGGCGTCTGCTGGGATTTTTCTTGCTTTACCCCGCTCAAGCTGTCAAACTTACCTTATTCATTTCCAACGAGGAAAATCTCATGCCACGCAAAAAAACGGCAAAAAAACCGACCGCACTTATGGATTCAATTCATCTTGATCCGAATTATCAAAAAGAACAGGCAAAATATGACAATCCGATTCCAAGCCGCGAATTCATTTTGCAAATTATCCGCGAACAAAACCGGCCCGTAGGTCGCGAGGAATTACTGACCATTTTCGGCATTAAAGACGATGAACGCACGGAAGCGGTACGCCGCCGTTTACGCGCGATGGAAAACGACGGACAGTTGGTGTTTACCAAACGCAAGTGTTATGCGTTGCCGGAAAAAATGGATTTACTCAAGGGTACGGTGATCGGACATCGCGACGGCTACGGTTTTCTGCAGGTTGAAGGCCGGACGGATAAAAAAGATTTATTCATTCCCAACGCCCAAATGCAGCGTGTGATGCACGGCGATTTCGTACTTGCCCAACCGACCGTGCTGGACCGCAAAGGACGCCAGGAAGTGCGTATCGTTCGCGTGCTGGAAAATCGCAAAAAACAAATTGTCGGTCGTTTTTTCCTGGAAGACGAAATCGGTTATGTCGTGCCGGACGACAGCCGCATTGCGCGGGATATTCTGGTGCCGAACGAAGATCGCAAAGGCGCGCGCATGGGGCAGGTGGTTGTGGTGGAATTAAAACCGCGTACCGCGAATTTCAGCCAGCCCGTAGGCGCCGTCACCGAAATTCTGGGCGATAACATGGCAAAAGGTATGGAAGTGGAAATCGCTCTGCGTAACCACGATATTCCTCATGTATTCCCGCCTACGGTAAAAAAATACATCAAAAAATTTACCGAAGAAGTGCCGGAAGAAGCGAAAGCGGGACGCATTAATTTATGCGATCTGCCGTTAGTGACCATTGACGGCGAAGACGCCCGCGACTTCGACGATGCCGTCTACTGCCGCAAAGAAAAAAACGGCTGGCGTTTGTGGGTTGCCATTGCCGACGTCAGTTATTACGTACGCTTACGCACAGCGTTAGACGGCGAAGCGCGCAACCGCGGCAATTCGGTTTATTTCCCGAACCGCGTCGTGCCGATGTTGCCGGAAATTTTATCTAACGGCTTGTGCTCCCTCAATCCGCAGGTAGACCGTTTGTGTATGGTATGCGAAATGCAGATCAACGAAAAAGGCCTGCTGAAAGGTTATCAATTCTACGAAGCGGTGATGAATTCCCACGCCCGTTTAACCTACACCAAAGTGGCGAAAATTCTGGAAGGCGACGAAGAATTACGCCGTCGTTATGCCGCTTTAGTCCCGCATATCGAAGAGCTGCACGCCATGTACAAAACGTTGCTCGCCGCCCGTCATAAACGGGGTGCCATTGATTTCGAAACCGTCGAAAGCAAATTTATTTTCAACGAAATGGGACGAATCGATCGCATTGAAGCGGTGGAACGCAACGACGCTCATAAAATCATCGAAGAATGTATGATTTTAGCCAATATTTCAGCGGCAAATTTTATGAAACGCCACGAAGAACCGGCCTTGTACCGGATTCACGCCGGTCCCAGCGAAGAAAAACTCACGGCTTTTCGCGCCTTTTTGGCCGAATTGGGCTTATCCTTAGGCGGCGGCGCCAAACCGAGCACCAACGATTACGCCCAATTGCTGAATCAAGTGAAAGAACGCCCCGACGCCGAACTGATTCAAACCATGTTGTTACGCTCGCTCAGCCAGGCCATGTATGAACCGGATAACATCGGACACTTCGGATTGGCATTGGACGAATACGCCCATTTCACTTCGCCGATTCGCCGTTATCCGGATTTAACCCTGCACCGCGGTATCAAATATTTACTTGCTAAAGCGAAAGGCGGCACTCGCCGCAACACGGAAACCGGCGGTTATCATTACAACGCGGACGAAATGGCGGAACTGGGCGAACACTGTTCCATGACGGAACGTCGCGCCGACGACGCCACGCGGGAAGTCTCCGACTGGCTGAAATGCGAATACATGCAGGATCATATCGGCGAAGAATTCGACGGCATTATTTCTTCCGTCACCAGTTTCGGGCTGTTCGTGCGGCTGGACGATCTGTTCATCGACGGCTTAGTGCACGTTTCTACGCTGGACAACGATTACTATCAATATGACGGCGCCGGACAGCGTTTAATCGGCGAAAACAGCGGCATGCTTTATCGTTTGGGCGATAAAGTGCGCGTGCGGGTTGAGGCGGCGAATCTGGAAAACCGTCAGGTGGATTTCTCGTTAGTATCCAGCGAACGTCAACCGCGTCGCCCGGGCAAAACTGCAAAAACGCGGGCAAAATTGACCGCACTTTCCGCGCCCAAAAACAAAGGCAAGTTGAAAAAAGAAAAAAGTGCGGGCAAAAAATCCAACGTTTCCGGTAAAAAAGCGCCCGGCGGAAAGACGGCGAAAAAAACGAAGAAAAAATAATATGTTCGCTTACAAGCGGCAAGCTATAACAACAAAAAGGAAATAACATGTCCGACAATATCTACGGCATTCACGCCGTAAAATCTTTTCTCGCGCGCACGCCGGAGCGGGTGATCGAGGTTTATGCCCTTAAAGGCCGCGATGATAAACGACTTCAGCCGTTATTAAACGAACTGCACGAATTGGGCATTTCGGTACAATTTTTAAATCGTCAAACCCTGGATAACAAGGCGCAGGGCGAAGTCCATCAGGGCATTATTGCACGGGTACAGCCGGCAAAAGAACTGAACGAAGCCGATCTCGAGAAGATTCTAAACGGCAAGCCGAATCCGTTATTGTTGGTGCTGGACGGTGTTACCGACCCTCACAATTTAGGCGCCTGTCTGCGCACAGCGGATGCGGCGGGAGTGGATGCCGTCATTGTTCCCAAAGACAAATCGGCACAGCTCACTTCAATCGCTCGTAAAGTGGCTTGCGGTGCGGCGGAAGTTTTACCGTTAATCCGCGTCACCAATCTGGCGCGAACCCTGCGCGATATTCAGCAATCTCATAATGTTTGGGTGGTCGGCACGGCGGGGGAAGCCACGGAAACCCTTTACCAAACACGGCTGACCGGTTCGCTTGCCTTAGTGATGGGTGCGGAAGGCGACGGAATGCGCCGTTTAACCCGCGAATGCTGCGACCAGCTCATCAGCATTCCGATGGCGGGCAGCGTCTCTTCACTGAATGTTTCCGTCGCCGCCGGCGTCTGCCTATTTGAAATCGTACGCCAACGCCTGGCTTAATTGAAAGATCGTCCGTTCATCAATATCGTAAAAATGGCAAAACTATATTTTTATTATTCCACCATGAACGCCGGCAAATCCACCACTTTGCTGCAATCCGCCTATAACTATCGCGAACGCGCCATGAACGTCACGCTTTATACCGCCGCCATTGACGATCGTTTCGGCGCGGGGAAAATTACATCCCGCATCGGAATCAGCGCGCAAGCACATTTGTTTAATGCCGAAACCGATTTCCGCCGGGAAATCGAAGCTCAACACCGCGCGGAAAAACTGAGCTGCGTGTTGTTGGACGAAGCGCAATTTCTAACCAAAGAACAGGTGTATCAACTTTCCGACGTAGTGGACGAACTGAATATTCCCGTACTTTGTTACGGTATTCGTACGGATTTCCAAGGTAATTTATTCGAAGGCAGCCAATATTTGCTGGCCTGGGCGGATCAGCTGGAAGAGCTCAAAACCATTTGCGAATGCGGACGTAAGGCAAATTTTGTGGTGCGACTCAACGAACGCGGCGAAGTGGTTAAAGACGGCGAACAGATTCAAATCGGCGGTAATGATCGCTATTTATCCTTATGCCGTCGCCATTTCAAACAGAAAATGGGAAAACTGCATAACCGCTAATCCGCGGATTAAAATAAAATCCTTTTAGCTTCCGGCGATATTGAGTAAAATAACGCCGTTAATCCAACATAAAATAAGGGGTATAAACCATGAAAAAATTAATTTCATTATTCGTTGCAGGCGCATTTATTTTCACTTTAACGGCATGTGAAACCACCAAAGGCGTGGGCAAAGACATTCAGAGCGCCGGCGAAAAAATGGAACAAATCGTCAACTAATCGCTCATACGAAAAGTGCGGTCAAAAAATGAAACGTTTTTTGACCGCACTTTTGTTTTATCCGCTTTCAATCTGATCAGGAAAAACTATTCGCTATCGCCAGAAATTCTTCTTCGCTCATCACCGCCACGCCCAATTCCTGCGCCTTGGTTAATTTGGAACCGGCGGCCTCTCCCGCAATCACAATATGGGTTTTAGCGGATACGCTGCCCGCCACTTTAGCGCCCATTTGCTGGAGCAAAGCTTTGGCTTCGTTGCGTCCCATTCGGCTTAAAGTACCCGTCAACACGACGGTTTTCTGTTTAAACGGATTTTCGTCCACTTCTTTTTCTTCCACGTCGTCCCAATGGACGCCTTGGGCGATCAGGTCATTCACCACATCGATATTATGCTGTTCGCGCCAGAACACATAAATGCGGTTAGCCACCACTTCGCCCACATCGGACACCGTTTGCAACCGCTCTAAATCGGCGGTCTGAAGTGCGGTCAGATTTTTAAAGAAATTTGCCAGATTTAATGCCGTCGCTTCGCCGACTTCACGAATGCCAAGAGCAAAAATAAAGCGGGCAAGGGTGGTTTTTTTGGCTTTTTCCAGACTGTCCAACGCGTTTTGTGCGGATTTTTCACCCATGCGCTCCAGTCGCATTAAAGTGGTTAAATCCAGTTTGAACAAATCAGCCGGCGTATGAATCAATTCGCGATCCACCAATTGTTCGATTAACTTCGCGCCCACGCCGTCAATGTCCATCGCCCGACGGGAAACGAAATGCTTCAGCGACTCCTTCCGTTGCGCATCACAGAACAGACCGCCTGTACAACGCGCCACCGCTTCGCCTTCAATGCGCACAATGGCGGAACGACACACCGGACAATGAGTGGGAAACGTGATCGGTCGGGCGTTTGCCGGACGCCGATCATGTACTACGCCGATAATCTGCGGAATAACATCGCCGGCGCGACGGATCACGACCGTATCGCCAATGGCAATATCTAAGCGTGCAATTTCATCGCCGTTATGTAATGTGGCATTACTGACCGTCACGCCCGCCACAAAAACCGGTTCCAGTTTCGCTACCGGCGTGATGGCGCCGGTGCGCCCGACCTGAAATTCCACATCGTTCAGCACCGTCATCTCTTCCTGCGCCGGAAATTTATAGGCAATCGCCCAACGCGGCGCCTTGGAAATAAAACCGAGGCGTTCCTGCAACGAAATTGCATTCACTTTCACCACGGTGCCGTCAATGTCATAACCCAAATTCGGGCGTTTTGCCTGAATAACGCGATAAAACTTCAGCACGTCTTCCGTACCGTTGCACAAACGAATTTCAGAATTAACCGGAATGCCGACGGATTTCAGCCATTGCAGGCGTTCATAATGGGTCGGCGGCAAATCCGCGCCTTGCGCAATACCGATACTGTACGCATTAAACACCAACGGACGTTGGCTGGTAATTTTCGGATCGAGCTGACGCAGCGAGCCCGCCGCCGCATTACGCGGATTAGCAAAAGTTTTTTCCCCTTTTGCCAATGCCTCCTCATTCAGTTTGTCGAATCCTGCCTGCGGCATAAACACTTCGCCCCGCACTTCAAGACGAACGGGCGGATTGTCCGTCAGTAACTGCAGCGGAATATTACGAACGGTCCGGATGTTCAGCGTAATATCTTCGCCCGTCATGCCGTCACCACGGGTTGCCGCCTGCACCAATCTGCCGTTTTCATACAAAAGACTGACGGCTAAACCGTCCAGTTTCGGTTCACAACAAAACTCCAGATTATCCGGTAAATTAATCAGGCGATCCTGAATACGCTTCATAAAAGCATGAATTTCCTCATCGGAAAACGCATTATCCAGCGATAACATCGGCAATTCATGGGTAATCTGGGCAAATCCCGCCGACGGCTTCGCCCCGACCCGCTGTGTCGGCGAATCGGCGGTGATAAGTTCGGGATGTTGCTGCTCCAAAGCTTTCAACTGGTGGAATAAGCGATCATATTCACTGTCCGGAATTTCGGGATTATCCAATACATGATATTGGTATTCGTGATGACGTAAAGTTTTACGTAACTGATTGATTTGATTTTGAATATCGGTCATTTTAAAATCTCTGGCAAAATAAACCGCACTTTCAACCCGAACGGTCGCAAAGTGCGGTCGTTTTTCGATTCGTTTTTTGCAGCTATACGCGGGCTAAATAGGCGGCTTCCGCCATCACGTCAAATTCTTCCTGTTGTTCGGTTAATACGAATCCGCCCAACTGTGCGGCAAGATTTTTCGCCGATTGGATCATCATTTTCAGATTGGCGCGCGGATTTCCGGCAACCGGCAACTGCATAAACAGAGCCACGCCGACAGTGGCGAAATCCTGCATTTCATGCGGATTAAACGTGCCCGGCTGGTTAATGTTCGCCACACTGAAAATCACAGGGCTGGCAACGGTTAAATCCAGATGACGATGATAAATATTACCTTGTCCGAAAATGAAACCTAAATTATCCAACGCCTGTGCCAGTGAAGTACCGTGGAACTGGCGGTTTTCCGGCGCCACCACATAAAGCATGATAAAATCCGTCGGCTCGCTGACGGCGGGTTGTGAATGTTGATAAGTCGGACCGTCGCTCACCGGCTGTTGCAAAGTCGGCTGCGAAATCGGACTCGCGGACGATGGCTGTTGCAACGAAACCTGCATATCCGGCACGGCGGAACTCTCCGGATAAACCGTCGCCTCTGTTTGGAAAGTCTGCCGGTTAACCGCTGAAGAATGCTCCGCATGATATTCGTAATGCACGGATTGTGCGGCGCCCGCTGTTGTGTCCGTATTCGGCAAGGTAATTTTAATTTTTTCCGCAGCGTCAAAATTGAGAGTTTGCTGTTCCGACTGAACGGAAGTAATGTCAGGTTCCGTATGATTTTCCGGCATCGTTTGCGCTGTCGTTTGTGACTGCTGAACGGACGGAGACGACATTTGACGAACCTGCGGTTCCTGGTAAGTCTGGCGGATTTGTTCCGTTTCTTTCGCCGGCTGGGCAAAATTCGGCGTCATAGGCTGTGAAGTTTGCGCACTCGGTCGTCCGCTAGATTGAGGATTGCGATGAAAGGCATTCTCGTTATCAAAATATTGCGATCTTTCGCGGCGGTTCGACCAAATACCGTGGGCCACTAAGCCTATCAGGGCAAGAATACCTAAAATAATTAAGATGGTATTTAAATCCATTGCAACTTTTCCTTTTTTTGACAGCCTAACCATTCACCCCGAAGGATGTAAGAACAGTTTCAAAATTGCTGTTAGCTTACCATATTTAACGGATTTGTGGATCTTGAAATTTGCATTTTTTAACCGTACCTTAATACCGGTTTCAATGAAGAAAAAGGGAGAAAAATGATTGCAGAAAATGAAGTAAAGTCGGGTTTTCATTACTTTGTTACCGGCTGGCATTTGATCACTCAGCCCGGATTACGCCGTTTCGTGGTTATGCCGATCTTGCTCAATATTGTGTTAATGATTGGATTGCTGTGGATTTTCGTCACTCAAATCCGTGACATGATTGATTGGATTATGAGCTTTTTACCGAACTGGCTGGATTGGTTAAGCTCCGTCATGTTCGTCACTTCCCTCGCGATGATCTTAATTTTATTCTACTTCTCTTTCGCCATGTTATCGGGCTTCATCGCCGCGCCGTTTAACGGTTTACTGGCTGAAAAAGTCGAAAAAATGCTGACGGGCGAAGTGTTGCTGGATACTAACATCGCGGATTTCATCAAAGATATTCCGCGCATGCTGGCGCGGGAATGGCAGAAACTGGTGTATAGCGTCCCCATTTATATCGCCTTGTTTTTATTAGGATTTATGCCCATTCTCGGACAAACCGCCGTGCCGATTGCGGCTTTTCTGTTCGGAGCATGGATGATGGCGATTCAATATTGCGATTATCCTTTCGATAATCATAAAATTTCCTTTCAAACCATGCGCGTCAAGTTGAAGGAAAACCGCACACAAAGTCTGATTTTCGGTTCATTGGTAACGCTTTGCACCTTTACCCCGGTGATTAATTTGGTGGTTATTCCGGTGGCGGTATGCGGCGCGACCGCAATGTGGGTGGACACTTATCGCCGCGAACTGTATAACCCGAAACAATACAAAACAACGCAAAATTCTACCGCACTTTCGCCCGAACAACGGAGCGCCGCGGGAACGGACATCAAACCGAGCGCCGGCAACGATGTGATTTCCAAATAACGCATCCGTAAACAGAAAAAAGCCCGCCTGAACGCGGGCTTTTTTATTGCTGAAACCGAATACCCTGCGGAGTAACTTCCAAAATGGACGCCTTGTCTCCCCAATCGCCCAAGACAATGCGTTCAAAGTGCGGTGGAATTTGGTGAATATTTTGCCGATGCGTATGCCCGTGAATCAAACGTTTCACCTGAAACCGATCAAACATTCGTCGGGTGAACGCCGCATTCACATCCATCATCACCCGGCTTTTGCTTTGCTTGTCCTGAAGGCTTTTCGCCCGAATATTCCGTGCGATTTTTAACCGCACTTTTAACGGCAAACGGCGAAACAACCATTGCAGCCAAGGCTGATGTACTTTGCGACGAAACGCCTGATAGTCAAGATCATCGGTACAGAGCGTGTCGCCGTGGCAAAGCAAAGTCGGTTCGCCGTATAAATCAATCACCTGATACTCCGGCAACAATTGCAAACCGCAGTCGGCGGCAAAGCGCTCGCCCAACAAAAAATCGCGGTTGCCGTGAATGAAATAACAAGGTACGCCCTGTTTCGCTACCGTGCGGATTTCCTGCTTCACCGTATCAATCAACGGCGAACGTTCATCGTCGCCAATCCAGAAATCGAATAAATCGCCCAAAATATACACCGCATCCGCCTCAGGCGCACGATGCCGCATAAAATCCACGAAAAGTGCGGTCAAATTCGGACGAGTTTCCGAGAGATGTAAATCGGCGATAAAATAGGTCTTATGCATGAAAAATCCTGATTGAACAACGCGGGAAAAACCGATTAAAAATAGAAAATACCCGCTAATTTCGCTATACTTTACCAAATTTCCAAAAGGACGCCAATTTATGTTAAAAATCTGTCGAATCATCCTCATTGTTATTTGTTGTATTCTGATTTGCCTGATCGGCACCGTTTATTCCCTCATTCGCTTTAAAAACCCGAATAATGTCGGCGTTATGGCGCGCTGGTTCGGGCGTTTGTCTCCTTTGTTCGGATTAAAAGTGGAACATCGTTTTCCCAAAGATGCGGATAAAGTGGGGCGTTGTATTTATATCGGCAATCACCAAAACAATTACGACATGGTGACCATTTCCTATATGGTGATGCCGCGTACGGTTTCGGTGGGCAAGAAAAGCCTGATTTGGGTGCCTTTTTTCGGCATTTTGTATTGGGCGACGGGCAATATTTTTATTGACCGTGAAAATCGCAGCAAAGCACACAGCACGATGACGCGTGTCGCGCAACACATCAATGAAGACGATTTGAGTATTTTTATGTTCCCGGAAGGCACGCGCAGCCGCGGGCGCGGGTTGCTGCCGTTTAAAACCGGGGCGTTTTATACCGCGTTAATCGCCGGTGTGCCGGTGGTGCCCGTTATTTGTTCCACTACTCACAACAAAATAGATTTAAACCGCTGGGACAACGGCAAAGTGATTTGCGAAATTATGGATCCCATCGATTCCAGCCGGTTCAATAAAGAAAATGTGCGTGAATTTGCCCAATATTGCCACGATGTGATGAAAAAACGCATTGCCGAATTAGATGCGGAAATTGCGCAAGCAAAGGAATAAATTATGGATTATGCTCGCCGATTTTTGTTCAAAAAAACCCTGATCGCCACCGCAATTTCGGCCCTGCCCGCCGCTTTACTGGCGGCAACAAGCCAACCGCTGGTTATTCCGCCGCTGCTCGAAAGTCGCCGCGGTAAACCTGTCTTTCTGGGCTTGGAAAGCACACAAATTAGATTAGTCGATAACCAATTGGTCGAGGTCTGGGGCTTCAACGGACAATATCTCGGCCCGACCGTGCGGGTGCGTAAAGGTGATTTTGTCAAATTAAATTACCGCAACAACCTGCCCCAGCCTGTCGCAATGAACATTCAGGGGTTGCAAACCAACAGCGATATTCTGGGCGGAATCGGGCACAGTCTGAAACCGCAACAAAGTTGGTCGCCGATTGTACCGATTAGCCAAACCGCCGCCACCTGTTATTATCATTCCTGTTCGCTGGCAAGCTCCGCTTATCAAAATTATCGCGGCTTAGTGGGCATGTGGATTATTGAAGACGACGAAAGCCGCCAGGCGCAACTACCGAATAAATACGGCGTTAACGATATTCCGCTGATTCTGCAGGATTTACACCTAAACCAAGAAGGCGCCCAATTATTTCAGCAAAACGAACCGCACTTTTACGGTGATCGCCTGTTTGTCAACGGACAAGAGGCGCCATTCATCAATGTAGGACGAGGCTGGATTCGCCTGCGTATTCTGAACGCCTCCGTGTCGCGCGGTTATTCTTTGCAGTTTGACGATGAACGGGAATTTTTGCTGATTGCCAAAGATCAAGGCTTTCTGCCCGAAGCCAAAACCGTTAAATCCGTATTTGTCGGCCCGGGCGAACGGATTGAAATTCTGGTGGATTTAAACGAAGGCGGCAATGTGTCGCTTCTTGCGGGCAAAAAACGATCTTTTATCGACAAAGTGGAGCTGTTTTTCAATGATAACGGCGAACTGGCGGATAACAGAGTATTGGAACTGCGTCCGGAAGGATTACTTTCCGTATTCAACGGAAAACCAAGTTACCGCCCCAGCGCGGCAGCCGCCTTGCCAAGTCAAATCACACAAGAGCGCACGTTCCATTTCGATACGGAAAACGCCATGATCAACAGTAAACGGTTCGACCCGCGCCGAATTGATGTCAATGCCAAACAGGGTTCGGTAGAACGTTGGACGCTAAGCGCCGCTAACGCTATGGGATTTCGGATTCAAGGAGCAAAATTTGTAGTGGAAAGCCGAGATGAAGTTGCAACGCCGAGCAACGAACTGGTATGGCAGGATACGTTATGGTTCGACAAAACCGCGAAAATCCTGGTTAAATTCGATAATTCGGCCTCGAATTCCCAACCGTTTATTTTCGGTTCGGCGGATTTAATGCAGGCGGACAAAGGCGCGCTGGGATTGATTGTGGTGCAATAATCGTGCCGCCGTCGAATAATATAAAAAAGGAGCTTTAAGCTCCTTTTTTATCGATTCGCCACCCTTTCTCTATAAATTAAAAAAAACTCTCGTTTTTTTGACCGCACTTTTGTCAGTTGAACGGACTTACTGCGCCACACAAACATCCGCCAAAATCACACCGACGCTGTTTGTCAGCGTATTCGCGCCGCCCACTCGCTCTATCCAGCGTAAATGAATATTGGTATAAACTTTTCCGCTTTCAGACACGGTAGATTTTAATTTTTCCGTCGATTGCCCAAAAGTCAGATAAATGGCTTCCATATTTTTCGCCGATTTTCTGTTCAAAACTTTCTCGCGGACGACCCGCACTTCTTTATCGTCTTTACAAACATAACGAATGGCGGCTCCGGTTTGCTTGGTTTTGTCTAATACCGCGGTTTGCGGCTTCGGTTTCGACTCAACGGGCTGAGGGAGAATATTATGGGAACATCCCGCCAAAAGTAATGTGAACAGAAAAAGTGCGGTCGTTTTCACGGTCGTTTTCCTTATTTGCTGTATTTGTAAGTACCGTCTGACTGACGAGTGAAGACTGAACCGTCAGATAAACGCATGCTACTTACCCGACCTTCACTATTGGTCGCAACCTGAACTTTATCATTCGCTTTAAAGCTACTTAATACATTACTTGCGCCGGCTGCCTTAGTCATCGCATTCGCATCACGAATATCCAATCCGTTGTTACGGAAAACCTGGAACAGTGACGTGCCTGACGGAACAGTCAAGGTTTTTGACGAACCGCCTGCAGATTTAGATTGCGCCGCTTCCGTTTTAGTTCCCGTCGGTTTTGCATCGACTACCGGTGTTTTTTCTTTTGCCGCCGTCTGGGCTTTTGCCTGCGCCTGTTGCTGCGCCAAACGGGCTTTTTCTTTTGCTTGTTGTTCGGCTTTTAATTTCGCCGCTTGCGCTTGTTGTTCCGCTTTACGTTGTGCTTCGCGGGATTTTTCCAAACGCGCCTGTTCCGCCGCTTTTAATTGAGCCTGGTTATCCGGGGTCGCCGGTGAATTGGCTGCGGGCGTCGGATTTGCCGTTGTCGCCGTATTTTCGGCGGCGGCAGGCATATTCGCGGCGGTTCCCGATTCAGCCGACTGACTTGTCATATTTTGTGCGCGGGATTCCGCCGCACCCGCTGCGGCGGATACCGCTCCGGTCACGCCGGAAGCCGCCTGTTCGTTCGGTTGAACATCTCCGGTTTGCGCGTTCGCGTCCTGTGACGATCCAACATTATTGGTAGTCGCCGTTTCCGTATTTTCCAACGGTTTATTCGGATCTAACGATTGAAATTCAATCGGCATCGCATTGCCGTTATTGTTTGCCTGGAAATCTTCCACCGTTTCGGAAGAACGCGGTTTTAACAGCAATAATGCCGCTAAAATGATCACCGCCGCCGCAATGGCGATAAACAAACGACGGTGTTTGTGCGGTAATTTTTGCATCACTTTCCAATCTTCCGGATTTTTAATGGAACGCTTCGCCGTTGCCGGTTTTTCGCTTTCGGCGGGCGCTTCGGCATAATTTGCGGTTTCCGTTTGAATAGAATCGTTGTTTGGCGCCGGCGCCGCTTCTTGTTGACGATTGTCGAAAGCGGAATAAGTCGTCGCCGTATGATGATCTTGCGCCGGATTATTCGGTGCCGCCGGCTGTTGCGAATTAATATTGTTTGCGCCGTAATTCGTCGGATTGTTATTCATAGAGGCCGCAACGGATTTGACCACATCCCCGGAACTCATCGTCGTATTAGCTTTATCCATCCCAAAAGTTGGCTCGCGACGCTCGGCAAACGGGTTGGTCGCCGTTTCTTTTTTCTTGAAAAATTTATTCAAAAAAGACGGCTCGTTTGTCGTCGTTCTTCTCGGCGTAACCGGTTCATTTGAATTGAGACCTAAATCCAATTCGTTCTGATTGCTCGAATCATTTTTGGGCGTATTTTCCACGATATACCTCGGCATTAAAGACTGAAATCATGCACCTGAAAAGTGCGGTCAAAATTAGGGCTATTTTATCGGATCCCTAACCCGAATACAAAGTTTTATTCGGTTCATTTGCAATTTCCCGCGCCAATTTCGGTACCAGATAACCGGAGGTCAACGCCTGAAAATCTCGATAAATTTCGACCGCACTTTCATCCGGTACGTAAAAATGAGCGGCGCCTTCCACTTTATCCAAAAGGTGCAGATAATAAGGCAAGATGCCGGTTTCAAATAATTTGTCGCTCAGCGTTTTCAGAATCATGGCGTCGTCATTCACATTTTTCAGGAGAACGGACTGATTCAATAATACGACCTGCGCTTGTTTTAATTTCGCTATCGCCCGGGCCAGCACGTCGTCAATTTCGTTGGGATGATTGATATGCGTCACCAGCACGGTTTTCAGCCGCGTATTTTTCAGCGTTTCACACAACGCCGGCGTCACCCGTTGCGGAATCACCACCGGCAAACGGGAATGAATCCGCAAACGCTGCAGATGCGGAATATTTTCCAGCTGTTTAATCAGCCAATCCAGCTCGTGATCTTTCGCCATTAACGGATCACCGCCGGAAAAAATCACTTCTTCAATTTGCGGATTTGCCGCAATATATTCCGTTGCTTTGCGCCAGTTGGCTTTATTTCCCGGACTCCGATTATAGGGAAAGTGCCTTCTAAAACAATAACGGCAGTTCACCGCGCAAGAATTTTTTACCATAAATAACAATCGGTTACGGTATTTATGCAAAATATTGGGCGCCGCCATTTTTTGTTCTTCCAACGGATCTTTACTGAATCCTTCCGCATATAAAAATTCCTGATGAGACGCCATGACCTGCAACAATAACGGATCCCGCGGGTTGCCTTTTTCCATTTTTTCGATAAACGGCATGGGCACGCGTACGCCAAAAAGTTTGCGGGCTGCGAAATCCCGTTCGTGAAATTGTCCGGATAAATTCAATATTTTTAACAGTTCGGCGGGATCAGAGACCGCGTTTGTCAGAATTTCCAGCCAATTTTCTTGTTTTGGTTCTTCTCTAACAGGGATATTTTGGGTTAAAATATGCACTTTCTAAATAAGCTCTAAAATTGAGGATAATATGGCTTCATATACTACCACTGACTTCAAACCAGGTCTAAAATTTATGCACGACGGTGAACCTTGCGTCATCGTTGAAAACGAATTCGTTAAACCGGGGAAAGGTCAAGCGTTCACCCGTACCCGTATTCGTAAATTAATTTCCGGAAAAGTGTTAGACGTAAACTTCAAATCCGGAACTTCGGTTGAAGCGGCGGACGTTATGGATTTAAACCTGAACTACTCCTATAAAGACGAAGCGTTCTGGTATTTCATGCATCCTGAAACTTTCGAACAATATTCGGCGGACGCCAAAGCGGTCGGCGATGCGGAAAAATGGTTGTTAGACCAGGCGGAATGTATCGTAACCTTATGGAACGGTTCTCCGATTTCCGTTACTCCGCCGAACTTTGTCGAATTAGAAGTCATCGACACCGATCCGGGCCTTAAAGGCGACACGGCCGGCACCGGCGGCAAACCGGCCACATTAAGCACCGGCGCCGTTGTCCGTGTTCCGCTTTTCATCCAAATCGGCGAAGTCATCAAAGTGGACACCCGCTCAGGCGAATACGTATCCCGCGTAAAATAATCAAAATATTCCCGTTTAATGCCCGCTTTCAAGCGGGTATTTTTACATCAAAAACATGTAAAAAATTGGCTGTTTCCATGCGGAATGCTTCAAGGCGTAAGCATTTTTACCCAAAAAACACGTAAAAAATCGCCCGCACTTTTATTGTAATCTCCATTCTTTTTTGCCTGCTTTTCTTTGGCGATACACAGAAAAGCTGGTAAATATTAATAGCGTTTCGTTATAAAATAGATCAAATAAATCTTTTTTTTCTATAAGTAGCTGTGCTAAAAATATCGTCAATATCAGCCAGAACACCTTTAAGGAGATTTCACATGACAATTTATGCGGACAATTCATATTCCATCGGTCATACCCCGCTCGTACGCTTACAACATTTCGGTCAGAACGGCAACGTGGTCGTCAAAATCGAGGGCCGCAATCCGAGTTTCAGCGTAAAATGCCGTATCGGTGCGAATATGGTTTGGCAGGCAGAAAAAGACGGTACCTTAACCAAAGGCAAAGAAATCGTTGACGCCACCAGCGGTAATACGGGAATCGCGCTGGCCTACGTAGCGGCGGCGCGCGGTTATAAAATCACCTTAACCATGCCGGAAACCATGAGTACCGAACGTAAACGTTTATTACGCGGTTTGGGCGTAAATCTTGTGCTGACCGAAGGCGCGAAAGGCATGAAAGGCGCAATCGCCAAAGCGGAAGAAATCGTGGCAAGCGATCCGAACCGTTATATCATGTTAAAACAATTTGAAAACCCGGCGAATCCGGCGATCCACCAACAAACCACAGGCCCTGAAATTTGGGAAGATACGGAAGGAAAAGTGGATGTTGTGGTGGCCGGCGTCGGTACCGGCGGCACGATTACCGGTATCAGTCGCGCTATAAAACTGGACAAAGGCAAACAAATCACAGCGGTTGCGGTGGAACCGGCGGAAAGTCCGGTGATTACGCAAACCCTGAAAGGCGAAGAACCGAAACCGGGTCCGCACAAAATTCAGGGTATCGGTGCCGGCTTCATTCCTAAAAACCTGGATTTAAGCTTAATCGATCGGGTGGAAACCGTAACCAGCGACGACGCTATCGCGACGGCCCGTCGTTTAATGGCGGAAGAAGGAATTCTGGCGGGCATTTCGTCCGGCGCAGCGGTCGCCGCAGCGGATCGTTTGGCGAAACTGCCGGAATTTGCCGATAAACTTATCGTGGTGATTCTGCCTTCCGCTTCGGAACGTTACTTAAGCACGGCACTGTTCGAAGGTATCGCTGCTTAATCCGTGTCTGATTCTACCAATTAAAAAGTGCGGGCTATTTTAAAAAATCTTTTTAAAATTTGACCGCACTTTTTCGTATTATTGCGCTTAACCGCGCACCAGTAAATGATGTTTCCGCACGCCAAACAATACCAAACCGACCGCATAACTGATGGCCGCTAAACCGAGCAACCACGCCAGCCAATGCACACGAGCCGGAAACGTCATAGCGCGCCATTCTTCCAAAGCCGGGCTGAAGTGCCAGATCAGGGCACCCATTACCCCCGCCGCCAATAAAACTTTCAAAAAAAAGACCGCACTTTGTCGACTGAAATGATAAACGTCGCGCTTCGCCAATCCGCGATAAAGCAAATAAGCGTTCAAGGTCGCCGACATGGCGGATGCCATGGCCAATCCCACATAACTGAACGGAATGGCCAACAGATTAAACGCCATATTGCTCACCATGGCAATAATCCCGATTTTCACCGGCGTTTTCGTATCCTGCCGGGCATAATAACCGTTCGCCAGAATCTTAATCAGCATAAAGCTCAACAAACCGGCATTAATCGCCCATAGCGCATATGAAGTCGCCCGCACATCGGTCAGCGTAAACTGTCCGCGCATAAACAGCGTTAGCAGCATGGGTTGCGCCAATACGGCAATACCGACGGCTGCGGGCACACCCAACAACAAAATCATACGAACGCCCCAATCCATGGTTTGATGAAAATCCGTCGTACTCTGCGCCGCATTATCCGCGCGATTGGCGTGCTGGCGCGCCAATGTCGGCAGAATTACGGTGGAAATGGCGATCCCAAACAAGCCGAGAGGAAACTCCAGCAGACGATCGGAATAATACAGCCAGCTGATAGATCCCGTCATCAAAAAACTGGCGATAAAAGTATCCAATAATAAATTAATTTGACTGACGGACACGCCGAATAATGCGGGAATCATCAAAGTGCGGATTTTCTTCACGCCTTCGTCGTTCCAAGCCCATTTGGGCTTAACCAATAAGTTTGCCCGCTTCAGAAACGGCAGCTGGAATAAAAACTGCAGCAGACCGCCGATAAAAATCCCGATGGCAAGCGCCAAATCCGGATTGTCCATACGCGGGGCCAAAAAAAGTGCGGTGGCAATCATGGCAATATTCAGCAGCACCGGCGAAAAAGACATCACGCCGAACTTACCCAGCGTATTCAACACCGCACCGGATAACGCCACAAACGTGATAAACCATAAATAAGGGAATGTGATTTTCAGCAACAACGAAGCCTGAGTGAATTTCACCGCATTAGGGCCGTCGTTCAGCCAGTCCACAAACCAACCCGTTCCGAACACGGCGGCAACTACCGGTGATCCGATCATGGCGAATAATGTAACCACAGACACCAACCCGCCCAAGGTTCCCGACACTTTGGCGATAAATTCCCGGGTTTTGTTTAAATCGCCGGCTTTCTGATATTCCGCCAAAACCGGGACGAATGCCTGAGAAAACGCTCCTTCCGCAAACAGGCGGCGTAAAAAATTGGGAATGCGGTTAGCAAATAAAAACACATCCGCCGCCACGCCGGCGCCGATAATGTTGGCAATCACCACATCCCGTACTAACCCCAATACGCGGGAAAGCAACGTCATGATGCTCACCAGCAGGCTCGATTTTAAAAGTCGTTTACTCAAAACAATATTCCGTTAACAATAAAAATTGCGTTAATTTTATAGAAATTTAATTTTTAAGCTATATTCCGATGAAAAAAACTGCTAAAATCTCGCCCACATCGTTGATCTCGTCGCGAATGGCTTAATGCGACACCTTAAAACGGTGGAAACATTCGGTTGTGTCTCACCGAAAATCAACAAAATTTTAAATCATATTTAACAGAAATTCGTAGGAGTTTGACCTTGGCTAATATCAAGTCAGCAAAGAAACGTGCGGTTCAATCTGAAAAACGCCGTCAACACAACGCAAGTCAACGTTCAATGATGCGTACATACATCAAAAAAGTATATGCAGCAGTCGCGACAGGTGAAAAATCAGCAGCGCAAGCCGCCTTCGTAGAAATGCAAAAAGTAGTAGACCGTATGGCGTCTAAAGGCTTAATTCACGCAAACAAAGCGGCGAATCACAAATCTAAATTATCCGCTCAAATTAAAAAATTAGCATAATTTAGAAACGCCTAAAAAATTGACCGCACTTTTGTGCGGTTTTTTATTATCTGCGCCATGAACGACGGCGACGATGATAACTGTTCACCGTCGATTTGACCGGTTTTACGATTTCTTCCGCCGGCTCATGGTTGCGGCGGTGAATACGCCGGTAATGCCCCAGAAAATAATGTACCGAACTTGCCAGCAATACGCCGACCAAAAAAACGATAATCAATTCACCGTAAAGCTGATGGAACAGCTGACTCACCTTACTTTGCGTCGCCTGTCCGTATTTGCCGTCGAAGCTGACGCGTAAAAAACCGATAACCGTATTTTCCGCATAAATCGGTTCCACAATCTGCTGCACGCGATCGTTTTCATCCTGCCCCAACCCTAAGCGACGGCGAAGATTCTGCGACGCCGTACTTTGCGCCAGCAATTCGCCGTTATTGGCGTACAGCGAAGCGTCCAGCACCACATCATCATTGATCAGTTTATCCAGACTTTCCGTCAATTTTTCGCTGTTCGCATTACTTTGCAGCAACATCGAAAACAAATTGGTTTGCTGGCGCACCAACAAATGCGACAGATTCGCCACCTGATTCACGCCCGCCAGCTGAGAGCCCGTCTGAAATTGTTTAACGCCGAATAAAATCAACGCCATCACCGCCGCGCATAACAGGATAATCGCCGTAAACAAGGCCGATTTCAGGATTTTTTCTTTAATAAGCTGCAAATTCTTTACCTAAAATTTGAGAATATGTATGATTGTACCACTTCTAAAATTACAGGATCAAATCTACAGGAATCCCATGCAAAGCATTCTGCAAAAATATTCGCCGTTTCCGACCGCACTTTTACCCGGTCAGCCCGACAACGGAAAAGATTATTTCATTTTATTCGGCACCACATTAAATTTACCCGAACTGACGGATTTTCAGGAAAAGTGCGGGCGAAATTTTGTGATTTTTGATTGCTGGCGCGTCGGCGAAAATACGGTTGTTCTGCTGCAGGGGCGGTTCGAACGCCGCTATGTGGAATATGCCCACGAATTGCGGTTAGACGCCGCTTTAATTGATTTTAACGTACGGTTAAGTCAACCCGGCTTGTTAGTCATGGATATGGACAGCACGGCAATTAAAATTGAATGCATTGACGAAATCGCCAAACTGGCGGGCACCGGCGATGAAGTATCCGCCATTACCGCTGCGGCGATGCGCGGCGAATTGGACTTTGAACAAAGTTTACGCCGTCGGGTCGCCACGCTAAAAGGTGCGCCGGAACAGATTTTGAGCCGGGTTCGCGAACGGCTGCCGTTAATGGAAGGATTGCGGGAAACCGTTGCCGCGCTGAAACAACAAAACTGGAAAGTGGCGATTGCATCCGGTGGTTTTACTTATTTCGCCGATTATCTGAAAGAAATGTTGGCGCTCGATGCCGCGGTGTCCAATCGGTTTGAAATTATCGACGGTAAACTGACCGGCCGTCTCAAGGGTGATATTGTGCATGCTCAATACAAAGCGAACACCTTGAAATTGCTGGCGCAGGAATTCGGCGTCGATTTACACAATACCGTCGCCATCGGTGACGGCGCCAACGATTTAGTCATGATGTCGGCGGCGGATTTAGGCGCCGCATTCCATGCCAAGCCGAAAGTTCAACAACAAGCGCAGGTTATGGTAAACTTTGCGGACTTAACCGGGCTGCTCTGCTTGCTCAGCGCCAATGATAAAGTCCAACGGCTTAAAAATTAAAGATAAGGAGAAAGATCATGCCATCATTTGACATCGTATCGGAAATCGCCATGCACGAAGTGAATAACGCCGTCGAAAACGCCAATCGCGTTTTAACTTCGCGTTATGATTTTCGCGGCGTGGAAGCGGTCATCGAATTAAATGAAAAAACCGAAACCGTAAAACTCACCACCGAATCGGATTTCCAATTGGAACAGTTAATCGAAATTTTAATCGGCGCCTGCGTGAAACGCGGTATCGACAGCACCTCGCTGGATATTCCGACCGAAAGCGAACATCACGGTAAACTCTATTCAAAAGAAGTGAAGCTAAAACAAGGCATCGAAACCGAAACGGCGAAAAAAATCACCAAACTCATTAAAGACAGCAAATTAAAAGTGCAAACTCAGATTCAGGGCGATCAAGTGCGTGTAACGGGCAAATCCCGCGACGATTTACAGGCCGTGATTCAATTAATAAAAGGCGCGGAGCTCGGCCAACCGTTCCAGTTCAATAATTTCCGCGACTGATTTCATCGTAAAAGTGCGGGCAAAAAACGCAACGTTTTTTTAATTTACAACCGCTGTAAAATTTACAACAAAAAAGGCATCTTTCGATGCCTTTTATTTTATCGGTTATTTGGATTTACGGGAATGCAGACCTTTTTTCTCCAATCCGCGATAGATTAATTGCTGTTGAATGATAGTGATGATGTTTGACACCAACCAATACAGCACCAATCCCGCCGGGAACCAGAGAAAGAACACGGTAAAGATCACCGGCATAAAATTCATCACTTTTTGCTGCATCGGATCCGCTACCGGAGTCGGGGATAATTTTTGCAGCAGGAACATGGAACCGCCCATGAGTAACGGCAGAATATAGTACGGATCCTGTGCCGATAAATCCTGAATCCAGCCGAAAAACGGTGCATGACGCAATTCCACCGCTTCCATAAAGGTCCAATATAATGCGATGAAAATCGGCATTTGGATCAGTAACGGTAAACAACCGCCTAACGGATTGACTTTTTCTTCTTTATAAAGCTTCATCATTTCCTGGCTCATCCGTTGACGATCATCGCCGAAACGTTCGCGCATTTCCTGTAATTTAGGCTGCAACATACGCATTTTAGCCATGGAAGTATATTGTGCTTTGGTTAACGGATACAGAATGGCTTTCACCACTAAGGTTACCCCGATAATCGCCAAGCCCCAGTTGCTGACTAAACTTTGAATAAAGGTTAACAAGGCAAACAGCGGTTTGGCGATAAACCACGCCCAACCGTAATCCACGGTTAAGTCTAAATGTTCGGCCACGTTACCCATTTGGTTTTGCAGTTTCGGACCGGTCCAAAGGGATGTTTTCACCGTTTCCGTCGCGCCTGGCGGAATCGTTACCGTCGGACCGCGAAAGCCGATGAAACCCATGCCGTTGTTAGTGCTAGTATAAAGTTGATTATCCGCATCCTGGTTCGGAATCCAGGCGGATACGAAATAGTGCTGCAATATGGCGACCCAGCCGGCTTTAGTGTCAATCGAAAGATTGGCGCTCTTCATATCATCAAAACTATATTTTTTGTAATTGGTTTCCGAAGAGGAATAAGCGCCGCCGGTATAAGTCGGCATGGCCATGCTGCCCGAACTTTCCACTAAATTATGTTTTAACTGACCGTAAGGCTGAACTTCAATCGCTTCGCCGCTTTGGTTCTGAATTTCATAATTTACCCCAAGATCGTAAGAACCGCGTTTTAACACGAAGATTTTGCGATAAGTCACACCGTCCTTTTCAAAAGTGAAAGGCACGCTTAATTCATCCTGACCGTCGGCTAACACGAAATTATCACCGTCAACCTGATAATCCGCACGACCTGCCGCGCTGTCGATACCGTTCTTACCCACTAAACCGCTTTGTGCGATATAAGTGGTGCCGTTTTGGTTTTCTAATAAAGTGAAACGTTTTTCACTGTTTAATTCTTGCGCATATTTCAACAGTTCGCTTTCGATCACGTCACCGCCGAGGGTATCCACTTTCAGACGGAATACATCATTCTGCAAGGTAATAACACGACCTTTTGTCTGGCTGTCCACCGCGGAAGTTGAAGTTGACGAGCTGTTCGGTGTATCGGATTGCGAAACCTTTGTTTCCTGAACAACGGGTTTTGGCGCTTTGTCCATTTCCCATTGCTGATAAACCAGGAACGAAATAAAAAGTAAAGCGAGCGCTAATAAGCTACGGCTGGAATTCATTTTTTGTTCTCTTTGGAGTGATTGTCAGATTTAGGCGGCACAGGATCGTAACCACCCGCATTCAAAGGGTGACATTTTAATATACGTTTAAGCGTAAGCCAAGCACCTCTTACTGCTCCGTGAGTTTTTATCGCTTCTAAACCGTAACAGGAACAGGTCGGCACAAACCGACAACGCGGTCCGATCAACGGACTGATAATGATCTGATAAAAACGGATCAGCTTGATGAGGAGTTTTTCGCCAAGCGAATGTGACGTTGCCATAATTTAGCCAAATTTGCCGTAAATTCCGGATTGTCTAATTTACCAATTCCCGCTTTTGCCACAATCACGAAATCATAATTCGGCAATTCATGCTGCAAAAGACGAAAACTTTCACGACATAATCGTTTGATACGATTTCGGTCGTGAGCGCGTTTTAAATGTTTTTTAGCGACGGTTAATCCTAAACGAGGATTTCCGACCGAATTGGGGCGAGCAAGAATAGTGACTTCGGGAGTCGAAGCGCGTTGAGGAGCCTGAAAGACGTACTTGAAATGCTCAGGGGCTAACAAACGTAGCCCCCGATGAAAGTTCAGATTTTGCTTAATCACGCGAGATATAATTAAGCCGATAAAACTTTACGACCTTTAGCACGACGACGGGCTAAAACCTGACGACCGTTTTTAGTCGCCATACGAGCACGGAAACCGTGAGTACGGCTACGTTTTAATACAGATGGTTGAAATGTACGTTTCATGTTAAGTCTACCTAAATCAAAAGTTATTGCATTGATCGCTTTATTCGCACTGAAAGCCAAAGCGAACAAAACTATTACTTGAAAACAAGGTTATTCAAAAAAATAGGAACGGAATTTTACTGATAAATTCGGCGTTCGTCAAATATGAATAGGCGAAATCCGGCGGATATTTGCATTTTCACCGGTTTCACGCATAAAAAGCGTGGGCGAATTATACGTTTTCCGGGAAAAATCTCAAGTCATTTTTTTGATCCTTTTCACAAGATCTTTTGTCGGTTTTAAGGTAAAATCGTAAACAATTTCGACCGCGCTTTTGGGTCTGTTTCGTTAATCCTATGATAATAAAGATAAAATGAACCGTAATATTTCTTCATTGTGGGCCGACTGCCTGCTTCAACTGCAAGATCAAGTGCCTGCGGACAAATTCCAAATGTGGCTGCGTCCGTTACAGGCGGATATTTCGTCTCCCAATCAACTGACCATTTATGTACAAAATTTTTTCAGTCGCCAGTGGGTTGAAAACAATTATTTGTCGGACATCACCAAACTTGCCCGTCAATTAACGGGAAATCCCGATTTCGTCGTAAAACTGGTAGAAGGTGTCAAGCCTGCGCCCAAAGAAAACGGCACCTCTGCCGGCGCCCAGCAAAATTCAGAAAGTGCGGTCAATTCCGAGCAAGATTTTCAGCCCGTTGAATTTAAAACCGGCTTGAACGGCAATCATCTGTTTGAAAATTTTGTGGAAGGGAAATCCAATCAACTGGCCCGCGCAGTGGGTATTAAAGTCGCCAACAATCCGGGTGACAAAACCGCGAACCCGCTGTTTTTATACGGTGGTACCGGATTAGGCAAAACGCATTTGTTACACGCCGTAGGCAACGGCATTCTGGCTAACAATCCGAGCGCTCGCGTACTTTACATCCATGCGGAACGTTTTGTACAAGAATATGTGAAAGCCACTAAATTAGGCGCTGCGGAAAATTTTAAGAAATTTTATCGCAATCTGGACGCATTGCTTATCGACGATATCCAGTTCTTCGCGGGGAAAGAGCTCACCCAAGAGGAATTTTTTAATACTTTCAACAACTTATTCGAAGGCGAAAAACAAATCATTTTGACCTCGGATCGTTACCCGCGGGAAATCGAAAAAATCGAAGATCGCTTAAAATCCCGTTTCAGCTGGGGGCTCAGCGTCGCCATCGAGCCGCCCGAATTAGAGACGCGCGTTGCGATTTTGATGAAAAAAGCCGAAGAACGCGGCGTAAATTTAACGGAAGAAGTGGCATTTTTCATCGGGCAGAAATTACGCACCCACGTACGGGAACTGGAAGGCGCCCTGAACCGAGTCATCGCCAATGCCGAATTTACCGGTAAAACCATTACCATTGATTTTGTTCGCGACACTTTAAAAGATATGCTGGCGTTACAAGACAAGTTAGTGACCATTGATAACATTCAAAAAGTCGTGGCGGAATATTATCGTATTAAAGTTTCCGATTTGAACTCGAAAAACCGTTCCCGTTCCGTAGCCCGCCCGCGTCAACTGGCGATGGCGCTGGCAAAAGAACTGACCAACCGCAGTTTCCCTGAAATCGGCAAAAATTTCGGCGGCAAAGACCATACCACCGTGATTTACGCTTGTGATAAAATTCAGGAGTTACGGGAAACCGACAGCAGCATTCAAGAAGACTGGTCAAATTTAATCCGCACGTTATCCGCATAAGAATCAGGGAGAAAACCATGCAGTTTATCGTTTCAAGAGAAAATCTGTTAAAACCGTTACAACAGGTCTGCGGCGTATTAAGCTCTCGCCCTAATGTTCCTGTGCTGAACAATGTTTTGTTACAAATTGAAGGCGCCCGCTTAACCATCACCGGCACGGATCTGGAAGTGGAATTATCCGCTCAGGCGCAACTGGACAGCGCAGGCGAAGGCACCTTCACCATTCCGGCCAGAAAATTCCTGGATATTTGCCGTAGTTTACCCGAAAATGCCGTCATTACGGTGGATTTCGAAGAAGATCGCGCCATTGTTCGTTCCGGTCGCACCACATTCAATCTGGCGACATTTCCTGCCGAGGAATACCCGAATCTCGCCGACTGGCAATCGGAAGTGGATTTCACCGTCAGTCAGGCGACGATACGCCGTTTAATTGAAGCCACCCAATTTTCCATGGCAAACAACGATGCCCGCTATTTCTTGAACGGCATGAAATTTGAAACGGAAGGTAATTTGTTACGCACTGTGGCGACAGACGGACACCGCCTTGCGGTTTGTACCATCGAGTTAGATCAGGATTTACAAAATCATTCCGTTATTCTGCCGCGCAAAGGCGTGCTGGAATTGGCACGGTTACTGGACGCCGCCAGCGAACAGCCCGCCCGTTTACAAATCGGCACCAATAATTTCCGTGTCGAATTAGGTTCCGTGGTATTCACGTCAAAACTTATCGACGGGCGTTTTCCGGATTATCGACGCGTGTTGCCGCGTAATGCCGATCGTATTTTAGAATCGGATTGGGAAAGCTTAAAACAATCTTTTGTTCGCGCCTCCATTCTTTCCAGCGAAAAAGTACGTACCGTGCGTTTAGAACTCAATCAAAACCAATTAATCATTACGGCAAAAAATCCGGAACAAGAGGAAGTGGAAGAAATTCTCGATGTGTCCTACCAAAGCGAACCGATTGAGATTGGTTTCAACGTCAGCTATGTGTTGGACGTGTTGAATGCGCTGAAATGCCAGCAGGTTCGCGTGCGTTTTACGGATGCCTCGTCAAGCTGTTTAATTGAAGATTGCGAAGATAATACGGCCGAATACGTCATTATGCCGATGAAACTTTAAAAAAACGTTCAAATTTTTGACCGCACTTTAATGGCTATTTCACGTTTAATTATTGAGAATTTCCGTAATTTAGCTGCCGTGGATCTGGAATTCGACCACGGCTTTAACTTTCTGGTGGGCAATAACGGCAGCGGAAAAACCAGCTTGCTGGAAAGTATTTTCTATCTCGGGCACGGACGTTCCTTTAAAAGTTCGGTCAGCACTCGGATTATCGCCTACGACAAGCCTTATTTTACCCTGCACGGACGCATTCGGGAGCAACAACACGAATGGTCGGTGGGGCTGCAAAAACAGCGCAAAGAAGGGCTGACCATCGTAAAAATCAACGGAGAAGACGGGAATAAAATCTCCGACTTAGCACATTTGCTGCCCATGCAAATCATTACGCCGGAAGGGCTCACTTTGCTTAACGGCGGACCGGTTTACCGACGGGCATTTCTGGATTGGGGTTTGTTTCACCACCAGCCGAATTTCCATTCCGCCTGGTCGGCGCTAAATCGTCTGCTCAAGCAACGAAACGCAGCGTTGCAACAAACCAACGATTATGCGGATTTACATATTTGGGACGTGGAACTCGCCAAATTAGCTCATCAGGTTAGCCTCTGGCGAACGCATTATGCGGAAGCCTTACGTCCGGAAATCGAGCAAACCTGCCGATCATTTCTGCCCGAATTAGACATTCAGGTGAGTTTTCACCAAGGCTGGGATAAAAATACGGACTACGGCGATTTATTGCGTGAAAATTTTGTCCGCGACAGACATATCGGCTATACGGTTTCCGGTCCGCAAAAAGCCGATTTCCGTTTTAAAGCCAACGGATTGCCAGTCGAAGACGTGCTTTCCCGCGGTCAGCTAAAATTGCTGATGTGTGCGTTACGCCTGGCGCAAGGCGAACATTTGATGGCGCAAAAAAAACGCGCCTGTATTTTCTTAATCGACGATTTTGCCTCCGAACTGGACGAAACCAGACGCGCACTGTTAGCCGAACGTTTACAAAAAAGCCGTTCCCAGGTTTTTATTACGGCCATTACTGCGGAACAGCTTAAACAAATGCAGCCGGAAAAGCATCGCACTTTTTCCGTAAATAACGGTATAATTTCATTGTAAGAACCGTTTGATTGACCGGACCGTAATCTTATGCCAAAAATGCAAACTCGATTATTTTGTCAAAGTTTATACGTCACCCTGTATTTTTTAGCCGCTTCGGTTATTCCTTTTGCGGCATTATTGATTGATACCGTTTATCTTCAGAATTCCGTCGGTGAAGAATCCGTTGTGGAATATTGTCAGGATATCTTCCTTATCATACTCAGTATTTTATTTTTTCGGCAGGCTCACCGACATAAAGAGGCGCGCAGCGGGTTCTTATTAATAGGATGTTTCTTTCTTACCATGCTGCTCCGCGAGATGGATAACATATTCGACATACTTATTTATCACGGTAGCTGGAACCTTTTTGCCGCACCGATTGCCACCTTTGCCGTAGTTTATGCCTTACTGAATAAAACTGAAACCTTAAATGCCTTGACGGATTTTACTCAATCCAAAGAATTTTACAGTTTCATCATCGGTTTATTGCAAGTACTGGTGATTTCCCGTCTTATCGGCATGAGCTGGCTTTGGCGTTCGATTTTCTATTACGAGTATCCCCGCATCGTAAAAAATATTGCGGAAGAATATACGGAGTTATTAGGCTACTCCATTATGTGCTTCTCCTGCATAAAATATATTCGAAGCAAAACTTAATTAATAAAATGTGAAAATCGCCATTGCCGTTTCAGCGATCAATAGCGATTTTTATTTGCTATTCATCAAGAGTACTATTCCCGCCAGTATTTTTTCTTCGAGGTTTTACCTATTCCCGGATTAAAACTGTTAGTCGGATCCAACGTTTTATAAAATTTCCGTAGCGCAGGCTTCGCTTCATATAAGTGTCCGACGTTATGCTCGGCGGGATATTGCGCCCCGCGCCGATCAAGCAGGCGCAACATATCATGTTCCACTTTTTCATAATCACAACCTTTTTTAATAATGTAATCCTGATGAAAAACATGACACATAAAATGCCCGTAATACAGTTTATGTATAATTTGCGCGTCAATCTCCGGCGGTAAAGTCTCAAACCAATCGGGATCATTACGACGCAAGGCAATATCCAACGCTACGATTTCTTCAACTTCTTCCGAATGAATCGCACGATAACGAATCGCCGCGGAAGCCACGGCAAAACGATGCAGCATGGCCGCTTGCGTTTCCGCCGCATTGCATTCGAAATAAGCGCCTTTATCGCCGTCTTTAAAGAAATCCGCCAAATAAGCGCGCGCTTCCCCGACGCCTTTACCGCCCATTTTTAAAATTAAATGGTGCTGGTAACGCTCCCGATACTGCCATAAGCTTGGCGGCAGATGTTCCGGGATGAATTTGGAACACCATTGCATAAATTTATCGCTAAAATGAAAAGGTACAAAAGGCAACTTTTTACTCAGGCGATCCACATTGGCTTTTAGGGCGAACAGTTTCGGCAACCAATCCGTGCCGAATTTCTTAATCACCCAGAACGTATCCTTACCGTAACGGGCGGCAATATCGAAGGCGTCGCGATGAATATATTCGCCGGAGATCGGCAATTCTTCAAAATCGGAAAGCATATGGCGACGTAATTCGGTGAGTACTGACGTTTGGTTGGTGCCGATATAAAACACGGCGGTATTCTTTTCCAGCGGGAACGTATCCAAACGCACCGCAAAAATCGCCAACTTACCCGCGCTGCCGGAAGCTTCGTAATGGCGGGCGGGATCCGCATTAAACCGCGCCGGCGAATCTTCGTTCACCTGGCGAACATGATGACAATAATTGTGATCATGTCCGTTTCCGCAATTTTGTTCAATATCTTTTTGCTGATAACGATGATTTTGCAAATTCGTCAGCATTTCTTCCGGCGTCTCGCCTAAATCTATGCCTAAATGGTTTTTCAACTCCAGTTCGCCGTTTTCATTCAACTGAGCAAACAATGCCATTTCCGTATATGCCGGACCGCGTTGTACCAAAGCGCCGCCCGAATTATTGCACACCCCGCCGATCACGGAGGCGCCGATACAGGACGACCCAATCACGGAATGCGGTTCCCGACCGTGCGGTTTCAGCACATTTTCCAATTTATTGAGCGTGGAACCGGGAAAACACACCACTTGCCGCGCATTATTGATCACCTGAATATTGTCCATGCACATGGTGTTGATGATCACAACGGGTCGGTCGTAATCGTTACCGCTCGGCGTCGAACCGCCCGTCAAGCCCGTATTCGCGGCTTGATTAATCACAATAACATCCTCTTCTACGCAGGCTTGTAACACTCGCCAGAATTCCAATAAATCGGCGGGGCGGACCACCGCCAGCGCATTTCCCGAACCGAAACGGTAACCGCTGCGGTACGCCTCCGTTTTGCTCGGCTCGGTGATAATATGGGAAGGCGTGACGATTTGAGTTAAGGTTGAAAGCAATTGTTGTGTCGACATATTGTTGTCCTTTTGTGAAAATATAACAATATGATAACAAATTTAATCGGTTATGATTGGAGCAAATCTGTGATATTCGTCACAAAATACAAAAGTGCGGTCAGAAAAACTCTCGTTTTTTTGCCCGCACTTTCATTTCAGCCGTTTAATCTTCCCGCTGAAGAATTTGTTGGATTTTTGCCATGGTTTGTTGATCATGTTCCAGCGCAACCTTAATCATTTCTTTATTCTGGGATTTCCGCTGCTTATAACTCGGATCATGCACCATCACCATCAAACGGACGCGATGGCGGTTTTCTTCATAATACACCCGAGTGATTTCCTCAATGCGCTCGCTGTCGATATCGCCCAAATCTTCCAACGCATAGCGGGCGGTGCGCAAGGCGGAATCAAAGGTTTCACGAACCTGACGATCGGCGCCTCTCTCATATAGTTCGAAAACATGGAATAAATCGTAAGCGCGCGACAGAATACGCAGATTCGGGTTCATTTTCCGCGCCATTGTCACGATATGCGTGGCTTTCGCCTTGTTCCCCGAAGTCACGATCAGCATTTTGGCGGATTCAATGCCCGCATGATGCAGAATTTCCGGACGCTCCGCATTACCGTAATAGGCTTTTATTCCCAACTTGCGCATGCCCGCAATGATTTCTTCGTCACGGTCGATAATGGTGACTTTATGATTGGTCATAGTCAGCACTTCATTGATAACCTGCCCGAAACGGCCGAATCCCACCATAATAATCGGCCGGACTTCATCAATATGATCCGCCTCCCGCTCCTCATCCGGCTTACGCAAACGCGGCTCCAGATATTTTTTATGGAATAAAATGAAAAGCGGACTGAAGACCATAGACAACACGATAATCGCGATACCGTTGGCTTGCTGTTGCGGCGTAATGACGCGCTGACCGGCTGCGGCGGCAAAAATAACGAAAGCGAACTCGCCGCCTAAGGCCATCACAAAAGCGCGATCCAACGCTTCGGCAAAACCGGAACGGGTTAATAATGCCGCCAGGAACACACCCAAACCGTTCACCACCATCAAGGCAATCACACCGAATAAAATAAACCAGAAATGGGCGAACACCAGGTCGAGATCCAAAGACATGCCGACACCGAGGAAAAACAGACCGAGCAACAGTCCGCGGAACGGTTCAATATCCGCTTCCAACTGATGGCGGAAACTGGAATTGGACAACAACACGCCCGCCACAAAAGCGCCCATCGCAGAAGAAAGTCCCGCATGTTCCATTAATAACGCGGAACCAAGCACCACCAGCAACGCCGCCGCCGTCATCATTTCCCGCAATTTGGTCCAGGCCAAAGCTTTAAATAGCGGATTCAACAACCAAATTCCCGACACGATTAAAATAGTTAAGGAACCCGTACCGACGGCAAATTTCTCCCACAAAGGTTCGTGAGCGGCATTATCGGCTACGGGAGAAAGAAAAGCCACTATGGCAAGCAACGGAACAATCAGCAAATCTTCAAACAGCAGAATGGAAATGATTTTCTGCCCTCGCGGACTCGCCATATCATTGCGTTCGCTTAGTATTTGCATAATGATCGCCGTGGAATTCAGCACAAAACCCGAAGCGATAATAAACGCCATTTGCCAGGAAAAACCCAGACAGATTTTTCCCGCCAGCATAACCAACGAACCGCTCAAAAGAATCTGTAACAAACCCAATCCGAAAATCTGTTTACGCAAACCCCATAGATGAGACGGTTTCATTTCCAGACCGATCAGAAACAAAAACATCACCACGCCCAGTTCCGCTACGTGAATAATGGATTGCGGTTCGGTAAACAAACGTAATCCGAAAGGCCCGATAATCAGGCCGGCGGCGAGATAACCCAGTACGGAACCTAAGCCCAAGCGCTTAAACAAAGGCACGGCAATAATTGCCGCACCTAATAACGTCACCACATGTACTAATTGGTTTGCATCTTCTACCGCCGCCATCAGATTCGATTCCCCACGAAAAAATGAAATTAAAAATTTTTCATTATTCTAGCAAAAATTTTACAAATTTTAACCGCACTTTTACGCAACAGATAAAAAATCTCCCGAATAAATTCAGGAGATTTTCCAATTACGCTTTACGGCTGCAAACGGCAATAAAATTCAGCTTTCGCTCGGGATCATTAAACACTTTGAACATATTCTTAAAAGTTGCGCGATTTTCCGCTTTCAACGCGTTTTTCATGATTCTCAATGTTCCCAATACGCCTTCGTCGTAAATCATTCCCAACGGCGAAAGTAAAGTCATATTACCGTTTAAAGTCTCTACCTTAACAAAACCGATTTTCTCAAACAACGATTTCCAACCGTCTCGGGTTAGCGGCGTTACGGTAATGTTAATCGCTTGCCGTAGCTGTTGTAACACTGCTTCGCTGTCTTCCGTCGTCAACATCACATCATGAGTTAACAGCACACCGCCCGGCTTAAGCACACGAAAATATTCCGTCACCGCTTTTTGTTTCGCCGCTAACGGCAACATCGTCAACATGGCTTCATTAATCACCACATCAAAGGTTTCATCGGCAAAAGGCAACTTCATCGCATTGGCACGCTGGACATGAATCAAATTCTGCACCCCTTGCGCGGCAATATTGCGCTCGGCTTTGGATAACGCCGTTTCATCCAAATCCACGCCTTCAATATGACAACCGAACCGTTTCGCCAGTCCGATAGCGGTGGTTCCCATATTACACGCCACTTCCAATACCGTTTTATCTGGTGTAAAACGTCCCTGTTCAATCAGCCATTCCGTGGCTTTACGACCACCGGGGCGTAAGCGGGTTTTACCTAACCGAGCCAAAAAATTATGTCCGACTTCATCTTTTTTCATTGCGCACTCCTCCCTTCTATACTTGAGTAAATATATCGGATTAAAAAGATGAAATCTATTCTTATTTGCAATAAAAAGTGCGGTCAATTTTCAGCATATTTTTTCGAGTGAAAAACACGTGAAATTTTGACCGCACTTTTGTTGTTTATCGAATCTTAACGAGTGCCGAACACCACAATAGTTTTACCGTGCGCCGCAATCAGGTTATCGTCTTCCAGCAATTTCAGTACGCGCCCGACGGTTTCCCGCGAACATCCCACCATTTGCCCGATTTCCTGGCGAGTAATTTTGATCTGCATACCGTCCGGATGCGTCATCGCGTCCGGCAGTTTTGCCAAGTTCATCAGAGTTTGCGCGATACGTCCCGTGACATCAAGAAACGCCAGATTGGTCACTTGGCGCGAGGTATTTTGCAGGCGATGAGAAAGCTGTCCCGCCAAATTCATCAGAATTTCGGGATTCACTTGCAATAGCTGACGGAATTTTTTATACGACACTTCCGCTACTTCGCAGGATGTCCGCGCTTTCACCCAAGCCGTGCGCACTTGATTTTCCTCAAACAAACCGACTTCGCCAAAAAATTCGCCTTCACTGAGATACGACAAAATCATTTCTTTGCCGTCTTCATCCTTCGCCATGACAATTGCCGAGCCCTTCACCAAATAATAGAGCGTATCGGCTTTTTCGCCCGCATGGATTAACGTCGTTTTGGTCGGATATTTATGGATATGACAATGGGACACGAACCAATCTATCGTCGGATCAAGCGACACCGCTTGTTGCTCAGCCGGTTCGGCCACCAATTCCTGTTCTTTCTTTAGCATAAAATCACTCCATACTTATGCTTTGACTTAACGGGTCAAAAACGAATTTTTATCTTTAATATCAATCGTTTCATGCAATTCTGACCAAACAATCACCGCACTTCCCGAACGAATTAAGCTTAATAAATTGTTAACTTTTTGTTCTAAGGAAAGTTCTTCAAATCCGTAATCCGTCCCTTCGCGCAAAACGAAGCTTTCCGCAATATTTTTCAGCGTTTCGTCTTCTAAGGATTGCCAAGGAATGATCATCCCTCCTCCAGTCTGTTTAAACAAAAATCGGTTCCAGCAACGTCCATTGCTGTTCAAATCCCTGATTTACCGTGCGGCGGAAATTGGTGCGTACCAAACGCATCATCTGTCCCTCGCAGAAGGTGACAAGATGGGCCGCAATCATTCGTTCGTCAATCGCGAAAGTTTTACCTTCGCGGATTTTACTCATTTGTAACACATTCACGAATTGTAATTCAAGACGATCAAAAAACTGCGCGACGCGAAGTTGAAGTTGCGCGTCTTCAAACATCAGCGCATGGCCGGTTAATACGCGGGTTAACCCCGGATTTTTACGGGCGAAATCCAGAACCATCAATAAAATGTCGTGTACCCGGCTGACCGTATTGGTTTGCAATGCTTTCGCCTGATCAATTCGGGTGAAGAGATTTTTTTCGATATGATCAATCAGCGCTTCAAACATTTTCGTTTTATTGGGAAAATAACGATATAATGCCGCTTCCGAAACACCGACGGCTTCCGCTAAACGCGCCGTGGTCATACGTTCCATACCGCGTTCGGAGTGTAACATATTCATGAGAACGGCCAATACCTGCTGACGGCGTTCTTTGACGCTGCGCTTTTCAATTTTTGTCGTATTCGTTTCCGGTGCCGGTTCCAAATCCGCAATTTCGAGTTGTTCAACCATAATTTATTTCTTGCCCGAATGTCCAAAACCGCCTTCACCGCGATCCGTTTGTTCAAATTCTTCCACAATATTAAATTCGGCTTGTACCACAGGAACAAAAACCAGTTGCGCGATACGATCGCCCGCTTCCACTTTAAACGGCTCACTGCCGCGGTTCCACATGGAAACCATTAACGGCCCCTGATAATCGCTGTCAATCAGCCCCACTAAATTACCTAATACAATCCCGTGTTTATGACCTAAACCGGAGCGGGGCAAAACGACCGCCGCTAACTGCGGATCAGCGATATAAACGGATAAACCGGTAGGAATTAATTTGGTTTCACCCGGTTGAATTTCAAAGGTCTCATCAACCAAAGCCCGTAAATCCAGGCCGGCCGAACCTGCCGTCGCATAAGCGGGCAACGGAAATTCCGTGCCGATACGGCTATCTAAAATTTTAACATCAATTTTTTTCATTCGGATTCCCTTTATTCTTTTTAATTTTCCTCTCTTTGTCGTGAAAAGAGGGATATTTATCACGCGCGATACCGCGCAACGATTTCTTCCACTAAGGTTTTCGCCAATTCGCTTTTAGAAGCGGTCGGCAACAATTTATCGCCGTTTTTCCAAAACAAGTGCAGCGCATTTTGATCCGCGCCGAACACAGTTCCTCCCGCCACATTGTTGGCACAAATCATATCCAGATTTTTACGCACCAATTTGTCCCGGGCATATCGCTCGACATTCTGAGTTTCCGCCGCAAAGCCGACCACAAAAGGGCGACGTTCGGTCAAATGCGCCACATCGGCAATAATATCCGGGTTTTTTACTAAATTTAACGCGATCTCGTCGTTATCTCCCGTTTTTTTGATTTTCTGCTCCGACACTTCCGCCACACGGTAATCCGCCACCGCGGCACAACCAATAAATACGGAATTTTTGACCGCACTTTCCAGAGCCGCCCGCCACATTTCCCGCGCCGAAGTAACATCAATACGTTTTACTTCCGCCGGCGTCGTTAAATTTACCGGCCCGGCAATCAGCGTGACTTCCGCGCCGCGTTCAGCGAACGCCGCCGCAATAGCAAAGCCCATTTTGCCCGAACTGTGATTACTGATATAACGCACCGGATCGATAGCTTCACGGGTCGGTCCCGCAGTAATTACCACGGATAAACCGGTTAAATCCCGTTTACGCTCGAAGAATTGGCAAAGTGCGGTGAAAATTTCACCCGGTTCGGACATACGCCCCGCGCCCACATCACCGCAAGCCTGAAAACCGCAGGCCGGACCGATAAATTTCATCCCGCGTGCGGCTAATTTCGCAATATTCTCCTGCGTTACCGTTTGCGCGTACATTTGTTGATTCATTGCCGGCGCTAATAAAATCGGCGCGGCGGTGGCAAGACAAACGGTCGATAACAAATCGTTCGCCATTCCAACGGTTAAACGGGCGATAAAATCCGCGCTGGCGGGTGCGATCAACACGGCATCCGCCCATTTTGCCAATTCAATGTGGCCCATGGCCAGTTCGGCAGCCGGATCCAGCAAAGATTGGGCAACGGGATTGCCCGAAATCGCCTGCAATGTTAAAGGCGTGACAAATTCAGCCGCGGCGGGCGTCAACACCACACGGACTTCCGCCTCGTTTTTACGCAACAGACGAATCAGCTCAATGCTTTTATACGCCGCAATGCCGCCCGTTATTCCCACGACGACACGTTTTGCTTTCAACATTGTTAGTCCCCTTTCACATCTTATAAGTTCGAGCATTTTACTTCAAATTTTCCGAAGAAAAAATTTTATTTTGCGATCCCCGTTCCAAATCCGAAATCCCAATCTGGAGAGAGTCGAGAAAATACGCCAAAGTGCGGTCAATTTTTGTTAAGTTTTTTGAGGAAATGATGGAAAATCAATCGCTCATGCCCAGAGAAAAATTGCTGAAATTCGGCCCTGAAGCGCTGGAAAACCATGAATTACTGGCGATTTTTCTACGAACGGGGATAAAAAACTGTCCCGTTATGCAGCTTTCTCAAGAGGCGTTACGCCATTTTGGTTCCTTACGCGGATTGATTTCGGCCAGCCGGACGCAATTCTGCCAATTTAAAGGAATCGGCATTACGCAATACATTCAGTTACAGGCTTGCACGGAAATGACGAAGCGTTATCTTGCGGAACAGCTCACTTTCGCTCACGAGTTTACCAATCCGCTCACCGTCAGGCTTTATCTGCAAACGGAATTGGAACATTACGAACGGGAAGTGTTCTGCGTACTGTTTTTAGATAATCAACATCGCCTGATAAAAAAAGAAGAAATGTTTCAGGGCACCATTAACGCCGCGTCGATTTACCCGCGGGAAATCATTAAAACCGCGTTATATTGTAATGCCGCCGCGCTTATCCTCGCCCACAATCATCCTTCGGGACGGGCGGAACCCAGCGCCTCCGACGAACGGATAACCAAGCGGATCCAAGCCGCCGCGGAACTAATGGAAATTCGGATTCTGGATCATTTTATTATCGGAAAAGGCTGTTACTTTTCTTTCGCCGAGCAAGACCGGCTGTAGTTCCGCTTGGCTCAGCAACGGTTTTCAGGTAGAATCTTGCGGTTTTTTAAAGGAAAATCCAATTTCCACTTGAGAAAACGGATTTTAGCAAGTATAATTTGCGACCTTTAATATAGTAAGCGGGTCGGCAACCAACGAGCGACCTGACGAGGTGGCTATCAAGGCTTTCCTTGAAATTGTATCCGAACCGTAAGCTCGAGCTTATATTTAATTATTGGAGATTATTATGTCTAGAGTCTGTCAAGTCACAGGCAAACGTCCGGCAGTTGGTAACAACCGTTCGCACGCATTGAATGCGACTCGTCGTCGTTTTCTACCAAACTTGCACACTCACCGTTTCTGGGTTGAGAGTGAAAACCGTTTCGTAACTTTACGCTTAACCGCCAAAGGTATGCGTATTATCGATAAAAAAGGCATCGATGCAGTATTGGCTGATATCCGTGCTCGTGGCGAAAAAATCTAAGGAGCTAAAACATGGCAGCTAAAGGCGCTCGTGAGAAAATCCGTTTAGTTTCTTCAGCGGAAACCGGTCATTTCTACACAACAGATAAAAACAAACGTAACATGCCGGAAAAAATGGAAATCAAAAAATTTGATCCGGTTGTACGCAAACACGTTATCTATCGTGAAGCCAAAATCAAATAATTTGGTTTGACACTGAATCGAAACCCGAATTTTCATTCGGGTTTTTTATTGTCCGCCGAACGCCGTCGCCTCGTCCGTACAAAATATGGTATAGTGACGAATCTCTATTTGTAAATTCCCGGAAACCAATATGCCCGAACTGCCCGAAGTCGAAACCGCCAAAAACGGTATAACGCCTTATTTGAACGGTTTTTATATCGAAAAAATCGTCGTGCGCCAGCCTAAATTACGTTGGCCGGTCAGCCCCGAACTCGCCCGAATTTCTCATCAAAAAGTGACCGCACTTTCGCGCCGGGCGAAATATTTGATTATTCACACGGAACAAGGTTATATCATCGGTCACCTCGGCATGTCTGGTTCCGTGCGCATTGTGCCGCCGGACGCCTCCGTCGATAAACACGATCATCTGGACATTGTGATGAGTAACGGCAAAATCATGCGTTACAACGATCCCCGCCGCTTCGGCGCCTGGCTTTGGACGGAAAATCTTGATGAATTTCATCTGTTTGCCAAACTGGGGCCCGAACCGCTTTCCGACGAATTCAACGGTGATTATCTGTTCAAAAAATCTCGCAAAAAATTGACCGCACTTAAGTCCTTTATTATGGATAATGCCATGGTGGTCGGCGTCGGCAATATTTACGCCAACGAAGTGCTGTTTCAATGCGGGTTACATCCTGAAAAACCGGCGGGCAAAATTACCAAAACTCAGGCGGCGTTGCTGGCGGAAACCATTAAAAAAGAATTGGTCCGCGCCATCGCCCAGGGCGGTACGACGCTGAAAGACTTTCTGCAACCCGACGGGCGCCCCGGCTACTTTGTTCAGGAATTACAGATTTACGGTAAAAAAGGCGAAAATTGCCCGAAGTGCGGTCAAAAAATCGAGAGTTTTTCGGTCGGGCAACGCAACAGCTATGTCTGCCCGCATTGCCAGAAAAAATAATCCGTAATTTCTTTTTTTTGTGGGACAGACTCCGCATAATTTTGCCTCTTCACGGCAAAAAACAAAAAAACCGCTTGCAAAACCTGTTTATTTTCGCAATGCTTATAACAATGAGTTCAAATAACGATAAGAGGTTCTTATGTCTTCACGCACTCCATTATTTTCAGGAAGTATCGTTGCATTAATCACACCCATGGATAACCACGGCGAAGTGGATTATGACGAATTAAAAAAATTGGTTGAATTCCACATCAATGCGGGCACTAACGCAATTGTTTCGGTCGGCACCACCGGTGAATCCGCCACGCTGAGCATCGATGAAAATGTGAAGACGATTCTGAAAACCGTCGAATTTGCCGCCGGCCGCATTCCGGTTATCGCCGGAACGGGCGCCAATGCCACCAGCGAAGCCATCACCATGACAAAATTGTTACATGACAGCGGCGTTGCGGGTTGCTTAAGCGTGGTGCCTTATTACAACAAACCGACGCAGGAGGGCATGTATCAGCATTTCAAAGCCATCGCCGAATGCACCGATTTACCGCAAATTCTCTACAATGTACCGGGACGTACCGGTTCCGATATGAAACCGGAAACCGTCGCGCGTTTAGCAAAAATTCCGAATATCGTAGCAATCAAAGAAGCGACCGGTGACGTCAGCCGGGTGAAACTCATCAAACAATTGGCCGGCGAAGATTTCATTTTCCTAAGCGGCGACGACGCGACCGGCTTGGAAAGCATGAAACTGGGCGGACAAGGCGTCATTTCCGTCACCAACAACCTGGCGGCGGCAGATATGGCGAAAATGTGTAAACTCGCTTTAGAAGGTAACTTTGAAGAGGCGGAAAAAATCAACCAACGTTTAATGCCGTTACACCGCGATTTATTTATTGAAGGCAATCCGATTCCGGTAAAATGGGCGGCCTATAAAATCGGCTTAATCAAAGGGCCGTTTTTGCGCTTACCGTTAACCGTATTAAGCGAACAGGCGCAACCGAAAGTACTCGAAGCGTTAAAAATTGCGGGTTTAATCTGAAATTAACCGAATGTTGATAAAAAGCCGCGCGCGTCGCAACGTGTGCGGTTTTCATTTAAACTTTTCCCCCAAAGTGCGGTCAGAAAACAGAATATTCTTTAAATTTAAGGAAAAAGAATGAAAAAATGCTTATTCCCTTTAACTGTGCTAGCCGTTGTCGCGGCGACCGGTTGCGGAAATACCAGCCCTTACGCGAACGACAGTTATGAAAAACACGCCAGCGCACCGACCTTCACGACTATCGATACCGCCGGCATTCAAATCGTCGGTCAAAACGATACTTACGCCTTACCTGAAACCAATGTGAAAAAAGGCGAAAATATGGACATTCGCCCGCCGGCCGTGCCAATGGCGATTATCGGTAATTCCGTCGCGCAATTTGACGGCGAACGGGCATCCATCATTTATTCGCCGGAAAAAGCCAGTGTTTATAATATTCAGCAAATGGCGCGCTTATTAGAAGAAAGATCCATTAAATTCACGGCAAAAGACAACCAAATCGAAACCGATTGGACCAATTTCGGCGCTAAAATGGATCCGGGTGAAACCCTGTTACGTTACCAGATTAACCAGGTCGGCAATCAGGAGGCCAACGCTTTAGTGGTGAGCGTACTGGAAGCTAAACGTGACGAAATTCTGTTTACTCCGAGCCAAAAAGAGAAAGAACGTTACACCTCAAGTTTGCTGAACCAGTTCGTGGGCGAATTGAATGCCGATTATCAAAGCCAGGCGCAGGCGGTGGCGACTCCGGCGGCAAGCGGACCGATTCAAACGGCAATCATTACCGATTCAAACAACCATCCGGCTTTAGCGATGTCTTCCGAATTCCAGCAATCCTGGATCAAACTCGGTGAAGCCTTACCTCAATTAGGCTTTGAAACGGAGGAAGAAACCGTCGGTCGCGGCTATCGTAAACTGAATTATAAGCCGCTAAGTTCAACGGAATGGGCGCGTTTCGGCGTCTCCCGACCTGATCTGGAAGACGGCGAATACAGCATGCAAATCAGCGCGCACGGCAAACAAAGTTCCGTCGTCATCAGCGATGAAGACGGCAACGCTATCAGCGGTGACGCCGCGCAAGCGCTATATCAGGCACTGGCGCGCTTAATCGGCAAATAATCGCCGAATTCCTGCTTCCGAAAGGCACATATTGTGCCTTTCTTTTTTAATCACAATGCCATCATGACAACGCGTAACGGCTTTACTTTTAAACAATTTCATGTCAATCACGCTCACTGTGCGATGAAAGTGGGAACGGACGGCATTTTGCTCGGCGCCTGGGCGGATGTGACAAGCGCTCGTTCCGTATTGGATCTCGGCACCGGTTCGGGATTAATCGCCCTCATGTTGGCGCAACGCAGTGATAAAAATGCAGAAATCCACGGCGTTGAACGGGATCCCGCCGCCGCTCGGCAGGCCCGGGAAAATTTCAATGCTTCCCCCTGGGCGCATCGGCTGCATGTGCATTGTGCCGATATTGCGGATTTCGCCCGAAAGTGCGGACAAAAATTCGATAATATTGTGGCGAATCCGCCCTATTTCGCACCGGGTGTGAATTGCCGTAATCAAGAACGTGATGCCGCCCGCTACACCGCAGCGCTTTCTCATAAGGAATGGCTGCGGATTGCTTCGTCTTTGCTGACGGAACAAGGCGTGATTCATTTTATTTTGCCGACGGAACAAGGAAAAACGTTGAAAAAATCCACCGCACTTTATTGCGTACGGCAATGTGATGTGACGACCAAGCAAGGTAACGCGCCGCAGCGGGTGTTGTTAAGTTTTATGAAACGGAAAAAAGAAACGGAACACGGCGAATTGACAATTTATGATGAGAAAAATCGCTATACGCTAGAATTTATTCAATTAACCCGCGAGTTTTACCTGAAATTTTGATAATTTCAAATTTTATTCAAAAACCTGACTAAAATAATCCGCCACGGATTGCGCAACCGCTCGAATTACGCTACATTCGAAACTGAATAGAAATTCAGAAAAATAACATATCTATTCATTTTTATTCAATGCAAACATACAACATAAAATAGCGAGGGCGTTATGTCAAGTACCAGCAAAAATCCTGTCAGAGGGCTGATTATCTTAATCGCGGATCTGATACTCTTCTTTACTCTATTAAATATCCTGCCCTTTAATTCTCAGGAAAACCGAGGCCTTGCCTTACTGGTTTTCATCGGTATTTTATGGCTGACCGAGGCTTTCCACATCACGATTACCGCCTTGCTTGTGCCGGTTTTCGCCATCGGGTTAGGCGTGCTGAATACCAAAGCGGCATTTGCGCCCTTTTCCGAACCGATCATTTTTATGTTCTTCGGCGGCTTTGTGATCGCGGCGGTGCTGAATATTCAGAAAATTGACTTATGGATTGCCAATCACGTCATTCGTTTGGCGCGGGGCAATTTAAAACTCACCATTTTTTACCTGTTTGCCGTCACCAATCTGTTATCCTTCTTCATCAATAATACGGCGGTTGCCGCTTTGATGTTACCGTTAACACTGGGCATTCTGCATAAAGTAGAGATGAAAAACAATCGCAATCTATATGTTTTCGTGTTGCTCGGCATTGCCTTCAGCGCCAGTATCGGCGGAATAGCTACATTGGTAGGGTCCGCCCCGAACGCCATTCTGGCATCGCAAATCAAAGTTTCCTTTTCGGAATGGCTGGCATACGGCGTACCGGTAACGTTCTTGCTGTTAATCGCTATGATAATCTCGCTTTTAATCGTACTGCGCCCGAATTTTAACGTGCCCTTTGATGTTGAAATCGAAGAAATTCCCATGACCGGTAAACGCGTTATCACCTTGGTTGTGTTCAGCCTGACTGCGTTATTTCTTATTTTCAGTTCCGCTCTCGAACCCGTCGTACGAAACGCGCTCGGATTAACCTCCGCTATCCGCAGTTTTGATGCGTTAATCGCGATGATCGCGGTAATGGCGTTCACCTTAAGCGGCACGGCGACCTGGAGCCAAATCCAAGATCGTACGGAATGGGGCGTACTGTTACTTTGCGGCGGCGGTATGGTATTAAGCATTGTGCTGAAAGATACCGGCGCCAGCAAAATTCTGGCGGAAACCATCGTGTCTTATATCGGTCATAAAAACTGGTGGTTAATGGCGATTGTGATGACGGCATTTATTCTGTTTTTAACCGAATTCACTTCTAACACTGCAAGCGCCGCGCTGCTTATGCCGATTTACATTTCCGTAGCGACTTCATTGGGGTTGCCGCCCATCTCGCTGGCGGCAATCATTGCCTGCGGGGCGTCCTGCGCATTTATGCTGCCGATTGCCACCCCGCCGAACGCCATTGTATTTGCGACCGGCTATATAAAACAAAAAGAAATGTTACAGGTAGGACTTATCTTAAATACTATCGGCGTATTCATTATCGGCTCGCTGTCTTATTTTTTCTGGATGACCTGGTGGTAAAAATAAAAAGAAAGGCTTGGGTTATCCAAGCCTGAATTTAACCTGATTTGACGCTAAAAGTGCGGTCAATTTTTCAAAAGTTTTTTTAATGAGCTTCATCCCAATTCGCCCCGACGCCCACGTCCACAATTAACGGGACCGCCAGCTGAGCGGCGCTTTCCATTTTTTGTTTAATCAGTTGACTGAAAAATTCCACTTTTTCCGACCGCACTTCAAACACCAATTCATCGTGCACCTGCATGATCATCAGAATATCCTCGTCGCCGGCAATGGCGTGATCAATATCGATCATCGCACGTTTAATGATATCCGCCGCCGTTCCCTGCATCGGCGCATTAATCGCCACCCGTTCGGCGCCTTTACGACGCGCCGCGTTCGCGGATTTAAGATCCGGCAGATACAAACGGCGACCGAACAAGGTTTCCACGAATCCCTGCGCTTTCGCCTTTTCCTGAATATCATGCATGAAAATCTGCACATTCGGATAACGCTGAAAATATAAATCCATGTACTTTTTCGCTTCGAGCCGGGAAATGCCTAACTGACGAGAAAGCCCGAAGGACGACATGCCGTAAATCAAGCCGAAATTAATCGCTTTGGCGCTACGGCGTTGTTCGCCGGTCACCTCTTCCAGCGGTATGCCGAAAATTTCCGATGCGGTAGAACGGTGAATATCGCGTCTTTCAATAAAAGCGTCGGTCAGCCCTTTATCGCCGGACAAATGCGCCATAATCCGCAGTTCGATTTGCGAATAATCCGCCGCAATAATTTTGTAACCGTCACGGGCGATAAACGCCTGACGAATGCGGCGCCCTTCCTCGTTGCGGATCGGAATATTCTGTAAATTCGGATCCGTCGAAGAAAGCCGCCCGGTCGCCGTGACGGCCTGATGATAAGAGGTATGCACCCGCCCCGTACGCGGATTAATCATTTGCGGTAATTTATCGGTGTAGGTAGATTTCAGTTTCGCCAGGCCGCGATGTTCCACCAGCAGCTTCGGTAATTCATGCTCAAAAGCCAATTCCTCCAACACTTCTTCTTTGGTGGAAGGCTCGCCTTTCGGTGTTTTCTGTAACACCGGTAAATTCAGTTTGTTAAACAAAATCTCCTGCAACTGTTTCGGAGACGCCAGATTAAAGGATTCGCCGGCGATTTCATAGGCTTTGGCTTCCAGTTCGGTTAATCTTACGGCGAATTCCCGCGACTGAATTTTCAAAGCCTGAGCGTCAATCAGCACGCCGTTACGCTCGATACGGGAAAGCACGGGAACCAACGGCAATTCAATATCATTGAATAAGGTTTTCAGCGTCGGCGTTTTTTCCAGTTCCGGCCAAAGCGTTTGGTGCAGTTTCATGGTGACATCCGCATCTTCCGCCGCATATTCCGCCGCCTGCGCCAATGGGATTTTATCGAAAGTTAACTGATTTTTCCCTTTGCCCGCCAGGCTTTCGAAAGAAATGGTTTGATGGCCCAGATAACGCTCCGCCAACTCATCCATATTATGCCGGCCGGTGCTGTTTAACACATAGCTTTCCAGCATGGTATCAAAGGCTACGCCCCGCACCTGAATGCCGTGATTGGCGAAGATCGTGAGATCGTATTTTAAATTCTGTCCGATTTTCCGAATGTCGGCGTCTTCCAGCACCGCTTTCAGCTGTGCCAGACAATCCGTTTTATTAAGCTGCTGCGGCAATAACCGCCAATGGGTTTGAAGGCTTGCTTCCGGCTCGGCGAACAAATCGGCTTGCGCACTTTCATCGGCTTTCCAAGCTTCGCCGTCTTGCGTCGTTTGATGCACGTGCGCCAGCGGAATATAACAGGCTTCGCCGTTCTCCAAGCCGAAAGAAATGCCCACCAGATCCGCCGTCATAGCATTCAGCGAATCGGTTTCTGTATCCAGCGCCACCAATTTTGCCCGCTGAATTTTGGCAATCCAGGCTTGCAGCTGCGCCGGCGTGGTGACGGTTTCATACAAAGTGCGGTCAATTTTTATCACGTTTTTCACCGCACTTTCGGTTGTCGAGGCCGCCGGCGAGGCTTGGTAAGGATTCACTTTCACCGGCTGCGCCGTCGCTTGGGTCAGCGGACTGTCGCTCGTCAGCACTTCATTCAGCCAGCGTTTAAATTCGTAACGCCCGAACAAGGTCGCCAGTTCGTCATTATCGGCCGAACCGATAACCAAATCCTCCGGCGCCACCTCAAGTTTAACGTCGGTTTTTATGGTCGCCAGCACATAGGACAGCTCCGCATCCGCTTTTGCCGCCAATAATTTTTCGCCCAGTTTTTTCGCGCCGCGGATCGGCAAATCCGCCACTTTATCCAAGTTAGCATACACTTCCGCCATGGAACCGATGCCCTGCAGCAAGCCCAACGCGGTTTTTTCGCCTACGCCGGCAATGCCAGGAATATTATCCGAACTGTCGCCCATCAGCGCGAGATAATCGATGATAAGTTCCGGCGGAATGCCGTATTTCTCAATCACGCCCTGACGATCGAGCAACGTGTTGTTCATGGTGTTGATAAGCATGATGTTATCGTCCACCAACTGAGCCATATCTTTATCGCCGGTACTAATCAAAACCTTTTTTCCCTGTGACGACGCCTGCACGGCAAGGGTGCCGATCACATCGTCCGCTTCCACGCCTTCAATGGAAAGCAAAGGAATGCCCAACGAGCGAATAATGTGATGCAACGGCTCAATCTGCCGCCGCAAATCATCGGGCATCGGCGGGCGGTGGGATTTGTACTGCTCGAACAATTCGTCGCGAAAAGTCTTGCCTTTCGCATCAAACACCACCGCAATGTGGCTGGGCTGCACTTGAGAAATCAGGCTTTTCAGCATATTCAGCACGCCGAACATCGCGCCGGTGGGTTCGCCCTGCGAATTGTTGAGCGGCGGAAAAGCATGAAACGCACGATAAAGATAAGAGGAGCCGTCCACAAGAACGAGCGGATTTGGAGCAATCTGAGCCATTGGAAAATCCCGCAATCTGATAAAAACTGACAAGCATTATAACAGACAAATAAAAAAGCACGAACCGAAGTCCGCGCTTAAAAAAACTATGCAAAAATCGCCCGCACTTTAACAGAATTGCCAGCTTTGATCCTGCGCATTAATAATCAGTTGCTTATCGTGATGCGTCCGCAATGTAGAACGGTGGCCGACGCTGATGATGGTCGTGTGCGGCAAGCGCGCGCGTAACAGCCGATACATTGCGTCTTCCAGCCCTTCGTCCATGCTCGCCGTGGCTTCATCCAGAAACGCGACAATCGGCTTATGAATTAACAAACGCGCAAAAGATAAACGTTGCTGTTCGCCCAGGGAAAGGGTGCGCATCCAGTCGTTTTCCTGTTCCAGTTTATCCGCCAGATGACCGAGTTGCACTTCGCGTAAAGTATCCGCCGCCGCAGCCAAATCCGCCTCCGCAGGCGTCACTTCCGGATAATATAAGGCATCAATTAAACGTCCTTGCGGCAAATAAGGTTTCTGCGACAAAAACAGCACATGATGTTGCGGACAATGCACGGTGCCTTCCGAAAACGACCACAATCCCGCCGCAGTTCGCAATAAAGTGGTTTTGCCGGAACCGGATGCGCCTTTGATTAACATCGACGTGCCTTGCGGCAGATTTAAATTTAAATCTTTAATCAGCACTTCGCCCGTCGGCTTTTTCACAAAAAGTCGCTCAAAAACGACCGCACTTTCGCTGTCTTTCAATTCCACATGAGAAACCTGAGTGGCCTGGCTGACGGCGCTGTGAAATCCGGTTAAACGATCGAGCACGGCACGATATCCGGTGAACTCGTCATAAACGTTCCGGAAGTAAGATAACGCCGATTGCACGCGGCCGAAGGATTGCGCCGTCTGGATTAAATCCCCCAACTGGATTTGTTTGCTGAAATAGCGCGTTGCTTGAATAATGAACGGGAAAATCACTGAAATTTGCGTCATCATCACGTTAAAACCGGATAATTTCAACGTCATGTATACCATTTTCCACACGTTATCAATCACATAACCGAACTGTTTATACAACACGTTTTTTTCCATTTTTTCGCCGCGGAAAAAGGCGATACTTTCCGCATATTCTTTCACCCGAATAAGGGAATAACGGTAGTTCGCGTTCAGGCGTTCGTTTAAGAAATTCAAATGAATTAACGGACGACCGATACGGAAGGCAAAAATACTGGTAATCAGCACATAAATAAAAACCAGGAACACCATGGCATGCGGCACGGTTACGCCGGCGATTTTCATCGGCCCCGCCAGCTTCCACAGGATTAGCGTAAACGCCACAATAGATACGACGGAAGAAATCACGCCGGTGGCGAAACTGATGGACGAACTGACATAAGACTGAACGTCTTGCTGAATACGTTGATCCGGGTTATCAAGCTGATTATATACATACTGAGATTTATAATAAGCCTGTTGCGTCATCCATTTTTCCACCATATTTTCATTCAACCAGGTACGCCATTGAATGGTAAAACGTTGAGTGAGGTAGTAAGTCAGCAAAATATTGCTGATATGAATGACGGCAAGAACCGAAAACACCATCATTTGCAGCCAAAATACGTTTTCATCCATTTTCTGTAAGGCATCGTACATGGCTTTATACCAGTTGGAAAAGAGAATATCCAACCGCACGGAAAGCAAGTTAAAAAATACGATCACAACAAAATAAACCAGCGGCTTTACACTACGCTTAGGCGACAAATAGTCTTTCCCAAGCGACCAGAACTGATGCGCCCAGCGAGTGGTTTTCACTAAAATCCACACCATCAGACTGAATACAACGGCAGTACTGCCGATGGCTTTCAAAATCCAAAATATCGAGGCAAATAATTCTTCGCTGTAATTCATGAGTTCTCTTTATTTCCGCTAAAAAATGACCGTTATTGTTGAGCAAAATACAATGGAGTGCAAGAAAAATGTGATGAACACTACACTTTTTGACATTAATCATTATTTCGTATTCTAACATCGCTATAATCACGTCTAGTTAATTTTATCAAACTTGAGGAGGGCTTCATGTCCGATATTGCGGTAACCATCTCCGTGCTGTCGCTGGTGGCGGTGCTGGGGCTATGGATTGGTCATTGGAAAATCAGAGGTGTGGGATTAGGCATCGGCGGCGTGCTGTTCGGGGGAATTATTATCTCCCATTTTGCCGCTCAATACGGTCTGCGGTTAGACGAACATACGCTTCATTTCGTTCAGGAATTCGGTTTAATTCTGTTCGTTTATACCATCGGGATCCAGGTGGGGCCCGGTTTCTTCGCTTCCTTGCGTGAAAGCGGATTAAAATTAAACGCATTAGGGGCGTTAATCGTCTGCCTGGGCGCATTATTGGTGATTATCATTCATCAAGTTACCGATATACCGCTCGATGCCATTTTAGGGATCTATTCCGGAGCGGTTACCAACACGCCTTCATTAGGTGCCGGACAACAAATTCTGAATGAATTAGGCATGCATGACATCACCGAAACCATGGGGATGTCCTACGCCATGGCCTATCCGTTCGGGATTTGCGGCATCCTGTTAACCATGTGGCTGATTCGTTTATTTTTCAAAATCAATATTGATAAAGAAGCGGAAAATTTCGACCGCGAAACGGGCAAAGACAAAGAAACCATTCAAAAAGCCAATATTCGCATCACCAATGTCAATTTTTCAGGTTTAAATTTACGGGATATTCCCGGTTTTGAAAAACACGGCATTGTATGCACCCGGTTAAAGCGTGAGCAGGACATTTTCGTGCCGCAGGCGGATACTCAGCTGCAAATCGGCGATATCCTGCATTTTCTGGGCGATCCGAAAACGTTGCGTGAAATGGAGTTAATCCTCGGCGAATCCATTGAAGTGGAACCTTCCGCTATGCGAGGTAATCTACGCACCGAACGCGTCGTGGTCACCAATGAAAAAATCCTGGGCAAAAAAATCCGCACTTTAGCCTTTCACCAACAATACGGCGTGATGATTTCCCGCCTCAACCGGGCCGGGGTGGAATTGATTCCCACCGCCAACACCACTTTACAATTCGGTGACGTGTTACACATTATCGGCGGTGTCGACGTAATGGATAAAGTGATCGAAATGTTCGGCAACGCCCAATCAAAACTCAATCAGGTTCAAATGCTGCCGGTCTTTATCGGCGTAGGATTAGGCGTATTACTGGGTTCTATTCCCTTCAGCATCCCGGGCATTCCCGTTCCGTTAAAACTCGGTCTGGCGGGCGGGCCGCTTGTCGTCGCCTTAATTCTGGCGCGAATCGGCACCATCGGCAAACTTTACTGGTTTATGCCGCCGAGCGCCAACCTTGCCTTACGGGAAATCGGTATCGTATTATTCCTGTCCGTGGTGGGCTTTAAATCCGGCGGCAATTTCATTCATACGCTGGTCAACGGAAACGGCCTGGAATGGATGTTCTACGGCATTTTTATCACTTTTGTGCCGTTATTGATAGTCGGCGTTATCGCACGGATTTACGGCAAACTCAATTACCTCAGCATTTGCGGATTAATTGCGGGTTCAATGACCGATCCGCCGGCGTTAGCCTTCGCGAATTCGTTAAAAGAAAATTGCGGCGCCTCCGCCCTGGCTTATGCGACGGTTTACCCGCTCGTCATGTTCCTGCGCATCGTCTCTCCGCAATTACTTGCCATTTTACTCTGGTCCGCCGTATAAAAAACTCTCGTAAAATTGACCGCACTTTCCCCCTTACACCGGAAAGTGCGGTATAATTTTGCCCGATTTTTATAAAAATATTAGAGAACTTTATGTCACAACCGACTTTTGATGATTTCGATCTTGCCCCCGAATTGCTTAAAGCGTTAGCCAAAAAAGGCTACAATCGCCCGACGGTCATTCAGCAGGAAACCCTTCCTGCCGCGATGGAAGAGTGGGATATTTTAGGTTCCGCTCCGACGGGCACCGGTAAAACCGCGGCCTTTTTGCTGCCCGCCATTCAACATTTATTAGATTATCCGCGCAGAAAACCCGGCGCTCCGCGCATCTTGGTATTAACGCCCACCCGCGAATTAGCCATGCAGGTCGCCGAACAAGCAAAAGAATTGGCGCAATTCACCAAGCTCAGCATCGCGACGATCACAGGCGGCGTGGCATATCAGAATCACGGCGAAATCTTCAATAAGAACCAGGATCTGGTGGTCGCCACCCCCGGACGCCTACTGCAATACATTAACGAAGAAAATTTCGATTGCCGCTCCGTTGAAATGTTGATTTTCGACGAAGCGGACAGAATGCTGCAAATGGGATTCGGGCAAGACGCCGAAAAAATTGCGGTGGAAACCCGTTGGCGCAAGCAAACCTTATTATTTTCCGCCACGCTGGAAGGCGAGGCGCTCCAGGATTTTGCGGAACGAATTCTGGATAATCCCGTTAAAATCGATGCGGAACCCAGCCGTCGCGAAAGAAAAAAAATTAATCAATGGTATTATCACGCCGACAGCGTCGAACATAAAATCAAGCTGGTCGCCCGCTTTATCGAGCAGGAAACGGTCACAAAAGGCATTCTTTTCGTGCGTCGACGGGAGGATGTGCGGGAATTATCGGAAACGTTGCGCAAACGCGGAATCCGTTCCGCCTATCTTGAAGGCGAAATGGCACAAACTCAGCGTAATAACGCCATCGACAAACTCAAAAACGGCACGGTGACATTATTGGTGGCGACGGATGTGGCCGCCCGCGGAATCGATATTGACGATGTCAGCCATGTCATGAATTTCGATTTGCCTTACAGCGCCGACACCTATCTGCACCGAATCGGACGAACTGCGCGCGCCGGCAAAAAAGGCACGGCGGTGTCTTTTGTGGAAGGACATGATTACCGTTTGCTAGGCAAAATCAAACGTTATACCGAAGAATTACTTAAACCGCGGATAATCGAAGGCCTGGAACCACGAACCAACCCGCCGAAAAACGGCGAAACCAAAACCGTGTCAAAGGAAGCGAAAGCGCGTAAAAAACAAAAACTGGCCGAAAAGAAAAAAACGGAGCAAAAGAAAAAAGTCAAATTGCGTCATAAAGATACCAAAAATATCGGCAAACGACGCAAACCGACAAATGCCCAAAATCACTGAAAAAAGTGCGGTCAAATTTGACCGCACTTTTGTTTATAGCAATTAAAGTTTTTCCACTAACTGAATCGCCGCGCCGATATAAGTGGCCGGCGTTAACGCCTGCAAACGGGATTTTTCTTCCGACGGAATATCCAGTTTCTCGATGAATTCGCGCATTGCTTGTTCGTCCACGCGCTTACCGCGGGTTAACTCTTTGAGTTTTTCATACGGTTTTTCAATTCCGTAACGGCGCATAACCGTTTGAATCGGCTCCGCCAGAACTTCCCAGTTTTGATTTAATTCGTCCCGCAAATGTTGTTCATTAACTTCGAGCTTGCTGATTCCTTTACGCGTCGCCGCATAAGCGATCAAACAATAACCTACACCGACGCCCAAATTACGCAATACGGTTGAATCGGTTAAATCACGCTGCCAGCGGGAAACCGGCAATTTCTGACCTAAATGCGTCATCACCGCATTTGCCAGGCCCAGATTTCCTTCCGAATTCTCAAAATCAATCGGGTTAACCTTATGCGGCATAGTGGAAGAGCCGATTTCACCGGCAACGGTACGCTGTTTGAAATGATTTAATGCGATATAACCCCAAAGATCGCGATCAAAATCGATGATAATCGTATTGAAACGCACCACGCAATCGAAAAACTCTGCGATATAATCGTGCGGCTCGATCTGCGTGGTGTACGGATTCCAGCTAATCCCCAACGAAGTCACAAATTCTTCGCTGAACTGATGCCAGTTAATTTCCGGATACGCGCTTAAATGAGCATTGTAATTCCCTACGGCACCGTTGATTTTGCCCAGAACGTCAATTTTTTCCAATTGTTTGAATTGACGGCGTAAACGATAAACCACATTCGCCATTTCTTTTCCGACGGTTGAAGGCGAAGCCGGTTGACCGTGAGTACGCGACAGTAACGGAATATTTTTGTATTCGTGGGCAAGACGGGTGATTTCATCAATCAATTTTTGCCATTCAGGCAGAATAACTTCCTCACGTGCGGTTTTTAACATCAAGGCATGAGAAAGATTATTGATGTCTTCCGATGTGCACGCGAAGTGAATAAATTCGGAAACCGCCGCCAATTCCAGAAGTGCGGTGGATTTTTCCTTCAAAAAATATTCCACCGCTTTCACATCGTGGTTGGTGGTACGTTCAATTTCCTTAATGCGTTCCGCATCCGTAAGATTAAAATTCGCCACAATATTATCAAGGTAATCGTTTGCGTCTTTGGACAAAGCTTTAACTTCCCGAATTTCTGCGGTTGCCGCCAATTTTTGCAGCCAACGAACCTCAACGGTTACACGGAATTTCAATAAGCCGAATTCACTAAAAATAGTGCGAAGTGTCGTTACTTTATCCTGATAGCGTCCGTCAATGGGGGAAAGTGCTGTTAACGCATTGAGTTGCATAGAATTTGCTCCATTAGATTGTTTGGTAAATTTGTTTTGCCGCTTTTAGAATTTTGCGGCGGGAGAAAAGAATTTGCCATTTGGTACCGCCGAGCTGCTGCCATAATACCGCCGATCGAATCCCCGCCAACAGGCAGGCCCGAATACGATGATGCATGGCGGGTTGCTGCAAATAAAGAGGTGAACCGACAACATGAATTTTCTTACCGAGCGGGCTGACGATATCGGTATAGATTGAGGCCATTTTTTCAAACATCGTTTCGCTGCACAGACCGTAATGTTCAAGTTGCGTCGGTAAATATCGAATACGATCGGCCAACGCATTTTTAGCTTTCGAGGATTTCGTCAATTTAGCGGATAAGGCTAAAATACTTAGCCAATAGCGTGCCAATTCGGTATCCATGGCATTTAATTGTTCAATCAGCGTTTCTAACCCTAACTTAATATTCGCCAAAGAACCGCGGTACACGGCCGTAATATTATCCGGTTCAGTCTGCAATAAAGAATAAAGACTGGTTTCAAGCGCATTAAGATCCGCCTCGCCGCTATGGGCAAATTGCTGGACTAACTTTGCCGCCTGACAAACACCGGCTAATGCAATAGCAATATCAAAATAATCAGATGCCATAAAATTCAAAATATTAAAAAAGTGCGGTCAAATATAGCATATTTTTAGCTAAAATTCTTTGAAAAATAATTCAGCTGCGGTTGCAGTTTCCAACCCTGCTTTTGCCAGAATAAGGTGGCGTCTTCATTGCGCTTAAATGCCAATAAACGACCTTTTGTAACGCCTTTTTCTTGCAGGGCTTGCTCCAAAACGGACATTAATGCGGAAGCAATCCCTTTTTTCCGATAAAGCGGATTGACCGCTAAATGATAAACGGTAGCCCGGCGGCCGTCAAAACCGCACATAACCACGCCTACGACTTTGTTTTCGCTAGAGGCAATGTAATTTAAACCAGGATTAAAACTAAGGAATTCGGCAATCGCCTGAGGAGTATCATCTAACGGATTCAGTTCAACCCCTTCCATTGACTGCCAAAGCGCATAAACCTTATTAAAATGATGAGGAAACATCGGATGAATAATAAAAGACATAATTGAGATACACGGACGACCAATATAAGATTGCTTTATAGTATAAAGCATCGACATTGACGACACAAAAATAAATCCCAATTGAAATTATAAGAAATGAGAATAATATGGCAGGGGCGGAGAGGCTCGAACTCCCAACACCCGGTTTTGGAGACCGGTGCTCTACCAATTGAACTACGCCCCTATTGGTATTAAAAATTGGCGGAATGGACGGGACTCGAACCCGCGACCCCCTGCGTGACAGGCAG